>CALNXZ010000017.1:0-10494 GCA_942490655.1 uncultured Gammaproteobacteria bacterium | reverse complement strand
AAACATTGCTTAAAGATACGGTATCCGACCTAAACCTGGTATAGCCGAGTGCAGTACATGGACTTACTAGATAACGCACATCAGTGAAATTGTGTCTGTGCCATTGACAGAGAACAGGAAAACCATTCGAAATTCGATACATCTTGTTGCCGAATGTTAAATGCCAAATTAGTGGCCCCCATAATGTTTTATGCCTAACTCTATCATACATGCCTTTTTTATCAAAACCATTTGACACAACGCGCAGTTCGTCGATAAAATTGGTTTTATGCTGCATGGTTATCGTTTAATTTCGCTAAATTCGAGATTATATTGAAGCAAAGAAAAGTTAAAAAAAAGTTAACTGATATTCTTATGTTTTTTTTTGTAGTGAGCAATCAGCAACTATTAGTAGTCAGCAAGGCTGCAGAACAGTCAGAACGGTGACGCGTGTTGATTTTGAAAAGAATCTATGTCTGTTTAGTTCAGATCAAGATGTATATCGCGCATCGAAGTCAACGTGATCCGACAGTTGAGAACGTTATCTCCGGGTTCCTTCGATCAGCATGTTCGCGTACCCCAAAGTGCGGCCTGCCTCACATCATGGACATACTGGCGATAGCTCTATCCGCCCGACGCCGATCCCGATAACGTATACCACCTGTCGGGAAGCGCCAGCGAAATTGGTACTCACTGCTGGCGACAACATGGATCGATATTCCTCCGAATTGTATCCTCCCGCTCGTGATGTTTTCATCAAATCTACGTCTCCAGACACGAACGTGGCATCTCGATGTAGAATTCGCTGGCGCTTCCCGACAGGTGGTATACGTTATCGGGATCGGCGTCGGATAGAGCTATCGCCAGTATGTCCATGATGTGAGGCAGGCCGCACTTTGGGGTACGCGAACATGCTGATCGAAGGAACCCGGAGATAACGTTCTCAACTGTCGGATCACGTTGACTTCGATGCGCGATATACATCTTGATCTGAACTAAACAGACATAGATTCCTTTTCAAAATCAACACGCGTTAAAATCACACGCTCTAAAAAAAAAAAAAATGATTGTTCTGCAGCCTTGCATGATCTACTAATAGTTGCTGATTGCAAAAAACTTCACTACAAAAAACATAAGAAATATCAGTTAACTTTTTTTTAACTTCTTCTCCCTTTTCGCTCTTTTTCAATATAGATCTCGAAATTCTAGCTGAAAATTAAACGATAAACCTATGGCAGCATAAAGACCAATTTTATCGAGCGAACTGCTTGATATTGTGTCAAATGGTTTGATAAAAAAGGCATGTATGATAGAGTTGGGCATAAAACGATTATGGGGGCCACTAATTTGGCATTTGGCATTCGGCAACAAGATGTATCAGTACTTTTCGAATGGTTTTCCTACCCTTCTGTCAATGGCACAGATCGCAATTTCACTGATGTGCGTTGTCTAGTTAAGTCCATGTACTGCACTCGGCTATACCAGGTTTAGTGGATACCAGTGCCTTAAGCAATGTTTCTCGTCGTTGACAGCGTTAAAAGTTGCATCCTTATTTATTCTTCTGCAATAAACTATTCTTTTACTAACTACAAAACAGCAAGAATAAACAGCTCAAAAGTACCTGCAAGACGTTTCTTTTGCTGATTGGGCCGCACAGATAGATTATGTAGTTAAACAACGCTACACATGTTACAGGCTGCTAAGGATCTATCATTAGTAGATCCAAATCGCAATTTTGTAATATAATGAGCAAAAATATGGCTGACGAATATTGCAGACTAAATTATCTTAAGTCTTATACACTTCATAGCAGAGTCTTTCTGAATGCAACTGAACACTGACGCGCGCACACACACACGCACACATAGGCCTAATGCACACAACAGGCGACAGAACAACTTAATATGGACACATAAGATCAGCAACGACAGGCAGAAAAACCGTTTGTCGTATCAGTTTCCTGTTGCAATGGCGTTGCACGTCTATACTGCGAATGAGGTCCTGTTTTTTTCTAGCACTGTGCACATAAGCCGACGGTCATTATGCGGCCTATAACAGAGCAAGCGTCGGGTAATCCCCCAGCCAAACAATGCTCTTGTGCATACGGGACTAATGCGTATTGTACTATAACAATGTTTACTACCCGACGCTTTCGCTATTGTAGCCAGCGCAAGAAATGTTACAGTTCCTGTTATTGGCAAAATGCTGTCGCCCCTCGCTACTGCAGTTGAACGCCGTAACAAGCTCATGCCACGTTGAAATCAGGAAATAAAAAGAAACGAGTAGACATCATAGATAAATGTCAACACGCTAAAGGATATGTCCCTCTGAACTTCAGACAGGAAAGTGATGTGCGTTGTTCAGCAAAATATTAAAAAGTAACCTCCATGTTGCCATTAGTTGGAAAACCCACAGCGCACTTAGACCTACGTAGCTTGGTTTCTACGAATTTTCCAGAATATTTGAGTGCATTTGTAGCCATATGATTTCTTGCTGTATATGAGTGACGTGACGCTAGTGTCACGTGACCTCTTCCGGCTTGACGTCAAACTGTCGACTTCGGAGCAGAAATAAATAAAAAAATTAAACTAGACCTAGGACTGTCCCCTAGGACATTCCCCTGATACGTCGCCGGCGGTAGACTAATCCGATTCTGATCTAATCACCAGGGGGCAGCACCGACGTATAACATCTTCGCAAAATAAAATAAACTCGTTCTTGGAGCGACGTGATCTGAAGAACCACAAGGTGTGGAAAGAAACTAATTGGTGTTTCTGAACCAGGAAACATCGTAGATTGACCTCCTTTTAAAATTTTTTATTAAGCTTTAACGGTTTTGACGTAGCGAACGGAAGAATGAGGGCACCCCCCAAAAAATCGCTCGATTTTCGATGTTTTTTAAATCCTGTCGCTAAACTATGAAACATTTAGACAAACGGAAACCTAGGTTCTAAGCACGAGGGTAGGATACATTGTTGATAAAAGTTTCTTGATTCTTAACTAATGTCATTGTTTTTAATAGATTGTTTTTATTTTTTAAAGGTCCCGCATAAGAGTATTTTTTAATGTCCAGCGGGTAACCTGCAGCATACTTAGTATTGTTCTTTTAACATTTTCACAATGTACCACTTATAAAATACGTTAAAATACTTTAAAATTCGACGGCTATAATTGATTACTGCACCAGTACCCCTCCTTAGTTTGCCGTTGAATTCAGTACATGGTAGTTCTTATCAGCCAACAAAACTGTACTTATAGCAGCTGGATATTTAGTTTGATTTCATTAAAAATCTAAATTTAAAGTAATTAAAGTAATTAAAGTAACGTTTATTTTCTCAAACAACCATGGTTTACCGGGTACATGTAAATATCGCCGTTCCTTTACTAGAATTATTGACATTCTAGGCTGTTAATTTATTTTTCAGAATTTAAAACGTTGCTGCTGAGAAACGTAAAATACGTTCGCATTATAAAATACGTTAAAATACGCGTATTTTACCTCCAACGTATAATACGTTAAATACGTACGGAACAACTATGGCAAATTTGGGGTCGAGCGTTGACAGTGAACGGGCGTGACAGCACACTACGGCCAATTCACTCTGCATCATCCTGATTGGGGCGTAGCCAAGCGGTAAGGCATCGGGTTTTGATCCCGTGTACCGCAGGTTCGAATCCTGCCGCCCCAGCCATTTTTCCTGCCGAGGAGGCAACGTGGACCTGGCATCAACTGCGGTATTTTCGGGCAACGCACATCCGCAACTGGCACAGGACATCGCGCGATGCCTGAGACTGCCGCTGGCCCGGGCTCACGTCGGGCGATTCTCGGACGGCGAAATCAACGTCGAGATACTCGAAAATATTCGCGGTCGGGAGACCTTCATCATCCAGCCGACTTGTCCGCCGTCATCGGAAAACCTGATGGAGTTGCTGGTGATGGTGGATGCTGTCAAGCGCGCTTCTGCGGCCCGGACCACGGCCGTTGTGCCGTATTTCGGGTTTGCCAGACAGGACCGGCGGCCGCGCTCGTCGCGGGTACCCATCACGGCCAAACTCGTTGCAAAAATGTTCGGTGTCGCCGGCGTCGACCGCGTTCTGACCGTCGACCTGCATGCCGACCAGATCCAGGGTTTTTTCGATATCGCGGTCGACAACGTCTATGCCTCGCCATTGCTGCTCGGCGACGTCTGGAAGCAGAAGTACGACGATATGGTCGTGGTGTCGCCAGACGTCGGCGGCGTGGTTCGCGCCCGGGCGCTTGCGAAACGACTTGGCGATGCCGATCTCGTCATCATCGACAAACGTCGTGACAAGGCGAACCAGTCCGAGGTTATGAATATCATCGGCACGGTCAAGGGCAAGAACTGCGTCATGATCGATGACATGGTCGACACGGCCGGCACTCTCTGCCACGCGGCCGGCGCGCTCAAAAAACACGGCGCCGCCAGCGTCGCGGCCTATATCACCCACCCCGTATTGTCCGGCCCGGCCGTCAGCCGAATCACCGAGTCCAACCTCGACGAGGTGGTCGTCACCGACACCATCCCGCTCAACGAGGAAGCCCAGGCCTGCAGCAAGATCCGCCAGCTATCAACCGCCGAGCTGCTGGCCGAGACCATGCGACGCATCTCCGACGAAGAATCCGTCAGCTCCCTCTACGTCGACTAGAATTGCAAAGGGGTCTGACCCCGGTTATGATGCGCGCCCCTGCGTGGTTTGGTCGCGATCCACGCGCGTTTAATGTCTGGAATAAATCCAGCAAAATCAAGTAATTAGTGGAGAATAGTCATGAAAGACGATTTCGATCTGATTGCGGAACTCCGGGACGATCAGGGCAAGGGTGCGAGCCGCCGCCTGCGTCGTGAAGGAAAGGTTCCAGCAATCATCTACGGTGCCGGGCGTCCGCCGCGGGCACTGGCGTTTGACCATAACAAGGTTGTTCATCAGCTTAGTAACGAATCCTTCTACTCGAGCGTCCTGAACATCAAGGTGAACGACAAGAGTCAGGCCGCGATTCTGAAAGACCTGCAGCGGCATCCATCCAAGCCGATCATCATGCACATGGATTTTCAGCGCGTCGTTGATGACGTGGAAATCAGGATGAACGTCCCGCTGCACTTTGTGGGTGAAGAACTGGCTCCGGGCGTCAAGACGGGTGGTGGCAGCGTGTCGCACCTGATGAACGACGTCGAAGTTGCCTGTTTGCCGAGGTACCTGCCCGAGTACATCGAGGTGGACATCTCCAAGCTGGAACTCGACGACATGCTGAGTCTTTCCGACATCAAGCTGCCGGAAGGTGTCGAAATTCCTGCATTGGCCCAGGGTCCCGAAAACGATCAGGGCATTGTCTCGATCCATGTCATCAAGGCAGCACCGATCGAGGAAGAGGAAGTCGAAGGCGAAGTTGGCGAAGAAGAAGGCGGGAAGGCAGCAGCGGACGACGCAGCTCCCAAGGCTTCGGACGACGAATCCGACGACGACTGAGCAACCCTACGGCTACAGCGAAAAGACCGCCATACGGCGGTCTTTTTGTTTAAGATTGCCGTCCTTAGAACGAGATCGCACATGTCGAATGCCATCCGAATCATTGCCGGCCTTGGCAACCCCGAGGAGAAATACGAGCGCACTCTGCACAATGCGGGATTCTGGTTTGTTGATTCGCTGGCGTCGAAGTGCGGCGGCAACTTTCGCTATGAGAAGAAGTTCGACGCCGAAACCTGCAAGATCGATATTGGCGGCCAGGAGATCTGGCTGGTCAAGCCGCAGAGCTATATGAATCTGAGTGGCGGGCCGATCCGGGGCCTAATGGATTATTACCGCATGGACACAGGCAATTTGCTCGTCGCGCATGACGAGATCGACTTGCCACCAGGCACGGTGCGGCTCAAAAAGGGCGGCGGCCATGGGGGTCACAACGGCCTCAGGGATATCATCCGGCATTGCGGCGCCGAGTTCGTGCGCCTGCGCCTCGGCGTCGGGCACCCGGGCGACAAGAACCAGGTGACCAACTACGTGCTCAAGCGCGCCGGCACCGATGTCGAGCGGGCGATCGAGGATAACATCGCCTCAGCAATCCTTGTCATGCCCTTGTTGATGAAAGACGGCCTGAATGCGGCCACCAAAGCACTACACACTAAAGAGTAAGATCGAATGGCAATTACCTGTGGCATCGTCGGCCTGCCGAACGTCGGCAAATCGACCCTGTTTAACGCACTAACCGCGGCCGAGATCGCTGCCGAGAACTACCCGTTCTGCACCATCGAGCCGAATGTCGGCGTCGTCCCCGTACCCGACCCGCGCCTCGATGTTCTGGCCGGTATTGTTAAACCGCAGAAAATCCTGCCGACGACGATGGAGTTCGTGGACATCGCGGGCCTCGTGGCCGGTGCGTCGAAGGGCGAGGGGCTCGGCAACCAGTTCCTGGCCAATATTCGCGAGACCAATGCGATCGCGCACGTCGTCCGCTGTTTCGAAAACGACGACGTCACACACGTCGCGGGCAACATCGACCCGCTCGACGACATCGAGACCATCAACACCGAGCTGGCGCTGGCCGATCTCGAGTCGGTTGAGAGGCAACTCGACAGGGCCTCCCGCACCGCGAAGACCGGACAGAAAGACGCGATCGCGCAGCGGGACGCTTTGGCCGGAATCAAGGCGCACCTTGACGAGGGCCTGCCGGTGCGTTCGCTTGAGAAGACGGACCTGCAGAAGGAGATTCTGAGAGGCGTCCACCTCATCACGGACAAGCCCGTCATGTACGTCGCAAACGTTGCCGAATACGGCTTCGAAAACAACCCGCACCTCGATGCGGTTCGGGAATATGCCAGCAATGAGGGCGCCGAGGTCGTCGCAATTTGTGCTGCGATCGAGGCCGAGATCGCTCTTTTGGACGACGAAGACAAGGCAGTGTTTCTGGCCGACCTGGGGTTCGATGAGCCGGGGCTGAACCGCGTGATCAGACACGGCTACTCGCTGCTTGGCCTGCAGACCTATTTTACGGCCGGTCCAAAGGAGGTCCGGGCCTGGACCACGAAGGTCGGCGCGACGGCACCACAGGCAGCCGGGGAGATCCATACCGACTTCGAGAAGGGATTTATTCGTGCAGAAACCGTGGCTTACGACGACTACGTCGCGGGCAACGGCGAGCAGGGCGCCAAGGGAAGCCGGGCGCTTGCGGCTCGAAGGCAAGGATTACATCGTGCAGGAAGGCGACATCATGCACTTCAGATTCAATGTATGATTGAGGCATCCGAATAATCTGATACGAGGGTTGAAAATGGCTACCTACGAATGCGACAAATGCGGCATGAGCGTCAATGCGACCTGCGGCAAATGCGATGCGCCGCTCGAGAACGACATGCTGGAAGTCGGCGAGGGCAAAGAAGTACAGATTTCCAAGTGCCCGAACGGCCACGGCAAGATCAAGTCGCCGCTCTGCTGCGGCCAGGACATGAGCTGCAGCATCTGAATGCCTTGACAGTTCAGGGCTTCATCTGGACAATCTGCGGCCCGAAATCGGTGATGTAGCTCTTTGCTTAGAGCGACGGACTCATAACCCGTATGTGCGCGTCAGGATTCGATAGACTGATAGATCATTGGTGATGTAGCTCAGTTGGTTAGAGCGACGGACTCATAACCCGTAGGTCGGTGTTTCACAAAACGCGTCAGCGTTTTGGACGCCGGAAGCGCCCCGAAGGTGTGAGGATCGGCATAAGCCGATTCGAATCCAATCCACCCGTACGTTGGGACTGGGTTTGGATAGAATTGACACAACTTGGTGATGTAGCTCAGTTGGTTAGAGCGACGGACTCATAACCCGTAGGTCGGTGGTTCAAATCCACCCTTCACCACCAGTAACAAGAAAATGGGCATCCCAGCGGGGTGCCCATTTTCGTTTGAGCACACCAATTTCTGACATCAAGTCCACCCTTCACCTCCCGGCAGTTTCTCCTGCAACTGCTATATTTATCCTAAACGCTCGGTACTTCGGGGGTTCCGATAGGGAGGAACTGTCATGCAGAAGAAAATGACGTTTGGGGGCCTGGTCGTCGCGTTTTTGCTCGCGACCTCGGCACCGGGTCAGGACGAGGACTCGCGATCGGTTTTTGTCTACGCGACTTACTTCGTCTGTTCGCCGGATCAGGAATCACGCGCGGACGAAATCATCAGCACGAGCTTCAGGCCACATTACGATCAGTCAGTCGAGCAGGGAGTCATCCTGTCCTGGAGCTGGCAATCCCACTTCGTCGGCGGCAATTGGCGACGCGCCCTCGGTGATAATCGCCGCGGACCTGGATTCAATCATCGACGCGTCCGGTGCGATAGGTGAAGCCATCAGCAGTGCAACGCCGGAAGCCGGACGGGCATTTTCGAGCATCTGCTTTCGTCACGACGACTACATCTGGGAGACCGAGGTAGCCGGCGAAAACAGCGATTCGCTCGACCGGCGCGGTGCGGCTGGGTTCTCGGTCTACATGCAGTGCGATGTGAACGAGGAGGACGAGGCGGACAAGCTGGTTCGCGAGGTTTTCGGTCCGGTCTACGACCGCTACGTTAGTGACGGCGCACTCGCTTCCTGGAACTGGCTGCGCCACAATGTCGGCGGCGAGTGGCGGCGTTCACTGGTCATGAGCGGTGACGATCACAAGTCGCTGGCACGGGCGCGTGCAGCGATCATCGAGGAACTTGCGGGGCGAAAAACGGCGCGTGCGTTAGAGGCAATGAATGACATCTGTTACACGCACCAGGACTACATGTGGGACATCCTGATACAAAGCCGATAGGCCTGTTCGAGTCCGCGGCGTACTGACAGCGGGAGACGGCCTCCGATTGGCGGGGCTGTCATGTTTTCCAATACCGAGTTTTCGGCCGCGCCGGATGAGCCGCCAACGGGACCCATCCGGCGGACCTGCAAAGTCGGCGCCTAGCGCATCTCCGCGTCGGTGCTCGAGTACGAATCGAATTCGTCCGCGTTGTATTCGCCTAATTCATTGTCGTCATAGTCGTCGTAGTCGTCCCACGCGTCCGAGTCGTCATCCTCCCAGGGATCCGACCCGAAACGGCGAGCGTGCCGGCGCCCGCTTGAGCGCATGGCGTTTCGCCGATCTTCATCGATCATCTGACGAATCGCGCGAATGCCGACATAGTCCATGTCATCGAAATCATCGAAGTTTTTGTCATAGTGACGCATTGCCCTTTCTCCTCTTAGCGAAGGGATGTACGTGAAGTTTTCGGCCAGACGATGGCCTTTCCTGGATTTGCTGCTGGTGGTGCAGCGTCCGGAACGTTGCGTCGGTCCCGGCAAGGCTCGAAATAATGCGGCCCGCGCGAGCGTGTACCGGTCGTCCCGGGCGGAAACAATTTCTGCAGTTTGTCCGCGGCGCATGCCATGCTCTAATCCTCAGAGGTGAGTTACAGAACACATAATCGAAGTATCTTTCAAAATACCTCGATGTCAAGTATTTTTATATCAAAATAAATTGAGCTTTTGTATGAAAAAGGACGCAATTGACGACATTCTGGAGCAGTGGTCCGACGAGCGGCCCGAACTGGATACTGAGAGCCTGGGTGTAGTGATCCGGATAATGTCCCTGAGCCGCGCGTTTCAGCGCCAGGCAACGGACGCCCTGGGCCCGCTGGACCTGGAACTGTTCGAATACGACGCGCTATCTGCGCTGCGGCGGCAGGGCGAACCCTATGCGCTCCCGGCAACCGGTCTCGCGGCGGCAACCGGGCTTAGTACCGGTGCAATGACCCATCGCATCGACAAACTCGAAGCGCGAGCTTATGTAAAACGCTCAGCCGCTCAGCATGACAGGCGTGCCGTGGTCGTTTCTCTGACGGCGTCCGGCAAGCGGGCCATCGATCGTGCGATCAAGTCGCGGCTGGACGCGGCCGACGTCAGCCTGCAGGGAATCAGCGCGAAAGAACGTTCAAGGTTGTCTGACCTGCTCAGGAAAGTTCGCCTGACGACGGATGAGGAAGTGGCCGCGTAGGTGCCGGGCTGATGCGCAGGGTGCCGATGTGATACGGTTGAACGACTGTAATCGACCTTGCAGGTGCCGGTTCGATCTGCAGTATTCGCATCACATGCCGTTACCTCGAAAAAGAGAAAAACACTGAGGGAGAGGGGAATGCTTGGATGGATTCGGGTTGTCTGCCCGATGTTTCTTCGGATTGTACTGCCGTCTTCATGCCAAACGAGCGGCGATTCGCGGCAGGGGCCAGCAACAGACTCCGCACCCCCGCCGATCAGTGATTCGTTTTCATTGCGAAAACTATCGCCAAACGCACCGCTTCAGGCGACGAAGCTGTTCCAATCGACCAGCGCTCTGCAACCCGATCAGACCACGCCGATGGCGCCATGCGAGATCGGCGATTTTTCGATGCGAGAGCTGGCTGTCAAGTCCGTTTCGATGTCCTACCAGGAAGTTGACTCGGCGATGGACGTGTTGTCGGCGATGGGCTACACAACCCGGGTCGTCGGAGGCGCCGCCAACAACGTTGTACTGG
>CALNXZ010000016.1:0-45385 GCA_942490655.1 uncultured Gammaproteobacteria bacterium | reverse complement strand
CGGTATGCGGTGGCCGCCTTCGTGGATGTCGGCCTTCTGCCCGCGCCAGGGGCCGTTCGCGAGATGGTTGTATTGCTCAATCTCTTCTGGAATCCAGTTAGCGCCGTTATCGCTGGTAAAAATGACCAGCGTGTTGTCGGCAAAGCCCTGCTCCTCAAGTACCGACATGACATGCCCTACCCTGTCGTCTACCATTGCCACGAAATCGCCGTAAGGTCCAGCGCCGCTGCGACCGCGAAACTCTTCGGACGGCATCCACGGCGTGTGCGGCGCGCTGAACGGTAGATAGACGAAGAAGGGCTTGCCGTCAGTCGCCGTCGCACGTTTTTCGATGAAAGCAGAGGCTTCGTCCACGATGCGGCCGAGTACGTCGGCATGATGAAAGTCGGGAGCGATGGGCCCGGCGCGCCAGAAGCCGCCGCCGCCGTTGCGGGCGCGTTCGCTGGCCTCAACCTGCTCCGTGGCCGGTTGTTCGGGCGCACGGTTATGCACGTAGAAATACGGATCCATATCCAGGCTGGCGGGGATGCCGAAGAACTCGTCGAAGCCGTGTTCGAGCGGCCCGGGAACCAGTGGCGCATTCCAGTTGGTTTTCGCTTCCGCTGGGTCGACGCCTTCCGGAGCCGCCCCCAGGCCGAGATGCCATTTGCCGAAGCCGCCCGTGGCGTAGCCGGCATCGTGCATCATGTCGGCTACGGTCATGCGATCGACGTCGATCAGGTTCACGTCCTCGCCCCACAACACCCCTTTCTTTAGCCGGGTGCGCCAACTGTAGCGGCCGGTCAAGATTCCGTAGCGCGTCGGCGTGCAAACCGCGGACGGCGAATGCGCATCGGTGAAGCGCATACCGCTAGAGGCGAGCGCATCGAGGTTCGGCGTGGGAATCTTCGACTCGGCGTTGTAGGCGCCGAGATCGCCGATGCCCAGATCGTCGGCCAAGATGAGCACGACGTTGGGCGGCGCGGAAGTCTCGCTTCCATTCGCACAGGAGTAAAAAAGCGAAGCAATGGCAATGGCCAAAAGGGCGCGTCGATAAAACATGCCCCTACATACTAATCGAGCTACAATTCCCCTGTCTTGGTAATCGGCTCTACTATCAGCCACTACAAGATCGTCGAGAAGCTCGGCGAGGGAGGAATGGGTGTCGTCTATAAGGCCGAGGACACGACGCTCCACCGCCCCGTCGCGCACAAGTTCCTGGCGCAGCATCTACTCGATGACCCCGAAGCCAAGGAGCGCTTCTTGCGCGAGGCGCAAGCGGCGGCCGCTCTACATCACTCGAACGTTTGCCCCGTTTATGAGATTGACGAGGTTGACGGCAAGACGTTCTTGGCGATGGCCTTTCTCAAAGGCGAGACGCTGGAAGACCAGATCGCCAAGGGACCGCTGCCGATCAAGGACGCACTCGACATCGTCCGCCAAGTTGCCGATGGCCTTGAGGCGGCGCACGAGGCGGGCATCGTTCACCGAGACATTAAGCCTGCCAACGTCTTGGTCGACGCCAAGGGCCATGCCACGATTCTGGATTTCCGGGTTGGCGCGGCTGACCGAGGCCTCGCGGCTCACCAAGGTCGAGACGGCGATGGGTACGGTGGCCTACATGTCGCCCGAGCAAGCGCAGGGGATGGACGTCGACTCCCGCAGCGACATCTGGTCGCTGGGCTGCGTGCTGTACGAGATGGTATCGGGCCAACGTCCCTTCCTGGGCCAGTACGATCAGGCGCTGCTCTACGAGATTGTTCACGAAGAGACGGCCCCGCTAACATCCGTGCGCGCCGGTGTACCGATGGAGTTGGAGTTCATCGTCGGCGAGTGCTTGGCCAAGGATCGCGACGACCGCACAGGCACTGCACAGGAAGTTGCCCGCAAGTTGCGCACTCTCGCCGAGAAGCTCAAGTCGGGCCGCTCGACGATTCTGCACACCGCGCAGATGACCGGCGCTGTGCCGGCGACGATGACGGGTGCGCACACGCTCAATCCAGCAGGTACTCTGCCGCCTGACGCGGTACTCATGAAGCGAAGTAGCCAGCGGGCCCTGCCAAGGCCATGGCCGCCGTCACTCCGGTTAGCCGCCATGGCTGGTGCAGGGCTTTCTCTACCTTTCAGCGCAGTCAGCGCCCCGAGCCCGGCGAGCTGCTGCGGCGCTTCTCGTTCGATGCGCCGGGCTTGGTGGGAGGGGAGCAGATCTCCCCGGACGGCAAGTACATCGCTTAAACGGCACTGGTCGGCGGACGAAGAAGTCTCTGGAGCCGAGAGCCTGGCGACCGGGACGTCACGAGGGCTTTGCCGGGGACCGGGGGGCATAGAGTGTGCCTTGGGCCGCGCGGGCCTCTTCTGGTCCGCAGATAGTTCGTCGCTCGGTTTTAGCGTCGGCCCCAACGATTACGAGTTAAAGCGCGTCTCGATCAACGGCGGCAGCCCGCTCAAGCTCTGTGAGCTACCTACGAAAAACCCGGTGGAGTTTTTCAGGGGCGGTACTTGGAGCCCCGACGGCGAGCGAATCGTATTCGCCTCGGGCGGCCGCCTGTACGAGGTCGCTGCACGCGGCGGTCAGCCTCAGTTGTTGTTCGATCCCGGCGATGACCCGCTGCCCTATTCCTCCTACCCTCGCTTCTTACCGCCTGGCCAAGGTCCCACAGCTCTTGCTTACACGACGGGGATCGACGATTGGGGCGAACATAACCTTTCCGTGCTGAACCTGGAGAACGGCCAACGCCGGGATCTGGGTCCCGGTCGCCAGCCGGTATTTGCAGCGAGCGGCTACTCTCCACGGGTCGCCTGACTCGAACGTCCCAGGTCTTTGGGCTCTACCTTTCTCGCTTGCGACTTTGGAGTCGACAGGAGACGATTTCCCGATCACCGTGGGCGGTGAAACGGCCAGCTTATCTCGGGACGGAACGTTGACCTACCGGGGACCAGACCGGTTCAGAGATGGGTATGAAGACTCTCGTCTGGCGGGACCACAGCGGAGAGATGATTGAGGAAGTCGTAGCCTACGCATCCGGGGTTGAGGAGTTTGCGCTGTCACCCGACCGCCGGTGGGTCGCGTCGACCGTGGACGAACCCGCTTCCATCTGGATTCCACGACCTGACTCGAGCTACGACGACGCGGCTCACTTTTGCGACGGAGGGGCCAGGGGCGAGAACCGCCCCAGTTGGGCTCCGTCGGGCGAGGAGATTTCGTACGTCACCACGGAGTCGCCGACTCGCTTGATGCGCAGACGGGTTGACGGCTCGGGCGAGCCTTCGCTTCTAGTGGAGTCGGAATTCGCCACAGCCAATGCCGACTGGTCGCGTGATGGGCGCTATGTTGTCTTCAACGCAGCGAGCGGCACGGGAACTAGGAACGACATTCTCTACGTCGAGCTAGAGGCCCGCAGCGGACCGTTCCAGCCCCCAGGTAGTTGTGAGCACGTCGGCCGGCGAGAGCAATCCCGAAGCTTTTTCGCCGGACGGGCGCTTCGTGGTTTATGTCTCAAACGAATCGGGGCGAAACGAGGTTTACGTGCGTCCTTCCCGAGCGGCGACGGCAGATGGCAAGTATCTTTGAACGGAGGAGAACAGCCACGCTGGCGTAACGACGGCAAGGAACTCTTCTACGTGGAGAACGACACGATGATGATGGCCGTACCCGCCTCGACCGGTCAAGAATTGACGTTCGGGCGACCTCAGAGGCTTTGAATCCGAAGATCTGAACTTCCGAGGCGGCGCTCAGACCCAATACGATGTTTCCGCCGACGGCCAACGCTTCTTGACCGCTAAGTTTGCCGACACTGACGTGGCGCCCACGGTCCACATCGTCCTGAACTGGTACGAAGAGTTCCGGGTCGGGAGCGGTAGCATCCGAGCCGAGCCGCGAACCTTTGGGTCGCGGTCCCACACGGCCTCACGCTAAAGCTGTGCGGCTCGGATGTCGGGTCGCCGCGAAGGCGGTCTCACCCTGCAGGCGGCTCCTCGCTCAGGCGTTCAAGATCAGATCCTGCTTGATGGAGACGCCGAGACCCGGCTTGTCGGGCAGTTGCAGGTAGCCGTCGGGGCCGACTAACGGCGGGTCTTCCATGACGAAGAAGCCGTTCTTGTAGTCGCCGACGGGTTCTTCATGCTGCAACTCCGCGTAGGGTGCGTTGGGGAAAGCGCCGACCAGGTGGAACTGGCAAATGGTGCCCAACGCGCGGTCGCCATTGTGCGGGATGCAGTACTTGCCCATCGACTCGGCGATCACCGCGGACTTGCGGGCGTTGTTAACGCCGGAGGCCATGATCTCGGGCTGAATAATGTCGAGGCAGCCGCGCTCCAACAGCTCACGGAACTCGTGCAGGCCATAGTTGAATTCGGCGCCGGCGATGTACATGTCGCACTGGCGGTTGAGTTCGGCGAGGTGGTCGTAGTCGTAGCGCGGCAGCGGCTCTTCGAGCCAGTACATGCCCATCTCTTGGTAGGCGCGGGCGGTTTCGAGTGCGCGCTTGAAGTCCCAGACGACGCCTGTGCTGTGGAAGTTAACGCCGGCCATGTTGGCGTCGGCGGTCAGCACCCAATCGTCGCCAACGGCCTTGCGGGTAAGCTCGATCATGCGTATGTCGTCGCGCATCTCGGGGAAGCGGCAGCGGAACTTAATCGCCTGCCAGCCCTCGGAGTGCAGTCGCGCGCCACGCTCGGCTCGCTCCTCGGGTGTGCCCAGTGCCATGAGGCTAGCGTATGGTCTGATGCGACCTTTGGTCCCGCCCCAGAGCTTCCACAGCGGCTGGCTGGTGGCCTTGCCGATGAGGTCCCAGAGGGCGACTTCGACGGCAGCGCCGCCTCGTTCGCGTCCGCCGTTGAGCAGCGTCGAAAGGCGCTCGATGTCGATAGGGTCTTGGCCGAAGATGCGGCTCTTATAGCCCTGCAGCAATGATTCATCGAATCCGCCGCCGATGCCGACCACGCCTTGATCGGTGTGGATCTCGCAGAACGAGCCGCCGCCCAAGCGATAGCTGCGCGGGCGCATGTTGAAGTCAACATACGAACCAAGTTCCTTGACCACTCGCAAGCGCACAAGACGCAGGTCGGTGATCTTGAAGTTCACGCCCTTGAGGCGAGGGATTACCGCGAGCGGCGGCAGAGCCTTGAGCAAATCGCGGCGTGTAAATCGGCTGTCGAGCATTGGAGACCTCCGTGGGGCGGTCCACATTCTAGCCCATAGCGCCGTGTTGCTTCTGGGGCGACGAGATGTTCGCAGGGCCTTGGTGGAGTACGAGGGCAGTTACGGCGTCGAGTCGTCTTTGGTGAACTCAATTTGGGCGTTCACGGCTTTGGCAAAGAACGACGTTTCGAACTCGGCAAAGATGGGGAGCTTGGTGAATAGTTGCCCGTCCTCGAAGGTAACGACCATATCAATGCCGGGCAGAAAGGCGCAGGAGCCCACCTGCCTCAGCGCAATATAACCCCCAATAGCCCCGCCAGAAACTTTTGCACAGTGTTCAAGCCAATACTGAAGACCAAAAACTACAGCTTCAGCCTGAGCGATGGTGTTCAATACAACTACGTAAAAGACAACGCCCGTCAATCCGACCAAGGCGCCTTGCGCAACATGATTAGACTTCGCTTTTCTGCCGACTAGATAGCCCCCTATCGCCATCAGCAACCCCAAGGCTGCAACGCTGGTCAACATTGTGGGCTCGTACCACCGAACAAAACTAATATACATTCCGTAAACTAGTTCCATAGCCAACCCGGTCAGCAGAATACGCAGCCACATAACTGTTCTCACGGTAGGCGCTCTTGGCTGATTCTCGTTGCTTCGTGAACACCCTCAGCAACCGGTCAACACAGCCACGGTCCATGTACCTCGAGGTTTGCTGACCCGCAACTAACATTGAGCAATCCGTCATCGCCGCGCGCAACGATAGACGCGCCCGTGGACGTATTGGTCCTGACCGTGGCCTCGACAGTTTGACCGTCGCCGCCCGTGGGCGTTGCGAGTTGCGGTCTTGCCTACTCGCTCTGGCCTCCGGCTATAGCAGCGAGCGCATCCACGCCAGCCTTGGCGATGATGCCGTCTTGGTTGGACATGACGCCGCTGATGCCGATGGCGCCAACGATTTCACCGCCGACAAAGAGCGGCAAACCGCCTTCCACGGCGACCGCGCCCGGAAGGCCCATCATGCCGATGTTGCCGCCGGTTACGACGTCGGCGATCGCCTTGCTCGGACGCTTGTAAAGCGCGGCGCAGCGGGCCTTGGCCTGGCTGACTTCGACGCTGCCGAGTTGGGTGTCATCCAGCTTTTGGAAGTAGACGAGCAGTCCGGCGGGATCGACGATGGCGATGCACACGTTCCAGCCGTTGTTGAGGGCTTCGGTGCGCGCCGCGGAGGCGATCTGCTTGGCAACGTCGAGAGTGAGGATGGGCTTGGTGGCGAGGGGCATTCGAATTTCCTCAGGCGATGATAGCCCAACAGGGCCCGAGGATTCTTCCGCTGCTCCAGAAGCAGTGCTGGAGACGCCGGGATCATGTGCTTTCTAACCCTGAGCGGCTAAGCTGCCGCGATATCATGGCAGCTAGGTTCCACAACAACAGTGCGCGCGTTTTCTCCCCGACCATCTATTTGTTTGTCGGTGCTGTTGCTGTGTTGGACCGGCCTCGCGATCGCCCAGAGCTCCGATGAGCCGGCCCCCACGCCAGAGCCCGCTAGCGAAGCTCCGGCGGATGCGGCAATTGAAGCTCCGGCGGAAGACTCGCAACGCACCACGCTGAACCTACTGGGGCAAGTCGACTCGGCCAGCGGCGAGGGCCGCCGCAACGAAAACGTCCAACTCACGCTGATCGACAACAACGTCCTCAAAGAGATCAATGCCCGCATGGGCACCACGGCCACCATCATTCCCGAGTTCGAGTCGGAACGCAGGTATTTCGGCAACGAGTTCGGCGGCTCGCCTGCGGGCCCGCTCCACGTGACCAGCGGCGGTTCGTCAGGGCGTCCACGGCAACGCCAATTGGACGCACGGCAACAGCATCTTCAGCGCCCGGTCATTCTTCCAGGTCGGCAACGTGCAGCCCTCGCGGTCGAATGACTACGGCGGAACGCTGACCTCGCCGCTGTGGACGGCGCGAATCTTACGCTTGAACGGCGGGCAGCGCAAGTCTGCGCGGCCAGGTCAACGGCAACGTCCTGGTGCCTGCCGCCGACGAGAGAACGCCGACAGCGACCGACCCGGCGACGCTTGCGGTGGTCCAACGGATTTTGGACGCCTACCCGACGCAGTTGCCGAACCGCACCGACATCAACGAGCGGGCTCTGAATACCAATGCGCCGCAGAACATCGACGACAATCGCGCGGGCGCCACGTTAGACCAGAGCGTAGGCGAGAGAGACCACTTCTTCCTGCGCTACAACCTGACCCTGCAGGAGGTCGACGCCTTCCAACTCGTCGGCGGCCAGAACCCGGACACGACGACCAAGAACCACGATGCGCGCATCACTTGGAGCCGCGTATGGAACGCCTCGACAACGACCGATTTCTCCGTAGGCTTCAACCGCGTCGGTTCCAAGCTGGAGCGGATGAGAGTTCGATCGGGCCGACATGATCTACTTCGGCAATACGCTGGAGGTCATCGGGACCCACGACGACCGTTCCGCTAGATCGCGCTCAAAACACGTTCCGCTACGCGGGACGCCTGCAGCGCACCAGCGGCAATCACACGCTGCATGCCGGCTTCGACATCTCGCGCCGCCAGATCAACGGCTTCGAGAGTAATCGCCATCGCGGTCTATTCAGCTTCAACGCCGACTTCGGACGCACGCGCCTCGAGAACTTGTTGCTGGACACCCCGAGCGGGTACTTCGCCAAAGCATCGGAGACGCGCACCGCGGATTCCGTGCGTCCATGCCCAACGCTTCTTCTTCGGCGACGTTTGGCGCGCCTCCCAACGGCTGACCTTGAACTATGGCGCACGGCTCGAGTTCGTTCCGGCGCCGTACGAAGTCGACAACCTTACGCAGATTCCCTACGGCTGCGACTGCAATAACATCGCACCGACGTTCGGCTTCGCGTACCGGGCGAATGAGCGCTGGGGCGTGCTTCCGCGCGTCTTACGGCATCCACTACGGCGAGGTGTTTCGCACCACGTACATGCGTACGCGGTACAACCCGCCGGAGATCCTGAGCCTGAACATCAATTCGCCTGACCTGTCGAATCCGCTCAAGGATTTCTCGTTGGACAACTTGGACCCCAATGAGCGGACGGACTTCAACTTGTTGGACCCGAACCTGGTCTCGCCCTACTCGCACCAGTACAACTTCACCTGGGAGTTGCGGCCGACGGGAGACTGGGTGGTGGAGTTGGGCTACGTCGGCAGCCGTTCGCACAAGCTGCTGGCGGGCTGGACGGAGAACCGCGGCGGAATTGGTCCCGGCGTGGAATCGACGACGTCGAACGCGAATGAACGGCGTCCGGATCCGCGCTACGCGGACGTGTTTCACATCCTGAATGGCTCGCGGGCGTTCTACGACGCGGCCAAGGTTACGCTGCGGGTGCCGAACCTGGGCGGGGTTGAACATCGACGCATCGTACTGGTGGAGCAAGGCGATGGACCTCGGCTCCGACTACACCAACACCGCAGTCGGCCGCGATGCGCGCCGCAGTTTGAGCCCGGTCGAGAACGACGTATTCGGCACCATGAAGGGCCTCAGCGGCTTTGACCAGCCCCATGCCTTCTTGCTCAATGCCGCCTATCAAACGCCTAGCGACGGCACAGGCAACCGCATCGTTGACGGCATCGTTGGCGGCTGGCAAACGACAGGCGTGCTGCTGCTGAAAACCGGGACGCCCTTCACGATCGATACGGGCTCGGATGCGCGCGGGTTCGGCAACTTGGATGGTCAGAGTATCGACCGTCCCAACTTGATCGACACGTCGGTGCTCGGCGCGAAGGTCGACCACCCGGACAAAGCACAGCAGGTTCTGCCGAAGTCGGCGTTCTCGTTCCCCACCATCGACCAGCCCAGCGGTAATCTGGGCCGGAATGTTTTCCGCAAAGACGGCATCTTCAACGTCAATGTCGGGATGTCGCGACGCTTCCCCATCAAGGGGGACATGTCGCTGCAGTTGAGCGTCGAAGGGCTCAACTTTTTGAACCACGCGCAGTTCGAGGAACCGGGCTTGAGCTTGAGCGATCGGAACTTCGGCGCGATCACCAACACGTTGAACGACGGCCGCACGTTTCATGTTCACGCTGAACTTAGCCTTCTGAGTCGGCCATAATGGTGAGAACCGTGTGGGCGCGTAGCTCAGTTGGATAGAGCATCGGCCTTCTAAGCCGAGGGTCGCAGGTTCGAGTCCTGCCGCGCCTACCACTTTCCCTTAGCCGAAGAACCCTGCCCCGGAGCTGCAATCGGTCGTCTCTAACGCCAGCGGGCCCCGCCCGGGGCTCCAAGAACGAAAGATGACAGCAGCAGAACTCGAAGAACAGCACTATCTCGTCGCAGTCACGGAGCGGCTGCGTCACGCCTTCGACAAAGTAGATGTCAGAGTGGCCGACTACGATCGGAATGTCCGCGAGGAGAAGATCTATCTCTGGGAAAGCAAGGCCGATATGGATGGCGCCGAGCAGGCTTTCACGCGCCAATCGATCGATCAAGCGATTCTAACGGGCGAAGCGGCACTCGATCAGAGAAGGCGGCTAGCCAAGCTCCTACTTTCACCGTATTTCGGTCGCTTCGATTTCATCAAGAGCGATCAAGCGCATGCCGAACCGGTCTACGTCGGCGTTCATCACTTCACGGACGAGACAGACTAGAAGACCTTAGTCTACGACTGGCGTGCGCCGATCTCCACGATGTTCTACGACCACGAAATCGGACCCGCGGCATACGAAGCCCCGTCCGGCAATATCGAGGGCGAGATAGGGCTGAAGCGTCAGTTGAGGATCCGAAACGGCCAGATGCAATTCATGTTGGAGACGGCCGTGAATATCGTCGACGACATCCTGCAGGAGGAGTTAAGCCGCGCATCAGAAGATGGGATGAAGCAAATCGTCGCGACGATACAGCGCGAGCAGAACGCCATTATTCGCGACGATGACGCACAGGAATTGATTATCCAGGGAGTTGCCGGCTCCGGCAAGACGTCAATCGCACTGCATCGGATCGCGTTCCTGCTGTACCGATTCAAAGACAGCGTGACCTCGAAGGATATCTTGATCATTTCCCCGAACCGCGTCTTCGGCGATTATATTTCCAACGTCCTGCCGGAACTCGGGGAAGAGCCCGTCAGCGAAATCAGTATGGAGACTTTAGCCGACGACCTCTTGGATCATCGCCATCCATTTCAAACGTTTCTCGAACAGACGACGCTGCTGCTTGAGAACTATGACGCCGGAATGAGGCAGCGAATCGAAGCCAAGGCCTCAATCGATTTCTTAGAACGGCTCAAGGAGTATGCCGAGCATGTGGAGAGAACCTGTTTCTCTGCCGTCGACGTCGAAGTAGGCGGCTATCGCGCGCCAGCCGACCTGGTCGAGAAGACCTTCAGAAGACACCGCGGCGACAGCGCCAAAGAACGGCTGAACAGCGTGGTTGGGGCAATCGAGCAGTTTGTCGGGATCCGCTTTAACCATGACCTTACCTCTGCTGAAAGATCGTCGGTGAGGACCAAGGTGCGAGGCATGTACCGGCAATCAACTCTACGCACGACTTACAAGAGAATGTTCGCCTGGATGGGAGAGCCTGCGCTGTTCAGGCTGGCTGAAGGCAAGAAGTTGGAATACGCGGATGTCTTCCCGATGATCTTTCTCAAGCTGAGACTGGATGGAATCCGATCCCCGCAACGAAAGATCAAGCATCTGTTGATCGACGAGATGCAGGACTACACGCCGGTGCAGTACGCGGTTATTGCCAGCCTCTTTGGCTGCAAGAAGACGATTCTCGGCGATGCGCGGCAATCGGTCAATCCCTACAGTTCGTCGCGTGCCGAGGAGATCAAGAGCGTGTTCCGGAACGCGTCTTACGTCAAATTGTGCAAGAGCTATCGGTCCACCTACGAAATCAGCACCTTCGCTCAACGCATCTCGCCGGATCCTGACCTGATTGCGGTGAAGCGTCACGGTGAAGAGCCTTCAATCGTCCAGTGGGAGGACCAGCACCAGGAGACCGTCTTCTTGAGCGGACTCGCTCGCGAGTTCAATGCATCCGCCCACAACACCCTCGGCATGATCTGCAAGACACAGGCGCAAGCGGAGCGGCTCCATGCGAGCCTAGAATCCGACGGCATCGCGTCGCACCTGCTCGCCGCGGAGAGCGCCTCGTTCGCGCGGGGAATCACCGTTTGCACCGCGCACATGGCCAAGGGCTTGGAGTTCGACCAAGTAGTGGTCCCCCAAGTTTCTGACCAGAACTATCACACAACGATGGATCGCAATTTGCTCTATGTTGCCTGCACGCGGGCACTGCACAAGCTGACCCTTACGCATACAGGGAATCGCACGGTACAGATCCAATAGGCTCGGATAGCAGGCCCTAGCGGGCGGTCACGGAATAGAAGACACCACGCGGTCTTGGATTTTGGCGGGTCGCCGTCCACGATGGAACGGTTCGGACTATTGATTCCGGGTGCTGGTGGGTGTGTTACCGCCACCGGAGGCTTCGGTTAGGACCGAACCCATGCGACTGAAGATTGTCGAGATGCTGTCTGACAGGCCGGGCAGCAGGGCGCCGGCGGCGACGGCGATGAAGCCCGCTAGCAAGGCGTATTCGACCATGTCTTGGCCTTTGTGGTCGCGAAGCAGCCGGAAGAGGTATTTCGAGATGCGACGCATGGCTGTCCCTCTATGACGTTGGGGGCCACGGCGGCCCGGAAGGCTGTGGGCGTGAGGTACCGTTTTGGACCGGGTGCATTCTCTTACGACTTTTGCGGCTGAGTCGTATGCCGGGATGGGGTGGTTGTCGTCGCGCCGCTGAGGCTTCGGGGAGGCCCGGCGCTTACGCGTCTGGGTTCGGGTCGCGGATCGCCTGCACTGCGGACTGGTACAGGCTCGACAGCGGCGCGCGGTTACTCGATTGCGGCGGCGGCGAGTTGCAGGAACGGCGCTGATCTCGTCGGCGCAATCCCCGCCGCCGTTCGAGCGCTGGTAGAACACGATCGTGATCATGTCTTTCTCCGGGTCGGCCCAGGTGTGCGTGCGGTAGGCGCCGCCGTGTCCGTAGGAGCCGATGCTGGTGTAGCGCAGAGCGCCGACGGGGTCTTTGACGATCGCGACGCCCAGGCCGAAGCCCATGCCGGGCCCCCAGCCGGAGGGGATGTCGCCGGTCTGCACTGTGGTCATCGTGTCGACGGCGGCTTGCGAGAGAACGCGGCGTGCCCTCGAAAACCCCGTGGCCCAGCATCATGCGGTAGAAGCTGAACAGATCCGAGGCCGTACTATACAGGCCGCCTTGCGGGATGGGGTTCTTCCACTCCGAGCGCGGCGGGTCGCGGTGATAAGGGACGAGTTTGCCGTCGGCTAGCGAGTAGACCGAGGCGACGCGGTCCATCTTGCCTTGGGGCGGAAAGTAGGACGTGTCGGTCATGCCGAGCGGGTCGAAGATGCGCTGCTGCATGAAGGACTCGTAGCTCTGGCCGGAGACGACCTCGATGACGCGTCCGAGGGAGGCGATGCCGAGGTTGTTGTAGCTCCAGGTTTCGCCCGGCTCGGCCCGCATCGGCTGACGCGCGCCGGCTGCGACGGCCTCGGCGAGCGTGTGCGTGTAGACGTTGAAACCGTCGGGCGCGCCGTCGGCAATGCCGGATGTGTGCGAAGCCAGATCGGCCAAAGTGACCAGGCGCTTGGGCGGACGCGAGGCGCAGTGGAAGCCGGCGCCATCGGCTCCGCAAGGGTTGACGACGGCATTCTTGAACTCGGGGATGTACTTCTCGACCGGGTCGGTGAGCGAAACGCGTCCTTCGTCGACAAGCAGCAAGAGCCCGGCCACGGTGATGGGCTTGGTGCAGGACATGATCTGCTGGATCGAGTCCGTGCGCATGGGCTTTTTGGAGGCGAGGTCTTGGTAGCCGACCGCATCAAACGAGGCGATTTTGCCGTGACGGGCGACGAGTGCGACGATGCCGGCGGCCTGTCCTTGATCGACGAACTGCTGCATTCGAGCGGGGATGTGCGCGAGGCGGTCAGGGTCCATTCCGGCGCCGCGAGGGTCGATGTCGGCAGCAAGCAGCGGCAGGGTCAGCAAGAGGGCGAGCAAGTAACGCATAGCGGGGATATTGTGACACGTCGAAGGGCCGCAGCAAAGCCGCTACAATGGCTTTGCTGCGGGCGCGTAGCTCAGCTGGATAGAGCAACGGCCTTCGAAGCCGTTGGTCGCAGGTTCGAATCCTGCCGCGCTCGCCACTAAGTTCTTTGGTTTCAGTATCGTTCTGGTTCCCCTTGACTAGCTTTGGTGAGAAGTCTCGCCAAACCGCAGCAAAGCCGTAACGAAACGCCCTTAGCTTGCTCGCGCCGTACCAGAACTCGATCCGCGCCCGTCGGCTCTTCAATTCAGCTTTGTAGCGTCTCCCCCCCCCGTAGCATTTGGGCAACGAAGCGCTCAACTACACCGCCAGCGCTGAGCTGAGGTGAGAACCTATTCCGAAATTGATGCAGCGTGAAGTGCGGAACTGCCAACGCTCGCCGAGCCAAAGGATCCCGACGAAAGCAAGAAGCGGTTCCGAGGCACTCTCGAAACCGCTCCGTGGGTTTGCCTATTGGCCAGCTAAATCTAGAACTCTACGTACCAGGCGGTCTCGCCGACTGGTTCGAGATCGCTCTCAACCGATCCATCGAGACCCTCAATCGAGAACTCAATGAAGGAATCGCTTTGAGTATTGCCGCCTAGACCCAGAGCAGCCATGAGGTCTGCCGACTGACCGCTCCAGTCGATCGACGTTCTTGGCGAAACGCGGTTCGAACTGACTGCGGTTAGCGGTTGTACGCTGGTCACGTTCGGATCGCTGGTCTTAAACGTGATCGAGTCAAACGACGTTGTGCCGGTACGGCTGTAGGCGCCGAACCCGCCGTCTGTGGCCACAGCGTTGTAGTTGAAGCTCAGTATGTTGCTGTTGGCCGTGCCGACCTTGCGGGTGACGCTGACCGTTGTGTCTTTGACGTTGAGCCCGATGGTCTCGTCCGCCGCGCCGGTGATGCCCGCGTTGTTATAGACGGCATCGGTGAAGAAGCCGCGGTCGGTGCGATGGCCCAGCGTGATCTTGCCGGCGGACACGGTAACGAACTTGTAGTCCGTGGGCGAGTAGAGGTCGAAGACGAAACCGCCTTCGCCTGTTGTGTTGAACGTACCGGAAAGATCCAGCAGATAGGCCGAGCCGACGCTGACCGAGGCCAACTCGATAGCGGCTACGTCGCCGGCAGCGGTGCCCGCGAATCTGCCGCCGTCGAGGACCCATGCCGCCGCCGACTCATCGAACAAGGTCGGCGCTGCGGAGAAGTCCTCCGTCTTGACGAACGTCGTCGCCGGCGGTACGCGCTGCACAGAGACGTTGTCGATGAACGCCTTGCCGTTTACCGTGCCCAGGCCGACCATTCCTTCGCTGATGCCGTGGCTAATGCCGTCCGGCGTGACGCGAGGAGCGAAGACGTAGGTCAGGGTCTCTTTGTTGTCGACGATCAGGGTTGTGGCCGTGCCGTTGATCGACACGAAGACGTTGTAGTCTTTGTTGGCTTTGACGCCGCCCTGGACAGAGCCCTGGGTGCGGACATGCCAGCCCGAAGCGTTGCGTTCGCCGATCTCCAACTTATTGGTGGAGACGTTGACGCCGGCGAACTTGAAGTTCGTCTCGCTTTGGTAGTCGAAGATCAGATAGGCGTTCGACTTAGCGCCGCCGGTTGCCTTCTCAGCACTGATCGTCGCCTGGATCTCAAAGTAATTCGGGATGAAGGAATCGACGTGGAAGACAGAGACCGCATCGCCGCCGGAAACGGTCGACACCGAGAGCTTGCCGCCCGTAACGGCGAACGTGCCGGAGTCGACGAAGAAGCCGTCGGACGTACTGTCATTGAACCCGGCGGTGCGCAACACGTCGCGCGGGCCGCCCGGTATGTTGCCCGCTTGCGGATCTGCGGGCGCGCCGGTCTGATCACCCCAAGCGAAGTCTTGCTGCTTAACCAGACCCAGTTCGCCGCCGGGCTCTCCGTTGCGGGCAGGGTCGCCTCCGCGCGTCGGATCGGCGCCGTCCGCCGCCGACAAATCATACAGAAACTCTCGGAGTTGCGGTTGCATCGTTCGGCTGACCGATGCTGAGCCGAACGGGGCGTAAGGAACGATGTAGGAGTTGTACTCGCCCACCCAGTCGATAAGCCGATCACCGCCGGTGTTGCCGATCAACACGTCACGGCCTGCGCCGCCGTACGCGCGGTCTTGATAAAACGGATGCGTGTCTGGCGCATCGTTGAGGCCGCCGTTGGTCCCGTGATCGTCATCGGCATTGAGAAGATCGTTGCCCCAACCGCCATAGATGTTGTCGGCGCCGGTGCCGCCGACGATCCAGTCGTTGCCGTTGTCGCCGAAGATCACGTCGCCGCCGTCATCGTTGACCGGGCCGTAGCTACCCGTGTCTTGTTGGCCTGTCGCCTTTGGAACGGTTCCGCCGTCTCTTGGCACCCCTTCGGTCTTATCGAAGTTGAGCAGGAACTCATGCGCGCCGCCGACACCCAGGGTGTCGAGCGATCCGTCGTCGTTGAGCAGGATCTTGTTGCGAGGGTTGTACTCGTCGTAGAGGTCAAACTCGCCGGCGCGGAACCGATTATTTAGGTGTTCCCCATCCACGTCCACCGGATTGAACGCGAGTACGCCGCCTGGGTTGCCTGCCGCAAAGTCCATTGTCGACGTCAGCGCCATCAGGGCATCGTAACCGAGATCAATTAGCGGTCCGCTAGCGGTGTACGGCTGGTTGTAGGTCGGGACATAGGCATGCTCCAAGGCCTCGGCTCCGGAGATCGCGTCGTCGCCCGAGAGACGGCCGTGCAGAAAGTCGCTGCCGAGGCCGCCGAAGATGATGTCGTCCGCGAACTCCGCACTCGAATCGGGGTACTCGTCGTCGTTGTTGAACCAGTCTGGATCGTAACTAAAGGGAGTCCAGGTCGACAGTTTTCTTCTTGAGCTGATCGGTCTGGTTGATGAGCGCGGTTTGAATCTGGCCAGGCGTGGTGATGGTCTGCTGGGTTGTCGCCGCTAGGCCATACAGCGGTTCGGCCGAACCGTTGCGGCTTGTCATGATCAAGCCGTCGTCGCCGATGACGCCGTCTTGGCCTACGCCGCCTGAAATCCAGTCGTTGCCGTAGCCGCCAATGATGTCGTCGTCTTGTTCGTTGCCGAAGATGACCTCGCTGCCGGTCATGCCGAAGATCACGTCGTCGCCGTCTTCGCCAAGAATCAAGTCGGCAGTGCCGTTATCAGCAAAGCCGTTCTTGATGGCTTGACGGTTGTGAAGGCCATTAGAGTCGTCGTAGCCTTCGTCGCTGTAGTCGCCGCCGCCGAGCGTGTAGTCTAGCTGCTCCATGGCGCGCGGGACGAGCTTCTCGGCTTCGTAGCCGTCATAGGCGAACACCAGGAAGCCGCCGGGTGTATTGTTGATGCCGACCAGGCGGTAGATGTTCGCGTTGTCGCCCATGATGTAGTCGGCATCGCGAACATGGCCGAGGGACGGGTCGTCGCCCACCGCATTACGGGCGGTGCGGTTATTGGAGCCGCCGTAAATGAGAGTCGGATCCGTCTGGCCGCAAGGAGTTCGACGCGGCGAGGTCACACGCCAACGTTCAGACCAAGGAGACGAACTGCCGCCGACGATGTCGTCTTGGCCGAGGCCGCCGAACATCGTGTCGCTGCCGCCGTTGCCCTCCATGTAGTCATCGCCGTCGGTTGTGGCCTCGGGCACGTTGAAGTAGAGCGTGTCGTCCGTTTGGTCCGAACAAGCGTCGTTAATGTTGATGGTCTCTTCCGCTTCGTTGGCGGAATCGCCGATGGAGCCGTCGCCGGCTAGCCAATCGTCGCCGAGTTGGCCGAACAGTACGTCATTCTCGGAACCGCCCGCCATGACGTCGTTGCCGAACAGGCCGACGGGAGTCGTTGTCGGCATGGTCGAGCAGCGTGATGTCGCGACCGGTTGTGCCGTTCGGATTCGCTTGTCCTTCGACCGCGTGGGTCACATTGGCGGCGATCGTCGTCTCGGTAGCGGTGTAGATGACGCTGCCGGACAACACCTGGTGCCGGACGTCTTTCGTGTCGCCGCGCCGCCAGATGACGGCGTTGTCGCCGGCCATGAAGTCATCTTCTGAGCCGCCGTCCATGAGGTCGTTTAGGTTGCTGCCGGTTGCCGCGATCGCAGTGCCCGTGAGGCCTTCGTCAAAGCCGCCGGCCACATTGTGGCCGCCGATCATGTCGTCTTGTTGCGAGCCGCCGAACATCCGATCGTCGCCTTGGCCGCCGATCATGATGTCGTCGCCCTCTTCGCCGTACATGATGTCGCCCTGGCCGCCCTGATTGGCGCACTGTCGATGGAGAAGAAGTTTCTTGAGTAGACGTCGTTGGCGCCAAGGGCGCTGAACTGCGGGTAGACCCGCCCGTGGTCGCCGAACATCAGGTCGTCGTTCACGATCTCGTCGGTAGCATCACCGCCGATGTTGGTGTCGTCGCCGTACATGGTATCGACGTCGGTTCCGCCGAGCAGGATGTCGCGGTCGTCGCCGCCTTCGATGTAGTCACGGCCGCCGTTGTTGGGGCTGGTTGTGGTGATGATGTCGAGCGTGGCGTCATTGGTGTCGGCCTTGCCATTGACGTAGGCCGCGTAGAGGGCCGGGTTGGCACCAAGCTTACTGAAGCTCAGGCTGAATAATTCTCGGCATCGACCAGAACGGTCCTTTCAGCAGATCACTACCGCTACTAAGTCGGTACTGAACATAGAATTAAAAAAGCCGCAGTTTCTGCGGCTTTTTTTGTCCAAAAAATCTCGCCACCCTTAAGAACTCGTGCAAAAAATCCCCTCAGTCGGCATTACACAGAACCCTACAGCTTTATGAATTTCGCATTTTGAATGGCACTTCTTCCCTATCTGGGTCAGTTCTAGTAACGTAAAGCCGATTGTAAACTGCACCCCGACACGTAAAAAAGTAATCGGAAATCCGCTTACAAGTAAATTTTCTGCAAAATCGCCAGCCTTCAGCGTCGGAAGCTTATGGCGCATCTTATCCACGCTCTCAACAGCAAGCAAACTAACCTGCCTACCACTTCCTGCATGTGCATCGCCTTCAATTCCATGCTCCTCAATAAGCACAGCAGTATCTACAGGCTTCTTCTGCTCGCCTTTTTTCTTGCTCACACAAATAGCTAACACTTTTCCCATCTCAATACCCCGTTAATCTTAGTAAGAATGGAACAATACCTACCGCACGTTATAACTAGAATACGCCAAATTATTACTGTACTACCACCATTCCATTCTAGAGTACATCTTGGCACAACAAAATACAGCTGGCTTAATTTATTGAATATTTTGAAAACATAAAAAGATATAAACTTTTGAAAAAAAGGCCAACTTGCAAAACAAGTTAGCCTTCACGTAAAATCAATATTTATTATTCAGAGCAGCTTTTAACGAGAATAGACATCCGAAATAAAATCTTGCAGCGCACCGGGAGTAATTTCATGCCCGTTAGTGGTCATGTCTTTAATGACCATAACAGAACCACGCAACGTAGAAGTTTGCGCCATGGTAAGACATATATTATGCGGCACATGCGCCCGTTCCTGCAAAAGATCGAGTTGCCAGCCTGAATTGTTTTCAGACCAGTGAATTGTGTAGCAGTCATCCTCAACAAAGTGAGTCATTAAGGAAGCACGCAAATCATTAAGGGTAATGCGGCTGTTACCTCGTCCATGCAGTGGTGTATACTCGCCTTCCCGTTCCTGAATAAGAAGCGGCATTGCAAGTATCTTACGCGGAGGATCATGAGAAATAGCTTCGCGTAATGGAACAAGCCTGTGCACTTTTGCTTTCTGAATCTGACTATCAAGCTTTGAAGAAATGTCTGTACAACCAGAACAAGTGGTGGAATCAGCAGAAGCGGTGCAGGAAATAGCATCCCATAAGGCTTCAGTGCGTTCCGTTAATACACGAAGTTCTGCAAGTACTGGATCAGATGACGCTGTGCCGGATGTACGTACATCAGCAAGTCCAAGCTGCTGCAAACGCGACTCAATAGAGTTCATTTTTTTGAGCATCTGTTCCTGTTTCAAGGAAAGATTCACCATACTTGTCGCAAGGCTGCTCATTGCCTGCTTGTAATCGTCAGGCAAAACGACTTCTACAACTTCATTTTGCTCTACCGGTTCTTCAAATACCGGTGGAGTAATAAATTCAAAAAGCTCAGCAAGACGTTGGTGCGTTTCTTCGATTGAAAGCCCCGCACTGAACAAGTCGCGGATTGCGCGACATACCTCAAGAGCCTCATCCGTGAACTGAATCGGCTTTCCCTTGCTCGCTACAGGAATGCAGTCTGGAAACTTACGTCTATAACTTTTTACAGTTGTCTCTGAGACACCCAAAATTCGGGCAATTCTCTTGTGAGTCAAAGGCATCTGGCTCATGTTTTCCTCGCAACTTCAGTAGTATAACGGTACCCTAATCGATAAATTATTTACAAAAAGAGTGCAACTCTCCACCTACAACAGGAGCTCTTCCTTGCTTAATGTGTAGCCAACTTGTTTACTTGGCAGCGAGCAGCATAAATTTTGCGCACTACACATCTAGAGAAGACGGTGTTTACTGTAACTTCATACATTTATTATCACAAAACAACACGCAAAAAAAAGGGCTGTTGACATTCCCCTTTGTTACAATAAATAACGAGCTACCGTTACGCAGTTTTTTGTCATTTTCTTTGCAAAATAACAATGCCTGTCTACTCAAAAACGATTCAGTATTGGTTTCAATACGTACAATATGGTACAATCTCGAACAGGTAACGTACGCTGTTCTATATATCAAAAAGCTACTGGGAGACCTCATGAAATGTACAAAATTTTTTGTTTTTGTTCTCGCGGCAATCTATTTTTCGATTCCCGCAATGGCTGCAACACAAATACAGCTTGCTGTTGTTACGAAGCCCGGTTCAGCACAGTACGTTGCGGCTGAAAAGTTTGCAGAGCTGATCAATAAACGTTCAAACGGTGAATACACAGTTAAGTTGTATCACTCCGGTTCACTGGGAAAAGAAACAGAAATCTTGCAACAGGTTCAGCTTGGTGCAATTCAAATGGCAATTGTTACTCTTGGTCCTTTCGATACATTTGTTCCAGAAATCAAAGCAGTAGCATTCCCGTTTCTATTTAAAAATTATGAAACAGCAGACCGCGTTCTTGATGGTCCTGTTGGCAAAGAAGCACTCGCTTCATTAGCACAAGCCGGTTTTAAAGGGTTACAGTTCTCCGAAAATGGCTTTCGCAATCTTTCCAATAACCGCGGTGCGATTCATTCAGCAAAAGATGTGAAAGGGCTGAAGCTGCGTGTAATGCAGTCAACATTCCATAAAGAATTATGGCGCACTCTTGATGCAAACCCGACCCCGATGGGCTGGCCTATTTACTCTGAACTACAGCAGGGAACCATTGATGGTCAGGAAAATCCATTGTGGGTATTTGAAGAATACAAATTGTACGAAGTGCAAAAGTATCTTGCCCTAACAGGACATGTATACTCAGTTCACATCGACATTGCCAATCTTCAGTGGTTCGAAGCATTGCCAAAAGAAACGCAGACTATGTTCGAAACTGCCATGCGTGATGCCGCAATCTACCAGCGCAAAGTAAACCGCGAAAAAGAAGCAGAGTACCTTGCCACTCTCAAAGAAAAAGGGATGATCATCGACGAACACCCTGATATGAACTCTTTCCGCGAGATGGTGAAGCCAATGAAAAACATGGACATGTACAAAGAGCCAAAAACTCGTGCTCTGTTAGACAAGCTTCTCGACGCAACTAAGTAAGAATTAATTTCTGAAATAGATTGAGACAAATCTGTGCAGTGCAAGACGCAAGAAAAAGCCAAGGTCGAAGCATACATCGACGTATGTGAGAGTTTGGCTTTTTCGCAGTAACGCCGCAATGTGCAGATTTGTCTTAATCTATTCGGGCCGTGCATTTGTACGGCCCTTTATTTCATTAATTCTCCCTTGCGCATAATGCGCAAAAAAGGAGAAAATGCTCTATTACTCACAATTATAAAATGGACACCCTTTATGCTCCGCAGCATTGCCTCTGTTGTTACCGCTGTAAGTAACGGTCTTGATACCGCCTGCCGCTGGCTTTTATGCACATGCGGCATTGCCATGGCTGTTGTCACAGCCTCCCAAGTTTTCTTCCGTTATGTTCTTAACAACTCCCTGTTCTGGTCTGAAGAATTAGGGAGGGTGCTGCTTGTCCAGCTCACCTTTTTTGGCGCAGCAGTTGCACTAAAAGCACATGCGCATATCGGATTAGACTTTATGGTTCGTAATCTTAAAGAAAAAGGACGCAAAAATGCTGCATTGATCGTGCAAGTTCTCAGCTCAATCTTTTTCTTTGTTATGATGTGGTATGGGTTCCAGTTTGCAATGTTCCTCAGATTTCAAGCAACCGCAACTCTCGGCATCTCACGCATGATCCCGTTCCTTGCAATTCCTATCAGCGGAACGATCATGCTTCTTCATTCCCTGTCCTGCTTTTTTGAAATTTTAGAATTTAAGCCACATCCGGACACCCTCTCACAAACTATACACTCCGGCTGTGCAATCTCATCAGAAGAGGAGAATGAATAAATGACTCTCCTTCTTTTTGTCATGCTCATACTTCTCTTTTGCCTCAATGTACCAATTGCTGTCGCCGTAGGACTAAGCGCAGTCATTGCCTTCGTCATTGATGGGAATATGAACATGATCCTCATCACTCAGCGTCTCTACGCCGGAGCAGATTCTTTTCCACTTATGGCTGTACCGCTTTTTATGATTGCAGGACAGCTCATGGGTGCCGGAGGCATATCCAAACGAATCGTTAATTTTGCAGATACACTTGTGGGGCACCTTTCCGGCGGACTTGCAGCCGTTTCAGTTGTATCCGCCATGTTTTTTGCTGGTATCTCCGGTTCTGCCGCAGCTGACACGGCAGCTGTTGGCGCAATTCTTATTCCATCAATGGTACGGCGAGGCTACACGCCAGCTTTTTCCGGCGCAGTCCAAGCCGCAGCAGGATCCATCGGGGTTATCATTCCACCATCCATCCCTATGATCATTTTCGGGGTACTCACAGGCGCATCCATCGGAAGACTTTTTGCCGCAGGCATTCTTCCCGGCATCCTCATGGGGCTCAGTCTCATCGGAGTTTGTGTCTGGAATGCAAAACGGACAGAAACAGCCGATACGACAACAAAGCGTGACTTCTCCCTAGCCCACGCTGTCAAGGCCTTTACCTCCGCAATATGGGCACTCGGTGCACCGTTCATTATAATCGGCGGCATACTCGGTGGTGTATTCACAGCAACAGAATCCGCCGCAGTGGCCGTTGTCTACGCTCTCTTCGTCGGAATGTTCATTCACAAAGAACTCAGCATAAAAGACCTTCCAAACCTGTTTATATCAGCCAGCATTACTTCAAGCGTGGTTATGTTCATAATCTGCGCCGCATCCATCTTCTCATGGTACATGGCAATTCAAGATATCCCAGCCTCAATAGCGTCTTCAATTTTGTCCCTCACAGACAACCGAATAATTCTCCTCCTACTCATCAACCTACTGCTCCTGATAGCAGGAACAATTTTAGAAACAACCGCGGCGCTCATTCTCTTTGTGCCAGTTCTAGTGCCCATGCTCCCCACCCTCGGCATCGACCCCGTCCAGCTCGGCGCGATCGTCGTAGTGAACCTTGCCATCGGCATGCTCACGCCGCCACTCGGAGTCTGCACAATCGTTGCCTGCTCCATAGCACACACACGAATAGGTACACTCGCCAAAGCAATTGTTCCTTTCCTCGTCGTTCTGCTCCTTGATCTTCTCCTCATTACCTTCTGGGCTCCGTTAACAACCTATCTTCCAAATTTATTCTTTAAATAAAAGGTTTTTACAATAGTTATCAACAGCATGTTCTTTCTATGTTGCTAACTTGTTCACAAATCTCAAAAGTTATGCACAATTTTAGGAACATTTTAAGAACACCGATGAACGATGCCTACACCAAAACTTGTCTCCCTGAGGCCTTCGGTGAATCTGTGACGCCTTTTTTGTTTCCGACGGCTGTGGGAAACCTGTTGCACTGTCGTTATCTGTAATCTCTCATTTTTCGAGAACAGCTATCGCTGTTGAAACAAGGTTCTCCCCCAGACCCCCTTCCAAAAACTTTTATCATGCGAGCAACACCTATTGATTCCCCTCTCACGCGGCTTAACCTCACTGGCTTAAAAAACAAAAAAAGGGCTGCCCTATCTATGTAGGACAGCCCTTCTCTATTTTTCAAAAGATAGTGAGGCATAAGCCGAGAGGCTACATAAGCAATAAGCTTACCTCGCAGTTAAAAGTTTTTGGAGAGTCCAGAGAAGCCTTTTTCCAAAAAGGTTCTTTGGCCGCCGGAGGCTCGTCGAAGACATCCCGCTGATAAGCGCCGCCGGAGGCAACATAAAATCCCTAAAAACTACAACCCCAAAACTTTTATTTGTATACAGCACCGGAAGAAGCACTTTTAACCATGCGGCTGTAGCGCTTGAGTAACGGCGAGGTTACTTCTTTTTCCAGCGGCTTCCAGCCTTTTTTGCGCTCTTCGATTATTGCTTCGTCAACGAGCAAATTGAGTTTGCGCTCTGGAATATTGATCTCGATTTTGTCGCCTTCATTTACGAACGCGATGAGACCGCCGTCTGCTGCTTCTGGGGAAACGTGCCCGATTGCAGCACCGCGTGTTCCGCCGGAGAAGCGACCGTCGGTGATGAGCGCAACGTCGGAACCAAGTCCGATACCGGCGATTGCTGCTGTTGGTGACAGCATTTCGCGCATACCAGGGCCCCCCTTAGGGCCTTCGTAGCGGATAATGATCGCATCACCTTTATTAATTTTCTGTCCCATGATGGCTTCAAACGCATCTTCTTCGGAGTTGAATACGCGCGCGTTTGCGGTACGTACCATCATCTCCGGTGCTACTGCGGACTGCTTAACCACAGCACCTTCAGGAGCGAGAGAACCGTAAAGAATTGCGATGCCGCCTTCTTGGGAATATGGATCTTCGATTGGACGAATGACAGTTGGGTCACAGTTGGTAGCATTCATCTCTGTAAGGTTTTCACCAAGAGTTTTGCCTGTGACTGTCATTACGTCGAGATTGAGTGCATCTTTTTTCCGTAGCTCAGCAAGAACAGCTGGGATACCACCGGCTCTGTGGAGATCTTGAATGTATTGATCACCTGCTGGAGAAAGCTTGCAGAGGTTCGGTGTTTTTTTGCTGATCTTATCGAAGAGCTCGAGCGAAATATCAAGGTTCGCTTCACCAAACACGGCTGGCAAATGCAGTACGGTGTTAGTGGAGCAACCAAGCGCCATGTCTGCGGTGATTGCGTTGGAAACGGATGCTTCTGTCACAATATCGCGAGGACGAATGTTCTTTTCGAGCAGTTCCATAACTTTGAAACCGGCAGTTTTTGCGAGACGGATACGCGCAGCAGATGTTGCTGGAGTTGTTCCGTTACCCGGCAAAGCAAGACCAATAGTTTCTGAGAGACAGTTCATGGAGTTTGCGGTGAACATACCGGCACAGGAACCACAACCCGGACATGCAGTCTCGGAAAGGTCTTCCAACTCTTCCTCTGTCATCTTACCAAGCTTAACCTTACCAACGCCTTCAAATACGTTAATGAGGTCAGCACCACCGCCGCCTTTAGTTGTTCCTGCTGCCATAGGACCACCGCTAATAAGCACAGATGGAACGTTCATACGCAACATAGCCATGAGCATACCCGGAACGGATTTGTCACAGTTAGGAATAAACACAAGGGCATCAAACGGGTGTGCAGTTGCCATGATTTCAATAGAATCTGCAATTATTTCACGACTTGGCAGCGAGAAGCGCATACCTTCGTGGTTCATTGCAAGGCCGTCACAGACTGCGATGGCTGGGAACTCCATAGGAGTACCGCCAGCAACACGGATTCCGGCTTTAACAGCACTTGCGATGGTATCCAGATGAATATGACCGGGAACCACCTCGTTGGCTGCGTTAACAACACCCACTAACGGGCGGGAAATTTCTTCGCGTGTAAGCCCGAGAGCATACAGTAAGGAGCGATGCGGCGCTTTTTCAAGGCCACCTGTCATTTTTTTACTACGCATAGTTAAGCTTCCTGTAGTGTTTCTGGTCAGTCGAAATATTTGCTGCTGCAACAGTGCACAGCATTAGTTACGTACAGCAACCCAGCTACTGATACAACCGACACCCATCGGTATAAGCACCAGTAATAATACTTGATCTACAGGCAGAAAGTGAAGTTCCCAGTGAAGTGGCGCAAAGTTAAACGCATCTTTCAAATTCCACCATGCTCCATATAAGCCCATAACACCAAGCATACCGCCAACACTGCCTAGCAGTGCGCCGCCAACTAACAGCGGAGTACGAATATACCAGTTTTTGGCGCCCACCAGTTTGAGTATTTCAATTTCATCTTGTCTACTGATGAGCGAAAGCTTCATGGTGTTCCCTACCGCTATGGAAAGAATAAGCACTAAAAAGACGAGCACCGGAACTGTTACCGTGCCGGAAATCTTTTGCCATGCGCGGCTTACCTCGTCTTTCAGGGTGCTGGAACGAACCGTTTCAACATCCGGCAAACGCTGTAACGCGGCTAGTGTTGTATCCTTCCATCCGGTCAAATCGCCAGAGTGATGCGCAAATTTAATCACTGCCGTGTACGGCAATGGACTATTGTCTGCCAACAACACCCCTGCGCTTCCCTCCGGGAACGTGGAACTTAAATCTTTCAACGCTTCTTTCGGCGTGTAGGTAAGTACCTTTGTCACACCGTCCATCTTGTGGAGCGACGTCCACGCTGTTTCAACCCGTTTAGGCGAAGCACCTTCTTTCCAATACATCTGGAAGGCGATTTCACCACGTGTCACCCGTAACTCTTTATCCAGATTGCCCACGCCAAGCAGCATGAGTCCGGCAAGGAAGGTGATGAACGTAACGGCAAGCAGCGTCATTAACTGCGCCCAAGGGTGCAGGGCTATATCACGAACACCTTGTCTAATAAGCTTGAAGAATACACGCATTAGAAGTGTTCCTCCACAATACTATCAGAAAAGATCTCTGCCCCGCGCCAGTTTGCGGCAGCAATTTTACCATGCTCCAACCGGAGTTGTCGTGACTCAGGATGCATTCGCACAAGATCATTGTTATGTGTTGCAAGCACAACGGTTGTTCCGTGCATATGGAATTGTTTAAAAATACCCATCATGCGCACTGCCAACTCTTCATCAAGGTTCCCTGTCGGTTCATCAGCAAGAAGAATCTTAGGGTTAACCACAACAGAGCGGGCAACTGCAACCCGTTGCTGCTCGCCACCGGAAAGCTCTCCGCACAGCATGTTAATGCGTGGTTCGAGCCCTAATCCGCGCACAACAGCGCGTACTCGTCTATCAATATGAACTTTATTAAAGCCTCGAACTTCGAGCGCCATTGCTACATTTTGATAAACGGTGCGGTACGGCAGAATTTTAAAATCCTGAAAAACAACACTCACCTGTCGGCGCAGGTTGGGAATTTGCCGCGAAGGTAACGATTTTAAGTTATACCCCGCAACAGTTACGTTACCGCGCATAACCGGAAGCGAGGCGTACAACAAACGCAAAAGCGTAGTTTTGCCAGCACCGGATGAGCCAGTGAGAAAAAGAAACTCACCCTTCTTCAATGAAAAGGAGCAGTTTTTCAACGCCCAGTACGGTCCGAAATTATGCGATAAGTTTGTAACGTTAAGCAAAGCACTCCTGCCTTGTAAAAAGCTGATGGACATTTGTTGTATACAATTATGTAAAAATCAACAAAATTAACACGCGGACAGGGCAGGATACGCACTAGTCGCGTTCTTTTCAAGGAATGACAACCTGCTAGAACGATGTGGAACATAAAATAAATTACTGCGTAATGCCTGACAATACGTAATTTGCGTACAACCATTCGTATCTATTCATAGTTATTGCTGCTACCAAAAATATAATTATTTTTTTTAAGAATCACATCGGTTGGTTAAGTCTTAACTATCTTGAAGCATAAAAAAAGGCTGTCCTTCATATAAAGGACAGCCTTTTACTTTTTTAAATAATGCGCAATGCCACTACGAAATAACTACGCGGGCTTTGCTACAACTAAAAGTCTGTGGTCACAACAGTACCAAGACCTTATTGTTGTTTATGCTTCGCGATGCGGAGCAAGTTCAGCGAGGAAGTTAGGATCAACTTCAAAGCCGAGTTCGACAGCTTTGTCGATGTTTTCGATAGCAACTGCATAGTCACCGCGCTCAAGAGCTACGAGAGCAAGGTTGTTGTAAGCAGGAGCAAAAGTAGGGTACTTAGCGATAGCTTTTTTGGACACTTTTTCACTCTCGTCGAGTTCGCCGAGCATGTAGTGCGCAGAAGCAATGGTAGCCTGAGCCTGAACAAAGTCAGCATCCCATTTAAGTGCTTTTGAAGCACATTTAATTGCTTCTTCAGCGTTACCCTGCTGAATGTGAACGAATGCCATGTTTGCCCAAGGTACTGGGAATTTAGCACGGCACTGTGCAGCTTCTTTGTTGTACTGCATACAACCTTCAAGGTCGTTACGCTGCATGCAGATACCACCGAGCTGTACGTATGCTTCAGCAAAACGGCCGGAGTTACGAACACACTCAAGGAATGCAGCCTCTGCACCACTCCAGTCACGAGCGGAAAGAAGTGCTACACCGAGGTTGTAGTGGTGGTTCGCACATTCTGGGTTCTCATCAATCTCTGTACGTAAAAATGCAATATATTCTTCGATACTTGCGAAATCTTTAGTCGTCATGATCTATATGCCCTTCTTCAATCAAGAGGTTGTAATACCAAACGCAGAAGTCGAAAATGCCGCGGTACTTCTCATCCTTATTGACAATGCCGACGGCTGTTTCTAATGCGCCGCGACCGTAGTCATTGGAATACTGGCCTCTATGAGACTGGAGAAACTCGCGAACGAGCTGCTGAGTGGTGCGTTTGGAAAGATCCATACGCAATTCCATAGGATCGTTCGGTTTTGGGAATGGATCCCAATTATCATATCCAATGCGGTCGATAAACTTACGACGGCGAGGCGCCATCTTTTCGTACATGAACCGCTTTTGTTCTTCTTCTTCCGGTGTCAATTCGTGCTCTGCACCAGTACGGTACATGCTCGCAGAAATACTCATTACTTACCCTTTTTCTTAGGTTCTTTAAGACCAAGATATTCTTCGTCATAGTTGGTAATAAGCGCCATTGACACAGGAACAAATACGCCCGGCAATTCTTTGTAGTTGGACTTAATTGCTTTGCACAGCTCAACGCTGATTTTTGCAAGACGGTCCTGAATAGTATCTAAAGATACAGTAGGATACGGTTTGCCGGCTTCAAATTTTGAAAGCCCGCAAGTATGCGCTTTGCCGCCGATATTGGTAGGAATACCGTATAAACGGCAAGTAATAGGACGAGCATCATACATGGTGCATTTGTCTTCACTGTTCAACAGTGGGCAACGAATACGCTCTTTAGCCATCGCTTCGAGTAATTCACGTGGCTCAACACCATTCATGGAATCGCGGTACAATTGGCGCTTGCGTTTATATATCAAACGGTCCGCGGTGTTGGCAGCTTCAACGATGTTGGAGCGCACTTCACCAAACGGGTACTGTTCGAGAAATTTATGGTTAATGTACAGCGCTTCAATTAGGCTTACGTCAAACAACGCATGACAACAGTCACTGCAACCGGAATTACAGCTAATACAGTCGCCGTGCATGTCGGCTACACGATTAAAAACAGTATCTACATCAGCAACAAGTGCCTCGTATTGTGCAAAAAATTCAGAAAAATCCAGCTTCATCAGAAAACTCCCTACCTCCGTAGACTTACTAACTGTCCCGGTTCGGTAGTTTTTTATACATCAATGATTGGAGCAATAAATTTCTAAGTGATATTGAAACAGGTACTCGCAACCTTGCACCTGTCTGCTACAAATCATTAGTAACGAAATGTACAACTGGCAAGGGAAGAACAACAGGAGAATAAAAAATTTTGCGGCGATGCGTTGAATATCAGCAGTTACAGCAGGAAGTAATTTTTTGCTCTAAAAGATCACTGAACAATTTACAGCGAATATACAGGAAGATTAGGCTACCCATATATGAAACCGGACAGCGAGATTGCCCACTGTCCGGTTCAAAAATCAAAGCATGCGAAAAAACGCACGTGTTGAATTACATTTCTTCAACAACGATAGCGTCTGCTTCACAAACTTCAACACAGGATTCACAACCAAGACATTCGTCAGCGTTAACTGGGGATGCTTTGCCGTCCTGCATTTCGAAAACTTCAACTGGACATACGTCTACGCATTCTGCGTCGCCAGTACATTTGTCTGTATCAACAGTTACATTGTAACCCATGGTAATCCTCCAGGTTTGATTTGGTTCAGGTGAACCAGTAATTAGAGCATCAACACCTAGCGACTAGGTTTGGTGCGTTAGTCTCATCGAATCCTGCAATTAGCCCTGTCCTGTCTTCAGTGTCAAGACCTGAAAAACATTATTTTCACTCTTTGGTGTTTTTTTTTTGTAAATATCACACGATATTTAACATTTCCTGTAATTAGAGTGCTATATATCCATACGAACACGGTAGCCTTTACCGTCTCTTGCAACAAAGAGAATGAGTGATGAATCCAACCTGTGAGTAAAGAATGCCTGATACAACGCGCTCATGCTTGTAATCTTCTTTCCACTGATGTTCACAAGCAGGTCTCCCGCCTGTAATCCAAGCTTTGCAGCAGGGCTACCCTTGCGAATTGATTCAACAACTAAATATGTTTCTCCCTTTCGCAATGAGAGTCCCCAGCGTCCTCGCAACTGTCTTGCCGCGAACGCTTCGGAATATGGCGCAGTTCGCAATTCAATTGTCACAGGCTCACCATCACGCATATACGTGAGAGTTACGGCTTCACCCTTTGTCATATTCTTCAGCAACTGCACATAATGCCTGTGGTCTGTCACCAACTTGTCATTTACTTCAATTATTGTGTCACCAGATTTTATTCCGGCATTGGCAGCAGGTGTTCCATCAAAAACAGATGTTACAAGCAGCCCCTTTGTAGATGACAACCGTAACCATGCAGCAGTATTTTCATCCAGATTCTGACCGGAAAGCCCAAGCCACACAGGAACAATGTGACCTGTTTCCAGCAATTCCGTCACTGCCCTGCGCGCCTTATCTATAGGGATGGAGAATCCAATATTTGCAGCCTGACGTAACATTGCAGTGTTAATCCCAACCAGCTCTCCGGCAAGGTTAATTAACGGGCCGCCGCTGTTTCCCGGATTAATGGCAGCATCAATCTGAATAAGATCCGTAATAGTCGCGTTGTCCGTTTTAATAGAACGATCCAACGCAGAGACAACACCGGTAGTTACTGTATGACTAAAACCAAGCGGGTTGCCGATGGCAATTACCGTTTCACCGGGCATCAAATCATCAGATTGCCCCATTGGCAACGCTGGTAAATCAGAAGCCTTATCAAGCTTTAAGACAGCAAGGTCGAAATCCGGATCAGACCCAATTAAGGTGGCTGTGAACATGCGGCCATCAAGCAACGTAACGTTAATCTGTGCTGCGCCCTGAATCACGTGCGCATTCGTTAACACGATCGCTTTTTTTGAATCAATAATTACGCCGGAGCCAAGAGTTTGTTCTTTCACTTGCCGACGTCCTTGTCCCCGCTGAAAAAATTCATCAAACAGCGGATTACGAGGCAATAAATTTGCAAAAGGATTTACAGCGCGTTCAACAATCCTGTCTGTACTGATGCTTACAACAGCAGGGGCGGCTCTTTGCACCGCCGACACAACAGGTACCTTTATCCCATTCTTGGTGGTTAATAGTAGATTGGCGTTCAGGTAACACAGACTGTAAGTACGTCTGCACAAAAAAGCTATAGCCTTCATGCACAAAGTCAACACAACAGGTTATTCCGGCTTATAATATTGCCATTATTTCAGGAGATTTCATGACATCGTCTTTACCGGATCACACCTTCAAGGTTGAACCCGTTTCCACCTACGAAAACACCGCGCAGCCTCAACGATCGGGATCCGCGGAAGAATGCAATCGACATCAAAGGCCTGCTGGGTAGCAAAAATGTGGCGAAGTGATTAACCTGGCGACCGTCCGGGCGCGGGGCGTCAAACGGGGCCAAAAAATCGACTGCATGGTGACGGCGGTCGGATCTGCCAAGAGCCTGCGCGGAGGTCAACTGTTGATGACTCCGTTGAGCGACGTCCGTAATGAATTCACAATGGCGATCGCCGCGGGAGCGGTTCGCATCCATGGCGAAGAATCCAAAACCAAAGGCAGTATCTCCTTCGGTGTGGAAATCAAACAGAATTTCACAGCAGACGTTATTTATGAAATTGGCGACGGTGATGGCGCAGACTGGCTTGATCCCCTTCTTAGATTCTCGGGCTGGTTTCAGATGGCCACGTGGTGGCCGATTCAGTGAATGAAGACACCAAACAAGAAGCCGCGAGTTTCGGCCGTCGGGACATTGCTGATTTTGACTTGCAGCAGCGATTGGCGCGTGTCCGCGATGCGGGCACGATTGCCGTCGCGATTCCGCCAACGTATCGAGAAGATCCGGAAGCGTTCATCGCCATCGTTTTGGATGTGCGGATCGAGTCGGCCACGACCGAAGCACGTGTGATCGTCAACAAATCGACCAACACGGTTGTCATCTCCGGCGAGGTGGAATTGAGTCCCGTGATTGTAACTCACAAGGGGCTAAAAATCGAAGTCACCGAGGACGACGTGGCCCGCATCGATGCCTTTGTGGCGCTGGTCGATGATCAACCGGGACAAAACGGCGTCGCCATCGCTTCGCAAGACAAAAAACTGGCACAATTGCTCGGGGCCATGGAACAACTCAAACTCCCCGCAGCGGACATCATCGACGTCATCCTCAGTTTAGAAAAATCAGGCCGTCTGCACGCTCGCGTGATTGTCGTCGAGTAAGCCCTGCGGGTTATCCCGGCCTATTTTGAAATCAAAAATTTGTCAATGTTCCGGAAGGAATTCACCTTCATGGTTTCGCCCATTTCTTCCGGCATCTCAAACAACATCGCCGCCTCGACGCAACTGCAGCAAACGCGGCAGACGGCGTCAAATGAGAAAGCATTGGAAGAGAAGCAGGCGTTTCAGAAATTCGCCGCGGGCACTTTTTATCAAACGATGATCAAGTCGCTTAGAAGTACCGAACGCGAAACCAAATACTTCAACGGTGGGCGAGCGGAGAAGATTTTTCAAGGCGAATTCGACCAGCGGATTGCTTCGTCGATGGCCGAGGATCATGGCAGTCCCTTTGCCGGACCGTTGTTCGATCAATACTCCGCAATTCGAAACCGAGTCGATACCAGCGGCGGCTGCTCAAACAACCAGCACTAGCGGAGCCAACTTATGAACGACCGATTACTCGAAGCCGCCACGCTGTTTATGACGCAGTTGGAAGTGGTCCAAGGCGAGCTATCCGCATTGATGGCGGAAAAACGGACAGCCATGACGCAGATCCAGGGCCACGATCTCGCCCGCATCTCGGCGGATGAAAGCGTGTTGATCACCCGCTTGCAAAAACTGCCCGCGAACGGAATCGATATTGGAGTTCGCGCAAGAGCGAAATTTGCCATCGCAGTCGTTGCTGCATTTGGTCAAAGCCATCGCGCAAGAAACACGCGACGAGCTGATCGCACGGATCGAACAGGCGCAACAAACAGCCGCGCAGTTGCGGCACGAAAGCTGGGTGCATTGGGATTTACTTCTGACCGTTCGTTCAATCTATTACACAGAACTGATCGACTTGATCGCTCATTGCGGACAACCCTCACCAACGTACCACGAAGGAGATGATGTGTCACACCGGCGGCATTACTCGATGCTTCGATATGAATCTGAGGCGAATCGTCGGATTCCGGCAGTGCCGGGTGGCGGTTTCTCTTTACCAACGATAATGGAATCCCTTCCATGGGACTGAATTCAGCATTAGCGATTGCGGGCCGTTCGCTGGAGGTGTTTACCACCGGCATCGAAGTCGCCGGCAACAACATTGCCAACGCCAACACGCCCGGTTATATCCGTGAGCAGTTGCATCTCAATCCGAGTCAGGGGCACCAAAAAAGGCGCGCCATGGTTGTCGGCGGCGGTGTGCTTGTTGACGGCATCCGGCAGGAGATTGACAAGTATTTAGAAACCCGCATCCACGCTTCCTCCTCAGATTTTTACGGCTCCCAACAACGGGAGGACATCTACAAGCAATTGGAAGCGACCGTTAATGAACTTAGCGACGGCGATCTCTCCACAGGCCTGAATGACTTTTTGGGCAAAATTCAGGACTTTGCCAATCAACCCGAAGTCGCTAGCCGTTGCCCAACTCGCGGTTCAACAGGGGGTGGAATTCGCGCGGGAAATTTCCGAAATGCGGGCGCGGATCAACGACCAACGGTCGAGTTTGGGCGTAAAAGTGACCGACTTGGTGAACGAAGCCAACGTGCTGATTGATCGCATTGGGGAATTGAACAAGAAAATAACCGAGACCGAAGCGGGCGGATTGCTTCACAGCGACGCAGGGGGATTGCGGACCGAGCGATACAATGCGATGAACCGTCTGGCCGAAATCATTCCGATCCGCGCCGTGGAACGTGAAACGGGTTACTTCGATATTTTCGTTGGCCCCGATCACTTGGTCTTGCAGGGGGAAGTGCAGCATCTAGAAACCGAAGTGAGCGTCGACCGCGAGGCCCAGGTACTGAATGTCAAAGTCGAAGGGTCCATTTCAAATCTTCCTGGCACTTCGGGCGAACTGAACGGCGTGATCGATGGCCGGGACCAAATCCTCGGCGGCTTTATCGACGAGCTCGATACGTACTCGCAAAACATCATCTTCGAATTCGACAAGATCCACGCCTCGGGGCAGGGCACCGAAGGATTCGATTCGGTTGCCGGGACCTATAGCGTGGAGGACACCGCCGCCAGTCTCGATGCGACTGGACTGGCCTTTGCACCCGAGCATGGCAGCTTCGAGGTGATCGTCGAAAACAAGCTCACCGGGGCCCGCGAAACAACGACAATTCAGATCGACCTGGACGGCATCAATCCTGGGCCGAACACATCGTTGAACAGCTTGCGAACTGATTTGGATGCCATTTCGAATGTGACAGCGACACTCACGCCGGACCGGCGTTTGGAGCTTGAGGCGGATGCGAATTATGAGATCTATTTTGCCAACGACGATTCCGGAACGCTGGCCGCACTGGGCATCAATACATTTTTCACCGGATCCGGCTCGTCCGACATCGGTGTCAACCAGGCGGTCATCAAAGACACATCCAAGTTCGCGGTGACCCAAGGAGGAGGCTCGGGCGATGGAAGCAATGCGCTTAAGTTAGCGAAGTTCATTGAGAATCCGGTCGAGGCGTTGGGGGGACTGAATCTCGACGACTATTACGATGGAATGATTTCGGAATTGGCCCAAAACTCCGCTTCTGAAACGGCGGTCCGCCAAGGGTTTGAGTCATTTCGAAATTCATTGGTGACGCAAAAGCAGCAGTTTTCCGGAGTCAGTCTCGACGAAGAGGCGATCAAGGTCGCGGAATTGCAACGGTCCTATCAAATGGCGGCGCGGCTCATCGGTGTGATCGATGAATTGTTGTCGACGCTCGTTTCGTTATGAGGCACAGGCCGTTATGAGACACGGGCTGGTATGAGCAGCCCGCCCGAAAAAGGGTGCCACTGGCAGCTTGTCCGCCAGTGCGGAATCACGAGACCCACAATACACTGCTGGACAAGCCTGCATTGGCGCCCAACTCTCGAGTGAGGTCTGGTTTTTCATCGGGCTGATAGCTCGCACGTTCCCGTTCGACTTGGGGGCAAAGTGTGGTATTCGTCTATTTCCTCTTGAAGGCGCGTTAAACCGGGCGGCGCTGTCAAGATCTGCCGGTCCTACCGGTTTTTCCCCAGCTTCCGTTGCAATGCGACGATACCGATGACACGGCGTTTTTCGACTGTGCGCATCGACGATGCACGGGAACGCATACGCAATCTCATTACCCATACGGTAACGACGATGAGCCTTGGTCCGATATTATCCGGCAGAATTCCCAACGGAATGGTTGCCTCCCGGCTCAACTCCAACATCCAAGAACAAACGCGCATGCTGGCGCAACTGCAAGAGCAGATCTCCAGCGGAGTGCGGTTTCAGTTTGCCAGCGAAAGTCCCGCCGCGGCAGTGCGGACGATCACGCTGCAAAAAACCTTGGAGTTGCAGGCGCAAAACCAAACCAACGTTCAAACATCTTCGTCGTTGTTGTCGGCCAGTGATCAGGGCTTGGTCACTGTGTCCGACGCGCTTAACCAAGCCAAAGCGTTGATCGTTGCCGGTATCGGTGATTCCAGCACGCAGAGTGAACGGGATGCCATGGCGTTGGAAGCATCCAGCTTAAAAACGCAAGTGCTCAACGCCGCCAACACGCAATTCCGAGGGCGGTTCCTGTTTGGGGGAACCGCGACAGAATCACCGCCGTTCACTTCGCAAGATACCTTCGTGCGTTACAACGGCGACCAGTTCAATATCAATTCCTATGCCGACAATAACTTGTTGATCGCCAATAACCTGGATGGGCATTCCGCACTCGGAGCCTTGACCGAACCGGTCGGCACGGATGTCGATCCGGTGCTCACGCTCAATACGCGAATCGGCAACCTGCAGGGCGGGCAGGGAGCCAATTTGGGGGAACTGACGATCACCCTCGACAATACGCCAGAGACGGTCACTGTCGATTTGAGCTCGGCTAAGACCATCAAAGACGTACAGGCGATTCTCGAAAATGCTTTCGCCGGACAGCCCACGACGCTGACGGTCGGAATCAATACCGCGCAAGATGGATTGGAATTGACGCCCTCGGCGGGCAACATTGAAGTGACTGAGGTCGGTGGCGGCACAACGGCCGCGCATTTAGGAATCGTGAGTGGCCCTGCGGCCGCAATTACCGGCGGTGATCTCGATCCGGCGATTACGCTGGGAACGAATCTGGCTGACCTCAATGGAGGAACCGGCATTGGTACCACCGCTGGCAATGGGTTGTTGATTACCAACGGTTACAAAACTCAAGTCGTCGATATTTCAGCAGCCGTGACGGTCGAGGACTTGTTGAATACGCTGGAATTGGCCGATTTGGATCTCGATGTGGGCATCAATGAGTCAGGGACCGGCTTAGCGATTTCCAGCCGGCTGAGTGGTGCCGGGTTTTCGATCGGCGAGAACGGCGGCCAAAACGCAACAAACTTGGGCATTCGTACGACACAGGCGAGCACGTTATTAGATGATTTCAACTTCGGGCAAGGTGTGCCGGTCGATGAAGGCATTCCCTTGGAGATCCAACGCCGCGACGGTACGACCTCCAGTATCGATCTGACCGGTGCTAGAACCGTGCAAGACGTGTTGGATGCGCTCAATGCGGAGCCGAATCTTACGGCGACGCTGAACGCCGTCGGCAATGGGATCTCGATCGATGATACCTCCGTCGGCGGCGATCCACTGACAATCGAAAATACACCGTTGGCCGAAGCCGCCCCGGATCGTCGGGACTGAAGCGACAGGACCCGGCACCCCGCTCGTGGGCAGCGACACGAATCAAGGGAAGTGCAGGGGAGTTTGACGATCCTCTCCAAATTAGAAACGGCATTACTCAACGGCGACGACCGGGAGTTGCAACGACTCAACGAAATGCTGGATGAAGAGTTGCGACGGGTGAATTTGGCCCGCGGCGCTGTCGGTTCTCGATTGAAAGTGTTGGATGAGGTCGGCAACCGTCTCGCCGACCAAGAAGTACAAATTCGCGAAACATTGTCGAAAGAATACGAAGTCGACATCGCCGAAGTCATCACGAACATCGCTCAGTTGCAAACCTACATGCAGGCCTCCTATCAAATTTCGGCCTCAACTTTGCAATTGAATCTATTCTCGTACATCTAGCGGCCCATTCGAAATAGCCTGCGACGGTTGTTTCAAAAGTGCTCCCCTGTCGACTCGATCGTCCGCTGAAAGCGATACCTGTTTTGAGAGCGATCTTAAAACGCATTTTCCGGGAAAATGCTCTTGTCGTAACGGGGGGCAATCGCGACACTACCGCCCTGAAAACCGAGCCGCTCCGAGCCGCATGCGTGATCTTTGTGTTTGGTTGCCCCACATGTCCTGTCAAAAATGTTTGTTCCCGGTATTGATGCTACAAGCGTCCCTGACCGGTTGCGCGACGATGTCGCCCGTACCGGCCGGCGGGCAGGTGTTTGTGCGCGGGCAAAACGACGAAGTGGTGTGGGAAAAAACTGTCGATGTGGTGCACGACTATTTCTACATCGAGCGTGAAAACCATTTCGATAATGTGATCGAGACACAGTACAAGGTCGGTGCGGGTCTGCTGGAACCGTGGCAGCACGATAGCGTCGGATTCGAAAATCGGTTGGAAAGCACCCTGCAGTCCATTCGGCGGAAGGCGTTTGTACATGTGACGCCGACCGGAGATGGGTATCTGATCAGCGTGCAGGTGTATCGCGAACGCGAAGACGTGGCCAGCCAATCGCAAATGTCGCCCGGCGGAGCCACCTTCCGCCAATACATCCTGCTGTAACGGGAGTTGGAAATCGATTCGACCGACATTGCGCGCGGTCGATGGATTCCCCTGGGCCGCGACCCGGAGCTTGAGCAAGAGATGCTGCAGTCTCTGCAAGTTCGCTTATCTCGGTAGGCATCCGCTAGTGGTCGGAACGTAAGTCCCAAACCGACGGCTTGCCGTCGTGCACGGCGTTCCTTGTCGAGCACAGTGACCGAATGATTTCTGACCTAAAATATTCGGTCGAATCGAACGTCGCCGAATTTCTAATTAGCCGCTGCGCACCTGAATATTAATAAGCCTCTCCGTACGAAAATTTGCGGAGGATTCAAGACTTTGAAATGTTCGTAGCACAGAGGCTACGGAGCAACCGGCTACTGAATACCCCGTCGCTCCAACTGCGATGCCATAGCGGAGCCAGAGCATAGTCAACCTTAAGCAGGAGGGTGCCACTGGCTCTGCCAGTGCGACTTCAAATGTGTGCGATATATTCCAAACACTGGCAAAGCCAGTAGCACCCAACCCAAATGTTAAATTGTGACCAACTGCTATCCGGGTGGCAAAATGACCAGTGCGTCGGGAAATTGCGGAAAATCGTCCACAAAGTTCGCATCGAGGATTGACAGTCTTTTTGCGCTTGGCCATACTTAGAAATTAGTTGAGACTGAGTCTCAATGTCTGCGCTGGCGCCGTTTTGCGGTGTCGTTCTTGGCTGAGTGTCTAACGATTGTCGCAATATTTTTCTCGATGAGGATTTCGGATATGCTTCCAGAACGTGTTTCGCCAAAACGTCGCAACGGCTTTACTCTGATAGAGTTGCTGGTTGTGATTGCCATCATTGCCATTCTGATTTCCCTGTTGCTCCCTGCCGTGCAGCAGGCACGCGAAGCAGCGCGCGGCGGACACAATGTCGCAATAATCTCAAGCAAATTGGCTTGGCGTTGCACAACTATCTCGATGTCAATCGGGACGTTTCCGCCGGCATTCTCTCCGGCAACGGCCCAGGTGGTCAGTGGTCGTTGCATGCCCGTATTCTGCCGTACATCGACGGGGTGAACCTCTATCAGACTGCCGATTTGGAGCAGTCCTATACCGCGGGTCAGCCGCCTGCCAACGTACGCGTTGCCACCTACCTATGTCCCAGTGATATCAATGACAAGCCTCGCGGCAGCGATTATTATCCCACGTCGTACGGGTACAACGGCGGGACTTATACCGTTTTTACGCACAGCAGCGACACGGCGGTTGTTGGTTCGGATACGTACATTCTGGGGGGGCAGTTGAGTGACGGTTCGTTCGGACCGAATAGCAACACCAAGGTCAGGGACTTCACAGATGGCACGAGCAACACGCTCTGCTTTGCGGAAGTGAAGGCGTTTACGCCTTATATTCGTGATGGATTGGACGGGCCTGCCACCGCACCGACGGACTTGTCAGGACTCACCGCAGGCAGTTTTAAGGCTGATACAGGCCATACGGAGTGGGTCGATGGTCGTGTGCATCAAACCGGGTTCACGACCGTCTTCACGCCCAATGCGGTCACGCCGATCACCGACGGGACCGATTCAGCTGAGAGTGGCGATTTCACTTCGTGTCGCGAAGGGAAGACTCCCTGTGTGGGTCAGTCCGTCCGCGCAGCTGTCACCGCTCGCAGTCATCACACCGGCATGGTCTTCACCTTGTTGATGGACGGTTCGGTGCGCTCGGTCAGCGAAAACATCAGCCTGTTCACATGGCGCGATCTCTCGACCCGTGCCGGCGGCGAGATTGTGGGTGAGTTTTAGGGGGGATGGCAGGACTTGCTGGCGGTTCATGTTGGCCGCGCGCAACCGTCTGTGGGGGCGAATGCCCTCTGTCGTTTCTCCGACGAAGAAAACTGCCTGTCAACCTTGCTTTTGGCCCGCATTTGCATATCATCACAGTGAGATGCGACTCCGGGTTACGACTCCATCGGGAGAGATGGCTGAGTGGTCGAAAGCGCTGGTTTGCTAAACCAGTGAGCCCAGCAATGGGCTCCGCAGGTTCGAATCCTGTTCTCTCCGCCTTCTAGAAAGCCGCAGGTCACCCTTTGGGGAATGGCTTGCGGCTTTTTTTTGCGCCCCGTCTTGCTCGGCGGAGTGGCGCGTTTCTTCCCGTTGAGGCCTGTTGGTCTCTTGCTTAGGGGTATTCACAGCACCTTTCCAGGCGTGGAACCTGGTCGATGTGACGTCAAAGAGATAGTGCGTGTGTCGTCTTTTGGATTCAGGGTGCCAGGGTTCTATTTTGGTTTCGACCTAGGTGTTGTTGTTAAGTGTTTTGCATGTAGGTGTTTACGGTGCTCTTGTGTCTGTTGTGCATGGATTGGCACGCCAAGTGCTTTGTGTTGTTGAAGTCTCAAAACGAATTGAGAGTAACAAGGCAATCAAAACGAACCGCGGCAATCGCCCGGTTATGAAACATGCACATCGAAAGGGGCAGTTATGAAAATTTTTGCGAAGGCCGTAGTTTTGGCATTGGTTTTGGGCGCGGGGCTATTTGTTACCGAGCAGGTTTCGGCGGAACAAAGTGAGATCCGTCTCGCCAGCTCACACGGTCACCGTGGCGGTCACCGTGGTGGTTACCGCGGTGGATACCGTGGCGGGTTTCGCGGTGGCTACGGCAATGCCTATCGGGGCGGATATCGCGGCGGCTTCCGTGGTGGGTATCGTGGTGGATACCGCGGCGGATTTCGTGGCGGTTACGGCGGTGGATTTCGGGGTGGATATCGCGGTGGATTCCGCGGTGGGTACGGTGGAGCCTACTACGGTGGGTCCTGTAACTCGTACTGCGACTAGTCGCGCCAGGTAACCGGCTTTTTCCAGCAGGGGAGCGCACGGGGGTTCGGTATCGCCGCGCTGCGATGCTGAAGCCCCGTTTGCGACTCCAGGCAGAAACTGGCTGCTAGGTTTAGCAGCGTATTGACCAGTCTTTTAGAAATCCAAAAGGGCAAACCGATGTCCACACGTATTCGAGTATTCATGTTCTTCGCCATTGGCCACATGGTGTTGGTCGCGCTGGGGATGGCTCATATCGGCGTGTTGCCGACGACGACAATTCCCGGCAAGGCGCTCCGCGTGTATACGGGCGTTTCCGGAGCAGACAAAGGTTACGGGTTCTTCGCGCCGGGGGTGCGGCATCAGGAACGAGCGGTGTTCCTGATGACCGACGCTGAGGGGCGGCAATGGAAAGGGGACCTGGGTTTGGGCAATCCGCGGAAGCCAACTTGCGTTTGGGGAGCACGGCGAACGTACTGCGCGAGGTCGACGATGAAACGGCTTTCCATTTCATGCGTTCCATGGCGGCCAAGATGTTTCAGCGACATCCGGCAAGCGCAAACAATCAAAGTGCAGGTGCAAGCGTATGGAATCAAACTTCCCGGCGCGACCAACGGGGTGCCGGCGATCGATTTTCCCACGATGGCTGAATTTCGCAGCGGGAAACAGCCGGGAGGGATCGACCTTTATTCATTGACATTTCAAGCGGACGAAGCGGGGCAAACCGTCGCTGTTTTAGATAATCAGGGGATGCTGAAATGATTGAGCGTGAAACCATAAAACGTGGCGGACGGCGGTGCTGCCGCGATGACCGAATTCTTCTACTGCACCCGCCTCGGCAAAACCGTTGGCTGTGTTTCGCATCGGGCTGGCAGCGGTGTTGTTGGCGCAGGCCTTTGCTTTAGCGGCGAATGTCACCGATCTGTTTGGGCGCGAGGGGTTGATTCAATGGGATGTTACCTATGACGGGACGGACCGCTCTGCGATGGCCTGGGCCTATCCGCATCTGAGTTGGTTTGACGGGCTGTTTGCGAGCCTGGGCCTGAGCGAGACGACCGGGGTGTATGTGATGTTTTCGCTGTATGTCACGGCGTTGGTGTTTTTGTTGGTGGGGTTCAAAACGCCGCGCGGCGTGCATTGCGACGTTTGCGTCACGCAATTGATTCTGTCGAATAGCAGTCCGGCAACCGTTTATGGCGTCGATTCGTTTGCCCGCGTGTCGTTGTTTTATGCTCTATGGATGCCTTTGGGAGCGGTCTATTCGATCGATGCGATCCTACAACGCGGCGGTGCGGTGAACTCTTCGGCGGCGCGGATTGGCTTGCGGTTCCTGCAGTTGCACATGGCACTGATGTATTTGGCGTCGGGGATCGGAAAAGGGATGGGCGCACAGTGGTGGAACGGCGAAGCGATCTGGCGAGCGGTGACGATGCCGGAGCTCGCGCAATACGACATGACGTGGCTGGCCAATTTTCCGTGGCTGCCAATTTTCTTGGGTTGGGCAACGGTGATTTTGGAGGTCTCCTACATTGCTGCTGTCTGTAGTCGTCGCACGCGGCTACCGATTGTTTTGGCGGTGATTGGCATGCACGTGGGTATCGCACTGTTTTTGGGACTGGTGTCGTTCGCGTCGCTGATGATCGTGCTCAACGTTTCGGCATTTTTGATTCCCTCGGAACCGACCGGTTTGAAGCAAACCGCTGCCTCGTTTGACCCGCAATCGATCGTCGCTGTAGCAGCTTGATGGGGCGGGGAAGGGGGGCGGCGTTTGTGCCGCGGCGACATCGTGCGTAGAATCAGAATCATGACCGTGAGGCGTTCGCGCCGTTGGCCCGATGTTTCTGAGGATGACACACGATGTTGCGAATCTTGTTTCTGGTGGGATGTTTGTCCGTTGGTTTCGCAAGCACACTGTCGGCTGCCCAGGGGCCGCCGAATATTGTGTTGATCATGGCCGACGATCTCGGCTATGGCGAATTGGGGTGTTACGGCCAAAAAATCATCCGCACGCCGAACATCGACCGTTTGGCGGCCGAAGGAATGCGATTCACGCAGTGTTACTCCGGCAGCCCGGTCTGCGCGCCGTCACGGTGTGTGTTGATGACGGGCAAGCACACGGGGCACTCGTTTATTCGCAACAACAGGGCGACCAAGCCAGAAGGGCAATGGCCCATGGACGCCGCTGAGCTGACGGTGGCTGAACTGCTCAAAGCGCAAGGCTACGCCACGGCGGCGGTTGGCAAATGGGGGCTGGGAATGGTCGACACACCCGGCGATCCCAACCGGCAGGGGTTTGATTTGTTCTTTGGTTTCAACTGCCAAACCCATGCGCACAATCATTATCCGGTGTATCTGCGGCGCAACGATCAGCGGGTGGAACTGGAAGGTAACACCCGTAGCCTGACCGGCAAACAGTATTCGCAGGACCTGTTTATTGACGAAGGGCTGCAGTTCATTCGCGCGCATCGCGAACAGCCATTTTTCTTATACCTGCCGTTTGCTGTTCCGCATTTGTCGATTCAAGTGCCCGAAGCCTCTCTTGCGGAATATACCGACGAGATTCGCGAAGAGGAATATAAACACAAGGGGTATCTCAAGCACCCGGCGCCGCGAGCGGGGTATGCGGCGATGGTGACGCACATGGATCGGGGCGTGGGGCAAATCATGGAATTGCTCAAAGAGTTAAAGCTCGACGACAACACGCTGGTGATTTTCACTTCGACAACGGGCCGACTTACAATCGGCTCGGTGGTTCAGATTCCGACTTCTTCCACTCCGCCGGTCAGTTCCGCGGGTTGAAGGGCAGTGTCTACGAAGGGGGAATCCGCGTACCGCTCGTCGCCCGCTGGCCGGGACATATTGCTGCGGGAGTCATGAGCGATCATCTGTGCGCGCTGTGGGATATGTTGCCGACCTTGATGGATGTTGTCGGAGCCGGTGAGAAAACGCCGACAGATATCGACGGCATTAGTTTGGCGCCCACTTTGTTGGCTGGTGGTGATCAACCCGTGCATGACCATCTATATTGGGAATTCGCCGCTTACCGTGGACAACAGGCGGTTCGCTGGGACCGCTGGAAGGGGGTGCGGCAGAATATGTTTCAGGGAAATCTGGTGATCGAACTTTATGATCTTCAAAACGATCCCGGTGAATCGAATGACGTGGCCGCGGAGCATCCGGAGGTTGTGAAAAAAATCGAGCAGCTCATGCAGTCGGAGCGGACTGTCTCGGCAGCGTTTCCTCACAACTCGACGGGGATACCGCCCCGTAAACGCCCTCTAAACAACGTTAGGACCTGCGGATGCCTCAAGCGGTTCAGAGTGGTGAGGATCGGTCCCTGCGGTACAGCGGCCGACGAACGTGCGGTTGCTCGTCGTGATCATCGCGGCATGGCAACGTCGGTGTTGTTGTATCTCGATCGGTTTTGCGTCAGCTTCGCGGCCGATTATATCAAGGAGGATTTGCACCTCACACAGGAGCAGGTGGGGTATTTCTCTAAGCGCCTTCTTTTCTCGTATGCATTGAAGCGCATGTGCAGGTGGGGTGGTTGAGTGACCGATTCGGGCGCACGGATTATGCTGGCGATTTATATCCTCGTCTGGTCGGTGTTTACCGCCATGATCGGAGCGGTGCACAGCTTGCGCTATTGGTTGCTGATGCTGGGTGTGTGTGGCTTGGGGTAGGCAGGGGCGTATCCTACGCGTGCCAGCGCGTGCTGAGCAAATGGTCGCCGTTTCGTAACGAGGGGCAGCCAGTGCTTGGATTTCACTTGGCGGATTGCTTAGGGGCGCTAGACGCGCCGCTGCTTGACCGCGTTTTTGATCGTGCAGTTTGTTCCCAGCAATACGCCTGTTGAGTTTCGAGCGGAGGACATCAAAAATGGACCGCGACTGTGCGCTAAGATCTTCCCCGATAACGAAACGGGTGACGATGGTTTGCCTGATGCGCATGCCGAAACGGTGGGGCGGCATGTGTGGTCGCTGTTAAACAATGAATCACGCCAAGTGGTTCGCCGCGGGGCAGAGCAATTCGAGAAAACCAAGGACAACACAGCGACTCCCCCACAACTCGCGCCACAAGATACGGCGATGTTGTTGGCGGCGATGAATGGTTTGTTATCGTCGCCCGGACTCTACCAAGAAGAGGCATTCAAATCGGCAAACTTGGCGCGGGAAACGCTCAGCGCATTGAGTCGTGAGGACGACCAACAACCGCTGAGCGGTATGCAGCTACGGCGGTTCAACCGGTTGCTGCTCGAAGCGGGGTTTCCCAACGAGGTCAGCAACCTCATGTCCGTGGATGACGGTCGGTGATGTATGTGTATGGCTTGCGGGCATCATCGTGGCGGCAGCCGTGTGGATCGTGTATCGCAACTGGCCGGAGGTGCATCCCTGGTGCAATGCGGCGGAGTGCAAGTTGATCGCTCGCCGAACGCCCTGCCAATGTGCCCAGCCTGCACGGTAAGGCAGGAAGATTCCGATCGGCCGGTTATTGAAAAGCCGCAGTATGTGGCTGTCCTGCTTGGCACAGTTGGGGACCATTATCGCTGTGGCTTTTGGTGACATGGTTTCCATTGTATTTGATTTCGCAACACAAGGTGCCGATCTTGCAGCGAGGGTTGATGGCGATGACGCCGCTAGTAATACGTAACTGAAACGCTGCTGGTTTT
>CALNXZ010000015.1:0-1745 GCA_942490655.1 uncultured Gammaproteobacteria bacterium | reverse complement strand
AGATAAGCGATTGATAAAAAAACGGAAAACGGCCTTGGCAGCGAAAGGGCTTACTGCCTACAATGCCTTGGCGGTTTGGCGAGGAAAGCGCAGACCGAGGGCGTCGAGGAGGGTGCGTTGCTCATCGTCGGGCTGAATGAGACGCGCGTAGCGGCTGCCTTTGACGTCATAGATCAAATAGGTCAGCCGACTGAGTGCTTGTAATGCATCATCAGGCGTCATGGCACGCGGATCATCATCCGTGGTGCCAAAGGCCTGATGCAAGAGGGATTGAAACCGACGGGTGATCTTGAGCGCCAACATGGCAACAAAGACGTGAGCTTTGGTCCGTTCGCCATTGCGCAGGAAGATCGGTCGCACCGCCAAGAAATCCGTTTTCATGGTTTTGAAATTGCGCTCGACCTGTTGTAGATCGCGATAGCGCTCATCGACCGTCTGCCGAGCCATGGTTGCCGCGGGTACGGTCGTTTCCAACACGTAGCAGCCATCCAGCAGGGCGGCCTCGTCCAAGCGATCCTGATCAATGCTGCAACGGATCTGATCCTGCTCCAGTGATAACGTCACGAAGCTATGGAGCTTATAACGCTTCACCCAGTGCTCGAGCTGGCGCAGCCCGGCGGCCGGATCAGCACGCGTGGATTGGCTGACAAAGGCATTGCGCTCGGCGATGAGTGCATCGAGTTGTTGGAGCTTATCGGCCCGACGCGCGCGCACGCGCCGCTGCATGGAGGGGTTGCGCCGCGTGATCAGCCGTTTGCCGTCCTGCACCACTTCGCCGATGTCCTCATCGAACAGGTCCGGCTGCAAGACGCTCTTGGCCAGCAAGGCACGGATCTGCGGCTTGGTCAGCGCGCTGATGTAGCGCCAGCCCTCGGCGCCCAGGGTCGCCTTGCCCTTCGCCTTGAGCATGCCGCGATCACCGATGAAGACCACCTCGGTCACGCCAAATTGCTGTTTGAGCAAGTCGATCTGCGTACTGACCGTGCTGGGGTCGGCGGTATTGCCCTCGAACACCCGCACCGCCAAGGGCTCGCCATCGGCGCCGCTCAGCAAGCCGATGACAATCTGCAGCTTGCCCTTCTTGCCGTCGCGATTGTAACCATAATTGGCCAGTTCATTCTGCTCGCCTTCGAAATAACTGGAGGTAACGTCGTAAAGGACGATGGCCGGTGGGGTGCCATTGTCCTTCACATAGCGCTGATACAACTGCTGCTCGATGCGCGTTTGTTCCACCGCCAGCCAATCCAGAGCCGCATACAGATCATTCTCATCGAATTCTTCCAGGCCAAGGATGTCGCTGACCGCATGCTGCTCGGCCCAGCGCACGGCCGACAGCCGCGAGCCCGCGTGGGCAATGCGCGCCAGGATCAAAAAGAGGGCCAAACGGCCCTCTTCGGATGGACCCAACACCCGCGTCACGCCCACTTGATCAGTCAACTGCTTCAAGGCGAATAAAACGCCGAAGATCTCGCCACTGACCGCCTCGCCGTCCATGCCGTCGAAATCGCCCTTCAGGGCTTTACGCAAGGCCTCAATTCGCTCCGGTGCCCAATGGGTGAGGTTGGCAATCGTGCGTGTCTTGACCTTGCCCTTGTCGCGATAGGACTCGCGCAACAGAATCGCGGGTGGGGATTTGCGATTGGGCACGTTCGCAATGTACATGCGAATACGATAGCCAATTACCTATTGCATGTCCAGCGAAGATCCATCAATTACATGCCTACATTAATGACCTAGATCAAACA
>CALNXZ010000014.1:645000-2555343 GCA_942490655.1 uncultured Gammaproteobacteria bacterium | reverse complement strand
TCAACTATGAAAGTCATCTGGCTGGCGCTATTGCTTCTGACACTGTCACCCACAGCCCGGCCGGATTGGCGCCAGCCCGATCCGGCCAACCTGCTGTACGTACAACTGCCGCACGGCGAAGTCATCCTGGAACTCGCTCCGGGTTTTGCACCGAAAAACGTCGCGAATATCAAGACGCTGGTTCGTGAGAACTATTTCGACGGTCTGGCGATCATCCGCTCGCAGGACAATTACGTCGCGCAATGGGGTGACCCTGCCGACGACAAGGGTAAGGCCAAACCGATAGGCTCCGCAGCGTTAACCGTGCCACCTGAGTTTCAGCGCGCGGCGAGCGAAGTCGAAATCTCAACGATAGAGAGTCGTGATGCTTACGCTGACATCGTTGGTTTCGTCGATGGCTTTCCGGCAGGAAGTAACGGTAAGCACGTCTGGTTGACGCACTGTTACGGCATGGTGGGCGTCTCGCGTGACAACGAGCCGGACAGTGGCAACGGCACGAGTTTGTATGTCGTTACCGGGCATGCGCCGCGGCACCTCGATCGCAACATTACACTGGTTGGACGCGTGATTTCGGGAATGGAGAATCTCACAACTCTGCCGAGGGGTACGGGCGCACTGGGATTTTACGAATCTGTCGATGAGACGACACCAATCACAAAGATCCGGGTCGGCTCGGAAGTTCCGGAAAACGAGCGGCCGAAACTAGAGATCATGCGCACCGACAGTGACGAGTTTTCGTCCTATGTGAGGGCACGAACAACGCGAACCGAAGAATGGTTTGTAGAGGCAACCGGTCGAATTGAGATTTGCAATATCCATCCACCAATTCGACATTGATCGACCCAAGATCTCAACCGTCATTCAGAGCCAAATTTCGTTTCCACATGAATACCAATAGTCTTCAAAAACGCACTTGGCAATATGCCGCCGGCTGAGATCACAACAGCGTCATTCCGGATCGACTCTGATTTGTCGCCGATCTCAATTTCTACCGAACCCTCGCCTATCGACTTGACGTTTGAACTGAGTAGGACGCGAAGCTCGCCACTGGACTCCATCGATTCAACCAATTGACGATTTTTTGGTTTTGCGCGGGAAAAGGCGTCCGATCGATACGACAGAGTAACCGTCGTGCCCGCTTCGGCCGCGATTGTAGTCGCCGCTTCCAGCGCACTGTCGCCGCCACCAACAACCAGCACATGCAAATTGGCGTACTGGGCCGGATCGATTACACGATACACAACCTTCTCCATTTCTTCGCCGGGAACGCCCAATTTTCTCGGCGTGCCGCGTCGACCAATGCATAGCAGAACCGTTCGCGTATCGTAGGCGTGCTTGTTCGTCATCAGAGTAAACCCACCGTTAGGTGACGCCGCGATGGACTCCACTCTTTCGCTGTAAGAAATCTTGATACCGGTTTTTAGCTCTACCTCCCGCCAGAACTCGATCAAGGTTTCTTTTTGAACCTCCTTAAATGCCATTTTCCCGACAATGGGAAGATCGGCTGGCTGCGTCATTACGAGTTTGCGACGCGGAAAATGCGCGACTGTGCCGCCCAGCTGTTCCTGTTCAATGGTGGCATGCCGCAACTTCGACTCAGTCGCGCCCAGCGTCGCTGCAAAACCCGCAGGTCCAGCGCCTACGATGACAACGTCCAGCTGATTCTTATGTGGCTTCCTGACCAGATTGGCGATGGACTGCATGGACTGGCGGCCCTGCTCGACAGCGTTTCGAATCAGGCCCATACCGCCGAGCTCTCCGGCAATGAAGATGCCGGGTACGTTGGTCTGAAAATCCGGATTAACCACTGGAATATCCACGCCGCGCCGCGCGGTTCCGAATACCAGGGTAATTGCATTGACCGGGCAAACATTCTTGCAAGCTCCATGACCAATGCAGTTCGTCGGCCCGACCAGATGCGCCTTCTTATTGATCATGCCAAGAACCTGATGAGCATCTTGTTCGGGGCAAGCCGCCACGCAGTTGGTGCAACCTATGCAAAGCGTGTGATCGATCTCGGGATGCAGCGTCGGAGGCTCGATCAGCCCCTCTTCCGTCGCCTTGCGCAAGGCGTTGACGCCGGTCGTTTCTCTATGCGAATGGCGCTTCAAATACCAGGCGAAAATCGCAATTACGGGTACCGCATACAGCAGGGTTTGAACGATGCTAGCCAATGTCATCTCTTAATATTGCGCAAGTTGCGACAAAGATTAAGGTCAATTCGCCAAACAAGTGTGACAAGTCTCTCAGATCCTGACGGCCGCGAACTTTTTAATCGTTTTTGCATCGCTGTGACTTTCTACTTCAAGTTAATAATAAGAGGGGCTCAGAGCGTAATGAATTTCCAAGACTTTTAACATAAGCCATCAAGCGACACAGCTATGCCAGCTTACTCGCGTCAACGACGAATACCGGGTCTTCTACAGTGAACCCCTTAGCACTTGATGGGGGAATTCCTGTATTTCATGCTATTTCTTCACCTCGTTCGGACACTGTCTGCATCCGGAGACACTAGGACTGACTTTCGGAATCGACGAAAATCCATCGGTAGTTCGCGCGGGCGCGCCAATAAAGTGTAAGTCGTCGATGAAACTAACCAGCAAATGCCTCACATATTTCTGGAACCTTTCATGATTGAATTACGTGTCAATAATGTAGGTGTCACTTGCGGGTCTTCACCGCTATTTCAAACGGTAAGTGAGTCAATATGTCAGTAGTATTTTTGGCGACCATGGTCATCATGGCAATCGCAGCGATCGGGTTCGTCGCAATGCCGCTATTCCGGCGCAAACGGAATATTGCGCTGATTGGCGCGGCGATTGCGATTCCAATTGTTGCGGTCGGGCTGTATTCGCAACTCGGATCGCCGATGTCTGACGGCGAGCATCGCACCGGAATGCAGGCCGGTATTGGCTCGACGGCAACGAGCGATGTTGCGACAGGTGAAAAACTCGGATCGGTCGCCAGTCTGATAGATGGATTAGCCGCCCGCCTCGAGGAAAACCCCAACGATGGCAAGAACTGGATGCTGTTAGCGCGCTCTTACAATCACCTGAATCGCACAGCGGAGGCCAGCAAGGCATACGCACGTGCCGTGGCATTAGGCGAATTCGACGAACAACTGGCAGCGCTTGAAGAGGGTGGCGGGCCAGCCGATGTGGGAGGCGCCCAAATTTTTGGCAATGTACGCCTCTCTGATTCGTTCAAATCCGTCGTCCAGCCAACGGACACTGTCTTTATCTTTGCCCGGGCAGTCGACGGTCCACCGTTTCCTGTCGCTGTTTTGCGCAGGACTGTCGCTGACCTACCGCTCGACTTTCTGCTGAATGACGACCAGGCAATGAATTCGGACGCAAAACTTTCCAATTTCGCGAAGGTCGTGGTGAGCGCACGGATATCTCGTAGCGGCGTTGCGACAGACGCGCTTCAAGGCCTGGAAGCCAAGTCCGAACCGATAACGATTGCCGAAAATCGGCACGTCGAGTTAGTCATTGAATAACAAGGCAATTAGAGATGCTTGAAACGGCACTAAACATTCCGGCACCGCCGAAAGCAAAAACGACCGCCGATCCCGCGCGGACATCCAGACCTCGCGCGGGGCTCTTTGGCTATTCGTTTTTGCTTGCGGCTCTCATTGTTGGCTGGCTGGTCTCCGACTACAAGATCGTCAGCCCGAACGACGGCCTTGGCTACTGGTTGGGAATAATCGGTGGCAGTCTGATGTTGTTTCTGGTTCTCTACCCCGCCGGCAAGAAATCTACAATTCTGCGGCGACTAGGACTGGTCAAACACTGGTTCCGCATTCATATGATATTCGGACTTGTCGGTCCGTTGCTTATTCTTTATCACTGCAATTTCAGCGTCGATGCCATCAATAGCTCGGTTGCACTGTACAGCATGTTGGCAGTTACAGTCAGCGGTCTTATAGGCCGTTACTTCTATACCCGAATACACCGCGGCCTTTATGGGAAGCGCGCCAGCATCGAGGGGCTGCGCGCGGAGATTTCGGATTCGACCAAAAACAGTCGCGGTCTTGCGGTCGTCCTGCCGAAATTCATCAACGAGCTGCACGCAGTGTCTGCGAAACTCATCGGCAACGAATTTACTCGCACTATCAGTATCAGTCATAGCCTGTCATGGACGGTTAAGTATTACTTTGTGCGACTACGCTTATACCTGTTGATCAACAGAGAACTTCGTGACTACGCGAGTCGCTCGCAAGCATTGCAAAGAAATTCGAAGAATCTGCGAAGAACCGCGAATCGTTATGCGGCGAAGCAGGTTGGCCTTATGCGACAGGTCGCTCAACTCGCGTTTTATGAAAGACTGTTTTCTTTGTGGCATGTATTTCACATGCCTTTGTTCCTGCTGCTGATCGCTTCCGCGCTCGTACATGTACTTGCTGTTCACATGTACTAGCCAATACCGGCAACCGTATGCAATTTAGAAGGATAATCCTATTTGGATTGACGATGATTGGACTTCTCACATCATACGCTGCAAGCGCTCAGGACATAGAGACGCTGGTGATGCCCGGCGCACTCATCGAGGGACATGCGGATCTTGAGAGCGAGTGTTCCTCATGCCACAAAATGTTTGACAAAAAGGGACAACGGCAGCTGTGCCTTGACTGCCATGAAGATGTGGCCAAAGACGTAGATCAGGAAAGCGGTTTCCACGGCCGGCGCGCTGAAGTTCACACTGACCAGTGTTCGTCCTGTCATACCGAACACATCGGCCGCGGCGCCAACATCGTGATTCTGGACGAAACCACATTTGATCATCGTTTTACAGAATTTGAACTTGTGGGATCTCACAAGGAAGCCGCTTGCGAGGATTGCCATTTACCCAATCGCAAACACCGGGAAGCGCCGTCCGACTGCGTAAGCTGCCACGAGGAAGACGAGCCCCACGAAGATAGAATGGGTACGGATTGCGCCACCTGCCATAAGCCGACGGAATGGCTGGAGGCCAAGTTTGATCACTCGACGACCGATTACCCATTACTCGGCAAGCATGAAGAAGCCGCGTGCCTGGACTGCCACGAGAACCGCACTTTCCCGGATCCGCCGTCCGAATGCTTCGACTGCCATGCAGAGGATGATGCGCATGATGGCCGCAGCGGCAATCAATGTGGGAACTGCCACAATCCGACCGACTGGCACGATTCAAGCTTTGACCACTCCCGAGACACGGACTTTGATCTGGTTGGCCGCCACGCAGAACTGACCTGCGATGACTGCCATTCGGAAAACCCGTTTGAAGACGAGATGGACAAGGCCTGCGTATCCTGTCACCTGGAAGACGATGCTCACGATAAGCACCGAGGGGATCAGTGCGACACCTGCCATAGCAGCAGCTTCGCCTGGGATGAGCCGACTTTCAACCACGACAGGGATACGGAATACGAGTTACTTGGCGGCCACAAAATGGTTGCCTGCAACGACTGTCATGTCGAACCCGTATTCGAAGTTGCACTCAAGACGACTTGTGACTCGTGTCACCTGGATGACGACCCCCACAATCAATCGCTAGGCACGCAGTGTCAGAACTGTCACACGGAAGTGAACTGGCAGGATCCCGTGTTTTTCGATCACGACCTGACGCCGTTTCCGTTGCTGGGTGCACACAACGAGATTGCAGAGTGCACGGACTGTCACGAGACCCAGGCTTTTAAAGAAACCGAATCCACCTGCATTTCATGTCATGCGGAAGACGACCCGCACGATGGTAATTTCGATGAAAAATGCGGCGCCTGCCACACCCCGGTTGCCTGGGAAAAGTGGCGATTTGACCATGACCTGCAGACCGACTTTCCATTGACCGGCGCACATATCGACGTTAGCTGTGAGCAATGCCATCGCAGCCCGCTCGCCAAGATGAAAACGACTAACGGCAGCTGCGGCGATTGCCACAGGGCCGACGACGTACACGACGGAGAATTCGGCGCAGACTGCGGCCGCTGTCACTCCGCGGACTCTTTCACTGAAGTGAGGTCTATACAATGACCAATGCTAATCTGAGATCGAGGTTTTTTGGCCTCTTATCCACACTGATCATCGTAGTTGGACTATCGGTTTCGGGAAGCGCCGACGCGCAATCAACGTTCGATCACTTCAGCACCGGGTTCGTGCTTGACGGTGCCCATATCAGCGTGACTTGCGAAGGTTGTCATGTCGGCGGCACCTTCACTGAAACCGCCCCGGAATGTTCGAGCTGCCATTCGCAAAGCGGGGTTGTATTTGCCTCTTTCAAGCCCGCCAATCACGTGTCAACCAATGGCGAATGCTCGGATTGCCATATCACCGCAGGGTGGACTGCAGCCACCTTCATGGACCACTCATCGGTCACCGGCAGTTGTGTCAGCTGCCACAATGGCACTCAGGCTACCGGAAAGACGCCGAACCATATTTCTTCCAACGATCAATGCGACGACTGCCATAACGTTTCCGGCTGGTTGCCCGCCCTTTTCGATCACGTCGGAATCGTCGGTAATTGCGTTTCCTGCCACGACGGCTTGACGGCCACTGGTAAAGGATCGACGCATATCCAGACCACCAATGTCTGCGAGGATTGCCACAGCACCGTCGCCTATGTGCCGGCTGTCACTGTTGACCACACACAGGTACTCGGCACCTGTGGTTCCTGCCACGATGGCATCACTGCGACAGGCAAGCACGCGACGCACATTACGAGCGGTGACAACTGCGACGACTGTCATGCAACCAACGGCTGGATACCGGCCAATTTTGACCATGTCAACATCACCGGGAATTGTGTCAGTTGCCACAACGGCGTAGAGGCGACCGGCAAGAGCAACACCCATATTTCGACGACGGATGTCTGCGAAGACTGCCACACACCAAACGTTTGGGCGCCAACACTTGCGGTTGATCACACGCAGGTTCTTGGCACCTGCGGCTCCTGTCACGATGGCATCACCGCGGTCGGGAAGGACCAGAATCACATCAATAGTGGTGACAATTGCGACGATTGCCATTCAACAACAGGTTGGCTGCCCGCTAACTTCAATCACGTCGATATCACTGCCAACTGCATTGACTGTCACAACGGCATTGATTCTACGGGCAAGGATGTCACCCACATTCAGACCAGCAATGTGTGTGAGGACTGCCACAACACCAATGTTTTCACACCGGCTGATACCGTTGACCACACACAGGTCATTGGTGTTTGCGGCTCCTGTCATGACGGTGTCATTGCATCCGGCAAGAACCTGACCCACATCACCAGCGGCGATACCTGCGACGATTGTCATTCAACCACCGGTTGGCTGCCTGCGAATTTTGATCACCTGAATATCACGGGCAATTGCGTCGATTGCCATAATGGTGTGGATGCTACCGGTAAGGATCAGACACACATCCAAACCAGCGATGTTTGCGAGGACTGCCACAACACCAATGTCTTTACACCGGTATTCACCGTGGATCACACCCAGGTCATCGGCACGTGCAATTCCTGCCACGACGGTATTACTGCAACCGGCAAACACCCGACCCATGTCCCCAGCGGTGACACCTGCGACGACTGCCATACAACGGTTGCATGGCGACCGGCGAATTTTGATCATGCCGGCATCGTCGACAATTGCTCCAACTGCCACAACGGGGTTGATTCCGTTGGCAAGAGTCCGACACACGTTAGTACCACAAACGTTTGCGAGGATTGCCACAATACGAATACTTTCGTACCCGCGGACACGGTTGACCACACGCAAGTTCTCGGCACCTGCGGCTCCTGCCACAACGGCACAATCGCAACTGGCAAGGACCTCAACCACATCACCAGCAGCAATAACTGCGACGACTGCCATGCAACTACCGGTTGGTTACCCGCGAATTTTGACCACGTTGGCATTACCGGCAATTGCTTTAGTTGTCACAATGGCGTTGAAGCGACCGGCAAGAATCCCACACACGTTGAGACGACAAACGTTTGCGAGGACTGCCACAACCCGAACGTCTGGACACCTGTATACACAGTCGACCACTCGCAAGTTATCGGTACCTGCAGCGCCTGCCATGATGGCGTAATCGCTACCGGCAAGAATGCGACACATATCAGCAGCGGAGACAACTGCCAGGATTGCCACGCGACCACGGCATGGCTGCCCGCAAACTTTGACCACGTCAACATTACGGGCAATTGTATTAGTTGCCACAACGGCGTCGATGCAACGGGTAAAGATCAAAATCACGTTCAGACGACAGATGTCTGCGAGGATTGCCACACGCCGAATACCTGGATACCGACGTTTACGGTCGACCATACGCAGGTGATCGGCACCTGTAGCACCTGCCACAATGGCACAACGGCTACCGGCAAGAACCCGGGGCATATCTCAAGTGGCGACAACTGTGATGATTGCCATACGACGGTCGCCTGGACGCCGGCAAACTTTGATCATGCAAATATCACGGGCAATTGCGTCAGTTGTCACAACGGATCAGACGCGACCGGCAAAGGCCCATCGCATCCATCGACCACCAATGTCTGCGAAGACTGCCACAGCCCCACCGTTTGGACACCGGTCATTACGGTTGACCACGATCAGGTTCTGGGCTCTTGCGCATCGTGTCACAACGGCACGACAGCGAGCGGTATGAATCCTGGCCACTTCAACACCAGCCAGGGATGTGAGTTGTGCCACAGTCCAAATTCCTGGACGCCGGCCGATTACAGTCACACCGGTCTGACCTACGAACCGCAGGATCATCGCGGCAATTTCGATTGTACCGATTGCCACCGCTCAAATACGGAGGTGGTCGTGTGGTCATCGCCTGGCTACCAGCCGACTTGTGCCGGTTGCCACGCGAGGGATTACAAATCCAGCGTCGACAAACACAATGGTCTGGCGAATGACTTGAACTGCGCGAGTAGCCGCTGTCACAGTATCAGCGACAAAGAATGGTAGTTGCGGGTATAGCTAATGAAACTCGCTACGCTACCTAAAGCCGCTCATCGAATCGGCATTTTCTGTACGGCTGCGATACTGTTTTTCGCGTCGTCGCCGACGCTGGCTGCTCCGGGCTTCATTGCCGTTGCACAGGTATCGGTGGATGAGTCCGATGCATTGACGGATGCCACCGTCTCGATTCGCTTCAAATGCAAGGCTCAATACCTGAGCCATACACCGGAGTTGAGCGGCGACCGCTTACGCATATTTCTCGAGCCGACAACCATTTGCAATGGGGCGCCTCCCACGGTGGCAGATTCACAAAGCCGTTTGCGCCCGTCCAATGCCGACAGTGCCCACCTGTCGGAGCTGGAATACGATGGCGATCCGACGGTTGGACCCGTGTTGACGCTGAGTTTCAGCCGGCCTGTTACTTTCGATGTCCAAATGTCGAATCTGTCATTCGATGTGGATATTCATGTACGTGCTGCGGCAGATGATGTCGCGACTCCAGTGATTGCCGAGAGCTCGACGACCCCCGCAACGCCCAGCCGACAGGTGCTGCAGCCGAAACCGGAGTCCGGCACGTACGTAATCAACCTCGTGTCTTTTAAGCGCCCACCGACGATTGCCGACGCCCCAGATCTCATGCTGCGGCCCGATCAAAAACTGTATTACTCTGAAGCTATCGTCAATGGCGCGACATGGTATCGGCTGAGAGTAGGTGACTTCGATTCGCCCGCTGCCGCGAAAGAGGTGCTCGTCAACCTGATAGAAGATTTCCCAGGCGCCTGGATTGACCAACTTGAAGAAAACAGTGTCGACACGGATCTGACGGTCGCCGTCCGGCAAGCCTCATCTGCAGACGTGCCACTGTCGGACGACAGTTCAGAAAACGACAAAGTCGACAGCCTGATGGAAGATGCTCGCCGCTCGATAATTGCAGGGGATACCTCAAGAGCCATCCAGATCTATACCAAGGTCTTGCAGCTACCCCCTAACCCGCGACAAGTTGATGCGCAGGAATACCTTGCTATCGCCCGAGAAAAAAATGGGCAAACGGCACATGCGAAGGCTGAGTATCAGCGCTACCTGTCTCTGTACCCTGACAGCGAAGGGGCCGAAAGAGTGAACCAGAGGCTGGCGGCCCTGCTCGCCACCAATGGGCCGGTTTCGACGTCTTCGGGATCGACCAGCACAGGAGGCCAACGCCTGGCCGCAAGAAACAGCGACTGGCGGCTGCAGACTTACTTTTCGCAATACTACCGACGCGACGTCAATCAGCCGACGGATCAGGATGACATCGTCAGTCAGTCCGCGCTGTATTCCGATATCAACTTTGATGCCCGGTATCGTGGTGAACGTTTCGATTTCAGCAGCCGCCTATCGGCCGGCTACCGAAGTGACTTCCTTGATAACCCTGCAAGCACGAGTTCAGGCAACTCGGCTCGAATTTCCTACGCCTACGCCGACCTGGCAGATGCGCGAACGGGACTACGGGGCCGCGTCGGTCGCCAGTCCCGAAATTCAGGCGGCGTGCTCGGTCGATTCGATGGTTTCAATCTTGACTACCAGCTAAACGAGAAAGTACTGCTTAGCAGCGTCATTGGCCGACCTGCCTATTCCACATCGGATGGCATCGATTCCTCACGCGCATTTTATGGCGTCAGTGTCGATTATGGCCCCATCGTCACGAACCTTGATGTGGGGCTGTACTACATCCAACAAGAGATTGAAAACGTCAGTGATCGGCAAGCTGTGGGCGCCGAGTTTCGCTATTTCGGCGCGAATCAGAACCTGTGGGGAATGATCGACTACGACCTGCAGTTCGGCGAACTGGCGAGCGCATTCCTGCAGGGTAGCTGGCGCTTTGAAAATCGATTGTCACTACACGCTTCTGCAAACAAACGCGGCAGCCCTTTCCTGAGCACCGGCAATGCAATTATCGGGCAGCCTGTTAGCACTTTCGCTGAGCTTGCCGAGATTTTCAGCACAGAAGAACTCATTGAACTTGGCCGAGACCGGACCGCGGCCTCAACGAACTTTTCCATCGGCGTTTCCTATCCAATGACGCGGAGGTTGCAGATCTCTGCGGACCTGGGTGAATCCACTATCGATGGGACACCCGCCTCCGGCGGTGTTTTTGCGACCCCGGCCTCCTCTTACAGCTACTACTCTGGCAGCCTGATTGCGAGTAGCTTGCTGACTGAAGGTGATGTAACGATATTAACGGCCCGCTACTCGGATTCCGATAATTCCGATGTTGCTACGCTGACACTTGACAGTCGTTTTCCCCTGGGGAGGTCCTGGCGCCTGAACCCCAGAATTCGCGTGGACCGTCGTCAGGTGGTATCGAGTCCGGGAATACAATGGTTGTATACTCCCGGCATTCGAATTCAATACCGTCGCAGCCAGACGTTCCGCGTCGAGTTTGAGGCGGGTAAACTTTTCTCACAGCAGGACTCGATTGTGACAAATCAGGAACGTGACTCCTATTTTGTCAATCTGGGCTACCAGGTGTTTTTCTAGTGCGCCGAGCGATCGTAATTGCCATCGGACTACTGTTGGCGTCCTGCGCCAGTGGCGGCGCATATACAGCGCACCAGCTCGATGCGGTAACCGGCGTGACGATAACCTACAGCCTCACACCGATGGTCTTCTATCGTGACGAATCCGGCAAAGCGGCGTACGCACGAAGCTTCGTTGACATGGCGCCACTCGAAGTCAATCGCATGGGCGAATTTCGCTATTTTCTATGGCTGGGAATATGGAACACTTTGCGGGAGACCAACCCGGGAGACCCCAGGGACGGCTTCGAATCGATCGTCATTTTCGCGGATGGTGAACCGCTCTCGCTGGAACTCACTGGCTGGACTGCGGCTGCAATAGGCGCCAGCGAGCCAGTGTATTTGAAGTCTGTTTCGTCAGCCGCGGATGCATACTATGAAATCACGATAGACCATCTGCGCGTTATCGCGGCCGCCAAGGACCTTCGCATTTTGACTTCAGGGACCCGGCCGCAGTCTTTCGAACCCTGGGACGAGCAGCGTGCCGCTAAAGTCAGCCTCGATGAATTTCTCGATAAATCAGTCTATTAGTCACTCTCGCGTCAAAGCTCCCTAAGCTCTCTACGCAAGATTTTGCCCACCGTCGATTTCGGCAGTTCGTCGATAAATACGATATGGCGGGGAACTTTGTAAGCCGTGAGGCTTTGTTTGCAATGCTCCCGAACAGACTCTCTGCTTAGCGACTCATCCGACTTGACGATAAAGACCTTGGCCGCTTCGCCGGTCTTTTCGTCGGGCACACCAATACAGGCGCATTCAAGAACTCCGGCCATCGCCGCAATCTCGGCTTCAATTTCGTTCGGAAATACATTGAAACCGGAAACGATGATCATGTCCTTCTTGCGATCCACAATGCGGAAGAAACCGGTCTTGTCCATGACGGCGATATCACCCGTGCGGAAGTAGCCATCGTCAGTCATAACTTCTGCCGTTGCATCGTCGCGGCGCCAATAGCCCTTCATTACCTGTGGCCCTTTCGCACAGAGCTCACCTCGTTCGCCCTGCGCAACTTCCTTGCCGTCATCATCGCGCAACGAAATATCGGTCGACGGCGCTGGCACGCCGATCGAGCTCTTGAAGTCGCTCATGCCTAAGGGATTCAAGGTCAGAATGGGTGACGTTTCCGAGAGGCCATAGCCTTCCTTGATGTGCTTGCCGGTTACCTCTTTCCATTTATCAGAAACCGCCTTCTGCACGGCTGCCCCGCCACCGACACTCAAGCCCAATGATGAGAAATCGAGGTCGGCGAAGCCCTTTGTATGCAGGAGTCCGTTGTAGAGCGTGTTCACACCGGAAAACACAGAGACCTTCCACTTCGACCACTCTTTGACGAAAGCAGGCATGTCTCTCGGGTTGGTAATCATCACGTTAGTGCCGCCGAACTTGAAGTACGACAGCGTGTTAACCATCAGCGCAAAGATGTGATACATCGGTATCGCTGTAATCACAACATCTTCGCCCAGCCGGATGAAGTCACCGGCACAGCACTCGAACTGCAAGATGTTCGAAACGAGGTTGCGGTGCGTCAACATGGCGCCTTTCGATAAGCCGGTTGTGCCTCCCGTGTACTGCAGGAAGATCAGGTCGTCACCGGTCAGCTTCACGTCAGACAGTTTCAGGTCCGCGCCGGCAGATAAAGCATCGAGAAAGGCGATCGGACTTTTGAGGCGCGGATCGGCGGGTGGCGAAGGCAGTCCGAGGTCGATCAAATCGTCCAGATTCGCCACGATGACGTTCTTGATGCCGGTGTGGTCGATTACCTCTGCCAGTGTCCCGGTTGAACCGGAAAAAACGACTATCGTATCGACGTCCGCATCATTCAGTTGATGCTCCAGTTCGCGAGCCGTGTACATCGGGTTCACATTGACCTGCACAGCGCCCGCTCGGAGTATGCCCAGCATCGCGATGGGAAACGCCATCATGTTCGGCGCCATCAGTGCAACGCGATCGCCCCTTTTTATGCCCAATTCATTTTGCAGGTAGGCCGCGAAGTCGCGAGACAAGCTAAGCACTTCCGAGTAGGTCCTGGTTGCGCCGAAGTTGCTGAAAGCGGCCTTGTCGCTAAAGCGCTCGCCGGCCTCCAGCAGTATGTCCACGACATTGCTGTAGGCATCCGCCTCAATCTCATGAGGCACCCAGGGGTCGTATTGATCGAACCACGGTTTACTCATTATTGGTCCTCGCTTCTTTTACTGCATCGAATCGCTTGCCTAACCAGATGCCGACACCACCCCAGGCCGCGGAAATTGCGGCGCCGACGATTGCGACTGCCGCCAGCCCCAGGCCGATGCCATCGGTCAGGAACGCAAACAGGGTGCCGCTGACGGCGTCACCACCTCGATACACAACGATGTCGATGACGGGCTTGGCCTTAAAGCGTTCTTCCCGGGTAACACGCGTGTACAACATTTCTCTCGCGGGCCGAGTCAGGCCGTAGTTGCCACCGCGACGAAATACCTGCAGCGCGAGCAACACTGTGAGTATTGGCGCAAAGGCGAGTATCAGGAGGCCACCGGCAACGAGGATCGGCATCATTGCGAGCGCAGTCGGCATGCCGACCTTGCCCACGATACGTCCTGTCAGGAAAAAGGCCATACCAAAGGTGACTGCATTCACCAGCCAATCTACGCTGCCGAGTATTTGTGTCCGTTCATCCCGGGTGAATTCCTCCAACAGATTCTTCTGCTCGAAGTAGACAAACGAACCGATGAAAACGTACAGCAGGATGAAGACACCAATTCCCAGCAAGAATGGATTCGTGACAAACGCCTTGAAGCCCTGCCACCAGTTACCGCCCATGACCGCCTTCGATGTGTCCGCTTGCAGGTCGGCGTTGCCGAGTTCAGACGCTTTCAGGTGGTACATGTAGAAGACCAGCGGAATGACCATAAACAAGCTGACGGACGCAATAAGCATCAACGTGTCATTACCCAGAAGGCCGGCGAACAGGGCTGGAATCGCGGGCCCAACCAGCGCACCGGCGCTGGCACCGGCGCCGATAATTCCGAACAGGCGCTTTGCCTGTCCCGCATTGAAGGTGTCTGCCATGAAGGTCCAGAACACGGACACGTTGAACAAGGCATACACACTGACCCAAAGGTAAAACAGCTTGTCGATCAGGACCCGATCGTCGAGCAACGATATGCCGAAGTAGAACGCAACAAAGGTTGTTGCAAAAAAACCGTACATAGCGGGCACAATGTTGCGCAAGCGTATGCGCGACACGGCAAACCCGTAGACGGCCACAATTCCGGCGCTGACGAAGAAGTTGATATTCCAGAGAAAACTAACTTCTGAATCTGTCCAGTCGCTCGCCATCGCATCCCGCACCGGGCGCAGGATGTAATACGAGGCCATCAGGATGAAAACGAACAGCGTAGCGACCAGCGTCGCTTTCAGCTCGTTGGATTCAACTTCCGACAGTGCTTTTGCGAGCTTCGCAATGATCCCGTCTTTCGCGGTTGTCATGGGGTCGTTCCTATGTGGGAGTACCCGGATACTACCGGGTTATGCGGTTTTGGCCACCTCTTTACCGTTCATTGCGGCAACCCTGCTCGTGCGTCAGCGATACTCTTCAGTTGAGTATTGGCGTATTTCGTAGCCTCGACTATGTCATCGCTGTCCGGTTCGCCGAGATTGTATTTCGCCTTGATGACCGCCTGGAAATACGGCGAATTGAGCCAATGCCCGAGGTGGCAAATATTGCCTACTTCATCCGCAAGATTACCTTGCCGCGCGCACGTCGTGCGGTGATGGCTTCGAAAGCCTGCACGAAGTCATCCAGTTTGTAGGACTCGGTAACACGCGGAGTCAACGCGCCTTTGTGAATCAGATCTGCCAGCTCCTGCATATTCTGTATCTGCACACGCGGGTTTTTTGCCGCCCAGGTCCCCCACCAGACACCAACAACGCTCGCCTCTTTCAGCAAGGCAATGTTCGCCTGGAACTTCGGTATGTCGCCCGATGCAAAACCAATCACGAGATATCGTCCGTGCCAGGCCAAAGCCCGGAAGGCCGCATCAGCCAGTTCGCCGCCGACAGGGTCGTAAACAACATCAGCACCGTTGCCATCCGTCAGTGCCTTGACGGTTTCCTTCAGGTCCTGTGTGGTGTAGTTGATCAACTCATCGGCGCCCGACTCGCTGGCGAATTGCAGTTTTTCGTCACTGCTCGCGGCGGCGATAACGTGCGCGCCCATCGATTTGGCGATCTCAACGGCAGCAATACCCACGCCACCCGCCGCGCCTAGCACTAATACTGTCTCGCCCGATTGCAGATTCGCGCTCTGTTTTAGCGCGTGGTAGCTGGTGCCATAGGTCACCGTAAAGCCGGCGCCCAGTTCGAATCCCATCCCATCCGGAAGAGGCATCGTAAGGTTTTGATCAGCAACGCATTTTTCGGCGAATGCGCCACCTTTTGAGTTGACGATGACTTCGTCGCCGATGGCGTAGCGAGTAACGCCCGCGCCGACATCGAGAACGATTCCGGCGGCTTCGTTGCCCGGCACGAACGGTGTCGGAGTTTTGACCTGATATTTGCCTGCGATCGATAGCACGTCGGGAAAATTGATGCCGGCTGCAGCAACATCAATCAACACTTCCCCTTCGCCAGCAACCGGGTCGTCTATCTCTTCCAGTCGCAATGATTCGGGTGGTCCGTAGTTCTTACAAACCAGCGCTCGCATCAAACAATCTCGAAGAGTGAAGCAGCGCCCTGCCCACCACCGATGCACATCGTGCAAACGACATACTTTGCACCGCGTCGTTTGCCCTCGATTAAAGCGTGGCCCACCATGCGCGCACCGGACATACCGTAGGGATGGCCTATTGATATTGCACCGCCATCGACGTTCAGTTTATCGCCTGGGATGCCGAGTTTGTCGCGGCAGTAAAGCACTTGCACTGCAAACGCCTCATTCAATTCCCAGAGATCAATGTCGTCCATGGTCAGGCCATTGCGTGCGAGCAGTCGCGGCACAGCAAACACCGGACCAATACCCATCTCGTCCGGTTCGCAGCCGGCAACCGCTGTCCCGCGATAAATCCCCAAAGGGGTCAGACCCCTTTTTTCGGCCAGCTTCGCTTCCATGAGTACCGATGCGGACGCTCCATCAGACAACTGACTCGCATTGCCTGCTGTGATGAAGCCGCCCTCACGAACAGGCTTCAGCGAGGCTAGTCCTTCCAGGCTGGTATCCGGTCGATTGCCCTCATCTTTGTCGAGGGTGACCTCTTTAAAGCTGATGGCCTTGGTCTCCTTGTCCATCACGCCCATGCTGGACACCATGGGCACGATTTCCGCGTCGAATCTGCCCGCAGCCTGACCCGCTGCAGTGCGTTGCTGACTTTGCAGGGCGAATTCGTCCTGCGTTTCGCGAGACACTTTGTAGCGCTTCGCCACCACTTCCGCGGTATCAATCATCGGCATGTACATGTGTTCATGCACGGCGAGCAAACGCGGGTCTTTGGCGCGAAACAGGTTCATGTTTTCGTTCTGCACCAGACTGATGGACTCGAGTCCGCCGCCCACCATGATGTCCACACCGTCCGCAACGATAGTTTTCGCGGCAAGGGCGATCGCCATCATTCCCGAGGAGCACTGACGATCCACGGTCATGCCTGCAACAGTCACAGGCAATCCAGCCGCAAGCGCAATTTGCCGGGCGACGTTCCCGCCCTGGGTGCCTTGTGGCATCGCACAACCCATGATGACGTCTTCGACTTCTGCCGGATCCAATCCCGCGCGTTGCACGGCGTGCTTAACCGCGTGTCCACCCAGCGTCGGCGCTTCGGTGTTGTTGAAGGCACCGCGGTATGCTTTTCCAATCGGCGTGCGTGCAGTCGATACAATAACGGCTGTTCTCATAGTGATCTCTCTGGTTTTTCTGGATTAGTAAGACTTCAGGTGCCGACGATCCACATCGACAAAGTCTCTGCTATCAGCGCGGGTGTTTTCTCGCCTTCAATCTCAACGCTCACATTGATCTTCATCAGCCACTGGCCGGGCCTTTTCTCAGCCGCGTCGGTCACCGTTTGAACGGACCGAATGCGCTTCCCTACTCGGACTGGCGCCAGGTATCGCACTTTGTCCGAGCCGTAATTGATGACCATCTCGAGGCCTTCCGGCTCGATGCCATCCTGGCTGTTGAGAAAAGTCAGCAGCGACAACGACAGAAATCCGTGCGCGATCGGACCGCCAAATGGCGTTTGCGCCGCACGCTCCGGATCGAGATGGATAAACTGATGATCATTGGTCGCGTCCGCGAATTGCTGCACACGTTCCTGGGTGATCTCTAGCCAGGGCGACGGCGGGAGCTGCTGACCGATCAGCGCGGCTATGTCTTCTGTTTTGATTACTTTGACCATGCTATTTTTCGCTCGCCGGTTGCAGTGCACATATTGCTTTGCCAAAGGCATCGACTTCATCCCAATTGGTGAAATCAACGTTGGCATTGATGTCCGTCGGACCCTTGGTCATCCACATAATGAAGCGAATCATGGTCCGGTCCCAGAATCGATACTTCGCATAATGAATGCGGCCGCCGAAGATGCCAATGGCAGCGGGCTGCCAATCTATGGTTTTCAGAAACTTTCTGACGTAGGGGTTGGTATGGGGCTCTTTTTTCTCCGCTTTACGGGCCACGGCATTGACGGAAAAGAAGGCGCTGCGTGTCGACGCGAGCCACGCGGCATTTTCGTTGATGAAACGAGCGACCTCCGGCCGGTTCTTACCGTAGCGGATACTCGCACCCAGCACCACGCGATCGAGACCTCGCAGGTCGATTTCGCTATCGGCTGTCAATTCCAAAAGCTCAGTCTTAAATCCCTGATTCTCAGCAAGCTCTATCAAACGCTTGCAAATCTCGATCGTATGTCCGTCGACCGTTGAATAAATAAATCCGATGTTTGACATTTTTGCCACCCGAACAGTGTTTACAGATAGGGACAATATGGGGACAACACTACGCGAGAAAAGACTAGGAGACTAGGTGGAATCCGACATGCCGGAACACCGCAAAGAGTCGTAATTTAGTAGCCACGACCCGACCGTTAAGAGGATACCTTAGTGACCAAGCAATCGCCGCCGAACCCGCATCTGGGTGTCAAGATCCTGCATGATCCGGTTCGCAACAAAGGCACCGCATTCACGGAAGCGGAACGCGACGCTCTGAACCTGCGTGGCCTGTTGCCGCCGCGGGTTCATAGCATGGCCGATCAGGAACTCCGGGTACTGCATAACCTTCGGGAAAAGCCTACGGATCTGGACCGCTACCTGTACCTGATCGCACTGCAGGATCGAAATGAGAACCTCTTCTACCGCGTCGTGATGAATCATCTCGAGGAAATGATGCCCATCCTTTACACGCCTACCGTGGGCAAGGCGTGCCAGGCCTTTCGGCATATCTTCCGAAAACCGCGTGGTTTCTATGTGTCTTTGAACGATCGCGGCAAGGTCGCCAAGATATTGAAAAACTGGCCACACAGAGATGCGCGCATCATCGTCGTCACCGACGGCGAACGCATCCTGGGCCTGGGCGATCTGGGTGCCGACGGCATGGGTATCCCGATTGGTAAGCTGGCTTTGTATTCGGCCTGCGCGGGTATACATCCCACGCAATGCCTGCCCGTTATGCTGGATGTCGGGACTGACAATGAACGCCTGTTGAACGATCCGCTGTACAACGGACTTGAGCGCCGCCGCGCACGGGGAAAACTCTACGATGAACTGGTCGAAGAGTTCATTACGGCAGCGAGTAAGGTGTTCCCCGGCGTGTTGATCCAGCTGGAGGATTTTGGAAACACGAACGCATTCCGCTTCCTTAAAAAATATCGTGATCGCGCCTGCCTCTTCGATGATGACATTCAGGGCACCGGAGCGGTTGCCGTCGCTGGCCTCATCGCCTCGATGCGAATTACGGGAGGCCGGCTGGCGGAGCAGAAACTGCTGTTTCTGGGCGCCGGTGAAGCGGGTATCGGTATTGCCGACGTCTTTGTTGCCGCGCTGGTTGACGAGGGCATGACTCTCGAACAGGCGCGACAACAATGCTGGTTCGTGGATAGCAAAGGTCTGGTGGTCAAATCACGGGAAAACCTTGCGGAACACAAACTACCTTACGCTCACGACTACCCGGGGTGCACCGATCTGTTGTCTGCCGTGCATGAACTGAAACCGACAGCGATACTCGGACTTTCGGGTCAACCAAATACCTTTACACAGGAAATTATCGAGGCGATGACAACGTACAATGATCGCCCAATCATATTCGCACTTTCGAACCCGACCTCGAAAGCAGAGTGCACGGCAGAAGAAGCGTATGGCTACAGTGACGGCCGCGCGGTTTTCGCCAGCGGCAGTCCATTCGATCCTGTAAGTATCGGCAATCGGACCTTCGTCCCCGGACAGGGAAACAACGCCTATATATTCCCAGGCGTAGGGCTTGGCGTTATTGCCAGCGGTGCGCGAACAGTGACTGACGAGATGTTTCTTGCGGCGGCGCGTTCGCTCGCCAGTCAGGTTACGGATGCCGATATAGAAAGGGGACGGGTCTATCCCTCACTAACAAGAATCCGCGAGGTATCGGCATTGATCGCACGCGACGTCGCCAAGATAGCGTATGACGAACAGCTTACAGACAGGACAGAACCTGACGACTTGTTAGCGTACCTGTACGAGCAGATGTATTTACCCGTTTACCCGCACTACGCCTGACGCACGACGGGCTGGTCGGAGTCCTCGCAGAAATCCGGTGCTATTGACGCCACGCGATGTTAGTCGCTGCGCTGCCCGGTCATTTCCCAACGCCCCAGGGAAATCGGGATGCTGTCGATCGCATTGAGTTGGTCAAAGAAGTCGCGGAGCTGGAATTCCTCGCCCTCTTCTTCTTTTAACTTCGCGAAGTCGGCCAGCGACTGCTCCAGAAGATATTTTCCGGTCACGTAGCTCGTGCCGTAACCGGGTTGCCGCAGGTACAGATGCTGTTCGAATATCAGCAACTCTTTCTCAGTCTTCATCCAGCCTCGAGGCGTACCGCTCATATGCACGCCACCCGCCTCTTCCATCGTCATTTCATTGGCATGCGCGTACAGCGACCCAAGCCCTCGCGCAGCACGCTGCGCTAACATGATCCAGACAATTTCCCGTGACCGCGGGCTATCGTCATACAGGCCGGCATGCATGAACATTTCCTCGACACCGGTAGCAGTGCCTTCGTTGCGGCTATCAAAAATGTTGTACAACAACGCGCCCTGACGCACAGGGCTCACGTGCGGCTCCAAATCCATACGCGCTAGTTCGAACCAGTGGTAAAAATGCGTGAACAAGGGTGCCGGATCGTAGTGCGCCCCTATCATGAAGAAATTGCGTTTATCCTCCTCAACAAACTTACCTTTGTGCGCCTCGATTGCCGGCCGCATGTAATCCGTGACCGTTACGATATCTTTGTCTTTCAGGAAACGCATGATGCGATCCACGGCTTTATCGGCCATTGCATCGTATTCTTCCGGTGTCGACGCCGCACGCATCGGCGGCAGGTCCCGGTTGCGCTGTTCCTCAAGTTTGAGTGACGACCACGCGCGGTCCAACTCGCGTTTCAGCAAGCTGACTTCGTCTTCCCAGGTCATCGGCACGAGGTGCACGTTCTGCTGATACCAGGTGTAGTTCTCCTTGCCAATACCGGAAGGACCGTCTTTGCCCGGCGCCTGCTCGTTCAGCCATACGCCGAGATCCACCGCCGCCGCCTGCGCCGAGGTAATAGCCGCGTCGAGCTCATCGTCGATCGCCTCCCCGATCATCTCGCGAAGCTGATCCAGATCCCGGGCGTCACCACGAATATCGCGTATGCCCGTTACCCACAGGTCGCGCGCGTTACCGGTGAGGTTGTGTTTCGCCTGCGTGAACAGCGGCGGAATAACGCTGAGTTCTTTGATGAGGCGGCGACGCTCTTTGCTCGTCAACGGAAACTTGTAGGTCCATACCTCAACCACGGCGTGGTGCGTCGGTCCCTCATGGGCCGGAACATCGCTGCGCTCCATCCAGATCGATTTGTAGAAAGCCGGGTCTCTCGCCCAGGGCATCAGCACGCGCCGATTGAAATCGTAGCCGTTCATTTCCGCACGCACGATATGCCAGTCGACTTGTTCCGGCACGGGCCAATCGGCGGGATCCAGGGCCTGCAGCCTCTCCTGAAGCTTCAGGAACCTGGGCTGCCGTTTTTCGAAACGCTCAATGGTGTAGTCCGGAGCGCCATCAAGCCGCGGCGGCGTCTCAAATGCCCGCCAGTCGCTAAAAAGCTGCAACAACTCATTGTATTCGGCATTGGCCGACACGCTGGGTGATACCGCGAGCAACAGCGTTGCCCACTTGAAAAAAGACTTTATCCGTTCGAAGAATTTACGCACGTTCCGATCCACATTTTATTTCAAGGGAGGCAAAGTCATAAATGTACGCTGACGCAGTTGCAGCGGCCTTGCCATCATTGCCGTTTGCTGAATCTTCATCCCAGCGCATCCACTCACCGAACCGCAGCTCGCCATCGATACGAAACGACGGTCTTACGGTCCAGCGGTAAGTCTTGCAGGCTTCCAGTTCCAGGTCGAGCTTAAACTGCGGCTCTCGAATATCTTTCGCGCCATAGATGATCTGATGCTGGTCGTAGATTTCAAATTCGTAGGCGATATCCACTGCGGCCAACTCTCCAACCCACAGCGCCTGCGACTCATCGCTCTCAAGGTTCAGGTCCCAGGCAAATGTCGGTGTCGTCGTCTTACTGACCGCATGCCATTCGTCTTTCTTGTCGGGAACTACAGTTGCTGTCTTCCTGGGCCGCAGTTCGGACTGTACATCGACCCTCTCGTACAACTGGGCAGCAATCTCACGCCCGAGATAATGGCGAGCATAGGCCGCGAAATCGTGCCAGGCGGCGCTGTTGTTCTCGGTCCAGTTTTGCAGCTTGTCCCTGTCCTGGTAGTGGACCTGGCGCTCGTACAAGTACATGCCGTCAGAACGTCGCGTGAGTGATGCCGTCGCTGACATCGTCAGCACTGCTTCGTCTTCCTGTACGTCTATCGTCGAACCGGAGTAACTCACATACAAAAGCGCGTCGGTATCATCAGGTATCGGTGTGGTTGTTGCGAAAATTTTCGGGTCGAGCGTCTCCACGTCGCGCAAGCGCCAGAAAACATCGGTAGCAAGCGCGTCATCCGAGAGCTGCACATCCGCCGAATCGGACAGGTCCTTGGTCAGCGCGTCGCGAAAATCCTGCACAGCTCGCTTCGATGCTCCCGATACGCCACCAACAATCGCGCCCGGCAGTGAAAGTATGGGAATTGATAGTCCAATCGGGATGCCGTAGATGTCCTTGACGATGGATCCGACGCCACGACCGTGATCAATGCCATCGAGCAAGCCAAGAGTTTCTCTTTGGTAGCTGCCTGTGACGCCAGCGCCGGCCAGGGTCGCGCCGGGCAACACCACGATCTTCGTCACCGAGGCACGATAGTCTTCGGACATCAGGGCATTCGTATTGCTCAGTAACGGCGCGATCTGCTGCCCGGTTTCATCGCCCAATGTCCAGTAAGGAGCGACAACAGCAGTGGCGGCTGCCAGCAAGGCTACGACTCGATCGCGGCGCCTAGCCACGTTGCGAACCGCACTTCACTTCCAGCGAAGCAAAGTCATAGATATAGGCGGCTGCCACTGACGCGGCCTTGCCATCGTTGCCGTTTGCCGAATCCGGATCCCAGCGCATCCACTCACCAAATCGCAGCTCGCCGTTTACCTGGTACGAAGGCCTGACTGACCAGCGGTAAGTCTTGCAGGCCTCGAGCTCCATCTCGACCGTAAATTGCGATTCCTGAATATTCTTCGCGCCGTACACAATCTGCTGCTGGTCGTAGATTTCAAATTCGTAAGCGACGTCTGTCGCACCCAGATCCTTGACCCATGCAGGCTGTGTTTCATCACCATCCAGATTGAGGTTCCAGGCGAATGTCGGCGTCGTGGTCTTACTGACCGCATTCCATTCGTTATCGGAGACCGGAACCACCGTTGCTGTTGCAAGCGGCCGCAACTCAGACTGGAGGTTGACCCGCTCATACAGTTCCGCTGCAATCTCGCGCGCGAGGTAGTGGCGGGAAAATGCTGAAAAACTGTACCAGGCTTCGCTGTTGTTGCGGGTCCAATTCTCGAGCAGATCCCTGTCTCGATAATGCACGACACTCTCATACAATATTGTGTTGTCCGATTTTCTGCTCAATGCGGCAGAGGCGGACGTCGTCAGGAATGCGACATCGCCCTGAACATCAATGATCGAGTCCGAGAACCGCACATACAGAATGGCATCCGTGGTCTCGGGAATAGGAATATCCGAGGCGAAGATTTTCGGCTCAAGAGTCGCATCCTCGCGCAGCCGCCAAAACACATCGGTCGCAAGCGCCTCGTTGGAAAGTGGTGCACTGGCCGCTTCCGCCAATTTCGCTGCAAGTGCATCCCGGGAAGCCTGAACTTTCCGGCTTACGCCGCCGGACTCGCCGCCGCCCCCGGTCGAAATACTGAAAATCGGGAATGACATGCCCACCGGAATACCGTACACGTCGCGGACGACCTGCGGCCCGCCGCCCACGCTGACGCCACCGCCGCCGCCATCCAGAGTTGCCTCCTGGTAGCTTCCCGTGATGGTGCTGCTGGCCAGCGCCGCGCCCGGCAATACCACGATCTTCTTCACAGACGCGCGGTTCTCCTCCGCCATGAGCGCGTCCGGATTGCGCACCAGCGGTGCAACCTCGGGCGGCGGTTCCTGAGACGCTGCCCAGATCGGCATGAGAAGAAACGCTGTAAGCAATAAGAGCAGTGCTTGCGCCAAACGGCGAACCTGACCAAAACTGATTGAACTAAATAGATTTTTCATGCGGTCCTCTGACACCTGGGCGCGCAGCACAGGCGCTGATTGTAGCAATTATCTCGTCACCCGATATTCGGCACGCCAAGTTACCGAGATGAGCAAAGTGGCGACTACCGCGGCTCCGGCGATCAGCGAGAATCCGGCGTCCCACCCTGCAGTATCCACGACATAGCCTATGACAATGTTGGCCGCGACAGCGCCGCCCACATACCCAAATAGACCGGTAAATCCGGCTGCCGTTCCGGCGGCTTTCTTCGGCGCAAGATCCAGTGCCTGTACGCCGATCAGCATGATCGGGCCATAAATGAAGAATCCGATCCCGATGAGCATGGCGATGTCGAGATTTGGGTTTCCGGGCGGGTTCTGCCAATAGACCAGCACGCAGAGCAGGGTCAACAGCAGGTAGCCGATGGTGACTGGCGCACGTCGGCCGTTGAATACTCTGTCCGATAACCAGCCACACAACAGGGTGCCGGGTATGCCCGCGAACTCGTAGAATGCGTAGGCCCAGCCGGATTGCTCCAGTGAGAAATGCTTCACTTCATTGAGATAGGTCGGCGCCCAGTCCAACACTCCGTAACGTACGAAATACACAAACGCGTTTGCAAAAGCGATCGTCCACAGGAATTTGTTGTTCAGCACATGCTCAAGGAATATCGCTTTCGCGCTCAATTCCTTCTCATGACTTTCACCGTATTGAAAGGTCTTTGGAAAATCCTGCCGATGGTTTTCAATCGTTGGCAATCCTTCAGACTGCGGCGTGTCACGCACCAACAGGAACAGCAGCAGCGCGACAACGAGAGCGAAGTAACCGTGCAGATAGAGTATCGCGTGCCAATCGGCAAACATCGCCATGGCCAAAATCGCAATCGGACCAACCATCCCGCCACCAATGTTGTGGGCAACGTTCCAGATCGCCATTTTCGTGCCGCGTTCGTTGCTTGAAAACCAATGCACCATGACGCGTCCGCATGGCGGCCAACCCATGCCCTGAAACCAGCCGTTCACCAATAACAGTACGAACATGATCGTGACTGAACTTGTGGCGATCGGCATCGTACCCATGAAGATCATGATGACCGCTGAACACGACAGGCCGAGTGTCATAAAAGCGCGTGCATTGCTGCGATCGGATACGCTACCCATGATGAACTTCGACAAACCGTAGGCGATCGAAACGCCGGACAACGCGAGGCCAAGATCCGTCTTTGAATAACCAAGTTCGATCAGGTACGGCATTGCGAGCGTGAAGTTCTTTCGTACGAGGTAGTAACCCGCATAGCCGACAAAGATGCCAATGAAGACCTGCAATCTGAGCTTGCGATAGGCCTGCTCAGCCTCTCCCTCAGGTAACGGTTCTCGATGATCCGGCGGGCGCAGGAACCCAATCACTGCCGATGGTCCAGAAACCTCACCGCTAAATCCGGGAAGTCCGTGAATACACCGTCCACATCGACCGTGTCGAAAAATATTCTTAGAAAATCATCGTAGTCCGTCGCGAACGGTGGCATCTGATTTCGTTCCCGGCGAAAGGTGTACGGGTGCACCAGCAATCCCGCATCATGTGCGTACTCCACGAGCTTCGTCACTTTGATATTTGCCGCTGTGGAATCGCGTTCGATGAGAAGCAGGATGGATGGGCCGACACCATCCACGTATGCGGCAAGCTGCTGCATGCCGCTGGCGCTCAACAGGCTTTGATATTCAATGGATGTGTCAATCAACTGCACCAGCCGCAGTGACATCCCCAGCGGTGGCATCAGATCGTCGTGAATTCGGCGCAGCTCAACGGCATCGAAGCACTGCAGAAATACGGCGTCCGTCTTGTCTACATAACCGTATTGCTGCAACACACCCAGCACGGCCTTTGAAATGTCCTGACCTTCTGCGCGGTGGAATGCAGGACTCTTGATTTCCGGGTAGATACCGATCGATTTCCCGGTGGACACATTGAGTCCCTGGATGAGTTCGATTTCTTCAGCAAAAGTGTGTACACGGAAGGACGATTTTCCCACCGGGAAACGATCCGCAAATACCGCTACCGCGACACCGTCTTTTCGTTCGAATCGCTCGATCACGGACAACTGCTGAAGCTCGCTGAGTGTGAAGTCGATGACGTAGTAGCGGCCATCCGCGCGACTGCGGCCCGGATACACTTCGGCAACATTGGTTACGGTATCCAGGTAGTGATCATGCAGCACAATGATCTCGCCGTCCTTAGTCATGACAAGATCCTGCTCGATGTAGTCCGCACCCTGCGCATAGGCCATCGCCTTGGCGGCCAGAGTGTGCTCCGGCAGGTAGCCACTGGCACCACGATGCGCGATGACAAGTTTTCTTGCCGGTGGCGCTTTCGCAACGGGATCGTCAGCAACCGCGTGATCCGCGGAAACCAGGCAAGCAATGAACAGCGACGCGAGCAGGATTGAGGACTTGAAGATAGTCAATGGCATACCCCTGAAGCAGAGTGACCTCAATAGTATGCCAGCCCCTCGCCGCTGGCCATGGCGAGCATTTGCGAGGTCCGATTCCGAGACCTGAGTCCTTGCAAGGGACTCCGCAGGGCGCACACTGGGGCGTCGAGAACGCGCGCTATTGCCAGGGAGGCATTATGAAAAATTGGGCAGTGTATATCGTCGCAGCACTGGGATTCGGAATTTACGGTGCCGTAACTGATGCCGATCGCGATGGCTCTGGTGCAATCGTTGGTGAGGGAAATGTCGGTGCCTTCAATGTCCAGGTCGGAGATTGCTTTAACGATTCCGATTCATTCAGCGAAGAAGTATTCAGTGTCGCTGGCATCCCCTGCTCCGAGCCGCACGACAACGAGACTTTCGCCGTCTTTGATCTGACCCTGGCGAACTATACCGATGAAGATGCGATGTACGAACTGGCGCATGAATCCTGCCGCGCACGCTTCGAAGCCTTCGCTGGCCGAGACTACGAGACTTCGACACTGGAAATCACTACGATGTTTCCCAGCGCCCAGAGTTGGGCGCAGAACGATCGCGAGGTGGTATGTGCCGTCTTCGACATCGACGCCAGCAAGCTGGTGGGCAGCGCGGCGGGCCGAGGCCTTTAGACACCCGCTACTCGCCGCAGCACTACGGTATTTCAATAATGATCTTTCCCTGGGCGCGGCCTTGTTCTGAATAGCGCACGGCATCGGCAATATCGCGCAACCGATAGCTGCGATCGATGACAGGCCTGAGGTCGCCAGCCGCCATCAACTCACCCAGAGCAGCGAGATCTTCTCCGTCCATTTGCGCCAACATCATGCCGACTTGCTGATCGACAAAGGGCGACAACAGCATGGCCTTAATGGGACCCATTAGCGGCGCGATCCAATCGCCCTTTGCACCACCCACAAGCACCAGCGCCCCGTTGGGCGTCAGCATGCGGCTGTTGGCTCGTGGACTGTGGTTGCCCACCATGTCGATAATCACATCGTAGCGTTCATCACTTTGCGTATAGTCATCCACTTTGTAGTCGATAACATGATGGGCACCGAGCGCGCGAACCATTTCGACATTTCGAGTGCTACAGACACCCGTCACTTCCGCACCCATTGACCTTGCAATCTGCACGGCGAAAGTTCCGACGCCGCCGGAAGCGCCGTTGATCAAGACTTTCTGGCCTGCCTGCAATTTTCCGCTATCGCGCAAGGCCTGTATCGCTGTTACGCCGGCGATCGGAACGGCGGCCGCCTCCTGATAATTGATGTTGGCGGGCTTCACGGCCAGCGCCCCGTCTTCGCTAATGGTCACGTACTCGGAGAATGCACCGCTGCGGCCACCGAACACTTCATCACCGGGTTGAAAACGCGTAACGTTTTTTCCAACCGCTTCGACGGTGCCTGAAAAATCAACGCCGAATCTTGTGTCTTCGGGTTTGCCGATGCCGCGCATGAGCCGCATGAGATACGGCGAGCCGCGCATTTCATGCCAGTCCAGCGGATTAACAGAAGCAGCCACGACTTTGATGAGCACCTCGTTATCAGCCGGTACCGGCTTCGCGACCGGGACTACCTCAATAATGTCCGGCGAGCCGTAACAACGTACCTGTGCCGACGTCATGAGCTCCGCGCTCTCAGCAACCGCGACCGCCGGTTCGCAGGCCGACTCATAACTCAAGGTTATGCCCAGCGCGACAATGGCGAGTAGCAGGAGTCCTGCAAATCCTTTCATTATTGTTTTCAGTAATTTCATGCTGTTATCCCATTTCTGCTGGACTGGCGGCCGTCGGCAACCATCACTTGGTCGCAGGATTACCCTTGCTCGCCTGTTTCGAATCGCTGCAGATCTATTGAAGAGTCGCTATTGTTTTGCGTATCGAGCAAACCACGCGAGTATGTTATCGACCTTTGCGATCAGGTGAGAGGGTCTCGCGACGATGCCGTGAGACGCCTCCGGAATTTGCACGAGTATCGTGTCGACCTTGCGAATTTTCAGCGCCTGGTAGTACTGCTCTGATTGATCCAGAGGCGTTCGATAATCCACTTCACCGGTGAGTAGCGCGGTCGGCGTGGTCACATTGGCAACCAGCGACAACGGCGAGCGTGCCCAGTAGGCATCGGGATCCTCCCACGGCATTTTCTCGAACCAGTACATCGAATAAAACGGCGCACCGTCGGACGTCAAAGCAAAGCTCGCCCAGTTGATCACGGGTTTCGCGACGACAGCCGCGCGAAAGCGGTCCGTATTGCCAACGATCCAGGCCGTGAGAACGCCGCCGCCCGAACCACCGGTCACGAACAGCGATTCATCATCGATATAGCCGCGCGCGATAACGGCATCCACACCCGACATCAGGTCATCGTAGTCCTGCCCCGGATAATTGTGGTGAATTTCATTCGCAAAATCGTAGCCATAGCTCGTTGACCCGCGCGGATTGGTGTACAGGACTACGTAGCCCGCGGCAGCGTACAGCTGAACTTCCGGTGAAAATTGCGGACCGTAAGCCGCGAACGGCCCACCGTGGATCTCCAGCATCAGCGGGTACTGCTTGCTGGCATCGAAATCCGGCGGCGTGACCAGCCAGCCCTGAATTTCCAGATCGTCTGCCGAGGACTGCCAAACTATTTCTTCGACTTGTCCGAGCTTCCGATTGCCGAGCAGATCTTCATTGAGCTGCGTCAGGCGTTTCGGCGTCGAGCCGCCCTTACCGACGGCAACATCGGCAGGACGATCGGGTCGCCCGGCGCTATACGCGTAAGCGCCGTTGCCAGCAGCGGAGAAACCGCCACTCGTGTACGGCCTTCCTAAACCCACACCGCCGACATCGTCGGCTACCGATGAAATCTGGCCACTCATGGACAGCGTGGCGATGTGCGTTTGTCCGCGATCGTCGTACTGCACGTACAAACGATTCGAACTGCCGGCCCATTGCACATCATCAATCGTGCGATCGAAATCGGCCGTCAAAACCTTGGTCGAACCATCCGCCAGGTCCATCACGTGAACATCACTGTTGTGATAGCCCATCATCCGGTCATCGAATCCGAGGTATGCGAGCTTGGTGCCGTCCGGCGATACGGTCGGCGAGAAATCCGGGCCGTTGCGATCCGTTAACTGGCTTAGCTCTCCGCTGCCGACATTCACCGACCAGATTTCCGCCTCCAGCGGGTCGTGTTCCGCGTCATCCTGGAGGTTGGCCGCGAAATAGATGTGGTGCCCGTCTTTGGACCAGCTGTAGGGGCCGCCAGCATCCTGATCACCGTTGGTGATTTGTCGTGGTGTGCCGCCGTCGGCCGAGAGTACAAACAGCTGTGTCGTTCCATGCTCAAGGTAGCCTGCCCCGTCCGCTCTGTATCGCATCTGATCAATGATCGTCACGGGAGGCGCCCATTTCGCACCCTCCGGCGCGGCCGGCGGTTTCGCCAGCGACGTGACATCGGATTTGACGAACATATCGAATGCGATTTGCGATCCATCCGGCGACCAGGTCAGGGAGGAAGGCCCGCCACGGACATTGCTTAGCACGGCCGTTTGTCCGGTATCCATCCAACGAACATGAATCTGGGCTCCCCGGTCACCGTCGCTCGTGACATAGGCCAGGCGGTCGCCGCTCGGCGACCAACGTGGACTGCCGTAACTCTTCGCACCCGACAGCAGCGGTCTATGGTGGCCGCCGCTCGCATCGACAATCCATAGATTGGAAACCGTCTTGTCAGACAGGATGTCGTTGGAGCGGCGTGCATACACGACGTGCGTCCCATCCGGTGATATCTGTACATCCGCGGCGACTTCCAGCTCAAAAACGTCGATGTTCTTCAATACCTTATCAGCGGCGACGGACGGGGCCGCAGCAACGAACAGCAGTGTCAGCAGGAGCTTTCTCATGATTTCCTCAATGCGTGCTTTCTGGGCATGCAGTATAGAACAACGCTGGTGGCCGGAGAGAATGTCCGCCGCGCCACCCAGCAGCGCATTTCGAGGCGCGAGCTTGACCTCGTCCTGCTAAACTGTGCCGCTAAACTCGATTCTGGAGAACTTGGCCATGCACCTCTCGAAACTGATTGCTACCCTCACTTTTTTGCTGCTCGCCAGCGGCTGTACCGATAGCAGCTCACCGGAGGCAGATAACACGGCATCATCAGACATGGATAATCCCTTTTTCACCGCCAGCACTCTTCCTTACGGCATGCCCCCTTTCGACCAGATCAAAGACGAGCATTTTGTGCCCGCTTTCGAACGTGGCATGGCAGAGCAGATGGCTGAAATACAAGCTATTGCTTCGAACCCGGAGCCCGCGACATTCGAGAATACGATCGTGGCGATGGAGCCTACCGGTGAAATGCTAACTCGAGCACAGGCTGTCTTCTTCAGCCTGACGAGCGCACATACGAATGACGCGCTGAAAGCTATTCAAACGGAAATGTCGCCACGGTTCTCGGCGCATTTTGACAACATCATGCTGAACCCGGAGCTGTTCGCGCGTGTGGCCGATCTTTACAACCGACGGGAAACTCTGGGTCTCGACGCAGAGTCGGCACGCCTCCTCGAACGCTACTTCCTCGATTTCAAACGTCGTGGCGCGCAGCTGTCGGCGGATCAAAAAGCGCGATTTCGGGAGATCAACTCGAGACTCGCTGAGCTCGGCACTGCTTTCGGGCAGAACGTGCTGAATGAAGTCAACGACTCGGCAGTGGTGGTCGATACACGCGAAGAACTGGCCGGCCTTTCAGACAGCGAGATTGAAAGCGCCGCCGCTGAAGCGGAAAGCCGCGGGCTGAAAGGCAAATTTGTTCTGACGCTGCAAAACACAACACAACAACCACCGTTGGTCTCGCTCAGCAATCGCGCTCTGCGGCAGCGAATTCAGGAAGTTTCCGCGGCACGCAACAGTCGCGGCAACGAATACGACAATCGCAACATCGTTACCGAGGTGCTGAAGCTGCGCTCCGAGCGTGCCGCCATGTTGGGTTACGAGAGTCACGCCGCATTTGTACTGGAGGACGAGACCGCCCAGACCGTCGACGCAGTCAATGACATGCTCGGGCGCCTCGGTCCTAGGGCTTACGCCAATGCACGCAAGGAAGCGGCGGATCTGCAAGCGCTCATCAATGAGACCGAAGCGGAATCGTTTGATTTACAGTCATGGGACTGGCTCTACTACACCGAGAAACTGCGCAAGCAGCGCTACGATCTGGATGCAAGCCAACTCAAGCCCTACTTCGAGCTCAATCGCGTATTGAACGACGGCGTCTTCTACATGGCCGAACACCTCTATGGCGTGACATTTGTCGAGCGCCCGGAATTGCCCGTATACCAGGAAGACGTGCGCGTATTTGAGGTCTTCTTTGACGGCAAGCCTGCCGGGTTATTTCTTTTCGACCCTTATGCGCGCGCATCGAAGCGCGGTGGGGCATGGATGAACGAGTACGTTTCGCAATCGAATTTGCTCAACACCCGACCGGTAGTTGCCAATCACCTGAATGTCGTCAAGCCGCCGGCAGGAGAAGCCACCCTGTTGACCCTGGATGAAGTCAACACGATGTTTCACGAGTTTGGCCATGCGCTGCACGGGCTGTTCTCCAACGTCACCTACCCACGATTCTCCGGCACCAACGTGCCACGGGACTTCGTAGAGTATCCGTCACAGGTCCACGAGATGTGGGCAAACTGGCCGGAGGTGCTGGCCAACTATGCGGTCCACTACAAGACCGGCGAAGCGATACCCCAGGAATTGCTCGACAAGGTGATTGCCGCGGCGCAGTTTAACGAAGGCTTCAAGTCAGGCGAATACCTGGCTGCGGCCATCGTCGACACGCAATTGCATCAGATTCCGTATGACGATATTCCGCCCGCGGAAGCGCTGATGGCTACGGAAGCGAAAATACTCGCCGACACTGGCACGGATTTCGCCGCCGTTCCTCCGCGCTACAGCACGCCCTACTTCAGCCACATCATGGGCGGCTACTCGTCCGGCTATTACTCCTATATCTGGAGTGAAGTCCTCGATGCCGAGAGCGTCAAATGGTTCAAGGAAAACGGTGGCCTGAAACGCGAAAACGGCGATCATTTCCGCAACACCCTGTTGTCCAAAGGGGGTAGCGAAGACGCAATGCAGTTGTTCCGCGACTTCAAAGGCTCCGACCCGTCGATTGAGCCGCTGCTCGAAAGGCGCGGACTGAATTAGCGCAGTCCAAAACCCAAAGGGGTCAGAGCCCTTTTTCTGCCGACATCCGGCGCCGCGACAGTGAAATACAAGAAGCATTTGGCGATCACTGCCGGCGCGGTTGTCGCGCTCCTGGTAACCGTCTGGTTCCTGCGCAACTCTTTGATAGAGCGAATGTCCAATCCGCTGCTCGCGGAGTACGGACTGACTTTGACTCACGTATCCCTTGATGCGATGAGTTCGGACAATGCCACGATCAGTTACCTCGAGCTGGTCCACGAAAAAGGTACAACGATAGCGATCGATAACCTGTCGCTACCTCTGAGCAGCTCCACTGCTCGCCTGAGGAAATTTTCAGCTCGAAAAATTACCATCATCAGTGCCACAAGAGATGAGGATGAACCGATCGAAATCGCACAACTGATCGATCAGTTCCTGTCGTTGCCCGGCATGCTCGGCAACGTCGATGTGTCAGTCGGTGAGCTCGTCGTTCCGCCCTATCCTGCGCTACGCCAGCTGCGAGTACTGCTGCAAACCAGCGAACAACAGATCAGTGCTACGGTCGAAACGATGGCCATTTCTGCCACAGTGACGCCGACCGATAGCGGTGCTCATAGAGTGGCGCTCTCTCTGTTGCAGGAATCACCAAATGCGAAGTCGCAGTCGATAGAACTGCTCATGCAGCACAATGCCGAGAACATTTCGCTTAGCAGTCTTGCGACTCTCGACCTGCTGAACTGGCAGTCTTTCGCCCGATTTGCAGGAATGGTACCTCCGGAAATTGAGATCCTGTCGGGCACGGCAGACATGCAGTTGGCCCTCGAAATCCCTTATGCCGCCGATCAGTCAACGTCTGTGTCCGTAGAGCTCAGCCCTTCGCCGCCCCTGCACTTCGTTTATACCGATGGATCCGGCGTCCCGACGTCGATCAAGGTTCTGGCGGGGAGCGTTGTTGAAGCTACAGCAAATTTTCCCGAAGGTGACTGGCTGCTTAGCCAACAGGATTCTTCGCTGCTGGTCAGCTACCAGGACTGGAGCGAAATCCCGGTCAGGATTTCCGCTCTATCCTGCAAGGCGGGCCCGCAATGCACCTTGAAATCCAGCATAGCATTGAAGAATCGCGTCCTTCCGGTGGCGCGTGTCGGTCAACTCACCTGGTCATCGTCACAGTCCATCGATTTTCCAAACGACAGCTTGCGCGTCGAGCTACAGGCCGAAGCAAGCATTGAAGCCAGTGATGTGCAGACATCGGACACGCACGTGAGAAAGTTTTCTGCACAACTGATGTCCACCGCTACGATCGAGGTTCTGGAATCGGGGTGGCGTCTGGCTGCCGATTCAGTGGACGCCAGCATCACCGGATTGTCCGCATCGAAGGACGCGCGCCTGAGTATGCCCATGTATCTGGAGAGCCTTTCCGCTAGCGAGCAGGATAGTGTCCTGACGGTGAATAGCGGCTTGTACGTGCCGCAAGTAACAGCCGCACTGGAGTCCGGGATAGCCAGGCTACCTGGCTTCAAGGGAAAACTGGCTCAGGTAGGAGATAGAATAGCCGTCGATCTGGAAACAGTCGGCCTGCATCAGAACGGGTCCATCGCGGTCGACTACGACCTGCATAGCGGCAGAGGCGAAATTGATCTCGGCAACATCGGTATGTCGTTCGCGACGTCGCCGCTTTCCAAGCGCCTGACGCCATGGCCTTACGACTGGGATGTTGCCGCCGGCCTGCTGTTCATGGATTTCGATGCCAACTGGACAGCAACAAACTCGGCGACGGCGTTGAACGGTCGAGCTTCAATACGCGCCGAAAAATTGACCGGCCACTACACGGATATCGCCTTCGTTAATTTATCGACCCATTTGCAGGCGACTTACGACGACGCAGGTCTCTCGCTGGCGCCCGCAACTCTGACTGTAGGTCTGCTCGAAACCGGCATCGCGCTCGAAAACATAAACGCCAGTTACACCCTGAATCCAGAAGAAATGGCAGTTGACGTGGACGAGCTTCGCATGTCGGCTTTCGGCGGGACCGTAAGCGCTCAGCCGTTCAGCTTCCGTACAGCCGCGGCAACCAATACTGTCACCATGAACGCTGAGGCTATCCGACTTGACCGACTCTTGACGCTGGAAGAATTTTCCGCCGTGCAGGTCAGCGGTACGGCGGGTGCCGAACTGCCGATCACCATCGAAGGCGACAAGGTCACGGTGAGTAACGGACGGTTGTTTGGCGAGCCGCCGGGTGGCGTCATTCGCTACCAGCCCGCGGCAACGGCCGCGGTTACGGATACTTCAGGCATTGGTTTTGTGACGCGCGCGTTGAGTAATTTTGAGTACAAGACTTTGACATCGACCATCGAATACAACACGGACGGCGATTTGAAACTGCAACTGCAATTGACGGGCAAGAGCCCCAATGTAGATCAAAACCGACCCGTGGTACTGAATTTGGGGGTGGAAAACAATATTCCGCAGATGCTGAAAAGTCTTCGCGCGGCGCGCAGCGTGGAAGAAATACTGGAAAAACGACTGCAGAAGTGAGAACTGAAACTGTGAGCCTTTTGAATCCTACTGTAAGCTCCATCGGAGTGCTTTTATGAGCCAGGTGCAATTATGAAATCGACGTTTTTGATGACCGTATTGTTTTTAATGCTGGCCGGCTGCAATCCTACCGTCAAGGTTGAAGCGCCGGACAAACCGATAGAAATCAATCTCAATGTGAAGATCGAGCACCATATCCGGCTGCAGGTCGACAAAGATCTTGAGAGTTTGTTTTCGGATGACAGTGACGTATTTTGAGGATGACGACCATGACGATGAAAAAGATATTTGCAACCGTTGGCCTGTTGTTCATGCTGCAAACCGCATGGGCCATCGATATTCATGACGCCAAAGACCAGGGTTTGGTCGGCGAAGCCAGGACCGGTTATCTCGCCGCGGTCACCTCCCCGGCGAACGCTGAGGTTCGTGCGCTAATTGCTGATGTGAATCAGAAGCGCAAAGAACAGTTCACGGAAACTGCGGGTAAGACCGGCGTAACGGTCGAACAGGTCGCACTTCGCTTCTACGAGCTGGCTGTGCAAAAAACCGAGTCCGGGCACTACTACCAGGACAGCAGCGGCAGCTGGAAGAAAAAATAGCGGCCGACCTAGCGGGCGTCGTTCAGATTAAATAGCCAATCGACTATGTGCTGAGCGGCCTCTTTGGCGCTCATCTCCGTAGTATTGACGCGGATCTCGGGATTCGTCGGTTCTTCATAGGGACTATCAATGCCGGTGAAGTTTTTCAGCTGACCAGCCCGCGCCTTCTTGTACAAGCCTTTCACGTCACGTTTTTCCGCGACCTCGAGGGGCGTGTCCACGAACACTTCGATGAACTCACCTTCGGCCAACATGGAGCGCACCATCTGGCGCTCCGCCCGAAACGGTGAGATGAACGCCGTCAGGACGATCAATCCCGCATCGGTCATCAGTTTGGAAACTTCGCCGATGCGCCGGATATTCTCGACTCGATCTGCATCCGTGAATCCCAGGTCTCTGTTCAGGCCGTGGCGCACGTTGTCTCCGTCCAGCAGGAACGTATGACGATTCATGATGTGCAGCCGTTTTTCGACCTCATTGGCAATGGTCGATTTGCCCGAACCCGACAGACCTGTGAACCACAACAGGAACGGTTTTTGATTCTTCAGGCGACTGTGCGCCTCGCGATTGATGTCGACAGCCTGGCGATGAATATTCTTCGATCGCCGCAAACTAAAGTGCAGCATGCCCGCCGCAATCGTGGCATTGGTGATCTTATCGATCAGAATAAAGCCGCCCATCTCGCGATTGGTTTCGTAAGGCTCGAAGACGATAGGCTTGTCGGTCGCTACTTCGGCCACGCCGATACTATTGAGCTCCAGTGACTTTGCTGCCAGGTGCTCAAGGTTGTTGATGTTGATCTGGTACTTCGGCTCCTGCACGTGTGCAGCGACCGTTTGCGTACCGATCTTCATCCAATAACTGCGCCCCGGCAGCAGCGGCTGGTCATCCATCCACACGATGGTTGCCTCGAACTGATCGGCGACTTCGGGCGGATTATCCGCAACCGCAATCACGTCACCGCGGGAACAATCAATTTCATCGGCCAGTGTCAGCGTAACTGACTGGCCTGCAACGGCCTCGGACAGATCGCCCTGCATCGTTACGATGCGCTCGATGACCGATGTCTTGCCCGACGGAAGTACGCGTACCGTGTCGCCCGGCTTGATGCAGCCTGTCGCGATTTGCCCGCTAAACCCGCGGAAATCGAGGTTTGGCCTGTTCACCCATTGCACAGCCATGCGAAATGGCTGGTCCTGGTCGCGCGTAAGCGCCAACTCAACGTTCTCAAGGTGTTCGAGCAAACTCGGACCCTGGTACCAGGGCGTGTTCGATGAGATCTGTGTGATGTTGTCGCCGGCCAGACCGGAAATCGGGATGGCCGTGAATGTCTCGATACCCAGTTGCGTAGCGAACACTTTGTAATCCGCAACGATCCGCTCGTAGATACTCTGATCGTAGTCAACCAGGTCCATTTTGTTGACGGCCAGCACGATATTCTCGATGCCGACGAGGTGCGCGAGGTAGCTATGGCGACGGGTCTGCTGCAAAACCCCTTGCCGCGCATCAATCAGAATGACGGCGAGGTCCGCAGTGGAAGCACCGGTAACCATGTTGCGCGTGTACTGCTCATGCCCCGGTGTATCGGCGACGATAAACTTGCGTTTCTCGGTGGCGAAAAATCGATACGCGACATCGATGGTGATGCCCTGCTCGCGCTCGGCCGCAAGGCCGTCGACCAGCAGCGCGAAATCGATGTTCTGTCCTTGAGTGCCGACTTTCTTGCTGTCAGATTCCAATGCGGCAAGCTGATCTTCGAAGATCATCTTCGAGTCGTACAGCAAACGACCGATCAACGTCGATTTTCCATCATCCACAGACCCGCAGGTAATGAAGCGCAGCATTGATTTGTGCTGGTGCAACTCAAGGTAGGCATCTATGTCATCAGCGATCAGCGCATCGACCTGGTATTTTTGATCGTCTCTACGCATCAAAAATAACCTTCCTGCTTTTTCTTCTCCATCGATGCTGAGCTGTCGTGGTCAATGGCCCGTCCCTGGCGCTCGGAGCTTGTGGTTAGCAGCATCTCCTGGATCACTTCGGTCAGCGTCGTGGCCTTGCTGTCCACGGCTCCCGTGAGCGGATAGCAACCCAGCGTACGAAAACGGATGCAACGCTGCTCCGGTACTTCACCGTCCTGCAGCGGCAGACGCTCGTCATCAACCATGATCAGCAAACCATCACGTTTTACGGTCGGCCTCATCGCCGCGAAATACAGCGGCACGATTTCGATCTTTTCCAGATGGATGTACTGCCAGATATCCAGCTCTGTCCAATTCGACAGCGGGAACACCCGGATGCTTTCGCCCTTCGCTTTACGAGCGTTGTAGAGCTTCCAAAGTTCCGGTCGCTGGTTCTTTGCATCCCAGCGATGTTTTGAGCTACGGAAAGAAAACACGCGTTCTTTGGCGCGACTCTTCTCTTCATCGCGTCGTGCGCCGCCGAGGGCAACATCAAAGCCGTGTTGATTGAGCGCCTTTTTGAGTCCCTCAGTTTTCCAGATATCGGTATGCAGCGAGCCGTGGTCGAACGGATTGATGCCACGCTCGATAGCCTCGGGATTCTGGTAAACGATGAGCTCCATACCAGCCTCTTTCGCCGCTTTTTCGCGGAGTGCATACATGTCCCGAAATTTCCAGGTCGTGTCGACGTGCAGCAGAGGAAACGGTGGTGGAGACGGGAAAAACGCCTTCCTCGCCAGGTGCAGCATGGCAGCAGAATCTTTGCCCACCGAATAGAGCATCACGGGATTCTCGGCCTCGGCGACGACCTCCCGCATGATCTGTATGCTTTCCGCTTCGAGGCGTTCCAGGTGGGTCAGGTTCATTGCTGAGGCTCAGATTTTTTTGACGATTATGAAGCCGTCGGAAGATAGCATAAGCAGCTGATATCATCGATCATCGAATTCCCTGACAGGACATATTGTGGGCAAACCGTTACTCGCTATACCACTGCTTGCACTCGTAACTGCTTGCAGCCAACCGCCACCGCCTGAGGTGACTGCGGATTCCATTTACGTTGGCAGCGCGCAATGCGCGAGCTGTCATGAGCAGGAATATGTCGCCTGGCAAGGCTCACATCATCAATTGGCGATGCAGGTCGCAAATGGCGAAACAGTGCTCGGTGATTTCTCGGATACCGAACTGCTGTATGGCGGCGACCTCACAAGCTTTCACCGGGACGGCGATAAATTCGTCGCTCGGACAACGAATGAAGCCGGCCAGCCGCAGGAATTCGAGATCAGCCATACCTTCGGTGTGTTCCCGCTGCAACAGTACCTGGTAGCAAGCTCTCGCGGCCGAATGCAGGCCCTGCCCTTTGCCTGGGATACCCGGCCTGTCGCCGATGGCGGCCAGCGCTGGTATTCCCTGTATCCCGATGACAAAGTTGATCACAAGGACCCGCTGCACTGGACCGGCCGTTACTACAACTGGAACTACATGTGCGCCGAGTGTCATTCGACCAATGTCCAACTCGGCTACGAGCTCGAATCCAACTCCTTCGATACGCATTACGACGAAATCTCGGTTGGCTGCGAGGCCTGTCACGGGCCGGGGTCATCACACCTTGCGCAATCCAGTCGTGAACAGTTTGACGAGAATTACGGTTTGGCCGTCGATCTGGACGACCGTGACGGTGCCGCGTGGGTCATCAGCGCCGAGTCCGGCATCGCTGCACGCAGCGCCCCGGCTATTAGCAAACAGCAAGTGGAGTCCTGCGGGCGCTGCCACTCTCGACGTGGCGTCATCACCGAGCAGTACGATTACGGCAAACCGCTGGCCGACACTCATAGAGTGTCGTTGCTTGAAGAAAATCTGTATTACCCGGACGGACGGATACAGGATGAGGTTTACGTCTACGGATCGTTCGTTCAGAGCAAGATGTTCGCCGCGGGCGTCGCTTGCAGTGACTGCCACAATCCGCATTCGGGCGAACTGCACACGGGCACCAACCCCAGCGACATCTGTTCGACCTGCCACCTGCCGAGCCGCTTCGCCAGCGCGGATCATGCCGGCCCAGGCAGTGAAAATTGCGTCGACTGCCACATGCCCGCGACAACCTATATGGGTGTCGATGATCGCCGCGATCACAGTTTTCGGTTGCCAGACACCGCCAGTGACCCGCAACACTACGGACATTCGATCGCCGCCGGTCGGCAGGGCAACGCCAACGCTGAGTTAGTAACAGCGATCGCCAATCCGGACTTTCCGCCCATCGCACGAGCGACGATGCTGACGCTGCTCGAACCCGATACCACACCGGCTGTGGCCGAAATCATCGCTGCGCAGCTCGATGACCCGGATCCACTGGTGCGCATGGCAGCGCTCCGTGCACTGCGAAATCAACCATCGCAAGTGCTCCTGCAGTCCGGCAGTCATTTGCTGCGCGACCCGGTTCGCAGTGTCCGGATCGAGGCCGCACCGACCTATGTCGAGTACCGGGATTTGCTACCGCTGGCCGACGCCCGCGCATTTCCCGATGCGGCCAACGAGTACCGGCAGGCGATGCTCGCCACCGCGAGCGTGCCAGGCTCGGCACTCAGCCTTGCAGAGTTTGAATCCCTGTCAGGGGACGCGCCTGCGGCATCCAAAATGTACCGACACATGCTGGCGATCGGGCCTGATTTTGCGCCGGGTCGACACGCGTACGGCTTATGGCTGGTGCGTAACGGCCAGTCTGAAGCCGCTTTGCCGCACCTGCGAGCTGCCGCCGAACTTGACCCTGCGTTTCCACGTTTCGCCTACGTTTACGGCATCGCTTTGAATTCTCTGGGGCTAGCCGAAGAAGCCATCGACGTACTTGGCAACGCCAGGAACACGTTTCCCGAGGACTATCAAATCGCCTGGGGACTGGCGACGATGTTGCGTGACAGCGGCGACTTTGAGGCGGCACGATTACTCGCGGGCGACATGTTAGCGCGGAATCCGGGTGATACGAATTTTACTGCGCTGTTACAGTCATTGCCCTGAAGTGTGAATAAAGGATAGGGTATAAAAGGGCTCTGACCCCGTTATCATTCCTGCTGGCTACGGCTGTAGCAAACGGGAAACAGGAGATGTAATTGATGAACAGCAAACTTATTTCGACAGCGTTCGCGGCTGCACTAATCTTGGCCGCCTGCGCAACGGCGTCCGGACCGGACCTCTCCGGGATGTCCTTCTCGGATGACCCCCTCGAAGGCAAGGTGATTTGGAATGATTTGATTACCGAGGACATTGACGCCGCCCGTCATTTTTACGGTGGGCTTTTCGGTTGGACATTCGAAGATGCTTCGGGCCCCGGTCGGAACAATTACGTGCTGGCGCGATCAGGCGATATATACGTGGCTGGCCTGGTGCCCGTTGCAACGCCGACAGACGGCAGCGACATTTCCCGGTGGCTACCCTATTTCTCAGTCAATGATGTGGATGCGTCGATATCTCGCAGCGTAGCCGCCGGGGCGACCGTCGCCGCCGCCGCGCGCAACGTTAATCTGGGGCGGGTTGCTGCGATTATTGATGCCGAAGGCGCCGTCATTGGACTGGCGCGCAGTAGTATTGGCGATCCCGACGATCTGACAACAGCGGCAGGCGCGGGTCGCGTCGTGTGGACGGAATTATTATCCAACAACCCTTCTGACGCTGCAGCATTCTATGCATCGGTGGTTGGATTCGACCCTCACGCGGTCGAACGTCGCGGCGGGATCTATACGCTCCTGGCCGGCGATGGTGTCGACCGTGCAGGCATACTGACGAATCCATCGGCCGAGTGGTCCCCGGTCTGGCTGACCTATTTCGGCGTGTCGGACCCGGCAGCGGCGGCAGAACTTGCGGTGCAGTTTGGTGGAAAAATTTTGCTGCCGGTATCGCCAGAGCTGCGCGAGAGCAGCATGGCCGTAGTGACCGATCCGTCGGGTGCGCTGCTGGTGTTACAGAAGTGGTCAACCTAGGTGGGATATAACATGCGAAGAATTCTGAAAAACTCTTTCTATATCAGTGTGCTGCTGTCCTGCCTGCTGCTAGCCAGCTGCTCCGGCAACGTCGGCGTTGGATTGAGTGTCGGTGTACCGGTAGGCAATAATGGCTACATGAGCGTTGGAGGAACCCGCTGGCACTGATTGCGGCACACATTACCTTAGCTATCGTCGCGCGCGTAATTGCGGTAGTGCTGCAATGATCAAGGGACGCAATGTCATCGCAAATGCCAGCGTTGCATCCGTCGGAGACCCGCCGTCAACCAGGGCTTCCTGCATAGCGATAATGCCGTAGTAGCCATTGTCAAAATCGATCCAGGGATTCCAGCCAAACGCGCCGGGACTCGACGACAAACGTCGACTGTCGCAGCTGCTATCCCAGACCGGTTGGCCACACTCGCGCCAGTGCCCCAACGCATAGCGGAAATCCACATTGTTGTTGTCGATCGCGGGTGGGCGGGAGCCAATCACAATGGCATAGTCGGTGACGTTCAGGTCGTCGAGGCGTGCTTCGAGCGCGGCGATAGGATCCACTGCGGGCGGCGGCGTAACCGGCGGCGCACTGCCACCACCGCCACCGCACGCAACAAGTGAAAATACGGCCAGCAATAGTCCGGTGTGTCTACAGGCTTGTTTCATTTTCAACTTACTCTATCCTTGAATCTGCAATAACGCCTTGGCACGACATTCGTTGACCCTTTCCAGCCAACGCAGTCAATTTGAAGCAGGAGCACGATGCGATGTTAACTAAACGATCAATCTACTTGCTCGCAGTCATTCTACTTGTAACGATCACACGAGCAGACTCCGGCACTGATACAGATTTGCAACAAATCATGCAGGGACTACGGAATGACTCAGTACTCGTACTCGACGGTCTATTGACCGACGATCTTGAGGCAGTCGCGAAGGCCGCCGAGCGCATCGCAAGTCACCCGACGATTCCGGCAACACAGGTCGCGTTGGTCGCGGCTGAGTTGGGCGAAGAAATGAGGGTGTTCAAACAATTTGACACGCTGGTACACGACTTGTCCCTGTCAATCCGCTCGAGCGCTCTTGAAAAGGACCGCAATCAGGCCATTACCGACTACCAGCAAATGATCGGCGCGTGCCTTGCATGCCATGCACCATATCGACAACGGGTCGCCGATGCCCTCGCTCTCGAAGTCGTCGATGACTAACGGTTGTGCCAGGTGATCCCTTTTTCAGTGACGATCACCTGCATCGGTATGTCATGATTCTGAGGATAAATTGAAGTCAGCCGACCGGTCTCGTACCCAATACCGACGGTGAGGGGCATCGGATCCAGCGTCGCCAGAGTTCGATCGTAGTAGCCGCCGCCGTGACCGAGCCTGTGGCCTTGCACATCGAATCCCAACAGGGGAATGAACAGGACTGATGGAGTCGCCGGGTTGCGCTTTTTCGGAACCGGAATTCCCCAAATAGCCTGGCGTTGCATTGCTGTGTTTTCGTCCCAAGCCCAGAACTCAAGTGCTTGATGCCGATCTACGATCACGGGTAACGCAACTTTAATGTTTCGACTCAAAAACGTATGCATAAGCGGTCGGAGATCGACTTCGCCGTCCAGCGGCCAGTAAAAGGCTACGCTGCGATCCATTAGTTTCGGCTCATCCTCAATAGCCCGGGTAATTGCCATACCCGCTCGGATCTTCGCACTGGCAGTCAAAGTTCGGCGATCTTCGTTCAACCGTTGTCTCTGTTGCCGCCGCCAATGTTGGACGGATGCCCACTCGTCTGCATGGGGTCGCTCGGCAAACGCGGGGTCCAGTTCGTGCTGATAACAGGGTGACGAAGCGTACGGTCGCAGCTCAGTATCTTCAGGAGATTTCTTTTTCGTCGCCACGCCAGACTACGACCTCAGCCCGCTCGTCCATCAATCCGCGGACGCGTCAGTATGGGCCAATAGGCGATCAGGAATATTCCGAATGCGAGTGTCCACAGTATCCCTGAAGCAACCACGACATTTTGATATAGCGCAGGCAGCAATAGCACTCCAAATACACGACACAGGGCCGCGAGCTGCAAAGCGGCGAAAGCACCTACCTCCGCCCAACTCGCCGACAATGGCCGGCCGGTATGGCCGAGCGCGCTCCGCGCCATCATGGCCAGCATCATGCTGCTCATCGCGCCGATTGTGAAAGCATGCATCGGCATAGCGCGTGGCAAAACGCCAAGATGCACAAAAATACCGAGCACGAACGATATCGGCAACCAGGCATACGCAGCCGGAAGCATCAGTAAGAGGGGGTTTTTCACCGTCCGATGTGGCGCCCAAAGCGCGAGTCGAATCGTGTGAGACACAGCCGCAATGCCGAAGACTATGATCCAGATACTCTCGACTACTTGCCACCGCAGAGCTGCAATATCCAATACCAGTATCAGCAGCAATGATCCGATCGCTACGACCTCAATGCGACGTTCGCAGCGGGCGTTCGCCCCTGGAACCGCATTGTTCGTGAAAGCAGGAATTACGCGGCCGCTTATGATGGTCAGCAGTATCGCAATAACGTCCAGTGCGAATGCAGGGGCTGCGGTCAAAATCGAACTCGGAAGTGCTTTCAGGTAGCTGAAATGAAACAAAGCGTTGATGCAAGCCAGCACAAAGACAATGGCGGTTACCTTGAAATTCCTGGTATTGCGGCTTTGCCAAATCGGAACGGCGATAGCAACTCCGAGCGCGGGCAAGAACAGCAGATCAACAACGGCGGCGACAGGCATGGGTCCGGTAATCATCAACACACGCCCGGCAATCCACAATCCAAGCAAAGCGGCCAGCAAAGTTCCGGTTGGTGTCGGCCGACCGGTCCAGTTGCGCACGGCGGTCAGTAGAAATCCGGCGATGACAGCCGGAGCGAATCCAAAGAACATTTCATGCGTGTGCCAAGCCAGAGGAGATAGTTCCTCTCCAATCACCCATACGCCGGTGTACGCGCCGACCCAGACTGGCAATGCAACGAGGGCAAAAATCGCCGCGGCCAGGTAGAACGGACGGAACCCCAGTGCGAGCACTGAAGTGCCGTTCTGGCGCAAACTGCGGCCATGATGAATATTGTTATCCACTAGCTCTCATTGTGGAATACTTCGATCCGCTTTCTCGTGCGCGTGTCCTGATCGTATACGTGGAAGGCATTCATTTCCTTGCCGTACAAATGCAGACTGACGACCTGGTCTCTGTTTTCCGGAACGCCTGTCATGTGAATGTGGTCCGGGTTCGGAACGAAGGTCGTAACCGTGCCTTTTGCCAGGAGTATCGGACTTCCTCTGGCCAGATCTATGTCCTCGTCTGTCGTTTTGCACGGGTCCATACGTATAAAATTTCGCTCTTCCAGTACACCCTTCACAACACCCACGACGCCCCGGGTGCCGTGATACCGAGTCGACGCAGTCCGCCGCACAACCGGCCTTTGCCGCGACAATTCTGGTATCACGCATGAACTCTGCTAGCGACACTGTTAGTCCTTAATCAGTTAAGTCCGAAACTTGTTTTGGCGACGGGCGTGCACAGTAAGTACGGTCAATCTATTCTGCCGAGAAGTCTTCGCCGGCCTTGTGGGATTCATAGATATAGGCCGAGCCGTCAGTCAGCACAGCGATCGTATCAAAATCCTGCGGACTGGGGTGCTCCATGCCCGGTGATCCCAATGGCATGCCCGGCACGGCGATTCCGGTCACATGCCTGGGCTTATCTTTCAGCAGCCGCAAAATATCGTTTGCCGGAACATGGCCTTCGACAAAATAGCCGTCAACAATAGCTGTGTGGCACGACATTAACTGACGCGGAATGTTTAGCTCGGCCTTGAGATCCAGGATTTCCGGGTCCTCAATGGCATCCACCGTGAATCCATGTGACCGCAGGTGTTCGGCCCACAGCTCGCAGCAACCGCAACCGGGGTTCTTGTGTATAAGCACGTGAGCGGGCCCAGGCGTTTCGTCATTGACGGGTTCATCAGACCAGGCCGGTGAAAACAGTATGAAGCCACAAAGCAGCGGAATTAGTCGGCTCATCTATAAGAATCCATCGCGAGTGTCGAGGGCGCTGATTATGAATCGAATCGCCGTCGGCTACAAAGATGATTCTAATTTTGGATGTGCGAAACCACTAGAGCGCTAACAGGTACTCTCTCATCTTCCTGCGCATCGCTTGATCGGGTAGGCGTCCGTATCCAGCGCGCATGTTGTCGATCATGTGCTTGACCTTACTCGTCTCAGTTACGACGCTGGTTACGGCAGGGTGCGCGACAATGAACTTCAGCATGAATTGCGCCCACGATTCGCAATCGAATTCCGAGGCCCAGGCCGGCAAGGGCTTATCCGCCACCATGGCAAAGAATGACCCATCGTCCAGCGCTTTGAACGGCTCGGCTACGATGACAGCAATGCCGCTGTCCGCGGCTTGCGGCAACACTCTCTCTTCAACTTCCGGGTGAAATGCTGAGTAACTCGGCATGATGAAATCCGGTTTCTCCGCTTGCATGAAGTCCGCCAGATCGGAGTTGGTCGTGAAGTCGTTGTATTCGAGAGTCCGAGTCAGACTGACGCCGATATAGCGAACTTTTCCGGCGGCCTTCCAGTCCTTTAGCGTCGGCCAATGAGTCGCCATGTCTCTCATGTTGTGCACCATGAGCAGGTCGATCGGATTCTTATTTAGGTTGGCGACGGATCTCTCAAGGTGCCGAATACCTTCTTCCTTGCCAGCGACCGTGATCTTCCCGGTCAGAAACAGGTCGTCCTGCAAACCCATTTCCGTGAGTAGCCTGCCGATTACGGGTGGATCAGGCCGAAAGAATGGCGGCGTATCAAGAAACTTGCCACCCATCTCCACCAGTGCCCGAATGACGGCTTTCGCAGCGTCATCCCCCTCAGGTGGACTCTTATAGAAAAAGTCGGGAGCACCCAGCCCGATAACCGGCAATGACTCGTCGGTACCCGGGATCAGGCGACTCCGAATCGTTTCCTCTGCGCACACAGCCATTGGCAGCGCGGTAAGCGATGCCAGCGCCGCACCTTGGGACAGGAACTCTCTTCGTGTGATATCCGGAATTTTCGACAATTCGGTGCCTCCATCAATTTATTCTGACAATAAAAAAAGGGGCCTCGAAAGGCCCCTCTTCCTTAACTTCTAACTTCAATCCGGGGGGATCAGTTGAAGTTAAAACGAACGTCCAGGCCGTACCGGCTTCTGCCCCAGTAGTTGCGGGGGGAAGTGCCCTGGTTGAACCAGAAGGCGCTGGCAGGACCGAAGCCACCAAAGTCTTCCTCTTCCAGCATGTTCTGACCCCAAAGCATGACTTCCCTGCCACCATTGGCAGAGGTCCAGGTGATATTGGCACCGAGATTGTTAATCGCGGGGCGCTCGAACGCCAGACCTGTCCCATCGAGGTTCGTCGTCGTGCTCTGGCTGGGCGGCGGTGCAATCTCGCTGCGGTACTGGTTGTCTATCCGAAAGGCGAGCATTGAACCACCCGACAGGTCAGCGGTGTACTCGGCGAAGAGCACCCAGGTATTGTCCATGCCCGACGGCGTTCCACTAACATCCGTGCCGACGAAACAGCTGCAGATAGGGTCCCACTGAGCATTGTCGACCGAACCAGGCCCCAACTCGCCGTCGTAAAACGCCATGTTGCCGCCGATCAGGAGGTTGTCGGTGGCAGCCCACGTCGCCTCAAATTCGAATCCTTGTTGCTCGATACCACCGAAGTTGGCGAGAGCCGTTATGTAGGATCCTCCCGGCAGTGGAACCAGCGCACTGTTCTGCGCATTGATCTGCTCCATCATGAATGCCGTGATGGCATAACGGAACCTGTCGGTAGAGCCCTTCAAACCAATCTCGAAGTTTTCCACATTCTCGGGATCGAGTACGGATTCGTAGAACTGGCCCGCATCTCGCGCATCATGGTGGAAACCGCCCGATTTGAACGCTTCCGAGTACAACGCGTAGATGTTGGTGTTGTCCGTCAAGGCAAAGCTTATAGAGGCCTTCACCGAGAAATCATCCCAGCTCTTCGAAATCGGCAGCAGCGAGTCGATGCCGATACCCATCGGGAATCCTTCTGAACCACATTCGCCGGCCACGACATTTGCGTTGCAGTCGCGAGCAGGATCGTAGTAGGACTCGTATCCCTCAGCTAGAGCGCCAAGTCCGGCGCAGCCGCCCGCTCTACCCCAACAATAGTTGGTGAAGAGGTAGTCTTTCGATTCATCGGTATAACGGCCACCAATAGCCACCTCGACTCTGTCGCCGAGGTCGAAGCTAATCTCACCGAAGACCCCGATTGACGAAGTTTCGGCATAGCCTTTGGCGGTCAGCTCGTTGGTTCCACGCCCCGTAATCCTGCCAGCACCGTTGCCCCGAGGTGGTGCACCGATATTGGTTTCCAGGCGGTATTCATCGTCTTCAAGCAAATAGATGCCTGCGAGCCAGTTAATCGCACTGTCGCTGCCCTGGTTGTCAATACGCAACTCGGTGGAGAATACATTCGCATCATTCTGAACATGCTGATCCTGAATAACCTCAGGCGATGAAAAGATATCGTTGATCACGGCATGCTCGCCCCACTGGTAACCGGTCAGCCACGCGATATTGAGGTCGCCGCGGTTCCATGCCAGCTCAGCCGTCACGAACGTCATGTCCCGGTCCTGGTAGAAACCGTCTTCCGGCTGCGAACTGATTGACGCCTTCCAGGTGTCACAGTTTGCCGTGTATTCGTTGAAATACGGCGGCGTAGTGAGCGTCGGAACCGTGCAGGACTCATGGCGTCGTGCGGGTGCAATGCCCCGGTCGACCATGTGCTCCATTTTCAGGTAGGCACTGAACGTATCGCTAGGCTCGTAGAGCGCAGATGCGCGTATTGCCCAGTTGTTTTCACCTTCCAGAGGGTCACCCGTATTCTCATCTTCCAGATCGCCGTCGTATTGCTTCTTGTTGGCCGCAATACGGACTGACCAGTTATCAGACACACCGCCCGATATGTGGCCGCCAAGACCATAATAAGCACGCGTTCCTACCGAACCGTATGCTGATGCGCTGTACTCCTGGCTCGGCTTTGCCGTGACGAAGTGCACAATACCCAGCGAGGCATTACGTCCAAACGTCGTACCTTGCGGTCCGCGCATGACTTCGATGCGTTCCATGTCGTAGACCGGTGGCGTCATCATGAAAGCTTTCGTTAGCGGGATACCATCAACGACCACTTGTACAGACGACTCCAACGATGCGTTGCCGGAGTTGTAGGACTCCATACCACGCAAAGTGTTTCCGGGTTGCGCCATGGTGTAATTTCCCCAGGTGGCGCCAGGCGTCAACTCGAGCGCGTCGTCGAGCGTGTTGACGCCCTGTTTGGCGAGATATTCGGAATCCAGCACGTTAACAGCGAGTGGCGCGTCGTTAATACTCTCCTCATATCGTCTGGACGTCACTACGATTTCGTCCAGAGCGGCGGCGCGCTTTTCCTGCGCCTGAACCGGACCGGATGAATACAGGAGCCCCGCGACAAGGCTCGCCGCAACCATCCATGCGGTCTGACCTTTGGCACTGTTTGTCGGTAAATAATTCTTAGGCTTGATGTTCATGTTTCCCCCATTGTGTAACCAAGACCGCCAAATTTGGCGGTCAAAAAGAACCCCATGTCATGCACGATTTATTATCTGTTTTATCGATTTTTCTGACATTATCAAGATTTGCTCGAGTATAACAGTACTTTTCTTGTTTATACGATAGTTTTTTCCTGCGGGCTGGATCTGCACGCTGGGCGGCTCGTCGGAGGGTCGATGCGCCATCAACAGGGCCGATCCAGACGTAGAAATACCCAGTTGCAATTCGCAACCCTGCAATGTAGTTAATTCGCCGGCAACGACCGCATCGAGGAGGTGTTTGTTAACAATAATTCATACAACCTGAGCGACCGATCCGATTCTTTCGGCTGGATCTCCATCGTTTTGCATTGGGCCAGCGCAGTCGTGATTATCGCGATGTGGTTTACCGGCAAGAGCATTTTTAGCCAGCCCGGGGACGAAATTATCGATGCGCGTCGCACCCTGCATGCAACGATCGGACTTACCGCCTGGTTGCTGCTCGCAGGGCGGATTCTCTGGCGGCTACGAAACCCTCATCCGCATGTAAGCGGCCAGACTCGCAGAATTCACGTCATCGCGAAGGGCGCTCACTTCGCCATGTTGGCAGCAGTTGCTGTGATGCTGATCACGGGGCCGTTGCTAGCGTGGGCAGTTGGGCGTCATCCGGAATTTGCGACTTCGCTGCACCAGGTACACGCGACGTCGGCGAACATTCTGGGCACCCTGGTCGTACTGCACATTCTCGGCTCGCTAAAACACCTGTTGTTTCACGAAGACGATACGATCATTAGAATGCTTTGGCCGAAAACCGATCGGAAACTCGATAGCCGGCCAGCAGACGAGCAAACAGCGACGTCGGACAGGGTGCGGGATGCGTAGAAATACCTAGCCAGAAGCGAGTCCCGCACAATAGCGGCCGTGCTAGAGTCCATCGCATCTCGCTGAGTTATTAGGACTTCGACATGATTACGGTACGCCACGCGTATACCCTGAGCACAGTCCTTATCGCCGCAATTTGCTCGGGCACTGCTTTTTCAACTGAACCCGCACCCGAAATTGTGCCTGGCTCGATCAATGACTACATGACATCCGTAGTGACACCATCGACAAACACACTATGGGGGGTCGACAACCCTCAGACGGATGCAGAGTGGAATGTCATCGACAACGCGGCCATTGAAATCATCAATGTCTTCAAGTTAATAAAAGAAGGCGGCGCCGGCGAGAATGACAAGGCCTGGGCCGCAAATCCCGACTGGGACGCGATGGCCGATGAGGTCATAGCCGCCGCAGAGATGGCGCGCAAAGCCATTGCGGATCGGAGCGTTGATGATGTGCTCGGTGCGGGCGACGTCCTGTACCCACCGTGTGAAAACTGCCACGTCCTGTATCACCCGGATATCGCGAATCAGTAGGCTTCCATTTCGATCTCAACAATCTTTTCGAAATAGCCGGCAACATCCAGCGTAATCTGTACCGGGTTTGGCGCAAGGTTCAGCCAGAACCAGCCATGCTGTCCATCGTAGGCCGCGACGATTGTCCCTGATCGCCCCGCACCCTCACCTTCGTCGTAACGCGTGAAAAACTCATCGCCAAACGCCGCGTCGTGAGCGTGAAAATCGTAGTAGACGTCTCCAGCGCTGGTTTGCCAGCTGAAAACGATAGCGTCTCCCTGTTGCATGATTGCCTTGTACTCAACCGTGCCATCGCCGGGAATTTCAAATGCCACAGACTCCGTTTTCCAGCGTTCGTCGCGAGCGATGAGGTTTTCCCCAACGGCCGCTGGCGCGGCCTGCCCAAATTCGTCGACTGCAAGCTCTACGTCCCCGGGCGCAAGGTAACGGAATGCGGGTGCGCCGCCGGTGGACGCGGCGGCAGCTGGCGCGGTTGCTGCCGGCTGCGGTGATTCGGCATCCAGAAAACTCGCGCCAATCACCGAGCCAAGTCCGAGTGCGGCCAGTAACAGTAGAACAATGGTCGATTTATTCATCAAAAAACTCCGTGTGGATATTATTGTGCCCGGTAGAGCACAAGCTGGTAGGCCATCAGCGCAAAACCGGCGACGATGAGGCTACCGTTAAGCAACATATTGAGCCGACTGCGATCGCGGCTCCAGGTTAACGATCGCAACAACAAGACAATGACCAGCAATGCGGCAAACTGCCCAAGCTCGACACCGATATTAAACGCAACCAGATTGCCGACTAGCCCCTCCTCATGCAAGCCAAGGTCCTGCAACTTGGTCGCCAGACCGAGGCCATGAAACAGGCCGAAAATCAGCACCGCCAACCGTCCGTCGGGTGAGTCGCCAAAAAACGCTTCAAAACCGCCCAGGTTGTCGAAGCCTTTGTAAGCGACAGACAGACCAATGATCGCGTCGACGATGTAGGGATTTACGTTGAGGCCGAAGAGCACACCACCGATAAGCGTAACCGAGTGCCCGATCGCGAACAGACTGACAAACACAGCGATCGTGCGCACATCGCGCAAGTAGAAAACAACTCCGACCAGAAACAACAAATGGTCATATCCCGTCACCATATGTTTCGCGCCGAGCCACACGTAAAGCCCGATCTGCAGACCCGGTTGCTGTGCGATCAACGCGATGTCTTCGCGCGAAACGTTGTGTGCGAATACCGCCTGAGCAATCAGAAACAACAGGCAAAAAAAGACAAACTGCTTAACCCTGAAACGGGCGTAGTCGCTCGCTGCCGGCGAAAGGGGAAATCTCATTTGAGTAGGAAAGTCTCGCTTATGATAATTTCGATTGGTTGTCGATATCATTCAATGGTTGATGCGGGCGTCCGCTACGGTACCGCTTTAGAGCGAACGGGGAAAGACTTGGACTGGGGAACTGTAACAATTAGTTTAGCTGTCGCTGCGCTGGCAGCGATCTCCTTCGGTTCTTTCGTCAAAGGACTTACCGGACTGGGGCTGCCGTTGGTTGCTGTGCCGGCCATCGCGACCTTTTCGTCCATTGAAGTCGCCGTCGTTCTCATGATCATTCCCGGGCTCGGCTCCAATCTGACTTTGGTGTGGAGCCATCGCCGTTTTCGTGCTCTCGCTTATGAGCACCGCGCTTTCCTGGTGGCCGGATTCATCGGTGGCATCGCCGGCACGTTCGCTCTTGTTTCCGTCAACGACCGATGGCTGCGGCTTGTCTTAGCGGGCTGGCTGGCTCTGTATCTGATCCAGTACTTTTTCGGCAATATTCTGCGCAGACTATTCCAGGCCCGCGGTGCCGTGGCACCCGTTGTCGGCTTATGCGCAGGTATCTCGCAGGGCGCCACCGGCATCTCAGCTCAGATCATTGCGCCCTACTTCAACGGCCGCAATCTTGAACCAGCAGCCTACGCATTCATGGTCGCTGCGGCGTTTCTAAGCGCGTCGTTCGCGCAACTTGTCACGACCTTCAGCACCGACGCCATGACACCGGAACGCCTTGTGCTTGGCGTAATCGCGTTAGTGCCGACGCTGGCATTTACGCGGCTTGGCATTCGCTTCAGCAAACGCGTATCACAGACCGCTTTTCAGCGCCTGCTGATCGTTGTTTTTGTCGTGATGGAGATCAAACTGCTGCTGGATATCTTTCGCCAGGCGTAGAACCAGCAGATCCGCTAGCCAGTACTCACGTAAGGGATCAACCTGCCCAGCAGCAGGACGCCTGTCCAGGTCACCAATGAAATCGCGGCAATAACCTTGGCAATCGCAGGAGGATCGATGTCGGCGGTCCAGGAATCCATTTCAGAGTGCAATTTGAAGTAATACCAAAGCGCATTAAGACCGGCTATGACAACAAGAATCATTTTTATCTGGAACCCGGTATGCCCGGCATAACGGAACGGGTCGCCGAAAAAGAACAGCACTCCGGTAACCAGATTCAGGCCGAAGCCAATGAATACCCACGGCAGCAACGAGTGCGTTGCGCGAATGTCCATCTTTCGAAAGAAACCAAGCAGCCGAAGATCAATGACGATCAGGGCGCCCATGAGCAACGATAGCCCGAGAAAATGCAGGATTTCCATCAAAGGCCAGAGCCACGGTGTGGACGTAACCCAGGTGTTTATCGCGCCACCTTCGATGGCTTGTGCGAGTGCTTCCACGATCGGTCTCTCCTAATCAGATGTAGGCAATCAGGCGACCCGTTACGATCGCACCAATCCAGGTAGCCAATGAAACGCCAGCAATCAGTTTGGTGGCGCCGCTGTTCGCGAAGTCGTTATCGGTGCCGTCACGAACACCGCGCAAGCGATGCTGTATTACAGCCGCTAAAATGGCGCCGACGAAAATCATGCCAATTTTCAACAGGAATGGCACGCTGCTTACAAACGTTGTCGCTTGCGACGTAAAAAGAAATGCGCCGGATACGGCGTTGACGACAAATCCAATCCAGGCGAAGCGCATGACCGGCAGGAAGCTCGCTACGTCCAGGCCTTTGAAAGAACCCAGCAAGCGAAGGTCCAGCATCACAACGATGCCAACAACGACCGCAAGGCCGACAGCGTGCAAACTCAACAAGAACGGGTAAGCCCAAAGCGACTCACCAACCCATAAGGCGACCTGCGTCCCCTCCAGCCATTCAAAAAGTGCCATCAGATCTTAGTCCTGGGTAATATTATCGATTTTTTTCTTATTTATTGAATAATAGCGATTCTTTTCCGGAAAAGGAAGCACTCATTTACTCAAGTTCTACCAGCAAATCCCTGGCATCAAACTGGTCGCCTATCGTTGCAATCATCCGCTTGATCCGGGCATCCCGTTCAACGATCACGGAGGTTTCCATTTTCATGGCTTCCATCGTCAGAAGAACGTCCCCCTTAACCACCGCCTGGCCTGGCTCGACGACAACCGTCGATATTACGCCAGGCATCGGCGCACCGACATGGTTTGCGTTACCAGGATCGGATTTCTCCCGAGTCGCCGGACCGGCATTGGAATTCGCGTCCCGGATCAGAACTGAACTCGGTTGACCGTTAATCTCAAAGAACAAGCGCCGGTTGCCACGATCGTCAGTTTCTGTCGTCGCCAGGTAGCGAATAAGCACCTGGCGACCGTCCTGCATGGTTGCGGTCAGTTCCTCTCCGGGGCGCATGCCATAGAAGTAATTGTGTGTCGGGAGCACATGAAGGTCACCATAGCGGTCGAGGTCTTTGCGATAGTTCGCGAACACTTTCGGGTACATCAAGTGCGACGCAAGATCGAATTTGCTAACGGGCAGCTCGTTGCAACTCTCGAGTTTCTTCATTTCCGCATCGAGGTCGGCCGCCTTAAGAAGACTGCCCGGTCGAACCGTAATCGGTTCCCGGTTTCTCAACACCTTTTTCTGCAGTACCGGTGGGAACCCGCCGACGGGTTGCCCGAGTTCACCCGCGAACAGCGACACCACAGATTCCGGGAACGAGATTTCGGTATCCGGGTCGACCACCTGCTCGATAGACGTATTCGAGGTCACCATCATCAACGCCATGTCGCCGACGACCTTCGAAGACGGCGTCACTTTGACTATGTCTCCGAAAGCAAGATTGACGTCGGCGTACGCGCGCGCCACTTCGTGCCAGCGATCACGGAGACCCAGGGAGGCTGCCTGCTCTTTCAGATTCGTAAACTGGCCGCCCGGCATTTCGTGCAGGTATACCTCGGACGCGCCAGCGCGAACGTCCGGCTCAAAGGCCGCATACTGTTCCCTCACCTGCTCCCAGTAGTCACTGATTCTTCGAATATTCGCCAGGTCAAGATCGGTACTATGCTCGGTGTTCTCAAGCGCTGCGACTATTGATCCCAGGCAGGGTTGAGACGTCAGTCCACTCATTGAATCCATCGCCGCATCAATGACGTCGACACCTGCCGCAACGGCACTGATTACGGTTGCAGCTGCTGCCCCACTCGTATCGTGAGTGTGCAGGTGTATGGGCAATCCTACTTCCTGCTTGAGCGCTTTGATCAGCTTGTAAGCAGCGGCGGGCTTCAACAATCCCGCCATGTCCTTGATGCCCAGGATATGCGCGCCGGCAGCTTCAAGTTCCTTCGCCAGGTTAATGTAGTAGGCCAGATCGTACTTCGGACGTGACGGGTCGAGAATGTCGCCCGTGTAGCAAATTGCAGCCTCGGCGATTTTGCCGGTTTCGCATACTGTGTCGATCGCGACGCGCATGTTCTCGACCCAGTTCAGGCAATCGAAAATCCGGAATACGTCCACACCCGCATCAGCCGACTGGCGTACAAAAAACTCCACGACGTTGTCAGGGTAGTTCGTATAGCCAACGCCGTTCGACGCTCGCAACAACATTTGCTGCATCAGATTGGGCATGGCAGCAGACAGGTCCGCAAGTCGCTGCCACGGATCTTCATTGAGGAATCGCATGGCGACGTCAAACGTTGCGCCACCCCAGGACTCTACTGAGAACAGTTCGGGCAACAGGCGCGCATAATGCGGCGCGATGCGTTGCATGTCGTAGGAACGCATGCGGGTGGCGAGCAGCGACTGATGAGCATCACGAAACGTTGTATCCGTCACGAGCGGCGCCGTTCTTGACTTCAACCAGTCGGATACCGCATCCGGCCCGCCCCTCTCAAGAATTTGGCGCACGCCGTCGACGATGGGTCTGGACTCGAGTTCGGGAACTCTGGGCACCTCGAATATCTTCGGTGTGGCGCGGCCCGCAACCTGCGGATTGCCGTTGACAATAATCTCACCCAGATAGTGCAGCAATTGCACGCCGTGGGCGGACTCCGCCGGAATGTTCAGGAGATTCGACGTCTCGTCGATGAAGCGCGTGTTGTAGTTCCCCGTGTAGATGCGCTCGTCGGTGATCAGTGCCGTAAGAAATCCAAGATTGGTCTCCACGCCACGAATTCGGAACTCGCTCAACGCCCGACGCATGCGATCGACGGCTTCGCGCGGCCTGCTTCCCGAGGCCGTGATTTTGACGAGCAGACTGTCATAGTGCCTGCCGATCATGGCGCCCGAATACGCTGTGCCTGCGTCGAGTCTAATGCCCGGTCCTGCAGGGCTGCGGTAGGCGACGATCTGACCGTAGTCCGGGATGAAATTGTTACGCGGATCTTCGGTTGTGACGCGGCACTGGATCGCTTCGCCGCGCATTGTGATATCGCTCTGCGCCGGCATGCCTGACGATTCGACGTCACCGATCCTGCCACCGGCCGCGATCAGAATCTGTGACTTGACGATGTCAAGACCTGTCACCTGCTCGGTGACGGTGTGCTCGACCTGAACACGCGGATTGACTTCAATGAAGTAGAACTTGCCGGTGTCGACATCCTGTAGAAACTCGACCGTGCCAGCGTTGCAATAGTTCGCCGAGCGCGCCAGTCGAACGGCCGCTGCGCAAATTTCCTCGCGCTGCGCGGCTGTAAGATACGGTGCCGGTGCACGCTCGACTATCTTTTGATGGCGCCGTTGCACCGAGCAGTCACGCTCAAACAGGTGCACGACTTCGCCGTGTGTATCACCAATGATTTGCACTTCGATGTGGCGCGCATTTTCAACGAGCTTCTCAAGGTAAACTTCGTCGTTACCAAAGGCTGCCTGAGCTTCGCGGCGCGCCATTGAGACCTGCTCAACGAGATTGTTTGCATCGCGGATGACGCGCATGCCACGACCACCGCCACCCCAGCTCGCCTTCAGCATCAGCGGATAACCTACGTCGCTGGCCATCTTCGTGATCGTGTCTTTGTCACCGGGCAGCGAATCGGTGGCGGGCATGACGGGTACGTCCGCAGCACGAGCCATTTCACGCGCTTTGATCTTATTGCCAAGACTGCGCATGACCTCCGGCTGCGGACCGACGAACGTGATCCCGGCCTCAGCACAGCGTTCGGCAAACTCCGGGTTTTCGGACAGGAAGCCATAACCCGGATGGATAGCGTCACAACCGGATTCCAGTGCAATGCGAATGACGTCATCGATATCGAGGTAGGCCGCCAGCGGTCCTTTGCCGCGACCCACCTGGTGCGCTTCCGAGGTGCTGAAGCGATGCAGGGTCAATCGATCTTCCTCGGAATAAATCCCGACCGACGCTATGCCGAGTTCACGGGCGGCGCGAAAGATTCGAATCGCAATTTCGCCGCGATTGGCGGCCAGAAGTTTCTTGAACACAGGGTATAATTTATCGATTATCTATGATAATTTTCAATATTACCGATTTTTCTTTGCGAGAGGAACAAGAATATGCCTAAGGTACTCGTAGCGGGCTACGGCGTTATCGGCCAACGACTGGCAGACGGCGTTGCACGGCAGGACGATATGGAGCTGGTCGGCGTGGTCGATGCGGCACCGACATTGACGGTACGGGCATTGCGCGACAAAGGTATGCCCTACAAGCTGTTCACGGCATTTGATGGCGCCAAAGCAGTCCTGGAGGCGGCCGGCATTCCGGTGTCCGGCACGATGGAGGAGATCCTCCCCGAAGTTGACATCGTTCTCGACGCGGCGCCGGGCGGCATCGGTGCCAAGAATAAGGTGCTGTACGAGAAATACGGCGTAAAAGCGGTGTTTCAGGGTGGCGAGTCCAATGACGTTGCCGATACCTTCTTTCACGGCTACGCAAACTATGAGAAAGGTCTGAACAAGGATTACCTGAAGCTCACTTCATGCAACACCACCGGATTGATAAGAGCCGTTGACTGCCTCGATCGTGCCGTCGGCGTCACGCGCGTCGCGATAACGATCGTCCGCCGCGTTGCGGACCCAGGCGATTACCATCGCGGCATCGTCAATGCGCTGCAGGTTGATAAGGCACCGAACCATCAGGCGGTCGATCTGATGACCATCATGCCGCATGTCGATGCGACCGGCCTCCTCGTGCACACACCGGTGACGCACGGCCATTTCATCTCCGTACTCGCAACACCGAAGGACGACGTTTCGATCAGCCAGGCGGCCGAGATTTTCGCCGCGCACGATCGCCTGCGCATCGTTACGCTGGACGAAGGTTTCCTCGGCAATGCATCGATATTCAAATACGCTCGCGACGTCGGTCATCCTCGTGGCGACATATTCGAAGTGCCGGTCTGGAAAGACACGCTCGTCAAGTCGGGACGCGACCTGATGTTCGGCATTCATATTCCGCAGGAATCCGTCACGATTCCTGAGACCCTGGACGCCGTGCGCGCCGCATGCGGCATGCAAACAGACCGCCTGGAAGCAGTCGGCGCTACCAACAAGTACCTCGGCCTGCCTTACTGGAAATAATGAAAAGCATCGACGACTTCGACCTTGCGGGCAAGACCGTCTTGCTCCGCGTGGATATCAATTCTCCGATCGATCCTGGTACGCGAAAAATCGTCAACACGAATCGCATCGAGAAGAGCATTCCGACCATCGCAAAGATTCTTGGCCAGGGCGCGAAACTGGCAATGATTGCGCACCAGGGCGATACGCTCGACTACCAGAATCTGATATCGCTTGAGGAGCATGCAGAGAAGCTGTCTGCGCTGCTCGACGTCAAGGTCGACTACATCGACGACGTCTGCGGCCCGGCTGCGCAGGACAAAGTGAAATCCCTGCAGCCTGGCGAGGCTGTGTTGCTCGGCAATCTGCGCTACCTGAGCGAGGAAATCTCCACGTTCGAAAACGCGGTCAAACTCGAGCCCCATGAAATGCTCGACACCTGGCTGGTTCGCGGTCTGGCGCCGATCATTGACGTCTACGTCAATGATGCCTTCGCCGCCGCTCATCGCAATGCACCCTCCATGGTCGCGTTCCAGGAAATCAAGCCAACCGCGGCAGGCGAACTCTTGTTCGACGAAGTTGCCGCACTAAGCCGGGTCATGTCCGAGCCCGAACATCCCTCCGTTTTCGTGCTCGGTGGCGCAAAGATATCGGATGCATTCGGCATGATGAAACAGGTACTCGAATCCGGCACGGCCGACAAGATACTGGCCTGCGGAATCACGGGCGAGATCATGCTGCTCGCGGCCGGTTGCAAACTCGGCGCGACCAAAGAAAAATTCCTGAAGGATCGTGGCCTCGATGTATTTGTCGCCGATGCCCGAGCTTATCTGCGCGACTATGGCGACAAGATCCTCTATCCGTCAGACCTTGCCTACGAAGAGAACGGCGTACGCAAGGAAATCGCGGTCGACGATCTGCCGGCCGAACACATGTTCATGGATATCGGCGCGGCCACAATCAAGACTTTCGAAACGGTGATTGCAGAGGCGAAGACCCTGTTCGTGAACGGACCACCAGGCGTTTACGAAAATGAACTTTTCGACGTCGGCACCAAAGCCGTGTGGAACGCGATTGCGGCCGCCGATGGCTACTCCGTGATCGGCGGTGGCGACACGGTAACAGCGGCGACCAAATTCATTGACCTCGGCGACATTGACTACGTCTGCACCGCCGGTGGCGCTATGGTGCGCTACCTCTCCGGTAAGAAGCTGCCATTGATTGCTGCCATGGAAAAAGCCAGCCGCTCCTGAAGCGACGACCAGTAGTCAGCGCTGTGCTTCACCTTGCAAGCGCAATCGAAGCAAATCGGTGCCGACGTGGACTTGCCCCTCGAACCCGCTTTCCAGCGCGGCCGCTTCGAAGTCCTTCGCCGCCAGTGGACCTCCGGGAACCTTATAGGGTCCGTGCGCAACCGCGCCTATCGTTGGTATCATGTGCGTCAACATCAAGTGACGCACTCCGGCCCGCTGTGCGAGCGCACCCAGGTCCCTTGTACCGCTTTGTCGATAGTACGTCAGCGCAGGAAATTCGCTGCCCGCGTCAGGCGCGAACACAGGATGGATAGCCGAATTCACAAGTACGTCAGCACCTTCGGCAAGCAGCTCGACGGTCTCCGACGTCGATGACTGCCGCGGCGGCGCCGGACGACTGTTTCCTGCGTCACCACCAATCACAACACTGCCGGCCGGCGTGTCAACTCGATACGCCAGCGACCCGGCAATATGCACCGTGCCGATAGCACTGACGACAACCTCGCCGGACTGCCAGACAACGGCGCCCGGCTCTGTCGGCAATGGCAGTGGCACTTCCCGAACTGTTGCGATTCCCCGGGGACCGTCCGGATGTCGCTTGTTGCTTTCAGCGTAGCGCTGTGCAATTTCGCCGGCATGCAGGAACGCATCAGCGGTATGTTCCACGAGCTTGCGGCAACTTATCGTGCGTTCGGGCGGTGGCTGAGTAGCGACTACGTCAGCGCTGCAGACGATGTCCAGCTCAGAGCCGAAAAAGTGCCAACGCAATTGCAGTAATCCCGCCAGCCCTTCCGTGTGGTCGGAGTGTATGTGCGTGATAAAAACAGCGTCGAGATCTCTCGGCGTCAGCCCCAGTTGTGACAGGCGTTCAGTCGTGCCCCGCCCCGCATCGAACTGCAGCAACACATCACGGCATTGGTTACTGAGCTTTCCATAACTGATCAGTGTGCCAGCGCCAGCGAGGCCGTTCACAGCCGGTGGCCCGCCTTGCGTCCCTGTCAGCGTAATTTCGAGACAATCGTCCGCCGACTCTTGCTGCGCCTGCGCTGTTGCCGTGATCAGTAACAGCGAGGCCAGCAGCGCATGCCTGCGTAGCCGTTGCATCTAGAATTCGTCGGACCAGTTGGAGTTTTCGATCAGCGCCTTCAACTTCTGCAGATACGCGGCAGAGTAAGCACCGTCGATCGCCCGATGGTCGAATGACTGCGCCAGAATTCCAACCGGGCGGATCGCAATCGCATCGCCGGCGCCGGTCTCAACGACATGCGCGCGCTTCTGGATCGCGTCCATAGACAGTATGCCGACCTGCGGCTGATTGATAATCGGTGCCGTGAACATCGTGCCATACGGACCCGGGTTCGACAGCGTGTAGGTACCGCCCTGCAACAGGTCGGCCGTCAGCTTGCGGGACTTCGCGCGAACGGCGAGATCGTTGATACTCTTTGCAAGCCCCGCAACCGACAATGAACCGGCATCGGCCACAACGGGCGCAACGAGTCCTTCGTGGTTCAGGTCGATCGCGATCGCAAGATTGATTTCCGAGTGCAGCTGCAATGCGTCGCCGACAACACTGCCATTCAGTCGCGGAAACTCGGCAAGTGCGCGGCACACAGCGCGCGCAACGAACGGCAGGTACGTCAGCGAATAACCTTTCTCCTGCTTCCATTTGTCTTTCATTCGCAAGCGACAGGCGTCGACAGCAGTGAAGTCGGCATCAATTGCCTGCAGCACGTGCGGTGACGTCGCTTTCGAGCGAACCATATGCTCCGCTGTTACGCGGCGGAAGCGATCGAACGGTACCGTGCCACTGCTCGGCGCAGACGGCTTCGCAGGTGCCGGTGTAGCTGGCCTGGCGGATGCGGCGCCCGACTTGATGAAGTTTTCCACGTCGCGTTTTGTCACTCGACCTTCGCGCCCTGTTCCGCTGAGACTCGCGATATCGAGATCGTGTTGTTTAAGCAGGCGACGCACAGCCGGTGACAATTTGCCACTCGACGACTGGCCACCTGACGATTTCGCGGGCAGCCCTTGCGGTGCAGGTTTCACTGCTTCTTTCGCTTTGGCGGTCTCAACGGGTGCAGCTGCTGCCACCGTGTCGTCGCCTTCAGCGGCAATCACTGCGAGGACCGTGCCGACATCGACGGTATCGCCAGCCGGCACGTTAATGCTGCTCAGAACACCATCGGTCGGCGCTTCTATTTCGGTCGCCGCTTTGTCGGTTTCCACATCGAGCAGCAAGTCGCCTTTTTTGACTTTGTCGCCGACGTTTTTGTACCAGGTCGCAACGGTACCCTCGAGAACAGTCTCCCCCAGCTGGGGCATCAGGACATCCATACGTATTCCTTAATCAGCAAGACCGATAACGGCGTCGACAACTTTCTGCGGGCTCGGCAGCATTGCATCTTCGAGGGCATCGGCCGATGGCAGCGGAATATGCGGTGTCGTTACACGCACGATGGGGCCATCCAGGTTCCAGAACAGCTCTTCCGACACGATGGACGAAATTTCCGCACCCCAGCCACAGAGTCGCGGGTTCTCCTCTACCGTCACGAGCCGGCCCGTTTTCGTCACCGAATTCATGATCGTGGTCATATCGAGTGGCACCAACGAGCGTACGTCAATGACTTCCGCCGAAATGCCGTGTTCATTGGCAAGCGTGTCGGCCGCGGCCATCGCATGACGCACCATTGCTGCCAGCGCGATGATCGTAACGTCACTGCCTTCGCGCAGGATTTTGGCTTTACCGAGTTCGTCAACGTACTCGCCTTCGGGCACATCGCCCTTAGTGCCGTACAATGATTTCTGCTCGAAGAACAGCACAGGATCAGGATCCCGAATGGCCGCAGCCAGCAGTCCCTTGACGTCGGCCGGACTCGATGGTGCAACGACCTTGAGACCGGGTACCGCCATCGCCCAGTTCTCGATGCTTTGGGAGTGCTGCGCACCGAAGCGCGAGCCGCCGCCATTCGCCGAGCGAATGACGAGCGGGAAACTGCATTGACCGTCAGTCATATAGCGTGTTTTTGCAATCTGGTTAACCACGATGTCCCAGCAGACGGCGAAAAAGTCCGAGAACATGATTTCCGCGATCGGCTTGAGTCCGGTCATCGCCGCACCGGCCGCCGCACCCAAAATTGCCTGCTCTGAAATCGGTGTATCGCGAACCCGCAATGCGCCGAATTCTTCCAACAGACCACCTGTGGTTTTGAATACACCACCTGCAGCGCCGATATCTTCGCCGATAAACACGACCGATTTGTCGCGGCGCATCTCCTGGCGAATCGCGGCATTCACCGCGTCTCGATAACTTAATTCCGCCATGACGAACCTCCATCGGCCCAAACTTCAGTAAAGGCACTGGCCAGCGATGGTGGACCGCTCTCTCGTGCTGTTTGTTCTGCTTTGTCCACGCGCGCCGCCTGCTCTGCTTCAATCGCTTCGATGGCAGCAACGTCGATACCGTCGTCAAGCAAACGTTTCCGATAGGTGATAAGCGGATCGCGCTTCTTCCAGGCTGCAACTTCCTCGTCGGGTCGGTATTTACCCGGGTCGGCGCGCGAATGACCGCCGTGGCGGTAGGTCTGCGCCTCGATCAGCGTCGGACCACCGCCGCTGCGGGCTTTTTCGAGCGCCAGCGATGCCGTCGCATACATGACATCCGCATCGTTGCCATCGACCAGTATGGGTTCCAGACCGTAGGCTGAGGCCCTGTCAGCCGCCGGGTTCGGCACAGCCGTTACGTCGCTAATCGGTGTGTACTCCATGTACAGGTTGTTTTCGCATACGTAGACGACCGGCAAATTCCAGATCGCGGCAAAATTCAATGCCTCATGAAATGCGCCAATGTTGGTGGTGCCATCGCCGAAGAAACAGACGGCGACCTGACCCGACTCGCGGTACTGCGCCGACCATGCGGCGCCCGCCGCCATCGGCATATGTGCGCCAATGATAGCGTAGGAGCCCAGCACGCCTTTTTCGACATCCATAAGGTGCATCGAGCCGCCCTTACCGTGCAAAAGACCACACTCGCGTCCCATCAGCTCGCCGAGGATTGCCGTCATCGACACGCCGCGAACGAGCGTGTGATTGTGACCGCGGTAAGTACAGAACGAATAGTCGTCATCGCGCATCGCAACACCAAATGCCGCGGCAATCGCTTCCTGCCCGAGAGCCAGATGCGACGTACCCTTGATCAGGTTCTGCATGAACAGATCGTATGCGCGTTGTTCCATGACCCGGCAAGCCTGCATCTCGCGATACAGTGCCAGTCGCACATCAGGCTTCGGTGTCTTCGCTTTTTTGATGGCAGCGGCGAGCTGCCCGGTTTTAGTAGCCAATGGAGTTCCCGAGTAATATATCGATAGTTCCGCCATTTTAGGCTATTTATCGATTATATGGTAGCTTTTGTTTCAGCTTGTGTTGTGGTCCGTTGCGGCCAGCCGGCAGAGACCAGTACCGAGGCGATCGCACCCATGGTAGCCGCAGAATAAGGGCTCTGCGCATGAAACGCGAACCAGTCGCCGGCCGCCTCGAGTGCCGGCAGCGACGGCCAGAACCTCGACACGATTCCCGTGTGAATTAGTATGAACACGATCGCGCCTGTCCAGAACCCGGCCAGCGCGCCGCGGCGGCTGACGCCTTTCCAGATTGAGCCAAGCACCAATGGCCCGGCGAGTGCGGCGATGAAGCCGCCCACTCCCGCCCAGATCAACAGCACGATATTCATGTCAATGACGAACCATGCGAGCGCTGCGGAACCGATGAGCGTCAATGCTGTGACGATACGGCTGATTCGTAACACGTTGCGGTCCAGGTCTTCGGCGCTACGGTCGGCGTGCAGACGCGGCGCGATGCTACGTCGGTAGATGTCGTTGGCAAACACCTGCGACGTCGAAATGACGAGGCCGTCCGCTGTCGACATGACGGCCGCGAGAACTCCGATGCCGAGCAACGCGGCCAGCCAGGTGGGGAATATTTCGATGAACAGTGCCGGCAACGCCGTATTGGCGCCGCCGCCGAGCAGATCGTCGCCGAGCACCGAGCGTGCCATTGCGCCGCCAAGTGTCATACCGGGCAGAATCAGGCCAAACGTAAAGGCGAGTGCGAGAAAACGATTACGACTGTGCTCGTCCTTGAGCGCCCAGAGTTTGTTGCCGATGTGTGGCAGCAAGCCAAGTGGAATATGCGCCACGACCAGCGCGAACATTGACCACGGCGATGCAGTAATTGGCACATCGGGGTTGAACCAATCGAGTAGCCGCTCGTCCTGCCCACGCAGATTCTCGAGCATCGCATCGAAGCCCCCCGAACCGACGCCAAGGAAAAACATGACAATGATAGCCGCAGCAAGCAACAGCATGACCAGTGCCTGGGCACCGTCAGTCAGGATGTCGGCATGTGCGCCTCCCGTCGTCACGTAGCCCAGCAACACCAGAGTCGTGATCACAAGTGCGATCGGCTTTGGAATCCCGAGCATGATCTCAAACATGACGAGACCACCAACGAGCTGGCCAGCCAAATAGAACAGCAACATCAGCGAGAATACGGCGGCCGATATGCGCAGTGCTTCGGAGTTATAGCGTTCACCAAGATACTCCGGAATAGAACGCGCGCCGACATCGTTGCCGCCCTGACCGACTGTGCGTTGGCAAATCAACACACCGAGATAGATGCCCAGCGGGTAAAGAAACGCCAGCCAGATGGTCGAAATGCCGAAACTGTAGGTCAGCCCCGGAAGGCCAAGAAACGTTGCGCCACTGGCGGCCGTTGAGGCGAACGCAAGCGCCAGGATAAGCGGCCCGTATCCGCGGCGGGCAACAGCATAGTCGTCAGCGCCGCTGACCCGCCGGCTGCCGATGACACCGAAGGCAATCATGGCGCCTATATAGAGAATCAGGAAGAGCCAAGACCAACTGTGTAAATCCATGTCGCCTTTCCCTGTTTAATCGATTATCTATGAAAAATGCGAACTTTAGCGATATAGTGTTGCCTTCGCAATTCAGTTGGAATGAATCAGAATGATAAATGCTGCAATAGTAGGACTCGGCTGGTGGGGACAAACGTTGGTCGAATCCGTCTCCGGAGTTAGCGAGGATATACGATTCGTCGCCGCCACGACACGCTCGAAAACAGACGACGACAAAGCGTTTTGCAAGTTGCATAAACTCGACCTTCGCGAGTCCTTCGAAACCATCATTGACGATGACGATATCGATGCCGTGGTGCTCGTAACACCGAATTCCCTGCACGCTGCGCAAGTGAGCGCCGCTGCCGCGAAGGGCAAACACGTTTTCTGCGAAAAGCCGCTGGCGCTGACAGGTGCCGATGCAAAGACGGCTGTGGCTGCCTGCGAAAAAGCTGGCTTGAAACTCGCGGTTGGATACAGCCGCCGCTTCCACCCGGAAATGACCAAGCTGCGCGAGATGGTGCGCTCCGGCGAACTCGGCACGATTCTTCATTGCGAAGCAACGATGACCTTTCCGAACGGCCTGTTCCTGAAGCCCGACGCGTGGCGGGCCAGCAAAGATGAAACGCCCTGCGGCGGACTAACGCCGATGGGCGTGCATGCCATCGACGGATTCATAGACCTGTGCGGAGAGATTGACGAGGTGTATGCGCAAAGCTTCCGTCGTGCCGTTGAGGTCGACGCCGATGATACGACGTCAATCCTGTTCCGTATGAAGGAAGGCATGTCCGGCTACCTGGCGACCATGACGGCTACCGGTGGCGGCTTCAATTTCCAGGTCTACGGCTCAAAAGGCTTTGTAAAACTCGAGGGTATGACGCATATCGCTGGCGCGCCGTCCGAAGAACGCCGCTTCAAGCTGTTCAGCAAATGTACCTTTAAGCCAATCAAGGGACCGGCCGAGACATGGCAAGCAGCGTCATTCGATGTCGCGCGTGCCGCGCTCGACGCGTTTGCAATCGCAGTTGGCGGCGGTGAACCGTACATAATTTCGAATAAAGAGCATGTGCATTGTGCTGCCGTTACCGAGGCTATCGTTCGGTCGGCCAGCAATCATCGCGTCGAAAAAATCTGACGCGGCCCGGCCGATGAAGATTTACGTCTTGCGGCACGGCATGACGTCCAATGCGGACGCAGACGAAGATCGCGAGCTTACCGACGTAGGTGTAAAGGAAGTCGAAGATGTCGTCAGGTCACGTCTTGACGAGCTGTCAGGCGTGAGTGGAATTTGGTCAAGTCCGCTGAAGCGGGTGCGGCATACGCTCGAAATCGCAGCGCGAGTGCTCGGCTTCGGCGAACCCATTATCGAGTCGCCGTATCTTAAGACCGGCTCGCGCTTGCCCGAGATCATAAACTTCGTAAACGAACTGGATTTCGACGGCGGAGACGTGCTGGTCAGCAGTCATCAGTCCTGCACCAGCATTCTCGTACTCTGGCTGACTGGCGAAGACGTATTGATTCCAAACGGCAGTCTTTTGGCAATCGAAGTCGACAAAGCCGAGCGCGGGGCCGGTCGAATTCTCTGGCAGCAAAGCCGCGACGGCAGCAACGTGAAACGTAGCGTCCAATTCGCCGACATGTTTTGACCCGACGGGGTCTAGATCGACCCCTGGCGCCTTTCGCCTGCCTCATTCGATTGCCAGATCGTTCCTGACTCAACATCGAGGCAAGTCAGCCAGCCATGGTCGGCGTAAACCTTCGTATCGATGCAGATGGCGTGGTCGTTGCGGATCGGCACGCCGGAATCCTGCGGGGTGTGCCCACACACCATAGTCTTGCCCGACAGGTGCGCTGCAGGATCCCGAAACCTCTGCCAGTAGCGCGCCGAGTCGGGCTGTTGCTGCAGCGGAACTTCGGCCCTTGCGTTCGCGTGCACGAAGAAGTGCGTATCGCACTCATAGTAAGGAAGCAGTGAATTCTCGAGAAAATCAAAGTGCTCAGCGGGAATGTTGTCGAACGAGCCACCATAAGACGCCAGCGTCATTTCGCCACCATAGCTCAGCCACGGCACCAACCAGCTCTCGGTATCCCGCGCGTCCAGCATCATGATTTCGTGATTGCCGCGCAATGGAACGTGCCGGCAGCGCTCGCGCAATGCCAACAGCAATTCGATAACGCCCTTCGAATCCGGTCCGCGGTCAACATAGTCGCCGAGGGTAACAACGACGTCGTCGGCGTGCGGGCGAATGTACTCGAGCAGAGTGGCCAGCGCTTTGGCACAGCCGTGAATATCACCGATGGCGAGATGGCGCATAGTTGCGAGAGGACCCGTACGTCGTTCGACGACGCATTCTTGTCGCATACGCGCCACATGTACAGCCCCGAATTTTCCCAGAATAATCGAAATTTCGATAAATTCTTGCATATTGACGATATAATGGCCAATATCACGGTATCTCTGTTAGCGGCAAAATCTATACCGAATAATCGCTAACAATTAGGATCGGGCCTGCGGCCCTACAATAAAAAATTAAGGAGAAGGCTAGTGGCGTATCGAGTAGGCACGCAGGGGATGATGCAGGTTGACTACGAGCAACGCATCAACATGGACCGGATGCGCGAATATCGCGTCGGTCGTGTAAAAAAGTATATGGACGAGTTCGACATTGATTGCATGTTGCTGTTCGATACCTGCAACAAACGCTACGCCACATCAACGGCCGTCTGTTCACCTGAAATCGACAACATGGGCCGGTACTCGATCATTCCGCGCAATGGTCCGCCGCATATTTTTGGTTTCGGATCGGAAGTTGCCGCCGAGAAGATTAACTGCCCCTGGATTGCTGACTACACCTACCCCGCGCACGGTACGATGTACGGTGCACTGCCGCCGGGCTGGGGCGCGACCGATGGGTTCCTGAAAGACGTCGACATGGTGCTCGGCAACTTCGGCCTCGACAAAAGCAAAATCCGAATCGGCGTTGACGTCATTGAGGCACAGACCTTACTCGCCTTGCAGGGTGCCGGCTACAAGATCGCTGATGGCATGGTCGTCATGCAACATGCTCGTGCCATCAAGAATGAAGACGAGATTGCGCTGTTGAAGCACGCTTGCGCTATTGTTGATGCCGCCTTTCACCGCATTGCTCGCGAAATTCGTCCCGGCGCAAAAGAAAACGACTTGCAGGCAGTTGCGTCTCACGAGATGCACCGCCTCGGCGCGCAGTGGGTCCACAACGTCCAGGTGACATCGGGCAATCGCACATTCCCGCATCCGCATTTGAGTTCGGATCGCCTACTGCAACCCGGCGATATCATCTTCATGGACGTTGTGTGTCTCTATAACGGTTACCACACCTGCGTCTATCGTTGCTTTACGGTAGGTCCACCGTCGCAGAAACAAATTGACACGCACGCGCGCTGCTATGAGATTCAAATGGGCGGCATCGACGCCGTGAAACCTGGTGCAACAACCGCCGACGTGGTGACGCGCTGGCCAGACTACCGTGCGATGGGCGCTTTGAATGAGCACGAGATCTTTGGCCTGCAGTATGGCCATGGTGTCGGCGTCGGTCTCTGGGAGTTTCCGATTATGTCGCGGGCCTACAGCCTCGAACATCCGATCGAGATCCAACCGGGCATGGTGTTCGCGCTCGAGACCTATGCAGGCAATGCAGACGGTACGGACGGCGTCCGCCTCGAAGACGAAGTCGTCGTTACCGACACAGGCATCGAGATCATTACGAAGTTCCCGAACGACCGTATCATCGGTTGTGGCATGGATTACTAAGTGCGTTAAGTATTAAACAAGGGCCCTCTTGAGGGCCCTTTTTTTAATTGGAAAAAGCGATGAGTAAAACGATCAAAGTAGCCGTCATCCCAGGTGACGGTATTGGTAAAGAAGTGATGCCGGAAGGTGTGCGAGTTCTCGAAAAAGCTGGCAGCAAACACGGCATCAGTTTCGAATGGCAGGACTTCGACTGGTCATGCGAGACCTATCTGAAAACCGGCCACATGATGCCCGAGGACGGCATCGAGCAATTGCGCGCATTTGACTCGATATACCTGGGCGCCGCGGGATTCCCGACTGTCCCTGATCATATCTCCCTATGGGGACTGCTCATTCCAATTCGACGAGAGTTCGACCAGCACATCAACCTGCGCCCCGTGCGCCTGTTCGATGGCGTGCCCTGCCCGCTAGCCGGACGCGTGCCGGGCGACATCGACTTCTACGTCGTGCGGGAAAATGTCGAAGGCGAGTATTCGAACATCGGCGGCATTCAGTATGCCGGCACCGAACATGAAGTCGTTGTTCAGCAAAGTGTATTTACGAGGCGTGGCGTCGACCGGGTTTTGAAATACGCGTTTGATCTCGCACAAAGCCGCGACGCGAAGCATCTGACGTCTGCCACTAAATCGAATGGCATCATTCACTCAATGCCGTATTGGGATTCACGCGTCGCCGTAATGGCGAAAGACTATCCGGAAATCAGGGTCGACCAGTATCACATCGATATCCTCACCGCGAATTTCGTCCGCATGCCCGATCGCTTCGATGTTGTCGTCGGCAGCAACCTGTTTGGTGACATACTCTCAGACCTTGGACCCGCGTGTACCGGCACGATTGCCATCGCGCCCTCGGCGAATCTGAATCCATCGAATGAACATCCGTCGATGTTCGAACCCGTGCATGGCTCGGCGCCGGATATTTACGGCCAAAAAATCGCCAATCCGATCGGCACGATCTGGGCGGGCGCTATGATGTTGCAACACCTTGGGCACCAGGACGCACACGATACCATCATGACGGCGATCGAAAACACGCTCAGAGACAAAGCCAACCTGACACCGGACATGGGCGGTAAATCAAACACCGAGGACCTCGGCAAAGCAATCGCAGCGGCCATCGGATAACAGGAGCAGCGAACATGTCATTACCCAAACTAACGATCCTCATTCTTAGCTCGTGCCTGCTTGCCGCGGCTTGTGGCGAACAGCCGGCACCAACAGAAAACACGAGTGCCAGTGCGCCCGATGCAGCAATGCCCGAGGCCGCAGCCGAGACATCTGTAGAAACAACACTCGGCGAGCAACTGGCTGAGCGCCAGGCGGGCTTCGAGAAAGATGCGCCACCGGAACGGGTCGCAACGATGGCGGCAGCCATTGCCTCTGTCGCGGACAGTGGCATTCTCGACAAGGCTCTGAATAAGGGCGACAAGGCACCGGACTTCACACTGCAAAATGCCGTCGGTGAGTCGGTCAGCCTGTACGCGGAACTCGAGAAAGGACCTGTGATATTGACGTGGTACCGGGGAAGCTGGTGTCCGTACTGCAATTTGCAGCTGCACGACTATCAGAAACACCTGGCGGACATTCAGACTGCGGGTGCCCAGCTCATAGCGATTTCGCCCGAGCTGCCGGACGGCGCATTATCGATGACTGAAAAGAACGCGCTTGAGTTCATCGTACTCAGTGATGTTGGCAACGCCGTCGCGCGTGAATACGGCATCGTCTACCGTATTCCGGATTCTATCTCAGGCGGCTACCAGCCGGGCGGACGCAACGACCTCTCGAAAATTAACGGTGACGACTCCCTCGAACTGCCACTTGCCGTGACTTATGTTGTTGGCCAGGACGGTACGATCGAATACGCGTTCGTCGATGCCGACTATCGCAAGCGCGCCGAAACCAGCGAGGTCGTCGCGTTCGTAGCGCAGATGGGCTCGGAATGACCAGGCGCTGCCGCGGAACGGCCTTGACGATTGCCGTGGCACTCCTGCCGCTGGTGGTCGCCGCGGACGACTCGCAGGTGACGATCCGCGCCGAAGTCTGGGGCGACAACTGGTATGCCGTTTACGTCGGAGACCAGCTCGTCGGCGAAGATTCTACGCCCTACGATACCGAGCGGTCATTCAACTCCGACACCTTCGTGTTCGACGCCAAGCTACCCGCGCAACTCAACGTTGTCATGAAGGACTACAAGGAAAATGATTCCGGTCTGGAGTACATTGGCTCGGGCCGGCAACAAATCGGCGACGGTGGATTTGCAGCGCAGTTCTTCAATAACGAGACCAACAAACTGATTGCTCACTCCGACAGCGACTGGCGCTGCCTTGTGATTCACCGCGCACCACTCAACCGGCAGTGTGTCCACAGTGACGATCCCACAGCTGAATGCACCTCTGAAATCAGGGATGAGCCGACAGGCTGGATGCAACCTGACTTCGATGACAGTGAATGGCAATATGCGATTGTACATTCCGCACAAGACGTGCGACCGCGCGGCGGATATCAATCAATTGACTGGCACGCAGACGCCAAACTGATCTGGAGCGCCGACCTCGAGATAGACAACACCGTACTGTGCCGAACGGAGATTGGAAAGTAGTGATCCAGGAACCCTGGTTTTCTGTTGTTGTACTCGTCGCCCGCATATTCATGGCGATCGTCTTTCTCGTCAGCAGCATTGAGAAAGCAACGAATTTTTCGCGCGCGCTCGACGAGTACGCGAAAGACAGCATTCCATTGAGGCACGCCTCGGTTGTTTTCACAATCGTGCTTCATCTCGTCGCGTCAGTGTGCCTACTCGGCGGTTGGCTGATTACTGAAATGGCGGCGGCGTTGGCTCTATTCACGCTCGTTGCCACTATCATGGTTCACGATTTCTGGAACATGGAAGGTAACGAACGACTCGGCCGTAGCCGCGTCGCGCTCGCCAACCTGGGCCTCACCGGCGGGCTGCTGCTGCTCGCTGTCACGGGCCCCGGAAACCTGGTCCTCTAAGAACGCCGCTACTTAGCCAGGCAGTCTTGCAGTGATTTTCTGATATACGACTCGTCCAGGTTCTTGCCAATGAACACGAGGCGATTTACGGGTGTCTCATCACCCCACTCGCCGGCAGCCTGGCTACCAAAAATCATATGCACGCCCTGGAACACAAAGCGGTAGTCCTGCCCGTCAATGCCGACAACCCCTTTCATGCGATAGACGTCGGGACCGTTCTCCTGCAAGAATTCCTCGAGCCATGCATTCAGTCGCTCACCATCGAATTTCCCGGGCAGTTGAATGGACACGGATGAAACCTTGGAGTCGTGTGAGTGTTTTGCGTGGAAGGTATGCTCGGCGATCGGACTCTGAACCACGCCGTCCGCCCCAACCAGCGTCAGGCGAAGTCCATCGGGCGCATGCCCCGTAAACAGCGCGACGGACTGCGAATTGTCCATGGACATTGCAAATTCGTACTCGTCCCTGCCCTCCAGCGTAAGTCGATAGTGTCGATCCCGCATTGATAGGACCTCGCCGTTAGCGACAGACTCGGGCTCCGCCGAAAATTCAACGAAGACGGTCTCAGCCAATGCCGGGAGATCATTTTCAAGGTTCGCATTCACATTAGCCATGACGATGGACATGCCAGAACCATGGTCGTGATCATGGTCGTGGTCGTGTTGGTGATCGTGATGCCCTGCTGACACTCGCAGCCGATAGTCCCCCGCCGTCAATTGCCAGATGCCGGCCCACTCGAATGGGTATTCCGGTTCCAGGAAATTTGGCTTGATGTCCACAGCGCGTTGTACGTTGAATCCGCCAATGTCCAGTAACTCGGCGATGGGCGCGTCTGCCATTGTCGCCTCGTAGATCCCGGCCATTGTGTTCATTGCCTGCAGTCGATTTCTCAGCTGCTGTTTTTCTTTGTCTGTGATCAGGTCGATCTTATTGATGATGATCCGATCAGCGAAAGCCACCTGGGCCAGGACCTCGTCGGTCTCGTCATCCAGATGTTGACCCACATGCTTGCCGTCAACGAGCGTGATGATGCCGTCGAGTTGGTAGTAATCCTGAATATCTTCCTGCACTAAAAACGTCTGTGCGACAGGACCCGGGTCTGCCATGCCGGTCGTTTCCAGGATGACTCGATCAAACTGCTCCAGACGGTCGGCTAACTCGGCCAGAATGCGGATCAAATCGCCGCGAACGTTGCAACAAATACAACCGTTATTCATTTCAAAGATTTCTTCGTCGGCGTTGATGACCAGATCCTGGTCGATGCCGATCTCGCCGAACTCATTCTCGATGACGGCAATACGCATACCATGATCTTCTGAGAGGATGCGATTGAGCAAAGTGGTTTTACCGCTGCCGAGAAACCCGGTGAGCACAGTGACAGGAATTTTGGGGGTCATGCACGCATTATATAAGGACTGGCTGCATTGTCGATCAGGAGTGGTGACAACAGAAATGGATTGCGGGTCCTCTCCCCTATATCATCCCTCCTCGGCCACCGTTTTATGTTTGACGTTTTCTGTTTGATTTGGGGAGAAAGTTTGAAATTCCTGTCGTTTGAGTCGCGTGGTTATCAACGCCTGGGTTGGCTGCTCGATGATGAGAAAACGGTTTTGTCCGTACACCGGGAAAGCAAGGGCATGCCCCAGGGTTTGATGGAAGTGATCAGGCGCGGGCCCTACGCACGGCATCAAATCAAGAGCGCAGAGGAATCGCTTGAGCGTTTCGATATTGATGACATCAAACTGCTGCCGCCGATCATCCCCTGGGCAACATTTTGCGTGACGGCCAATTCGTCAGATCCGGCAGAAGCAGAAAGATTAAGCGTGGATGAGTTCCCGACCGTCTCGTTGCGTACACCGCGCAACCACGTTGCCCACGGCGATGTCATCGATATTCCACTACGCAGCCCAACTCTTGAGTGCGAAGGAAAGTTGGCCGTAATTTTGGGCAAAGGCGGTCGATACATTACGGTCGAGCACGCGCCGCGTCATGTGTTCGGATATTCCATCTACAACGACAGCACCGTGAAGGGTTACCAAAACCATTCGTCTCAGTTTGGACTGGGAAAGATGTTTGATCTGTCGTCTGCATTCGGTCCATTGATCGTGACAGAAGACGAGTTTGGCGACCCCTACCAACAGACCATCGAAACTCGAATAGATGGCGACGTCATTCTCTCGATTCCGCTATCGAACATGCGACACAAGATTTCCGAGACCATCGCCTACATCTCTTCGGCCGTAACGATGTTCCCTGGAGACATGATCGTTATGGGTATTCCCGCAGGCGAAGGCGCCAAGCCGGAACGCTTTATGCAGATCGATGAAAAGATGGACGTCAGCATTTCGCGTATCGGCACGCTATCCAACGTGACAAAAGCTGAACCTACTCACCCCCGGACTGTGGGCTGCTGCTAAATTCCGCGCGCGCGAGGAACAATGCAATGAAAGGCAGTGCTGCTTGAGCAATGTGCCTGACTTCGGCCTCCAGCGTTGGTGCGGCTAGCGCGGAATTGAACGGCATTCCGACCCAGAACGGTGCGTAGTAACCAACCATCACAACCAGCGTTAGCCACCAGGTCGCCGTTGAGCGAAACATGGGCTTGCCGAAGAAGACCAACAGCATAGCGGCGATTGCACCGACATCACCAACGGCTTCACGTAGTGCGTGGTACCAGGAGTGCTCCGTGCCCCCACCAAACTCGGGTTGTAGCGTGAACAGCGGATCGCCAATGTGCGAAAACGTCGCCATCAGACTCTCGAGACCGATCGCCAGACCGACGACAACAAGCACCCGGGCAATGTTTAGCTTTGACAATGTCAGTCTCCCTTTTCGAAGACGATTCGGCCGTCGACCATCGTAAGCTCCGGCTCGATATCGAATATCTCGTCGGCCGGAATCGTCATGTAATCGCGATCAAGGATCACGAGGTCAGCGAGCTTGCCAACTTCCAGCGTGCCGAGGTCGTCTTCTTTGAATAACAGGAAGGCGTTGCTGCGGGTATGCGCAATCAACGCTTCTTCGCGCGTCACCGGTTCCTCGATGAGGGTTTTGCCGTTGATCGACTTGCCGCTCACGACCCAGCCGAGCGTAATGAAAGGCTGGTAGTGCGCCACGATGGTTGCGTCGGTGCCGAGTCCCCAGACAATTCCGCTGTCCTGCAACGCACGAATTGGCGGCTGCAGTTGCGGCGGCATGTGCATCGACACGCTGTGTACGGCAGCGGTCAGACCAATGTTCTTCGCACGTTCAATACTCTCGTCCGAAATCGTAGCCACATGCTCGAGTGACCAGCGCAGTGGCGCGAGTGGCGTCGATTCGTTGAGCTTTTCGAGACCATCCAGGAAACCCGAAATCGTCGGCTCCATGAATGTGTGCTCGTGCACCGTGAAGCCGCGCTCTGCCGCCGCGGTTGCGACCTTCATTAACGGTTCGAGAACGTCAGCATCGTAGCCTTCCTGCTGGCCCGGACGATCAAAAAATGGCAGGTAGATGTGCTCGCCAAGTCCAAGCATGCCGAGATAATCATCGGTGCTATTTGGCGTGCTGCTGTTGATCAATTCTATTGCGGCCGCGGCGCCGTCGGGATCGTAAGCCTCGTACTTGAGTGTGTGCCACGCGCGCACGTTCAAAGGTCCGTCCTCTGACATGCGATCCAGCAGTGTGATGTCGCCTTCGGGCGGGCGACCAACATCGTAGACACTGGTGACGCCCTCACTGTTGAGTATCCGGATGAACTCGCGCATGTTCTTGGCGATTTGTTCTTCCGACACCTCCGGCATCTGCTCATTGAGCAGGCCATACGGAGGCTGTGGCGAAATCAGCGGCGGGCCGCCGTGAAAGGCGCCGGCTTCGGGTGAGACACCAACGGCTTCCAGCGCCAGCGAATTGGCATAAACGCGAAGGTAAATAACCTGCACGAACAAGGGATTATTCGGTGCCGCAGCGTCGAGCTCCTCGAGTGTGAATCCACCGGGCTTGTCGGCAAACTGCTCCTCGCTCCAGCCGCCCTGCACCATGAGCCATTCGCCCGGCTCCATGCTTGCCGCTTTCCTGGCAATAATCTCGAGCGCTTCCACTCGAGAATTGACACCATCAATTCGTGCCTGCACATGCCAGCGTTGACCCGCGCGAATGAAATGCATGTGGTTATCTATCAGTCCCGGAATAACCGTCTTGCCTTGCAGATCAATGACTCGTGTTTTGTCGCCAATGTGCGCACTAATACTCGCGCTGTCGCCAACGGCGGCTATGCGTGTGCCATTGACAGCGAGCGCCTCTGCAATTGCAAACTCGTTGTCGACCGTCAATATCTTGCCGTTTATCAGCACGGTATCCGCTACTGCTGCCGCAGCGGCCGGCGCCGGAGGCGACGCCTCCTTGCCACAGGCCGCAGCCAAAACGGCGCATGTCGCCAGTGTAAGCAGAACCCTGGCGGACGTGTGTCTAAAGCTACTCATTGGAGTTCTCCGCGCCGGTTGCAAAACAATAGAACAGCCCGTCGCCTCCTGTGCCCTGTAAGTTCTCCTGACTGCAACCGCGTGAGCCGTGCGCCGAATTGAATGACGTGGGGTTTGCACCACCGCCAGCGCGGTCGAAGTGGCCGACCAGGGCACTGCCCTCGCCATTGCTCGTCCAGTCGCTGCAAGTCGTGTCTTCGCTGTTGTTGAGCGCCGTGCCGTCCGTTTGCGAACCCGTCAGAATGTCGTGCCGATTCGGATCGTCGCCGCGCGCGTTTACGAGTAGCCCGTGTTCGTCGACGACCGAGGTTCGTGTAACACCGGGTGCCTCGCCGTGCAGATCATCGAGATTCGTCGCAATGAGGACGCCCTTGACGTTGTACCAGGGACCGCTGCCGATGCGATCACGTGCGTTGACCTTGCTCGTGCTGAGATAGGCGCGCCAGTCCTTGTTGCCGACCCCAACCGACTCGGCCAGCTTGCGGCAGTGAGCATCTGCGCCCGCGAGACCGCCGAGATTAGCGCCGTCGCCGGGGCCGTGGCTCGTCAGGAAGAAACTCGTCGCGGGATTGACGGCCGTGCGTTCCCTGAGCGGCGTCTGGCAGTCGTTTTCAATGAACTCGTACTCACCCGCAGACATCTTGTCACGCGTGATTGAACCGTCCTCGGTCAGCAATAGCGGGTCCGACACTTTCACTTCAATCGAAATCGTCGGCCCGTAGTCCTCCGAATCGTTGCGCCAGTAGGTCTCGACCGTCGACGCCTGATCACTCAGGCGATGGCCCTCCGGGCTGCCCGGGTTAGCCAGCAGATTGATCGTTTTGATAACCAGCTTGTCGCCGTCGTAGTGCGCGATCGAATCGCCAAAGTGCGTTTTGACACCCGAGTCGACGACTTTGTCACCAATGCGCACGTCTCGCCGGCCGGCGTATTCTTCGTACTCAATCAGTACGTGATCACTGAACTGCGTGATGCGAAGCGGGTGCGGCGTGTTGAGCTGCCGAACCAGTCCTGGCGGGTCGCAGAACACCTGCGGGTCGTTCGCCTTGTCGTATTCCGACTGCAGCTTTTGACCCATTGCGTTGTACGGCAAAGAGGGCGGCGTCGGCCTTCCACCGCGCATACCGTGATTCGTCCACGCACCGGTCAGGTTCGGGCGTCCATCGTCAAGCTTCAACGGCATCGCAGCCGCCTTCTGCGTCGGCTCGGCATTTCCGCCGGCCTCGCGACCCAGTCGTTTCAAAGCCGCCTGGGTGTCCGGATCGATGAGGTCGACATAGTCGATCGAGACCATCGGTGAACCGTCGTGCGTTGAGTCGCCGTGGATACGCACCAGATCGCCTGGTTTTAACGTGTCGCGGTCCCATCCGGCCCGCCGCATCAGCGTGGCAGCCGCACCTTCGGCCATCCAGGCGGTCGTCGATCCATCGTCGTTGGCAACGTCGAGCTTCACCACAATATGCGGATTTCTGAACGAGAAATTGGTGACGACACCCTGCACATCGATCTTGGCATCAGAGGTGAAAGTCGCCTGGAATGAATGGTGTGCGGAGGCCGTCGTCGCGACGATAGCGAGCATTGAGAAAAACGTAAACCTGACAATTCTTAACGTTGTGTTCATCTTGCACCCGTAAAATTGTGAGAAAATAACTGCAATCAAGGCTTGTCGATGATATCGCAGCAACGGATTTTATGCGATAATTTCCCCCTCTTTCACTAATAATCGATATTTTACACATGATCAAAAAACAGCTGACCCTGCTTTTCACGCTCTCTTTCATCGCTTTTGCAGCCTACGCGCATCACGGCTCGTCGGGGCAATTCGATCAATCGAAGGAGATCACCGTATCGGGTGTCGTAACGAAGATTCGTTTCGTCAATCCGCATTCCTATGTCTACTTCGACGTCACAGGTGAAGACGGCGAAGTCCAGAACTGGCGCTGTGAAATGCGCGCCGCCAGCATCCTGAAACGCTCAGGCTGGTCGGAAGAAATGTTCGTAGACGGCACGCGTATCAAGATCACGGGTAATCCGGCGCGGCGCGAGGAGTTTGGCTGTTACGCAGAAACCATCGCGCTTGACGACAGCGAGGAAATCGCTCGCTATGCCGAACTCGAGGGCGCAAAAGCGACCGCGGTAGCGAGACCTATGACCCTCGCGGACGGCACGCCGAATTTCGCAGGCAACTGGGTCCCGCAACGACCCGGTCGGCCCGGTGGTGGTCCTCCGGGCGCCGGTGGTCCTCCGGGCGCTGGCGGTCCTCCAGGTGCTGGTGGTCCTCCGGGTGCTGGTGGTCCTCCGGGTGCACGCGGTCCGGGTGGAGCGCCTGGCCAGGGGCGACCATCGCCGTATTCGCAGACCAAGGCCGGCATCGCTGCAAGTGAGGGTTTTTCCAGTGATGACAACCCGCGATACCATTGCCAGGCAACCAATATCATTCACGACTATTGGTTTGACGAGCACGTCAATAGCATTGAGCAATCCGCAGATACGATAACCATCAAGTACGGTTTCATGGATCTCGTACGCACCATTCATCTCAACATGAAATCGCACCCCGACAACATCAAACCCAGCCGCGGTGGCCATTCTATCGGCCACTGGGATGGCGATACGCTGGTTGTCGACACCGTTGGATTCAGCGAAGGATTCCTGGACGGTCGCAGCGGCACCAAGCACAGCAACCAGCTGCACATTGTCGAACGATTCACGCGAGACAAAGACGGCACAACGCTGAATCGCACGCATACCGGCGAAGATCCGCTGTACCTGACTGAGCCCTTCGAAGGGTCGCATACCGCGATCACCACGAACGCCAAATTTGATCCTTACAATTGTGAAGATCTGACCGAGGAAGTCGTTGAAGGATTCTAAAATGAAGTCATCGCACCTGAAGCGCTGTGCATTGATTGTCGCCCTGGCGGCAATCAGTGCCAACGTCGCCTATGCCCAACAGCCGCCAGGTCGGCCAGCGGGCCCACCGCCGGCCCCCGAGCTGCTGCCCCTGGGCTTTTTCATTACCAGCGTTGGTCTTGGCAATGGTGCTGATCTCGGCGGCCTTGAAGGCGCCGATGCGCATTGCCAGGCGCTTGCCAAATCGGCAGGTGCCGGCGATCGCGAATGGCGCGCCTACCTGAGCACGCAAGCCACTGACGACCAGGTCGCGGTTAACGCGAAAGACCGCATTGGCGATGGCCCGTGGGGCAATGCCAAGGGGGTAGAGATCGCTACGAATGTCGAGAGCCTTCTGTATGACAACTCGAATATCAATCGCGAGCATGCACTTGATGAGAACGGCAAAACGGTGAATGCCGGGTCCGCCGGTGACTCTCCGAACAAGCATGACATCCTGACAGGCACGCAGCTCGACGGCACGGCATTCCCGAGCGGTGAAGACCGGACTTGCTCAAACTGGACGAGCAGCGACAAAGGTCAGGCGCAGGTCGGTCACCATGACCGGCACCGCTTTACGTTCCCGGGCAGCCCCTGGAATTCTGCGCATCCGTCACGTGGCTGCAGCCAGGAAGCGCTGCAGGGTACGGGTGGCGACGGTCTGTTGTACTGCTTCGCAGCTGACTGACCAGGCATCCCTCGATTGCTGTAAAAAAGTGGACGTTTTGCCCTAATTCCAGCTTTGCGTTTTCGCGGGCGAGCCTTCGATCCCGTCGCTTAAACTCAATCGCTTTCCGGAGCGTTCTCGTCGACAGCTCGCGCGCCGTGTCTCAGCCAATACTTGCCACTGGGGGAATCACCTTCGACGGTATCCGTGCGACTGCGTCGACCAAAGGTCGGCAACGCCACGGCGGCAGCCAGTCATCGATTGTTATAGGCATGTTGCGGACTTCGGCGTAGAGTAGCGCACCGCCGCTTCATTGAGCTCTCTTGGACGCAGTTTACGTTCTCCCGCCCGCACCGCCGCCCTCTTTGGAAACCCTGAGCAGCGGCCTCGAGCAACACGGTTTTGTCGTGCTCCCTGACGGTCTGCCGCCTGACGTCACGCAGGCGCTCGCCGATTATGCGGCCCGGCTGGGCACCGACGGCTACAACGCAGCCGCCGTCGGCAGGGGCGCCGAACAACAGCGTAACCGCTTCGTCCGGCGCAACCGCATCCACTGGCTGGATGAACGTCACCCGGCCCTCGCGCCCTGGCGCGATTGGTCGGAGTCGCTGCGAGTTCAGCTCAACCGCAGGCTGTTCATGGGCTTGTTCTCGTTTGAAAGTCACCTGGCGCACTACCGTCCGGGCGATTTCTATCGTACCCACGTTGATGCTTTCCGGGGTGAAGCCAACCGGATGGTTTCCCTCGTTTGTTACCTGAACGCGGACTGGAAAGACGGCGATGGCGGCGAGTTGATCCTTTACACCGACCAGGGGACGGTAACGGTACTGCCAATGCAAGGTACCGTGGTCTTATTCCTGTCCGAGGAAATTCCCCACGAGGTGAAGCCGGCGCGACGCGACCGCTACGGCGTTGCGGGCTGGTACCGTTTGAACGGCTCGTCGCCGGATCGCGTCGACCCACCGCGATAGTCGAATCAGGGGGACAGTGACCTTGACCAATCACTAAACTACGGGAAACTCAGGGTCAGAACTTGCCCCTTAGATGACGCTAATGTGTCTTGTAAACTAGGAGCAATTCAGAGCTACGAGTGACAGCGGTCAAACTAACCTTGAATTCGAGAGCAGAAAACCGAATCCCGTTCGGACTACGCGATGGCAAGCCTATAGAAATCTCCGAGGTTGATAGAGGTCGGGCGTGCGGCTGTGTCTGTCCCTCGTGTGGACATCCCCTGCGGGCGCGAAAGGGTAAGAAAAACGTTCACCATTTTGCACATGACCATGCCGCCGGGCCGTGGGACTGCAAGACGGCCTTCGAGACATCAATTCACTTGATGGCAAAGGAGATTCTGAAGGAAGATGGTTTCTTGGTGTTTCCGGAGTTAATTATCAAACGAACTGCCGAGGACCAGAGTGGCGTGCTGCATACAGAGGAAGCGCCGGTTGCTATAGCAGCCGAGAAGTCGTTTCAGCGCGTAGAACTCGAGAAACGTCTCGAGGGCATACGTCCGGACATAGTTGCGTATATCGACGGCAACCCAGTGATTGTCGAGGTCGCAGTTACGAGCTTCGCGCATCAGGAAAAGAAACAAAAAATCAGAAAGCTGGGATTGACCGCTGTAGAAATAGACCTTAGTTCGGTGGACTACTCCACGAGCAAGACAGACCTCAGAGAGAAAATACACGTAGACACTACAAAGAAGGAATGGCTCTCTAACCCCAAAGCGATTGATGCGATCAGTCGAATCGAAGAAAGCTTGGGGGCCAAGATTCGACTCTCCGACGAAGCTTATCGTCGAAATGCGCGCAAGGAACCGTCAAGTAAAGCTAATGAACTCCCCTTAAGACGCCCAGTCACTTCCGCGCCAACTAGCATTCGCACTTCGGATGGGCCCGGGAGAACTCGTTGGTTCCGATGCGAGGCCTGTTGTTGCGTGTTCGAAATGCCTGTTTCCGCAACCCCCGCCACTAAGCATAGTGTCATCTGTCCTGATTGCGACCACGCTGTCTCCACCGATCAGCGGCGGGCACGGTAACGTTCTCTTTTTCGCAAACGGCAAGTCCTGACCCTGACTTAGCACTCGATCCGGGTTGAAAGTCTGGGTCACAACTTTTCCCTGGTTGGGTCAAGATTGGTAGCTAAGGACTGACCCACTTTTGCCCATCTGGATGGAGCATTCAGCAGCAAAAACGAGTTTCGAAAATCGGGCCCCAGGTGTTTGAACTATTATCGAGTTGATTTCGAGCAGGGGTACCTCGAACTCGCCCGCGGCTCCTGTCAGTACGAGGTGTTCCCCGCTATTCGAGTCTGTTCGTGTTGTCACCGCGCAGCCGATCTGCGAGGTGCCATCCTTCTGCTGCACATCAAGCACGTAACGGAACACACAGGCGAGTTCGAGGTGATCATGCAGCTCGCATGAGATTGGCTGTATGTTGGCGCAGCTCATTTGCCGAACGCCTCCTCAAATGAAATTGGTCGCCAGACGTAAACTGTAAGCCCGATTTATTTCGCCACCATCACCCTGCCGGGTAACGAAAGATCGCCGGACGCGATATCGTGCACACCCGTTACGCAAAGTAGTGGTGCCTCGCCGTCTTCGTTCACTTGCAACTCGGCAGTGACCGCGTCAAATGACACATTTTCGCTGTCGCTTACCGGAACTGTGATGGTCGCCGTTCGGCCATCGAGAATCGGACTCATTCCAGGGCTGTCGAGGGCGATCGGCAGGTACGGTGCCGTTGCTGGCAACAAGTCTACGCCGGGGGACACGTCACGCACTTTGAGACCGGCACCACAGGCCGTGTCCTCAACCAAAACCACCCAGTGTGAGTGCCAGTCGGCTCCATCGTTTGCAGGATCGCCGTCCTGATTCTCATCGTAGAGCGGGGTGTCGTCAAAATCGGGATGCGCCGTGATTGCCAACGACAATATGCCGGACTCTCTGTCAAAGCCGACGACAGACGGATCGAGGCTGGTCGGCCAGACGTAGGATTCAACTTTCGCGCCTTTAAGCTGCCCGATGGGCGCTGGTTTGACGCTTCCGGCGACGCCCGCCACTTCCATGATGAATGTTGTTAAACGGCCGTCCGTCGTCGCGCCGGCCCGGGTGATATCGAAGGCAGGAGTCTTACCCGCTTCAGTCGCGCTGGGGATTTCATGGGCAATGGCGTTGTGACATGCGAGAACGGCGATCAGTGGCGCAAGAAAAAATAGTCTCATCAGAATATCCTTTATAGTATTGAGTCGATACCGTTAAGAGTCTATCTGCGAAATTCAGCAATTGCAAGAGTCGTTTTGAGTCGATACTATCTGGGAATGAAGAGAGTCACCGCCGAGCAGGTTGCAGCTCTAATCGAAAGGATTGGACGTGTTTTGACCACCGAGGCACATGCTGAGGGCCTACTACCTGTGCAGTGGGAGGCGCTTCGCTACCTGAACAGGGCCAACCGCTTCTCGCGGACAGCCGCGGCACTCACCGCCTACCTTGGCATCACCAAGGGCACCGTATCGCAGACCCTGAACGCACTCGAAGCCAAGGGCCTGGTGAAGAAACAGGTCGATTCGAAAGATCGCCGCAGCAAGCACTTGAGCTTGACGGCGACAGGGAAAAAGCGACTAGGTGACGACCCATTGGTGGCAACCATCACGGCAATCCGTACGCTTGGTAACCTAGAACAACGAGCGCTGCAGATGGGGCTGGGATCACTCCTATCAACGCGACTGGAAGCAAAGGACAGGCAGCCCTTCGGGCAATGTTACGACTGCCAGTATTTCGCACGTGAGCATCCGAAGGGCGATCCACATTATTGCCAGTTGCTTGAGGAAAAACTCGCCAGTGACGATGCAGAGTCAATATGTTTCGAGCAAGTGCCGAGATAGCTTCAGAAAAAACAACGTCCGTTCAGCTATCGTTGCGCCACCATCGCCATGCGCCGTGAAATTGCTGATCAGGTAACTGGCAAATCCTGACCCAAACTACTCACTTACCACGCAATTTGGCGAAGTTAGCCTGTCGAGTTGCCGTGTCAACGGCAAAGCGCTGTGACATAAAAAAACCCTCCCCGCCGAATGGCGAGGAGGGTTTGCCTGTTACTTCAGGAACTGCGTACTAGAAGTTGTAGCCGACTCTGAGTCCGACCGTTCGCCCCTGTCGCGGCACAATCAGGTAGTTGGATTGGTAGTTCACCGGACCCAAACCCGCCGTATCCGTCGTAATCGAGTAGTCCGTCGCACGACCGTAACGAATCGGCGTGTCCTCTTCCGTCAGGTTGTTGACATACGCCGTGAGTTGCCAGTTGTCGTTGTCGACACCGGCTGACAGATTGACCGTCGTGTAGCCTGTCGTCTCGGCCACGTTCGCCGCATCCAGGTATTCTGAACCCTGATGGCGAATATCAAGTCGGGAGTTCCAGCCCCAGCCCGTCGCTCCCAGTTGTCCGCGATAAACCGGACTCAGGGACGCAGCAAAACTTGGGTTCTCGGCGACCCGGAAACCGGACACGTCATAGCAACTGTAGGCGTCTTTCTGCACCACGCGGCCGGGGTCTGTATCCAGACCTGTACCCAGCAACGAAACGTTACAGTAGTCCGCGTAATCCGCGTTCAGATAACTCGCCGTCAATCGCAACGTGAAGTTCTCAGTAAACAGCATGTTGCCTTCGAACTCGATGCCGCTCATCTCGACGTCACCTTCGTTGATGAAGGTGCGGTTGGTCGTAAACGGTACCGGCGGTCCCGGTGGTGCATTCGGGTCATCCCAGTTGAGGTTCACCGACTGTGCCTGATCCTGCCAGTCCATGTAGAACACGGCGGCGGCATAGACCAGGCGATTGTCAAACGCACTACCCTTCATGCCGAGCTCGTAGTTATACAAAGTCTCTTCTTCGAAGTAGCGGAACGTCGTGGAATCATAGGTCACGTAGGCCTGCCCCGGACCATCGAGGTTGGCGATGATGTCGGGATTGAAGAAGCCGACGTTTACGCCACCCGGGTTATTGCCCTTGGCAATTTGCCCGTAGAACGACGTGTTGTCGTTAACAGTGTAAGTAAACGACAGGCGTGGCAGGAACGCGTCCGTTGTGACCGCACCGCCCTGACCGGAACGTGAGTCCACACCGCCGGCATCGTCAGACTGGTAGCGACCCTCAGCCGACAGGGACAATCTCTCGGTCACGTCATAGGTCAGGTTGAAGAACACCGAAGTATTGGTCGCTTCTTCCTGGAAGACCTGTGTCGGCACACCCAGGTTGACGCCCGTCAATGCTTGGTAGCGATCAATAGATGACTGACCCTGGAGGACAGCCTCGTAACCACCGAAGTACAGGTCCGTCAGAAAGTCGTAGCTGTAGTAAGACGCGCCAATGACGTAGCGCAGGCGATTTTCTCCCGGCGAAACCCAGCGCACTTCAGCGTAGGTTTCGGAGATGTCTGACGGGTCCGACATGATGTCGCCAACCTGGACGACCTGAGGAGGGTTCGCCATCGGGTCCGCCATCGTTACCCATTGCCATGGCACGCCCATTCCCGGAATGATCAGCATGGGGACCGTATCCTGGCGAGAGCCGTCGTTGCCGCGAATGTAACTCTCGTCACCACTGAATGCCGAGAACTGCAGCAGTGCGCCACTGTCGGTCTGATAGTCAACCTGCAGCGAAACCCGGTCGCGCTCATCCTTGCCACCAACCAGGTCGGGCGTCAAAGATTGCATTTCCGCTATGAACAACTTGTCTGGGTCCGTTTCTCCCGACGCGGCGAGTACAGCTTCTCGATCGTTCTGCGCATAAATCGGCTGGCCCTGTGTCCAGTCGCATTCGAGCGTGCCGGTGGCATAAACGCCCACACCCATGTTGGAGTAAAGCGTACCGTCGAAACACGCGTCACGTGCGTCCTGCGAAATAAAGTAGGCAATGGACGGTCCGTCTTCGCTCTCAACGTGGCTGAACGTCAGCTCGATTTCGAGTGCGTCTGTCGGATTGAAAACAAGCTTGCCGCTCAGTGCTTCAGAGCTGAGTGCTCCGTACTGCGTGTTGTCGCTCGCCAGGAAGTCACTCGGCGCATCACTGTCTTCCCAGTTTGCCGCGAGCATAAATCCGATCTTGTCCGTTATCGGACCTCCGATCAGGCCACTGATACGTTGTTTGCCGTAATCGTCAAAATCCGCCAGCACCCGGCCTTCAAACTCCGCGCCCGGATCCCGGGTTATGTAGTTAACGGCACCGCCGAAGGTTGAGCGGCCAAACGCGGCACTTTGCGGACCGCGATAGACTTCAACCTGTTCGACGTTCTCGAACTGGATGTTGCCTTGCGAACCGAGCACCGGCATGCCGTCGATAAACTGCGTGACCTTGGTGCGATTCGTCGCGACTTCATTTGACTGCACACCGCGGACGCTGGGCGCCGCCGAGTTGCGATCGATGAATTCGTCGTAATGGATGCCGGGTACGAGTTCGAACAGTTCGTTCTGCGAAAGAATTCGGGCATCGTTAAGCAGCGACTTATCCAGTACCGAAATTGACACTGGCACTTCCTGCAAGGTCTCTTCGCGCTTACGCGCTGTAACCGTGACCTGGTCGAGGCGACGTGCCTGTTCTTCATCGGTCTCTTGTGCCGATCCTATCGCCGGCCAACCGCCAGCCAGAATTGCTGTCGCGAGACACGTCGACAGTGCGCGAATGCGCAGTTGAGCAAGTATTTTCATTCCCCCATCTCCCCATTGTTTTAATTGAGCTTGTTTTCAGCATCCTTTTAGTACTAAGGATTGCTGATCGTCGAGAAATCGTGCTGCGTACTACTTTATATCGATATTCTGCAACAGCCAAGGGAATAATCTACAAACCGTTGCGCTCGCAATTAGAATCAGTCAAAAGCGCATCCGCACACACCCTAGGAGTCTTTTTTTTCTTTTATATTCAATGTGTTATATGTAGTCCAGCATCGAATGATGAATCCAACCGTTTGCGCTCGGCTCACGCTACAGCAATGCTGCACGGGGATTTTTGTCTGTATTGCGCTGCGAGCCGGATGTATTGCCGGCTCAACCGGCAACAAACCGCGTCAAAGCCTGTCGGGTGCCTGCAACGACATCACACTCTGGCGGGCATGCGCGACCGAGGATTCCAGCAATTCGCGTTTGTAGGCCGGCATTTCGCTTCCTGCGTCGAGATTCTCGAGGTAGCGCTCAACTCGCTTTATGTATTTCAAGCTGGACTCTGCCGCTATCGCACGCACCACTGGCGGCTCTTCATCAAACAGGGTGACGTCCCGTTCGATAAGAAAAACCAGTCTGCGGGCCGTTTCGATCGCCGCCGCTTCGTTGCCGGCAACGACTGCAGCGTCGAGCCGCATCGCATGCAATTCGAGATTGGGAAAGAAAGCGATCGCGCTATCGATTAACTGTATGGCTTCGTTGGCCATGCGCGGCTGGTATTCCGGCGTCGTCAGACGGATACGCCACTCGGCGCGCAATCGAACACTGACTTCGTACCACAGGTCGGACGGCAGGACGCTGGCGAGCGCAGCATCGAGGTTGACGACCTCGTTGAGGTCGCCCCTGCTCGCGGCCAGCCACGCACGTGCCGTTGCAGCCGCAGTACCGCGCAGATTTCGAACTTCCTCTGCAATGATCGCGGGAACCTCAACGCCATTCAGAATGTCCGGAAACCACCGCTGCAACAACGCGTAGCGCGCCTGTTGGTCATCCGGGTTTGCCTGCAGCGCCAACTGCAAATTCCTGTCCGATTCCTGGATATCGCCCTGCAATAGCTGGCCGAGTCCGATCATGACCAGCGACCGTGAGTCACCGGACTCGACCAGTGAATTCGCAAGGTCAACGGCCCGTTTCTTCAGGCCGATATTTTCCAGTCGGCGAGATACGTAGGAATAATTCAGGTTCGTCGGAAAATCGTTACGAATCGAACTGTTTCTATCGAGCAACGGATCGTACGGACTGAACAGGTCGTAAAGGCGATTGCCCCGCAACGCGTCCGCGGTGCCGATGACATTGGCAGAGCGCGTCGCCATCGCATTATCGTTGTCGGTGATCGGGGAGCTGCCCGCAGCAAAGCGGGCCAAACCCGCTTGATCCATAGTGAGTGCGGCGACGATATCTTCGACGGATCCGACGCCCTTTTCCAGGTACACCAGCGGGTCGTCGCTAATTGGGCGTCCGGTCTCGGCTATGCCCCTCTCTATTTCGAGCGGTGCATCGGAACCCAGAAAAAACAGGATCTCCGTGTTCCATTGATAGACACGAACATGCTCAAACACATCGAGCACCGTGGCACACAAACTCCGCAACAGTTGCTCGTCGACGAACTGGGTATTCATCCATTGCAGATAAACACCGCTCTCGGCAAGTCGGCTCTTGGCCAGCTGCATATATTCGCGCGTATACAGATGTGACGCACCAGCCGTCCACGGATGCGATGGCTGAGACACAATGGCGTCATACCGTTTCGACGTCAGCGCCATGGCACTGCGCGCATCGTTGATGATCAGATTGACTCGCGGGTCTGCTATCGGGTCGTACGCGCGCTCCGCGCTGATTGATCGGTTCGCTGCAACAACTTCAGGTTCGAGTTCAACAACGTCGATAGCTCGCACCGATTTCGGAACACCCTCAAGGGCGGCGCCGGCACCCAGGCCAACGATCAGCATGGTTTCGACATCGGGCCTCGCGAGCACAGGCAATACGGCGAGCATCTGCTGGTTGTGTCTACCGGGCGGCGCACCTAGCAAACTTGTCGATGCTTCCGGCAATCCGTTAGTGCGCAGATTAAAAAAGCCATCTTTATCGATGACGATCACGGTTGCAGATCGGCCAACTTCGTAGAAACGAATTTCGCCTTCTGTTTGCGCGAAAATCGGCGACGACCGCAGCATCGCCTCCGGCATCGCGGGATGGTAAAACGCGGCAACAGCGATGGTCCCCACGACCACACCGGCCGTCGCGACTTTGAAGCGCGGACCGTTCGCAATTGCAGCACCGATAGCCAGTAACAGATTGCCCAGCACGACAATTTTAACGGCACCTTCGTACTTGAATGCCGGAATCAGGTAAAAGGCGGCGATGGTCGCGCCAACGATCGCGCCCGTCGTGTTCCAGGCGTAGATCCTGGCCGACGACGGACCGGCATCGTGGCTGTCAACAGCAAGAATGCGCACGGCGAGCGGAAACGTCGCACCTATACAGATCGTTGCCGGTACCAGCAGGCCGATGGCAAACAAAACGTTGCCGGCAAGGCCTGCATTGCGTGCCGCCGCCAGCGGCAGCGCCCAGTAAACGAGCATCGATGTCAGGGCGATGCCGCACTGCACAACGATGAACCAGCGCGCCGCCTGCTGTTCAGTTCGGGAATAACGCGAGGCGATAGCACTGCCGATCGCAATACCGCCGAGAAAACTCGCAAGCATCGTTGCAAACGCCGTAATGCTGCCACCCAGCACATGTCCCAGCAGCCGGGTCCAGAGCACCTCGTAGACGAACGATGCAGCGCCCGACAGCATGATCACCGGCAATATCCACCAGCGCCTGAACGCGATCGTTGCCACGGCATCGTCCGACACACTGACTGGTTTCGGCGCCTCGAGCTCGTGGACGCCCGTGGACTTTGCAATGATCGCCGCCAGTACAAAAACGAGTCCGTTGACGGCGACGCCAACATAGACAGTGCCATTGAGACCCAATGCGGGCAGCAACACGAAACCGGCAACAACGGTGCCTGCAATGGCACCGGCTGTGTTCGTCGCATATAAAAGTCCGACGCGCGTACCAATCTGGTCCCTGGAGTGCACGACATAGCGCGTCAGCACGGGCAAGGTTGCCCCCATGAAACAGGTCGGAAGCGCCAGCACCACGAACGCGACGGCCAGGTAAAAAAATGATTGGCCGAGTCCGCTGGCGTCGACAGGCTCAGGCTGGTCGCCAAGAATACCGGCGTAGGCGTAGCTCGCCATCCTGAGCAACAGTGGTACAGCGAGCGCTGCAAGCGCAATGCCTCCTTCCAGCAAGCCGTAAAACAATACCGGCCGACTGATTCGATGCACGTAGCGAGCGGCGATCGCCGCACCCAGAGCGAGACCGCCCATGTACGCTGCGAGCACAGCTGCCACCGCCAGTTCCGAGGTACCGAAAACCAGTGAGAACTGTCGCATCCAGGCTGTCTGGTATAAGAGTGCGGCAAATCCGGACAACACGAAGCAGGCCACGACTCCGGGCAACACAAGGTGTGCCGGAACAGCACCGGTGTTCGATTTCTGATTGTCGTTCATCGTTGCGCCGGAATGTTCCCTGCTGAAACTGAGTACCGCTGGTTCAGAAGCGGAACGTGTAGTCGAACTTCAGCGTCAGATCGGTGGCTGTCGAATGAAACTCACCGTCTAACGGACGCTCGACGAAATTGTGATTGACGACAAAATACACGTTTCGGCCCGCCTGCGGCGACCATTGCAGCCGACTATTGATGCCAACTGAGTCGCTGACGTTGTCGTATTGCAGGAGATTAGTCCAGAAGACCGTGTTCGAAAAGGCAATTTCAAGCTCAGTACTCGCCAAACGGGTTTCGAAACTGCCGCTTGGCAGGTCAACGTCGTCGACCGAGTAGGACGCGGCGATGCGCAAGTGTTCCGAAGGCCGCCAGCCGAAAGATCCGCTGATCGAACTTATGTCGCCGTCGAAAAACTCGCCAAACCGATATTCCAGACCGACATTCAGGTTGCGCGCCTCACTGCTTTCAATCGCGACGACCGTACTGTCAAAATCATAAATGCCGGCGGCAATGATCACACCGTCGGAGATCTCAAAGGGCTGCTGCAAATTCTCCGTTTGCATTTCGCGCCGAAGAATCAACTTGTCTTCGGCGGGCGACTGCATCTCGAGCAAACGCAGTACGATTTTTTCTGACTGCAGGCCACCGTCGATCTCATCAGTGCGCTGCGCGTCCACGCCGGCAAAAATGCTACGAATCCACTCGCCGTTAGGTTGATACGTGTAGCCGCCATTCACGCGGTACTGCCGCACGCCCGCGCGATTGACGAAGCCTACGGCCGGGAAGAAGTTTTCCTGAATTTCGAGTGCCGACAGTCCACCGCGCCAGCCAATACGATTCGGCATGTTGACTGAAACGCCAAATGACGCATCGTCACTGTCCAGCCCTGTGGTGCTCGACTGCTGGTACCACGCATCGGCCGTAAGCCGACGACCTTGCGACAACCGCGAATTCTGGTATTGAAAGTCGACGCCAACCAGTGAGTTGTCGACATTTGAGCGGGGATCGCCACTCGTCGCAATAAAGCCGACTGCCGATTCGCTAAGTACATTTGCCGTGGCTCTTGCAACGACGATGTCACCGGCATCAACGTCCTCGAATTCATCCTGGCGGATTGCCATCAGGCCGAGATTGAAACGCCCAACCCGGCCGCTGACCTTGGCGCCAACGTCGAGGTCAACGGGTTCGCCGGTTCCGCTCAGGCCGATTCGGCGGGAGAAATACGGCCGGCCATTTTCAGTGTCGGCGCGTGCGTAGGTGACGCTGTTGTCATTGCCGCCAATGCCACCGAATTCAAAAATATCCGATTCGCGTAAAAAGAAACTGCGTTTTTCAGGAAAAAACAATCCGAAACGCGTCAGGTTAACCTGCCGGCTGTCGGCTTCCGTGGCCGAAAAATCCGTGTTCAGCGTTAGTGACGTATTCAGTCCGGATGTGAGCTTGTAGTAAAGGTCGAGCGACGGCTCGGCATCGGCACTGTCGGACGATGGGTTGTAAAGACGATGGTTCGTGAAGTTGACCGAGGGCACGATGTCGAGACCCATGCCCTGATCGATGCCACTGAGCCCCGACAATGTGCCGGCAACCGCAGGATCGTAATTGCCATCGCGTGACGACCAGGTAATACGCTCGTTGTGCCGCACAATTTCACGGGTCAGGTTGAGTCCCCAGTCGCCCTCCTCGCCAAACGACAGCGTCTTGAACGGGATCCTCATTTCTGCGGTCCAGCCTTCGTCATTGCGCTGCGACTGGACATCCCAGATGCCGTCCCAGTTGAAGTCGATTGACGATCCCTTGTAGAGGCCGTCATGCCTGACGCCATTTGCGTTGGTCTCGAAATCATAGCCGCTACGCTTGTCGTTGAACGGATCGAGAATCACTTTCACCCGGTCTTCCGAGCGCAGGCCCCGACCATTGCGCAAAACTTTGGCTGTAATGTCCTCAGGGTTTTTCTCAAAGACTCGCACGCCGACATACAAGGCGTCGTCATCATAAGTTAGCAGGAAGATGGTCTTCTCGCTGGCCGCCGAAAACTCAACCGGGCTGGCCTGATGAAGATCGTCTACAACAACGGCCGCCGCCCACAGCGGCTCGTCAAGATAGCCGTCGATGACGGGCGCTACTTCTGTGCGCGAAATGCCGGTGCTTTTTTCGTTGCCCTGCGCGTCAGCTGCTGCTGCGATGCCACACAGGATAAGAGCAATAAACAGGCTGTTGATTAACTTGCGACTCACGGTTCTGCCTTGCATTAAAAGACGATTATTTCGTAGTATTCATGGAATTGTCGATTTTCTCACACTTTCATTCCTAATGTCGAAACCTTGCGGATCCGGCGTCGAACGCGCCCGGAGGACCAAACGATGACACTCAAGAACACGCAACTCCGCTACGGGTCCGTTGCCAAGTGGCTGCACTGGCTGGTGGCACTGTGTTTCCTTGTTGCGTATGTCACCGTCTATTACGGGCAGTTATTCACGGAGCCGCGCTCGCCTGATGAGCGCTTCGTGCGCGGACTGCACACTATGTTCGGCTTATCGGCACTGCTACTCGTCGTGCCGCGCCTGGCCTGGCGCTTTATGAACGTGCATCCGCAGCCGGACCCGGCACCGCATTGGCAACACATGACGGCGACGCTGGCGCACTGGGTGCTGTATTTTTTCATCATCGCAATGCCACTGAGCGGCTGGCTCGGCTATGGCGGCCGCACAGTCAACCTGTTCTGGGTGTTTGAGGTGCCGACCTTCCGACACACGGAACTGTTTACCTGGCTCGTGGAAGGTAAACTCGGCCTGACATTCGATGAATGGGAGGCACCGATAGACTACTTTCACAAGGCCATCGTCGGTCGCTGGCTCGCCTGGGTGCTGATTGCGATACACGCCGGTGCTGCGCTTTACCACCACTACATTCAGAAAGACAACACGCTGCGCCGTATGTTGCCGGGCAGCAGACTTGAGTAATCAACCTATGAGCAAACCAACCACCTACACACGCCGCGAGTTACTCACTCACACTGCAATGGCAGCAACGGCGATCGGCACTGCCGGTCCGGCAGCGGCATCAACCTCACCCTATGTGTTCGATGCGCCGGAGACGATCTCGATGCGCATCGTCGATTCAGAACAGCGCTTTCCCGTGCGGCGTGTTTATTGCCTGGGTAGAAATTATCGCGCGCACGCAATTGAATCCGGCGACAATCCCGACGAGACGCCGCCGTTTTTCTTCATCAAACCGCGTGACGCGGTAGTCGATGCGAGAGATGGATTTCCGTATCCGCCCATGACCAAGGAACTTCGCTACGAAGTCGAGATGGTCGTAGCGCTTTCGAGCGGCGGTAGCAATATCGCTGAGGAAGACGCGCTGGACTGCGTCTTCGGTTACGGTGTCGGTATCGACATGACGCGCCAGGACCTTCAGGAAATCGCGCAATCTCTGTCGCGCCCCTGGGCCATCAGCAAGTCATTCGACAAGTCAGCGCCTTGCGGTCCGATATATCCGGTCAGCACTCACGGACATGCCGTCAAAGGCAAAATCTGGCTGCGCCTGGATGGCGAACTCCGGCAGGACTCGGATCTCGAACTGCAGCGCTGGTCGGTACCGCAAGCCATTGCAATCCTGTCGCGCTACTACGAGCTGGCGGCCGGCGACATCATCATGACAGGCACACCGGCGGGTATCGGCCTGGTCGAAAAAGGTGACAGAATTGAGGCCGGTATCGACGGCCTCGGCGAAATCGACGTGCGAATTCTCTGAGTGATCACTCGGCCGTCGTAAAGACCGGCTGCATCACGCGCTCTTTGATCTTCCAGCCATCGGCGGTCTTCACGTAGCGATCGTGGTACTGCCCAAGGACACTAAATCCGCTAACAGGAATCGCGCCTTCCTGATTCTCCGTCCTTGTGCCCGTGTACACGGCCGCATAATGCACGCCCTCTGCATTGTTTGGATCAATGACCGTAATCTGGCTGGTCGTCATGACATGCATCGAAACGCCAGAAGGATCGGCATTCGCCAATCGCTCATAGAGTGCCTCTCGACCGCAAAGTTTATTGCCCCGCACCGTCAGGCAGCCATCCTCGGCAAATAGACTTGAGTAGCCTTTCGCATCGAGGCGATCGCGATACATCGCATAGTCGTTTACGAGTTGCTGGATGTCGCGTTTGATCTGCGCAACTTCGTCAGCCTTGAGCTCGTCCGCTGCTGCCAGGGGCGACAACGCCAGAATCAAAATGCCAGACACAATAATGGGTAATTTCACTGCCGGTCTCCTTTAGGTAATTCAGGCGTGCATCGCTGCAATCAGGGCTTTGCGTGCAGCGAGCAACGCAGCGACGATCGAGTCTTTCTTCTGCCCGAAGCGGGTCGTCGGGACAGGTACTGATACAGCGAAGATTCTACCCGTGTGATCGTGAAACGCTGTACCGACGGCGCATATGCCTTCCGTGTGTTCTTCGTTGTCGATGGCATAGTGCTTGGCACGCACAGCTGCAATCTCCGTCAGCAGCGTCTTGATGCTGGTAATCGTGTTCGGTGTCTCTTCATAGAGTCCATCGCCGACCAGGGCCGATACCTCATCGTCGTCAAGCAGTGCCAGCGCCGCTTTGCCGTTGGCCGAACTGAAGACCGGAAACGTTTCGCCAATGGCCGATACGGCGCTCAGACGATGACTTACCGTGATTTGGTCGATAAACACCATCTGGTTGCCTCTCTGCATTGAGAGATCCACCGTCTCGCCAGTCTGCTGAGACACCTGTTCGATGTGCGGTCGAACAAACGCCGCGAAGTCGAAGCTTGCGTTTGCAGCCATGCGGACAATGGCTGGACCCAGCATGACCCTCGCATTCGGCGTGGCAGCGATCAGAAGCTGCTCATCAGCAAGCGCGTTAACAATGCGCTGCACTGTGGAACGCGGCAAATCGACTCGACTCGCAATCTGGCCGAGACTAAGCCCGACGTTCTCATTTTCGAGCGCCCGCAAAATCGCCGCCGCCCGCGCGATGACCTGAATGCCCTGCCGCGGAACCGGTCCGGCATCTACCTTGTGCACATTCTTCGGCATCTCTGGTCTTCAAGCTCCTTGCTGTTCGCGGCCCGCATTGGCCCGAAAGTATACGCACAAACCGCAATGATAGGCTGTACCAAATTGTGACTAGAATTGTACTGTATTGCGATACATTTATGCAGGCGGAAGATATCCATGGCGGACTCGGACCAGCAGGACAAAGAACCGACCGGTGGCGTCACCAGGCGAGACCTGCTGTACCTGGGTGGTCTCACTGCCGGCGCACTGGCCATTCCCGCGGTGCTCACTAATTCCAAGCCGCTGACGTCTACTCCCGCCGCCGCGGATCGCTATGACGCCGATGTCCTCGTCGTCGGCAGCGGTTTTGCGGGCGTCTTTGCGGCCGTTGAGGCGGCGAAGACGGGTCAGCGCGTCGTGCTGGTCGACAAAGGCACTGTCGGTTGGTCCGGCATGACGCCCTGGTCATCGGACAGCCGACCTTTCGACCCCGAGCTCTACGACCGCAAAGAATGGCTCGACAACCTGTCTGTCAACACGGAGTGGCTTTATAACCGACCGTGGATAGAGATGTTCATGGACGAGTCGATGGATATCTTCTGGACGTTACGCGGTTGGGGCACGCACGACTGTCGACCCTTCGAACGCTCGAAGGTATTGCGCCGCGTGTTGCTCGAAAACAAAGTCGAACTCGTCGAGCGCGTCATGCTGACACGGCTGGTACTCAATGATGCCGGGGCCATAGGCGGCGCCGTCGGAATCACATTTGACGATTCCCGCGAAGCGACAAAAGCCGTGTCGTTCAGTGCCAAGGCAGTCATCCTCGCGACCGGGGCGGGATCGTACAAGAGTCCGGGGTTTCCGATTTGGGGGCTCACCTTTGACGGTGATGCGATGGCCTACGATGCCGGCGCGTACATCACGGGCAAGGAATTTCACGATACGCACGGTACACGCAGTACCTATCCGGCGGCGTCCTATGACAACTGGAGCTGGGCACAGGCCGTCCGCGGTGCATTTGTCATGGTTGGCCCGCCGGGCACCCGCGTCGGCGGACTGACTCTGGACAACGCACTACGCGTGCATACTAACGGCGGCGTCAGTGCGAGAGGAGCCGCTGGACGGGGCGGACCCGGTACCGGGCCACCGGGTGGCGGTAACGATTCCGCGGCGAGAAATCGCGCCAAGTATGAAGGCCGCGGTTTTCTGTCTTTGCCGAATCTGACGATCGACTGGGGCGACGTTCCTACACAACCCCCCGACAGTGCCCCGCCGATCGGACATGGCGTCGGTGGTGGCACGGCTGGTATGGGTGTGCACAAAGGCGAAGGTATTTTTTCGTCCGCCGCTGAGTACACTTGCCAGGCCGATGGTATCGACGGCCTGTACGCGGCAGGAGATTCGCTCGGTTCGATGATGGTCGGTTCGGTTTACCCGGGACGGGGTTTTTCGTCGTATGGCTCAGCCATCCAGGGACGCCGGGCCGGACGCTTCGCCGCCGAGTACGCCGCCGCGTCGACAGCCGCGCCGGCCGCGCCAGGCGCATTCGACGAGAAAATCTCTCAGACCTGGGCGCCGCGCAAGGTCGAGCGCGGCTACACGCCTGCGTGGGTCATCCGAACACTGCAAAACACGATGTCGCCGATCCAGGTTCTCTACATCAAAAGCGAACGTCGGCTCGATGGCGCACTGGCGTCAGTCGAATACCTGCGCGAACACGTAGTGCCGAAGATGATCGCACGCGACGGCCACGAACTGCGGCAAGCACACGAAGCGGCAAACATGTTGCTGAATGCGGAAATGAAACTGCGCGCCGGCTTGTACCGGACAGAAAGTCGCGGCACGCATTTCCGTGAAGAATATCCGGCCCGCGATGATCGCAACTGGCGGTGCTGGGTGCTGTTGCGCAATGAAGGCGGTCGCATGGTTGCTTCGAAACACCCGCTGCCCGACGCATGGGCGCCACCGGCATCAATGACCTATCGCGAGCGCTACCCGCGCGTATTCCCCGGCGAGGACGAGTTCCTCGCCGAGCATCCGGACTGGACAGGAGCCTGATATGCCCGTCAAACGTATCCACGGTTGTATCGGCTGCGAAAACTGCGTCAAGGCCTGCCCGACCGACGTACTTCGCATGAACCCGGAAACGGGTCAGGCCTACATCGCCTACCCTGAGGACTGCCAGGTCTGCCACTTCTGCCGCCTGAGTTGCCCGGTGGATGCCATCACGATCACGCCCGACCGGCCGATCGAACCTGCCGTCTCCTGGGGTTAAGCCATGAATGCCGCAACCGAATCTGCACTACCGGTAAGCCGACGACCGGCGTTGATGTTGAGCCGGGTGCTCATCATCTACCTCGCGATCATGCTGATACCGTACCTGTGGTCCCTGACGCAGGACCTCGAGCAACGTGGCTGGTACGAAACCGTCATCGTCGCATTGAGCATCGTCGGGCTAACCGCACTGCTCGCCCAGTACCTGTTGGCCGGACGCCTGCAAACGGTTACGGAGGTCACCGGAATCGACAACGGTATGCGAATCCACCGCAAAGCCGGCGAACTGGTCGCGTTGTTCTTCTTCCTGCACCCTTTCCTGATTGTTCTGCCGCGATTCTGGCTTGCACCGCAACTCGCCATCGACGATTTGTGGTTGATGCTGACGACGGCCGAGTCCGCAACCGGCGTGTACGCATGGGCGATCATGAGCATCTGGATTCTGCTCGCCGTGTTCAGGGACCGACTGCCGATCACCTACGAAGCGTGGCGCATCAGTCATGGAATCGGGCTGGTCGCCGTTGCGATCCTCGCCACGTGGCACGCGGTCACGGTCGGCCGCCACGGTGTCTACGAGCCGTGGTTCGATGTCATGTGGATCGCACTGTGTACCCTCGCAATCGGCACCCTCGCCTACACTTATTTCGTGCGGCCACGACTGCAACAGCGCCAACCGTTCAGAATCGTTGACGTACGCAAAGAAAGTTTGAGCGACTGGGGCCTCACGATAGAAAAAGACGGTGACTTCGAGTTTGAATTCGATTCCGGCCAATTCGTCTGGATCAATACGTCGGGTAATCCCTTCAATCGCAAGGAGCACCCGTTCACGATCGCCTCGAGTCCTGCGTCGCTGCCGCAGTTGTCCTTCCTCATTCGCGGCGCGGGCGACTACACCAAAAATCTCGACAAACTGTCGCCCGGACAGCGAGTATACGTTGACGGACCGCACGGTGTTTTCACGCTCACCAGCCGTAAAACGGCCGGCATTGCGCTCATCGCCGGCGGCTGCGGCATTGCGGGAGCACTCGGCATCCTGCGGCAGATACGTGACCTCGGATTTTCGCGCCCGGTACGCCTGATCTACGGCAACCGTGTCTCCGAGCAAAATGTCTTTCAGGAAGAAATCAGCGCGGTCAGCGAACGGCTGCCGGATTTCAAACAGATACTCGCTATCGAAGAACCTGCAGACGGCGACCCGGCCCACCATGTCGGCCGCATCGATACGGCACTCCTCAAAGAAACGCTCGCTACTGCGGACGTCGCTCGCTGGACTTACTACGTCTGCGGCTCACAGGGCATGGTCGAATCGGTTGTGAAAACGCTACGTGGCATGGGAGTGCCGGCGCAACAGATTCTGTACGAGCAACTGGCGTTCTGAAAGTACGCGGCCGCTACCGGCAATCGGGTTCAGATTATTCTTTTCAGTCGTCGACCATTCGTACCCAGAACAGGACGAGCATCGACATAACGACCAGCATGAACGCCGCGTGCATGGTCGGCGCCGGCGTTTGCCAGATCATGAACCACTCCCCGGCTATGGTCTGAAAAGCGAGCATATAAAAGACCGCAATGACTGTCAGGCCCTGCATCGCGCGCGTCTTACTCGCACTGTAGCCCGCTACGTCGGCTTTGCGGGCTGACCACATGCCGTAGCAACCCCAGAGACACAAAACTCCGGCGACGGTCTCGGTCAGGATAATTACGGCAACGCCAAACCCGATCAGTGCCGGACTGTCGATCGACCGCCACATGAGCTTGGGATGTTGCCCCGTCTCCTGCATACCGACCGCGAATGCAACGGCGGAATTTGCGCTGAACTTATTGTCACCCAGCGTCAGCACATTGTTTGTTGCGGCCAGGATCATGAACAGTCCCAGTGCCAGAACCATGGCAATTTGTCCGACTCTCATTTTCGGTCTCCTTCGTTTATTGTTGATGTTGTTGTCAGACCTCGATGCAACCGGCGTAGACGCTGTCTTCAATTTGCACATCGACGCTGGCGGCAACCTCATTACCAATTTTAATCTCAAGCGTTACAGCGCCCGCGCCACGCTGCAGGCGTTCAATCTTGAACTCGCCGAATCCATCGCTGGTTGCAGTGCCAAGACACTGGCCATCCTGCATGGCCGAAACCGCAGCACCCACCACGCAATCCTCAACGCCATCGCGATTGCGGACAATCGTGCCGCCGACGAAACAGGTCGTAAACAGGTGGTTGTTCTTGTAATAGACCCGGGGCTTTGCATCGGTGTCTGACTCGCGCGTGACCAGGTCTTCTTCGGCCACAATTTTCTGCATATCCGCATCACTGACTTTGACGGACCGGAATACGTCCGTCGGACAGACGGCTTCGAGTTTCGTTTTTTCCCAGCCGCGATCCAGCAGGTGCGCATCAAATGGCCAGGCCTGCGGAGTATTGGTTTCTTCGTTCCAGTAAATCGCGCCGAACGGACAGGCGTCGACGAGCTGCTTCTGGCCTTTGGCTTTTTCAGGATCAATGATAACGAGTCCATCGTCACGCTTGGTCACAGCATTGTTTCTTGCCGCTGCGATACACGGTGCGTCATCACAGTGGTTGCACATTACGGGTCGGAAGTTTGTTTCGACCATCGGCCACTGCCCGGCCTCGCGGTACTCCATGTCGACCCAGGCGTGCCCGTGCAACGGCTGCGCAGAAGCGTAGCCCTTGTGTTCGACGCCGACGTATTCGTCCTTCGTCGCGATGAAACAGTTGTAGCAATTGTGGCAGCGCGCAACGTCGACAATCATGTTCCATTTCTTCATGCCGCACCCCCCGCCGCGGCCTGGCCCACAGAATACGGCTCGAGTTCGATCAGGCACGCGTTCGGTGCCATTGAGGACGATTTTTTCGACTGCGAACGCTGATTCGTCAGGTTGTTGACACAGCCGCCGCGATCCGTCGATTTGCCCGGTTCGCCGATTGGATCGTAAACCGCCGACGACTCATAGGCCTGCACGACGCCCGGTCGCAGTCGCTCAGTGACATAGGCCGCGCAGACTACGGAACCACGATCGTTGAACAGGCGGACGAGCTCGCCGTGCCGAATATCGCGCGCAGCGGCGTCAACGGAGTTGATGCGGGCAATCCAGTAGTAGTAACCATCGATGAGCATGCGATGGTCGCGAATATCGTTAATCGTACTGTCCTTGCCATCACCGAGTGTGTGGAAGCTGTAACGCGCGTGCGACGAGATGAGCTGAATCGGGAACTTCTTTAGCAAGTCGCTCGTCTGTGTGCCTTCCCAACTCGGAATGTAAGAATTCAGCGGCGGTCGCGCAGGATCGTCGAATTTCTTCAGTGACTCCGGAATAAATTCGATCTTGCCCGACTGCGTTTGCAGGCCCTCGAGAAACTCTTCGGCGTAGTCACCGGGCAATGGGTGTGGTTCGGGCACGTCCTTCTTGCGGCCTTCATTGAACCAGCGGAATGCGGTCGGCGCGCGTGAATCGGGATCGTCCGGCGGAATCACGAAGTAGCCTTTGCGACAAAACTTCTTCCACGTCGTCAGCTTCGAAACATCGGACGCATCGAACATACGTTTGACCCAATCAATCTCGGAGCAGCCCTCGGTGAAATAGACGCCGAGACCAAGCTTGTGGCCGAGCTCCTGAAAAATCCGGTAGTCCGACTTTGACTCGCCCGCCGGTTCCTGGCACTTGGCCTGCAACGCCACGGTGCGGTGATTCACCTGGTTGTAGAACTGATGTCCGTAGCCGCCGGCTGACGCCCACTCTCCGATATCCCAGCGCTCGAAGTTCGTGCACGCCGGCAGGATGACATCGGCAAACTTTGTTTCGCCCTCGAACCAGATCGACTGGCTGACGACAAATGGCAAATTCTCGGAGCGATACATCTCCACCCAGCGATTGCTGTTGTTCATCGTGCCGATGCTGGCACCGCCGTACTTGTAGAGAATTTGTATCGGCGAGTGCCCCGGCGCCGGGTATTTGAAATTGAGGAACTGCCCGTGCATCGATGTTGGATCGGTCAGGAAACCCTCGGCTTCCCCATTGAGAATTGCGTCCGGCAATTGCAAACGCGGCACCATCTGCTTGACCGGATTCATGCTCATGACATGCGGCATACGTGGATACGTTGTCAGCGCACCACCCGTAAACGTCAGGTCGCCCGAGATGCCGCCCTCGGCGTACCCGGGAAACCAGAAGGTGTAATCGTGCGGTGCGCCCTGTTGCAGGTTGCCGAAGTTGACACCCGGCTTGCCGAGCCCCTGCATGGCCATGAGCAACACCATCATGCGCGCCCACTGAGCACCGGTAGCCGTGCGACAGGCACCACCGAATCCGCCACCGAGCCCGCCGGCGCCGAGATAGGTTTTCTTGTTTCCCCATTCACGCGCCAATGCCCGAATCTCTCGTGCCGGCACACCGGTTTCCTGCTCGGCCCATTCGGGCGATTTTGGCGTGCCATCATTGCGGCCCATGATGTAGTCGGCCCACTCATCGAAGCCCGTCGTGCGTGTCGCAACGAACTCCTTGTCGTACAGGTCTTCGCTGATCCACACGTGGCAAAGTGCCTGCGCGAGTGCCGGGTCCGTACCCGGCCGCGGTGCGATCCACTTGCCGCCATAGAACGCGGCGGTCTGGTTCCAGTGTGGATCGATGTGCACGAATTTGATGCCCAGTTCCTTCGCCCACATCCGTCGGATAGTGCCTTCGTAACCCGCGTACAGTCCGTTCGTGGCTTCCGGGTCGCTCGACCAGAACACGACCATCTCGGCATGCTTCAGGCAATCCTCGACCTGCCCGAACGGTTCAGGATTGCCGAGCCGCATCGAGTAGCCCCAGTGGTGCACACCGCCCCAGTACCAGCCTTCCCAGCTATCCGGGTTGTGCACGACACGTGTAAAGCCGACCGCATTGAAAAAACGATACAGCGCGCTCAGGTAATAACCAATATTGCCCCAGTTGTGGTGCGAACCGTGGCTCAATGCGATCGCTCCCGGACCGTGGTCGCGACGTACGCGTTTCATTTCGCCGGCGACGAGGTTCAGTGCTTCGTCCCAACTAATGCGTTCGTAACCGGAGATGCCGCGATTTTGCGGATTGCGCTCGCCATTGGGATCGAAATCGACGCGCTTCATCGGGTAGAGGTTGCGCTCCTTCGAATTGATCATCGACTTCCACGACAAGGAATAAGCCGGCACGGTCGCGCGTCTTGGCGGTGTGAACTTCCGGCCACGCGCTTCGACCGTCCAGGACGGCGCATCATCGTCATCGAAATTGATCGGCGTGGTGCGGACAATCTTGCCGTCCTTGACGTAGACGTACACCGGACCGCCGTTGGTATTGTTGACGAGCCGCGTTTCGCCATTGCCGGCATCCGTGCCAAAGGACCAGCCGACCGACATCATCATGCCGAGCGTTTGCATCCACCAGGTAGCGAGTTCGTCGTTGCCCGAGACGCCCATTTGAAAATTCTTACCCGCGTGGACGATGTCGCCGTAGTTGGGCGGCGGTATCAGAACGGATCTCGCAACACGCTCGTTCTTGAAAAACACCGTCACATCCGGATTCGAGTGCAACCCGGAACCACTGCGAACGCGGCCGCCCTTCACTTCGTACCAGCGCGCCACCGCATTGTTCTGCAGCTTCATTTGCACGACGACGTCGCGCTCCTTAAGACGCTCACGAAACGTCGCATAGCGCAGCGCCGTGAAACGAATCGTCGGCGCAATTCCCCAAAGCAGTACGCGCAGGATCAAATTCAGTTCTCAGTCGGCTGCGACGACTGCTCCCGATCAATACGGCCTTTCCGGCGGTAGTGACCAATCACGGCGATTACGGCGAAGGCGAGCATCATAAGTACGACGCCGCCCATCCAGAGCCGGGTTACGACTATCTCTTCCATCGATTCATCCTTCAGCGACGGTGTATCAGGTATTCAATGGCCCAACCAATCGCAAGAATTGCGAATATCAGGGCCACGCTGTTGAGAAAAATACTCCAGAACATCGTTTCAGACTCCTAGGCCGACACGCTGTCGAGACGCGATTGATAATCGGCCGACTTGAAGTAGCTCTGCCTGACGTTGTCTTTCACTAACAGGTTACAGGCGATGCCGACGCCCAATGTCACGGCGAGGGTAACGTAGGCATTCGGCACTCCGGCCATGTTCAACGCCTGCGGCAAATCGGTAAATGACCAGGCCGAATTTGCAATCCATGCCGCAAATAGCGTTGTCACGGCCGCTGCAGCACTGCGCTTCCAGAACAGGCCAAACACCACGACCCAGAAAATTGGAACGAGCCATGAGAACAGCCAGTTCATCGCCGCGAGAATGGGAGGCAGAAATGCGGCCACCGTCATTGCAATTACAGCGAGCACAACAATCGTAATGCGCATGGTGCGCGCCATCTGTGCTTCGTCAGCTTGCGGGTTGTAGAGGTTGCGGTAAATATCGGCTGTAAAGAGCGTTGCCGGTGCCAGCGCCGTCATGGCGAAGGTGGACAGTATCGCCGCAAGAAATGAGGCCAGCAGCAGCGCCGCGAGCCAGGGCGGCAGGTAGTTGACCAGCATCGTCGTCGCGGCCACCTTCGGCCCGAGTGCTGCGAATTCCGGAATCGTTTTGGCGGTGAGTCCGATGACAACGGCGAACACACCGAACAGGCCATTGAGGGGCGCAGCGATCCACAGGGCCTTGCGCACAGTTTTCTCGCTTTCGGCCGACATACACGGCTGCATGAGCATTTGATTGATGCCCTGGCTGAATACGACGGCAATGGTTGTGCCCATCGCAAACGCGAAAAAGACTTGCGGCGTGCCATAGATGCTCAGCATGAAATCTTCGCGCCTCGACGTATAAAACTCGGCGACAGAACTGTAGTCGCCTCCCGGCAATTTCAGAGCAATAAAGATCGTTGCAAGGATGAGCCCGATATACATCACGATCGCGTTGACGAGGTTCAACCAGCCAACTTCCTTCATGCCAGCGAGTACAACGTAGAAGATGCCGAGAATGGCACCGACGACAGCGCCATTCCTGATGGACCAGCCCGTCATCGACGAGATAATGATGCCGATACCCTGCGTCTCGATCGTCAGGATGCCGAAGATCACGCCGGCCATCGCGCAGGATACGATCAGCCGCGTTGTCGGTCCGAACAGTAGCTCGAGAATTTCAGGGACCGTCGTCAGACCCAAACGCCGCACCCAGAGACCCGTCGACAGGCAAACCAGCACCAGCAGCACCACGTGAGAAATGCTGAACCAGACGGCCACGGCCCCCAAGAGGTAGGACAACTCGAATATGCCGAGGATGTGGGCCGTGCCGAGAACGGTCAGTGCCAGCGTGATGGCGATGACCGGCGTCGGCAGGTGGCGACCTGCGAGTGCAAAATCGCCGTCCTGTTTCGGATGCGACGCTTCGCGGCGTGCGATCCAGATTCCGACGCCTAAAATAATCGCAATCTCGTAGACGAGTACAGCGATCAATATCCCCGTGTTCATGCGCAATCCCCCACAAGCGACCATCGATTGTTGGCATTAGTGTATCGCGATGCGGGTGCTACTGTACCACGCATTGAATCAACTCGTCAGCAACTGCGCCCGGAAGGCCTTTGTGCGTAGCTACTTTGAGAATTCGCTTTGTTTCAGCCCGAGAGCCAGCAAGCCGATCACCAGGCAGAGGAACGAGATCTGAACCTGGCCGGCCACTGCCCAGCTGTAGTTTTCGACCAGCAAGCCCATCGTGTATCCGCCGAGGGCAGCGCCACCGTAAACGCTGGTAACGAACATGCCTGACCCTTTGCTGGTCAACGTGCGCTTCAGCGCTTTTACGTGACCGCCGGCCAGGTTGGTATAGACGATCGCCGCGCCGAAGATACCGACCAGCGTGGCCAGCACCTTGTACATCAGCACGCTCTGGTCCGGTCTAAACAGGAACAGGGTCACGACGCCGAGCACGAGCGAGCAGGTAAAGAGAACGGACTTCGACGAGAACTTGTCACCGAGCTTGCCGCCGTAATAGGAGGTCAGTCCGCCAACGCCGAACCACGCCATTACCGCACCGACGTCCGCAGCCGGCAGTTGCAGAACCCCACGCATGTAGGACGGGAAAGTGCCCAGGAATCCGTAAATGACCATTCCGTAGGCGGCGCTCATAGCGATAAGAAGCATGGTGTTGCGGTTTTTCAGCGTGTCCGCGCCACCACTGTCAACCAGATGCTTGGCTTCGGGGGCGACCTCACTAAACCAGGGGCGAACGGTAACCAGAATCAGTAAAGCAAGAGCAACCCCGATGAAACCGAAGATCAGCATCGGCGCTTGCCAACTTCCCAACGCTGTACGCAGCTCACCGATGACCCAGTGACCAAATAAGGAACCCAGGCCGAAACTCAGGTTGACAATACCCAGCGCCGCAACTCGATTCTTGGCGAAATAGCTGGTTGACAGCGAGAACATAGCGGTCGCAAGGAACGACATGCCGACGCCCTGGGCGACGATAAATATGAACATGGTCCAGAAACCGGTCGCCTGCGTGAAGAGTAAGGTCGCACCGGAAAGGAGGACCAAGCCCACGAGCAGGACGGTCTTTCTGGAATAGCGCGCAATGAGCGAGGCCGCGGGTAATCCGCCAATACCAAGACCAAGAGTAAACATCGTCGTGAGCGCAAACATATTCGGTATCGAGAGATCGAGTGCACCACGAATATCAACCGCGAGCATACTGACGAGGAAGCGATCTGCTACCATGAGTATGTAAGTAAACAACAACAGGCCGAACATGGCGTATGCCGCTTTTTGGTGCATGGAATTGCCGGAGGTTTGTTGAGCCGCTTCGTCTGCATCACTCATTTTATTGTTCTCCCCTGAATGTGGATTCGTTGTCGTGAACTTGAAGACAACGATAGTAGCGGGCCAAGTACCGCTATACAAATAATATCGATGAAAGTACACTAAGGCTCATTAAATCGACAATTCTGACATTCGAGCAAACCATGGCAAAACGCGAAGCTAGCGCAGAAAACGGCGACAATGGCCAACGCAGTGCAACCCGGGCCTCGTCAGTTTACGACCAGCTGCAGACGGACATTCTGACCGGTGAACTTCAGCCGGGCCTCAAACTGCGACTCAAAGACCTGATCGACAAGTACGAGACCGGCAATAGCCCGTTACGCGAGGCGCTCAACCGATTGTCGGCCAACGGTATGGTCGTGCGCGAGGAGAACCGGGGTTTTCGTGTGCCGACGGCAAGCAGTGACGAACTTATAGAGCTGACACGGACACGCTGCTGGCTCGAGGAACTTGCGCTGCGCGAATCGATCAAGCATGGCGATAGTGAGTGGGAGGAAAGTATTGTGCTCGCGTATCACTGGCTCGCGCGTTCCGAACGCGTGGACGGGAAGAAGCTCAATACGCTGTCGCCCGAGTGGGAAATGCACCACATGGAATTCCACGCCGCGCTGATCTCTGCCTGCCGGTCAAAATTACTCATGAAATATTGCGCCGACCTCGCGCAACGAACGTTTCGCTATCGCAGTCTCTCGGAGGTTGTGGAATATCGCGACCGTCACGAACTCGACGAGCATCGCGAACTACAGGATGCCGCGCTCAATCGCGACGCCGATAAAGCCGTCGATCTCTTGATGAGACACTACGAGGTGACGTCCAAGATCCTCATCGACAGCGGCCGCTTCAACTAAGTACAGGTACAGACTATGAAAGTTGGATTCATTGGCCTTGGCCGCATGGGTCAGGGCATGGCTGGACGTATCGTTGGCGGTGGCCACGACCTGGTCGTTACCGACCCGATACCAGAACACGTTCAAGCACTCGTCGATATCGGCGCGACTGCGGCGGATTCGCCCGCCGCCGCCTGCGCTAACCGGGATGTCGTCATCTCGATGTTGCCCAGTGACAAGGTATTGCAAATCGTCCTGCATGGCGACAACGGGCTTATTGAGCACATGCCGAAATCGTGCATTCATATGGCGAGTGGCACACACGGAATACCCGCTATTAATGCGGCCGCCGAAGCGCATTCCGGCGCCGGCCAGACATTCATCGCCTGCCCCGTGCTGGGTCGGCCTGATCTTGCGGCCGACGGCCTGCTCAAAGTCGTCCCAGCCGGTCCAGCGGCGGCGGTTGATACGGTACGCCCATTGCTAGGCCTAATCAGCCAGCAAACCTTCGAGGCTGGCCCAAACCCACAGGCAGCGGCCGCCGTAAAAATCGCCAATAATTTTGCACTTGGCTGCGCCATTGAAACCATGGGAGAGGCCTTATCGCTGGTCGAGAAACTGGGCGTTGATCCGGAGCTATTCTTCCAGGTGATGACTCAGGGACTGTTTTCCGCACCGGCGTACCAGGTCTACGGTCGTTTCATCGTCGACAAGAACTGGAATTCTCACGGGGCAACTGCAGTCATCGGCCTGAAGGACGCTGATCTCGCCCTGGAGGCGGCCGCCAACGCAGGGGTTCCGTTACCGAGCGCAGAGGTCTGGCGAAACTATCTGCAAAGCGCAGTCGATCGTGGCGAAGGCCACCTCGACTGGGCAGTCATGGCGAAGGAGCAAGCCCGCGCGAGCGGACTGGAGAAGTAAATGCCGATCATTGAAGCCGGAAATCCGCAACTGAAACAATTGAAGGGCCTGCATCTCTGGCATGGCGGATTGTCGAATTGTTCACAGCGCTGCCGTATCGCACTCAGCGAGCTGGGGCTTGAATACACCGGAACCATAATTAATCTGCAGGCAGCGGAACACGCGACCGAAGAGTTCCACCAGATCAATCCGAACGGCGTTCTACCGGTGCTCGTCCATGACGGCACGGTCATCGTGAATTCGGTCGATATCATCGCCTACCTCGACGAAAACTTTGGTAACGGCGTACTGCGTCCCGCGCACCTCGAAAAGGAAATCGCGAAATCGCTGGAGCGTTGCGACCAGTCGCAGACGGCTCTCAAGTACTGCACTTTCGAGTTCCTGTTCCAGCACGGCCCCAGGGCGAGCGACGCAACGTTTCAACAACTCATGAATGGATTGCACAGTGAGTGGCTCCGCGAGTTTCACAAGGAGTACCGGGCCGGGTTCTCGCGCGAACGCATTCACGACATGGTCGGCCGGGCGCACGAAGACTTCCTGTATTGCGAACAAGCTTTCCAGGACGGACGCGAGTTCATGGCCGGCGATACGTTTTCACTGGCCGACATCGGCTGGATGCCCAACTTCCATCGTTTCGACCTGCTGCGCTGGCCGCTCGAAAACTACCCGAAATCCTACGCATGGTTTCAGCGTGTCTCGAAACGCCCCAGCTATATAGAAGCATTGCAAGGCTGGGAGCCGCAGGCGCTCTTCGACAAGGTGTTTCCGGTAATGAATGAGCGATGTGCCAACGGCGACGGCATCGTCAACTACGGACCGCTGGCTGGCTAACCGTCTTTGTTGTCACGGAATCGCCAGCGCTGGTAGCGAGCCTTTTCCTCGTTGCAGGTATCCAGGGTCACGGTCCGAATCTTGTGTATCGGGTTGCCGCCGCCACCGTAAACCAGGTCGAGACCCAGCGTAATGCAAAGCTCCGGTGCGGCTTTTGAAACGATACGACCGTCATCAGTGAGTTCGAATTTCTGTTCAATGCGCCCATCGCACGGGGTGAGAGCAATCCAGGAGTCGGGCTCGCGAATCGCCATGCTCATGCAATGATCAAACTCCTGCAATCGAAACACGCCGTTGTCTTCGACATCCTGAAGCGAGAAGCCCTGATCCACGGCAATGCGGCCCTCGTAGGAATAGCAGGTGTGACCATGAACTCCGCCTTCCATGATTGCATTGCGCTGATGGCCAGCGGCATCGATACACCAGCCACGCGGCTCGTCCGGTAACGCTTCGATCAGTACGACCTCGACCGCCTGATCGGCCCGCGCGAGCGCGGCTATGCCGAGCAATACGGAAGCCAGAACAATGAGCAAATGTTTGCGGGTAACCATCAGTACATCGGTCCTTTTGACAAGGTCATTATGTAGGCGACGACATCTTTGATGTCCTGATCGCTATCAAGCGTCCCTTTTTCGGCCATCAGTTTTCCCCAGATATCGTCCTCGTCCCCGCCACGCGCACCATAGCGGAAATAGCGGAGCTGACGGTTAAGATACCAGTCCTGCTTGTTGTCCAGCCGCGGGCCGCCGAGCAGTTTGATGCCCTCGCCATCGTCGCCGTGGCAAGCGGCGCAAGTCACGTACAACGCTTTGCCATTCTCCAGGTCAGCCGGCTCGCCGGTATCGACGACATTGAGTATCGAATGCCATTCCCAGGGGCGGTTTTTCGGCCGGTTTACCATACGATCCGGCGCCGGATTCTGCGGATCGACGGGCAGCGTTTCGATGTAGGCGGCCATGTTGCGTATGGCCGCATCGTCAATCAACGGGTACGAATATACGATCATCTGCAACCCGGGCTGATCCTCGGGGTGCGTACCGCGAACCCGTGTGCGGAACTTTTTTAGCTGCCTCTCGGTGTACCAGGCTGGATCGCCCGCAACCTTGGGCGCGTCGGCGCTCTGGCCGCCGAAACCGCCCGCGTTGTGGCAAAACGCACAAAACTTCCACAACGTTGCGCCGGCCGCCAGATCGATGGCATCGTCGGCGGCACGCAACGGCGCTGCAAATAACAGTGCGCTGGCGAGCAGGCAGTAGGCGATCTTTCTCATCAAGGTGTTGCTACTCCGTAAGCTCGGTTGTTTGATTATGCATCAATGCCCGGATTTTCTCCCGCGTCGCCCGTCACGAGAGCGATCTTCGCGGCTTTCGAGCGCCGCTCGCTGTTCGTCATTCAAGGCGGACAATATTTCGCTGCGAACGCGAAACTTGAGTAGCGTCGATTCGGTCGCCAGACGACCATTTTCTGCCGCGAGGTTCTGCAGCTCCTGTAGGTTACCTGCCGTTGACGTATCCAGCGCGTCCAGCGCTTCACGATTCGCTCTGGATTGCTCTCGCAATGTTTCGATATCAGGTTTTGCAGTGGCGATAATGTTTTCGATCGACTGCCGCTGGGTATCGTCCAGGTCCAGCCGTTCAAGCGAGCGTTCCGAAAACATTGCTCGACCGGCATAGCTATCCCGACCCTTATTCCTTTCATTCGGCTCTGCTGTTGCTGCAGAGGCATAGGCCAGCAGGAACAAGGCGCCGACAGACGATAGTAGTATTAAAATTTCTGTGCGTTGAGTTTTCATGATTATCCTCTTCCAGTAATTTCGGGGTTTTAAGCTAGACGGGAAAATCATACGCTGCGGTCTGCCAACGTAGGTCGTGCGCACATCAAGACATGTCAAGAAGTGTCAGGAAACGTCGACCGTGATTGCAGTGCGGAACTGAATCAATCAGGATGTTGAGCCAATGAACTCAGACATCCTCATCATCGACGACGACCAGAAACTCGGCGATATGCTGCGCGAATTCCTGGCACCCGATCACTTTCGAGTCAACGCTCGACTAAGCGGCGAGGACGGCCTCGCGGCCCTCGAAAACGGCTCCTATGACCTCGTGATTCTGGACATCATGCTGCCGGGCATGAGTGGACTCGACGTGCTCAAGCAAATCCGCAAGAGCAACGACGTGCCGGTGATCATGCTGACCGCTCGTGGTGACGACGTCGATCGCATTCTGGGCCTCGAATTCGGGGCTGACGACTATCTGGCAAAGCCGTTTAACCCAAGAGAACTGTTGGCACGGATCAAAGCCATTCTGCGACGCGCTATGCCAGCGCCAGAAACAAGAGCGAAAGTTCGGGTCGGCGATGTCGAAGTCGACGGGCCGTCTCGGCAAGTGTCGGCCGCAGGCGTGAAGTTGCGTCTCACCGGTACGGAGTTCGAACTCCTGCGTTGCCTGGCAACCGAGGTCGGCAACGTGGTATCCAGAGACGACCTCAGTCGCGAGGTCCTTGGACGAGGCTTGTTGCCCTACGATCGCAGTATCGATACACACATTAGCAACGTGCGGCGCAAACTGCAGAACGCCGGCGTTTCCAATCCGAGCATCCAGAATCAACGCGGCATCGGCTACCGCCTGCTCATCGAGCCTGGTGAAGCGGAGTCGTGAATAGCCTCCTGCTCCGGTTCTTCGTTTCATTCTGGCTGACGATCGCCTTTGCGATCGGTGCCGCGGCCGCCGTCGGCTATTATTATTCCGAACGCGCTCACACGGCGATCGAGCGTTTTGACGTCAGCGACGCCGTATACGATGCGGGCAGTGCGCTCAGGAACGAGGGCCGCGAAGGCCTGGCAGACTGGCTGCGCTCCCTGCCCAAAGTGACAAGCTCGTTGATCTACGTTGTCGATCAGGAGGACAAGGATATTCTCGGCAGGCGCCTGCCCTCTGCGGTCTCAATAGCGCTGCGCCGATTCGCCGGTCGCCGCGGTGGCGGTCGCTCCGATCGTCCCAACATTCGACCGGCGCGACCGTTCACCGAATTGGTCGGACCGGACGGCAGTGTTTACACATTTTTCGTTCTACCGCCCGGCACCACCGTCGGCAACTGGTTGACGAAAAGCGGACTGCCGACGCTGGTGCTGCTGGCGATCATCGCCAGCGTCGCGGTGTCGTGGTTTCTGGCGGGCACGATATCGCGTCCAATTCGGCAACTCCGGGAGTCAGCGACTAAGCTGGCCGAAGGACGGCTCAGCACCCGGGTCGCCGGCAACGTTGCCAGGCGGCGCGATGAGATTGGCCTGCTAGGTAAAGACTTCGACCGCATGGCGCACGAATTACAGCGCGCGTCCGATCGGCAAACCGAATTGGCCCGAAATGTTTCACACGAATTGCGTTCACCACTCGCCCGGGTTCGGGTTGCGCTCGAACTCGCGCGGCGCAAAACAGGCAATTTGCGCGAACTCGACAAAATTGATGCAGAGGCTGAAACGCTGGACGAGTTGATCGGCCAGATACTCGAGTACTCGAAACTCGGCGGCGAGAGTCACGACAAGCCAATTGATATTGACCTTGTTGAGCTTATCCAGTCTATCGTCGACGACGTGCGCTTCGAATTTGGTGAGTCGATCACCATGAACGTGGTGCGCGATGACGATCACGAATTGATCGTGACCGGTTTCGAGCGCGCGCTTCGCTCGTGCCTCGAAAATGTGCTGCGCAATTCCGCACGCCACGGCAAGCCGGGCGGCACAGTAGACGTTGCGATTTCAGCTGCCGATGGCGAAGTTCTCGTCACGGTGCAGGACGATGGTGGCGGCGTCGCGGCGGACGAACTTGAGCACCTGTTCGAACCGTTCTATCGCGCCGGATCCAATCGACCGGAATCGGCACGAACCGGCAGCGGACTGGGTCTCTCCATCGCGCACCGAGCAATCGTCCTGCATGGTGGTTCGATCGAAGCGCGCAACACCGACTCCGGCCTGCTCGTGTCCTTTCGTATTCCGAAACAATCGCTAGTCCATCGACCAGCCGCCACCTAGCGCCTGGTAGAAGGCGATTATGGCATTGAGGCGAGCAAGCTTGTTGTCCAGCACAGTGTCGCGCGTCGCGAACAATGCGACCTGCGACGTCAATACGGTCTGATACCCACCGACGCCCTCGCGGTAACGCGCTTCGGCAATACGGAACGCTTCCTCAGCAAGCCTCAGGTCTTCACCCGCCACTTGGCCGAGTGCCTCCAACAACTCGATATCACCCAAGAACACTTCGATTTCGTTGAAGGCCGATAACACCGTGGCGCGATAATTGGCGAGCGACGATTCGAGTAGCAAGCGGTTACGTTCAACGTTGCGACCCCGAGCGCCATTGTTCAGCAACAACAGCGACAGGCTCGCCGTCGCATTCGCGAATTGATCGCCGTTGTCGATCAGGTTTCCCAATGAATCACTAACGAATCTTGCTGAACCCGTAATCGAGATATTTGGAAGGTACGCCAGTCGTGCCAAATCGACATTCGCCCGCGACACTCTCAGATTCGCTTCAGCTTGCACGATATCCGGCCGTCGGGTGAGCAATTCCGCGGGCAACCCCGGCGCCACCTCTGGCACCGTGACGTCCGCAAGCGACGCGGCGTGCACGCTCAAATCCACAACATTTTCAGCAAGCAGCAACGCGAGTGCCGATCTCGCTTCGAATTCGTCCTGCTGCAATGACCTGAGCCGGCTTTCTTCACGTTGCAAAGCGATCCGTTGCTGCAGAAGATCAATCTTGTTTACCGTGCCTGCGTCAACGCGCGCTTCGATTATTCGGGTAATCGCTTCGGCGCTCATGACGTTTTTTTCGGAAGCTACAATACGATCTCGCAACAGCAAGATACGAAAGTAGGTGGATGCGGCCGTGCCCAATGTATTCAGCCGCACATCGGCAACTTGAGCGACGCTGAAATCGTATCGGCCTTTCGCCGCGTCCCATTCTCCAGGCTTACTCAATATATCCGTGTAGACAATACTCGCGGACAGATCGAAAGACTCTGCACCGCCGTCCGTATAGCCACCACCAGCAATTTCGGAGCCCGAGTAGCGGCTAGTCGCTCCAGCGCTAACGATCGGCGTTGGCAATAGGTCGAACCCGGCGTCACGCAGTGCCAACTGCGCGAGGCGCAGGTTTCTTTCGTTGTTAGCGAGGAACAGGTTGCGATCCCTGACGCCGTCGATGACAGCGGTCAGCTCTTCGCTATCAAAATTTCCCCACCAATCCGAGGCCGGCCACGGGACACCTTCAGCGCCCGCGCCCTGGTACACGGATGGAACATCGCTATCGGGGAGCTGCGGCAACGGGGTTTGAACACAGGCTGAAAACAGCACCATGGTCGCAATAAGCGCGGCTAGTCCCTGCTTGTGATTCGCAGTTTTCACTATTCGGTCGCCAGCGCTTCGACCGGATCCATCTTCGCCGCTTTGCGCGCAGGCGCAAAACCGAAAACCAGACCGGTTGCTGCGGCACAACTAAACGCCAGGATGACCGGAGTCGGCGTTATAACAGCCGACGTTCCGAGTAGTGCAATCAATTTGGCGATGCCGATACCTATAGCAACACCGAGGAGCCCGCCGACCGCCGATACTACAATCGCCTCAGACAAAAATTGCAGCAAGATGTCTTTTTGCCGCGCTCCTGTCGCCATGCGAATTCCGATTTCGCGGGTCCGCTCGGTAACGGATACCAACATGATATTCATTACGCCAATGCCGCCAACGATCAGCGATATCGCAGCAACCGACCCGAGCAATATCGTGAACGTCTGCTGCGACTCGGAGACGTTCTCCAGCAACTCCGCGCTATTGTTGACGCGAAAGTCCTCGGTTCCATGGCGCTGAGTCAGCAAACTGGTTACCTGCGCCTCGGTCTCGTCGATAAAAGCGGGATCTTCAACAGCCACGGTCAAGTTGCGCAGAAATTGCCTGCCAAACAATCGCAGGCCGCCGGTTTTCAACGGCACCATGACGACCTCATCCTGGTCCCGCCCGCCGAATCCCGACGAGCCCTTGGTCGTCAGCGTGCCGATCACAAGAAAGGGTACGTTTTGCACCAATATGTACTCGCCGAGCGGATCCACGTCTCCGAATAGCTCGTCCACAATCGAGCTGCCCAAAACAGCGACCGGCGTGTAGGTATTACTGTCTTCGTCGGTAAAGAACACGCCCGAAGCAAGTGGCCAGTTACGGGTTTCCGGTAGATTCGCCGTAGTCGCGATGATGGACGAATCATAATTACGGTTGCCCCAGCGCAGAACGGCGTTGTCCGAAATTTCCGGTAGCGTCGCCTTCACGTTCGGCACGTCGAGTTCGATTGCTAGGGCATCATCAATCGTCAGCGGCGAAGCGTCGGGCGAGCGCCCGTAGAATGAACGTACCTGCAGCATATTTACGCCCAACGCACTGATTCTGTCGATGATGTCGCGCTGCGCTCCTTCGCCAATCGCCAACATGGCGACGACCGACGCGACGCCGATCACAATCCCGAGCAGTGTCAAAATCGTGCGGAACAGGTTCGCATGCAACGATCGAAAAGCCATTCGAACCGCCTCGCTGACATCGGCTATCGATGCGGCGGCCGCCGTGCGCGACCTTTCGAGCCGCGCGTGCACCGGGCTGTCCGAATCCGGAGGGCCTGGTCTCGTGTCCTTGACAATTTCGCCGTCCAGTAACTCAATCTGTCGGTGCGCCTGCGCCGCCACTTTTGAATCATGAGTAATAATAATGACGGTATGGCCCCGCGCGGCGAGCTCCTTGAGCAGTGCCATGACCTCTATGCCGCTTTGCGAGTCCAAAGCACCCGTCGGTTCGTCCGCCAGAATCACCTCGCCACCGTTCATGAGCGCGCGCGCAATGGACACACGTTGCTGCTGGCCGCCTGACAACTGATTCGGACGATGCTCCATACGGTCGCCGAGTCCCAGCGATTTCAATAACTCAGCGGCGCGAGCTTCACGGCCCGCCTGCGGCACGCCGGCGTAAATGGCCGGAACTTCGACGTTTTCCTGTGCCGTTGCGTTGCCCAGAAGATTGTAGCTTTGGAAGACGAAGCCGAACGCTTCGCGGCGCAACCAGGCCAGACCGTCTGCGTCGAAACTCTCGATATCATCTCCGGCAAAACGATACTCGCCTCTGGTCGGGCGGTCGAGGCAGCCGAGGATATTCATCAACGTCGTTTTGCCCGATCCGGATTGACCGCGAATCGCCACGAACTCGCCCGGGTAAATCTGCAATGAAATACCGCGCAGTGCGTGTACTTCAACGCCGCCGGCGGTAATGAAGGTTCGGTGAATATCGCGCAGATCAATCAGCGGCACCGGTCCGGCATCGCCCGTTGCCAGTGCGAAAATATTATCGGTAGACGCCGCCATGAGTTCTACCGAAAACCACCGAAGCGACGCTCATCATTCTGACGTTGCTGCGACTCGACGCTCGATCGCACAACGCCCGCAACAACGCGATCGCCTTCCTCAAGACCGGAGAGCACTTCTGCGGCGATGCGGCTAGTTACACCGACACGCACCTCCCGCTCTTCGAAACTGCCGTCACTCAACGCCACCTGTACCGTCGCGACGGCACCGCGACCGCGCGCCTGCCGCCCGTCAGCCGAGTTCGGCCGACTCCTCGGTCCGCTGCTACCCGGGACTCCGCCGGGTTCCGCACCCCGTGCCTCTCGCGCTGCCCGTCGTTCCGCCCGTTCTTCTTCACTGGGAGGTTCAGCGCCTTCACGACCACCGCGCCGCTCACCCCTTTCGAACGACTCGGCCGCACCGGTCGGTCGGCCCGCTTCATCGGCATACCGAAGCGCACCGACCGGGACCTTGACAACATTACGCGCCGATGAGGTTACGAAGAACACTTGCGCCGTCATGTTCGAAAGTAACGCCTGGTCCGCATTGTCGGCATCGAACAGCGCCGAATAAAGGACTACACCGTTCACTACTGTGGGTGTGGGCAAGACCTGTCGCAAGCGGCCGTACCAACGACGATCGCCACTGCCGAGCGTCGTGAAATAAACTTCCATGCCGGGTTTCAGTTTAGTGACATCAGCTTCTGAAACCTGAGCTTCCACTGTCATTGTCGACAAATCGGCGATGCGCATGATGACGGGAGTTTGTTGATTAACGTTAAGCGTTACACCTTCTTTTCTATCGATAGCAACGATAGTGCCGCTGATCGGTGCATAGATTTTTGTATAGCCGAGCTGTGCCTGGTCGCTGGCAAGACTCGCTTTGCTCTGCGCAATTTGGGACTGTAGTTGCGTGTAGCCAGACTCTGCCGATGCCAGTGAATTCATGGCCTGATCGAAATCCGCCTGTGTCGATGCGTCGTCTTCCATCAAACGCGTCTGGCGCGCCGCGTTGGCTTGGGCAAGCTTGAGCGCCGCCTCACGCGCCGAGAGTTGCGCTTCAAGCGCCTGCAGGCTGGCTCGACTGGCCTCGACTCGGTTGAATTGTACCGTCGCATCGATCTCTGCCAGCAGCTTCCCGGCCTCGACGTTATCGCCAGCGTCGACGTGGAGTTTTTGCAGCTGACCTGAAACCTGGGCACCGACTTCGATAAGCTCGCTCGGCTGCAGGGTGCCGGCGGCTGTCACAGCGTTTTCGATGTCACCGACTTCGATCTCGACAATGAGCGGTTGCGACTCCGGCGTCGCGTCTTTACCGGTCCACCACCAGGCCAATGCGGCCAGACCCACAATAGCCACTATTAACCGGCGCGGATTTTTTCGATACCACGCAGACTTCCTCTTGGACAGGTGGTTCGATTGGGTAGTTTGCTGCATTAAGGACCCTTACTGGACGCGAGCTGGCACAGTAGCAAATTGGCGGGTCTGAATGACCCACCGTTGACACTTCTTGACGAATATTTGTGAGACCTTGTGATTAGTTCCCACGCTCACGCATCAACGCCCGGTACATACCGGCAATATTCAGCGGCCGACGATCATCGTAGAAGTCCCAATCGGCATAGTCTTCCAACAGCAACGTTTCCTGTATCTCCTTGAGTGACAGTCCGGCGCTGATACCTACACTCACGCCATTGCGCAATGCCGCCATGTAGTCGCGCATGTCTCGCACGTCTGCTTGCGTACCCACAGGGCCGTGACTGGGGACGGCAATGTCGGCATCGATCGACAATGCGACGTCGTAGGTGTTCTTGCTGTCTTCCAGGCTGTACCACGGCAGATCGCCATAGGGCAGCCCGCGCAATCCGATGATGTCGACGTAAAAAACGAGGCTTTCCGCAGGAAAACGGATGTACGACATGTCCGCCGCGTGGTTGCCACCAACGAAATACATCTCTATCGTTTTTCCGCCAACTTCGAATTGATGAAAGTCCCCGTCATACGTTTGCGTGGGCGCCACGACGTCGTTGTAGTTGAATATCCCTGTCTCATACCCGGTGACAATGCCATTACCATCGATATCGAGAACAGCAAACTGCGCCGCCAGGTCACCCGACATTTCAGTGGAATCAATAATGTTGTTACCGTCTTTGTCGTGACTGTCGAAGGGACGATAGATCGACGCATCCATTGCAGGTCTTATGACGTCAGCCGTGTTGCGGTGCGAGATGACCTGCGCACCCTCGAAAACCGCCGCACCCGAAGCATGATCTGCATGTCCATGAGAATAGAACACGTGGGTCACGGTCTTGCCAAAGATCGACTCGATTTCACCCTTGACCCACTCTGCCGCGGGCACATTGAGCGGATCGATCAGCACAACGCCTTCATCGGTCAGCAAGAAAAGGCTGGACCAATGATTGTGGTGGAAGCGATAAATGTCGCCGGCGACACGCTCAATTGATCGTTCGACACCCGGCGCCGACATTCTGCTAAAAGTGCCCCGACCACGATTGTCGCGCAGATACCATTGCTGCTGCGCGCGGCGTTCGCCCGAGCACGGCTCAAGAGTCAAGTCCTTGTATTGATGGCCGGTAGGGCCGCCGCGCCCGAAGCGTGTATCGTCACCGACGGACAGGCAGAGCTCGTCGGCGGATCGCAAGCGAATCGTCCGATCGGATAACAGGTCGAATCTCTGCAGCTCGGTGTCGTCACACTTACCGACACCGATACCTGCTCCGGCGGTCGCGCCGTTGGCTTGCATACAAACGTCAAAATTAATTAGACGAAACTGCCCGTTAGCGATCTCGCCAGACTCCATGATCTGATCGAAACCGTGATTTCCCTCGTAGCTGTAGCAGGTGTACGCCTGCAATCCTTCTTCAGGTTTCGCGCGTTCGCGGGCACCGACACTATCGATGCAGTAGTTACCCTGATTACTGTCCAGCCTGTGAACCAGGGCGACCTCGACTGCATCTGCAAAGGCGCTGTCGGAAACAATCACCATCCCCGAGAAAACAAAGAGAATATTCAAAGTCTTATTCATTTCCGACGTTCCTCTTTATGCTTGCCCACAAGGGGCTGAGTAATGCGACCAGTCTACTGGCGTTGTGGCGGCCCACCTCCGCGCCGTTCGTCCTCGGATGGTGGCGGTGGCAAAGGCAGCAACGACATAGCTTTGAGTTTTTGACCGTAGTCATTCTGCTCCAGAAATTCGCGCAGCGTCATGATGCCGGGGAATTCCTGTTTGAGTTCGACGGTGTCGTACGTCAGATTCTGGTTTGCCAACCAACGAGCGTCCGGCTCTTCAGTCGGCGACGTGTACTCAATTTCCAGGCCGGACAACTCGCTTAGCAACGCCGCCAGGTCTGCGTCAGTCAGTTCGTCGCCGGCAAGATTGACCTCGCGCCTGTTCCACGCCATTGGATCGGCAAATGACGCCGCGGCAATTACGCCCAGATTATCTGGCGCAAAATAGGCAAACGTCGCACCTTCCATGCCGCGTCCGACTACGCCGCTTCGCAATACGTTTTGCATGTCACGCTCGCGCATGAAATTGCTCATCTGTTGCGGCATTCGCAAGGTCGTGTAGGAATACCCGCTTCCGCGCAGGTATTTCTCAAGTTCCGTCTTGGAAGCGCTCTCGGGTAGTTCGGGCTCCGACCTTCGATTGCTGCTGAAGACAATATGCTTTGCGCCGGCGTTGTGCGCCACATCAAGAAGATGTTTGGAGGCCTCGACGTAGTTTGGAATTCGCTCCTGAAGATTCACAAACAGGAAATCGATTCCCTCCGCCGCCGCTTCGATACTTGGGTAGTCCGTGAAATCACCTTTGACCATTTCGACACCGAGAGCACTCCAGTACTGCGCACGCTCCGAACCTGGGTCTCGCGTAAGGCCGCGGACCCGGTAGCCCTCTTCGAGCATTGTCGCAGCCACCCCGCCGCCCTGGTTGCCGGTAATTCCAGTGACCAGAACGACCGAGTCTCTCTTTGCGCGCTTATTTGCCAGCTCAGCATCGACGACCAGAACGATCTTGCCCGCCGTGCCGATGCTGAAGTTGCGGTCCTGTGCTGCGCCAGCTTCCTGCAAAGGAAAAGTCTCATCAACATTCAGGCGGTAGTGTCCGTCCATGGCCAGTTGCGCGACTTCCGCCAAAATGACGGTATTTGGCCAGCCGAATTCCCCACCTATGCGCGAACATTCGACGCCTTTTTGTACGCACAGCGCGGGATCTGCGGCGCCGGCGATACTGACCAGCTTGCCGCCCGGTTTGAGAATATTGAGTGCCTGATTGGCCGTCGCAGTGCTGACAGTTTCAATGACAACATCGACAGGTTCTTTGACAACTTCGTCGAACTGGACTTCCCGATAATTGATCGCTTCATCAACGCCAATAGAGGCGAGGTAGGCATGATGGCGACCCGATGCGGTGCCGATAACATAAGCCCCGCGCTGCAAAGAAAACTGCGCGGCCGACGAACCGATGCCTCCGCCGATTCCGTTGATGAAGACTCGCTGGCCCGCTGTAACTTTGGCGTGTTTTATCGTACGCAGCGCAGTCGCGCCGACCGTCGCAAGTCCCGCGGCTTCCGCAAAAGTTTGATCCAATGGCTTTAAGTGCGTGTGATCAGCCCGAGTCACGGCATATTCCGAATACGCACCGTTCAATCTATCGCGCTCGCCCAGCGCTATTTTCGAAAATACTGCGTCGCCAACCTGAAGGTCAGTAACACCCGCACCGAGTTTGACAACGATGCCCGCAAAGTCGCCACCGGGCACGTTCGGCGTTGCAGGATCCCCTGGTGGACGTTGCGGCGCACCGCCAGGTGGGCCGCCTGGTGGTCGACCGCCTGGGCCACCCGGGCCGTCGGGTCTGGGGCCGCCGCCTTCGCGGCTTCTACGATCAATCGGATTGATCGCCGCTGCAACAATTTTTACGAGGACTTCGCCTTCGCGTGGTTGCAAGACAGGTATTTGTTGGTAGTGCAGCACCTCTGGCCCGCCATTGCCCATTTGCACTATTGCCATTTGCACTTCAGGAACTTCGAATTTGCCAGTTTCGACAACCTCTTCTACGTGCTGATCATCGGCGGCACAAGACGACAGCAAAACAAGGACGCACGCAAATAGACTGCCAAGTTGGGAAAACCGATTCATATTATGCATACTCCAAATTGGGGGGATACCAGAACCTCTCCGGCTGCATGCGTCGCTGCACATTCGTCAGAAAAAAAGCCCTTGGAAAATCCCAAGGGCTCAATCGTGTCATCACACGTGCTCAAGCAGACGATGGTTTGTGTGCTCAAGCCTTTCCAGTCATGGGGGCGACTAGAATCGATACACCCCTCGCAACCCGATAGTACGGGGCACGCGGGGTTGGTAGACAAAGTTATCCCGAACGATCAGAGCATTGGGTATCGGATCACCAAGGAAGTCGGTCAGGACTAAAGAATTATCCTGGCCAATAAGCCCCATCTGCGACGTATCATCGCCGCCGCCAAAGATTCTCCGAGGCGAATTTTCGTCTGTCAGGTTATTGACGTAAAGAGTCGTCGACCACCGTTCTCCAGCAAGCCCTAACGACAGATTAGCCGTCGTCACTGCAGGATACTCATTGAAGTTACCAGAATTTTCATACTGGGAACCCTCGTGACGAATATCCAGCCGGGCACTAAACCGCATACCGGCTATGTCCGTATTGAAGTCAGGACTGATCGAGCCACTGAAGCTCGGCTGACCGGCGACATCATTACCGTCGGTGACGTAACAGGTACTGGCGATCGTGTCGTTCGGACCCGGCGTCCGTATCGTGAGATTCAACGGATCGAGATACTGCGTATCCAGGCTCAAATCGGTGTTTGCGTACAATGCAATATCGCAAAACTGATCATATTCAGCCCGGAGCACACTTGCCTGCGCCCGGATGTTCCAGTTGTCCGAAATACGAAAGTTACCTTCAATTTCTGCGCCATAAGTATTGACGTCGCCGAAATTGAGTCCGGCATTCAGAAGGGTACCCGCGCTTCCAGCAACATAGAAGTATTGCTGACCGTCAAGAGTGCATTGAACGGTCGGATCTCCGGCATCGGCGCCGGACTCGCACGGACTACCCAGGTCGATTGCGCCATTTTGAATCTGGTCCGTCCACTCAATCCAGTACAGCGCGCCAGCGTAGGTCAGGCGGCCGTCAAAGGCAGAACCTTTGAAGCCAAATTCAAACTGATCCATCTCCTCTTCCCGATACGATGTAAAGTCTGACGCCACGAATTCGGTCTGATAAACATTACCGGTGAGCGGCGTGGTCTGACTGCCATCCGTGTACCAGTTACCCGTCGTATTGTCGTAGGCGTCAATGATTCCGTCTGGAACCGGGTCTCCGGTCGTATTGTCAATATTGTCCGCATTGAGCGCCGCAGAGAATGGAATCAGCCCGTTCTCAACACCATTACCAAGTACGTTAAGTGTGTCCGAATTCAATACACCGACGTTAATGCCTGCCGGATTTACACCCTTCGCCCATTGCAGATAGTAACTCGAGGTGTCAGTTGCGTTGAAGGTCATTGACACGCGCGGGACGAAACTGTCGGTTGTCACTTCTTCCGAAAGGCCTGTGGACCGATTGGTAGCGCCAACCTTGTCGGACTGATACCGACCTTCCACGGAAAGCGTGAGTCTTTCTGTAAGGTCGTAATCTACGTTAAAGAATGCCGCCATGTTTTTCGCATCTTCACCGATAATCTCGTTGTCTGGTGCATAGGGAATACCAGCGGCACCCAACCCGGAAAGCTCCATAAATTCATCGGCGACACCATTCAGCTGTGCGGCATAGGAAATACCCTCACCGAAATGCGCTGGATTCATGTCATTATTCCAGCGCTCCTCCAGGTAGTCGTACTCGTAGTAGGACGCACCAACTACCCAGCGCAGACGTTCAGCACCCGGAGATACCCAGCGTATTTCGGCGTATTGCTCCCCGATCTCTCCAGTACTTGGCATGGCATGGAAGGGGTACCCCATGCCCTGCAGCACATTCCAATCGCTCGGACCCATCCCCATATCGTTGCCGAAAAGGATCAGCGGGCCTTCCGCCAGGTCGAAACTGTTAGGGACTCCATCATCCACGATGCCAATATTGTCCGGATCGTAGTAGAAGAATGCACGACTCTGCGCCCGCAGGAATTTTTCATCACTTTGCATGAAAGAGAACTGGATTGCGCTATCGTTGGCAAACTCCTTGTCAATTTGGAAGGTCAATCGGTCACGGTTGCTCTCGGTACCGCGACTCGACTGCGGAATTGAATAAGCTCTCGCCATCAGGAGGATCTGTTCCTCGACCGAAAGCGTTGTGCCGTTGGCGAGCGTGACCGGTCCTGCTGGCACGGGTGCGCCCATACCCATGTCCGTTGCGTCGATACCCGACTCTGCTCGGCCGACGAGGTAGTCGAGGTACGGCTGGTTGGCCAGCAACCATGCTTCGGCATCATGCTGGACATAATTTGCGCGAACATTGTCCCAGTCACAATTCATTTCACCGACCAGATACGGCGCCATCATTCCCGCTGACGCGTACAGCCCGCCCTGGTTAAAGCATGCGTTGCGCGCTTCTTCGGTCAAATAGAATTCCGCTGCTTGCTGATCATCCGTAGCCACGTAGCCATAACTAAACGAGACTTTGAGATCGTCCGACGGCTCGAAAACGAGCTTGGCCGATATATTTTCGCCCGACCGCGCGCCATATTCGGTGCCGTCACTCTGAGCCGCATTGGTCACAACACCGCCAATATCCCTGGTGCCGAAGCTGCCGCTGGCGCGGTATTCGTCTGGCGCGCCGCTGTCTTCGATCGATGCATTGAGCAAGAATCCAAAAGTTTCCGTAACCGGAACGTCCAAACTGCCGGTAAGGATTTGAGTCCCGTAATCGCTGATATTGAATCCCACTTCACCGCCGAACACTTCGCCCGGGTCTTTCGTCACATAGTTGATCGCGCCTGCGAAAGTCGATCGGCCGAAAGCCGCACTCTGTGGACCTCGATAAACCTCGACTTGCTTGAAACCATTGAAACCGATGGACCCTATGGAACCGAGCACGGGAATGCCGTCGATGAACGCGGTCACCTTGGTCCGGTTGCTGGCCACATCATTGGCCTGAACGCCGCGAATACTCGGCAAAGCGGCGAGCCGGTCGCCTTCCTCGTCGTAGTGGATTCCCGGGATCATCTCGAATAGGTCGTAAAGATCGGTTATTCCGGCTTCGTTGATTAACACGTCTGTAATGACAGATGACGATACCGGGACGTCCATCAGATTTTCTTCGCGCTTGCGCGCGCTTACCTTGATCTCGTCCATGGACAAATCGTCACCCTGAGCATGAACCGGCATATTGCTCATCAAGAAAAGCGCTGCGCTGGCAGCCGCCAGCATCTTCGAGTAATTCATCAGGTTTTACCCCCCGCGTTTAGAAGATCACTTGTGTTTTTATATATAATTTGGCCATAATTTAGCCATAATCGATATTATACAATTTTGGCAAGTTCGCAATACATTTTTGATAAACCGATGGTTTAATCGGTAACTAACGGGTCGACCAGCGCTAGATGCGTACGCACTGGATTGGTCGAATCAATGGTTAATCTGTCAGTCTCGTCGCTGCAGCCGCGCTGGCAAACAATCACTTGGGAAAAAAAGGCACAGCTTGTCCGGATTATCTGTAAAGCATCGAACCTGGCCTCAAAGCCTGATCTTGTCTGGCGTTGTCGCATGTTTCGTCCTGTCCGGTTTCGCGGCGCTGCTCTACCAGACTGCCTGGATGCGCCAGTTTTCACTGGTTTTTGGCACGTCCGAGCTGGCAATCGCAGCGGTATTGTCCGCCTACATGGGCGGGCTTGCCTTCGGCGCCAGTCTTGCCGCTCGTTACGTAAGCCGAATTACTCGTCCAGTTCTTTACTACGGCCTGCTTGAAGCTGGCATTGCATTGTCGGCATTGTCTGTTCCACTGTTGCTCCAGTTCGCTCGATTTCTCTATGTCGGCTATTTTGGTGGACAGCCGGAACCGGTCGATGCGAGTGGTCTGGGCCAGTCATTCTTCTACCTGGCTGTCGCATTTATTGTTTTGATCGTGCCGACTGCATTCATGGGGGCGACGCTGCCGCTACTGACCAGGTACGTTGTCAACTCGGAAGACCAGATTGGGACTCGCGTAGGCCTGCTTTATGCAGCCAATACGGTAGGCGCCATCGGCGGCACAGTTGTAGCGGGCTTCTTGTTACTGCCGCGATTGGGCTTGAACGGTACGGTCTGGGTCGGCGTTGTTGTTAATTTGCTTGTCTTTGTTATGGCCGCCCTAATCGCGAAAAACATAGGTGCCCTGTCGGCGCCCGCGGACACCGAGGCGTCAAACAAGCGAGATGAGGCGGACCCATCAGTTGTTAGCGATAGCAGCCCGCGAAATCGCTATTTGTTGATACTTCCGATCATGCTGCTATCCGGTTCGATTTCCTTCATTTATGAAGTACTTTGGACCCGGCTCCTGGGGCACATACTGGGAGGAAGTATCGCGGCCTTTGCCACGATGCTCGCCGGATTCCTGAGTGGTATCGCCATCGGTAGCGCAATAGCGTCGCGATTCGCCCGTACTCGCGACCAGGCAACTCGGCATTTCATACTTGCGCAGATGGGCGTCGCGGTAACGTCCATCGCCATCTACCAGTTGCTGCCGTTTGCAATCCCGGAATCAGCCGGCCTGGGTGGGAATATCGTGTTTGCTGTCCTGGTCCTGATGCCAGCAACGATCTTTATCGGGGCTACATTCCCGCTCGCCGTTCGGGTGCTCGCTACCTCCAGGGCGGACGCGGCACCTGCTTCTGCCAGAGTATATTCCTGGAATACGGTAGGAGCGATTGCAGGCGCCACTCTCGCTGCTTTCTACATTATTCCATTGCTCAAGTACGAAGGTACGATCAAGCTGGCCGTCTTACTCAACGCATCGCTGGGCTTTGCCGTCGCCTTGCTCGCGACAAATCGCGGCAAGGCCACTATCGCGCTCTCTGCATTTTTTATATTAGGCACGTTGGGCTTTTACCACCCCAAGATGCCCGAAGAAATTCTTCGGTCCAGCCCCGTTTACCCGCAACCGGGCGGCAAAATTGTTTTCTACGAAGTTGGCCGTTCCGCAACGGTTGTTGTGATCGAAGAAAACGGCCTGCTGTTCTTGCGCACTAACGGTCTACCCGAGGCGGCAGCCAATGTACTTGGCTCGCCGCCGGAACGAAGGAGTCAATTGTATTTATCAATACTTCCAGTGCTGGCGAGGCCGCAGACGGAATCCATGCTGGTTGTTGGATTCGGTGGCGGTGTCGCACTTGAAAGCGTGCCAAAATCGGTGCTCACGATTGATGTCATCGAGCTGGAACCTGAGGTTATCGAGGCGAACCGCTTCTACGGCGACAGGCGCGAAACTAATCCGCTTGACGATCCACGCATAAACATCGTAATCAACGATGCGCGCAGTGCGTTGTCATTAACTGACAAAAAGTACGATGCCATCGTTTCTCAACCGTCCCATCCTTGGACAGCAGGAGCATCGCATCTTTATTCGCGCGAATTTATGCAACTTGCGAGCGACCACTTGACAGATGATGGCGTTTTTCTGCAATGGATGAACGCCGGCTTTGTGGACGAATTCTTGCTGAAGGCGCTTGCTGCAAGTGTGCTGGATGTCTTTCCGCACGCGCGTATGTACCAGGCTGATCCAGGAACCATATTCTTCATCGGCTCGAAGCAGCCACTGGATGTGGAACGGCAAATGGCGCGTACGGGTCGTCCGTTAAATGACGACGTATTGTCATATCTCGAAAGCGGTTTTGGGTCCCCGGAAGACATGCTGGTGGCACTGGTCATGGACGAGGAGAACCTCCAGGCATTTTCATCGGGCACTCCATATATCACCGACAATCGGAATTACATGGCAACAGTCTCGTCAGGCGTTCTCGACCGCGGATCCGCGTTGAACGCCTATCGATTTTTTGAACTCGTCGCACCCTATGACCCGTTGATTGATCCGGACAATTGGATTGGCACAACGTTTCCTACCCCTGTCAATTACTCGTATATCAGTATGCGCCTCGATGCAATGGGCTGGCACTCGCGTGCTCTGGGGCTTGCGGAAAGACTCTACGAGGAACGAAATATCCAGGCGGTGGTTGTCAATGCGCTAGGTTTGGAGCAGCAAGGCAACCTTGAGGAATCGCAGAATCTATTACGTCGAGCGCTCGAATCTGACCCAACAAATCAGCAGGCCCGATGGGCGCTGCTGCGGCCATGGTTCGGAGCTATTTTTCGAGGCCGTGAGATCCCCATGCATATCAGGGACGAAATCACCAAAATCCAAGGTTCCGCTCTGCATGTGTTCCAGGCGCTCGAAGCAATGGAAGTCGGCGACATGGCAACCATCCTCTACCTCGATGCAGAACTGGCTGCCGTGCTGCCCACTGATCAGTGGTACGCGACCAGCGTCAAGTTACGCGCGGAATGGCGAATTCGGTTCACAACCCCAGGTTACCAACCACGCATGTACAACGAGGCCACAGCCCTTATCGACAGTGCAATCGCGATGTCCCGCGATGTTCAACTGTATGAGATGCGAATTCGCACCACTTACCTGGCGGGAGATTCATCCGCTGCATTAGTCACGGCACACAGCGTACTTGATCTACTCAGCCAACGGACTACGCAACTCGAAGACAGTAACCAGAATCTCAGCGAACACGCGCTTTTGGCTCGGCAGTCACAACTCGAAAGTATCGAAAGAATTCTCGACGGTGTGTCCCACGATGACAAGAGTCTTGAAGTCAGACTTATCCCGATTCGCAAGTCGATTGAATCGTTGCGTAAGAGAATGCTCGAACTTGTCGAGCACCAACCGAAGTAGCAGGAGTGTGCAATCAATCTTGCAGATGTCAATTCGGGAGTCACCGACATGGGGCATCAATTCAACAGCGAGTACCTGATCGTACGTTTCGAAAAGAAGGCACTGGAATTATGGCTAAAATATGGCTACGCTCAGGGCAGATACTTTTTCCGGCTCAGCGTCGTTTTAGACTTAGGCCCGACAACAAGCCCGTTGGCAAGAGGTACCAAAGCATGAAAAAAATCATCTGTTTGCTGGCCGTTGCATTGTCGGCAAGTATGCCGGCTGCGGCTCACCATAACTGGGCGTCCGGCTACTTAATCAACGATCCGAATATCGAAATCGAGGGCGTAGTTTCTTCAATAACCTGGAGAAACCCGCACATTCGGGTCACGGTGATAGTTGATCAGGGATTGCCCACGGAAAAAGAATGGCTGCTCGAGAGCGGTTCGGTCTCAATGTTGTCCCGCATGCACGTCACGAAGGAATTGATGGCGGTAGGGACAAAGGTGAAGGTGGCGGGATGGGCTGCGCGTCAAAGCGACACCGGTCTCTATATGAATTACGCACTCCTGCCGGACGGTACCGAACTGATCTTTCAGCGCGATTTTGAACCGTACTTCACCGCTGATTCTGGCAAACATGTCGGCGACACCGATGCATTGAGCGGGCGCGTATTCGAAGAAGACATCAACAAACGTCCCGAATCGATCTTCGCTGTCTGGAATACCATCTATGGCGACCCGGGAAGTCACGGCATGTCGCGTCAACGAGCGCAGGCTGAATCAGCTGCCAACGATGCTGCAGAGGCGAGTCGGCCACCGCCCCCACCGCAAGTTGACCCCAATTATTCAATTGAAACCTATGAGTGCAACCCCAAGTCGATGCCTCAAGCGATGGGTAATCCCTACCCCATTGAGTTCAGCAAGGTCGGCGACGACATTCAGTTGCGCCTTGAAGAATACGACATCGTGCGCACCTTCCACATGACCGAAACCCACGATGACAGCGCTGCTGAACCCAGCCTCACGGGCTACTCCACCGCGGTGTGGGACGGCGACAAACTCGTGGTAACTACGACCAAGGTCAACGACTCGCCGGACGCTCGTTATGTGGAAACTTTCCAGATGCGGCCCGACCGCGAATACGTCGACTATACGAGAACGACGGTTGGTCGGAACGACACCTCGTCCAAGTACTGGCGCTATGTCCCGGGAACAACGATGCAGCCTTACGACTGCAACAAAGAGCTGATTCGCTAGCGCTGCTACCGATACCTCCGGTGAGAATTCCAAATACAATATTCTGTGCCGGGAGCACTGGCAGACCGAAAAACCGTTCATGTCGGCACATTGCGATCTTCGTAGCAGCGGCATTGGGTTTTCAGGTTTTCTTCGTAACAAATGTTGCTGCGGCTGAGATTGTTATCTTCGGCGCCAGCGGTCAATTCGGAAGCCATCTGGTTCGCGAGGCACTCGATCGAGGTCATCAGGTTATTGGCGTTTCCAGAACCCCGGAGAGCTTTCAGTACACGGAGGAAAATTTCACGCCGGTAATCGGCAACCCCACAGAAATCGAATCAGTCCGCGAAATTGTCCAGACGGCGGATGCAATTGTTGTGGCATTGGGCGATAGGCAAGCGACGACTCCGGAGACCACGGCGATGAATTTGGCGGCGATTGCCCTAAGCACGGTGTTGCACGATCAAGGTGCCCATGGTCCTCCTGTGATTGTCCTGGGCGGCGGCAACACGGCGGCCGATGACAAGAATGGAATGCTGGAAATCCTTGAGTCACGCGCCGTAGATGGCCAGGTTGACCCTCGACTGGAGCAAATTTTCTTGTCGCAGTGGGTCACGTTTCAGACTTACAAGGCGTCCAATATCAACTGGACTTATGTGGCGACGCCGAAAAACATTCTTGGCCTTCGTGGTGGCAACCCGGATCGAACGGGTGAATACCGTGCATCAACGGATGGCACGCTCGACAAGGAAGCGGAAACAGGTTTGTCTCGCGCCGACATTGCCGTCGCAATGATTGACTTTGCCGAAAGCGGCACCTATCGCCAGAAGCGCGTGATGATCGCGCAGAAGCGGCCCCATTTTGAGAATTGACAACTACTCAGTAGCGAAACAATAAAACAGGCCGTCACGATCCAGGTTCTGAGCACTCACCAGGGATCCTCTTTCGGTGGCTATCGATGGCTCGGCACGATCCGAGCCAGCATCGCTGAGCAGATTCTCCAAATCTATCGCAACAACGTCGCCTTTGGCGGTGTACCAGGGGCCGCTTCCGATCCGACCTCTTGCGTTCACATTATTGCCGCCCGTCGCTCTCAAATAGGCGCGCCAATCCTTGTCGCCCTGACCGACGCGGGCTGCCAGCACACTGCAGTGTGCATCAGCGCTCGCATCATCACTTAGCCCTATACTGGTAAGAAAAACGTTCATTGCCGGATGCACAGTCGTTCTTTCGCGCAACGGGGGTACGCAGTTGTTCTCTATGAACTCGTAAGGTTCAGATGCGATCTTAATATTTTCGATCTCGAAATCCTCGGCGTAATTCACCGGATCCGATATCACCGTGCGGATTCTAATTAAGGCGCTGGTGCCGGGTTCGTCGACGCGCTCGTAGGTCTGCACAACCTGCGCTTCATCGCTATAGCTGTACGCGTCCGCATGAATCGGGTTACTAAGAAGATTGATCGTTTCAACAATCAGCGCGCCGTCCTCATAACGGGCGAACGAGCTGCCAAAATGTGTCTTCAGGCCGGGTAAAACTTTGGTCGCATCGAAGAATGCCTCGTGAGTAATCCCATATTCCTCATACTCGAAAACCACCCTGTCCTCGAGCTGAGAAATTTTGACACCGTGAGGCGTCATACCTGCCTGGCGGACGATGCCCGGCTTGTCGCAGAAAACCTGATGATCTGTCGTGATGTCATAGGACGCTTGCAGAGCAGCGCCGGCCTCCGTCAGCTCGGGTTTCACAGCACGCGGCGGCGTGTACGGGGAACCTTGTCCGGTCCAGATTCCACTCAGGTTTGGGGTGTTATCCTCACGCTGCAACGGCAGGTCGATCAATTGGGCGCCGTACGTCAGGCTAAAGTCCTCAACGGATCCGGAGATCTCACTGGCTATGGTACCGTCCGGGTTCAACAGGCTGACAGAGTCCATCATCACCATGGGCGATCCGTCGCGACTGCTGCGGCCGACAATCTGGATGAAATTACCGGCCTCCAGCGATTTCGCCGTCCAGCCTTCCCGCCGCAAAATTGTCGAAGCGGAGCCATCACCCACCCAGTTGGTCACCGAACCATCAGCATTGGTAACTTCGAAATAGACCCGCGCATGCGGATTCCTGAACAGAAATTTCGTGACTACGCCTTGTACCGATGTTGTCTTGGTAACGTCATAGGTAGAAACAACAGCATGATGGGCGAACGCGGGAAGCCAAATAATTAGCGTCGCACCAGCAACCAGGAATCTTCTAATCGCCGTCATTATCGACCTCAGCAGTCTACTGCGCGGTCAGGGGCACCTGGCATTCGACAGGCAACATTTGATAGTCCAGTTGAACGTTGTCCCGTTCCGTACCAGTAAAACCGGCTACAGTGTAGTACTTGTCCCAAAACATCTCCCATGGCTCAGCGAGATTGACCGGATCCGTAATGATCATGCTTAAGTGTACGTACGGCCCCCATTTTTCATCAAAACCCCGCGTGTAGGTTTCCACCACGCTGGTGTCCTCGCTGGTTACTTGACCAAAAATGCCTGACCAGACGGAAGTCAGGAGGTCAGACTCGATAACGAGCGCGTCGCCTTCGTAGTGAGCCTTGTAGCGACCGGAGCGATAGCGCTGATCCTCATCGAAGCTGTCGTACTCGCGGTCGTCCAGGTACACAACGCGTTCGCCGGCATATTCCTCGTACTCAAACGTCACCCGATCTTCGTATTGGCGTATCCGAACCGGGTGTGGCGTGAACCCGGCCTGGCGGATGAGCCCGGCCGGTTCGCACTTGACGTACTGCGGGTCATTCAGTGCCTCGATAGTATCTTGAATGGCCTGTCCGGCCGGCGTAAATACCGGGTCTTCATTCAACATGAAGCTGGGTTGCGGACTCGAGTCTCCGCCCTGCACCCAGATGCCGTTGAGATTGGGTAAGCCACCCGGAGTTTTTTCGGGATTCGAAAAATCTGCACTGTTGGGATCCGCCGGTACGACACTGCGTCTCTGCTGGTTGATCTGTTCTATGACCGCGCCGGTTTTCGGATCTTTGCGAAACACCTGTTTCAACGAGACCATCGGCCGGTTATTGCGGCCCGCTTCACCAGAAATGCGAATGTAGTCGCCTTTTGCAAGAGTATTTTCATCCCATCCTGCCAGCCGCAAACCGGTTGCAGCAGGACCCTCGGACATCCATCTCGTCGTTTCTCCCGAAGCCTCGTCGGTGACGTTGACGTACACGACGACATGCGGGTTTTTGAAAAGATACGCATCAACGTAACCCTCAATTGTCGCAGGTTCCTTAGTGTATGACGCGGCGTTCGAATGATGGGCCTCGACTGAGTCGAAAGCCAAAGCGAACGTAAGTAGCGCGATGTATTGCAATTTCATGACGATTCTCAATTCAGTAACCGGCTGGCGCTACGCAGATAGTTTGTGCTTTCCCAGCCTTTTCTTAATCGCTGCTCGTTGGCTGGATAAAGTCGTCCTTCAGCTCGACGCAGGCATAGGCCTCGAAAGGTACATCGGACGCAAACACCTCATCCTGTCCGGAATACGTGCCAGTAAACATTTTCGGATCGACCGCCGAGTATTCCCTGCTTAGCGATTGAGTTTCCGCGTCGTAGGTGAAGCGTTCGGTCACATGCATCTGCTCGCTGTGCACAACGCGGCCGACCACCAGGAAGCCTTCAGCGAATCCGACCGTGTCTACCACCAGCGCTCCGTCTTCCCAACGACCGATCGAATGGCCTGCGCGCGAAGGATTAATATTGCTCGGGTGCTCTTCCATGTTCAGATAGATTGTACGTTCGATATCCATCAGGCCGTATTTCACTGCAATGCTGTCTTGGGTCTGGATGATTTCGTTGACGTGTCGATCAAACGTCCAGTCAAAAAAGATATTGGTCGCTTTGCAGCTGTGACGCGGATTGCCCTCACCACCGTGTCTTTCAACGGCAGCCATTCCCGCTTCCGTCAATTCAATGCCACCGGGCAGCGGACCACCGCCCCTGGGTCCACCTGGTGGTCCACCTGGTCCGCCTGGCCTGCCTCCCGGCGGCCCACCAGCGTCGCCACTACCGCCCTGCGGTCGGCGCTGCGGCGCCGCCCAGGTACCGTTTAGGTCCAGTTTGCCATCAACGACTCGTTCGACCGAACCTTCCGGAGCATCAATATGTTCGCGAAGCTGACCGTATCGATCCAGCGTGCGGCCATCGGCGAGTACCACAGTCTGCAGCGCACAAGCGGTGCGCTCGTCAGTGCCGGCAGACCCTTTTACCGTGATCTCGCCTCCAACTGGGAATAGATCCTCGGTCCATCCGGCTCTTCGAAGCAACGATCCTGCCTGCAATTCGCAACGCCACGGTACCGCATTACCCTGTTCATCCATGACGTCGAAGTAGATGTATGCGTGCGGATTGACAAGACGAAGTCGAGTTACCACACCGGTTACCTCGATATCACCGCCATTGAACTGGCCGGGGCCATGGTGGGCAAACGACGCCGACGGCACTCCAAAAATGGATGCCAGTAGTAGCCAGACAATGTTTTTAAGTTTCATAGCAGTTCCCCAAAAGATACGTATAACCAAAACGCGTAGACGACTGCCAGATCCTTTCCTTTCATACGGCTATTCAGAGACTGCGGATTCAGCTACCAGGAATTCTGCCTCGATGCTCAAAGCAATTTCATCTCCAACCGTCGACATAGGCATTCCCCATTCGCTGCGATGCATGACCGCGACGCCATTGAACCCCACTCGATATCCGCCGGGTGGGCGGCCAAGATCGCCAGCTTGCACGAATGTTACATCCATGGTCAACGGTCGCGTCACGCCCATGAATGTCAGGTCACCGGTGACGCTCAGTTGGTTTCTTCCGGCACGAACAACTTTGGTGGATTTGAACCTCGACGTAGGATGCTTCTCGGTATCGAACCAGGCCGAACTATTGAGTCTTTGATCGAAAATTTCGATCGAGGAATCGACCTTTTTCATGTCGACGATCGCTTCGAGTTCACTCTGCGTCACGTCTTCAGCATCAAAACTTAGGGTGGCGTCAATAACCGGAAACACTGCCGTGAACGTGGAGAAGCCATGATGGCTCGCGCTCCAGTGGACACGACCATGATCGTACTCGAGCACATACTTTCCTGACCTGACCTCTGACAGCTGACGGGTTATTGGTACCACCGCGCCTGTTTCGCGCGGGCCGGGTGGCGGCGCTGATTCTTGTGCCATGGCAGCATTCAGCCAGGTAGCAATGCCGAAATAGACAAGAAATGTCAGCGCCATTTTGCGTGATGAGTTCATTTGATAGTCCTAACCGGCCTGTCGACTATTGCTCACCGAAAAAGTTCAGCGATTCAGGGCTGCCATCCTGACCACCGACGGTCAGAACGAAGCAAAGCTCATCTGCCATCCACCAGGCGTCCGTCCAATTGCCGGGGCCATCGAACTTTGCCCAGCCGATTTCCCAGTCATGCAGCTCATGACCAGAAGCCGGAATACCGTAAAGCGGACCGGTGTTATCGGCGGTTAGCCGAAACGCAATCATGCCCTCACCTTCGTTAGCCACTGCATAGCCAATCATGTCGCGACGTCCGCTCATCGACTCACCATGACTGCCTTCAACACCCAGCACATTCGCACGAGCGATAATGTCATCGATGCCACCACGTTCGAGGTTCGAGTACGGTCTGCGCCCTTCCCAGGTGACGGGTCGGTTTTCGGGCTCTGACTTGTAAGCCAGCAACAGAGTTTTGTTATGCCATTCGGCAGTATCCTCTGGATTCGCCAGGTGCGCTGCCAGGTCCTCGTCAAAGGTACGAACATCATCATAAACCGGAGCAAGGTTCGCCCGTTTGTCGACACGCTTGGGTAGCGGGACATCCAGATCCATCAGCAAATTTGCTTCTTGTGACAGGTACCAGCTTTCAGCAATCTTGCCATCTTTCAATCGGAATACAGCATTGGTGACGATATCAAAACTTTTGCCCGTGGCGGGGATACCGTAGAGATTGCCTGTGTGCTTGCCTTGAACACGTATCATTGCAGCTACCAGATCACCGTCTGCGATAAGACGCTCGATAGTGTTTACTCGCTCTGTTATCGCAACATAGTCAGGCTCAGACGCGGGCTTCAGTAAAGGATCATCAGCGTTGTAAATGAGATTCTCAAACTCAGCACGCAGAACCTTGTGATCTTCTGCAAACACTTCTTTAGCCACTTCCCGATACTTCGGAGTGCCCTTGACTTCAAGTATCCGCGCAACTACTGCCTTATTGGCAGCTTCTTCCGCCGTGGTTTCAGCCAATACTGAAAGCGAAAAGCCAAAGCACAGGCTAATTAGCGCGCCCGCCCCCACAATATTCTTGAACATATTTTTCCCCTGGACGAAATTTGTTAGCCACAATAGTTTTGAATCCATTCGTTCTTTCGAGTGCCTATTGATACTGGGCATCCCCCTGTTCGGTTACGACACATTTGTAAGGTTGCACATACGAGTCTGGCTGGAACTCCCACCACTTTTCACCAACGACCGGCGAGTCATCGGACTCCGGGTTAATCAAGGTTTGCGTGTAGTTCAAATGATTGTGGTCATCGCTTAGAGTAAATGTTTCGTGCATCTCTATCGGTGAATTACTGCCCGCAAAGGTGGTGGTTACCATCAGTGTGTCGCCGTCAAAGCGTCCGGTCGAGTAGCCGAGGTTATTTTTCACTGTGCCAGGATCCTCATGTGGAATGTCCATGTAGACAGTCCGGATCGTGTCGTTCTGCTCGACATGCACCGTCACGGTGCCGTCCTTGTTGTCGATGATCTGCATAGGATAGGGTGAACCCATCTCGGACCACACATCTTTGCTGGTGCAATCACCCTCGCCGCGCGGCTCGGCGTAATCGATACGGAAGTCTGCACCTGGGCCGCGAAGTGCCTGGTGACTTCCTTTCGCGCCGAAAATTGTGCTCCACACCGCAAAGATCGATGTCGGCCGCTCGGAAAACTCTTCCTGAGGATTCAGGCCGTGTGCATAGTTGGCATCGCCGATACGCGCAGCTCTGTCCGGCCAGCGGGCTTCGGCCGTACGTAGGAACACGATTTCACGACCCTCATCCAGCAGCAGCATGTGGTTCAGGAAAAACAACTCATCGGGTTTGCTACGTGACGGGTATCCGGCTACGAGCACCCGGGTGCCGGGTTTGACGTATTCAGCGGTAACATTCATACGGGCCAGGGCGGCAACCGAATTGCTGGCTGTGGAAACCTCTCGTTCGTCCGGCGTACCCGGATTGATGGTGAAAGTCATCACTACGTGCGGGTTTCTCCAGACCACTTCTTTGACCACAGCTTCGTATTCAACATCGCCGTTGGCGTCGAACAACGCCTGCCAATTGTGGTGCGCATGCGCTGGCAATGTTGCGAGCAATACAACTAGCAGTGAAAAAAGAATACGTATCATTTTATTTCCTCACGCATTGTGGAATAGTTAAAAAAGGTCAATTGACAAAAGTCAGCGACGAGGAGGCAAGTATTTTGCCTTCGATCGCCTCAGTCAGTGCCGCCCAATCAACGTCGATGTCGTCCTCGTCACCCAGAGCTATTGTCTCCGAATCCAGTGCATAAACGGTGATCGTGTATTCGTGGGCTGCATTGCCCGGCGAGCAAGGCGGCGTATAGCCGATGTATCGCTTGTCTTTGTCACCACCTTCATGGCCAATAGATTCCGGGTTGCCGCGCGGCAGCGACGTCGTGTCCGCCGGGATGTGCCACACCAGCCAGTAGTGGCTGGGCGTATCGACACCTTCTACTCGGCCTCGGGGATAGTGGTGCATGATGACAGCGAAACCCTTCGTTGCCGGAGGCACATTCGCCCACTCGATCGGCGGTGATTTTCCATCTCCGCCATCGCGCGTGCATTTCAGATCGGCAGGCAAGGTGCCGCCGTCCTCCATTACCGGGCTGGTCATCTGGAATTCCGCCTGTGCGGATACGGAAAATGCGGTAAGCAACACTACCGCCACGATCTTTTTCGTCATTGCCACTATCTCCCCTGATTCACTCAGTTCTGTCGGCCAACGGTCATACGCCGCTTGATTGATTTCGGGCTCTCTATTTCGTCAATAACTGCGACCGCCATATCTCGATGTGAAATACTGCCGATGCGCTCGCCGTTCGGGCCCTCTATGACCTCATCCCAGCCGGTCTGATAAGTGCCCGTGCGGGGTCCGTCGCGATCATATTGACCTGACGGCGATATCACCGTCCACTTCACTGACGTCGTCGCGCGATAATTTTGCAGGGCCAGCCAATGGCCCCATACAAGGCCATGCAGCGGAGTACCCTCTTCACCCGGCCTGGCGTCCAACCCGAGCACACCGTCAGTAAACAGTGTCGAACCGCCGCCCATATGAATGACGCGAGGCGCGCTATCGCCCAAGCTTCGCGAAGCAGCAATGAACGTTTGCGAGGCGCGATTGTTCAGCGATTCTTCGGGGTAGTTGTTGGGCCCGGGCGCGCGCACTGATATGACCACGGCATCCGCACCACCGATAGCATCAAGCATTGACTCCAGATTGCTCACATCACCCTCGAGAACCGTAAAATTGGGATGATTGAGGTTCAGATTGTCCGGCGACCGACTCACGCCGATGACGTCATGTCCCCGCTCCAGCGCCTCGTCAACAATTTTCGATCCTATAGCGCCAGTTGCTCCATACACGACGATGCGATCGGCCATCGCGGTGTTGAACATCAATAGCGTAGCAGCGATGACACACCGCAAGGCTGTCATCCGGGTTTTTTGGTCGGCGCCAGTCGTTTTCATCACTGACTAGCACCCATTCCGTCAGCGGGACGTTCTCTCGGCCCACGGTCCCCTCCGGGCGGCGGCGGCCCGCCTGCTCCTGGCGGACGAGCACCGGACATGACCCTGACGCAATGCTCTCCCTCCTCGACTTTCCCGCCCGCTGTGACCGTTTTCGATTCGAAATAGTAGCAGTTCGTTTTCCCGGTCGGTCGATACCGGATGTAATAACTCTCGCCGCGGTAGTTATACGTCAGGCTGCGAACGCCTTCGTCTGTTTCCGAATAATCAAGGTCATCGACTCGCACCGGTCGACCTGAGGGTCTGGTGGTGCCAATGCGTGGCAAATCGCTAAGATCATCAACCTCACCAACAATACATTGAATAATGTAGGGTGGTTCATCGGACGTGTGATAACGGTAGCCGAATACCGGATCCGGTTGTCCGTTACAGACATCGAGGGCGCCCCTGGCAATTTCTGAGCCATCAGGATTGTTATCCCCGTAGATCGGAAAGCCGTCGAATCCCCAGGCGATGATTGCATCGTCCCCGGCGTTGTCCATCTGCTCGAGCATGCATCGCGGCTTTTCGTGGTAGTGGTAGTCGTCGCCACGGCCTGTGTGCCCGCCGCACTCATCCAGTTGATTGATCAGCACGGTGTCCAGATGAGGTTGGTGATGATAGAGGTCATCCTGACTCATCTCTCCACCCGCCGTGTAATCGAAAATCGGAATGCCGTTGACCGCTATCGCGACCGACGAGTCCCTGGTTTGCAACGCGTCGGCCGGTACGGATTCCAGTTTGATTTTCGCGTAGTACCCTTCTGCGGGTACCGGAATTTGCTCATTCGTACCGATGATTCCGGTCATGACCTTGTGGCTGGGGTATGAATCCGAATGAATCACGGCGTGCGTAGCATCACAAGTAACCCAGGCTTCATCGTTAAAGCCAGCCTCCTCAACCGATGCAATGACGGCTTTGCAGTGCTCTTCAGCGCTCAGTGTGCCGGTTCCGGCTGCCGGCGAATCCTGCGACTTGGCCGCGACTCCACAGGATGCGATAACAACCCACAGGGCACCGAAACTAGCTTTTGCAATACGTGAATTCATTGGGGTCCTCGATTTTGTTATGGCACTCGGTCCGATATTCGGTATAACTTCTCTGCCCTATCCGTCTGTAATCGGACGAGCATACAATTATGGTCACACTTTAGCCTTAATTCGGCCATTTTTAAAGCACCATCTTGATGCAGGTTGAGCCCGAATTGTCAGCCACTGCGCAGCGAGCGAGCAATCCATGAATTCGTTTCGGCTGAAAATTGTTGTTTCATTGATCGGGCTGAGCCTGATTTCCTTCGCGTTGGGCGGTTACTTCACTCGTTCGATCCTGCTGGATTCGTTTGAAAATGTCATGGTGGCTCGCACCACCGATGGCTTCACGCGAGACGCGTTGGACTACTATAGGGCTTACGGTTCCTGGGAGCGGGCCTACCATTCAGAGTCCTTTAAAGCGTTTCTGCAGCGTATCGGAATACCTGAACCACCGCCGACTTCTGGCATACCGCCGACTACTGGCACGCCGCCGGAATTCCTTGTCACCGATCTGGCCGGTACAGTCTGGGTGCAGGATCCCTACACTGAGACCAGCTTCCGAATAGGCGATGTGATTTCTGCCGAGAAATTGCGCAGGGCGATCCCAATCAGCGACGGCGATGATGTCGTAGGCTACATTGTCGCGGTCGGCGAAATGCTGCCTTCGGAAGTTGAAGACCAGTATCTGCAGTCGCTTACCCACACCTGGTGGTTATCGCTACTGGTAGTGGCTGCCGTTGCCATTCCGATGGGTGTGATTCTGGGTAATCGTCTGACTGGCCCTATCAACGATCTGATTCGAGCTATTACCGCGATGGGACCAACGACGATGCGCCAGGAAGTGGCCGTCAAGTCGAATGACGAGCTCGGGCTGCTATCCCGGAGCTTTAATCAAATGAGTAACGACCTGGCCGATTTCGTACAGGTCACCAAGAATCAGAGAGCGACGATTGCCCAGTCCGAGAACATGCTTCGGCAAGGCCTGGTCAATATTTCGCACGAACTGAGGACGCCGTTGTATACATCAGTCACGCGAGCTCAGGCAATGCTTGACGGTGTACGCGCGCTGGACAAGAAACAGATGAGCAAACTCGCTGATTCGCTGACCTACCTGTCGAATCTTGTAGACGATCTTTACCAACTCTCTTTGGCGGACGTGATGGCGTTGCACTACGATGCCAATATTGTCGATCTCGCCTCGCTAGTCAGGCAGTGCGTTGCCGATAAAGAGGCCGAGTTTCAGGACAAGGGCTTCAAACTCGTTATTGATCTTCCCAACAAGCTAGACACGCATGGCGATACCACACGGCTGCGCCAGATCGTTGAAAACCTGCTTTCAAATTGCCAGAGATATTCCAATCAGGGGGCGGAAGTCAGCGTTCGCTTGCACGCTAACGGTAAGTTTGCGGAGCTCGTTGTATCCGACAGCGGACCCGGTGTTCCTGCCGACAGTCTGAATTCTCTTTTTGATCGGTTTTATCGGGTCGATGCTTCACGGAGCCGAGCAACCGGCGGCACCGGACTCGGTTTGTCGCTGGTTAAGACCTGCGCTGAAATTCACGGTGGCGATGTGGAAGCTTTCCTGTCAGAACAGGGCGGATTGGGCATTCGCGTCCGAATTCCGCTTGACTCAATTGCATCGCAAGGATAAACACAGGGACCATGGCGCTAGAAACGACAAGAATTGTATTTGTAGAAGATGAAGTCGACGTTGCCGAGATTGTCAGGGACTATCTTGAGCAGGCGCATTACTCGGTTAAACTGTTCCATACCGGAATCGGTGTCGTGGACCGGGTTCGGGAGAATCCACCCGACCTTTTGTTGTTGGACGTCATGCTGCCAGGCGTCGACGGCACGACCCTTTGCAGAGAAATCAGGGCTTTCTCCTCAGTACCCATCATCATGATTACCGCCAGGGTCGACGAAATCGATCGCTTGGTCGGCTATGAGCTTGGCGCCGACGACTACATATGCAAGCCGGTCAATCCGAGAGAAATTCTAGCTCGAGTGAAAGCGGTGTTGCGACGAGCAGAGCCTGTCTCCGAAAGCAAACCTGCAACTTTGACTGTCGACGAATCGAAGCACTTGGCCGTTTACAAAGGGGAGCGACTTGAACTTACACGGACCGAATTCAGCGTATTGAAGTTGCTCAGCACAAAAGAGGGTCAGGTGCTCTCCCGCGAAGAGATCGTCAGGCTGATTTATGACGACTCGAATGGAGCGAGCGAGCGGTCAGTCGATACTTGCATCAAGAAATTGCGAAGGAAAATTGCTGCAGTTGCAAAAGGGGAAAATCCAATACGTTCCGTTTATGGCATCGGATACAAGTTTGAAAATATCTAATCTGAAATCCTGAGTAAGATGGTCCGTATACTGACGCGAAATCAGTCAAGGGAAAAACGACACAAGACGATGTTATCGACCTCGAGGTCTTCGCTCCAAATTAGTTTCGCGGTTTGCTCCCAAGTGTAGCGAGAGTACTCGCCATGGGGCCGCACGGCTTGAGGCGAGTGCTCAATGGCGGGCTTCCACTCCGAATCGTCGAACGATTGAGACATCCATCCCTCGGGTTCGGGAGTAATTTTGGACATGCATTCCCGGTCCGGGTCAGCACTCTTTTCGCAATCGAGGTTCAGAGGCGCCTGGTGAATTGCGGTGCAGAGCCAGTCGCTACTGCTGACTGCAACAAGTTCGTTTGACTGAGCGTCATAAAACTGAGCGATAAAGCCACCGTCTCCTACTTGCTGCCCGCGTTGACCGATGTACTCCAGGCCGCTGTCCGTTTCCATGTAGTCCTTCATCACGACGGCCATCTGTGCTTTCTTGTCCACGTCAAAGTTGAATGTCTCAACGTTAAAGGACCTTTCCCGACTGACCGGATCGGAATCTTCAATAACCAGTTCGCCATCCGCATACAGAGCGAACCAATTGTCTGCCCATATCTGCGCATGAATTTCAGGTCCAGATTCATGGACTGAGCTGCTTTCGCAAGCGGCGAAGGCGAAACAGCAGGCGATCACTATTGCGCCCGAACGAACCGGATTGGTCATCAGTCTTCTTCCTGCCATCAATGTGCTGACTGGCGATGTTAAAACAAGCGGGACCGATATAGCCACGTTTTATACACAATTTGAGGTTTTTTTGGCCACTATGACGCGCGGCATAGCCAGCATTCCCTGCTATCCGGTGATCGGATGACAACTCCATCCGGGACAGCTTACTGACAGCACCAACCCAATCTTGTATTATCGTTTATCTCAAATTTATGTCGATTTTCTCGATTTTTTCAACTTTGCATCTAAATCACCCCACCGGAGCCCAATGACCCGACCGACCCTGCACTCCGTACTGCTCATCGCGGCTTTGGCGATCTCTGGCCCGAGCCAGGCGCACCACGGCTTTGCAGTCCAGTATGACGTCGGGCAACGGGTGCGCATCGAGGGCCTTATCCATGAGGTCAGCTACCGGAATCCGCACGCCGTCATCAAAGTCAGCGTCGAATCGGCCGATGGCGGCAGCGTCATCTGGACCTGTGAAACTCAGGCGAGCTCACTGTTGGCTCGAAAAGGCATTACAGCCGCGCGTTTTCCGATCGGCGAGCCGATCGTGATTGAAGGTAGCAAAGCACGAAGTAATGCCAACGGATGTGAAATTGGCAGCATGCTCCTCCCGGACGGCGAACGGGTCGTACTGCGGAGCATCGAGGGTCGTGCCGACATCGCAGTCAACACGACCGAATCGGCGCGTTCTGCAGAGTCCATTTTCGGCCGCTGGATCCTCGACAGCTTTTCCGGCGCGCCGGTAACACCGGGCTTCATGGCAAATGTTGCCGACAAAGGCCACGCAGCGAACGCCGGCTATGACGGCTCGACCGACGACCCGACCTTGCGTTGCAGCCCCGCGAATCCCGTGCGTGCGATGTTCGCGCCGGGCACGCCGACGGAAATACTTAAGCAAGACAACCGCGTCATCATTCGCCACGAGTTCATGGATACATCGCGTATCGTTCACCTCGATACTATTGCAACGGACGGCTCGATTGCGCCGCACGAAATGGGCTACTCGACGGGCCGTCTCGACCGCGGCCGTCTATCCATCGAAACCACAAACTTCGCGCCGGGCGTGTTACTGACACACGTCAAGGACAGCGGCGTTCTGCACAGCGATCGCATGACTCTGCATGAGGAGCTCAGTGTTGATGCAGATTCCGGTGAACTGATATACCGCTGGGAAGCCAGCGACCCGGAATACTTCACGCGACCGATTGGAGGACAGCTGGCGCTCTCTGCGACCGAGCTGATGCTCGAAACCTACGACTGTGAACCGCAGACAACTCAGCAGGAGGTGCAATGATGCTCAAGTACTGCATCGGCTATTTTATCGCTGTCATGATTGCAGTCCCGGCCATCGCATTGGCCGAGGATGACGGCGACCACATCCGACTCGTCGCCGCGCTCGACGAACCCGAATATTATTGCTTCGACATCGCAGGCTGGGGGAAAAGCATACAGCTCGACGATCCCTTACAGACGCACACGTGCAAGCATCGTGGTGGCGAAGACCAGATGTTCCGATTCGCGAACGGCCGCATTGTCGTGGCAATGTACGACCGCTGCGTTCAGGTCGCCGGTTCGAGCGACACAACACTCGCAGGTTCCGCTGTGCTGGCGCGAACCTGTTCCGACAGCCCCATGCAGCAGTTTTCATTCGACGATGATGGCCGGATTCGAGTCACCAACACCGAATACTGCCTGCTCGCCGGGCCCGACTCGACGGATGCCTCCGGTCCGAGCCACCTGTGGCGGACACTGACGGTCGCCAATTGCAACACGAGCAACACAGAACACTCGACCTGGCAGATAGGCCTGGCGAATTGACAATCAAGGGGAAACGACAATGACACAAGAAAAACAATCGGATTTGGGGCTCCTGCTCCTGCGCGTATCGCTTGGCCTCATATTCATCGCGCACGGCTGGCTGAAAGTATTCACGTTTGGCCTCGAGCGGGCAATGGCGGTATTCGAAGCACACACGATTTGGCACATCAATATGATTCCGGGGTGGTTCGCGCCACCGTCCGCCTTCATCGAATGGGTTGGCGGCATCATGCTGATTCTCGGCTTAAGGACGCGCCTCGCCTTGCCTTTCCTGGCTGCCGTTGCCTTTGGTGCAGGCGCCGTGCATTTCGAGAATGGCTGGAACTATACGAGCAAACCCGATGGCGGATGGGAGTACGGTATCTTTTTGTGCCTGTGCTGCATCGTCCTGTATCTTACCGGCCCGGGGAAATACACACTGAACCACTGGCGCGGCAAAAATAACTGAGTGAATCCGGCTATGCAGGCAATGAGACTTTCGTTACTGGGTTTGTTGTTGATGTCGGCCATTGCGTCGGCCAGCGACTTTCGCGTCACCTTATTGGGCACCGGCGACCCGATCCCGCGCACTGACCGCTTCGGGCCTGCCACGCTTATACAAGTCGGGGGCAAGAATCTGCTGATCGACGTCGGTCGCGGCGCCGTCACACGACTCGTGCAGATGAATGTGCCATTGCGCGATATCGACGCCGTGTTTCTGACGCATTTTCATCACGATCACCTGATAGGCCTCGATGATTTGTGGATGACCGGATGGATTCCGCCGCCGTTCGGCCGCCGCCAGGTGCCGATGGAAATCTATGGCCCGACCGGCACAAAGAACCTGCTCGACCATCTCGAACAGGCGTTCGAGCTCAATACGAGTATTCGTATCCCTGACGAATTGTTACCCCCCGCCGGCATCGAAATGAACGCGCATGAATTCGATGCCGACGGAATAGTCTACGAAGTTGACGGGGTCAAGGTAACGGCGTTTGCCGTCGATCACGGTGACCTGATCAAGCCGTCTTACGGCTATCGCATCGACTACGACGGCCGTGCGGTCGTGATATCCGGCGACACGAAGTTCGACCGCAACCTGATCAAGGCGGCCAAGGGCGCGGACCTGATCATTCACGAGGTCGCACTGGCGAGCGAGGAATTGCTGGCCTCGTCCGAGCAATTCCAGCGCATCGTCGCGCATCACACGACACCCGAGGAAGCGGGCATCGTATTCGCGGAAATTGATCCCAAGCTCGCCGTCTATACGCACCTCGTCATACTCAGCGGGCCGACCATTCCGGAGGCCCCGCTGTCGACCTTGATTCCACGGACGCGCAAACATTATGACGGACCACTGGTCGTCGGCGAGGACCTCATGAGTTTCGAGGTCGGCGACACGATCAGCATCTCGCAGGCGGCCCGCTAAGCCAACCGGATCACAATGCCGATCTAGTTTTCAGCCGAGCCGCCTTCAACCTGACAATCGTAGCGGCCGACGTCCACACCCGGGTCCCAAACCCACAGCAGCTCTTTCTCGAATGGCTCGGTCAGCGCCCAGGGATCCCTTACCGTCAGGTAGTAGTGCAACTTGCCTGCCGCCTCATCGACGACGAAACGTTCGTGCGTTTCGAGATCGGGGCCCGATGAGATTCCGACGCGGTTGAAATACGGGTAGCTGATATTCACCGTTTCGACCACGAGCGTCGTGTCGTTCTCCCAGCGACCGACCGAATAGCCCATATTGGACTCGGGGACGCTGCGGTCCGGTTTCGCATTCAGATGAATCGTGCGCGTCACATCAAACTCGTGTGCGTTCATAACGATCGTATTCGCGTCGGCCTGTACGAATTCGATGGGGTAAGGATTGCCCATCGTCAGCGGCATGCCCGGTGCGACGCACTCCAGCTGCGGGTTGTCGGTGTACTCGTTCCAGGACGCAAACTTCTCGAGCGCGGCATCAGTTAATGGAAACGCATCCGGGTCGCCAAAAAACCACCAGCCCGGTTCCAGGCGACCCCATGACCAGACGCGGAACAGCCCGTCTGCGCTCGCTTTTGCGGCGGCGATGGCTGCGGCACTGGGACCGGTCGGACCGAGACTGGCCTGAGCGGTGTCCGGCCAGCGACGCGCGCTGTTGGCCTGCATCATGAGTTCCTGGCCGTTTGAAAGGAGGATATGCCGCATTGCGATATTGTGCTCGCGCCGCGTCGACACGTGGCCTGCAACCGTAATCTGGTCACCGACGTTGATGACATCGGACCCGATGCCGCGTCGTTGCTGGTTGCTTACCGACGCACCTTCGACCGTCCATTCTGCTTCGACGCCGTCCTGTACTGTCATGACCCGAAACATCACGTGTGGATTGCGCCAGAATTTTGTCGTGACGACACCCTCAATATCCACGAGCTCCGTCTCGTCGTACTCCGAGTTCGAGTGGTGTGCCTGCGCGAGTATCGGCAACAGGCAGAACAGCGCGACGGCTGCCAACAATTTTCGTATAAGTGCCATATCAGTCCTCGGCCGCCGTAGCGATTTTGGTGCAATTTATTTCAACGACAAAATCCGTATTTATGCATTATAATCGATTTTTCTTCGGCGAATAGTAAACTATCGATGGCTGCGTTTCCCCCAGATTCCCCTCCGATCCGTCGTACTGCGGCCCTGCTTCTGCTGCTGATGACCAGCACCGTACTCGCCCAGGGTCGTGGCGGCCCTCCCGGGGGCCCGCCAGAACCGCCGCCGATTCCGGATGTGGACAAGGAGTCCTTGATATTTGAGGTGCCTGACAAGTGGTACCCGTACTCGCGATCGACCGACAACAAAGACGAGACCTTCATTTTTCCTACGGGTCAAAAGCCCGATAACTGGAAAGAGGCGTTTCGCGTCGAGCAGTTTCACTCGACGCTCGGCGTAAGCAAAGCGCGGCAAGCCTTTGACCACAAGACTCAGGCCAATGCCTCGAGCTGCAATACCCACGATGTGTCGGTCCTGCGCGAGTCGGACGAGAATGGCTACTCCACCATGCTGTGGACTGAGAGCTGCGAAACGGCACCAAAGAAAACCACGGTGATGCTGAACAAGGTCATCGTTGGCGCTGAACGGCTATACATCGTCAGCAAGATCTGGACCCAGAGCCCGAAAGACAGTGACCTCGATCGTTGGCGACGCAGGCTAGACGACGTGTTTGTGTGCGACCCGAACACCGGCAATAACCCCTGTACCTTCCTGCGCGATCGGCTTGAGGCCGGTTCCGCCGGCGGCGGACGACCGCCACCCGCGGCCGTCATGGCGATGAACCAGCCGGATCGTGCGCCCGCGCCGCCACCGCAAATGCCCGTGTCAGATTCGACCCCGGATCTCATCACTACGTACAAGATCGCAGGGGACAACGAGCTCCAACTGCACATTTTCTATCCCGAACAAACCGCCGGGGACGCCGCACCCGGGGTGCTGGTGTACATGCACGGTGGTGGCCTGCGGCGCGGATCGCCAACGCAGGGCTATGAAATTGCAGATCGCTTCGTCCCCGAGGGCGTCGCGGTTGTCGCGGTACAATACCGATTGCTCGATGAGGCCGGCACGGTCACGCTCGACCAGATCATTGCAGATGGCAAATCGTCCATTCGCTATCTTCGCACGCATGCTGACGAGCTGAATCTTGACCCGAAGCGCATCGCGATGATGGGACATTCCGCCGGCGCGTACCTCACTTTGTCGACGGCAATCCTGACCGGTCTAGACGAACCGTCCGAAGACCTTACGGTAAGCGCCATGCCCGATGCCATCATTCCCTGGTCCGCCATGCCAAGGCGACAGGACGCCGGCGGAGACACTTACGCGACGGACCTCCAACTGCGCACCGGACTGCCGCCGGCGCTGTTTATCCACGGCTCGGAAGACCCGATTGCGCCACCCGACGTGGCCCGGGACTTTGAACAGCAGTACCGTGCCGCAGGTAACAACTCGGCTTTTCACATGATCGAAGGGGCCGACCACTTTTTTGCCGACGCAGTGCAACGCAGTCGCGTCATGCAGCTCATCAGCGAATTCCTTGCGGCGAAAGGCTACACGACAGGCGGCGATAGCCAGCAGGAGCTCGCACAATGACCTTGCGACCCGCCATTGCACTGGCGACGTTTTCGTTGCTCGCCGCATGCGGCAGCAATGAATCCGAAACGCCCGCCTGGCCCACAAGCCCGCCGAACATCCTGCTGGTCGTCGTCGATGACATGGGATACACCGACATCGGCGCGTTCGGTTCGGAAGTGCGTACACCGAGTCTGGACGCGCTGGCATACGGCGGTGTCCGCCTGACGAACTTCCACGCCTCTGCTCAGTGCGCGCCGACGCGCTCGATGCTGATGTCCGGTGCCGACAATCACAAGGCCGGCATGGGCTCGATGTTCGGAGCGGAGATCATCGAGGGCGGTTTCGGCGGCCGGCAAGGCTATGAGCGCTACCTGCATCCGCGCGTCGCATCGCTGCCGGAGCGCTTGCGCGACGCTGGCTACAAAACCTACATGGCCGGCAAGTGGCATCTGGGAAACGATGACCAGACGAAACCTGCAGCACGCGGCTTCGATCGCTCGTTCGCGTTGATGCCGGGTTCAGCCAGCCACCTGGAAATGCGTAGTGCTGGTCGGCCGCCGGAATACCAGGAAGACGGCGAAGTACTCGAGGCATTGCCGGCAGGTTTTTATTCGAGCAACACTTATACGGACAAAATGATGTCGTTCATCGAAAGCGAGCTTGGCGACGACCGTCCGTTTTTCGGCTATCTGGCGCTGACGGCGCCACACTGGCCATTGCAGGTGCCGGAAGAATCTCTTAACCGCTACAGCGGCAAGTACAACGCCGGTTACGACGCGTTGCGGGCTGAACGGCTGGAGCGCGCCCTCGCTCTTGGCGTCATACCGGAGGTCGATCCCGCTTTGCTCGAACCAACGGGCAAACGCTGGGACGAACTCAGCGATGAGGAACAGCGCTATTCCGCGCGTACGATGGAACTGTATGCGGCGATGCTCGAGAATGCCGACGACAACATCGGCCGTCTTGTGGCGTTCCTGAAGGAAAACGGTGAATACGACAACACATTCATATTCTTCATGTCCGACAATGGCGCCGAAGCCGATCGTGAAGACAAGAACCCGACCTTTAAACGAGGTGTTGCACGAGGTGGGTTTGACAACCGTCTTGAAAATCTTGGCCGCAGTTCCTCCTGGGCCTTTCTCCGCGAAGGCTGGGCACAGGCAACGGCAGCGCCCTACCGGCTGTACAAAGGCTTCCTGACCGAGGGCGGTACGCGTGTAACATCGTTTGCGTACCATCCCGGAATGCAGGGATCGAAAGAAATCCGAACTCAATACCTAAACGTCATGGACGTCATGCCGACGCTACTGGACCTGGCCGACGCCGAGTTCGAACCAGGCACTATCGCCGGCCGCGACGTGCAGCCCATGGATGGCAGCTCGTTTCGTGCTGTGCTCAACGACCCTGATGCGGTCATCCATGCACCCGATGAAGTTATCGCGCAGGAATTGCACGGGCAGCGCTCCCTCATACGAGGCAACTATAAAATCGTCTGGGAGCAAATGACGGCCAACATCTGGTGGGAAGACGAAATTCCAGAGCACTGGAATCGGTGGCGACTCTATGATCTGGCCGAGGATCCCACAGAACAAAACGACCTGGCCGCCACGGAACCGGCACTGGTTGCCGAGCTCGCGAAACTCTGGCATCAATGGGCCGACGCCAACTCTGTAATGAAAGAAGTGAGACCTTACTGGCCGGAGCAATAGTTTGAACAGACTGTCAACGAGCCTTTTTCTTGTGTTACTGCCGTTTGGTAGCGTCGTTGCCCATCACGGCCATACCTCACAGTTTGATCCCGGTACGGCCGTACGGATTTCGGGTGTCGTTACGGAGCTCGGTTTCGTCAACCCACACGCCTATGTGTATCTTGACGTTACTGACGATAAAGGCGTAACGACGAACTGGCATTGCGAAATGCGGGCGGCGTCGGTCATGAAGCGCTCGGGCTGGACGAAAGAAATGTTCAAGCCGGGCACGCCTGTCGATATTGTCGGCATAGCGTCGCGCCGCGAATCGAATGGCTGTTACGTCGAAACCATTGCGTTCAACGGCGGACCGCCGATCAAACGCTACGCGCAAATCGAAGCAAACAAACATGAAGTCCAAATTGATCGCGCATTGCGCACGGCCTGGGACGACCCATACGTTGGTGGCGACTGGGCTGCCGAACAGGTGCTGGTCGGGCCGGTTAGCGGACCGAACGCAGCGAGCGGACCGCCCCGGCGCCCGAGCGGACCGGCCGTCGAACTAACCGAGGCAGGCAAAGCGCGTGCCGCCGAAATTCAGGCTGCGGAACGCGATCGCGTCGAAGGCCGCCTCGATTGCGAACCCCGTGAATTCTTTCGCGACTGGACTTTCGATCAACACCCGAATCGTATTGTCCAGGAACAGGATAAGATCACACTTTACTTTGGATTCATGGATACCGTACGTACGATTTATCTCAACGAGACCGAACACCCGGCTGATATCGAACCGGCTTTTGCCGGTCATTCTCTGGGTCGCTGGGATGGCGACGTGTTAGTCGTCGATACCATCGGATTCGCGCCGAACAGCAACCGCGGCGGATTTCATGGCAAGGCATATCACACGATCGAGCGCTTTCAGCTCGATCCGCAGGCGGGGGCCTTGACGCGATCGTGGGTGGCCGAGGACTCCGTCCATTGGATAGGTCAAAAAGTCGGTCAGGATACTGTGTATCTCTCCGACTACCAGTTTGAGCCGTACGGGTGCGACGATCGAACTGTAGAATAAGCACTGGTTTCCCGGAGACACCGCTCTTGAAGAATACCCTGGTTGCAATCCTCGCCATGCCGCTGCTCGCGGTTGCGTCGTGTGCCAGCGAACCGCATCGAGAACCTGCCGCCACACCGTCTGAAACAGAGGGGTGGGCGCGAGCTTCCGAAATCGAAGGTGCGGTTTCGCTGAACTGGCTCGCCGAAATACCCAAGAGTGATATCACCGATCTGGTTCAGGAAGCGCTCACATCAAATTTTGAGCTGAGACGGCAGCACGCACTGCTGGAAGATTCTCGTAACAGCACTGTCATCGCTGAGGCCGATCGCTGGCCGTCCTTCTCAGCGAGCCTTGATGCCAATCGACGCGGGGCGGACTCCCCGGGGCTCGGCTCCGAGATTACGGGTACGAACTACGGTCTGGATGGCAACATCCAGTGGGAGCTCGACATCTGGGGCGAATTGTCGGCGTCGGCGCGAGCTGCGCGCCTCAGCTACGAAGCTGACCTGGTGAGCTTCGAAGGCGCACGCCGGGAATTGGTTGCAAATACCATCACGCTCACGTTCGATGCCATTGCTGCGCGTCAGCTCCTCGACCTGTATGAGCTTCGCTTAACCAGTCTCGAATCTACCTTTGACATTGTAAACGGCAGTTACAAGCGCGGCTTGACCAACGCTCTGGATGTTTACCTCGCGCAAAACTCACTGGAACAACAGCGTGAAATCGTCGCCCAGCAGGGTCAGACCGTTCTCGAGTCGACAGCCACCTTGCAGTTACAACTTGGGCGCTATCCGGACGGAAACATGGAACTTCCGGAGTCGACCCCGCTGGTGCAGACGTCCATTCCGGTCGGACTGCCATCGGAGCTGCTCACTCGGCGGCAGGACATCGTTGCGGCGTGGCTCGATCTGATGGCCGCGGACGCTCGCGTCGCTGTTGCGCATCGAAACCGATTTCCGCGGCTTATGCTGACTGCTTCCGGTGGCTATGCCTCAACGAGCCTGGAGGACATTACGTCCTTCGATATATCGAACTGGTCCGTCGTCGGATCGCTGACGCAACCCATCTTCCAGGCCGGGCGTTTGCGTGCTGTTCAGTCGCAAGCCGAAGCCCGTGCTGACGCGCTTGAACTACAGTACCTCGCACAGGTCCAACGAGCGTTTGCCGAAGTTGAAAATTCGATCAGTCGATCCGCCTCGCTAACTGAACGCTACGAAGCACTGGTCAAGGCCGAGAGCAACGCCCGCACGGCAGAGCAGTTATCGCTTGAACAGTATCAACGAGGCCTGGTGTCCTTTACCACGGTACTCGAATCGCAACGACGTGCTTTCGATACAGGATCGTCATTGGTCCGCGTCCGTAATCAACTGGTTCAAAACCGCGTGGCAATGTACCTGGCCCTGGGTGGCGAGTTCACCATTGTCGAGCAGTAAGGGAGAAGTATCATGATTTCGTGGTTCGCGCGTAACTCAGTAGCTGCCAACCTTTTACTCACCACCATAGTCATGGGCGGGCTGCTGGCAGCGAACAATGTTCGGCTGGATGTGTTTCCGGATGCCGAACCACAGTCAGTGAATGTTTCTGTCAGCCTGCGAGGCGCGACACCCGAGGATATTGAGCTCGGCGTCGCGGTGCGCATCGAAGATTCCGTACAGGATATTGAAGGCATTGATCAAATCACCAGCAATTCAGTCGAGGGGTCCACTCGAATTTCGCTGGAGGTTACTTCGGGCTACGACCCGCGGGTCATACTCGACGAGGTTAAAACCCGCGTTGATGCTATCAACACTTTCCCGGCGGAAGCTGAGAAACCCGTGATCTCGCTTGCCCAGCGCCGCTTTCAGGTCATCGAAGTGGTGGTCTCGGGCCCGCAAAACGAATTTGAATTGCTCGGCTACGCCGAACGAGTGCGTGATGACTTGCTGGCGACTGACGGTATTTCCTTTGCCGACATAAATTCAGCCCGCAATTATGAGATTGCGATCGAAGCATCGCAGGACCTCTTGCGCGAATACAATCTGTCGCTGACAGACATTTCGAATGCCATTCGCAACAGCTCGCTCGACCTGAGTGCCGGCAATGTGCGCACTACCGGCGGTGATGTACTGGTGCGATCGAAGGGTCAGGCTTATCGAGGCGACGAGTTCGAGGCCATCGTCGTCAAGACCAATTCTGACGGTTCAATAATCCGCATTGGCGACGTCGCCACGGTCATCGACGGGTTTGCAGAAGGCTCAGTGCGAAATACGTTTAACGGCAACAACGCCGTTTTTGTGCGCGTCCAGAGAACCGGGCGAGAGAGCGCTATCGAAGTCGCCAAACTGGTTCGCGACTACGTCGCCAAGCAACAAGGATCGTTGCCACGAGACATGGAGCTTGGCTATTGGGACGACGACTCGGTTGTTCTCAAAGATCGCCTCGGCATCATGACGACCAGCGCCATACAGGGCGGCATACTCGTCATATTGTTGCTGGCCCTGTTCCTTCGACCGGCTGTGGCGCTTTGGGTTTTCGTCGGCATTCCGGCAAGTTTTCTCGGCGCTTTTGGCGTTATGTACTTGTTCGACATCAGCCTCAACCTGATGAGCGCATTCGGCTTCATCATCGTGCTCGGAATAGTGGTTGACGACGCCATCGTAACCGGGGAAAACGTCTACTCGCACTTGCAGGCCGGCAGTCATGGCATCGATGCGGCTATTGATGGCACCAAGGAAGTCGCCGTGCCCGTTACCTTCGGCGTGCTCACCACAGTTGCCGCTTTCGCGCCTCTCACAGCTATCGAGGGTCGAATGGGCGACTTCATGGCACCCATTGCGATGGTGGTATTGCCGGTTTTGATGTTTTCATTGATCGAATCCAAACTTGTCCTGCCAGCTCACCTGAAGCACATCAAGGTTCGAAAAGCGGAAGACTCCGGGTTCACTCGCTGGCAGAAAAACTTCGCCAATAATTTTGAAAATGCAATTCTGAAATATTATCAACCAGCGCTCGACGCCGCCGTGAAGCACCGCTATACCACGGCAGCCGCTTTCATCGGCATACTGATCATCATGTCATCGATGGTAACCAGCGGTTGGACGCGCTTCACTTTTTTCCCGGACATCGAGGGCGAAACCATAACGGCATCGCTTACGATGCCGACCGGAACGCCATTCGCTATTACAGACAAATATATCCAGCAGATGGCGAATGCGGCCGCCCAAATGCAGGATCAATACACCAACGGCGAAGATGGCGAAAGCATGATCCGCAATATTCTGGCGGTCAGCGGCTTGTCGGGTCGCAGTAGCGCACCCAATATTGGCCAGGTCCAGATCGAGATGGTCCCGCAGAAGGAGCGCGTGGTGGAATTGTCTGCGATCCAGGTCAGCAACGAATGGCGCCGCACGATCGGCACGATTCCGGGTGCTGAGTCCCTGTCCTTCCGGGCGAATCGTTTTCGAGCTGGCAGTCCGATCGACGTTCAGCTTACTGGCAACTCGATGGACTCGTTAATGTCGGTTGCCGAAGACACCAAAGCTCGCCTGGCAAGCTACACCGGTGTTTTTGAAATCGAAGACAGCATGTCCGACGGTAAAGAAGAACTCATCGTCGAACTGCTGCCACAGGGTCACCTGCTCGGCTTGAATCGAAATGACATTGTTGGGCAAGTCGGCGATGCATTCAAAGGCCTGCAGGCGCAGCGCATCCAGCGTGGCCGAGATGATATTCGTGTTCTCGTACGGTTCCCTGAAACAGAGCGCGCGTCAATCGAGACGCTCGGCGATATGCTGATTTCAACACGGGAAGGTCGCCAGGTGCCGCTCTCCAATGTTGCGAAACTCACTCCGTCACGAGGTCCATCGCAGATCACACGAATTGATCAGAACCGCACGATCAATGTGCGCGCGGAAATCAATAAGGATAGTGTCAACGAAACTGTACTAAAGGATGAGCTGCGCGCCGATCTTGATGCACTGACGGCGCAGAACCCGGGCGTACGCTATTCGATGGAAGGCGAAGAACGAGAGCGTCAGAAGTCTATCGATAGCCTGTTGACTGGATTTGTCGTCGCGATATTCGTTATCTATTGCCTGCTGGCTCTGCCGCTAAAATCCTATGTAGAACCGTTGCTCGTTATGACTGTCATTCCGTTTGGCATTATTGGCGCCATCCTGGGTCACTGGATCATGGGCTACACACTGTCATTCCCGAGCGTGCTGGGACTGATGGCACTTACCGGCGTCGTCATCAACGACAGCCTGGTGCTGGTCGACTTCGTTAATCAGCGTCGACGCGAAGGCGTACCGTTGCAAGAGGCGATACGTATCGGCGGTGTACGCCGATTCCGGCCGATCATGTTGACCTCACTGACGACGTTTTTCGGTCTCGTCCCTTTGATGCTGGATAGCTCGTCGACATCACAGTTCCTCATTCCGATGGGTATATCGCTCGGTTTCGGAATTCTGTTCGCGACGATCATCACGCTGATCCTGATACCGGCCAATCTGATGATCGCCGATGATATCGAACGTTGGTCCAAGCGTGGCTGGCGGCGCCTTACGGGTAGCCCTGGAGTCCAGGAAGGCGCTTAGTCAGTATCCTTGTTCGCCGGCGGGTTCTCGGGAAGATTCCCGGATGGGTTGCCGGGTGGGCTGCCGCGCCGAGTGCCGTCGTTCCCATTCGGGCGGGCCGACTCCTGACCGGCAATGGCCACGAGTGTTCCAGAGGTCACCTGCCCGAGTAGTGTGGTCACAAGTTGGTCACCATTTTCCATGCCGGACGCAACGATAGCTTTGTCGACACCGCTCCATGCTATCTCGACATCCCGACGCTGCAGCGTTCCGGAGTCGACCACATACACGTAGCTCCCCTGATACACGGAGCTGCTCGGAATAACAAACACGCCTTCGAGCATTCGACCTTCGATACTCGCGGTCACATACTGGCCAATCTTCAGCGGCACCTGGTGCTGTCCGTCCGGTACAAACGGATTTTCCACGTGCACCAGTACGTGTAGTTGACGCGCAGTGTCGTCTATCGCCGCCTCGGTACGCACGACGCGGCCCTGCCAAGCTTCGCGACTCGCCAATTCTGAATAGAGCGTGGCTTTGACCGTAGCCTCATCCGTATCGGTCGCTGATTCCGGCAAAGTGACAAACGCCAGGTCTTTGTTTGCAATCGGTAAGCGGACTTCGGCGAGGCCTACCGAATAAAACTCCGCGAGCTGGGTGTTGTTCCCGACGACCTGACCGAGATCGACAATCTGGCGCAGTACGCGACCATCAAACGGTGCCCGAATTTGCGTTCTCTCGAGATCGAGCCGAGCCTTTATCAGATTCGCTTGCGCGGAAGCGACTCGTGCCGTCGCCGCCGCGAGCTGGGGCTTGCGCAATACCAGCGCACTCGCCTCGCCTTCGTTTCCGAGGCGATTCCAATCCACCTGGGCTTGCTCACCACGCGCCTCTTCTTCCAGTAGGCTCTGGCGCGCATCGGCGAGCCCCGCCTCGGCGATCATCACATTGGCCTCGTAGTCACGCGGATCGATGGTCAACATGACCTCGCCCTTTGCGAAATAACCACCTTCGTCAAAATTGGGCGATTTCTCGACGATTTGACCCCCGACCTGGGCCACCAGTAACGACTGAATTCGCGGGCGAATAATGCCGTAACTTGAGACGCTCACCTGAAAGTCAGTCGGCTGAATTGTCATTGTCTCAACCGTCATCAGCGGACCAGTCTCCTGGCCTCGAAAGCTCGTTTCCGGTGGATTACTCAGAATGATCCAGGCTAGTACTATCAGAACACCCAGCACGGCAAACGGCAGTATTTTGGCAATTCGTATATTCATCGACTAATGGTAACGACAAGCTGTATCAAGTGACAGTGGCATGGTTCAGTTTTCCTCGAGCCCGGTGAGATGGCGAACTGCTGCTTCCGGATTACACTCGTATTCTGATAAAACGTAGTCGTTGCGCAGTACATAAGCGCCACGATCCGTGACGGCCTCCGTCAGGTAGTCCGGATCCGAATAGGTGTAGAGCACTTCCATACGCTCGCCATCATCGCTGAGGGTGTAGCGCTCGAAGACTGTCTTTTGTTCGCCCGACGGCACACCCCGGCCAATCCCCCAGCGATCCGCTGTGAAGTACTGCGTGCTGATTTCGAGCGCACCGTCCCTGATTTCTCCAATCGAGTAACCCATTCGTGATGGCGCAATACCCGTTGGAAACTCCGCTTGATTCATGTGTATCGTGCGATGTTCATCGTTGGTTTCGTACTGTATTGTCAGCAGCGACTCGTTCTCCCAGCGAACCTCCATCGGATAGACCGGGACTATTGTCTGCGGCAGAGTTCGTGGCAGGCACTCGAACACCGGATCGTCATTCGGATTGAACTGGTCGAGGGCGACCTGCCCCTGCTTCGTCACGGGCAAATCTGCTGCACCAAAACGTGATCGCTGTCGGCGCTCCTCATTGCTCAGTCGAGCACGATTCCAGACACCGGAAAAGTCGGTCGACCCGACCAGCGGCTTGCGCTCCACCGGATTCTCGCGCGCAAAACGTTGTGCTTCCTCACGCGGTCTGCCAAACGACCAAAGCTTCTCGCCGTCACGATTTATCACGTAGGCAACGAACAACTGGTCGCGATTCGCCAGTCGATCCGGATTGCCGCGAACATGCACCTTGTCGCCGACTTCAAGAGACTCTTGCCGCCAACCCATGCGACTCAGAATCGGCTTCGAATTCATCTCGAGCAGCAAGCGCCGGGTACCGCCCTGGCCATCGTCAACGTCGATAACGACGTAGGCATGCGGATTGGTCCAGGCGAACTCGACAACAGTGCCATCGTATTCCTGGAAGGTCTGCATGTCGTAATTGGCGCGCGAATGGTGCGCCTCAGCCGTGCCACCAAGGCACAAAGATATGCAAATGCAACGGAAGAAATTTCTCGCCAATACCGTATCCAGGTCGATCAGGCCTATTGGCCCAATCCGACCCATTGTTGATTGAATTCACCCGATTCCGCGAAATCCACGACGGCAACGGCGAGGTCCGACAGGGTGATGGAATTCTCACCGTCGGCGTCAAGCACCAAGCCTTCTGTGGACGTCCGGTATTTGCCGGTCCGAACGTCATCGCCCGGCGTTCGCCCGAAGCCGACGATGCCTCTGGGCGGTGCTACGAAGGTCCAGTTGATATCGGATGCCAGGTAAGTCTGGTAGGCGTACCAATGTCCAAGAAACAAGGCCCTGAACGGTGTTCCCTCAGCTGCGTTGGGCGGCAGGTTCTCGATGAGTTTTTCAAGACTGCCGTAGCTTGTTAAAGCACCGCCGACCACCACCACTTGCGGCCCGCTATCGCCCTTGCCGGCAAAGGCTTTTGAAAACGCGATCGCACTTTGATTCATCGCCGTCTCTTCTGGCGTTGGCGCATCACGCCCGCCGACCGCATTGATGATCGCATCGGCACCCGCGGTGACTTTCAGAACGGACCCGATGTCCGTCGGGTTTCCCTCGACACCCCGAAAATTCTTCTCGGTGTGATCAAACTGATCGGGATTCCTTGATACGCCGACGACCTCATGGCCTCGATTCAGCGCTTCCTGAACAATAGCCTCACCAATATTTCCACTTGCGCCGAAAACGACAATTCGCTCGCCTAAGGCCGGTGCAGTCAATGCGAGCAACGTGATACTGGCTGCCCATTTGAGAAAACTCGTCATAACTCCAGTTCCTTCACTGTCTGTGCGTTTGCTTAGGCAAGCTCACGTTCGAATAGTGCCAGCAATCGGCTCCATGCGCGCTCCGCCTGTGTCGGGTTGTGCACCGGCGAGTCCGGTGGACACCACCCGTGTAGCGTGCCTTCGTACACTTCGATTTCAGCGTTTACGTCCGCGGCATCAAATGCTTCGCGCAGCAGCACCTTGGCATTCGGTTCTTTTTCGTCGTCGTTTTCCGCGATGGCGATCAGGAATCCTGCCTGCACTTTCGGTACCAGAAGGTGGGGACTGTCTTCACTCTCGGTCGCCAGCCCGCCGCCGTGGAACGAGCCGCCTGCACCGATGCGCTCCGGGATCGCGGCTGCTAGCCGCAAGGTGTACGAACCGGTCATGCAATAGCCTGTGACGCCGATCTTGCGCTTGGTGTCGACCGATGATTGTGCGTCGAGGTAATCAACGAAAGCTCGACCGTCGATCACGCAGGTCTCCGGAGACAAGGAGTTTCGGTGCTGCGCAAGGCGCTCGCGCACCTCCGGCATGCCGTAGGACTCGCCTTCCTCAATAACTGATCCAGCAGCGGTCCGGTAATACGGGTTGATGACTAAAGTCGCGTAACCGCTTTGCGCCAGGCGTTTGCCCATCATGCGGTACGACGGCCGGATTCCCATCACGTCAGGCCACACCATCACTGCCGCGTGCGCACCGGCAGACGGTCGGACAAAATAAGCATCGGCCATGCCATCCGGTGTTTTGATCAGAACTTCTTCTTCAACCACGTCGACCGCGTTCGCGACGGCGGGCAGCAGCATCGCCAGCGCCGCACCCGCAGCGCCTTTATTAAACTGCCGCCGAGTCAATCCTTGACCAAGAAAATGTTTTTCGTTGTCTCTTACTGTCTCTTCATCACACATAGCAGCCTCACTCGTTCAGGTTTGGACGTTTATCAGTTACCAGGGCGGCGGTTATTCTCACCACCCAACTCAACACAGTTGTAGGGTTCGTAGGGCTTGGAGGACATCGCCGCGTAATCGACTCCTTTACGCACACCGACAAAGTAGGCGGGATCCGTAATCTCGTACTCGCGCACCAGCTCGTCAGTTTCGGCGTCCCGAGAGAATCGCTCGACAATGCGCATATCGGCGGTGTGCGAGACACCGCCCTGGTGGAGCAACACACCCGGTGCAAAACCTACGGTATCGACGACCAGCACATTGCCGTCCCACCGACCGATGGAATGGCCGCCCACACTGGGCTCGATATCGTCAGGATGTGCATCCATGTTCAGGTGTATCGTCCGCACGAAATCCACATAGCCGTATTGCAGCGTGATGGTGTCCGCCGCCTGATCAATGTAATTGACGTGTTGATCGTGATTCCAGCCTTCGATGATATTGATCGGGTGGCAGGTAAGAGCCGGATCGTCGAAACGGACGTCGTAGGCCTGTGCCGCAGCAAGCCCGGCGTCGGTCAGTTTGTAGCCGCCCCAGTTCGGTGCAACCTGTAGCGGTGGTGGTGGTTCGCCGCCTTTGGAGCCCGGACCGAAAGACAAGGTAATCCACGCACCGCTGATATTGGGTTGCCCATTTTCAAGTGTTGCCGGCCTGCTCGTCGTCTGCAGTACCTTGTCCAACCCTACTTTGTTCTCTCGCAGATTCCGAATTGGACCGATTTCGGAGCCGTCGGCGAAGCTGATGGACGTCATGGCGCAAAGCTGCTCTTCACGTCTCCCCGGTGACCCTGCAATGTTGATTTTGTCTCCGGGCAGGATGCTTTGCTGGCTCCACCCGGCGCGCCCCAGCAATGTTGCCGCCGACATTTCGCAGCGCCACTTGACGACTAGGCCGTCTGCGTTCGGCGCATTGAAATAAATATAGGCATGCGGATTAACGAATCGCCATTCGACGACCTCCACGTTCTGGAAGGAGACCTCTTTAGAGGCGTCGAAATGCGGGATGGCCGAATGGTGCGCAAACGCCGGCAAGCTGCTCAAAATCACTACGGCCGTGGCTACGGTCAAACCTTGATTACGCTTCTTCATGCTTACGGAGCCCTGATTCATCAGTCAGTTCCGCATAATATCGATTATTTTTGTTATTTTCACGTTTTCCCGATAATATTTGCCCGCTGTTGCCCATCCTCCCAATCGTCGATTCACACAAGGAACCGCTGCCGTGTCCAAGATTTCAAGGTCTGTGATAAGAGCCGCCGGCGCAATCGCTGTGCTGAGCATAGGCCTCGGATGCTCCGGTGCGACGGAGTCGGTGCCGGGGGAAACGCCGGTCCCCGAGACTCAGATGGCGATCGTGCAGGTTGGCAACGGCGGGCCGGAGGTGCTCGTTTACCAGAACATTCCTGTCCTTGAACCTGGCGAGCATGAGGTGCTCATCAAGGTGGTCGCAGCCGCCATCAACCCGATTGAGCGGCGCTTTCGGGAAGGGATGCGTGGCCCCAGAGGACCGGCTCGCCCCGATGGAGCATCCGGCGCACCTCCGCAGGGACCTGCAGGCGGACCACCCGGAGCTAATCCGGGCGGCGGGGAGGAGCACTTTGTTCCGGGTGGCGATATCGCCGGCATCGTTGTGAAACTTGGCGCTGGCGTAACCAACCTGAAAGTGGGCGATGCCGTATTTTCCAAGCTACCGATAGGTGCGGGCAATTCGCCGCGGCTCAATGGCGCCTATTCACAATATGCCGTGGCACGAGCGGATCACACCAATCTGAAGCCGACGGATCAGACTTTTGCCGAGGCCGCGGGACTCGGTACTGTTGGCGTAACCGCAATGCGCACGATCAAACACGCAAACGTGACTGCCGGCCAGCGCGTCTTTATTAACGGTATCGGCGGTGGCATCGGATCCTCCGCCGCTCAGTTTGCGCTCGAGCGTGGCGCTTACGTCCTCGGCACGGCCTCAGGCCGCCACCACGACTACCTCCACTCTATCGGCATCGATGAAGTCATCGACTACCGGCAAGTTCAATTTACAGAGGTAATCAACGAACCCGTCGACGTGGTCATTGAAACCGTTGGCTCCGATACCGCTAATCAGGCCTTAAATATTCTGAAGCCGGGCGGCAAATTGGTCAGCATCGCCGGCCCTGCTGACCCCGCACTATGCGAAGAGAAAGGTGTCGATTGCTCGCGGATAGGTGGTGAATTCGGTTGGCCAAACACTGAGTTGTTGCCCGAGGTTGCCCGGCTGGCAGAGGCAGGCCACTTCCGTTTGAATGTCGATGAGACGTTTCCTCTGCAGGAAGCCGGCGCGGCCCAGGATCGAAATTACACAGTCGGCACGAGCGGCAAGATCGTCCTTATCGTCGATGCCCGGCTGGCGCATCAAAAATAGCCTCCAGTCCTGATAGACGGTATTAGTGACCCATATGTAGCTGTGCAGCTGTAAAAACCAGCGATCGACTTGCATGTTGTGAGAATTGCGTCCCTAAATTGCCCGGACGTGAGTGCTAATCTGGCTCAACTCACGAAATGATTCGCCTGAGTTTAAGTCTACCGGGTCAATGACTATGGGCATGGATGTCGCACAACTAGGCGGTTTCTCGCCGTTCAATACACTAAAGCCAAGCAATCTCGCCGAGCTCGCGGGCGACATTGAAATCCTGCAGGCGGCTCCCGGCAAAGTGCTCTTTAGCAAGGGCGACACGGGAAAACGTGCCATATACCTGTTGTCCGGTACGATCTCGTTACGAGACGGCAACCAGGTTCTGGGTACCGTGGTGGGCGGCACCGATGAGGCACGTAACCCGATATCCCCAAAACTACCCCGCCAGTTGTCCGCTGTTGCGATGGACACTGTTCGATACTTCAGTATCGACAGCGATCACCTTGATGTGACATTGACGTTGGATCATACGGGTATCTACGAAGTCGGCGACCTTAGTGCTGAGTTGAACGGCGGCGAGGGCGACTGGATGAGCGCCCTTTTGCGCACCAGGATTTTTCAGCTGATTCCGCCGCAAAACATTCAAAAGATTTTCATGCGCTTAAAGCGAGTTGATTTCAAAGCTGGCCATGTCGTTATCCGACAGGGAAGCAAGGGTGACAACTTCTACATGATAAGAAGCGGTAGTTGCATGGTCACCCGCGAGACACCGGCCAACAAGAACGACATCGATCTTGCCGAACTGCAAGTGGGTGCCACATTTGGCGAGGAAGCATTGATCTCAAATGAAACTCGCAACGCAACGATAACCATGAAGACCGACGGTATTCTGATGGAATTGGGGCGCGACGATTTTCAATCTCTTCTCAATGAGCCGATGATCGTGTCGTTGAATCAGGAAGACGCGGATGAGGCAGTGACCCAGGGTGGCAAGTGGCTTGACGTCCGGGTTCCCAGCGAGTTCAGGACATTCAGCAAAGCGAACGCGACTAACCTGCCCCTGTATCTGCTACGCCATAAACTGGATGTGCTGGATCGCAAGACTCCATACGTCATCTATTGTGATACCGGGCGGCGCAGTTCAGCGGCGGCTTTCATATTGAATCAGCGCGGCTTTGAGACTGCTGTATTGAAGGGCGGACTTAACAGCAGCGGGATGCAGTGACCAAGATCTGACAGCAACGCCCGGCTGGTCAACCTGCGAGGGGCGATTCCCGACCTTGTCCTTTCCTTTGGCCGATCCGCACGGACAGTCGCTTGCCGTCGCTCAAAACACCACGACGACTTGAATATCACTGGGTGATAGGCGTCTAATGCGTGGCTCAACAACACCGCGATGGATAACGCACAGTGAACACAGAAAGCACCGAGTATGTACTGACATTGGCTTGTCCGGATCAGCCGGGGATCGTACATGCGGTTAGTGGATTCATCGTCGAGAACGATGGCAACATAATTGACAGCGCTCAGTTCGGGGACTCGGGTACCAATCTTTTTTGTATGCGCCTTCATTTTAGTGCGGGTGCGTTGCGAAGTAACACAGAAAATCTCCGCGCTGATTTCTCCAGTATTGCAGATCGTTTTGACATGAACTGGACACTGTATGAGTCGGGCAAGAAATCACGTGTGCTTGTCATGGTCTCGAAGTTCGATCACTGCCTCATAGACTTGCTGTACAGGCAGCGTATCGGCGAACTAAACCTGGAAATCCCGGCCGTTGTCTCCAATCATCGCGACACCTACAAGCTTGTCGCCTCTCACGACATACCGTTCCACTATTTACCGGTCACAACAAAAACCAAGAGCGCACAAGAAGAACAATTGCTGCAGCTGGTTGAAGCGGAGCGCATCGATTTCGTCGTGCTTGCCCGGTACATGCAGATTCTGAGCGCGGAGCTCTGCGAGACCCTGGCTGGCAGAATCATCAATATCCACCACTCTTTCTTGCCGGGATTCAAGGGAGCACGGCCTTACCACCAGGCGCATGAACGGGGTGTCAAACTGATAGGCGCTACCGCGCATTACGCAACCGCCGACCTCGATGAAGGCCCTATCATTGAACAGGGGGTCGCGAGGGTTACCCATGCGCAATCAGCAGATGCACTGGCCGCAGTTGGCAGGGACATTGAGACACAGGTTTTAGCGCGAGCCGTCAAGCTTCAGGCAGAGCATCGCGTTGTCCTGAATGGCAGTAAGACTATAGTGTTTTCTTAGGCGGCTAAGCGCCAGTTGGAATCTGGCGAAGAAATGCGTAGTTCCCACAACTTTCGATGACTTGCGCGGCGCGTAAAGTTGGCAATCGGATAAATTGGGGTAGCTCCATGGACCATGACATCATTGTTGTCGGCGCCGGGCCGGCCGGCCTGTGCATTGCCAGACCGCAGGCAGACGGGGAGCACGAACAGAAGTGGCATCTTGCCGCCACTTTTGCGTTGAGACGTTGACGGGAAGACTTCCGTACCGTGCGGACATCGATGGGCTAAGAGCAATTGCAGTCCTGGCCGTTATTGCCAGTCACTTGCCAGAAAAATTCCTGCCAAGCGGTTTTCTTGGCGTCGACGTGTTTTTCGCAATTTCCGGTTTCGTCGTTACCGCCTCGCTGTTAAGCCAGAGGCGAACGAAGTTGTCGCAACTTTATCTCGGTTTCCTGTCACGGCGCGTCAAGCGATTGCTGCCTGCACTCACACTGTGCGTGGCCGTCACCAGTTTCGTAGTGCTGGCAACGGACCCTTTTCCGAGGCACTCAATCGAAACAGGGCTCGCTGCCCTGTTCGGTTTCGCCAATGTCGTGCTGTTCTTTTTCGAACTCGACTATTTTTCGCCTTCCTCTGTCTTCAACGCATTCACTCATACCTGGTCGCTGGGAGTCGAAGAGCAGTTCTACGTCGTCTTCCCGATGTTCGCCTGGTTTTTCTATTTCAGGCAAGGTCAATCTTCCTTCAGGGCATTGGCTGGAGCCATGGTTGTGGGAGGCCTCGTGTCCGTGGCAATGTTTTCGTGGCTCTACAAGGGTCACCAGGCCGCCGCTTTTTTCCTGATGCCCGCACGGATCTGGGAGTTGGGGATTGGCGCATTGGTGCTTCTCGCGTCGCGACACACGCAATCAGGAAACTTGCAAATCACCTTGCGGCGCCTGGCGCCGTTTGCCCTGCTGGCGCTCATCGCCTGCTTCTTTGCGCCCGAACGCTACGCGATGCCAGCGACACTGGTTGCCGTTGGATTGACAGGACTGCTCCTGGCCGCAGACGATCGTTCCCTGGCGGCTCGCGTGCTGATGTTGCGACCTGTCACGTATACCGGGCAGATATCCTACTCGCTCTATTTGTGGCATTGGCCAATTGTCGCCCTGGGCCCGATTGTACTGGCAACAAGCTGGCGATCTTCCGCACTGTACGTTGCCATCATGGCAATTGCGGCCGTTGTTTCTTTTCACTGGGTGGAAAAACCTCTCCGATATAAAATCTGGACACCGCGCAGAGGCGGAGATATCGGACTGGGACTGGCCTGCAACGTGGCACTCGGTGCAATAGTGTTAATTGCAATGGGTAAGGTCGATGCAGGCGCGACATCACCCACTGCGGATCTCTACCCGCCGCCGTATCTTCCGCTCCTTGCAAACGGGCAATCGCATATATTGACCTGTGCCCTGGACGGCGGCAGCCGGCAGTTGCAGCCGGATACCGTTGAGAATTGCACAGTGGCGCCCGAGGCCGGCATGCCGACCATCTGGACCATGGGCGATAGCCATTCCGGGCATTTGCAGGGCATGTTGTATGAGCTTAATGACAGGCTGGGCGTAGGCGTACACCTGGTCGAAACCCCGGGTTGGAGTTTTCCGTTCGAACCGGGACAAGAGTTCGCGCCACGCAAGGAACTGTACAGCCGGATTTACGCACTATTCCAACCTGGCGATATTGTCGTTCTGTCACGACTTTACATCACCCGTTCCCTGCCATACACCGGCATTGAAATCAGACCCTGGCTCTACAACGTTTCCCGCCTCGCGGAGGATTTGGCGAAAAAGGACGTAAGAGTAGTACTTACCGGTCCTCCGCCCATTTTTCCCTACAAAGATATTCGTGAGTGCAGTCTGGCAGAGAAAGATAGCTGCAGACTCAAGCGCGCAGAATTCGCCCCACTCGTGAACGAAGTAATGGAACTGTTGACCCAGGTCGCAACGGACCACGAAAACGTGGCGGTGTTCAATATCTTCGATTCCGTCTGCCCGGCGGACAAGGAATACTGTTATCCGGACAACGGCAGCAACTTCCTGTACCGGGACAAGGACCACTTCAATTCGCTTGGCTCCAGACTCCTGGCTGAACCTTTCGTCGATATGCTCCGCTCTTCCGGCACGCTCAAGCCCGGGAATTAGGGCAGGCCGCTTCATCCAGTACATGCCAAATAAGAAAGGGGTCAGAGCCCAAAAGGCTCTGACCCCTTTCTTATTTGGCGCGCCCGGAGAGATTGATCAAAACAGCCATTAGGCTGTTTTGCCCCCTGCGGGGCGCCTGCGGCGTCCAAAATGCTAACGCATTTTGTCGAACAGCAGTTCTCATCGGGATCCGGACACGGTAAAAACAAAAAGGCCCCGTAAAGGGGCCTTTTGAGCTACTCGACACATAGCTTACAGATTGTTCCGGACACATGGTTTACACATTACGGTATTTGGGGAGAGCCCAGATGCCTTGGAATGAGTGTAAACCGATGGATGAGAGACTACGTTTCATAGCCAGGCTGCTCGAAGGCGAGAAGATGGCACCGTTGTGCCGCGAGTTCGGCATTTCCCGGGTCACCGGCTACAAGATATTCGACCGCTACAAAGACAGCGGTCTCGATGGACTCAACGATCGCAGCCGGGCGCCGTACCGGCAGGCCAACCAGCTGCCCTTCCAGATCGAGCGCACGATTCTGGGCATCAAGAAGAAGCACTCCACCTGGGGTGCCCGCAAGATCCGCGACAAGCTCCTCAAGCAATACTCGATGATCAAGCCGCCGGCCATCAGCACCGTGCATGCGGTGCTGGATCGCAATGGCCTGGTCAAGCGCAGGAAGCGACGGCGCCACAAGGCTTCAGGCACCGCACTGATCGGAGCCAACTCGCCCAATGGCCTCTGGTGCGCGGACTACAAAGGCGAGTTCATGCTCGGCAACCGCGAGTACTGTTATCCACTCACTATCACGGACTATCGCTCGCGATACCTGATCACCTGCGAGGGTGTCCCGTCCACGCGTTCGGACTTTGCATTTTCTATTTTTGAAAGGGCTTTCAAGGACTTCGGACTGCCGCACGCCATACGCACCGATAATGGCGTGCCGTTCGCCTCCGGCAATGCGCTGTTCGGCCTGACCAAGCTCTCGGTCTGGTGGTTGCGCTTAGGCATCCAGATCCAGCGCATCAAGCCCGGGCATCCCGAACAGAACGGCCGTCATGAGCGCATGCACCTGACCCTGAAGAAAGAGGCCACCAAACCCGCTGCCTTCAACTTCCTGCAACAGCAAGAGCGCTTCGATGACTTCATCGGGGTTTACAACAACAAGCGACCACACCAGGCACTCGGCGGTGCTTACCCCGGTGATATCTATACACCGTCACCGCGTGTCTACGAGCCACCGGGCGAACCGGACTACCCGTATCACGACCGATCCGTCCGCGTGACACGCTGCGGTCGCATCTGTCTCGGCCGACGCAAGATCAATCTCAGTTCCGTGTTCGCCGGCCAAACCATTGGCATACGGGAGGTCGATGACCAAATATGGCTGGTCAGCTTCCTGGAGTATGATCTGGGATACTTCGACAAAGAAAGGGACCGGGTAGAACCCGGTCCCTCGCCGTTCATGCCGGACAAAGTGTTAACTATGTGTCCGGAACAAGGTGTAAACCATGTGACCGGTTAACACCTTTTGGTTTTTGGCGCGCCCGGAGAGATTCGAACTCCCGACCGCCTGGTTCGTAGTTAGACCACCAACTTGTAAGTTATTGTAATCGTTGACAAACTGCTGGGGCGCTCGTTGCATCAAATGCCCTACTTTGCTCAACCATGCAGCGCTGAATCACGCAAAACTCCCGCAATCGAGACTTTTGGGTCTTTGATACAAGACGTCGATCAACCTGCCCGAGCTATTGTCAAATTGATCGAAACACAAATACGAATGAGAATGAGAATGAGAATGATTCGCATTGACATTTGATAATTGTCCGGCTAAGTTCGGCATCTACACCAATCAGAAATACTACGGGAGAAAGCCATGCAGCCTTCCAGGCACGGGATCCTGGCCTTCGTTTTCGGCGCATGTATCGCGATTCCAGCGCACCAAGCACTGGCGGAAGACGACGAAATCATCGATGAATTGATCATTTACGGCATGCGCGATCAGCGTGAGAGCCAGGGCGCGACCGGGCTGAACCTGTCGCTCTTCGAAACGCCGCAGTCACTGACAATCCTCGAGGCGGATGTCATCGATGATTTCGGCCTGGTCGACATTAACAGCATGTTGAAGATTATAACCGGTATCAATGTGGATTCGACCGAGACCGATCGCACCTATTACAACGCTAGAGGATTCGACATCACCAGCATGCATGTGGATGGAATCGGCATTCCCTTCGGGTCGCTGATCGTCGGAGACCTGGACACGGCCGTTTACGAAAAGGTGGAGATCGTCCGTGGGTCAAATGGACTGATAACGGGTCTCGGCAACCCCTCCGGAACCGTGAATTACGTCCGCAAGCGCCCGGGCAACGAATTTGGCGCCAAGGCCGAACTGATGCTGGGCCGCTGGGACGAAAATCGTGTGGTTGCCGATGTATCGACGCCATTGACAGCAACCGGTCGCTGGGCGGCGCGCGTTGTCGGCGTTTATCAGGACAAGGGAAGCTGGCTGGATCACTACGATAACGACCGCAACGTACTCTACGGCATCATTGACGGACAACTGGGCGATTCAGTCACGCTGGCCCTAGGGTATACGCGCCAGGACAACAACAGCGACGGCGTGTTATGGGGAGCTGTGCCCGTTATCTATTCGGACGGAAGCCAGGCGGACTACGACGTATCGACGACGACGTCCATGGACTGGACCTACTGGAACACGCTGACTGAAACGTCCTTTGTGGAACTCGGCTGGCAATTGAACGACTATCTGCAATTGATCAGTACCGTGACCTACACGGATTACGAAGAGTCGTCCGAGCTTTTCTATGTCTACTGGCAAACCGGACTGGACCCGGATACTGGCCTCGGCATGTTTAGTTACCCTGGCAAGTACGACGACTCCCGGGAGTCGCTCCTTTGGGACACCGCGCTGCGCGGCAGTTTCGATGCCTGGGGACAACGGCATGACTTTAACCTGGGCGTCAGCATTGCCGACAGCGACTCGCAGTCCCTGGACAGTGGCGCACTGTCCGGCTTCATGGAAATGCCGGCCTTCCCAGGCTGGCAGGGACAGGAGGTCGTTCGCCCCGACTGGGCGGATCCCTATGAAGCCGCGACCGGCGATATGCAGTTGAACCGTTATTACGGTTCTGTACGCCTTTCCCTTACCGAGCAGTTCAAGCTGACCCTGGGACTGAGCATGGTCGACTACGAGAACAAAGGTATCAGTTGGGGAGTATCTACTGACTCAAGCGAGGACGGCAGCAGCCCCTACATCGGCATTACGTGGGAAGTTCTCGACGGCCTGAACCTCTACGCCAGCTATAGCGACATTTACCAGCCCCAGTACTACCTGGACGACAGCCTGCAGCCTCTGGGTTCGGCCGAAGGAAGGAGTTACGAAATCGGGCTGAAAAAGCAGTTCAGCGACCGTCTGTTGGCGAGTATTGCCCTCTTCAGAACGGAACAGGAGAATCTCCAGGAGTTCGTTGCATACAGCGACGGTGACGGCGTCGACGACGACTTCTTCGACGATGATTTCGATTACGCCCTGTATCGCGGAATCGACGTCGAATCCGAAGGATTCGAACTAGAGGTCGCTGGCGATGTCACCGAAGGTATCTCCGTCCAGGCAGGTTACACCTATTTGAAAATGGAAGACCCCGACGGAGGAGATGCCCGCACCTTCATCCCCCGCAAGACACTCAAGCTGCTGGCTACGTGGGACCCTTCCACTGTGGACGCGTTTTCAATGGGCGTGTCGTTCCGCTGGCAGGATGACATCTACTACGACTCCGCCTTTGGCCGCATCAGCCAGGATAGCTACGCCCTGCTCGGAGGCTTCGCGAGTTACAAGTTTAACGACTCGATGCGACTCACTTTGAATGTCGACAATGTATTTGACGAGAAATATCTTAATTCCGTGAAGTATGAGCAGTCGTACTACGGCATGCCGCGCAGCTACGGACTTTCTTTCAATTGGCAGTACTAGTTGGCCAGAGTACTTTTCAAAGTCCATCGCACGCTGGCTGTCATTGCCTTCGTGCCCCTGCTGGTTATCTGCCTGACCGGCAGTATCCTGGTATTCAAGCACGAGATTGACCGACTCCTGATGGCCGACAAGGTCCGTGTCGAGGTCGCAGCTACCGGGAGTGAGCGGTTGCCGTTGGATAGCCTGCTGGGCACCGTCAATGGCGCGGAACCGCACTACGAAGCTGTGGGTTGGGTGTGGTTCCTCGACAAGGCGCGCGCTGACGTTGTTTATCTCGTCGAAAAAGGGACCAGCGATTGGTCTTACCTGCTGCTTAATCAATACACGGGAGAAATACTTGCCGACCCGAAACCGCTGGATCACTACTTGACTGACTGGTTGCTCGAGCTTCATTTTACCTTTCTGCTTCACGATGCAGGACTTGCTGTCACGAGCCTGTTTGCGATTGCCCTCCTGACTCTGGGTGTGACGGGGTTGATCATTTATCGCAAGTTCTGGAAACAGTTCTTCACGCTGCGCTGGAACAAGCGGCTGATCGTCTATTTCAGTGATCTGCACAAGATGACGGGGGTTATCGCCTCGCCGATTCTCATCATTCTCGCTTTCACCGGAGTCTGGTGGAATATTGCGAGCCTGCTCTACGAAATCGAGGAACACAGCGGTGGAAAAGAGCATCACGTCATGGCCGAACGGCTGTACAACGACGAGCTTTCACTGGATGCGCTGAAGGCAGAGGCTATGTCGAAAATCCAGGGTTTCGAGGCGACCTATCTGTCCATGCCCTGGGAGTCCGGAGTTAATTTCAGCTTTTACGGCGACGTTCCGACCGGAAACTTATTGCTCAGCCAGTACAGCAGCATCGTCACCTTTGACCCTAATACCGGCGAGCACCTGAGCACCTTGGATATCCGCCAGGCCAGCGTGGGTGCAAAAATCGTGGATAGCTATCGCCGTCTGCACTTCGGCGATTTCGCCGGTCTGGCTTCACGAATTCTTTGGGCCGTTATCGGCCTTGCGCCGATTCTGCTGGCCGTCACCGGCATTACATTGTGGGCGAAACGAAGAAAGCTGCGCAAGCGCTCGCAAGCGAACATAAGGGCGCGGCGGACTTCAGCATCCAGGACGGGTAACGTCCGGTCACCTAACTAACACGCTCAAGGTCATCCGACAACAGAAGTCTTAGTGACCAATCAGCATGAGTTCAAATGTCGGTAGAACTCATAGTTACTAACTAGGTCGTCGGCAACTAATTACAGACACCGCTGCCTTCGGAGGGCCAAGGGGTGTTTGGTAACCGCCTGATTCTAAACAACTTGGAGGGCGTTCGTAGATTCTCTAAGTGGCAGTAGATGCTCGTTTGTGCTCGATTGCGTCTAAACAGTAGTGGCAAATTTTAGGCGGGTAGTTCTAGTCAACTCTCAGCGTGCCGCTGAGCAGCGGGCAATCGCCGAAGGGTCGTAACAGTACTCCAGGGTCGTCACTCGCGTACACCACTCCGCGGGACTGTTGATTTGCATCAAATATAGACCCGGCCTATTTGATGAAATCGCCGTCCAGCGTGCCGATTTCACTTACGAGCCAGGGTCAACAGCGAATGCAAATTTCCCTTAGACTTGGCTCAGAGTTCGGTGAAACTCTACAGCCGCCCATCAGCGGCAACTCCTGACCTATTCTGTTGAAAAACTCCTGCTGATAATACAACGATGAGATAATGCTTGCGTGTTGATTGCCGGAGTGATGTCCGATGATGGGCAGCAGCGACAAGCCGCAAGACGAGTTGTTTTACGCGTTTAATCTCGACGATGTTGTGCCGCAGGATCACCTGCTTCGCGATATTGATTGTCTCCTGGACTTCACCGAACTTCGCGAGCATCTCGCGCCTTATTACAGTCACACTGGGCGACCGTCAGTAGATCCGGAGCTGATGATTCGCATGCTGCTGATTGGCTACTGCTGCGGCATCCGCTCTGAGCGACAGCTCTGCTACGAAGTGACGATGAACCTGGCCTACCGTTGGTTCTGCAAGCTGAGTATTACTGACAAGGTGCCGGATCACTCGACTTTCTCGAAGAACCGGCACGGCCGGTTCCGCGAGGCGGAAGCGTTCCGCTTCGTGTTCGAACAAGTCCTGCAGCGCTGCATGGATGAAGGTCTTATCGGTGGTGAGGGTTTTGCCGTGGATGCCAGCGTGGTGAAGGCTGATGCCAGCAGGCAAAAGCATCACGAGGACGATGATGACGACTGGGGCGATGGTAGCCGGGCCATCAACGAGTACCTGGATGCTCTGAAGGAAGACGGTTCCTCTATCCCGGTGAACAGGAAAAAGGTCTCGCAGACCGATCCGCTGGCGCAGTGGACCGCCGCTCCAGGCGGTCCTGCTTACTACGCTTATTCAACCAATTACCTTGTCGATACTCAGGTCGGTATCATTGTGGATGTCGAAGCGACGCCGGCATTGCGCACGCCGGAGGTGTGGTCAACCAAGACCATGATCGAACGAGTTAAGGACCGCTTTGGTCTGGAGACCAAGAAGCTCATCGGCGATACCGCTTACGGCACCGCCGAGTTCCTCAACTGGATGGTGAACGAAGCCAACATCGAGCCGCACGTGCCGGTGTGGGAACGAGGCGAAGGCAAGGACGATTGCCTCGGTCGTTCTGAATTTAGCTACGACGAAGAGACTGACCGTTACACGTGTCCGAACGGCAAGGAGCTCCTCAAGTCACGACGCAACTACAAGGCGCCACGGCCGACGCCGAAGAACGGCTTCATAAACTATCGGGCAAGCAAAAAGGACTGCGGACCATGCCCGCTCAAAGAACAGTGTTGTCCAAAGTCAGCAGCGAAGAAGCTGTTGCGCTCAATCTATGAAAAGGAACGAGATGTCGCTCGCGAAGTGGCAAAGACACCGGCGTATCAAAAGACACGACGGCAACGTAAACAGGTAGAAATGCTGTTTGCACACATGAAGCGGATCTTAAAAATGGATCGCTTGCGATTACGTGGCTTAACTGGCGCCGGAGATGAGTTCCTTCTCACTGCGACGGCGCAAAATCTCAGACGCATGGCCAGATACCTGGGGACAGGTCCGCCTGCAGCACGTGCATCGCCTATGTTTTGAGTAAAAAGAGGCCAATGAACGTAACGAAACAGCATTAGAAAACAAAAATCCGGCAACGCCGGATCAGAAATCTCAAGTCGACAAAATCGCGACTACAATGTCAGCTTCAACAATGAGTTTTTCAACAGAATAGACCCATTCTTTCCACCCTGGCTGAGCGGCTGTTTATTCCGATACCTGCCACTCAGGTGTCTGCTTGGGAAATTCGTGCCGGCTGGAATCAACTGCCAATATTAGCCGTTCAGCATTATCGTTCGTACACGACCACTTGCTTGAAGCAATCGAATCGTTGATTAGCGATTGCTCAACAGACAATTTCGGGCAAGTCTTCACGTTATCCAAATTCTCAGGGTCACACGATCTCGCTACAGCGCACTAAGTCGAGACTTGCAATCATCTTGCGATCCAATCATCTGACGGCGTAACGATTATCTCCACGCATGCAACGAGATGTCTAATTGGAACGTGAAAAAGTTGTTTTGCTAACGGCTTCCGACCTAACAGCGTATCGACGTCAACCGCGCTCACGCCGGCCAAGACGGCGGCTCTCAAGGGCCGAAAGTCGCTGTGCAACTCCAGTCCCTCGACATAGTGAGCACGAACTGGGTAGATTGAGCAAGGTCCAGGCAGTCGCCGCTCCAGCCGATCAGGGTATCGCCGGCACCCGGAACGACCTGCACCTGAGCCAAGGCACTGTTCGCATAGTCCTCGACGCAATCGCCGGGACAGGAAATACCGCCGTCCACTGTCGTTACGATGCCGTTGCCAATGACCGAAATTGAGAGTCGGAAAGTCCCGGTTGCCGGTGCGAACGTTGCCGTGCAGTCGCGATTCGCGCTCATTATTAATTGTATACCCGAGCCCCCCGAACAGTCGCCGCTCCAGCTCTGGAATGGCTCGGCCAGTGTGCCCGACGCGACGAGAGTAACAAGACTGTTCAGCGGGTAGGATTGCTGGCAATCCACTCCGCAATTGATTCCTGGTGGGTTGCTTTGCACATTGCCCGAACCGTTGATCGTGATGTTGAGGACGGCGGTGTTCGATACTTCTCTGGCAAACTCCGCAACGCAAAGTCGCTCAACGCTCACAATGACCGATGCACCGCTTGAGGTGCCGGAGCAATCCCCGCTCCACTGGGAAAATCGATAACCCGCATCGGCACTCGCGCTCAGAAAAACCGTAGTGCCGCGTACGTATCCCTCAAAGCAGTCTGCGCCGGTGGAACCGCAGTCGATGCCCGCCGGCGTGCTTGTGACGTTGCCGCCGAAAGGGCCGCCCGGCGGTGGTGCCGCACCGTCCAGCCGCGTCTCAATTGTTAATACCGACACGTTGCCACCGACGAACGTAAAGTCCGCTCTGCAGTCGATGTTACTGCTAACCACGATGTCGATGCGTTCGGTGGTTGCGCCGTCGCACACGCTGCCGGAAACGTTGCTGTACCAGCGCGCGAAGCGATAGTCTGTTGCGGCCCGAGCAAGCAGACTGACCGTCGAACCCGCGTCGAATTCACCGGTGCAATCCGTGCCGGATGTCCCGCAGTCAGCGCCGGAGGGAACGCTCGTGATGCCTCCGGGCGCGACACCGACTGGCGGCGGCAAGTCATCAATGCTGATTCCGGTATTCAACCGATAGCGCGGAGTGAAGCCAACACCCGAAAATAGCGCTGTGCAGGTCTGGTCGTTGTCGACGCTGACGCGAATGGTGTCGGAAGTCGCCCACGATGCGCAATCACCGCCCCAACCAAGAAAGCTTTCGCCGGGCTGCTCGTAGACGGTGAGCAGGACCCGTTGCCCGAGGCGATAGACTTCTGAACAGTCGCTGGCTGTCTCGTCGTCATAACAGTTGATCCCGGCCGGTTCGACGGCGACGATGCGGCCCGCACCGGTGACATCGATCGTCAACGTCGCCGTGGTCCCGTCCCAGGGTTCAAAGAATGCAGTGACGTTTCGGTCGGAATTCATAAGTACCTCGCAGCGATGCGGGCCGGTGGTCACCGCCGCGCAGCCATCACCCCCCCAGCCGCGAAACTCGGCAGCAGAGCTGTCGTCGACGACCAGGAAAGTGGTCGAGCCATCGGCGAAGTCACGCGAACAAAATTGTGGATCGGCGCCGCCGCAGAAAATACCGCCGGGTGAACTCGTGACCAGACCGTCGATCGAGCCGGCCTGACTAACGACCAGAGTCCGCAAGCTGCCTGGGGCGGCCAACACGTTGCCAGATGCAGCGATACCGACACACTGGCGCGCCTCGACCACCGGTGGAGAGCCTATAGACAAAACATTATTCGACTCGGTAATAACATACTCGGGCGACGGAATGCGGATCATATCGGGATCGACGGCAGTGCTCTCTGCGGGAACCGAAATGTCTGTCACGTTAAGGACGAAGCCGGCCAGTTCGGCAAGATAGGCATTGCAACCAGCCGAGACGCGGCCATCCGGCCCGAGGCGTAGCATCCAGGCCTCGTTGGTGAGCCGCAAACGGTCCACACTCGGCTGCCCGAGTGAATCGGAGACGGCGGAGACGAGAAATCCGCCATCACTGGTCATCGTCATATGCATTAGTGTTTCGTTCAGGAAGGCGCCATGGACGCGCAACCACTCCGGCGTTCCGTCGCCAGCCACCCGGGTGAGCGTAATGTTCTGTTCACCATAGGGAAGCGGCGTGCCGCCCGGACCCGCATAACCGCTCGTCAACAATCCACGCGTCGTTGTCGCAACTACCAGCGCATCATCGGCTGTCGCCTCTATCCACAGCTGACGACGACCGTGGCCGGCATAGGGCAACGTTCCGAGTCCAGCTAGCCTGTAAAGGTGCTTCCATACGGGTGTCCCTGCCGGGTCCACTCGAAGCAGGAAGAAAAGCTCGTTCCCGTCAAACGTTTTCCCAACTAGCGCGAGGCCGCCGTCCGCGAGAACAGCGAAGTCGACCCACCGCCCGGCGAATCGATTGGCCGCAAACACCAAGCCGTCGGCGTCGAAACGTACGACGAACACACCGGCTTCTTCGCTTTGCTTATCTTCGATAAGGGTCGCGAAGCCGCCGCCCGGCAAGGAGCGCAGACGTGGCGGGAACCCTCGACCGCTGTCCGCAATCGCTTCGCTCCGAGCCGCAATCCTCCCGTCGTCGCTTAGCTGCACTAAAAAGGCACCCATTTGACTGGTTCGGTAATTCACGAGAAGCACGGCACCGCCGCCCGGACTCGGTTCAACGGCATTGACAAATGAAAAACCGGGCAGCTCGATCACGTTCGAGGACTCAACGCCGCGCGGGCCCACAATGAGATAATTGACGTCTGAATTCCAGCCAGACGTGCCCAGCGCGATACCAAAGCGATCGCCGCTCAATTCGACCAGCCCGGTCGGAGTGTTTTCTGACGGCGCCAAGCTTATCGAGCGCGACGTCCCATCGGTCAAATAAAGGTTTAGTACCGATGCGTTAGTCTGATAGGCAACACCGTCGTCCACCTGCAAGGCATAGGCCCAGCCGGCCAGCGTACTTCGGCTGACGACGGGGTCGGCGGCAGAAAGGTCGAGCTCCAGGAGCCGCGCGTCTGATGAAACAACGCCGGGTTGTGCTACCGCGAGGAAGTGTCCAGGACTTTGCAGAGATGCTGCGGCGGTGATCTCTACCGTGTCAGATATCGGCAAGTCGCTCAGCAGGTCACCGTTTGCGGCATCAATCAACCTCACCACTCCGTAATCATCTGCCGGGTCAATTGAATCCATCGAGTTTGCACCGAACACGGCGATGCGCGGGCCCGAAGGATCCATGTAGCCATGTATGGCGAGCGGGATGACCAGAGGGTCAAATTCGGGGTTATTTGCAATCAGCCGACTCCATCGTAGCGTTCCGTCCCGACCCACGCGGGAAAACACGTCTGCAGCTCCCACCACGATGTCGCCATCGACCTCGGCGACGTGCAACGCGTAGTAGAGCGGCGCCTTATTCTGCAGGAGCCTGGTCTCATTGTTTTGTGTCAGCAAGCGGTCCGGTGTCCCCGACGCGTTGTAGTAGTCCACTCGAATCGTACTAGCGTATGAATACCTATTCGGTCTGTCATTAGTAACTCGCGACGCTACGGCAATGCCGCCGTCGGCCGTCGTCACCATGGTCAAGGTCTGCGAACCAGTTTCCGTGTCGCCGCGCGAATAGGCTCCGGCCGTCCACGACTCTTGTCGATCAACCGGCAGTTGGTTGTCGAATGCGCCTTCGGTGTCGCGTCGGAGCCAGCGCGACCCGGTGCCGTCGACGCGGGCGACGACGATCGATCGCGCGTCAATAAAATCCCCGCCGTCGATGACCAGTGAACCGCTGGAATTGCGGATGCCCACGCCGAAGCTGTCGCGCAGATGCGCAAAACTGATACCACCAACATAGCAAGAACCGCCCGGTCCTGCTTTCACTGCGACGGCCTGGTCGTGGGCGAAAGCGCCACGGTCGCCCGCGGCGATTACCTCGTAGCCAGCCCAGCCGCCACTGTCGACACGGTGTTCCCAAACCAGATTGTCCTGGGCGTCGAGGAAGCCGACGTAGAGGTCCGCGGTATCACCTGGCTGCCCGACGACGGTGCCCGCCAAACAGAATCCGCCGCCAGGCACAGCCGCAGCAACAATATTGAACGGCCGGCGGCCGAGGATGCCACCGATGGCGCTCTCGCTCAGGGTGTATTGCCAGACGACGTTGCCGTTCGCGTCGAGGCGAACGAGCCAGAGGGGAGAGTGATCGCCATTGATCCAGCCGTCGCCGCGCTTGCCGACAAACGCATAACCGCCATCGGCGGTCTCGATTGCGGCTAACGGCACATCGTCGAACTCGCCGCCGTAAGACTTGGCGAAGGTCGTCGCACCGTTCGGGTCGTCGCCCGCACCGGCTGGCGGACGACCGAAACACGCGGTCATCAGCAACAATAGGGCTACGGGTATCCAACGGTAGGCTGCGACGAAACGCATAGTTATTCTCCTGGCAATGCGGGTTGACACCCGGTCTTGCAATGAGAGAGTCGCTTCCCTTCCGTTTATTCCCAATTGTCTGTCAGTACACACTCCTGCCAGGGCCTATTGCCTGAAAGGCTGCCCAGAAATAGGGATGCCGCGCATCAATCCGAGGCCCTTGTCCGAAGCGCCTCCGCCAACGATCGACCGCGCCGTCGCCCGGCAGGGCGGCGACGGCAGTGGGCCCTTCGAGCAGCGCAAGCTGCGCGGCACGGAGTGACTCCTCGATCGGCAAGCCCTGGTTCAGCTGCAAGTGGAACTGTCGCATCAGCTCTGCTGTCGATTGATCCGGTACGCGCCAAAGCGTCGCGACGACGTCGCGCGCGCCAGCGCTCTGGAAGGCGCGCGCAAGGCTGATCGCGCCTTCGGCATCCACCACCTGCCCGACCGCCGTTTCGCAGGCCGACAAAGTCACCAATGATCCAGGCAAGTGCATGCCGTCGACAATTTCCCAGGCCTCAAGCCTGGCGCTACCGTCAGCAATATCGAGCCATGCGTCCAGTGGCTCCGCCCGATGCGCAGTGGCATGCGTCGCAATATGCAAGTGCCGAGTCGAAGCGCCTGCTTCGAGGACAGCGCGCTCGTCTGCGGCATTGCCAATGAGAAATCGGGTTTGCCGTCCGGCATAAATTTGTTGCAGATAGGCCGCTTCGCGCCGCGCCCCGGGAAGCGCATCACGCGCGCCCAAGCCTGAGTCGGTGACAGCAACGAGTTCCAGCTCGGGCTGCGACCGAGGCCGCCCGGCAAGCGCGGCATGTACCGACAGCGACTGCACCATGCGCAGCCCGCGTTCCTCGACAAGGTAGTGCGGCGCTGGGTCGAGACGGGTGACCAGCGCAGCAAACGGCAATGCGAAGAGTGTGCCATCAGGGATGATCGCCAACGGCGCGGCCGGATCCAGTGCGACGACAGCCGGCGCGACCAGCTGCTCATAGAGCGCATTGCCGAGCTCGAGCAGGACGCGATGCGGCGCTTGGTCGACGGCGCCGCGCGATAGAAGGTAGCGAAATCGACGCACCTGCTCTTGCAGGTCCTTCGGGTTTAACTCGATACGCATCATTCGCGGCGCAGCGCCGGAGGAAACGACCAGCACCAGCAGGGAGTCCGGCAGACTGAAATAGACCAGCGCCGATTCAGCCGAGTTCAGCGTCTCTGCCAAGCTCCGGATATCGGGCAGATCCGGAGCGACTGACTCTGCGTCCCGGCGTTGACGCAATCGATCGTCCCACGCGGCACGCTGCAGATTCAGATGGCGAGCCTGCTCTTCGAGGGCAGTTTTTTCCTCTCCACCCGCATGTTCTGCGCGCTGGCGTAGCTCGCGATAGCGACGAGTAAGGTTTTCCCGTTCCGTTGTAGATTCTGCCGATAAGTCGGCAAACAGATCGTGTGCGCTCACTGCGGCCAGCAGACTTCGAGCGCGATAGCGCTCAATAACTACCAGCACCGCCTCGGCGTCGCCGGCCTCAGCCGCCAGCTCGGCAGCAGCCTCGTAAATGCGACGAAAGCGATCAGAAAAATTGCGTTGCGCAGCATCACCACTCGGCAGCCAGCGTCGCTGCCGATCTAACACGTCCATCGCGGCAGCAAGTGACTGACGCGCCGCCGCAATGTCGCCGGCGTCTAGCTGGAGTTCATAGGCAACGAACCAGGCGTCTGCGAGATACAGTGAATCAGCGGCATCGCGTCGCAAGATGCGCATTGCCGTATCGAGCCGCGCAAAACCATCATCGCTACGGCCGTCAAGGCGCGCCGCCTGAGCTGCGAGGATTTCGGCTTGGGCGAATTCGACGCTGTCCGGCGCCTTCTCCTGCCGAATTTCGCGGACACGCTCCAGCAACGACGCCGCGAGATCGCCATCATCACGGCCCAGTGCATACCGCGCATGCGATTCCAGCACATCGGCAAGGACCAGTGATCCCGGCGCGATGCGCTCCATGTGCGCGGTTGCCAATTCGAACAATTTCCTGGCCTCCGTCTCCTGTCCACGCAGCGCCGCGATGTTTGCCAGAGCGGAGTAAGTGTTGCCGAGCTCGGTTGAGTCGGGCGAGCGACGCTCGAACAACTCGCGTGCATCGCCAAACGCGGCGGCCGCGGCATCGATGTCGCCGAGTTGCAGGTCCAGGTACGCAAGATTGTCCAGGTTGCGCTGAATCGAGAGCGACTCCGGGTCGATGTCACGGTTGATGGTCAGGGCCTGCACCAACGTCTCGCGCGCAGCGCGCAGATTGCCGCGCTCGCGCATGACCAGGCTCAGGTTGTTCAGAGTCCGCGCCTCGTTGACGCGCGCGTAAGATACCTGGCGAATCGTCGCCAGCGACTCGGCGTAATACGCTTCCGCCAGCGCCAGTTCGCCGCGGCGATAGGCTTGAATACCGCGATTCATGAGTGCGCCTGCGAGCTCGTCGGCTGGCGCGTCGATGCGATGGTAGAGCGCGATGGCTCGTTCGACGGCCTCAGTCGCCATCGAATCGTCTCCAACAATTTGCCGCACCGTGCTGAGATTGGTGAGCGCCATACCGAATATCAGGCTTTCCGGCGCCGCCGCCTCTGCCAGCCGGACGGCGCGTTCGGCCGCCTCGATCGCACCTGGCATGTCGCCGCCCATACCGCGTACTGACGTTACGTGGACCAGAAGTTTGGCCAGTCGATAATCGTCCTTGAGCGGCTCCTGAAGCTCGATCGCATCTTCGAGTGCCTTGCGTCGCGCGCTAAGCGGACGTCCCGGAGGCACCAGCATGCCTTGCCGCTCGAGCAGCATCACCCGCAACGCGACAGGCAGTTGTGCGCTCCGCGCGCCGAGCGGCCGCCCGAAATACTCTGCCGCGCCGTCTTCGTTGCCGGCGCGAATCAGCGCCTCGCCGAGTGCAGCAGATAGCCACGCCGCCAGTCGCTCTGCGTTGGCGGCGAGCAGTGCGTCCCGCCATGTGAGGAAGCGGACATCGTCTCCTGGTAGAGCGCCGCCGCGGATCACCTCCAGCAGGTCGTCGAAGCGTGCTTGTTCGGTATCGGTGAAGGTCGGTCGAACCGTCAGTCCCCAGTCGCCGGCAGGCACGGCAAGCGGCAATGCGCGACCGCGGACGTGTAGCCAGGTCGTGCTCCGCCAACCCTCGTTTGTTGCGGCGGCATAAAAGTCCAGGGGGTCGTCGAACGCGATGTCCTCGCTGCGCCCGGGCCGTCGAATCTCGACCTTGTCGATGACATCGCCGAGCGACACGCCTGCCTGCATCGCCCGTCCACGCGCGTCGGCCTGGTAGACAACGACGTCGGCGACCGCCGCGTACGACAGCAACAAAAAGACCAGCGCAGTTGCCGCCTGTGTCGAGCGACGGCACGAGGGACCCGCCGGGATGTCAACGGCGACGTCCCGGAATATCACTACTCGGCCCCGGGCTCGACGACGAACCAGTATGGGCCCTGCTCCTCGCCGCCAGCGTCCGCAACCGTCCAGAAAAACACGCCGCCGGCAGCAAACGACGCGAGTTCTGCGTCACTTAACCGGTACTGTCCTTCGGCGTCGATTGCCACGGACCAGAGCGGCATTGCGTCTTCGCCGAAGACTGTCACCCGCCAGCTGCCTGCGCGCCCGTCTGCTGCCCAACGCAATTCCGTCGGTGGATGCGTCAACCGCGCCATGCCCGCCGGCGCGACTTCAGAGCCAGCGCCAGCACCGCGAACCCGCATTTCGTCTATGGGTTGCGGGATCAGCAGAATGGATGCGACAAAAGCAACGACGATCGACGCCGCAATGGCCCAATACTGCCGTCTGCGGCTAGACACTCTGGCCACCGGCGCGCCGTCCCGAATCGCCAGCAATAGCTGGTAGCGGGCAACGGCATCGGGCGATTCGAGCAGACGATCGAGCAGTTGTTCTCGTTTCTCCGCGTTGAGTTCCCCCTGTATCAGCGCCACCAGTTCCTCGTCTGCAATGTCGTCCTCACCACCACGGCCAAGCGCGTATAGACGCCGCAGCTCGTCGGCGCTACTTGAGCCCGGCTCGCTGGAGCTGCGTTGATCACTCATCGTAACTCCTCATTTTCGGAATCTTCCCTTTCGGCAATCTCACGATTCAAGCGCTCAATTCCCCGGTAAATGGCATGGCGTGCCTGCGCAGACGACAGGTTCAGCAGGTCGGCAACTTCTTTGTGATTGAATCCAGCGAGGTATGCTTTGACGGCTCGGCGCTGAGACCCGTCCAGCACGGCCAACGCTGACGTAAGCAGTGCTGCTCGCTCTACGTCGCGGCTTGAGTCCTCCGTATTTTTAAGATGCTCGCCCAACAGCGCATTCTCCGCAACCACGTCACGTTCGCGCCGTATCCGCCGTACTTCCCTCAACGCGGTGGTCAACGCAACCTTGTAGATGTAGGAGGCTTCGTGTTGCGGTTTATTCCCAGCTTCGAGCTGGCGCCAAAGCGCAAGATGCACTTCCTGGCGTACATCGGGTGCCACGAATCCGTAGTGCTGCGCGCAAACACGGCGGATTGCGTCGCTGATGAGCCCAGAGTACTGGTTGATAAGCCGTTCGAAATCGGCAGTGTTGGATATGGACACTCGGTAACAGCCTATTCGAACAGCGCGGCATAAGCCCGGCCGCAAAGTATGCCGAGCTGGGGCGCCGGAGTCTATTTGGTGTCCCTGCCCTCGGGGGGCAGTTCTCTATCGAGCATCTCGACACATGACTACCACACTCTCTCTCTAATCTTTCAAGTTGGCAAAGTCATTGGTGATATCAAGCGCGAGACACGCAATCAGTAAGATGCGGAGGAGAAGATCCGCATTGTTCTGGATGGATTGCGTGGCGAAGACAGTATTGCCGAGCTTTGCCGACGAGAAGGCATTGCGCGCATTCTAAACACTTGCTCATTATGAGAAACGAACACCATGTTCAGACTGGACTTCCCACGGTATTGGCGACACACCTAGCCGCGCAAAATGCGGCTCTTTCAAAGGCACAATACCAGCCCTTTGAAAGCGGTGTGTTTTAGGGATCATTGCGAAATGGTAAGTGGCAAGTATTGGCCGAAGCTACTCCCTGCCCTACTACACTGGGTATCGATATTCCGGGTTGTCGATTGTAATGAGAATGCCGCGAATCACTTGTCAGAGTGGCGGTCAGAATGCGCACGTGCCAGAGCAGAGTCCGGCAATCCAGAGGAACATCCATAGCCTTTTCATATGTGTCCGCGATATTAGGGGTTAACCCCTCTGCTCAAGTCGAAAAACTGTTAAGCGACCACCTACTATTTCGCTCGTTCGGGATCGGCACTGCGGATTCCACGCGCGGTCGCTCAGGTGATAAGATCTGTCTATTGCAAGCGGGCAGCTGCCAACTCAACCCGGATATGGTCGCGGGACTGAAACGATGGTTACAAGCAAAACACTCAGTCGTCAGATGTTCATCACCATCGTATGTGCAGCTCTTAGTAGTTGTGCCGGGACGCCCCGAGAACCTCGCCAGCCCTTCTATCACTTCGACACAAGCGAATTTGCTACTGTTTCAGACGTCTTGGATCATTACAGACTACCATTTGCAGATCGATCAGTTTGCGGGAAGGATAGTAGTCAGGGTTCGCCTACAAATATCCCTGGCAAGGTTTTTGTGGTGTCCGGTGTAAGTACAAAGGCGGAAGACTTCGTCAAGTATCTTGGGGACGACAAATTCACAGTGAGCCCCAGCGATGCGAAGTCGATCATGTTCATGATTCCAGCTATCAAAGCTGACAACACTCGTACATATCGATACGTATCAACAGGGATCCCAACTGGAGAGTCAGTTTTCAACTCAACACCTGTTACGGTCAAGCATACGCCACTCGGAATTGGTTTCTGCTTCGTAGATTTGGAAACGGGCATTTACTTTGGCCACACGACGTATGCTGGCGGAATGCCGGAGTACATACATCGCGAGGCCATCTCTGCTTATACTTCCGACGATTACCGACCGCTCGTGAAGTCTTTTATTGTTGGCGTTATGACCATAGACGAATAGCAACTACGCCAGAACTAGTCATTCTGGAAAGGGGCATATACATGTACTCGAGAATATTGTTCGGCGCAATTTTCATCTGCCTTGCTGGGTGCGCCTCCGCACCTGCGATCGGCTCCGCAGCGCGAGCTGGAAACCTTGAGGAAGTCAGAGCGTTGTTGGATGAGGGAGCAGACCCCAATGCAAAGGGTGGACTGTCGGGAATGACTCCGTTGAATAGCGCGGCAGTCAGTGGGCATGAAAACGTTGTGCAACTGTTGATCGATCGCGGTGCCGATGTGAACCAGCCCTACTATTTTTCTACCGGGGCGACTAGTTCTCTCTTTGGTTCACCAGTGCTGGCTGCAGCATTCAGTGGGGACATTGCGACTATTGACGTCTTGCTGAAAAACGGAGCGAATCTGCGCGACCGTCTTCCGGACAAGTCGCATTCAATGGAAGGCGCGTCTGCATTGCACGTGGCGGCTAGCGCCGATCGCGTTCCGATGGTGAAGCATTTACTGTCGTTGGGTGTGGATGTGTCTCAAAGAATGGACGATGTAAATGGTGCAATTCGATTTGACCCACTAAGTGGAACCGACGCACTGGGTATTGCCGTATTCAATAACAATTTGGAGATCGTACAGCTGTTACTTGACGCAGGTGCGAGCGTAAATCCACGATACTATTCAGAAAGAACTCCGATCATGCTTGCGGCGGTTTACGATCGCACTGACATCGTATCTGCTCTCTTAGAACACGGCGCCGATACAAACTTCATAGACGACGACGGGCAAACGGCGTTTGGTCTGGCCGCGTACAAGGGTAATGTAGGGCCGCAGGAACTACTGGTTGCATACGGAGCAGATGCGAATGCGGAGCAAGCCAATCCAGGCATCAGGGCATTCGTGCAACACTTTGCGGCGGACTACCTAGCTCCTTCCGACCCCTTAAGGTCCATTGAACTATACAAAGCAGCCGCTGAAAGCTATGTACTCGGAATTGAGCACTACAAGAAGGAGGCGCGATGGGATTCTATAGTGGATGCCTCTGCAACGACTATTGCCAACACCGCTAGTATTGTAATTTCAGAACAGAGGGCATCCCAGCAAGCAAATGCGTTAGCCGATATTGCGTCACTCCAAAGCAATCCACCCGCTTCAATAACTTATTACTATACGATCCCTGTTTTGGGCGCCGCACAGTGGACGAACGCGGGCAAGGAGCTCCTCGCCCGTTGCACACTGGGGAAAGATCGAGTTGATCTACTTCTTGGATGTCTCGATGAAAGCGGGTCCAACCTCCACGAATGTATGCTACAAGCGACGGAGACTGACACCGAACATGTTCTTTGACACAAACAACAAGTAAGGGTCTATTCTGTTGAAAAACTCCTGCTGATAATACAACGATGAGATAATGCTTGCGTGTTGATTGCCGGAGTGATGTCCGATGATGGGCAGCAGCGACAAGCCGCAAGACGAGTTGTTTTACGCGTTTAATCTCGACGATGTTGTGCCGCAGGATCACCTGCTTCGCGATATTGATTGTCTCCTGGACTTCACCGAACTTCGCGAGCATCTCGCGCCTTATTACAGTCACACTGGGCGACCGTCAGTAGATCCGGAGCTGATGATTCGCATGCTGCTGATTGGCTACTGCTGCGGCATCCGCTCTGAGCGACAGCTCTGCTACGAAGTGACGATGAACCTGGCCTACCGTTGGTTCTGCAAGCTGAGTATTACTGACAAGGTGCCGGATCACTCGACTTTCTCGAAGAACCGGCACGGCCGGTTCCGCGAGGCGGAAGCGTTCCGCTTCGTGTTCGAACAAGTCCTGCAGCGCTGCATGGATGAAGGTCTTATCGGTGGTGAGGGTTTTGCCGTGGATGCCAGCGTGGTGAAGGCTGATGCCAGCAGGCAAAAGCATCACGAGGACGATGATGACGACTGGGGCGATGGTAGCCGGGCCATCAACGAGTACCTGGATGCTCTGAAGGAAGACGGTTCCTCTATCCCGGTGAACAGGAAAAAGGTCTCGCAGACCGATCCGCTGGCGCAGTGGACCGCCGCTCCAGGCGGTCCTGCTTACTACGCTTATTCAACCAATTACCTTGTCGATACTCAGGTCGGTATCATTGTGGATGTCGAAGCGACGCCGGCATTGCGCACGCCGGAGGTGTGGTCAACCAAGACCATGATCGAACGAGTTAAGGACCGCTTTGGTCTGGAGACCAAGAAGCTCATCGGCGATACCGCTTACGGCACCGCCGAGTTCCTCAACTGGATGGTGAACGAAGCCAACATCGAGCCGCACGTGCCGGTGTGGGAACGAGGCGAAGGCAAGGACGATTGCCTCGGTCGTTCTGAATTTAGCTACGACGAAGAGACTGACCGTTACACGTGTCCGAACGGCAAGGAGCTCCTCAAGTCACGACGCAACTACAAGGCGCCACGGCCGACGCCGAAGAACGGCTTCATAAACTATCGGGCAAGCAAAAAGGACTGCGGACCATGCCCGCTCAAAGAACAGTGTTGTCCAAAGTCAGCAGCGAAGAAGCTGTTGCGCTCAATCTATGAAAAGGAACGAGATGTCGCTCGCGAAGTGGCAAAGACACCGGCGTATCAAAAGACACGACGGCAACGTAAACAGGTAGAAATGCTGTTTGCACACATGAAGCGGATCTTAAAAATGGATCGCTTGCGATTACGTGGCTTAACTGGCGCCGGAGATGAGTTCCTTCTCACTGCGACGGCGCAAAATCTCAGACGCATGGCCAGATACCTGGGGACAGGTCCGCCTGCAGCACGTGCATCGCCTATGTTTTGAGTAAAAAGAGGCCAATGAACGTAACGAAACAGCATTAGAAAACAAAAATCCGGCAACGCCGGATCAGAAATCTCAAGTCGACAAAATCGCGACTACAATGTCAGCTTCAACAATGTCAGCTTCAACAATGAGTTTTTCAACAGAATAGACCCTGACTTAGCGCTCGAACCAGGGGAAAGACAGGGTCAGATCTAGCCGCTGAAGATCGGTGTCTGAGGCAACTCAGTACGATCACTATGTTTCAACATAAACACGATTGTACCGGTACGGCAATGGTCGCCGCTTTCTAATTACCGTCGCATGATGAAAACTCGTAGACCCCGTCCGAATTGCCTCCGCTTCCAGTGACGTTCGCGCTGTAAGTTGGATACGGGAACGGCACGCAAACTTTGCGCTCGGCCCGGTTGAGACGCACGGGCCAAAGACTTCTATTCCGTTCACGTAATTCAGAATGTTTGACCAGCTGAAGCTCGTACTGCCAGTTGGCATCGTGCCCGCTTCCTGGCGCATCGATCAACACCAGCCCTTGCGGAATGAGCGTGCCGTCTAGTGCGTCGTAATCCCAGAAACCAACCGTCTCCCACTGGGGCGGAGGTTCTGCAGACTCAAACGTATCGACAGTAGTCGAAGTCGCCAACGGCAATTCCTCCGCTGCGATGTCTAATGCCTGACTGGCCGACTCAACGTTATCAGCAGTATCAGCGGCAGGCGCGATTCCCAATGGCATGGCTGGCGACGCGAGGCTTTCGGTGGGAGTTGCTACGCGGGCACCGTCATTGCAACGCGCCTCAAGCAGGGTCCGAGGTCGCTCTCCTAGTACACTCCCGATGTACAGATCGCAGAGCGTGCCGCTGTTGCCCACAAGTGGTGTGGTCAGCCAACGGCCGAAACCGAGCTTGAGGACCGCATCCAGACGGTCACCTTTGTCGATCCTCTTCGAGCGGGGCGGAGGTTCATTGTAAGGAATAGCGAGATCAAGAACCCGCTGACCGATGATCGGATCATCAACTTCATTGGCAACCGACCCGAGAAGATCTTCGAACATCCAGCTTCGCTTACCCACACCGTAAGATTGACGACGTACTTCTCCCGATCCGGACCAACGCATCATCTCGAGTGTGCTGAACACCTTGTATTCCTTAATGAGCTCACTTTCTGTCACTCGTTTCCAAGTGAACGTGGGCTTATCGGCCTTTTTCCAACTCAGGCCCTCGTTGCCGCAGGTCGGGTGGAGCTTGGGGCCTGGAATACTGCTGTCGTAAGGACAGGCGCGAAATGGATAGAGACCGAGTATCCCATTCTCGATGGAGGCGTCAAAAAGATGTCCTTTGATCGCAATTGATCCATTCTCGTACGTCCAGTAGTCGGGAATAAAAAACTGTGCGTTGGGTTCCATACCGAGCGTAAATGCGCCGCCGTGCGCCTCGAGCACCACCTCAATCTGCGATTTGACGCTGTAATCAAAGCCATCGCGGCGGTGTTCAGGAATTATCGATGCGTGAAAGAGTCCGGTCAGGTGATTGTTGAGGTCGGAGTGCTGCCTGACCAACGGTTCTGTCTGCATCAGAGTGTATGTGGGCGTCGCGACAATTTCTCCGCTGGCAAGACGGAAGGCGGGTTCGACCGTCCGGCCAAAAAAATACGCGCTGCCGTCATCACTGAGCTCCATAAACCAGCCAGGTGGTTCACTACCGTCGGTATAACCCACCCAGAGGCCGACGAGATCCGAATGTGCCGGAGCAGCCGACAGCTGAGCGCCATTCATAAATAGCATGACTATTGTTAGCAAGAGTTTCTGCATCGCCGATCCTCCCGACAGAAATATTATTGCACGGACTATAGGCGATCACTGTGAATGTTCGCTGAACGCGCCTGATTTCATAGCCGTCAATATTGTTCGAGTCTCGACGACGGGACTCGTCAGCACGGCAATTTTTCCCCAAGCACACAGAATTCATCTCAAGATCGATCATCTGCCTTCTCGATTCCCTTCGGAGTTTGGCAGAGGCAAGTTGCGGGCGGAACACGGATTCCGCGTGCGGTGGTACTGGTCGTACCGGGTCATCCAACCAAGAAGTAATCAGCGGAGAATCCTGATCCTTTCTTCGCACCGACTATGAGAGAGGGCACTCCTGAAACGTGCCGCTCAGACGAGTAAGACTCAGACGCTTTTTGACTAGCTCGGCTACGGCGAGCCCGCCCCAAGAATGACGGCGCTTTTGGCAATGCAGCGAGTAATCGCGGTGTTTACCCGGGTCGGGTCGTAGCTAATGGCGGTAAAACGTACCCGATCGTAGGCTTTGACAGTGCGCGCAAATTCGTCGTCGCCTGTTTCCAGACGTGCAGCTTCGTTGCAATAGGTTTGCCAATCCTCGCGTCCCTCAACTCGCACGCGATAGCCGCTGCGATTCGACTGCAGAAAGGTGCCTTCGATATCCGCCATTACTTTCACCTCTGGAGTTGCTGCAGGTGTCGTGGATCGACGTCGCGTCTGAGTCTGCTGGGTTGTGGCGGCATTGCCGACCGCAATCAATTCGGCGTGTGCATCCTCACATTGCTTGAGCGTCGCCTCCGCTGTGGCTGGATCTTTCGCCAGCTCAACTCTGCTACAGGCACTAATACACTCACGCGCGGTCGCGGAGCGCACAGCACCAGATTCCACCAGAGCCTGACATTCGGCCGCCATTGTCTGACTTGATTCGGTCACATCAGCGTGGGCCACTGGCCAAATGAGAATAGTTGTTACAACTGCGGTGAGTATTTCCGCCGTCGTGCATCTCACAATAGTAGTCATGATTGCTTCCCTGTCCCTGTTGCCAGTAATGGTATAGACAAATCGACAATGCTCCGACGTCGGTGCCAGACTACCAGAGGAATGTTCCGCTAGCGAGACAGCGCGAGTGGCAAGCTCCGGGGGCTAAAGCAAACCTCGCAATTTGCCACTGTCTGCTAGACTGATCGCCTTCAAACGTTGGTCTAAACGCGATGCTCTAATGTCCGAGTGGTTGGTTCTCATTGGTATCCTGCTAGCCGCCGGCATCTTCTATGCGCTGGTCATAGCGCTTGGCGTCACGTTTCTGTCCACTGCCACGTACTACATCGTGCTTTGCGGCACGACTGTAACGATGATCGCCTTGTCCTATGGTGTCGTTAAGGAACTGCTGCTTACACTTGCGCCTGGCAAGAATCTCTTATGGTTGACCGGCGCAATCGCAACAATCGGCATTTTCGTGCCGATATACAAAGCAGGGCAACGACATCGCCTGGACCAGGATCCAACGGGATGGCTTGAGAAAGCGAAGGTTTATGCGCCAATTGCGTTCCTCGTAGTCGGCATATCGGTATCGATCCTGTCGCTCGCGTCTTCTGGCCAATTTGTTTCTGAAATCGCGGGAAACCCTTGTCCGAAGTGTCCGATATCGCTCGGCAATTGGCTGGTGATATTCATTATCTCAACTGTCGGATGCGCTGTAGCGTTGGGCTTTATCTTTGTGTCGCTATACGGAGGGATCACTGCGCTGCTCGGGAGCGTGGCTTTGCTCATACATACTTCCGCAAACGGTGGACCAGTGAACTTAATGCTGCTGTTCGACACGCTGATTGGGATATTCAACGATAGCTTCTCTGCTCACTTGCCTGCCGCAGCAGCGCTTGTTTGGGCGCTAATCTCGGCCGCCTACACAGTATTCAAAACCATTCGGGAGTATGGCTGATGCGGGGGAAGTGAGTCAGCTACCAGCAGAAACTCTTGGCCGCAGCGTGGCGCTTGGCCCGCCAGTCCTCAGTGGAAAGTCCTGACCCATTTTGCCCACTGGTGCTGTACGGCAGCTCCTGCCAAAACTTGCCGTTCGAATGACCACTTTTCAGTAAGCCAATCGGGCAGCAGTCGGCCAGAAGCGGACCTTCGAATCTTCCTGCTACTCGAGGTCATCTTCTGATATGTAACCGATATGGTGGTTTCCGTCACTCCAGCATTTTTCCATCGTTGCCTGTAGTCGCAGATCATACTCGTCGTCGGAGATCAGCCCGTTCGATAGCGCCTCGAAGTCTTCATCGTTAGGATTGCTTGGAATCCATCGATAGTGAAGCCACCAAGCGTCGTCCAGCTTGACGATACATTCCCCGCAAGGTGCCTCACGATATTCGGGGCGGCAAACCTTCAGGTCCGCATCCAAATTTGGGTAATGAATGTACCCATACCTTGCGTATGCATCCTTCCAGCCAGTATCTGATATTAGAAAATTGAAGCCGCCTTCGAACCGGGAAATGTCCATTACCTGGGCGCTCTTGAATAGTTTTGTCCACTCCATCTTGTTATCAATCGACTCAGTTCGATATTCGTCATTTTCGTACGATTCCAGACGCACAGTGCCCGTTAGGGATGGCTCCATAGTTTGGTAACCAGAGCTAGCAAGTATTTCCTCAAGTTTCTCAAGGTCAGCACGAGTCTTTGCGAACCGAGAATGCACGTCGTCTTCATTCGGAGGCCACTTGTCGCAGCCGAGAACGAGCATGGAGAGAACCCCAACTAGGACAACGCAGACGCTCCTACGGTTGATGTTAATTGTCATTGGCGAGACGGTAAGTTAACAATGAATGTGCCTGATTATTCAGCGGGCAGCTTGAACACCGAATGTCTGCTTTGTATATGGACTCCTCCAGTCTAGCAAACAGATTTCGTAAACAGAATTCAGACGCGTTTGTATATTCGGCCTTTTGTTGGAGACGCTATCTCCTGGCCCGCTATGTATTCGCTCTCCGGTTCCTCTAAGGGTCAGTGGGCTCTAGGGCCTCAAAGCAGTGTAGGTTTGACCGGAGCAGATATCTTTATCTGTTACGTGGTTTCTGTATGCAGGACATTCTAAGCAGCCATCTCCCGTTGCCCTCGACGTTGGTACTCGGTTCCCTGGGTTACAAGAGCCCAGGCCGTTCGTACATTCTTGTTGGCCAGCGCAACGGCAGCACGCCGCGCTCCCGCCCGCTCGATGAGATCCTTCAGCCAACGATCTTTGCTCGTTCGTGGCTCCTTCATGCGGTACACATAGGCAAGCGCACCCTGAATCAGGATCGATCGCAACCTGCGGTTACCGATCTTCTTGCTCAAGCCCACGATGTTGGTTTTTCCACCGCTGCTGTGCTGCCTCGGTGTTAGGCCGAGGTAGGCCGCGAACTCGCGGCTCTTGGTAAACGCGGCACCTGAGCCCAGTGCTGCATACAACGACAGTGCACCGATCGGGCCGACGCCTTCCAGTGCCGTCAGCTTACTGCACACCGGGTGCTGCTTCACAAGGCTGTCGATCTCCTTGGTCATGGCTTCAATATCGATACGCAGCTCGAGCATGCGACCGTAGAGACGGTGCAATGTCGGCCGGTATAGGTCAGGCAGATCGTTGTCACCGTCTTCCAGCACTTCCGGTACTGTGCGTAACAGCGAAGCAAAGCCCTGCGGGATCGTCACGCCAAACTCTAGAAGGATGCCGCGCATATGGTTCGACAAGGCAATGCACTCCTGGATCAGGAGAAACCGCGACCGTTGGATCGACTGCAAACCTTGCTGCTCAACCGTCTTCATCGGGGCGTCTTTGATGTTCGGTCGGCACGCCGCTTCGGCGACAGCCAACGCGTCATTGCTATCTGTCTTGTGACCTTGTCGAAACGGTGCAACTGCCTTGGCCGGAATAATCCGAGCTGAGTGGCCGTGACGCTTCGCCGCACGCGCCCAGTAATGGGCACTCGCACAGGCTTCGAACGCTACGAGCGACGGGCTTTGCTTGCCCAGAAACTCCGCAAACTTCTTGCGCGTCAGAGATCGGTTGGAAAGCTCTTTGCCTCGGCTCGATACTACCGAGATCTGAATGACGTTCTTTGCAAGGTCGACGCCAACTGTAGTTGAATAGGACATGTATGGACTCCATTGGGTTTTGGTCGACCTTCCAACCTAAGAAATTAGGTTGGAGGAGTCCATACATAGGGTCATTTTCTGCCTGTCATTGTAGCTCGAAAGCGGCCTTTTGAGCGGCTGAAATGCGGCCGTCACCGGACGGCCGCATGTCTGCTTTATACGTCAATCTGCTCCGATATTTCCAGCGCATCGTCAATTTCAATCCCCAGGTAGCGCACGGTACTGTCGAGTTTCGAGTGCCCCAACAGTAGCTGTACGGCCCTGAGATTCTTCGTCCTCCGGTAAATCAATGTGGCCTTTGTTCGGCGCATTGAATGTGTGCCGTAAGCGGCTGTGTCCAACCCTATGGACATTACCCAGGCATCCACAATTCTTGCGTACTGGCGCGTGGACAGGTGCGCGGAACTATGGATTCGACTGGGAAATAGAAAGTCACTTTCGGACAGCTTGGCGGCATCGATCCACTCCTCGATGGACTTCCTGGTTCGTGCCGTGATCTCGAACCGAACCGGGCGCTTTGTCTTGCGCTGCCGTACGATTGCCCGCGACTGAACTTGCCCGTTGCTGGCGACATCGGAAACCCTGAGGGCGAGTACATCGCAGGCCCTCAGCTTGCTGTCGATGGCCAGGTTGAACAGCGCCAGGTCTCTTGTATTGCCAACACCCTGCAATCGCATTCGAATCGACCAGATCTCCTGCATCGACAGTGGCGCCTTCTGGCCAACGAGCTTGCCCTTGTTCCAGGGCTCGTGGCGAGACTGTTGTCTTGATAATTGGAACATCGTAGAACTCCTTTTTTGCTATAAGGAGTTCCAATAGTCGCCGTTCGAGCGTCCGGAATTCATCCAGAAGCAGCCGCACGAGTGACTGCTTTCGAGCTACAATGACGGACAGAAAATGACCCAAAGCAGACATTCGGTGTTCAAGCTGCCCGTCGAATAATCAGGCACATTCATTGTTAACTAACCGTCTCGCCAATGACAATTAACATCAAACGTAGGAGCGTCTACGTTCTCCTATTTGGGGTTCTCTCCATGCTCGTTCTCGGCTGCGACAAGTGGCCTCCGAATGAAGACGACGTGCATTCTCGGTTCGCAAAAACTCGTGCTGACCTTGAGAAACTTGAGGAAATACTTGCTAGCTCTGGTTACCAAACTATGGAGCCATCCCTAACGGGCACTGTGCGTCTGGAATCGTACGAAAATGACGAATATCGAACTGAGTCGATTGATAACAAGACGGAGTGGACAAAACTATTCAAGAGCGCCCAGGTAATGGACATTTCCCGGTTCGAAGGCGGCTTCAATTTTCTAATATCAGATACCGGCTGGAAGGATGCATACGCAAGGTATGGGTACATTCACTACCCAAATTTGGATGCGGACCTGAAGGTTTGCCGCCCCGAATATCGTGAGGCGCCTTGCGGGGAATGTATCGTCAAGCTGGACGACGCTTGGTGGCTTCACTATCGATGGATTCCAAGCAATCCTAACGATGAAGACTTCGAGGCGCTATCGAACGGGCTGATCTCCGACGACGAGTATGACCTGCGACTACAGGCAACGATGGAAAAATGCTGGAGTGACGGAAACCACCATATCGGTTACATATCAGAAGATGATCTCGAGTAGCAGGAAGATTCGAAGGTCCGGTTTTGGCCGACTGCCGAAGTCAGCCTGGACGAAAAACGACGGACCGGTAAGCGCTCGAAAGCCGCCACCCAGAAGTTTCGCGCTATACTTTCCGCCTGTGACCCAAAGCGGACGTAGTTTCAGTTTCATTCAGTAGCCTACGGTACGATAGCGCTGCTATTACTTGGAGGTTCAACCGTTGGATGTTTTTGAATTCATCCTTGTGCTTGTGACAGTAATTGTCAGCTTGGGAATCGCAGAACTTCTCGGCGGTGTTGTTAGGGTGCTCCGACATGAACTAAAGCCGGGCCACTTGCACTGGCTATGGGTTTTGTTGGTATTCAATATGCAAATTCAGTGGCTCTGGTTCAGTTGGAACTTTCGGGATCGCGTCAGTTGGCTGTTCCCAGAATTCATGTTGCTGATCGCTCCCCCCATACTTCTGTATATGGCGTCAGCAGTGTTGTTTCCGAGAACGTCGGAAGGCGGCGATCTCGACGCGCATTTCTTTCGACGTCGTCGACCATTCTTCCTCCTAACAATAGCTACTGTAGTCTTGTTTGGGCTCAGCCACAGGTTCTTGGAAGACGGTGCCCTGGCTAGCCAAACTAACGCTTTTAGGCTGCTGCTAATCTGTATGTGCGTCGGATTGATGTTTACTACCCATCGCGCCATTCACTGGACGCTCGCATTAGCTATTCTTGTCACACAGCTCTGGTGGGTCTATCAATACAGTTTCGCGATCTAGCGACGTTGACCGGCTGCTTCTGGCCGAGTGCCGAAGTTAGCCAGGCAGAGTAACGAGGGGCCGGTATGCGGCGGGAAGCCGCCGGTCACTATATTCGCGCTATAATTTCGGCTGTTGACCCGAAGCAGACTTCAACCTCGCAAAGCCAGATATGAAACATACTCGAGAAATTCCTTGGAAACGAATTGCTGTTGAAGCTACTGCTATCGTTGCTAGCATCCTGGTTGCCTTCGCCATCGATGCGTGGTGGCAAGATCGTTCAGAGAGGATTGTCGAATCTCAACACCTTCGAGCTTTACACGAAGATTTGGTGATCTCACTAAAGATTCTCGACGAAGACGAAGCAACGCAGCAGCAGCAAGTCGCGTACCTAGAATTACTTCTACTAGCCAATAGTGAAACGCCTTTCTCCGATGAACTCCGCCAATGGATAAATGACGGACTGTGGCAGATTGGAAGCTACGAGCCACAGCTGAGTTCGCTTCGAGATTTGGAATCGTCCGGACAGTCAGGAATTATTCGGAATCAAGATATCCGCCGGTCACTAGCATCTGTCAGGCAGCGGTTAGATAGCCTCGAAGTCGTACAGCGGGACTTTCACATCTCTCAACAGAACCTCATTGATCGATTTCTGGTCGACAATTTTGATCTTTCGAGATTGTTGCTCGATCCGACACCCACTTACGAACCAGATCTTTCCATGCTCGGCACCGACGAATTTCGAAGTCGAGTGGCGTTCAAGATTAGTCTTCGCAGAGAGGTAAGCCAGGTGCAAGCGCAGGTCCGCAGCATTTTCGCCGAAACGATAGAATTGATTAACCGTGAACTCCAAGGCATCGAGTAATTGCGACGTTTCTCCCGGATGAACGTCCCTTTGTGGCCGTTCTGAGACGGTCGCGATCGAACATCACGAGCGGCTGGTTTGCATTTGCGGATTCAACCGGTCGACGCAACACATTGGCTAAATCGTTCGGCTGGTGTTCTGTAGTCTAACGTTTTTCTTGGGCGTTCGTTAAGCTTGCGAGCAACTGCATTCAACTTGTTCTGATGGATATTCGACAGGTCCATTCCTTTGGGAAAATATTGTCGCAGCAGACCATTGGTGTTCTCATTCGAGCCACGTTGCCAAGGGCTTTGCGGATCGCAAAAGTAGACTTTGATATTTGTATCCAGACTAAATCGTAAGTGTTCGGCCATCTCCGAACCGCGGTCCCAGGTTAATGACTTGTAGAGTTCTCGCGGTAACTTGCGGGCCTGCTTGATCAAGGCATTAATCACCGTCTCCGAGTCTTTGCTCTTCACTCGGACCAGGATGACGTATCGGGTATTGCGTTCAACCAGCGTAGCAATCTGGCTCTGATGGCTGCCGATCAACAGGTCACCTTCCCAATGGCCCGGTACAGCACGATCTTCGACTGAAGCCGGCCGTTCGCTGATCGATACCGTGTCCTTGATGCGGCCATGGGTGGCCGTCTTTTGCGTGTGACTTCGCCCGTGGCGCATCATCCGTTTGCGCCGCAAGTGCTGCAACAGCTCTTTCTTCAAGGCCCCGCGGGCCTGGATGTACAGACTCTTGTAAATCGTCTCGTGCGACACCTGATAACTCTCGTCGTCCGGATAGGTGTACTTAAGCCAGCCAGCGATCTGTTCCGGGGACCAGAGATCTCTGAGCTTACGTGCTACCTCGCACGCCAGTCGCTGATTTTGCACCAGTTTGCAGGTCTTCGGACGCTTGGCCCGTTCAAAAGCAGCGTCATCTGCCTGGTGTGCTCGATAGTCTCGGCGCCCGCGATTGCGCCTTAACTCTCGACTTATCGTCGACGGCGCACGACCGAGCTCGCTGGCCATGGATCGTAACGATCTTCCGGCAACCAGGCCACGGGAGATCTCCTCTCGTTCGGACAATGACAGCGATCGCGCTGACCGTCGCCGTTCAGCTGGCCTGATACCACCGCTCTTTGAGAAAATACCCTGGATCGACGAGTGCCCTTGTATGCCAAAGGCGCGGCCAATCTCGTTCAACGACTCGCCTTTGCGCCAGCGATCCCACATATCGGCTTTCTCAGAATCTGTGTAGTGACGTCTCTTGTTATTACTCATCGGCAACATCCTCCTCTAACTGCTAGAGTTTAGGTGTTGCGTTCACCAGTTGAATCCGCAATTCGAAAGCAGCCGGCTAGGGTGTAAGATTCTGGCAATCTGTAGCTTGGTCCTGCTTCGTCAATTCAATAAAAGCGGTGGAGAAATAGCATTTTTCTGCGACTGATTACTATTTGTTTGCTTGGTAGTTGCGTGGCCGCGTGCGAGTTTGAGGCGTTGTACGGCGTCGAGCTAGCTGGTGCCTCAGGCGATTCCATTGGACAAAGCATCCGAAAGGATGGCTATACACTCTTTCTAATTAGCTCTAATCATACCGAGTTACCGGGATTCACTGTGGTTGCCCGGGCATCGGACGCACCAGATCCGCCATGGGACTGGGAGGAGTTTCAAACTTTGCCGGCGGAAGAAAAGGCGGAGACTTATGGTCGGTATTTCGATCAGATCTTTCTCGATGTAAGCGTGTGGCATCAATCAAAATGTCCATATCGGATGGTCAGTTTTGATCATCGTGAGAGCGCGCAGGAAGAGACTTTCGGCCGCTGGTTACGTGGGCAGGTTGTGCAAGACCAGCGCCAAGGTTTGAGCAAGGGTCTATTTGTGCAGATACCTGTTGGCGAATGTGCATTCTTGTCGAATCAACCAGAGACCACTCTAGAAACACTGACGATCCTCGTAGCAAGCGAGAATACCAAAAGCGAGGACGAAACAGAGATACGAATCAAGGTCAGCGTGCTCGGCACCTGGCTGGAGACTAAGTACTTCGGTCGCTGGTTTAGTTCTTTGTAGCAGCACGTTCCGACCGAAAAAGTCGCTTCGCGAATGGCGGCTCTCGGCCTATTTTGTTGAAAAACTCCTTTTTAGAACGACCCGAAATCTCGCATGAAATTTTCGTTCGCGCGAAGCGCACATCGAGGTTGCTTTGTCCGCTTCTGAGGCGCTCCAGGAAGAATCTTCAACTGCCAACTACGTCCCCTTCGTAACTACTGTAAGAAAATGGTCGCAAAACGCAAATCAAATCGCGCCCTTTTTCAGAACGGGGTTTTTCAACAGAATAGGCCGAGAGCCGCCATCCAGGTGTTAGAATCGTGCACGAGTGCCTTAGGCCCAAAGCAGTCATTCGAATCCACTACCTTGCTACAAGTCAGTGAGAGCCTTCCTTGCCAAGCTCATACCCTATTAGAACGCTAGCCATTCTGATTGTCGGGCTAACGCCTACTCTTGCTATTGCCGATACAGGCGAAGGGCTCGTCGAGCTCCTGGGCATACAGACCCTGAGGATTCTCAGTCTGATCTGGCCAATTCTTCTTCCTTTAGGGTTACGCGGCGGCGCGAGAAAGAAATTCTCTTTCTATCTGTATTCCCTCGTTACATGCGGAATATCGGCTTGGTTCTTTATCTACTTCGTGCCGCAGCGCGTGTTGAGATGGCTTGACCCGGAGTTCACTCTCAGGAATCTGAGGATTGCGCTCGTCTATCTGCTTGTCGCCACAGCAGTCGCAATTGTCCTGAGTGTTTCGCTCTCAAAGTACATACGGGACTTCAATGATTCACATGACTGACCGCTAATGGCCGATTAGCGAAGTTAGCCAGGCAGAGTAACGAGAGGCCGGTATGCGCCCGGAAGCCGCCGGCCACGAGTTTCAAGTTATAATTTCTGCCACTGACCCAAAACGATCGTTTGGGAATGATGCTGGTTAGGCAATGTAAGGCACTTGCCATGAGCGCAACACGAATCTCTTGCACATGCGTATTAGTTTTTGTTTACGCATATGTTTCACCTGCCCTAGGGTGCACATTCGTAGAGGCATTTAGTCTGAGCGATTCAAGACATGTATTTATTGGACGAATCGTTTCCAATGAACCGAGAATCGATGGTGGAGGAACGACACTATCGCTTGAGGTCGAACCGGTAATCGATTTTACTCCAGAGGATCGACGACTGGGGAGAAACTACCAGCTATTTCCAACCGCAGTCGATGCCGCCTGCAATAGATTCTACGTCGGTCCGCAACCGTATACGGAAGAACATTACAAAATCGGTAACTTGGTTAGCATTTATGGCGTGGAATCTGGGCCGACTGAGTTGGGGGATCTCGCTGTAGGCACGCACAACATAGGCGCGATACGCGCACCTTGTGACGAGGTTGATATGACCAAGATACCGTCCGAGGAAAGTTTCGACATGGCTTGTCTCTCCGACATGTTTCACATCTATCGCGTATTGGCGCTATTTCCGACAGCATCGGATAATGAAATCGATCGTGCTCTACGCTGGTTTTCCGATAGTTGGTATCAATTGCCCTACGAAGTTTTGGTTGAAAAGTATGCGGACGCAGAAAAAGCTGAGGCTTACTTGGACTTGCGGTATGGCGAACTCCTTGGCTCAGGCTGTGATGAGCGCCCAAATGTATTGCCGTATACCGCAGGCGAGAAGGAAAAAGACGCAAATCGCCGCTACCGCAAGCGTTGGTTCGAGTATTGCGAGGCAAGACCCGAAATAGTCAAGTCTGTGAACTGAACGGCCGCTGTTGGCCGAACTGCGTCGGTTACCAGTGAGCAAGATGAGCGGCCGGTAAGCGTTCGAAAGCAGAAGTCCACGTGATACGATGGCGGACGACAAATTTTGACCCATTGCAGCCGGTCGCTCTATTTCAGTTAACATCAGTTTCTTGGTCCCTGATCCCTAGAAGATGTCCGAATCGAATGCCATTTTAGTTGGTTTTCTTGCGTCGGTCGTACTGACGCCCTTACTCGTTGCCGGGTGGCGTAAGGCCGACCCACCGGACTGGTCGCTGTCTGTTGAACTCAGTCCGGCGGCGGTCAAGTCGTGTAAAGCAATTGAACGCGAGTCAATTGCAGCTATTGTCGGTTTCTTCATACTGCTTGGGCTTGATTGGGGATGGACCGCGCCTTTGCACATAGTGGGGGCAGTAGTTGCCATCGCGGGAATACTTGCGATTCCATATCTTTGGACGGTATTCCGATGCACTCTCGCTGGAGCGGAGCGCACGAAAGAATATGTTGCCTATTACCAATCAAAGCATGAAGTGGGCATAAGAGCGGCATCTTTTATCGGCATAGTAAGTACCTATGTCTTGTTGGCTAGTCTTGTGCTTCACGAATTATGGCTACGATAGGTGCCGATCCAAATGGCTCCTTTTGGCCGTTCTTAGACGGCCCTGATTGAACAAGGTGAGGGGCTGGTCTGCGCTTGCGGATTCAACCGGTCGACGCAACACATTGGCTAAATCGTTCGGCTGGTGTTCTGTAGTCTAACGTTTTTCTTGGGCGTTCGTTAAGCTTGCGAGCAACTGCATTCAACTTGTTCTGATGGATATTCGACAGGTCCATTCCTTTGGGAAAATATTGTCGCAGCAGACCATTGGTGTTCTCATTCGAGCCACGTTGCCAAGGGCTTTGCGGATCGCAAAAGTAGACTTTGATATTTGTATCCAGACTAAATCGTAAGTGTTCGGCCATCTCCGAACCGCGGTCCCAGGTTAATGACTTGTAGAGTTCTCGCGGTAACTTGCGGGCCTGCTTGATCAAGGCATTAATCACCGTCTCCGAGTCTTTGCTCTTCACTCGGACCAGGATGACGTATCGGGTATTGCGTTCAACCAGCGTAGCAATCTGGCTCTGATGGCTGCCGATCAACAGGTCACCTTCCCAATGGCCCGGTACAGCACGATCTTCGACTGAAGCCGGCCGTTCGCTGATCGATACCGTGTCCTTGATGCGGCCATGGGTGGCCGTCTTTTGCGTGTGACTTCGCCCGTGGCGCATCATCCGTTTGCGCCGCAAGTGCTGCAACAGCTCTTTCTTCAAGGCCCCGCGGGCCTGGATGTACAGACTCTTGTAAATCGTCTCGTGCGACACCTGATAACTCTCGTCGTCCGGATAGGTGTACTTAAGCCAGCCAGCGATCTGTTCCGGGGACCAGAGATCTCTGAGCTTACGTGCTACCTCGCACGCCAGTCGCTGATTTTGCACCAGTTTGCAGGTCTTCGGACGCTTGGCCCGTTCAAAAGCAGCGTCATCTGCCTGGTGTGCTCGATAGTCTCGGCGCCCGCGATTGCGCCTTAACTCTCGACTTATCGTCGACGGCGCACGACCGAGCTCGCTGGCCATGGATCGTAACGATCTTCCGGCAACCAGGCCACGGGAGATCTCCTCTCGTTCGGACAATGACAGCGATCGCGCTGACCGTCGCCGTTCAGCTGGCCTGATACCACCGCTCTTTGAGAAAATACCCTGGATCGACGAGTGCCCTTGTATGCCAAAGGCGCGGCCAATCTCGTTCAACGACTCGCCTTTGCGCCAGCGATCCCACATATCGGCTTTCTCAGAATCTGTGTAGTGACGTCTCTTGTTATTACTCATCGGCAACATCCTCCTCTAACTGCTAGAGTTTAGGTGTTGCGTTCACCAGTTGAATCCGCAGCTCGAAAGCAGCCGGCCAAGTGATAAACTTTTGGCAGTCGGCGGCTAACCCAAAGCTGACCTTGGTGGAACTGCATTGAAAGAATGGGAACAAGACAATGATGGTAGATGGCGGCTCACGATAGAGTCTCGTTCGATAGCGCTTTCGCCGGGTTTCGTACTTGAACATGTAGATACGGATGTCATTAGTCTTGTCAACGATGGAACGAGTTCGTCCTGTTGGGTTATATACAGAAATATTCCCGCGAGAGACTTTGTGGAGGACTCGCCAGAGTTTAAGCGACTCGGAGACCGAAAAATATCAGGGGTTTCAGTTTTAGAGTTCGCGCCAACTACAGTTGGAGGAAGAGCCAAGCATGGTGTTCGCATGTATGTGGTTGAATTGAATGCTCGGTCGTCGTTGATGATTGTCGGCGACTACGATGAATATGCGAGACCTATCGTAGAGCAATGGGCAGGTCAGTGCGCAAATCTTTGAACGAGCACTCTTGGCCGTTTGCCGAAGTTACCCAAGCGGAATAGCGAAGGGCCGGTATGCGCCCAGAAGCCGCCGACGGAGTGTTTCAAGTTATAATTTCCGCCACTGACCCGAAGCGGACAGCCGCAAAATGGATAGAAACTATTAACAAGCCATCAACATCACTGACTAAATTGGCGCTGGTGTTATTTTCGCTGATGACATCTGTCGGTTTACGCGGGCAGAGTATTGATGTCGTCACTACTCAATCCTCTGATCGCCAATCAGAATATTCGGCCCTAGAAAGATCGATCCAAAACGGTGACTGGGGAAACATCCATGCTGTAGCTATCAGTCGCCATGGGAGTGTTCTGCACGAAGGCTATTATGCAGGATCTGACGAGAGGCTAGGTAGCAATATTGGCACCGTTACTTTTGGCCCGGATTCGCGTCATGATATTCGTTCAATCTCGAAAACCATCACAGCGATTCTAGTTGGAATTGCAATTGAACGCGGCGAGATTAAGAGCGAAACGATGTTCGTCTCGGAGTTGCTACCAAGCTATTCGGAATTGCTAGTCGGAGAGAAGTCGACCATCACGTTGCACCATGTCCTAACTATGACCGCGGGATTGCAGTGGGATGAGGAGTCGCTGCCTTACAGCGACCCAAAAAACGACGAGCGGCAATTGTCGCGGAGCGCCGACCCGGTTCGATACGTACTTGAGCGCGATCTTGTTAGTGTTCCGGGCGCGAATCTGAATTATAGCGGGGGACTGACTCACATTCTCGCAGCGATAGTAACGGAGGCAACTGGAAAGCCACTTGATGAATATGCCAATGAAGTTCTTTTTGAGCCATTGGGCATTGAAAACTGGGAGTGGATGAATAGTGGCAGCGCGGTGCCGTCCGCGTTTTCGGGTTTACGAATGACGGCAAGAGACTTACTAAAGATAGGTGACCTATTCTTGAATCTCGGGCGACACAATGAAAGGCAGATTGTTCCGGAGTCTTGGATAGTCGCAGCCACAAAGCCACATATCTATTACGACGATTCCGAAGCCCCGAAATACGTAAAGTCAAATGGGTATGGTTACCAAATTTGGACAAATGACTTTGTTTTCAACGAGAAGTCGTATTTCGTTGCGACCGCAATTGGTAACGGTGGCCAGAGAATAATTCTATATCCCGACCTCGGACTGGCGATCGTGGTTCTCGCTGGATTTTACAACGACTCGAGCAACGACTGGACTCCAGAGGAAATGGTTCGAAAGTTGGTGTTGCTGCGACGTAACTAGTATTTTGAGGCGAATTGAACGGCTGGTTCTGGCCGATTGGCGAAGTTTGCGGGGACAAAGAACGATGGTCCGCTTAACTTCGCATAGCTGCCTGTCGCAATTCTTGAGCTATAATTTCGGCTGTTGATCCACAGGAGACGCTCAACTTGACGCGACTTTCGGTACTAATCATATGCCTCTACTCAGTCTTTGCGATTGCAGATTATCCTTCGCTTCCCCCAACGACCGAAGTCTCCAAGCGCGAAGCAGAAGCACTTGGATTTGAAATCGAACTAACTCAAGACTTTTCATACGATTGCGTTTTCGCCATCCGCGCCGCCGCACCGGAAAGCATTGGCGCGCTTAGTGTACGATTCATTGGCGGCGGACTGTTAGACGGTAATGAGCCGCTATTTCTACCAACCAGCATGACCGACGCTTCTGACTACCATGCATTGGTATCGGGCAAGTTTCTTCATCAGTTCGTTATTGCTGCTGGATACATAGGTGATGGAACAGGCACGGTTTACCGAGTACGTTTTAAAAATGCCGATGGGCAATGCAGATAGACTCTCAAGTGGCTCCTTCTGGCCGTTCTGAGACCGTCGCCAGGAAGCTAACCGAGGGGCTGCTTCGCATCGCATAGCCGTCGGTCGAAAAAACTGCGGTAAGATCAAGGCTTGTGACCCGAGGCGGTCATTGGGAAATGCGGGTGGTACTCCCATGGAAAGTAGTGAACGAAAAGAAAGGGCCGTAGCCATATCGTCGGCTGCGCAGGTCCTTCCGCTTGTTCGGCGAGAAATGGCCGTCGACTTAGCGAAAGCTGCAATTGTTTTCGGTGTGTTAGCTGTTGGTCCATACTGGCTGAGCGGATCGACCAAGTCTCTCTATCTTGCTCCTTTCTTTCTTTTAGTTGGGGCGCTAATGATGTACACGGGTCGATACATCCCAATATCGAATAGACATGATTCGTTGGTTCGCAAGTATGGCGATATCTATGTTGAGGAGATTGCCTCTGCGGTAGAAGAGCATGGAGTTCGAACGCTGCTCAAGACTCGCTGGTTCGAAACGTATGCGGATGAAAGTTGTCGGAGAACCAGTGATTCTCGAAAGCCCGGCTAGACGGAGTCAGGATTGGCCGCTATTGGCCGACTGCCGTCGGCGACCAGGTGCTCAAACGTGCGGCTCCTTCACTTCGCATAGCAGCCGCTTGAGAATTTTGGGGTAAAATGCCGGCTTGTGACCCGAAGCGGCCCTCTGAATCGCAGACCACGGAGAATGCTTTGCACACCGTCAAGCATCTGAAGATTGCGACGTTTGTCTTGGCGATAGTTGGCTTCGGCCTGTTTGGATCAATTTTTCTTGGGTATCTCTCGCCGTCTTCCGAATCCACCGAAAAGACCAAATTGACGCGGCCATTTACCGATATTTCCGCTGATGAAATTCGAGCGCTTGCGCCGGGTGATGAAGCGCGGATCTTGGTCGGCGGATGGGTGTTGGGTTTATATCGTCCATCCGAGGAAACTTGGGACGACTTGAGAAGCCTCGACGAGCTCGTCTACTCTCCTGAAATTACGACGTATTTCGATCAGCTCGATCTATTCGTGTATTGGAGGCACACGCCTCACTGCGGTTTCGTCGCATCTCATACGCGCAAAGGAGGAGATGAATACGACAATGTATGGCTTGGTGGATACATTGACGACCCACATGGGTCATCGTTCGATTACGCAGGCAGATCGATCAAAGATCATGACTTTGCACTGCGTGGTTATTCGTTTGAATCTCAAAATCTGAGAGCCCCAGAAATTGAAATACTGAAAAATGGAGGAATTCGTATCCGACACGATTCTGATCCTCCTTTTGGCTGAATGATTCGCATGAGAGAGGGCTGGTTTTGGCCGTTCTGAGACGGTCACCAGGAATCAAAACGTGGGGCTGCTTCGCGTCGCATAGCAGCCGCTCGAAAAACTTGAGGTAAGATAACGGCTCGTAACGCAAAGCGGCCCTTCACCACGCATGCGCGGGTCAATTACCGATCGTTGCCTTTCCCGTGACTCTGTCAGCGGAAACACACCGACACGACATCACTCCCAAACGAAAAGCACAAAAAGGATCTGGCAAAAATGGAAACATTCGAATATGTGGCGGTTCTCACATCCATCATCATCGGCCTCGGAATGGCGCAGTTGCTGATGGGTGTGACTCGTCTCATCCAGCATCCCGAGCAAGCAAAGCCCAATTGGATTCATCTTTGCTGGGTGTTCTACATGTTCCTTTTCTCGGTATTCTGGTGGTGGTGGGAGTTCAGACTTGGCGCCATCGAAGTGTGGACTTTCGGGATCTACTTGTTCGTTATTCTGTACGCATTCTTGGTGTTTCTATTGTGCGCGCTGCTCTTTCCGAGTGATTTCTCGGGCTATGACGGATTCAAGGACTACTTCTATGCTAAACGAGCATGGTTCTTCAGCGTATTTATTCTTTCCCAGTTAGCAGACATGGCTGACTCGGCGATCAAAGGTATGGATTATTACTACAGCTTGGGCTTCGATTACACAGCTACGCAGCTGGCAATTGTGGCTTTTTCCGTAACCGCAATCTTCACCAAGAACGAGAGGTTTCACGCGATCTTCGTACTTGCCTTGATCGCAAATATGTTTTTCGCTGGATTCACGCTCTATGACACAGTTAGTTAAACACCGTGAACGGACGCTATTGTGCCACAGTGGCCGAGCACCATTCTTCGCTCGGTCTATGCTTACAAAAGGGCAAACGCTACACAAAATGAATGGCTGCTCCTGGCCGATTGGCGAAGCTAACCAGGCAAAGTAACGAAGGGCCGGCATGCGACCGGAAGCCGCCGGCCACGTGTTTCGAGCTATAATTTCCGCCACTAACCCATAGCGGACACCCGCTGTTACCCGAATAAATGCAGTTTGTGCGACACTTCTGCTAGTCAGTTGCTAACTAGGGTGAGAGTCTTGTCGTCTGGCGATCGCGTCCTCTCTGCTTTGAGTGAATGGTATTTCGCGTCCAGGCCGTTCGAACTGCGTGGAAATGGCAAGGTCTACGAGCGTCTGGGCGCCAAGTTCTACAAGAAATACGTGCCGACATCTGGCGATGTAATCACTCGACTTAGAGGAATCAAAAGACTCAACATCGCCGCAATTGGAAGGCGTCAGGCACTTATAGAACACGAATTACAAACTCGCAAATGGGAATGGCGACACCTTGTATCGGCATTACTATTGCAAGCGTGGGCGATATTCGCCGGGGTGAGCATTGGAGCTGAACATTTTTGGATCAGTTCGGCGATAAATCTGGTGGTGAATATTTATCCAATCATGGTACAGCGCTATAACCGAGCCAGAATCGTGCCATGCCTAACGAGAATGTAGCCCGTCGGCTCGATCGAGCGGCTGGTCTTGGCCGACTGCTGACCAATTGCCGTAACAAAAACTTGCCGTTCGAGCGTCCGCTACTAATGAAAGCGGACGACCGGCATCAGCATTGAGATCCAACTTCGAATCGGCGCGGACCGGAGCGGCAAGTTTCAGGCATATGCCAGGGAGCTCGGGCGGCAAGTATTGGCCGGTTCTTGGTGCTTGCCCTGCCCAACTTGCATCGACAGTCACCATTGCCAGTACCCATCACCAATTTTAGGCAATTAGCGACGGCGCATGATGGTCGCTAGCGGCGAGCGATGTTGGCTACCGAAGTGATGACCATTTTGAGTCTTCGAACGGGTCGATGCCCTCCGGATTTGCAAATCTATGGGACAAATCCCCATCTATGGGACAGCTCCCTAAAACCAAAAAAACTCAATCACCGTTAAGTGATTGAGTTTTAAGGTAAAAATGGCGCGCCCGGAGAGATTCGAACTCCCGACCGCCTGGTTCGTAGACGCATACGTCACGAACCGTTTTCTTTTAAATCAATAAGTTAGATGGCCCGCCCTCGTCCTTTTTGCCGTTCAACGCCGCCAAGAACCGCGGATTGCCGCCTCAACGCTACGTTTTCGCAGTGAATGCCTGACGCTAAGACACATCCGGACCTCCGACTATCTGCAATCACTCCTATGCGTCCAACTATGTAGGTTCCTCTCCCGGAATTCTCCCACATGCCTATATCCTCCGGTACAAGGCGGCCCGCTCGGCCGCTTATGTGTAGCGTCCCCAAGCCCTTGCGTCAGTTGCCCACAGGTCTGTCGGACCATTCGCCTCGCACTGCGACTCCGAAAAAAGTCAATGAAATCAATCCGGGCGATTAAACGGGAGGGACAGATATTGAGACGAAGAGCAAGAACTGCAGCTCGACCGGATATCCGAAACGTATTTCAGTTGAACCTTGCAATTTGTCGGATTGTGGGGAATTGGCCGTTTGGCAGGCAGTCTTGTAATCTGCAGAAACGTCGCAGTACTTATTTCGGTGGACCGTATGCCTGCCCTTTTGCTCGAAAAAAGAATCATGTTTCCAGGGTTTATCGGTGTCTGGGATTGGAAAGAAGAGCACTGGAAGATTCCATTGAAGTTTCCCATTGCTGGTGGCAATACATATCTCTTGTTCGAGAGCTTCAATTCGGCGCGTGAAAAACAAACCAAGAACGACATGGTCACCAATGGGACTTTTGGTGTGCAATTTGATGAGCCTTCGGGGGCGGTAATAAGAGCTGCCGCAGGTCAGAGTGCTCGGTCTACCAAATTAGCAGAGGAAGTATTTTCACTCTATGAAGACACTATCCGAAGATTTGAGAGTGTGCTTCGAACCCGCGCAGGACTCAAAGAGCTTTATTGGTCACAGCATGATTCAATCTCCCGTTTTTTTGGCGAAAGCTTCTCTCCAGTTCGGTGGTGGCATGGATCGAACAAAGGCGAGTTTCGACCTAAACTGAAGACCGACGGACGGCGCCGGTCAAGCCCATACCTGCGAAAAAACCTCATCGACCGACGTGCTTTCGCGAAGATTCAAAATGCTATCAATCACGACGATCCACTGTCGGATGCTGTCTATGAACTCTTCCGAATTCGCAGTAGGGTCGCCTTCAAGGACCGCGCACTGCCACTAATTGAGGCAGCGATAGTGACTGAACGAACAATTCGTGAGTTTGTGCTTTGGAAACTGGGCTCTCAAGGTTTAAGCCGTAAACGTGTCAAAGAACTAAAGAACGACCTCACTTTCGGTTTGAACAGCAACGTCTTTCTCCCACTGTGTCTAACCAAATCAGAAATGACGCGAATGAAAAAGCACATTGATGGCGTTAACAAGCTTAGAAAGCTCAGAAATGACGTAGCCCATTCAAACATCGGTTACGACGACGTGACATACGATGATGCGAAGAATAGCGTGGATGCTGCAATAGCGCTTGTAAAGTTTGTCGAGAAGAAGCTTCCCAGCTAAGTGTGATAACTAAGACTTGACCGGACAGTGGTTGTCAGAGAAAGTCTGAACTTGGAGGCCGGTTACCATCCACAACCCGCCGTTCATTTGATACGACAGTGACCGGTCGGGCACGACCCAGGTGATCAGCATCTCAAGTATCCATCTTCGAAGAGGTTTAATCACAGAATGAAAGTTAAGCCAAAGTTTTTCCGAGTTCGTGTCGAGAAGGGGGCAAATGGCGCAGGTTTGATTTGTGTCACGTACAACCTAGACTCATCATAGAATTCGGTCGGTACCGATTACTACGATGTTGATTTGCACTGAAATCTGACCAACGATTTGCGTTGAATTTTCACCCAGGTGATCAACGGCAAGTCCTCGCAGCCGAACATGTTTTTGTAGTTAGCCTGGGTCAATCGGTCACGCAAATATGCGACGAAATTGGCTCAGTCCTCGGCGCAAATCAACAGCTTAAGCAACCTACGCCGAAAGAACCCCGTTTTAATGCAGTTCTTTATCAGAATCAGTCATACCACCACCGCCAAGATTGGTGATCTGGCCAGCAACCAAGGTCCAAGTCTGGTCACAAATTGCTATCCGAGTCGGCGAGTACTGTGCCTATCCGGCACGATGGCGACTAGCGCGACCTCCACTTTTTCTCCGATTGAGCACCCGTGCATGGAAGAAAGGGTCTTCATTTGCACAAATCGCGACCTCTATCACAAACATCAAGACTACAACCCTGCATGATCACAATAGTTGCGCCTCACAAATTGCCTACCCAAGGTTTATAGCGAGCACCACTAATGAGTAATACGACGAAAAAGACCGATTACATTGAAGACTGGGATGAATATTTTCTTACTGTTGCTGAATCCGTAGCAAGAAAGTCAAAAGACCCAAGGTGCCAAGTAGGTGCCATAATAGCTTCGAAGGATAACGTAATTCTATCAACGGGATTCAATGGACTAGCGCGTGGCGTGGTTGACGATGATAGGGTACTAGGCGATGCGGACGAGAAGCTCAGGTGGATTTGTCATGCGGAGATGAATGCAATTCTTAATTCTGCTCGAATTGGCGTTTCACTCAATGAATCCAAAATCTACGTGAATAAGTTTCCATGTCTTTCGTGCTGCAATGCAATTGTGCAGGCCGGAATAGTTAGAATTTGTACGCATGACGACAGCTACTGGGATGATGATCCAGCTGATCAAGACCATGCTCGCAAACGAACCACGCTTAAACAGGCAGGCATTCAAGTATATGCTCCATTTCATCCTGACTTTACGCCAAGTGAACCGGTCAAATGGTTGCCAAGATTACGACGCCAGCAGTCGAATTCCGCTTTCGCTCGGGGCAAGAAGTCGCAGACAAAATCCAGTGTCAATGCGAGGAATAAACCAAGCCAAAATGGTGACGCAGATAGAACATAGATCGCTCGTGCTGAAGAATGACCAAAAATTGAATAACCAATTTGCGTCATTGGCGACTTCTCAATAGCCTACCATCTCAGTAGCTGGCCTCTGTTGTATACCAGCTGTTCACATACCACAATGCGCCGTTGAGCTTTCCTGCTAGCGCCAAACATCAATTTTCAAGTTTCATTGTCTCCAACGCCGGCAAAATTCCGGCAACAGCTGGATCGAACTACCTCTTCGCTTATGCGCATTGAATCCCGCCACGTGGAGCGCTGCCTGGGATCGGCAGCAAGCCGACAAGAACGATCTGGTTCGTGGCCACGAACGGTAATGTGTCTTACTGAAAAAATGTTTGAAAGACACTCGTTGCACATCTTTCATAACCTTGGATAACGATGCTCGACCGATGCCGGATATAGGTCAGAACAGACTGTGACGAGACAATTCCGCGCGCAATTGCTTATGACCAGTACAAACCTGAGCATACAGGCACTGTAGTCTTGTTCTTGCGGCACCTGCACTTACTCTTCTGCCCGTCGATAAGCTGCATCCATCAAACCTCGCCGATTCTAATTGCACTCTGCAGAATGAAGGCCGCGATGATCGCATGCTCTCAACGCCTTTTGGGTGTCGGTCCTGATATTGGTCTAGGCCTGCCGAACAAGCGAATGATTTTGGCGTTTGCCCAAATAGTAAAAGCTACATAGTAGCTCCCGTTGTAGTTGATAATACTTGAATATTCGCCGCATCAAATCTGGTGTAGACCCTCACCGTCTCTTGCCCCGCCAGCTCTGTATAGGCCAGTAGGAGCCCCACTTCCTTGGAATCTGGAATTGGAAGGAATTCGACGCTCGCAAGCTCGAAGCCGTTAGTATTCACTTCCTTCCCCAGGACTGAGGACAATAAATGCTGCTTTGAACGAAAGACTAATTGTGCCAACGAGTCTGGAAGAGTAACCATACCCGTCGCCGCGTATGAGGTAGGGTCTTGGGCACAGTCGCCACTAAGCGGAAAAGCTATGAAATAGTCAGTATTTCGTGTTTCCTTAATGTGGGAAATTCGAGGACCTGTAACAATTCTCATACGCGCAAGTCGGCACAGATTCTCGCTGCTCCTGTTTGCAAGCAACGCAAACTCAAGGTCACCCTGACTGGTTGACACGACTTGGATAGTGTCATAGGCGAACCAATCCAAGCCCGTCTCGCGGATGAGCTTTTCAACTTTCTGTGTTTCATTAATGTTTGCCGCCCTATAATTTGGCGAAAAATCTGCACGGCAATCAGACCATAAGATACTTAGCAGATAAACGACTAGTACAATAAAAGCTTGCTTAAACATGGCGCATCTCTTTCATAGAACCACTTGCATGAATCATTACATCGAGGGGTGTTCCGACCGCAAGAAAACTGACCTTAAATAGCTCGATACATAGTCTTGCCTATATTTGTATTCGAGGAGAGCTCGCACATCGCCAGATTGCACTCGACGTAGGTCATTAATTCTACCATCCGTTTGCGATTTCATATAATAGCTCGAAATTCTATGTGTAACATTCCAGCTGTGCGATATGCCAAAAGTATGCAGCAGCTCGTGAGCGCCCGTCCTGCTTCGAAACGAAGACGGATTGAATTGAATTGGGTTTTTTTCCCCGCTCTTTCCCAAGAAAGCATTATTTCTGTCGCCAACGTAGTATACCCAGTCAGCAGCGCCAACATCGGAGGACACACGAATCTCTGTTGACAGCCTATAGACGACGCCGTCTACCTTTACTTTCCCCGAAAGACGATTCATGGAGGCCGCAACCTCTTTCGGACTTAGTTGTTTGGCTGACGAGTCATCCAAGGCGGCGACCGTGCCAGCGATTTTGATTGTCATTCGCCCCTTTTCATCCTCGTCGAATGAAATGTTATTTATGACATCCATGTTTATTCGGACCGAATCATTAACAGTACTTTCCTTCGGGTCTGGGCAATACGGGTCACACACTGCTTGTTCGGCTAGAGCGGTACTTGCTAACACGCCGATACTGCTGGTATCGCTTCCAGTGCCACTCATTGACACGTGTTTGCTATCCCACCATTGGGACCTATTATTCCAGCCGTTGTTCTTTTTTTCATCTTCTTCGCCCGGCTGGCTGACGCTTTCAAATGATCCTTGGTAGCTAAATGATCCCGTCCGCCCCGTTCTGGTCCCGGTTGACATGGGTATGGGCGAGTACCCACTCGGATCGGTCCCAGATAGCGGGTTATTCATTATGTAGGCGAAGCCGTTGATTGACTGGCTATTGCCGGGCGCTTGGATGAAGGGGTCGATGGAAAGAAAACGCCCCGCATTGTAGTCGAATCCTCGTCCATTCATATGGATGAGCTGCCAGTCGTCGAGGTGCTCGTGGTCGGTAAAGCCCCGGTCTGTTACGCTAGAGTTCAGCTCGGGCGTTGCTTTGTCGGTCCAATTGCCATTTCGCGGCCGTCCGTAGGGATCGTAAGCCCGAAATTCGACCATCAATCCCGAAGTGTCGCCAATAGCAGAGACACTGCCGAGGCGATCGCGAAACAGGTACTTGATGCCTGGATTGGGGTCGTTTAGCGCCCCCGTCTTGGTGAGAATGGCAACATCCCCAATGTAGTGGCGATAGTCGACAGCAGATCCAAAGGATTTAATTTCCATGAGTTTGTCGACGTAGTAGACGCGCGTGCCATCGCTTTTCATTTGTCGGTAGCGCATGAGGTCGGCGCCGTAGGTGAAGTCGGCAAAATCGCTGCTCGAAATCGCATCGATGCGTTGGGGTTTGTTGAATGCATTGTAGTCGATGGTCTCGCCATCGCTTCGCGTGACGTTGCCGCTCTTGTCGTGGTTATAAACGATCGGACCACCGCTGGAGAGATTCAACTGCGTTACTACGTGCGGACGATTCGCGTGCTTGACGTAAGTCGCCGCTACATCGGTTGCCGGAGTCGCATTGTAGTCGCTCTTAGAGGTGAATGTGCCGGAAGCGTCGAACAAGTAGTTGACCGTATCGCCGCCACCAGACAGGTAGCTACGGGTGCTGGTGGTAAGACGCTGCAATTCATCGTAGTACAGCGTCTCGGTAGCGCCTCCTCCGATGGTGGTGCTGCGCCAGTCCAGATTGCCGAAGACATCGTATTCGTGGCTCAGGTTTTGCAGCGATGTCGAACCATTTGTGAGTGACATGTAGTCAACCTGGCCCGTTTCTGGGAAATAACCTTGGCTGATCTGATATCGGTAAGCTCCGGAATGGTAACCGACACTGGCGGCTTCGATCTGTCCGCGAGAATCTCGATCGGTAATTTCTCGATAGATGGTGCCACTGACCGGGTCCCTTTCATACGTTAGGTGGCCGTGGCTGTTAAAGTCAAACGCGACACTCGAGCCACCCGGGTATTGGAGTCCCTTCGGTCTTGCATAAAAGCCGTCGGTGAAATACGCCGTGTCGTATTCCTCGAAGACATTCTGGTTGTCGTTTTCGTAGAACCGGTGCTTGACCTGTAGGAGGTCTTTTCGTCCAGTTGAGGCGTCGCTGTAGTAGTAGAATTTTTGCATACGGCTACCGTCAGCCCGAAACTGACTGTCCTCAAGCCATACCAACCCGAGCCCGCCATAAGTATCGGTACTGTCATAGTGCCACTTGCCATCGAGTTCAGGATCACCTAGCGGTGCCGCATCGACCCAACGCTCGACCAGGCGGCCGAGTTCATCGTAGGTCATCTCGATGAGATTGCCGTTCGGATCCAGTTCGCTCAGCACCTCGCCGAGCGCGTTATAACTGAAGGTCTTGGACAGGTGCGTTTGCGTCGTGTCATCCCACCAGTTTGGATCCTCGACCCATAACTTATGACCGAGCGCGTTGTAAGCGGCCTTGATCCCGACGATGCTCGGGCTATTGATCATCTCAGGGTCGGCAATCACGATAGGATTGCCAGCGCCGTCGTAAGCGTATCGTGTATACCCACCCTTGCCATCGACGGTTTCCACCAGGCGACCAAAACCATCGTACGTCCTACTCATAGAAACGCCGGCCGCATTGATATTCGTTGTCAGTCCGGCGTACCCGTAGGTCGTGTGCATGATCTGGCCCTGGGTCTGATCGACTTCCTTGCTGGTAAGCCGATTCAGCGCATCGTAGGACAGGAACCGGCTGCCTTTGTTGCCGGACTCTCCCTTCGTGGGATCATGCGGCACCGACTGAAATACGGTGTTGCCGCGTTCGTCAAATTGCGTGCTGACCCGCACATAATCAGAATCCGCGTAGTTGCGGGTAATCGAATAGATCCCACGTCCGAACTGATCGAAATACGAGTAGTTGATCGGCGCGCCCGCTGTTACCGTGGACACACGGTAGACGGCACCCGCGTAGCACCATGTCGCGCCGCCGCACCAGTTCCAACCTTTATGTACCGTGGGTTGACCGGGTCCGGTGGTTTCTTTCGGCCTTCCAAACGCATCCAGCGTAACGTTCGAGTGCAATCCATTCGGATCCCAGGTATCGATGGCAACGCCGTGTGCCGGATCTGTGTGTTGCGTGCGAGTATGACCGAGCGAATTTTCAACGGTAAATGGAAAATAGCCATCGGTTGCCTGCGAAACACCGTCCTTGGAGTAAGTGGTAATAACCTCGCGAGGGCCGGTGACGTCGGTTCCAATTGCTGAAACGTCTGTTGGCAGACCGTAGCTATTGTACGTCGTTGAAATTGTCTGCGTCAGCGAACTTCCATTCGCAGAGATCGTGATGGTCGTCGGCAGGCGGTGAGTATTGTCATAGAATGGATAGCTGGTCGTAGCGATCTTGATAAGATCCTGGTTGGACGCAACGCTCGGCGAATTTGCATGACGTTGAGAGACCGGGTAATGCGTTGTCGTTTCATCAATCAGTTTGTCAAGCCACCACCAGGAGGGGATTGCGAAGTAGTCGCGAGTCACCTTTGAATGGTTGGACGTCCAGGCATCGACGTGCGTTACATCTTCGACTTCCACATTACCCCATTCATCGAATACTCTGTCAGTTGTCTTGGCAACCAACTCACTATGGGTCGCCAGGTCAAAACTCTTGGAAGTCTGAGTTTTCACCGCAACGAAGCGCGCGCCACCGGATGTCGCGACATCGTGAATATTGTCGGTCACCGTGGAACTCAGCTGTTTGTTATTTTGCGAGTGCGTGACGTCCTCGCAGGTCGGGTTCGGATCTTCATTCGTCGGTGTAACATCCAAGATGTAGTCGTCAGAAAGCCAAGTACAGGACCGATCGACGATGCTGGATACCGGCCATTGTTGATAGAATTCAGTACGCGATATCTTGTCCAGATGAGAGGATGACCCAGTATCCGAATAGACATCTTCTTCGGCCTCGATTGCCAAGAAACCTTGGAACCCCCTTCCCTTGTTGTTGTAGATAGCACCACGATAACGATACTTGGTGCTATTCAGCCCTCCGACGCCGTTGCTGGCGTGGTGGTCGGCAACGACGTACATGCTGGACGCAAAGTGAAAATAGTCCTCGGCCTCGTTGGTAACGTCGCTTCGCGTCTGATAGAAATCGATTCCCGCTTTGTTGTAGCTGTCGCTAGACAAGGGTCGATAGTTCCATTCGTGCCGATTGCCAAGACCGTCTTCGGCCGCGTTCATCAGGTCGTTGGCGGCGTATTCGAATTCGTCGTTCGCCGGATTATCGACCGCCGCGCCTGGATTGCGATTTATCCAGGCACCTTCAACGTAAGAACCATTTTGTACAGTGTTTGGCCGACCGGAGGTCTCGGTATTGAATTCACAGCCTTCGCTCGTTCGGCAACCGAACACCGTAACGACATCGGGCAAGCCGTCCCCCGTCGCATCCACCACGGCAGTCTGAGCAGCGGCCGCGTAAATTCCAGAATTGCTTGTGGTCGAAGTGATTGTGCCCGACGAGTTTTCAGAGAAAATGACGACTTTATAGGACCTGACAGAGTTGTCGGCAATCGCACCGTTGATCGGCGATCCAACGTGGCTGCTTTGGCTCGACTGATATTCTCCATACAAATCGTTGTCGCAAAGCCAGCCACCATTCGTACCAGCACTGAGAACGAAGGCGCATGAGGAGGCCACGACGGCATTTGCATACAACAAGTCATCCCGTCCGTCGCCGTTGTAGTCGATAGCGAGCGTCTTTGACATTACCGGCATTCGGTAAGGATGCCATTCGCTATAGGTTGCATCGAAATACGAACCCGTACGCATCGGTAAACTGAAGCCAAGGCTCTGCCACGTTGGATCGAAATCCAACCCGGTATTCAGCCGATATTTGATCGTATCGGATTGAGTTATGTCGACACCGAGCAAATCGGGGAGGCCATCGCCATTGACGTCGTGGAAGAAATGGGAATTTGACCCTTGTTCGACAAGGAGTCCTGTCACCGGAATATTTCGAGTCACCGTATTCATCGAACCGCCGCTGAGAGGTACTGTGAGGATAATTTTCTGAGGCTCGGGAAGCCCTGGCGCTTCGTTACTTTCCTGGTATCGCGAGATCACAAAGTCCGGTGTGCCATTGCCGTCCATGTCGCCGTAAATCTGCGCTTCCTGACCCCTCGCATTGCCTCCGCTGATACCCAGCGTCACGATGTTTTGGAAGTTCGATGTCGAGTACGGTGCCGTCAAACTGGTGGTGTGGAAGTAAACCCGCACAATCGCCGCATGAACGAATGCCACATCGAGCCAGCCGTCCCCATTGAAGTCGCCGAAACCAAGCGGGCGATCGTCAAGGCCATGTGCGCCACCGGATGAGTTCCAGTTAATACCGGTATTCACCCAGTTTCCGCCGTCCGTGATCTTGATCTCAAACTTGCTGTTGTTCTGCCGGAAACTGTCCGTCAATCCGTCCGCATTGAAGTCTCCCTGAAGGCACTTCAAGTACATGCTGTTGAACGCCCGAAAGCAATTGGCCAGAGGATTGGTATGAGTTCCCTGGATTTGGCCTTCGGCGTTGACATAGAGTCCTGGCCAGTCTTTGACGCCATCACCGTCGACATCGCCTTGCGGCATCACATCATGAAGCCAGCGCTTATCGGTTAGCTGAGCCTGCCACGATGATCCGTTATGGAACTTAAGTTGTCCCGAAACATAACTGGTTGCCTGCTCCTGCCACTCGAATTGTGTCGGTGCGAGGCAGTGTGGGGTTACGCCCTCGTACGCACATTCATCGACGCTCCGAAGCACTGACCGTCCCGTTGATTGACTGGCGCTTCCGTAGTTAAGTGTGTACTCGCGAACGACTGCCGTATCGTATTTTGTTGTAATCTTCTGTAGGCGCTTAGTGCTGCGTGACAGTCCACCACCAAGATATGCGCTTCGCGGATCCGGACGAAGCTCATAGCCGAATTCAACATGACGATCACCATTGGAGCCGTTGAAACCGGTGTAGTGGATCTTGTCGACAAGAAACTCCCCGCTGGCATGTTCAATGTAGTCGTACGTAATCGTATTGCCGGACGAGTCCTGCGTTTCATCGACCAGCCATTCGAGTATTTTTGTCGCGCCTGCAGGGTCGCGCTTCGCGCCTTGGTCATACCCGTACCGACTGGTTCGACCATTCTTGAATTCAACAGTGAAGTAGGTGCTGGAGCTGGTCAGGGAGCCGTACTGCATGATACGGGCGAAAATGTCGAGCTCCGTCCGGTATTCCGCACCCGCGGCGCCGTACGTTCCACTCACCACCATGAGGCGTTGACCATCGAGGCACAAGCGATCACGTGAACTGTCATATTGCGCACCGGAGGTGAACCCATCTTGCGCCGGCGTCGCCGAACACCGCGAAATCGACGATGTGGCGCTCAGTCCCCATCCAACCCCAGCCAGCCCGTTGCCCGAGGAGGATGAGTAGTTGAGAGAAATCACTGGTTGCATGCCCTTGCGGCCGGGTGGTACGACGATCGGAATCGAATAACTGGCCTGGCCGCCTGAAACTCCGCCGGACCCATTCACGGCGCCGACGCTAGAAAGTCCCTCGTCGCTAGGCGGCACCGATGGATACACGATCGCGGCATCGGGGAAGTTCGCAGCACTCGGCGGCGAAAATGGATCGGGGTCCGGATACGGATCGCCGCTGCCGCCACTCGGCGGTGCTTCGACCGATACGGTTGTCGTCTCCGAGTAAGTTACAGTGGTTGTACATCCGGGCTCCGGCCAGCCAGTACAAACGCGATTCGAGTATCTGAGTCGGTACATGTAGTTGCCAGGCGTCTTTCCTGTGAAGGAATGCGACCCGCTTGTCGTCGACACAACTGTTACCCAAGGGCCTGTTCCGCCGATCTGTTCCTGCAAGTTGAAAACCATCTGTGGGTTGCTGTCCCAGGTGACGGTGTAGTCACCGGAATTTGGGTTGGGGCTTCCAGAGATATTGCCCCACCAGGCCATTGCGGGGCTTGCCAGAAGAGATAGGCCGGTGATCAGGGACAGCCAATAGATAACCCCGGTCGATTTTTTCAAAGCACGAATCGAACAAGACCTGGAGGGATGATTCATTAGCGGTTCCTCGACGTATAATCGGCAATCGCCTCGTTGAATCTCTCAGCCACGTCCTCAATTGCCGCCGCCGCGTCGTTGAGTTTGAGTACCGCTTGCTCCTCCCGGACTTTGGCTGCGTTGATATCCTGGGTTCTGGCGGACCGTCGAGCCGTGCTTACTTCCGACTCAATACATTCTGTGTAGAGCTGAAGTTGCGAAATGTATTCGTTAACGGCTTTGTCAGCCGCAATCATGTCGCGTTCAGATGCCGTTCGTCCGTCGGGTACCGCTACCGGATCTGGAAAATTGCACGCGTAGGCGTTCGGGCAACAGGAGACGATGAAAACAACAACGAGTAATCGGAGAGATTGATGCATAGGTTGGCTTCCTATCGATTGCGCTTAGTCTTGTTTGTTCGGTACGCGAAATTACAGATACACCGGAGAAAACCATCGGTCAAATATGGTCGAAAAAGACCTAGAACAAAATTCTCAGTTTTTCCAGAAGCATAATTGCGCAACTTTGCCTATATATGGTTCGAAAACCCCACAGAGAAGTCGCGTAAGCGATTGAGAAGCGGTGGCGAAGGACGATTGGAAGCATTCTAATTTGTCGTTGCAAAATCGCTACGATAGGTTTGGCGGTTACATAGCCAAATCCTTATGTCGATCGCCCAGCGATTAATCGACACATTATTGGAACAAAATGATCCAAATGCGGTTGCCAATATGCGTATCGGAAAATTCTGCCCATTTCGATTCGCGCAGAAGTGCGCCAGGCATTGCTGTTCTGGTCAATCTAAATTCGTGGATGTTTTCAACCGGAATTCCGATCATAGTTTGGAGCCACGAGGCCAATCAGTTGCCGTCTGAATGGTGGGTTGCTTAGTTACTGAGCCGAAGTCGTACATCCTCAGCTTAAGCCACGTATCCTGAGGACGGACAGGTCACTTCAAAATGTCTAACTATGTGGGTCCTTGGCGAACCATCTTGCTGGCATGTCCAACTTTGCGTGTTACAGCGCCTGCGTCGAAGACCCGATCTGGTCAAACCTAATGTCGGACCGTCCTTTGCGACTGCTGAAACACATATCAGCACACTTTCGGCGTAGGAAATATGTGGTCTAATGCCGACAATACGCGTTTGCGAGGGCATCTTATTGCGCACTATTACCGCTAACCTTCCCGCAATTGGCGCATTCCGCGTCAATCTACACCGCGAATCAGAGCAAATCATCAATTTCTTCGGCGATGACGAACTAACGCGTCTTGGACGAATTGATCACCTCGGAGCCGCAACAGCCGCGTTTCCCGGCATTAATCACAAGCGCCTTGAGTATGTCCTACTTCAATGTGCAATAGCTCAAATTGTCGCGAAACTCTACAAGGACAACGCGGACCTCGCATTAGCAAATAGAGTTGAACTAAGTGGTACAACCTATCGGGTCTCGAGCGCCGAGGAACTTCTGAAGTGCTGGGCCCTATTCGGAAATATTGGCCATCCGAACTGGACGTTCGCAACTGAGCGAGTTCTGATGAATGGCGCACTCAAGAGTCGTAGACTTCGCTCTTGGCTGTTATCAGGTGCAATCGATGCGGATCTCAAGAAGTGCGCACAAGACATCATTCGGACACACGACGATCGCCGCGCCCGTCTAGTTATCGCCCTGCTCCGACTTAAAGAAGAGCGCCCTCATGACAGACGGAAACATCTTTTTCGCCACATGATAAGAAATTTCGTATTACCTCAAGACAACTTGGAGTTCTCTAGTCCTGCCGCTCGCAGCAAATTGAATCGCTTAAAACTACTTCACGATCAAATTCAGTTGCTCGCGATGGTAACTTTGGATGCATACCACTCACACTCTCCAGTCCACTTGCAACTTCTCCCCGCTCTTCAGGAACTGGCAGAGTCCGCTACTCAGACCGCACGACTGAATCGGTTTCTTGAGGTGGTTCGGTCCACTGCGGGTTGGCTGGCCGACGAAGTCTACCTGCACCCCTCGGCTGTGGCAGTTCAGTTCGCATATGAATCACGTTGCAGCAATCGAATTTTGAAGAAGTTCGACGGCTGCGCAGACTCGACGGAGAAACGACGGGTGTTCTTGCAAAACATTCTGAAAGACGGGTTCGGTCAGCCTAAGCAGGGAATACTCGAGCCTTTGGTAAGGCTTACGTTCTCGAGATACCGACCAACACTATTGGGAACAGGGACCAGACAATTTCGAATATCACAACTGGATAGAAAAATCGCGGTCAGCCAAAGTACTTTTGCTTCCGTCGAAGACAATTGGTTTACCGGCGAAACGCACCTTGATCTTCTATACAACCCACGCAATTTAGATTCCAAGAGGCTCGGAAAAACATATTCAAACTTGTCGCGTTGGCTACTTCAATCGATTGAAACGGAATCACTTGAGACCCTGAGAAGAATATTTCGGCTGGAGGATCGAGACCAGGAAAGACTCGAAAGACAACGTGTTCGAGTGATGACCAGCCGCTTGAAAGCGTCAGAGCGACATTTGCTCACTGTAGTTATCTCGTTAATTCGTAACATGGTGCCGGTGGGATACAGTGTCGGATTAGATTCGACTGCTGAACCGGTTAGCTCGAACCCTATTGGTTGGAGAGTAGTTGATTCACAAGGAGTCGTATTCGACGAACTATTTCCAAGACTAGCAGATTTACGGACTCGGCTATCTACTGCTGGAAACAAGACTCGAGCGCTGGAGGTCGAGACAACGAATGAAATTATCAGGCCATTCAAAGAGTCCCTCATTGCCGCTCTTCTTCAACCAGTAATCATCCGCGATTCTTTAGGGCGAACCAAAGACGAATGGGATGGCTGCATATTGACTGTGGACGATTCCAGTATTTCGCTCACGGTTGTTGAGGTAAAAGGCGGGGCCAGCAAAGCGAAACGGTCCCAAGAGGCATTTCATCAGCTTGCTGATACACGAGCGTTGCTGAAAAGCCGTTACGGCATCACGACGAAAAGAAACAGAATTAAGAATTGCGGTGCCGCACTAATCGTTTCGTTCTAGTCGTAAATATCACCAACAGCAGAGTTTCGAGCACCTAGCTCGTCACCAGGTCGCTTCGCACGTAAACACATGCATCTGCTAAAGTACCGCGAGACTTTTGCGGGACATGGCTAGCGGAAAGCAACGACGTCCTACACAGATTAACCCTTTTCGCCAGGCTCCAGAAACTTGACCGCAGCGCCCCGTAGTTCGTTAAGAAACTCGTCTCCTTCTGCTTTACCAACGTCGAGAACGGCGCACACGATTTTCCCCAATTCGAGCCGACGATCTTCATCTTCCACGTGGTTGACCCAGTTACGATCGACGATCATTTCCACGATACTCTTAACTTCCCGAATTCCGCGTGGCAGATAGTCTTCTATCTCCCCATGTCGCAAGACGAACGTGTTTTGCTTTCCGAGCCGGGCAATTTCTTCATCAAGTAACTGGTTTTCGACCTCAGTAAGCGGCTCTTTCAGTTTTCTAACTCTGGTTTTAAAGTACTCCCAGACGTTTCGCAGACCATCCAAGTCTGCAGTCTGTATTGCCGCTTCTAAATGCTCAATTACTGAAGCCCGATCGAGACTCTTCCTATCCTCCAAGAGTATTTGGGACTGCTTCCCGGCATCCGTAGTAAAGAGCGATTTGATCGGCGCAGACCCTACTTCGTTAAGGTAGTCGCAATCGGCTACGGTGATAGACGGCGTTTTCAGGCCCTTAAGCAATGTTCGATAGTCCGCGAAGTTCCCTTTGCCACCGACTTCAATAACCTCAATCGCTGCGTTAGTCCGGAATCTCGCAGCCGAAGAATCTAGTAAGGAAGTCAAGACGAGTCGATCGCTTATCCCCTCCACTAAGACTACCTTGTCAGCAAAAAACAGCCTCTCATTGTTCTGGCTGTTTATCATTCTCACTAGGCTTTTCTTATGTGGTAGCTCGACGTCTTTGAGTGCAACCCTTGAGCTACCAGTATTCGGATTCCGGAATACTCGCGTTATGCTGTTGATTGTGTCCGGGGTAACAAAGACCGGCGAATGTGTAGTAATGACAAACTGGTTTTCCCGTTCTGGGGCAAGGTCCCGGAATAGCCCCAAAAAGATCCTTTGCCAACGTGGGTGCAAGTGAAGTTCTGGTTCGTCCACAAGGACCAAGCCACCTTTGACATTTAGGGCAAACATGGCGAGCAAGAAATGGACAATTTCGCGTTCACCGGAACTAAACATGTCAGGCGATAAAATTAATCCGTCCTTGAGCAGCACGAACAAGTACGACAACTGATCCGCATCCGTTTGAAAATTCCACTCATATCCGAGTTGCTGTATATATCGCGTCAGAAGCTTAACATCACCGTACTTGCTGAAGAAATGCTCCCAGGTCCTGCCGGACGTGGAAGACTCAATTACAGCTTGTCGATGGAGTCGTACAAAATGCTGCGAACCCCACTGCATCAAGTTCATGCTATCGCCAGTCGCTGCTTGATAAGCAGAACGGTACCCGTCGAAGTAGCGCTGCTCAGTTAGATTACCAGCTTGGACTTCAAAACTCTTGCTAAGGGCTCGTTCGGAGGAGAAGAAAAACACCGGCGAGTTGAGCTGCACATCCGATAGGCGATGTGCAACGCGAACGAAAATGAAAAACGTCTTCAAGTACTCGTGAAATGCCCAAGCTGCCGTATCGGCGTGTGGACTTTCGAGCTGGAGATCGCGAATTGTGTAAGTGAATGACGGCGTTCTCGCGATTTCATCAGCGAACAGAAGCGGATCGTACGTTTTATACTTTCGCTCCCAATATGATAGCTCTTCATTGAATCTTTGAAGGTTTCCCCCAATTGCGCGAATATTTTCCACGTCGGTTGCTTCGGGAACAAGCTCGATTTCGATTAACTGTTCACCATCGTCTCCCACAAATTTCGGGAATGCTCTCCTAAGCGCTTTCTCTGTCCATGGATCAGAAACTTCAATTTTCGCGTCCTCGTCTGTACGCGTAAACTGGTACTGCAAGATGAAATACTTGCTAAGTGTCAATGCCAAGATTTTCTGTAGATTCGTTTTACCGCCGCCGTTGGTCCCGATGAGAATGTTCAGACCCTTTTCGAATACAAATTCGTTACGCTCCCGATAACTCGTGACGTTTTTTACTATTAGCCTATTTATTTTCACAATTTCTGTTTCTTTACTATGTAACAAAGTTACCGCTGATAACCAAATTTTGAGTACTTCCTGCTTTTTTGAATCTGGGGCGAACAACGCGAAGTTTGTCGCAATCAGTCGCTGCCAGAATCTCCGATGCCTGATCAGGTCAATATGCGCTTGATTTCATCCTATCACGCGACTCGCACTAGCTGTGCGGGTGGCGACATGGCCAATAACAAAGAAATGCTAGTGAAGGAATCCCTGGCATCTATCTAGGCTGTCTCCTCAACAGCGACCCCTGGCTTAGATCGCCGTTTCGGCGAAATGCGTGATTGGCGCGATATCCCACCGGCTACTGAAAGGGTTGTCGATCGATTCTATGCGTCGCATCCGCTAATACGAACCAAGGTTGATGTTTTCCCAGTCAACGATAATCGACAGCAAGTCAATCGAGTCGCCCTTTCTTGTGCTGCTGTCGGTCACCTTAGGTGGACTTGACGTCAAAGCCGCTTGACCAGGACGTCGAATGTGGACGCGACGTCAAGAGCCTTTGACACATGGTCCATGCGGTCACGAGAGCTCCTATCGAGGATTCGAACCTGAATCGCCTGTCAAACAAGATTCGCGAATTCCGATTCAGGAATGACGAAATGACGCAAAAGCAGCTAGCCGAACGCGTTGGCGTCAGCCGGCAAACGATGAACGCAATCGAAAACTGCCGACACGCACCGACGGTTGCTGTAGCGATCCGGATTGCTGATGTTTTTCGAGTATCGGTCGACCTGCTGTTCGACCTCGAATATGACGGCAAGCCAGCGCGTTGCGAGCAAGTAGCCAGGATCGCAGTTGATCGATCGCAAGCCACCACTGAGGAGCCGATCGAAATCGAACGCAGACACGAACCGGTAGAAAAGGAGGCTGAACGTCAGGTCAACCTGGCGGACCTGCGCAACGTCATCGGATCCTGATGCGTCCAGTAGTTATCCCGAGGATTCGATCGATGCTCCAGTAAGAGCCTCGCATCGGCTCCTCCAGACGTGGGCCGCCGATGCTGTACGTCTGAGATTATCCACAGCGTCAACCGTTGACGCTGTGGATACTTTGCTCTTGCTCGATCGCCGCGTCACTACCAGTGCGGAGCGCTGTAGTGACGCGGCACTCCGAACCAGCAACGGCGAGGGATCTGGCCAATTTCCACGAGTTCCCGGCGAGTGATGGGGGAGGAAACCGGGGCAGAAAACGTGCCCCCGTTTCCGCTGGTCAAGATAGGAAATCGGCGGTAGGGTACTAGCATCAACACCGTCGTCGTTGCGGTATACCAACGACACCCCGCTTCAGTATTTCGCTGAAGCACCCAAGCGCTGAAAGGGATTGTGCAATGCAGCGCGCGGCCTGAGCCGTCAGTCCCACTTCCTGCCCAATGCGGTCGGCGCTCGATCTTGTCAAGAAAAAAGCCTTTCACGAGTTGACAGGGTTTTCTATAGGCAAGGCCGGTTCTTTTGTTCTAGCGTCTCCAGCATGTACCGCGGCCACTGCGACAAGTGTGGCAACAAGGCGCCTAAGGGTCATGGCAGCAGGCGCATCGATCATTGATCGAGGACCCATCTTCACACCCAGCTGATCCTCTGAGATCAGCATCTTCCCAGATAGCGGGGCACACGAGCTCCGCACGCTCACCTGGGCTGGACATTTCTCCGGCAATCCAGGTCCGTGCGCCTTTGGCGTTTCATTCACTCAGCAAAAAAGGAGGTAGATATCCACTCAAAAAGTAACTGGTCGCAGAGACCAACTGGTAGCCGCCAAGGGCGCTCGATAGAGAGCCCGGGCGAACCGGATCACGGCTTCAGGCTGTATGGGACTGGTGTCCCTGGACCTTTTCCGATCTTGAATCGGACCTCGTTTGCTTAACAGGCAGCGAAGTGGTCATCAAAATTAACCAAACGAGATACGCACCATGAAAGACCTGAACTTCCAGTTGATGAAACTCTGCAGGGGAAACCGGGATGGAAGTTATTCCACCCAGGCGACACGACGAAACATACTCGATCTCATCGCCAACCAGTTGCACGAGCTGGGTTACCGACGTATGCAGGCGAAATCCTTAAAGCCGAAACACATCGATGCATTAGTCTCTCGCTGGAAAGACCAGAGCCTTAGCATCGGCACTTTCAAGAACCGTTTATCGGCCCTTCGCTGGTGGGCGGATAAGGTCGGCAAGGCCGATATGATCCCGAAGGACAACCGCGCCTTCGACATCGGCAATCGCAACTACGTTGGCAAGGAATCGAAAGCCCAGGATCTGGATGAGAAGAAGCTGGAGAAAATCTCGAACCCTTACGTTCGCTTGAGCCTGCGGCTACAAGCCGAATTTGGCCTGCGGCGAGAGGAAGCCATCAAATTCTCACCCAATTACGCGATCAAGGACGATCACATCAAACTCAAAGCCAGCTGGACCAAGGGTGGCCGTCCGCGAACCGTACCGATCCGTAATGACGAGCAACGGCGACTCCTCGAAGACATCAGAGGACTCGCCAAGGGTGGCGCGCTGATCCCGCCGAACAAGAACTATGAAGAGCAACTCCATCGCTACGAGCGCCAAGTCCGCGATGCGGGGATCAAGAATCCCCACGGCCTGAGGCACGCGTACGCCCAACGACGTTACGAGGAACTGACGGGCTGGAAATCACCGCTCGCCGGCGGTCCGAGCCGATCTGACCTCTCAGCCGACGAGCGCGCGCTCAATGAGAAAGCGCGCGCCGTGATCTCGAGAGAACTCGGGCACGACCGTACGGCGATTACTCGAACTTACCTTGGAAGATAAGCACATGAATTACCGCACGACACTTGACAGGGTTTTCTGTGGCAGAGCCGCAAGTATTGCGCGAGCCTTTGGACGTCATGGCCAATCTCGATGACTCCGTATCCCCTCCCGGCATTGAGCCGCGCTGCTTCTCCCGCGAGCAGGCCGCGCACTATCTCGGTATTGGCAGGACTTTGCTCAAGCGCATCGGTCCGCCGCCCATCCGCCTGGGAAGACGGCGAGTATACGACCGAGTTGACCTCGACCGCTGGCTCGATGAATATAAGTCCCGAGGGCGGGCCATAAAGGAGGATTTATGGCCCGAGAAAAAGGACTCTACAGAAGGAAAGACTCGCCGTACTGGTGGGTCGATGTCGTCCTCCCGGACGGACGCCGAGTATGTAAAAGTACTCGGCTTAAAATCCTAGAGGATGCTGAGGAGTTTTTAGTACGCCTGAAGGCAGATGCCTATGAGGCTGCCCGAACCGGAATACCGGCTGAGCACAATTGGCAGGACGCGGTTGTCCAATATCTAGAAGACAGTGTTGATAAACGCTCTTTAGATGACGACAAGGCGCACCTGCTGAAACTCGACCCGTATCTCCGTGGACATCGACTGCGAAATCTCAACATGAGTGCTCTCAGACCGTTTGTCCAGGACCGAAGGCGGAAGGATGGGGTGGCAAACTCGACCATCAATCGCGCTCTCGAAATCGTTCGACGCATTCTCTACCTGGCACGTGATGACTGGGGATGGATCACGCGGGTTCCGAAAATCCGCATGTTGAAAGAACCGAAACGTCGCGTACGGTTTCTCACGGAAGAGGAAGCGGATCGGCTGATGTTGGCGTTGCCTGAGCATTTGGTACCGGTGGTGCAATATGCTCTGGCGACCGGTTGCAGAATGACGGAAACCCTGCGACTGGAATGGAGCCGTGTTGATTTTGATCGGCGTGTGTCCTGGCTGGATCCGGGAACCACAAAGAACGGAGATGGACGCGGTGTTCCCCTGAACCGGGACGCGATCCTGGCGCTGAGAAGCGTGCATTGTCAGCACGACCGGTGGTGCTTTACGTACAAGGGGAAGCGCATGGAAGCAATTGGCTCTGCCTGGAAACGCTCATTGAAACGTGCCGGAATTGAGAAATTTCGATTCCACGACTTGCGCCACACCTGGGCGAGTTGGCACGTGATGAACGGAACCAGTTTGCAGGAGCTGATGGAGTTAGGTGGTTGGAAGTCGTATGAGATGGTATTGCGGTATGCCCATTTGGCACCGGAGCATTTATCAAGTGCGGCAGCGAGAATTGAACGGGGCTTGGAAATCGTAGAAAACAACTCTACGATTTCTCTACGTTGATAAAACGAAGGGCCTACCGAAACCGGTAAACCCTTGATTTTATTGGCGCGCCCGGAGAGATTCGAACTCCCGACCGCCTGGTTCGTAGCCAGGTACTCTATCCAACTGAGCTACGGGCGCTTAGGTCTTGGTGGCGAGATCTGGCGCTTGGCCTCCCGCGAAGGCCGCACATGGTACTCATAGTGGCACAGCAGGTAAAGCTATTCCTCGTCGGCATTGACGCCCAGTCTCTCGTGCATCACGGGGCTCGTAGTCGTGTACTGGACGTGCACCTTCTTGTCCGGCTCGAGGCGTTGTTTGATGGCGAAGGCCGCCAGTGCTGCCTCATGGAAGCCGCACAAAATAAGCTTCTTCTTGCCCGGGTAGTGGTTGATGTCGCCTATCGCGTAAATGCCCGGGGTTGAGGTTTCGAAACGCTCCGTGTCGACGTTGATTGTCTTGCGATTGATGTCGAGGCCCCATTCGGCGATTGGCCCGAGTTTAGGCGCCAGTCCAAAGAACACGAGCATCTGGTCGACACCGACCTCGAAAGTCTCTTCTTCCTTGTTTCCGACAACGATCGTTTTAAGAACGCCATTGTCATGTTGCAGCTCACTGACTTTCGCATTCTCAATAGCGGTCACTTTGCCGGCTTTGACCAGCTCTCGCATCGCAGCCACGGTCGCATCCACGGCACGATATTCGTCGCGTCGGTGCACCAGTGTGATGTGTTCCGCTATGGGTGCCAACTCGACAACCCAGTCCAGAGCAGAGTCGCCACCGCCCAGAATAGCCAGCTTCTTGCCTTTGAACTGTTCGGGATTGCGTACGCGATACTGGACACAGTCTTCGTTGACGTCATCGATACCCGTTGCACGCAGGGCTCTCGGCTGGAACGAACCGACGCCCGCCGCAATCACGACCGCTTTGGCCGAGAACTGCTTGCCTCCATCTGTTTCGACGAAAAAGCCTTCACCTTCAGGTCGTACAACGGTCACTTCCTCGCCAAGATGCATGCCGGCGTTAAAGGGTTCGATTTGTTTGAGCAGGTTTTCCGTGAGTTCGTCACCCGTGCACACCGGTATGCCCGGAATGTCATAAATGGGTTTGTCCGGGTATAGCTCAGTGCACTGCCCGCCGGGCTGGCGGATCGAATCTATGACTTCTGCTTGAAGCCCGAGCAGGCCGAGTTCAAAAACCTGAAACAGGCCGCAAGGCCCGGCGCCGACGATGACGACATCTGTGTTAATCAATTGTTGTTGCCCTGCACCGCTTCGTGAATGGAAGGTGGCGGAGAGAGAGGGATTCGAACCCTCGAAGGGGTATTAGCCCTTACTCCCTTAGCAGGGGAGCGCTTTCGACCACTCAGCCATCTCTCCGAAATTCAGGACAGACCTGTCGCCGGTCCCGAAAGGCCCGCCATAGTACTGTCAGTGTTGTGCGAGGTAAAGCGGAAATCCCGACTATTCTTGCTTATTGTCATCCACGGCAGGTGCCCCGCTTTCGCCGGTCTTCTCGCTTTGAATTCGCTCGTAAATCTCTTCCCGGTGCACGGATACGTCTTTCGGCGCATTGATCCCGATGCGCACCTGGTTTCCTTTCACCCCGAGAACAGTGATCGTGACATCGCTCCCGATCATTACCGTCTCGCCCGCTCTTCGCGTCAGAATCAGCATGACTTCCTCTCCTGCCTGACAGGGCGCAGAGCCCCGTTCTATGCGCGTGTTAATCCATAAACTGTTGGAATTCTAGCTGATTTTCGGGTCGCTTGTCCCTAGCTCGCGATAAAAGTCCGGATTTAGCCCAGTCGTTCTGCGACCCAGGGCCCGACCGACTTGAGTGCCTGGTCAAGAGCGCCCGCATCCGTGCCGCCCGCCTGGGCAAAATCGGGCCGTCCGCCGCCTTTGCCACCGACCTGCTCGGCTACCGGCTTGATCAGATCGCCAGCCTTGATTTTGCCGATATTGTCCTTGCTGACCCCCGCGGCCAAATGGACCTTCGCGCCGTCAACCGACCCCAGCACGATTACAGCACTGCCCAACTTGTCCTTAAACTTGTCGATCGCATCCCGCAGGGTCTTGGCATCCGCCCCATCCATTCTCGCCGCCATCACTTTCACGCCGGCTATTTCTTCTACATCCCCAAAGGGGTCAGAGCCCTTTCCGCTGATCAGGGCTTGCTTGGCTGAGGCGAGTTCCTTTTCAAGTTCCTTGTTGCGCCTTAACAGCTGTTCGACCTTGGTCGCGGCCTGCTCAGGCTGACTGCGCAGAACGCCGGCGAGGTTTTCGAGCGTCTGCTGGTTCGCAGCAATCCACTCCATCGCGCCCTTGCCTGTTACGGCCTCTATTCGACGTACGCCCGATGCAATGCCGCCTTCTGACGTAATTTTGAATACACCAATATCACCGGTCCTTTCGACGTGAGTACCTCCACACAACTCAACGGAGAACTCTCCAAGGCGCAACACGCGTACTCTATCGCCGTACTTTTCGCCAAACAAAGCCATCGCGCCCGCGCCGATTGCATCGTCGTAACTCATGAGCTGCGTATCACTTGCGCTGTTTTTGCGAATTTCGTCGTTGACCCGATCTTCTATCGTTTGCAGCTGTTGCTTCGTTACGCCTTCATAATGCGAGAAGTCAAAACGCAACTTATCCGGCGCAACCAGTGATCCTTTCTGGGTAACGTGGTCACCGAGTTCCTGTCGCAATGCCGCATGCATCAAATGCGTTGCGGTGTGATTGAGGCGGATAGCCTGTCGACGATCGGCATCAACAACGGCAGCCAGCGTCTCGCCGACGCGAAGCTCTCCTTGTTCCACACTGCCGAAGTGCACGTTCGCTTTGCCGCTTTTCTGGGTATCCCCGACGAGAAACAATTTGCCGTCCGCGACCAGGATGCCCGTGTCGCCGATCTGCCCGCCGCTCTCCGCGTAAAATGGCGTCGCCGAAAGTACGACAGCGCCCTCGTCGCCCGCGCTCAAGGCATCAACTGACTTGCCATCTCGATAAAGAGCAACTACTTCACTATTGCCATCCGTGCCGTCGTAGCCCAAAAAGTCTGTTTCAGCATCCGTCTTCAAGGTGTCGCCACCCGCTGCGCCAAACTTGCTGGCGGCCCGAGCACGTTCACGCTGCTGCTCCATTGCGAATTCGAAGCCCTTCTCGTCGATACTAAGCTCGCGCTCGCGCGCGATGTCCGCAGTGAGATCAAGCGGAAAGCCGTAGGTATCGTAAAGTTTGAAAACGACGTCGCCTGGAATCTCTTTGCCCTTAAGACTCGCGATCGCGGCATCCAGTATTTCCATGCCCTGATCCAGGGTCTCGGCAAAACGCTGCTCCTCTTTCTTCAGAACTTTCTCAACGTGTGCCCTCGCATTAATCAGCTCGGGATAGGCGTCGCCCATCTCCTTTGCGAGCGGCGCGACGAGTTTGTAGAAGAAGAGTTCGTCCGTACCGAGTTTCTTGCCGTGGCGAATTGCGCGGCGAATAATCCGACGCAGCACATAACCACGACCCTCATTACCCGGCAATACGCCATCAACAATCAGGAAAGAACAAGCGCGAATGTGATCGACGATGACGTTGAGGGAACTTGATCCATCAGTCTTTACGTCGAGAACTTTAGCCGTCGCTTTGATGAGATTGGCGAAAAGATCGATCTGGTAGTTGGAATGCACGCCCTGCATGACCGCGGCAATGCGTTCGAGGCCCATCCCTGTATCTACCGACGGTTTCGGCAACGACTTCATGGAACCATCGGCGGATCGATCAAATTGCATGAAGACCAGGTTCCAGACTTCGACGTATCGATCACCGTCCTCGTCCGGCGAGCCCGGAGGACCGCCCGGCACATCTGCGCCATGATCATAGAATATTTCGCTGCACGGACCGCAAGGACCCGTGTCGCCCATCGCCCAGAAATTGTCTTTCGCACCAAGTCGCGAAAAGCGCTTCGGATCGATCTTCATTTCCTTGAGCCAGATATCAGCAGCTTCGTCATCGTCTTCGAATACCGTGACCCACAGCCTTTCAGGTGCCAGCCCCAGTGTACCGGTCAGAAAATCCCAGGCGTAGCGGATCGCCTCGCGTTTGAAATAATCACCGAAACTGAAATTGCCGAGCATCTCGAAGAAGGTGTGATGTCGCGCTGTGTATCCCACATTTTCCAAATCGTTGTGCTTGCCGCCCGCACGAACGCAACGCTGCGACGTTGCGGCCCGCACATAGCCGCGTTTGTCATCGCCCAGGAAGACGTCTTTGAACTGCACCATACCGGCGTTCGTAAACAGCAGTGTCGGGTCGTTTCCCGGCACCAGCGGGGAGCTCGCGACAACCTCATGGTCATGCTCACGAAAAAACTCCAGGAATGCCTGGCGTAGCTCATTGCTCGTCATTGATTTCATTGTGTATTGGTCGGGGTCACGCGGTGGATTTCAACCGCGCTAGTGTACGGGGTTTGCTCCCCGGGATTAAGGGTTTATTCGGCGCTAAAGGCCGCCTGTACCTGATCCTGCTCGAATCCGCGATACAGCAAGAACTGCATCTGCTTCGCTTTGGCTTTGAAGTCTGGTGGTAGTGCGGCGCTGAATTTTCGATGCCGAACCTCGCGGGCCAGCCCCCGCCAGTCGGCGTCCGACTGCTCAATCGCGGTATCGATCACGGTTTCAGCCATACCGCGTTGGGCCAGATCGATACGGATGCGCACGGGCCCTTTGCCCTGGTTGATGCGGGACTGCACAAAACTCTCGGCGAAGCGCTGATCGCTTTGCAGGCCTTCGGTCGTGAGTTTGATGACGGCCTGTTCAGCTACATTTCGGTCATAGCCTTTGCTGGTAAGCTTTTTAATGAGCTCTGCCTGGCCGTATTCCCGACGTGCCAGAAAGTCCATCGCCTTCTTGCGAGAGGCCAACGGACACGAAAAACGATCTTCCCCCTGTTCGTCGGAAAGAAGATCGCTGATTTCTTCGTGTAGTTCCTGCACCGAAAGGCTGTACGGGCTGTGCCTTAGGCGACAGCCTCGTCGTCGTCCGCATCGTCTTTGTCCACTGCGTCGGGAACCGCAACTACGGACGGCGGCATCAACGCTGCACGCACTTTGCGCTCGATGTCGGCGGCCATTTCAGGATTTGCTTTCAGGAACTCCCGCGCATTGTCTTTACCCTGACCGATGCGATCATCACCGTAGCTGTACCACGAGCCTGCTTTGCCAACGATGTCCTGTTGCACACCGAGATCGATGAGCTCGCCCAATCGAGAGATGCCCTCGCCGTACAGAATCTCGAATTCAGCCTGTTTGAATGGCGGTGACACTTTGTTTTTCACCACTTTCACACGCGTCTGGTTACCAATGACCTCGTCGCCCTTCTTGATAGCGCCGATACGACGGATATCGAGCCGGACGGAGGCGTAAAACTTAAGTGCGTTACCGCCGGTCGTCGTTTCAGGACTGCCAAACATGACGCCAATCTTCATACGAATCTGGTTAATGAAGATCACCATGACATTCGAACGCTTGATGTTGGCCGTCAGCTTTCTCAGTGCCTGAGACATAAGGCGCGCCTGCAGACCCATATGCGAGTCGCCCATCTCGCCTTCGATTTCGGCCTTGGGCGTCAGCGCAGCCACGGAGTCGATAATAATGATGTCGACCGCGCCCGAGCGCACCAGCATGTCGGTTATTTCCAGCGCCTGCTCACCGGTATCCGGCTGCGAGACGAGCAATTCATCAACATTGACGCCCAGCTTCTGGGCATAGCTCGGATCCAGTGCGTGCTCAGCATCGATGAAAGCCGCGGTGCCACCCAATTTCTGGGCTTCGGCGACCACTTGTAGCGTGAGCGTGGTTTTACCGGAGGACTCCGGTCCGTAAATTTCAACCACACGGCCTTTCGGCAGACCACCGATGCCCAGGGCGACGTCGAGCCCGATGGAGCCGGTCGAAATGGCCTCGATATCACGGATCGCAGTGCCATCGCCCATGCGCATAACCGAGCCTTTGCCAAATTGTTTTTCGATCTGGCCAAGGGCCTGTGCGAGAGCTTTTTTGCGATTGTCATCCATAATTTTGGTCCGTGTGGGGATACTGTTGATATACACAGTACTATCGCATGAAACCCGCGTCAATAGGAGGCTCTGGCCGTGTCAGTTTCTTGGCAAAGTCACGAGATTTGAGAGCAAAACACCCGAAGTTACTGTTTCAGTGGAAAATAGTTGACGCCGCCGGGTCCTGCCACTGACTCGATCACCTCAAATCCGGACCACTCGGTGCTCATTCTTTGTGTCAGGCGCTCCGTCGTGAACGGGCGCGCACCGCGCGACACGGTGATATGCGGTCGAAAAGTGCGCTCCTCGGGAATAATTCCGACATCGGTGAGGAGATAATTCAACGAACTAACCAGCTGCTCGAGTTCCACGGGGACCGTTGCTCCGACGAGGCAGGCCGTTTTAGGGCGCGCCCAATACTCAAGACGGTCGAAGCCCAGGCGAAACGGTTCTACTGCAATCTGGCCTGCCAGTGTCTGTAACTCTGGAATTCGGCGCTCTTCGAATTCACCGATGTAGGCCAGGGTTATGTGCCAAAGGCGACGGTCGACCGTTTTGCCTTCCACGGTCTTGGCGACTGAGTTGACGACGTCACGCAGCTGATCACGTTGTCGGTTGTTCGGCCATAGCGCAAAAAACAGGCGTTTCGTCATCACGACGCTATGCGCTCCCGTAGACCCTGCAAGGCATGCGCCACGGACGCTTCTCGAACGAGGTCCCGATCACCGCTGAATTGCTCACAATTGGAGTTGCGCACGACTTTGATTCCGTCACGCACCGCCCAGCCAAACCAGACCATGCCGACCGGCTTTTCGCGCGTGCCACCACTGGGTCCGGCAACACCACTGACTGCGACGGCGATATCCGCGCCGCTAAGCCGCAGCGTCCCCTCGGCCATTTCCTCGACGACTGCGGCGCTCACCGCGCCCTCTTTTTCGAGTGTGCTGTTCTTGACACCGATAATGGATTCTTTGGCACCGTTGGCGTAGCTCACTATTCCGTAACCGAAAACAGCGGAGCTGCCCGGAATATCGGTGATGGCTTTTGCCACCCAGCCACCGGTGCAGGACTCTGCTGTAGCCACTGCTTTGCCCGACGACGTCAACTCGCTGACGAGGGCTTCCGCCAGTTTTCGGATCGATTCGTGATCAGCCATTCAATACGGACTCATAGAGGGTGATGTGCTTTTCAGCCATCGTAGCGATCGAGAACTCTTTTTGCATCCGCTCACGGCCAGCGACGCTCATTCTTTCACGCATCGTGGCATCGTCCATCAGCGTAGCAATGGCATTACACAGTTCTTCGCTGCTCTCCGGCGTCACCAATAAGCCGGTTTCGTTGTGCGTGACAGCCTCGCTCATGCCACCGGCCGCGAAGCCAACGACCGGCACGCCGGCGGCCGCCGCTTTCAATGCCGCAACGCCGAGCCCTTCTGACAACGCCGGGTGCACAAACAGGTCGAAACAGGCGATGAAGTCATCGAGATCGTCCCGAAAGCCAGGGAACTGCACCACGCCACCGAGCCCAAGTGCCATAGCCTGCGCACGTAACTGGTAATTCAGGTAGCCCTCGCCAAAAATCAGCAGCCGAAATGACGGGTGGCAGCGTTTCAGTTCAGCCGCAGCCTGCAACAGGTAGCGGTGCCCTTTGCGCGGTATTAGCTGCCCGGCCGCCGCCATTGTAAACACACCCGCTTCGATGCCGAATTCCGCATGGAACGTTTCCCGGTTCGGCTCGCGCGCAAAGGCGCTCGCATCCACGGCGCTTCGAATCACCGCAATTCGCTCTTCTTCCACCTCGTGCTCGCGCAACACCTTGGCGATCGCGCCGGATATGGCAATAATTCGCCGAAACGGCTTGTAGCGTAGCGTCGCCAGCAAGCGAATCTCGGTGTTATCAACGCGACGCGAGACGATCGCCGGGATGTCGGCGTAGGATGCCGCGAGTCCGCCCAACAGGTCGGCACCGCGACGACTGTGACAATGCACGATGTCAGGAGCCTGCTCTTTGAGAAACTGCGACAAGCGATAGGCAAATGGCAAATCGAGGTCGCCTGCACAAAACAGGTTTTGCACGCGAATTCCGGCCATGCGTGCCACCGTGTCAATGCCGGATCCCGGCGGGCAAACCAGAATATTGTCATGACCACACTGGCGTAACGCATTGATCAGGTAGACAACCTGCTGTGGCCCACCCAAAAAATGGCGCCCGGTTTCGACATGCAGTATTTTCACGGTTCGATAATCATCGCGCGCCATTAGCGCTCATACAACAATAATAATGAAAGCCGAAGTCTCTTCCGTCCATACACCGATGATGCGCCAGTACCTCGGCATCAAGTCCGAGTATCCGGACATGCTCGTGTTCTATCGCATGGGCGATTTTTACGAGCTGTTTTACGACGACGCAAAACGTGCGGCAACGTTGCTGGATATTACGCTGACCGCGCGCGGCAAGTCCGGCGGCAATGCCATTCCGATGTGTGGTGTACCCTATCACGCAGCCGAAGGCTATCTCGCAAAACTCGTGCGCAAAGGTGAATCGGTCGCTATCTGCGAGCAGATTGGCGACCCGGCCACGAGCAAGGGGCCGGTAGAGCGCAAAGTCGTACGCGTCGTTACACCCGGAACCCTGACTGATGAAGCGCTGCTTCATGCGCACCGCGACAATCTGGTCGCTTCTGTTTTTTCCAGCGGCGGCGTGTTCGGTCTCGCCTGGCTGGACCTGTCTGCCGGCCGCTTTCGGGTGACCGAGGCACCTGACCTGGAGGCCTTGTGTGGAGAAATCGAGCGACTGCAACCCGCCGAGCTGATCGTTGATGAGGATCTCATCGACAAGGACGCGACATTTGCTGACGCTTTCGGTGAAAAGCTGCGTATTACCCGGCGGCCACCGTGGCATTTCGAACTCGATAGCTCGACGCGACTGCTTTGCAATCAATTTGGCACGCGCGATCTGAGCGGTTTCGGTTGTTCGGACCTGCCACGCGGCATCGCAGCTGCCGGGGCGTTGCTGCAATACATCAACGACACGCAGAAGGCCGCGTTACCGCATCTGCAATCCATCCGCGTAGAGCGTCGGGACGGCGCGGTCATCATGGATGGCCCTACGCGCCGAAACCTCGAACTTGAATCTTCATTGAGCGGTCATCATGAACACACGCTCGCCAGCGTCATGGACCATTGCCAGACAACGATGGGCAGTCGCCTGTTGCGCCGCTGGCTACAAAGGCCGCCACGCGATGCCGCCGTTTTGCAGTCGCGCTATCAGGCTCTCGACGCATTGATCGGCGGATCGGTCGACACGCTGCAGGAAACGCTCGATGGCATTGGCGATGTCGAACGCATACTGGCGCGCGTCGCCCTGCGCTCTGCTCGCCCACGGGATTTGCGACAGCTGGGTGTGGCCTTGTCGAGACTGCCGGAACTGCAGCAACAAATGCGCGTTGTTGATGCACCTTTGATTGCAGAGTTGGCCGAACAGATTGGCGAACATCGGGCGCAAAGTCGATTGCTGGAACAGGCGATTATCGACAACCCGCCGATGCTCATTCGTGACGGCGGCGTTATTGCGCCTGGATACGACGCTGAGCTGGATGACCTGCGCGCCATTGCCGAGAACGCCGATCAGTATCTTGTCAATTTAGAAACAAGCGAACGCGAACGCACAGGTATCGCCACGCTCAAAATCGGCTACAACCGCGTGCACGGCTATTACATAGAGATTAGTAAAACACAGGCCGGCAAGGCGCCGGTCGAGTATGTCCGCAGGCAAACGCTGAAGGGAGCAGAGCGTTACATCACGCCGGAGCTGAAGGAGTTTGAAGACAAGGTACTGGGCGCCCGCGAACGATCGCTTTCACGCGAGAAAATTCTTTACGAAGAATTGATCGACAAGCTGCATGCCGTACTCGGGGAGTTGCAGCTTGGTGCTGCGGGTCTTGCTGAACTCGATGTCCTCACCTGTTTTGCGGAACGCGCATTGACATTGAATCTGTCAAAGCCTGAATTAAGCGACACACCTTGTATCGAAATCGAAGGCGGCCGGCACCTCGTCGTCGAACAGGTCATCGATACGCCGTTCATCGCCAACGATTTGGCTCTGGGCAACAGCGATCGCCTGCTCGTTATCACCGGACCGAACATGGGTGGTAAGTCGACCTACATGCGACAGACAGCCCTCATCGTGATTCTTGCCTATGTCGGCAGCTACGTGCCCGCGAGCAACTTAAAGATCGGTCCTATCGATCGCATCTTTACCCGCATCGGCGCTTCCGACGATCTGGCCGGCGGGCGCTCAACTTTCATGGTGGAAATGACTGAGACGGCGACCATTCTGAACAATGCCAGCGAACTGAGCCTCGTGCTGATGGACGAGGTCGGTCGTGGTACGAGTACTTTCGACGGCCTGTCCTTAGCATGGGCGGCCGCTCATCAAATGGGCGAGAAAGTCAGGGCATTTACACTGTTTGCGACGCACTACTTCGAACTCACGGCACTGGCGCAGGAACTACCTGGCTGCGCGAACGTGCACCTCGATGCCACCGAGCACAATGGCCAGCTGGTGTTCCTGCACTCGGTCAAGGCCGGACCGGCTAATCAGAGTTATGGCCTGCAGGTCGCGTCACTGGCCGGAGTACCCGGCGATGTCATTCGCCGGGCAAAGTCTTACCTCAAAGCACTGGAATCCCAGCAGCTGCATGCTGCGAACAACCCGCAGGCACAGCTACCTCTGAGCGTGGCAGTAGCCCCCGAAACCGACCCGGTCCGCGATGCGGTCCTGGCCCTGGACCCCGACTCTATGTCCCCGCGCGAAGCGCTCGCCGCACTCTACAAACTAAAAGGCCTGTAAGAGCGAGCAAGAACCAAAGTCCCGTCGCACCGCCGCCGTGGCCTTCTTTCCATTCTGTCTTCGCGACATCCGGATTTTCCTTGATGCGCTCCTTGAATTTGTCGAGCTCAATGGCAAGATTCTGCGTCATCGCAGTCATCGCCTCGGCAAAACTCGCGTCCCTGGTTTTTCGAATTACTTCATCGCTTTCGACCAATGTAGAACGATCGGTGCTCTGATTCGCGCCTGGCGCACGAAACAGCAAGCGTGCAGTGGCCGCGTCGAACACCGCCGTATCCACGAAAGTCTGAACTTCGTTGGATGTCGCTTTGATCACGTACGAGCCAACTATTGTCCAGTACAGGAAAGAAGATGGATTGTCCTCACTGACGGCGACCTGATCGTAGGAAACCAGAGCCATAACGTCGACGCTGTGTAGCCGAGCAACCTGTTGCATACCGCTGATGCCTTTGCTGGACCGCAAATAGGTATCCGGAATGACTTCGATATGCTCGATGTACTCCCGATCCGTAAATGCATTCTTCACATTTTCGAGCAACTGCATTTTCGTCGCTTCACTAATGGCACTACGACCGGACTGGCCTGGCACAAAAGCAATACCAACACGGAGCGGGAGCTTCAGGTGCGGAATAGCGGCATCTATGCCCGGCGGAATTTCACCCGCAGGGTACAGGTAATCCACCAGGCTGCTCGAAACGCCACTTCGAGATTCGCCCAGATTCCACAGGGACGAACAACCAGCAAGCAATAAAACGAGCAGAAAAGTCGAAAACAATCGTAGGAAACTCATCACAAACCCTCAAATGGCAAGACGAGAACATCTCGACTCTATGAGACAAGATCGCCCTCTACAATACATTTCGGTGGCGTGATTTTTTGCTCAGGAATTGTTGATGAGCCGGCGCGGGGCAGCGCGCCTTATTCTGCCCGTGGGGCTCTAAGGCGGATGCCGGTTTCCTTAAGTTGCAACTCCGACACCTCCCCAGGGGCATTGGTCAATGGGCAACTGGCCGTTTGTGTTTTCGGGAAAGCGATCACGTCGCGAATACTTTCCGCTCCCGCCATGAGCATGACGATACGATCCAGGCCGAAGGCGACTCCGCCGTGCGGTGGACAACCAAACTGCAACGCTTGCAAGAGAAAACCGAACTTCTCTTCTGCTTCCTCGTCGCTAATGCCGAGGATATCGAACACAGCAGCCTGCATGGACTGATCATGGATACGAATCGATCCACCGCCAATCTCGGAGCCATTCAAAACCATGTCATAGGCACGGGACAGGGCGTTGCCGGGGTCCGTTTTCAGGGCTTTGGCGTCGTTGAGGGAGGGTGCCGTAAACGGATGGTGCAAGGCATTCCAGCGCTTGGTCGCTGCATCTTTCTCGAACATTGGGAAATCGACCACCCAAAGCGGCGCCCAGCCCTCGGCAACCATGCCGCGGTCTTCGCCCACTTTGAGGCGCAATGCGCCCAACGCGTCATTCACCACTCGAGCTTTGTCCGCGCCGAAGAAAATCAGATCGCCGCTCTTGGCCCCTGTGCGCTCCAGGATGCCTTTGACCGTGTCGTCCGGTAAGAACTTGAGTATCGGTGACTGCAGGCCATCGTTGCCGGCGGCCAGATCGTTGACTTTGATATAAGCAAGACCCTTGGCACCGTAACGTCCGACGAAGGCCGTGTAGTCATCAATGATCTTGCGACTGATGTCAGCGCCGCCGGGCACGCAAAGTGCCGCTACCCGACCTTCGGGATCGGCTGCAGGACCTGCGAAAACCTTAAATTCAACGGCGCTCATAAGATCGCCTACTTCGACCAGCTCAAGATCAATACGCAGATCCGGTTTGTCGGACCCGAAGCGATGCATTGCCTCGGCATAGGACATGCGCGGGAACGGCTCCGCAAGCTCAATGCCCATCGCCTTCTTGAATACGTGACGGATCATGCCTTCCACAGTGCCGGTGACCGCGGTCTCATCCACGAAGCTCATCTCGATATCGAGCTGGGTAAACTCAGGCTGGCGGTCGGCCCGCAGGTCTTCGTCGCGGAAGCAACGCACGATCTGGTAGTAACGATCCAGCCCGGACATCATCAGTAACTGCTTAAAAATTTGCGGTGACTGCGGCAGCGCGAAGAATTTTCCCGGATTGGTGCGACTCGGCACGATGTAATCGCGCGCCCCTTCGGGCGTTGCTCGCGTCAACATTGGCGTTTCGACATCAACAAAACCATTGTTGTCGAGGTAGTCACGCATCGCCATCGTTACTTTATGGCGCAGCATCAGGTTGCCGAGCATGTTCTCACGACGCAGGTCGAGGTAGCGATACTTGAGACGGATGTCCTCATTCGCCTGTTCGTCGTGATGGAACGGCGGTGTTTCCGACTTGTTGAGGACTTCCAATTCCTGCGCCAGGACTTCAATCTTGCCGGTACGCATGTTCGGATTCACGGTGCCATCCGGACGCGCTCGCACGAGGCCTTTCACCCGCAATACATATTCGGACCGGATGCGCTCAGCCAGGCCGAATATATCGGCGCGATCAGGGTCGAAAACCACCTGTAGCAAGCCTTCGCGGTCGCGCAAGTCGATGAAGATCACACCACCGTGATCGCGACGCCGGTGCACCCAGCCGCAAACCTCGATGTCTTTGCCCAACAGGGACTCGTTGATCTCACCGCAATAATGACTACGCATCGCTAAACCCGAAAAAACCCGTGAAAAAAGAGGCGGAATGGTACGGGGCGCGGCTCATTGAAGCAAGCTAATCCCCGGGCTGCTGCGCAGGAGCAGCCTCGCTTAACGGCAGCTCAGCCGTGTCGCTCTTGCTCCAGGTCGGCACGACTACGCCCAATGAAATGATCATTTTCAGCGCCTCGTCGACCGTCATATCCAGCTCAATGACATCTTTCTTAGGCAGTATGATGATGAAACCCGAAGTTGGGTTCGGCGTCGTCGGCACAAAACAGCAAACAACCGGATCACCTGTTCGACCGTCAATTTCTCCGAGGCTGTTTGCCGTTTGGAACGCAAGGCTATAAATGCCTTTCCGCGGGTATTCGATCAGGAGCACTTTCTTGAATGACTCGCTGGAGTCAGAGAATACGATTTCGGCAAAATTCTTGGCCCCGCCGTAAATCCCCCGCACGACCGGAATGCGATCCAGCAGAGACTCCCATTGACCTACAAAAGCCCGGCCAACAAAATTAGCAGCCAGAACGCCGGTCCCGAAGAGAACAACGACAATCAAAATGACGCCAAAACCAGGAATCTCAACCGGGTTTTCTGTTCCGAACCACTGCTGCAGCATGACACCGGGCTGAAAGTTGTGTGGCAGCAGGCCGATAGACTTATCCATCTGACCAACTGCAAACTTTACCAACATCAGGGTCGCGCCCAGCGGTATCCAGACGAGTAGCCCAGCGACCAGATAGCGGCGAATCCGCTTCATGCGGACTTCACTTCGCTTTTTGCCGGCGGTTTCTTCGCTTCTACCGCTGGTGTCTCCGTCGACTTGGAGTCCTCATTCTTGGCAGGCTTGTCAGCGTCGCCGGACTTGGCGTCGCCAACCAGATTGCGTTTGTCTCCGGTCTTGAAATCCGTCTCGTACCAGCCGGCACCCTTGAGGCGAAACTTTGGTGCCGATAGCAACTTGCGCAACGACGGCTTGCCGCACTCCGGGCAATCGACCAGCTTTGGGTCACTCATTTTTTGCAAAGCGTCAAATGAATACTCACATTTTTCGCAGATGTAGTCGTAAATCGGCATCTGTTGAAACTCCGTTCTGGATTGGGTGTTGCCGAGAATCGGCGATTATAGCTCAGTTGATGCTTACGCAGCGCTCAAGAACTGCAATCGATCCTCCGCCACACTGACTTCAATCGTAGCGCCGGGCAGGAAGTTACCTTTGAGAATTTCCTGCGCCAGGGGGTTTTCAACTTGCTGCTGTATGGCACGTTTCAAGGGCCGAGCGCCGTATACCGGATCGAACCCGGCGTCAGCCAGCTTGTCGCGCGCCTCATCTGACAAGTGAATTTGGATATCACGTTCTGCCAGTCGATTTCGAAGATGTTCAAGCTGGATATCGACAATCTTGCGAATGTGATCACGCGCCAGCGGATGAAATACGACCAGGTCATCGATACGATTTACAAATTCCGGGCGGAAGTGACTGCCCACAATTTCCATAACGGCGCTCTTCATTGCGTCATAATTGTCTTCACCTGCCATATCCTGAATCAACTGCGATCCCAGGTTCGAGGTCATCACAATAACCGAGTTTCGAAAATCAACGGTGCGGCCATGACCGTCAGTCAATCGGCCATCGTCGAGCACCTGCAATAGAACGTTAAAAACATCCGGGTGCGCTTTTTCAACTTCATCAAGGAGTATGACCGAGTACGGGCGGCGACGAATCGCTTCGGTCAGGTAGCCACCTTCCTCGTAGCCGACATAGCCTGGCGGGGCACCGATCAGGCGAGCCACGGAGTGCTTCTCCATGAACTCGGACATGTCGAGGCGCACCATAGCTTCATCCGTATCGAACATGAACTCCGCCAACGCTTTGGTCAGTTCCGTCTTGCCTACGCCGGTTGGTCCGAGGAACAGGAACGAACCTATCGGGCGTCTCGGGTCGGAAAGACCGGCACGGGAACGTCGAATAGCGTTCGCCACAACCGTCACTGCCTCGCCTTGTCCGACTACGCGCTCCCGCACTACGGATTCCATTTGCAGTAGCTTTTCCTTCTCGCCCTCGAGCATTTTACTGACCGGGATTCCGGTCCATTTCGAAACGATCTCAGCGACCTCTTCGTCGGTCACGTTATTTCGCAGCAGGGTATTTTCCTTGTGCTCGGCCTGCGTCGCGTTTGCGAGTTGCTTCTCGAGCTCCGGAATGCGGCCGTATTGAAGTTCGGACATGCGTGCGAGGTCGTTCGCGCGATGCGCGGTTTCAAGCTCGAGCCGCGCTCGCTCGAGTTCCTCTTTGATATGAGTCGTGCCCTGCATGGCCGCTTTTTCGGCTTTCCACACTTCGTCCAGATCTGCAAAGTCCCGCTCCAGCGCCTCAAGCTGCGATTCGATATCGGCGAGCCGCTTTACGGATGCATCGTCAGACTCTTTCTTCAGCGCTTCGCGTTCGATCTTCAATTGAATGATGCGGCGTTCGAGTTTATCCATTTCCTCAGGCTTGGAATCGATTTCGATGCGAATTTTTGATGCAGCTTCGTCTATCAGGTCTATCGCCTTATCCGGCAACTGACGATCGCTGATATAGCGATGCGACAACATTGCCGCCGCTACGATTGCAGGGTCCGTAATCTCGACACCGTGGTGAACTTCGTAGCGTTCTTTCAAGCCGCGCAGGATCGCAATCGTATCTTCCACCGTTGGTTCAACGATGAGCACCTTCTGGAACCGCCTTTCGAGCGCCGCATCTTTTTCGATGTACTGGCGATACTCATCGAGCGTCGTTGCACCTACGCAATGCAGCTCACCACGAGCAAGCGCGGGCTTCAGCATATTGCCGGCATCCATGGAGCCTTCGGCTTTGCCGGCACCGACCATCGTGTGCAACTCATCGATGAACAGGATGATCTGGCCCTCCTGTTTCGCCAGGTCATTCAGAACGGCTTTGAGCCGCTCCTCGAACTCACCGCGAAATTTCGCACCGGCAATCAACGCGCCCATATCCAACGACAAAATTCGCTTGCCGCGCAGGCCTTCCGGTACTTCATTGTTCACGATGCGTTGCGCGAGACCCTCGAGAATGGCGGTCTTGCCGACTCCGGGCTCACCAATCAGTACCGGGTTGTTCTTCGTGCGTCGCTGCAAAATCTGGATGGTGCGCCGAATCTCGTCATCCCGACCGATGATTGGATCGAGCTTGCCCTGTTCCGCCCTTTCGGTCAGATCTATGGTGTATTTGTCCAGCGCCTGACGCGTATCCTCAGAGTTCGGATCGTTCACCTTGTGGCCACCACGCAGATCTTCGATCGCTTTTTCGACCGCACTCTTTACGGCACCGGACTGTTCGAGCAGTCCCTTTAACGGCGATTTGTTGTCCAGCGCGGCAAGAACGAATAATTCACTTGAGATGTATTGATCGTTGCGTTCCTGGGCCAGTTTGTCGGTGATATTGAACAACCTGGACAGTTCCGAGCTGATGTGCACCTCGCCGCCGGCACCCTCTACCTTGGCGAGCCGATCGATCGCATCACCAAGCTGCGAACGCAGCAGATTCACATTCAAGCCCGATTTGGTCAGCAAGCCCCGGATACTGCCGCCCTGCTGGTCGAGCAATGCAACCATGACATGCTGAGGTTCGATAAATTGATGGTCCTGACCAATGGCCAGCGACTGCGCATCAGCTACCGCTATTTGAAATTTACTTGTCAGTTTGTCCAAACGCATTCGAATCACCTGCGCCGAGAGTCGGCGTATCCCTAAACTGCATCATAAATTGCGCCGTGCGGGCGATTTTCAAGGGGTCTTGGCACCGACGAAACTCGTCATGCGACCGCAGGCCGGGTCGCGCCTGTAGGAGTGAAAGCGTTGCTCATCGAGGAACGTGCAATATCCGCCACCGTAAATGCCACTAACGCCGGCCGACCGCAGCCTTTGCCGGGCCAGGCCGTACAGATCAGCCTGCCAGCGGCCCCGTGAGTTCGGCGCAAAATACTCGCTCGCATCAGGATCAGCCTGGACGAAAACAGCTTTGACCTCATCTCCGACTTCGAACGAGGCCTGGGATATCGCAGGACCCAGCCAAACCAGCAAGTTGCCAGGGTGGACGGCGAGTTTTGAAATCGTGTTCTCGATAACGCCCGCTGCCAGCCCGCGCCAACCCGCATGCGCAGCCGCAAATACCTGGCCGTCAACGGAACACATCAGGACCGGCAGGCAATCCGCGGTACGGACCACACACACATGTTTCGAGTCACCACCTACGGCCGCATCTGCATTTGGCGGTGACTCGAAATCGCCGGCGGTTATCACGGCGGTGCCGTGCACCTGGTTAAGGAAGCAGGGCTTACCGGGCAGCGGCAATGCCGATTCTGCATACGCCTTGAGCGTCGTCCCCGCGACAATTCCGGCTGGCGCGGGCCACTCCGCAGCAATCCAGTCACGCACCCTGTACGTCCCGCCGCAATGCTTCAATCAATAGCTGAAAGTCTTTCGGCGGCGCGACCTCAAAGACTACCGGCTCGCCGCTCGCGGGATGCTGAAACGCAAGCCGGGTCGCATGCAGTGCCTGGCGCTTGAAATGCCGCAGGACCTGTATGAGCTCTTCAGATGCCCCTTTGGGTAAGGCCAGTCGACCGCCGTAAGTCGGGTCCCCTGCGAGCGCGTGTCGTCGATGCGCGAAATGCACTCGAATCTGGTGCGTTCGGCCGGTGTCGAGGGTGACGTCGACGTAGGTGAATGCTGCGAATCGTTCTTTGACGGTGTAATGCGTAACGGCCGGTTTGCCGTCCTGTTGCACACTCATGCGCTTGCGGTCGACCGGGTGTCGGGCGATGGGTTCGCTGACTGTACCGCCCCCGGTGAGAACGCCGTAGCACACGGCGAGGTATTGACGCGAAATCTCGCGGTCTGCCAGCAGACGGACCAGGGCTGTATGAGCGGTCAGTGTCTTGGCCACCATCAGCAGCCCGCTGGTGTCCTTATCGAGGCGGTGAATGATGCCGGCACGCGGAATTTCCGCAAGCGTCGATACGTGGTGTAGCAGCCCGTTCATCAGCGTCCCTGCGGAATTACCTGCGCCAGGGTGCACGACCAGCCCGGCCGGCTTGTTGACGATCAACAGGTCATCGTCCTCATGGACTATGTCGAGCTGGATCGGCTCCGGTTCCGCTCGCACACTGAGCTCAGCCACCGGCTGGAAGGTCACCGTTTCGCCGCCTGATACGGCATCCCGAGGCCTCGCGGGACCACCCTCCACAACGATAGCACCGCCCAGGAACCACTCTTTCAGGCGACTTCTCGAATACTCGGGAAACATTCGCGCCAAAGCCTGGTCCAACCTCAGGCCTGCCAGCTCGGCAGGGATTACGACTATTTGTTTTTCGGCGTTCATGACTGTGCCCTAGTTTACGGTATACTCGCCGACCTTGAACCGCCCTGCGGGCCGAGGCGGTACCTCAAAAAGACGACAGTATGCTATCTAAATCACAACTCAACCCGGTAATTTTGCCTGGCGCGCGCATGTTCATTGTTGCCATGCTTTGCACAGGTTTGCTGTCCTGCGCCAAGGACGACGCTCAAACCGAAGTTGGCAACATCACCGAAGCCTACGAAACGGCGCAGGGTTCAATCGATAGTAAAAACTATCGCAAAGGCATTCGAATATTTGAGGCGATCCAGGCGCGTTATCCGTTTAGCGATCTCTCGCGCCAGATTCAGCTCGAGTTGATGCACGCCTATTATCAGAGCGGCGACTTCGAACAGGCTATAGATGCGGCTGATACTTTTATTCGCGAGAATCCGATCCATGCGCGTGTTGACTATGCGCTCTACATCAAGGGCTTGTCCTACTATGAGGCAAACGCTGGATTCCTGGAGCGATGGTTTAAGAGAGATATCACCAAGCGCCCGCCGAAAGATGTCGATCTTGCCTATTCGACCTTGAGACGCCTCGTTGAGCGGTATCCGACCAGCGAGTACGCGGCCGACGCGGAACAGCGCATTCTTGCCATCAAAGAACGCATGTCGGCGTACGAGAATCACGTTGCCGATTACTATTTGCGGCGCGGCGCTTATGTTGCTGCCGCCAATCGAGCGAAGAATGCGCTGGAGGAATACAACGGCGCTACCGCCAACGAAGAGTCACTCAGAATTCTTGTCAAAGCCTACGAGAAGTTGGGCATGATGGATCTGGCAGCGGATGCGCGACTTGTGCTTGAGACTAACTTTCCCAGCGACAGCTAGTTAACGCGGGAATTTGTATCCTGAGGTGATTGGATAGCGCCAATCCCGCCCGAATGCCCGCCCGCTGATCCTGATGCCGGGAGGTGCCTGTCGCCGCTTGTACTCGTTACGTTTCACCATTTCCAGTATGCGAATTACAGTTTCGCGGTCGAAGCCGCGCTCTGTAATTTCGGCAACCGAGAGATCCTCTTCGATGAACGCCTCCAGGATAGGATCAAGCACCGAATAATCCGGCAAGGAATCGCTGTCTTTTTGATTTGGCCTGAGCTCAGCTGAGGGTGGCCGCGTAATGACTCGTTCCGGTATCACCGCGCCCAATGAGTTTCGATAGCGCGCCAGCTTGTAAACCAAGGTCTTGCTGCAATCTTTGATCGGCGCAAAGCCGCCCGCCATATCCCCGTACAACGTCGCGTAGCCCACCGCCATTTCACTCTTGTTGCCGGTCGTCAGCAGCATGCGACCCGTCTTGTTCGAAATAGCCATTAGCAACAAGCCCCGACAACGAGCCTGAATGTTTTCTTCAGTCGCATCGGGTTCACGCTCACCAAGCACCGGCAACAACTGTGCGATGGTTGCCTGATACATCGCCTGTATGGGAATCACGTCGTAACGAATACCCAATGCGGCAGCCTGCATGGCGGCATCTTCCTGACTCATGTTTGACGTGTATCGAAACGGCATCATTACGGCTCGAACATTGTCCGCACCAATAGCATCACAAGCGATGGTTGCGACCAGCGCAGAATCTATGCCACCGGACAGCCCCAAAACGATGCCCGGGAAGCCATGCTTCTGGATGTAATCGCGTGTGCCAGTTACCAGAGCTTTGTAAACACTCGCCTCTGTGCCCAGTAACGGCGCACAGTCGCCGGGCTTCGGCACAACACCCGACGCGGTGCCACGAATTTCGACTTTGAATAGACCTTCGTCAAACGGCGGCGCACGAAAACAGACTTCGCCCTCAGCGGACATCGCAAATGAGCCACCGTCGAATACCAGTTCATCCTGGCCCCCGACCATGTTTGCGTAGATCACCGGGACATCGACTTCGAGGACTCGCTTTCTCACCTGCGCCTCGCGATTCTTTTGACTCTTCAGTTCGTAGGGTGAACCGTTAATAGCGATGACGCATTCGGCGCCCGTGGAGCGGCTGGCCGCCATCGGCGCCGCACTCCAGACGTCCTCGCAGATATTGATGCCGAAGCGCACGCCGTTGATAGTGAAAACCGCCGCTCGCTTGCCGCGTTTGAAATAGCGCTCTTCGTCGAACACGCTGTAATTGGGCAGCAACTGCTTGCGATAGTGTGCGACGCGATCGCCGTCTCGAAACACGGCAGCGGAATTATAGATCTCGCCGTCGTCGTACTCGGGAAAGCCAATCAGTACTGCGATCCCCGAAACGCCACTACGAATTTCCCCGATCGCGTTCTCGACCATATAGCGCAAGCCGGCATGAAACAGCAGATCTTCCGGGGGATAACCGCAAACACTCAGTTCCGGGAACACCACCAGCTGCGCGTCCAGTTCATCGCGAGCGCGATGCGCATAGTCAATAATTTTTTGTGTGTTGCCAGCGACGTCACCAACGGCCAGATCAATCTGGGCCAGTGCCACATTGACGTTTTGGTCCATGATCCGCTGCGTCGCGTCTAATCCACTACGCGCCGATGATCTCTTGCATCTTCAAACCGAGTTCTGCGGGCGATCGGACTGTTGCAACACCGGCCGCATCAAGTGCCTTGAACTTGTCGGCAGCAGTGCCTTTGCCGCCCGCAATGATCGCGCCGGCATGACCCATGCGCTTTCCTGGGGGTGCCGTAACGCCGGCAATATAGGCAACCACGGGCTTGCTGACTTCGCTCTGGATAAATTCGGCCGCGGCTTCTTCGTCTGTACCACCGATTTCGCCGACCATGATGATGCCGTCCGTTTCCGGGTCATTCTGAAACAGCTCAAGACAATCGATGAAATTCATACCGCGCACCGGGTCGCCTCCGATACCAATGCAGGTACTCTGACCCAGACCGTTGCTCGTCGTCTGGTACACCGCTTCGTAGGTCAGCGTTCCCGAACGAGAGACTACACCTATGCGACCCTTCTGATGAATGAAGCCCGGCATGATGCCGATCTTGCACTCGCCCGGCGTGATGATGCCCGGACAGTTCGGCCCGATAAGCCGGCAATTGTTGTCGCGCAGGGCCGATTTCACTTTAACCATGTCATTGACCGGAATGCCCTCGGTAATACAGACGATCAGTCCGATACCGGCATCGGCGGCCTCAAGAATCGCATCGGCTGCAAACGGCGGTGGCACGTAAATCATGCTGACATCGGCGGCGGTCGCATCGACTGCATCGCGAACCGTATTGAATACCGGTACGCCGAGATGATCCTGTCCACCGCGGCCCGGCGTAACACCACCGACAACCTGCGTGCCATATTCGATGCACTGTTCGGTGTGAAATGAACCCTGATTGCCTGTTATGCCCTGGCAAATGACCTTACTTTTCTTATTGACCAAAATACTCATTAATACTTCCCGTCAGGCTGCCGAAGCAACCGCCTTTCGTGCTGCGTCGGTGAGATCCTCGGCCGCGATGATGTCCAGTCCGCTGTTTGCCAGTAACTCGCGGCCCTTAGTAACGTTCGTGCCTTCGAGGCGAACGACGACCGGAACCTCTACACCGACTTCCTTCACAGCGCTGATGATTCCCTCCGCGATCAGGTCGCAGCGCACGATGCCACCAAAAATATTCACGAGGATCGCGGCTACCTTGGTATTCGACAGTATGAGCTTAAAGGCCGCCGCAACACGCTCTGCCGTAGCACCACCGCCCACATCGAGGAAGTTTGCCGGTTCGCCGCCGTGTAGCTTGATGAGATCCATCGTCGCCATGGCAAGGCCCGCGCCGTTGACCATGCACGCAATATTGCCGTCCAGCGACACATAATTGAGATCATGGGCAGCAGCCTTGCGTTCTGCTTCGTCTTCCTGTGACGGATCGCGCAGCGCAACCATATGCGGCTGGCGATACAGCGCGCTGCCATCGATATTGATCTTGCCATCAAGAGCGATAACGTCGCCGGCCTTGTTGGTGATGAGCGGATTGATCTCAATCAGGCTCGCATCTGTTTCGAGATACAACTTGTACAGCTTCTGCAGCAAATCACCGAACTGGCGCTGTTGCTTCTTGTCCAGCTCAAGACCAAAGGCCAGCAAACGTGCCTGAAAGTCCTGAAGACCCGCATCAGGCGCTATGGACACCGAAAAGATCTTCTCTGGTGTTTCTTCGGCGACTTTCTCAATATCCATGCCACCCGCTGCTGAAGCAATGAATGACACACGGCTGACCTCTCGGTCCACAAGCATGCTGAGATAAAGTTCGCGATCAATCTCGGAACCTTCTTCGACATAGACGGTATTGACCGGCATCCCCTCAGGTCCCGACTGGTGCGTCACCAGCTGGATTCCCAACATGCCGTCGGCAAACTGGTGCACTTCATCGAGCGTTCGCGCTAATTTGACGCCACCCGCTTTACCACGACCACCGGCATGCACCTGGGCTTTTACAACCCAGAGCTTGCCGCCGAGTTGTTTGGCTGCTTTAACGGCCGCGTCGGGAGAGTCAGCTGGAATGCCGCGCGGGACTGGTATGCCGTAATCGGCGAATAATCGTTTGGATTGATATTCGTGAAGATTCATCAGGTCAACTTGTTTGAAGGCGGAGGAATTCGCGGTTGATGCGAAAAAGACGCCGTATTTTGTCGGTTTGTGGGACCGAAGTCCATATTCAGTCTACAATTCGCCGATGAATCAGGCACAGACCGAGGGCGCTCTGAGACGGACATTCCGTGGCAGCAGGGACGCTCTAATACAAAAAGCCGTCGAAGAACCGGATCTGGCCTGGCGGGTTCTGGGCACGCTCAATGCATTTCGAATGTTGACGAGTATTGCGTTGTTCGGCCTGTTTTTCGTAAGAACCGAGCCACGATTCTTTGGCCACGAGAACCCCACATTGTACGTTGGCGTTGCTGTCGGCTATCTGTTGTTCGCGATAGTGTCCGGCGTTGCGTTGCGCAATCGACGCACTTCCAGAGTATTGCTGGGCAGTACGCAGATCGTAGTCGACATTGCCGCAATTGTGACGCTGATGCACGCCAGCAGCGGCATATCCAGCGGTATCGGAGGCCTGCTGGTCATCTACGTGGGCGCGGGCAGCCTTGTACTGCCGGCCAAATACCCACCAGCCCTGGCTGCATTGGCAACCTTCGGGATACTGGGGCAGCAGCTCGTTTCGCAGTTTCTCGAATTACCCGCCCCGACGAACTATCCGGCCGCCGGTATCCTCAGCGGTATCATCTTCGCCATCGCACTTTCCGCACAGCCACTGGCCAGGCGCATTCAGGCCAGCGAAGCACTGGCGCGGCAGTTCGGCGTTGACCTTAAGAATCTGTCCGAGTTGAACCAGTACATCGTGCAACATTTGCGCGAGAGTATCGTTGTCGTCGACGCTGACGACGATGTGCGCTTGATCAACAGCTCCGCGATTCGTCTGTTGGGCCTGGCGGATATGCCCGCAGAAACGCCCTTAGCCATCATATTCGGACCTCTGGCCGACTACGTGCAAACCTGGCGACGGGATACCTCAAAGCCATCGCACCCGGAATTCACGCTCAATACCACGGACAGCAGCACACGTGTGACCGCGCACCTGGCACCGCTGGGGAAAGACGGACAGCGCCAGGGCCCGATAATGATTTTTCTCGAAGACGCGAGCCTGATGAACACGCGAGTGCAGCAATCCAAACTCGCGTCGTTGGGTCGCCTGAGCGCCAGTATCGCGCACGAAATTCGCAATCCGGTGGGCGCCATGAGCCATGCGGCTCAGTTACTCGGTGAATCGAAAGCGCTTACTAAGGATGACATTCGGCTGACAGAAATTATCCGCACGCACTCCAGTCGGGTCAGCCACATTATCGACAACGTACTGCAGCTCTCCCGTAGGGACCGGAGCCGGCCCGAGTTATTGCCATTGAAGAGCTGGCTGGACGAATTTGCCAGCGAATTTATCGACACACTTGAATTGCAGGAAGGTGAGTTTTCGATAGGCGAAATTCCACAGGAATATGAGGTTCGCATGGATCGCAGTCACCTGCGACAAGTGCTGTGGAATCTCTGTGACAACGCCGTTAAGTATGCAAGTGAGACGGGCGGTATCATGGTTGAGGTGCAGGCAGGCCGTATGCAGGACGGCAAGGGTCGTCCTTATGTCGAAGTTCTGGATTGCGGTCTCGGCGTGGATAAGGCGACCGCCGACAAGATCTTCGAACCGTTTTTTACGGCGCGCTCGGGCGGCACCGGCCTGGGACTCTATATTTCGAGGGAATTGTGTGAACTAAACCGCGCAACACTGGTTTACCTTGACCGGCCCGGTGGAGGCAGTATCTTTCGAATCGTGTTTGCCGACCCGGATCGCTGGGACTCACTGGACGAAGAATGAACCAACCGCTAGCTCTCGTTATTGATGACGAGCCCGACATATGCGAATTACTAACGCTGACCCTCGGTCGCATGGATGTGGAGAGCAAGTCGGCTACCGACGTTGCCGGAGCGAAAGCGCTCCTTAAGCAGCATCGATTCGACATATGCCTTACCGACATGCGCTTGCCGGATGGCGACGGCCTCGACCTCGTGGACTGGATGCAAACGCATGCGCCAAACGTTCCGGTCGCTGTTATTACCGCCCACGGTAATGTTGAAACCGCAGTTCAGGCGCTAAAACTCGGCGCATTCGACTTCATATCCAAGCCGCTCGACCTCGGCAATCTGCGCAACATCGTGGAGAAAGCCCTGCGCGTCAGGAGCCACGAAAGTCAGGGCCCGAAACTGCTTGGCGAGTCGCAACAGATGCATGAGCTTCGCGAGATGGTGCAACGCGTGGCCCGATCACAGGCACCGGTGCACATTTCCGGTGAATCGGGAACCGGCAAGGAGCTGGTCGCTCGACTCATTCACGACAGTGGCCCGCGCGCCGAAGGACCTTTCGTACCGGTCAATTGCGGTGCAATTCCCGCCGAATTGATGGAAAGCGAGTTTTTCGGCCACCGCAAAGGCAGTTTCACGGGAGCCGTCAACGACAAGGCCGGCCTGATGCAATGCGCCGGGGACGGTACCTTGTTTCTGGACGAAATAGCGGATATGCCGTTGCCCATGCAGGTGAAGCTGTTGCGGGTGATACAGGAGAAAAAAGTCCGTCCCGTTGGCGCCTCGCAAGAAGAGACAGTCGATGTACGCATACTGTCAGCGACCCACAGAAACCTAGCCGCGATGGTGGCAGACAGTGAGTTTCGAGAAGATCTCTACTACCGCATCAATGTCATTGAATTGAGGGTCCCGGCCCTGCGCGAGCGCGGTGACGATATCCTGTTACTCGCCGATCACGTACTGCGTCGCCTGAATAGTAAAGTTTCGCTAAGCGAAGAAGCCCGCACCGCACTTCTGGCCTACGCATTTCCGGGCAATGTCCGCGAGCTCGAAAATATGCTGGAGCGCGCCGTTACGCTATGCACAAGCGGCAAGATTACGGCGCAAGAGCTGAACATGCGCGATCCCTCCGAAGCATCAACGACATCGGCAACGCCAGGCAAACTCGGCGAGCAGGTGGATGACGTGCAACGCCAGGCTATCGTCGAAGCGCTTGAGAAAACGCGCTATAACAAGACAGCCGCCGCCAAACTCCTGGGGCTTTCCTTTAGGCAGCTGCGATACCGCATCAAGAAACTCGGTATCGAGTGACGGAAATTGTCACTTTGTGACGATATGTGACATTCCTGGCGCGCTATTGTCACCTAATGCCGACGCTGCTTATGGTTAACAAACTTCATTTTTATTCTTTAAAAACATTAACTTGTGACTTGATTCTCAAAACTGGCATGGTGCTTGCTTTATCTTCCGTACAGGCGATTTCGCCGTTGATTTTCAAACATTCTCAAATTCATGGAGATTACGAGATGAAGAAGCAACAGGGCTTTACACTTATCGAACTTATGATCGTTGTAGCGATCATCGGTATTCTGGCAGCCATCGCAATTCCTGCGTACTCGGACTACACGATCCGCGCCCAGGTTTCTGAAGGCATAACGCTGGCTGGCGGCGCGAAAGCAGCTGTTAGTGAGTACTCGATGGACCGCGGCCGTTTCCCGACAGACAACACGTTTGCCGGACTTTCAGCACCTGCTTCCATTAACGGCAAGTACACATCGTCCGTTAACACGGGTGTCGTTCAGGGTCAGATCGTAGTCACCTATGGCGGTCTTACCGGTAATCCGGCTATTCTTAACCAGACTATCATTCTGTCTGCAGTAACCAACGCAGGCAGCGTAGTTTGGGCATGCCCGGCTGCGCTGGGTACCGTACTGCCGAAGTACCGTCCTGGAACCTGCCGATAATTGCTCATGCAATTGGCTAGATGTTTAGCTTCATGCTAGATGCTGTGAAGGCCCCGGTTATCCGGGGCCTTTTCACAACAGGCCGAACCGCAACAGGGCCACAGAATTACCGCCAGGAAATCAAACAAGTCATTAGTAAGATTTGCCGGTACCTGCACAAGGTTTAGGACATCGTCCACTGATTAAGGATCTACCGTCGCAATGAACAGCAAAGTCTTCAAACGCGCGCAGGGATTCACGTTGATAGAGCTCATGATCGTCGTTGCGATCATTGGCATTCTGGCTTCGCTGGCAGTATCGGCCTACCAGACGTATACCGTACGCGCGCAAGTCGCCGAGGCCATCAACATGGGAGGCCACGCAAAGACCCCCATTGTGGATGCCTATCTCACGACAGGGCGCCCGCCTGTCGATCGGGTTGAGGCTGGCATGTCAGCCCTACCCGCTGACACCCGTGGCAAATTCGTTTCTCAGGTCGACGTCGTCAACGGTCGCGTCGATGTCACGATGGGCGCTTCCGTTCATGCCGACATTTTCGGCACTGTCATTTCGTTTACGCCCTACCAGGCGCCCGGGGGAAGCATTATCTGGCGCTGTGGGGCTGCAGCTGCGCCGGGCGGTGGCGCGGTCCCTCTGACCGACGGTGGTGCCATCACGGCGGTATACCTGCCGCCGACCCTGCCAACGCGCTATATGCCGTCGTCCTGTCGCCCCTGAACAGGTTTTACTTAATCATTTTCCGAAACTGTGAACAACAGCACTAAATCCAGTTGAATCCGTAACTTGGATCAGTGAGACTGTAACGCTCAACTACCGACGACAATCGCTATCCAATGGCAGCAACAGCTTCACAATCGAACCTTGCAGGCCTGCCAAGGCGCCTGGTCCAAGACGGCATTATTTCTGAACAACAACTTCAGGAAGCCACTGAGAGCGCAAAAAACGCCAAGATGACGCTGATCGCCTACCTCGTAAAAGAGGAACTGGCCGAGGCTCGGGCTATCGCGGTCGCAGCATCACACGAATTCGGCGTCCCACTACTTGATCTGGACGCAATTGAAATCGACCTCGAGGTCATTCGCTCGGTTGACCAAAAACTCATTAACAAGCATCGCGTCCTGCCACTCGTCAAACGTGGGCAGCGGATATTTCTCGGCATTTCGGATCCAACAAATCTGCAGGCGATCGACGATATCAAGTTCGCTACCAGCCTGCGCATCGATCCGGTCGTCGTTGAACAGGACAAACTCGAAGAACGTATATCGAAAGCGATTGAAGCTGTCGATACCAGCATGTCGGGCCTCGCAGACGATGATTTCGACCTCGAGAACCTCGATGTTGAAGGTGACAGTCCAGAAAAGGAAGAGGACCACCGCGACGATGTTGAAGACGCGCCCGTGGTCCGCTTTGTCAACAAAGTCTTGCTTGACGCGATAAAGCGCGGCGCATCCGACGTGCACTTCGAACCGTACGAGAAAATTTTCCGGGTCCGGACTCGTCTCGATGGTGTTTTGTCAGAAGTTGCGCTGCCGCCGGTCATACTCGCCAACAAGGTCTGCGCGCGCCTTAAAGTCATGTCGCGAATGGATATTGCAGAGCGACGTGTACCGCAGGACGGGCGCATCAAAATGCGCCTGTCCAAAAATCGTGCGATCGACTTTCGTGTCAATACCTGCCCGACCCTGTTTGGCGAAAAAATCGTATTGCGTATTCTGGATCCGTCCAGCGCAAAACTGGGCATCGAAATGCTCGGTTACGAGGACAATCAACGTGCGCTGTATGAGAAGCACCTTGCGAAGCCGTACGGCATGATCCTGGTCACGGGACCTACCGGTTCCGGTAAAACCGTGTCCTTGTATACAGGCCTCAACATCCTAAATACGGAAGACCGCAACATTTCGACCGCGGAAGATCCGGCGGAAATCAACTTGCCCGGCATCAATCAGGTTAACGTGAACCCGAAGGTCGGACTGACTTTCGCTTCCGCCCTCAAAGCTTTCTTACGTCAGGATCCCGACGTCATCATGGTCGGCGAAATACGAGACCTCGAAACGGCAGAAATTGCGATTAAGGCGGCGCAAACAGGTCACTTGGTGCTTTCTACACTGCACACCAATGACGCGCCGAAAACGCTGACTCGCCTGGTCGATATGGGTGTAAAGCCCTACGCAATCGCAACGTCCGTCAGCCTGATCATTGCCCAGCGACTGGCGCGGCGCCTCTGCAACAACTGCAAGGAAGTGAAAGATGTTCCACGTGAGGCACTGGCGAAAGAAGGATTCTCAGAAGCAGACCTGAACGAAGGTCTGACAATCTTTGGGCCCAAGGGCTGCAAGACATGTAACGGTGGTTATAAAGGCCGGCTCGGCATATTCCAGGTAATGGAAGTATCTGAAGCCATGGGCCGGATAATAATGGAGGGTGGCAACGCGATACAGATCGCGGATCAAGCCGTCAAAGAGGGGGTCGTCGATTTACGGCAGGCCGGATTGAACAAAGTCAAGGACGGAGTTACCAGCCTTGAAGAGATCAATCGGGTTACCATTGAGTAGGTTTTCGCTGGGAAAACCGCGATAACGGACGAGATAGATGGCTAATACAGCAGTAGTAAGCACGCCCTTTCTTTGGGAAGGCACCGACAGAAACGGCAAGAAGATCAAAGGCAAGAGCCTCGCGAATGACGAAGCTCAGGTGCGTGCTGATTTGCGCCGCAAGGGCGTGGTTCCGACGCGCATCAAGAAACAAAGCCAGGGCATGTTTGGCAGTGGCGGCAAGATCACTACCGGCGACATCGCAATATTCAGCCGTCAGTTGGCGACGATGTTGGCCGCCGGTATTCCCCTGGTGCAGGCATTCGAAATCGTCGGCAATGGCCACGAAAATGCCGCAATGCAAAAACTCATCTTAAGTATCAAGGCGGATGTCGAGGGCGGTAGTTCTCTGGCCGAGGCGCTTGCCAAACAACCGCTGTACTTCGACGATCTGTTCGTTAATCTTGTAGAATCCGGCGAACAGGCTGGTGCTCTCGAATCTTTGCTTGAAAAGATAGCAACCTACAAAGAGAAAACAGAAGCTATCAAGAAAAAGATTAAGAAAGCGCTGACCTATCCGGCGGCGGTTCTGGTTGTAGCGTTCGTCGTAACAACGATCTTGTTGATCTTCGTAATTCCGTCCTTTGAAGATCTCTTCAAAGGATTTGGAGCGGACCTGCCGACATTTACTCGAGCAGTAATTGACTTATCCTTCTTCGTAAGAACCCAAGGCTTCTACATAGTTGTATTAGTAGGTGCCGCGGTCTCAACATTTTTCTACTTCTATAAGCGATCGCGACCATTTCGTCAGTTTCTGGACCGAATGATGCTCAAGGCTCCTATCCTTGGCCCGATCTTGCAGAAAGCGGCCATCGCACGCTATGCGCGTACGCTATCAACCATGTTCGCGGCTGGTGTGCCACTGGTCGAAGCACTTCAATCGGTTGCTGGCGCGACGGGCAACATTGTTTATGAAGTAGGCGTCCTGACGATGCGCGACGAAGTGGCAACCGGGCAGCGCTTGCAACAGGCAATGGAAAACACGGGTCTGTTCCCCAATATGGTTATTCAGATGATCGCCGTGGGCGAGGAATCCGGCTCTCTGGACCAGATGTCCGCGAAGGTCGCTGATTTCTATGAGGCCGACGTCGACGACGCGGTCGACAATCTCGCAAGTTTGCTCGAGCCGATGATTATGGCGATTCTCGGTGTTCTGGTCGGTGGCCTTGTTGTCGCCATGTACCTGCCAATCTTCAAATTGGGCGCGGTTGTCTAGAAAAAACTCGTCCTGTTTGCAAAAAAGTGGCGTTCGGAGGACACTCCGGACGCCTTTTTTGTGCGCAACCATTCGCTTCACGGAGACTATGGATGCTTGAATTGATGAGCGAATCAGCCCCACTCTTCATGACCGTCGTATTCGCATTCGCCCTGTTGATCGGCAGCTTTCTGAATGTCGTGATATATCGTTTGCCTATCATGATGGAGCGAGAGTGGCGCGATCAGGCGAAAGAGTTACTGGCTTCGCCACCGGAAATGGATCTACCTGAAGGTCAATTCGACCTTGTGATGCCGCGGTCTCGCTGCCCTGCTTGCGGAAACCTGATAACGGCATGGCAGAATATTCCAGTCATTAGTTATTTATTGCTCAAAGGCCGTTGCGGCGCATGCAAGGCCCCAATACCGATTCGCTATCCGGCAATCGAGATTTTGACTGCTCTTCTCGCTGCAACGGTGGCTTGGCATTTCGGCGTCGGCTGGGAAGCGCTGATGGCGATTGTATTGACGATCACGCTGCTTGCTATAGCGGTAATCGATGCCGATACGCAACTCATTCCGGATGTGATCGTCATTCCGCTGATGTGGCTTGGCCTGACGATGAGCCTGTTCCACCCTTTGGCGGGAGCTGACTCACTGTTTATTAGCCCCAGAGACGCCATTGTTGGCGCCATGGCAGGATATCTCTCGTTATGGAGCGTGTTCTGGCTATTCAAAATAGCGACGGGTAAAGACGGCATGGGCTATGGCGACTTCAAGCTGCTGGCGGCGCTGGGCGCCTGGCTGGGATGGCAGCAGCTGCCAATGATCATCATGATGTCGGCCGTAGTCGGCGCAGTAATCAACATCACATTGATCGCCGCACGAGGTAAAGATCGCAGCATTCCGATACCTTTCGGACCATACCTTGCGGCGGCTGGCTGGATAACCCTGCTGTGGGGCGACGTAATTAAGAACGCTTACATCGACATGATTTACTGAGTGAATAGTCAGGAAAGAAAAACGCCATTTCGAGTTGGGCTGACTGGTGGCATCGCCAGCGGAAAATCCACCGTGGCGCGTTTATTCGCTAATCTCGGAATACCCGTTATCGACACTGATGTCATCGCGAGAGACCTGGTTAAACCTGGCACCCCGGCACTTAATGAAATTCGTGAGCGCTTTGGCGACGCCGTACTGGACGCATCGGGAAGTCTCAACCGTAGCGCAATGCGAAAAATCATTTTTGCTAAAGACGATGCACGACTTGACCTCGAAGCCATACTGCATCCACGTATTGGCGCCGAAGTTTTTCGGCAGTCTGAGGTCGCAGGCGGCCCTTACCAGATTGTCGTAATTCCTCTCTTGGTGAACTCATCACTTAGGCCTTACCTGCATCGCGTAGTCGTGGTTGACTGTTCCGAAGAGGAACAGCTTCGACGACTGCTGTTGCGAGATGAGGAAACGGAAGAGCAGGCCCTCCGTATTCTGGCTGCGCAGTCGAGTCGTCAGGATCGATTAGCGATTGCGGACGATGTCATTCAAAACGATGTTGGCATGCAAGCGTTGGACGATAAGATTAGAGGTCTGGATCAGCTATATCGACGGCTTGCTGCGCCTCAATATCGGCGCGAACAATCCCCTGAAACGCAATAATGTCAGCCTCACCAACAGGAACCACATTCAATAGTGCGCCCCTGGAATACTCCAGTTGATCGAGGGCGATATCGGAGAATCGCAATGCGTCCTCGTAGAATCCATTGCTTGCGAGTACCGAAGCCATTTGCATCGCGTGACTAGAACCAGGTCGCGCAACTAATGACTCTTCGAATGCGTCTACTGACTTCTGTCGGCGGCCCAAGATAGCTTCAGTAACGCCGATCAGATACATAACGTGCGAATACTCCAGCGTCGATCGATCCGCATTCCTCGGCACTTGCAGCATTCCGGTGAATAGGACATTCATTCGCGCGATATCGATCTCGGCACACTCTCCAGCTGCTACCACGTCCACAACCGCCATGTACGCCTTGATGAGTCGTGGGTCGTAGGGAATTGTCGACAAAGTCTTGGCTACAAGATCGAATTCGGCCAAATCGAGCCGGTTCATTTTGCACAACGTTACGAGGCGGTTAACTTTGAGCAACGGCGTAAATGTCGAATTCGCATCAATCTCAATTGCACGATCAAGAACGAGCAACGCATCCTCGTACCGCCCCATGCTAGACAACATCACCGAGTGCTCGGTCTGCGCACGTGCTGACCCCGGTGCTTTTCTCGCCGAAGCTTCAACCATGCTCGGATAACTGGTCCACACGTTGGCTGAGTAGCGAGTGAACCCCGCCAAGGTCAGAGTTATCAGGAAAAATACTGCGACAAGTATGGGTGGCTTCAGCTTCATACGAAAGACTACGGCCAACGGCAGAAACAGGAATGCCGCAGGTAAATAATTGCGATGTTCGAAATACAACTCAAGATTCAAAACAGTGGATTCGAGCAGGTGGCCACCATAGAAAAACAATACAGCGAAGGCAGCTATCGGCCACCGACGTCGGTACACGAATGACAAGGTGATTGCCGCACTATGAAGCATGATTGCCGCAGCCGTTGAAACTGGCTGCAGGATTCCTGTGGATTTCAGGAAGTGATCCTGAAAAACCCCGGTTGTATACAATTTTGGGATCAACAACTGATACAGGTAATCAACAACGACGCGCGGCTGCGTAAGTAATCGTTCATAGAGACTAAAGTCTCGTGGAGGAACAACTTCGAAGAAGCTATCCAGCAGAAACTGTTTTCCCAGGTACAAGAAGATCACCACGGTCGGCGCAACCACGAATGCGAAGCTCCAAAGTCGATTCGTTCTGATTACTCCGGCTTGTGGGCTCGCATAAATCGTAATCTCCAGGACGCCGACCAACAAAGGTAGAAGGATGCCATTCTCTTTGGACAGCACAGCGAGCAAGGTGCCGCCGCCAATGGCGGCGCTCATAATCAGGTAGGACGTCTTCGGCGAAGTATCGAGTCTGGATCGACCATAAATATAGAGGGCAAGACCTCCCAAAACGAATAGTGCCGATAGCTGAGCCATGCGTTGAACCACGTACAAGGTCGTTGAAACCATGAACGGATGCAACAACCAGATCGCGGTGGACAACATTGCAATCCACCTCGCATCACGAGCATCGTAAGCGGCAATCCGAAGGACCTTGAACGAAATCATGCCAATCAGTGCGGCATTCGACAGGTGAATTGCGAGGTTCGTACGCTTGAATGGCCAGGGCTCAGCCGGCCAGTTTTGGGCGTCGATCAGGAAACTCAATACAGAAATCGGTCGCCCCGTGGGGCCAGTAGCGCCAGTGAGCACAAATGTCTTGAGTGTATCCCAGTCAACTACTCCGCCACGGTCGCCGAGGGACATTATTGAATCAAAGTCATCGAGAATGAATGGGCCATTCAGGCCAGGCCAGTAAGCGACGACCGCTGCGATGAACACCATTGCCCATCCTCCGGCTACAGCCAGATACTGTATGTCGAATTTGTACTGCGGAGAGACAAGACCCATCTTTGACCAACACCTGACTTGAATTCGGCAGCCATTCTAGCGTGACAGGTATGCCGATGACATAAGATTGGTCCACAGTTCCGCATGCCCGCGAGTGTAATTTGCCTGCCGGCATTTCGTAGCGCAAAATAGCCGGATGGCCAAACCTGCAGGAAAAATCGCTATTCAGACCGCGCCTGGCATCTCGCACTACGAGCAGCCGCTCTCTGAGCGTATGCGCACCTTCCTGCGCCTCGAATTCCTCTATCACCCCATGCTGCGCAACAGTGAACGGGACAGTGACTGGGCGACACGGGCCACGATTTCGACCCTCCTGGAGATTCTTGCCATTCTGTCGCGCGGCGATGTGCGCAGCGAAGTCTTGAGCGAATTGGACTACCAATCTGCAGCGCTAAAACGGTTTCAAAGCCACAGCGGTGTTGATGGTGGGCGACTGGACACTCTAATGCGGAGCCTCACCGTCAGCCGGGATCAGATCTCAAGCATTGGAACGGGCTTCCTGCAGCCGTTAAAAGAAAGCGATTTTCTGAATGCGATCAAACATCGGAGTGCGATTCCAGGCGGCACCTGCGAATTCGACCTCCCTGAGTACAGCCACTGGTTGCGACAACCCATCGCGCGACGGCAACAGGACATGGCGGAGTGGATACAATCGATCGGTCCTTTGTGCAATGGCGCCAGCGAAGTACTTTGGTTGATTCGAGAGAGTGCCCGCCCCACCAAGAAACAGGCCATCAATGGCATGTATCAACACAACATGCAAAAAGACAGCAACTGCAGATTATTGCGCGTGAGCCTTGCAAAGGATTCTTCGTTGTTTCCGGAAATCAGTGGCAGTCAGCACCGTTTTACGGTTCGCTTTCTGGAGTGGTCTACGGTAGCGCGGCGCGCAGTTCAGACGGGTCATGACGTACCCTTCCAGCTCTCGATTTGCTAATGACGCCGTTGTAACGCGGCAACGACAGGCATATCCGCTGGCAGCAGTTCCTCAGCTTTCAACAGATTCGCAGGCACCCAGCGCAGCTCCTGGCCCTCTCGACCTACAGGTTCGCATTTCCACTCACTGACGATGAAGAACTCGATGGTAACGATGCGGTCGTCGTATTCGTGCCTCAGATTCATAAAAGAAGAATACGCAGTCGCCTCTATTCCGAGTTCCTCCGCAAGCTCTCGGGACAAAGCTTGCCCTGAGGTTTCATCGGCTTTGATTTTTCCCCCAGGGAACTCCCACAAGCCATGAAACGGTCCACCACCCAGGCGCTCTGCTATAAGGATGCGCCCCTCCGCATCACAGAGGATTCCCGCAGCAACATCAAAGTGAATCAAGACCAGTAGCTACGCATTCAATTTGCCGTGGCATTGCTTGAACTTCTTACCGGACCCGCACGGGCACGCCTCGTTTCGACCAACCTTGCGACCATCGCGGACAAACGTCTCAACGGGTGCACGCGCAGGCTGTTTACTGCCCGGCGTCCCGTCACTCAGTGCGGATGCCTCCGCATGCTGAAACTTCATTGCGGCAGCTGCTTTCTTACGCTCGGCCGCCTCGTCAAGATCGCTTTCACCCTGAATACGGATCTTAGAAAGGATAGTGATAGTGTCGTGCTTTACCTGTTCAAGCATCGCACCAAACATGTCGAACGCTTCGCGCTTGTACTCCTGCTTCGGATTCTTTTGCGCGTAAGAGCGTAGGCCTATGCCCTGCCGCAGATGGTCCATACCTGCGAGATGCTCCTTCCAGTGATGATCAAGCTGCCGCAACATTACGTGTTTTTCGACGCCTCGCATCAGGTCGGCACCCATGCCTGCTACCTTGCTCTCGTAGGCTTTGGCTGCTTCTTCGATGCACCGTTCGGCGATACCTTCCGCATTCAATGTCTTGTCTTCGCGAACCCATCGACCAACATCCGCTTGCACGCCGTACTCGGACTCCAACGCCTGACTCAGACCATCGGTATCCCACATCTCGTCAAGACTACCTACCGGAATGTACTGATCTACGGTCATTCCAACGACCTCTTCGCGAATGGCAGCGACGGAGTCTTCGATTTCTTCAGCCTCCATCAGCTCGGAGCGCTGGTGGTAAACGACCTTGCGCTGGTCATTGGCAACGTCATCGTACTCGAGAAGGTTCTTTCTGATATCGAAGTTATGCGCTTCAACTTTTCGCTGCGCCCGTTCGATTTGACGCGACAGGAGTCTGCTTTCGATCGCTTCGCCCTCGCGCATACCGGCACGTGAAAGCAGGTTCTTTGTGCGTTCCGGATCCCCGAAAATTCGCATCAGGGTATCTTCCATCGACAGGTAGAAACGGCTCGATCCTGGGTCACCCTGGCGACCTGCACGGCCTCGTAGCTGGTTGTCGATACGGCGTGACTCATGACGTTCGGTGCCGATAATATGCAACCCGCCGGCCGCCAGGACGGCCTCATGACGTTCCCGCCATTCGGCTTCGATTGCGTCCGTATTGGCATCGTCGCCGGCTTCCTCCAGCGCCGAAACCAGACTTCCTCCCAATACGATATCGGTGCCGCGGCCTGCCATGTTCGTTGCGATCGTAATGGCTCCGGAACGTCCCGCATTCTGTACGATCTGCGCCTCACGCTCATGCTGTTTGGCGTTGAGCACTTCATGCTTGATTTTTTTCTTCTTCAGGAAGGACGACAATAATTCAGAGGACTCGATCGAAGTGGTGCCGACAAGTACCGGCTGACCACGTTCGCAGCAATCTGCGATGTCCTCGATGATCGCCTCAATCTTATCCTTCTCCGTCAGGTAGACGAGGTCGGGCTGATCATCACGGATCATGTCCTTGTGCGTGGGAATAACCACCACTTCAAGACCATAAATCTGCTGAAACTCGAAAGCCTCTGTGTCCGCCGTACCTGTCATTCCAGACAGTTTGTTGTACAGGCGAAAGTAGTTCTGAAACGTAATAGAAGCGACCGTCTGATTTTCCTGCTTGATCGATACGCCTTCTTTTGCTTCGACAGCCTGATGCAAGCCATCACCCCAGCGACGACCAGGCATCGTTCGCCCGGTAAACTCATCGACGATAATTACTTCACCGTCTTTGATGATGTAATCAACATCGCGTTGGTACATTGCATGAGCGCGTAACGCCGAGCTCAGGTGGTGTAGTAATTTTATGTTGCCGGCGTCGTATAAACTTTCGCCTTTCGCCAACAATCCGGCCTTCGCCATCAATGCTTCGACCCGGGCGTGACCTTCCTCAGTGATGTGCGCCTGCTTCGCTTTCTCATCAATGGTGTAGTCACCGCGCTTGACGAGTCGGCACTCTGCAATTTTGCCGTTCAACTGCGTCATCACGACGTCACTGCCGCGTTCCTCTGCAATTCTGACGGCCTCTTCCAGGGTCATCGCTTCGGTAGTTACATCCGTAAGCGCAACTTTGTCTGCTGGAATATCATAATTCGCCGGATCCTCAGTTTCTTCGTGCCGACGCAGTTTCGGGATCATCTTGTTGATTTGCGCATACAGATCCGTACTGGACTCAGCCGGACCGGAGATAATTAGCGGTGTTCGAGCTTCATCAATAAGAATCGAGTCAACTTCATCCACGATTGCAAAATTAAGTTGGTGCTGGGCCTTATCGGCAGTAGAAAATGCCAGGTTGTCACGCAGGTAATCGAAACCCAGTTCATTGTTGGTTGCGTAGGTGATATCGCTTTGATAAGCCGCGCGTTTCTGGTCCGAAGTCTGGCCGCTCTTTGAAACTCCCACGGTAAGTCCCAGGAATTCGTAGATGGGTCGCATCCAGTCCGCGTCTCGCTGTGCCAGATACTCATTGACCGTCACGATATGGACGCCATCACCACTCAAGGCATTCAAATAGGCCGGTAGCGTCGACATGAGCGTCTTACCTTCACCGGTCCGCATTTCCGCGATATTGCCGTCGTTCAGTACCATGCCACCGATCAACTGTACGTCGAACGGTCGCATGTGCATCGTGCGGACAGAGGCCTCTCGGGCTACCGCGAACGCTTCAGGCAACAACTGCTGCAGCGTTTCGCCGTCCGTGTAACGCTGTTTGAACTCGGCAGTTTTAGCCTTTAACGCCACATCGTCGAGCGCCTGAAAACCCTCTTCCAGAGCATTGATGCTTTTTACCGTCTTTGAATACTGACGCACCAATCGCTGGTTGCGACTGCCAAATATGCGTGTCAGGAAATTGGCCACCAAGGGCTCCTAGGGTCCGGTCAAACAAAGGCCGCTATTCTAAGGTGTCGCGGGTCTATTTAGAATCGTAATGTCGTGATTTAGGGGCAAAAATCGCAATCACAAGGACGCCCGGCAATGCCGAGTCCGTTCATTTAAGGGGATTGTGCCGCTCTTTTACTTCGATGATTCGCGAATAAAGTTGACCGGATTGACCCGGCTGCCGTTATGCAACACCTCAAAGTGCAGATTCGGCCCGGTCGCGCGACCGGTCTCGCCCATGAGAGCCACAGGCTGTCCCTTCTTGACCTCGTCTCCGACGGACACGAGATTCTTGGAATTATGCGCATAACGGGTTGCGTAGCCGTTGCCATGATTGATCTCGACCATGATGCCGTAGCCATAACGGTCTGCCGACCAGGTCACGACACCGTCAGCCACAGCGATTATCTCGGCGCCCTTCTTTCCGGCGAAATCGATGCCGGTGTGGTTGGCTGCCTTACCAGTAAAGGGGTCCGTTCGCTTGCCGAAATACGATGAAAGCCAACCCGCCGTTACCGGTCGTCCTTGCGGGTAAACTCGATCCTTGAGGTTCTGATTCATCAGTACACCCTCAAGCACGTTTAGCTGGGCTTCACGATCGTCCAGTTGCTGACCGAGCAGATTCATCGAATCGAGCATTTCCGGAACAGCAACGTTAGAGCCCGAACTCAGTGGCACTTCCGGTCCACCCACTGCCGGGTCCGATCCAAAATCGAACTCACTGTCGTCTATGTCGGCCATGTCCGTTAAGCGCTGGCCGAGTGCATCAAGCCGAATAATGCGTGCGTTCATTTGTGCAATGCGAATCGACAATGCATCAAGCGTGTCCTCGTTTTCCTGGCGTATGGCATCGATGCTGTCACGTTGTTGCTGGAGCTCGCCAGTAAGACCCTGAAGCTCATGGGTGTTAACACCAGAACCGGTGCGCGACGCTTGCCACGATCCGGCCGCAAAACCGATACCGACGACAACTGCTGTCAGGGCAGCGATAGCGAATCCGGCAGTTACGCCAGTCAGGTTTACCTGTCGAGGACTGCCGAAGCCCTTACCGAAAATAACTACATTCATGTTGTGCTGCGCCCTGGATGCGTCGCGATGAATCGCGCCGTTGTAATGCAAGTCGCGAGACCGACGGGACTCATCCCGCGTTCGCTTATTCGCGTTGTTATAAACTTGCTGTCCCTGCTCACTTCGGTAGCCCCGCTGTCTTAGGATTGCCCCTTAGACCGGTGGATTTGCGACCCCGCCTTTCAACGGGTTTGCCCTTATCGAGGAGGAAACTATGCATAATGTCCGAAATCTTTACAAGGTAAGGCCACAGGAACGGTGACCCCCATCACCGGAATTAGCCGAAATTCGCCAACTACGTCACATTATTATGACCACTAACAAACTCAAGAACCTCCTAAATCCCTGTGATAACGGAGACTTAGCAAACCTTATCAATCGCGCCCAGCGGATGGGCGAGCTCACCGATATCCTTAGCGCTGCCCTAACGGAGGCCGAAAGAGGCGCAATTGTTGCGGCGAATGTTCGGGACGACGGGGAATTAGTGGTTATCTGCGCGTCGCCGGCCTGGGCTTCCAGGCTGCGATACGAAACCGGGAAGTTAATTCAGGCGGCCAATGACGCAGGAATCTCAGCACACACCTGCCGGGTGCGAGTTAGCCAGGGCTAGGCGTAAGACGGGGTAGCGTAGGAAATCGGCGCTTTCTTCGAGTCTTCAAAAGTCACCTTTTCCCACGCGGATTCATCAGCAAGCATCGCACGAAATAACTTGTTATTGAGGTCGTGCCCGGATTTATACGCGCGCAACTCTCCTATCAGGCCATGGCCCAGAAGATACGCATCGCCAATAGCATCCAGGATCTTGTGAATGACGAATTCGTTCGCATAGCGAAGTCCGTCTTCATTCAGAATTCGGTAGTCGTCCAGTACGATGGCATTGTCCATGCTGCCACCCAAGGTCAAATTGCGTTCGCGCAAGGCTTCGACATCACGTAAGAAACAAAAAGTGCGCGCACGGCTCACCTCTTTCAGAAATGACGTCGACGAAAAGTCGATAACGGCTCTTTGACTCAGTTTGTTGAATACCGGGTGATTGAAGAACACCTCAAAATTCACTTTGAAGCCGTTGAAGGGCAGCAACTCAGCCCACTTGTCGCCGTCTTCAACACGTACTTTTTTCTTGATGCGTATAAATTTTTTCGCCGCGTTCTGCTCTTCGATACCAGCCGACTGCAGCAGGAATACAAATGGACCGGCGCTGCCATCCATGATCGGAACTTCAGGTGCCGACAGATCGATACTCAGGTTGTCGATACCGAGACCTGCCAACGCCGACATCAGGTGTTCGACTGTCGCTACCTTGACACCATCTTTGACCAAGGTTGTACCCAACATGGTTTCGCCAACCAGCTCGGGATCCGCCGGGATGTCCACCGGCACTTCAAGATCAACACGTCGAAACGTAATGCCCGCGTTCGCTGCGGCGGGCCGCAGGGTCATATAGACCTTCTTGCCCGTGTGCAGGCCAACGCCGGTAGCACGAATGGTTGTCTTTAAGGTTCGTTGTCTTAACATGTCGTCGCGAAGATTATCATAAAACCCTATTGGAACTGAAAAACCGCACTAATTCAATCTGTTAGAGCATCTTACTAAAGCTCAAGAAAGGACTTAATCAACCAGTTGGGCCAGATAGCCGGCCCGGAAATCCGGGCCGGCAAGCGGAGGTATCTGGCTCGAGCGTTCGAGCCCCAGGCCGCTCTCGCACATCCTTGTGCTACGCGGCACAGGGCTGTCCATGCCCTAGTCAGCTTGTCGGCGCAGGAACGCCGGAATATCCAGCAACTCTTCCTGCAACCCGTTACCCGACAGCCCATCGCCAACAGCGCGCTGGCGCTGCACCGTTGGTTTGTCGAGCGATTGGTAGTTCGGCTCACTCTGCGCGGCTGGCCGTCGAACGATGCGCATGGGTGATTCCGAGTTTGCAGTTGCCTGCTGACCCAGCCCCGTTGCAACTACAGTAACGCGGATACGATCGGTCATTTCGGGATCGATAACCGTACCAACCACCACAGTGGCGTCCGGCGAGGCAAATTCCTTGATGGTATTACCAACTTCCTGGAACTCACCGATGGACAGGTCCAGCCCGGCCGTAATGTTCACCAGGATGCCATTAGCACCCGCAAGGTTGATGTCCTCGAGCAGTGGGCTCGATGCGGCCGCCTCAGCTGCCTCGCGAGCACGATCCTCACCAGAGGCCTCTCCCGATCCCATCATCGCCATGCCCATTTCCGCCATGACCGTGCGCACATCCGCGAAGTCGACGTTAATGAGTCCCGGTCTTGTGATCAGTTCCGCGATGCCTTGTACGGCCCCTTGCAGAACCTGATTCGCAGCGCGAAACGCATCCAGCAAGGTCGTCTCGCCACCCAGCACCGACAGCAGCTTCTCATTGGGAATAGTGATCAGCGAATCAACGTACTTGCCGAGCTCACCGATGCCGTGCTCGGCAATCCGCATGCGCTTGTTACCTTCCATGAGGAACGGTTTGGTAACGATAGCAACGGTCAATATGCCGAGTTCCTTGGCGACCTGCGCCACGATCGGCGCAGCACCGGTACCGGTTCCGCCACCCATGCCGGCAGTAATAAACAACATGTCCGCGCCCTCGATGGCTTCGAGGATGCGATCACGATCTTCCATTGCAGCCTGACGACCAACATCCGGATCGGCGCCGGCGCCCAGCCCCTTAGTGATGTTGCAACCAATCTGCAACGATTTACGTACGTGCGATCCCTTTAGCGCCTGGGAATCCGTATTCGCACAGATGAACTCGACACCATCGATGCCGGTTGCCACCATGTGCGCAACTGCGTTGCCGCCACCGCCACCAACTCCGATGACCTTGATGACAGCAGACGAGCTGTGTGCATCCATTAATTCAAACATTGAGTTTTCCTCCGCTAGGTAAACATTTGTACTGCGTGTTATTAAAATTGGCCTTGGAACCAGGACTTCATGCGGTCCAGGACTTTCCCTAAGTTGCCGCCGATCGGTGTACTGCGCCGATCCCGACGTGAAATATTTTCGAAGCCGTACAGCAACAGGCCGACGCCTGTGGCGTATATCGGATTGCGTATGACGTCCGCTAAACCCTCGACATACTGTGGTGACCCGAGCCGTACCGGCATGTGAAAAACCTCTTCTGCCAGCTCGACTGCACCTTCCATTTTTGCGCTGCCGCCGGTGATGACGACGCCCGCCGCGATCAGTTCCTCAAAACCACTGCGACGCAACTCATCACGCACCAGTCCGAAAAGTTCTTCGAAACGCGGCTCGACGATTTCGGCCAGGGTCTGCCTCGCCAGGCGGCGTGGTGGACGCTCGCCGACGCTCGGCACCTCGATCGTCTCGTCCGGGTTGGCGAGCTGTGACAGTGCACAGGCGTACTTGATCTTGATTTCTTCGGCGTACTGCGTTGGTGTACGCATCGACACCGCAATGTCGTTGGTCACCTGATCGCCGGCGATCGGAATGACCGCCGTATGCTGGATTGCACCACCAAGAAATACCGCGATGTCGGTTGTGCCACCGCCAATATCGACGATGCAGGATCCCAGCTCTTTTTCATCTTCAGTGAGTACCGCGTAGCTTGACGCGAGTTGCTCAAGAACGATGTCATCAACTTCCAGTCCACAGCGCTGCACACACTTGACGATATTCTGCGCGGCGCTCTCGGCGCCTGTAACCATGTGTACTTTCGCCTCCAGGCGTACGCCCGACATACCAATCGGCTCACGTATGCCGCCCTGGTTATCGATCACGAACTCCTGCGGCAGGATGTGCAGAATCTTCTGGTCAGCCGGAATAGCGACCGCACGTGCAGCATCAATAACGCGATCAACGTCACTTGCGCTGACCTCTGAATCCCGAATCGCGACGATGCCGTGTGAGTTCAGGCTGCGGATATGGCTGCCTGCGATTCCCGTGTACACCGAATGTATGTCGCAGCCCGCCATGAGCTCTGCTTCTTCCACCGCGCGCTGGATAGAGTGCACGGTGGACTCGATATTGACGACAACACCTTTCTTCAAGCCGCGTGAAGGATGAGAGCCGATACCGACCACTTCGATCTCGCCGTCTTCATTCACCTCGCCGACAATTGCCACCACTTTCGACGTTCCGATGTCGAGGCCGACAATCAAATTTTTGTCAGGTCGTTTGGACATTCAATCTATTCCTCTGGCAGCGAGCATTTCCTGCTTCGACTTTTCAGGATCGCTAACCGGAGTTTGCGTCCCGCCCTTCCAACCAATCGTGAATCCGTTCCCATAGCGCATGTCGACGTACTCAATATCCTTCGCACGACCAGTAATAATGTCCGCAACGATGTCGAGAAACAGGCTCGTTCGATTGGCGACATCGCGGCGACCGAGTCGCACTTCAATACCGTTACTCAAGGTCATGTCCCATGAACCTCGCGCATCAAGGTGCACGCGGCGAACATCCAGACCGACGGGAATTAATTGATCGCGAACAGCGAGATAGCGCGCGGCAACTTCCGCCGAATGCATGTCCGGGCCACTCAGTCGCGGCAATTCGGCCGGGACATGACGCGACTCGGTTACGAACAGCTCGCCGCGTGTATTCAACAAGCCACTATCGCCCCAGACGGCCGCAGGAACTTGCTCCGTAACAGAGATGGATATTCGACTCGGCCAGCGACGTGCGACCCGAGCCTGGTCAATCCACGGCAGTGCCACTATCTGTTCCTGCATGCGGTCGATATCAGCACCGACAAAGCCGGCGTCGATTTCTGCGCTGATCGCAGCTTCAATGTTCATCGCCGTTACTCGTTGAAATGGTCCGCTGATTTCAATCGATGAGATCTCGCGATCGAGCATCGTCAGGCTCAATTGATAGGTCGAGAGGACGATGCCAATAGCAAACAGCGGCGCCAAAATTCTGCTGATGCGAATCTTCGGAATTTTCAGCCGCGACGCCGTATCCGGCTTGCGTCGTTTGGCTTGTTTACGCGCCATGAGCAGCTACCTCGACTCTTGCTTGTTCCACTTCAGTTGCAAAACTGGTTTCCAAAATTCGCCAGCAAAGCTCCTCAAAATCAATGCCATCTTCCCGCGCGGCCATCGGCACCAGGCTGTGACTGGTCATGCCCGGGACCGTATTGACCTCCAGCACCAACGGTTGCCCGTCGGCACCGGTCATGAAATCGACTCGACCCCAACCTGTGCAGCCCAGCTCATTAAATGCGGCGACCGCCAGATCGGCGTACCGCTGCTCTTCTTTTTCATTAGCCGTACCTTTGCAGACGTACTCGGTGAGGTCTGATTGGTACTTCGCCCGGTAGTCGTAGAACACGCGCGGCGTAACGATACGGATGCTGGACAGCGCCTGACCTTGCAAGACACCGACGGTAAACTCGTCGCCATTGATGCAACGTTCCAGCAGAACCGTATCGCCGTAGCGCAGCGCAAGATCGATAGCATCACGCAGTTCTGATCGTTCGAAGACTTTCGACATGCCAACGCTGGAGCCCTGCCCGGACGGCTTGATGATGACCGGGAAGCCGATATTCTCGGCCGCAATCGAGGCGTCCTCATGGGTACGCACTGCCGCAAAGTCCGGGGTCGGAATATTGGCCGCATTGAACAGCTGTTTACTACGAATCTTGTCCATAGCGATTGCCGAGGCCATCACGCCGCTGCCCGTGTATGGGATTTTCAGCCATTGCAGCGCGCCTTGTAGTGCGCCGTCTTCACCACCAGGGCCATGCAACGCTATCCACACCCGATCGAAGCCCGCACCAGCAAACTCTACGATGGATTTTTCAGCAGGATCCCAAGCATGCGCATCGATGCCTTTCGATCGCAACGCCTTCAGGACGGCGGTCCCCGTATCGAGAGAAACCTCACGCTCACTCGAATCGCCGCCCAGCATGACGGCAACACGTCCAAAGTCTGTCGCGTCGCGAATCACCCGACGTTGCTCAGGCATCATGGGAGTCGGGTTCATGAACGCGGCTCCCCGACGATGCGTACTTCATGCACAAGCTTGACACCGTGTTCGTCCAGTACCGTCTGGCGAACGTGTTCAATCAATTCTTCGATGTCAGTAGCCGATGCATTGTCGCGATTGATAATAAAGTTGGCGTGCTTTTCCGATACCTCGGCGCCACCGATGCGATGACCTTTCAATCCCGCCGCCTCGATAAGGCGCGCCGAGAAGTCACCGTCAGGATTCCTGAATACCGATCCACAGCTCGGCAAGCCGAGAGGCTGCGTCGACTTGCGCCGCTCCAGCATGGCATTCAGAGTCTCGAAACTCGGAATCACGTCCTGTTCGAATCTAAATGTCGCGCCGATAAACCACTCGTTGGCGGGTCCGGTTACGCTGCGATACGCAATGGAGTACTCAGTTGGCGCACGCTCATGAATCTCGCCGCCGCGGTCTATCGTGCGCACTGAATCAACGCGTTCCCAGGTTTCACCGCCGTGAGCGCCGGCGTTCATTGCCAGTGCGCCACCGACGGAGCCGGGTATGCCGGCAAAAAATTCCGATGGACCCAGTTTCCAGCGTATGCATTGACGCGCCAGCTGTGTACAGGGGACGCCGGCACCTGCTTTGACCAGGTAGCTATCCACGCGCTCAAGGTCGCGAAAAATTTTGCCCGCGGAAATCACGACGCCAGGGATACCGCCATCGCGAACCAGCAGGTTACTGCCGACGCCATGCCAAAACAGCGGTGTGTTCGCATCCAGATCGCGGAGAAATGCAGCAAGATCGACTAAATTCGCGGGTACGAAAAACATCTCCGCCGGTCCGCCGGCGCGCCAGGATGTGTGGCGGCTCATCGGCTCGTTGTACCGAATCTCGCCCTGCACATTCAGCTCTGTCGCGGCGGCCATCATTTGTGCACCTTCAATCGGGTGCCGAAATTGAGCAATTCTGGCAGCGCCGTTGCATACGTTCCGATGTCGCCTGCACCCATAGTCAGTAACAGGTCGCCGTCCTTGAGGATATCCATCAGCACGGGGTACACGGCATCAAGAGACTCAACAAACACCGGCTCGACAGAGCCCCGAGTCCTGATCGCACGAGCCATCGCCCGGCCGTCCGCCCCGGCGATCGGTTCTTCGCCCGCGGCGTAAACATCCAGCAGCACCAGTACGTCTACGTCAGACAAAACGGTCGCAAAATCATCCATCAGATCACGCGTTCGGGAATAGCGGTGCGGTTGAAAAATGAGCACGACGCGCTTGTCGGGCCAACCGGTTTTGGCGGCGGACAGAGTAGCTGCGATTTCAGTAGGATGGTGACCGTAGTCGTCCACCAACATGATGCTGCCCGCTGCTGTCTGTACTTCGCCCAGCAGCTGAAAGCGGCGATCAATACCCTCGAACTCCTGCAGGGCTTTCACAACTGCGTCGTCCCCGATCTGCAACTCATCGGCTACGGCAATGGCAGCCAGCGAATTGCGAACATTGTGCAATCCGGGGAGCCGCAAGCTGACATGCAGGGTGCCGGCATTGCCTTTTCGAACAACATCAAATTCGGTGGTTCCCGTCCTGAACTCGATATTGACTGCCCGGATATCGGCATCATCATTAATACCGTAGGTGACAATCGAGCGACCTATTTCGGTCAACACAGAATTGATGCCCGGATCGTCTGTGCAAACTACGGCCAGACCGTAGAACGGCAGGTTATGCAGGAACTTGATAAAGCTTCCCTTGAGCTTCTCGATGTCACCATCGTAGGTCGACATATGATCAGCATCGATGTTGGTGACGACAGCAAGCATCGGTTTCAGGTGTACGAACGACGCATCGCTTTCATCGGCCTCGGCAACCAGGTAGTCGCCCTGGCCAAGGCGTGCATTCGCGTCGGCACTCTTTAAGCGACCACCGATCACGAAAGTTGGGTCGAGACCACCCTCAGCGAGCAGGCTCGCGACCAGGCTCGTCGTCGTCGTTTTGCCATGCGTACCTGCCACCGCCACGGAGTAGCGGAAACGCATCAACTCCGCCAGCATTTCGGCACGACTAACGACCGGCATCAGTCTTACTCTTGCCGCTGCTACTTCAGGATTGGTTTCATCGACCGCGCTCGAAACAACAACGGCATCCGCTGCGCTGATATTGTCCGGAGCGTGGCCGATGAATACGGTTGCGCCCTGCTGTTCAAGGCGCTTAGTCTGTTTGTTGGGTTTCAGGTCAGAGCCTTGAACGGCGTAGCCAAGACTCAACATCACTTCGGCGATGCCGGACATGCCGGAGCCGCCGATACCGACAAAATGGACGCAGTGAATTCGACGCATCTTCTTTATCATGCGGCGACTCCTGCCTGTTCGAGGCAAAGCTCGGCGATACGGCGCAGGGACTCGGGCTTCGCGAGGGCACGAGCTTTTTCCGCTCGTTGCAACAAGCTCGCACGAGATTGCAACCAATCGCGCAAAGTCTCCGCCAGATGCGCGGGCGTCAATCTCGACTCCGCGATTATCGCGGCAGCACCGGCGGCAACCATAGGACCAGCATTGGCGGTTTGGTGATCATCCACTGCAGATGGATACGGCACGAACAACGCCGGCAATCCTGCGGCGCAAAGCTCGGCAACTGTCAGGGCACCGGCGCGGCAAACAACCAGATCCGCCCAGGCATAAACCTCGGCCATGTCCTCGATAAATGCGGACAGCTCTACGTTGACGGCGTTCTCGGCGTATGCGTCTTTCGCAGCTTGCAACGTGCGCTCGCCACACTGGTGTCGAACCTGCGGTCGAAGATCTTCGTCAATCAGGGCAAGCGCCGCCGGCACCGTAAGATTCAATGCCAACGCGCCCTGGCTGCCGCCGAGTACGAGCAAACGCAGCGGCCCGCGTCGATCGCGGTATCGCTCGCCGGGTACCGGTATCGCGGCTATGTCATCGCGCACCGGGTTGCCCACGGTCTCCGCACGAAAACGGGAATTAAAACTGCCCGGGAAGGCTTGCAGCACAACCCGGGCAAGACGCGCCAGAAGACGATTGGTCATGCCCGCTGCGGCGTTCTGTTCGTGGATCAGCAGCGGACAGCGTGCCAGCCAGGCGGCAACGCCACCGGGCCCACTCACAAATCCGCCCATACCCAGAACAGCAGCAGGACGTCGACGAATGATGACGGCCAGAGACTGCAGCAAAGCCCTGGCCAAAGAAAAAGGTGCAATGATCAAAGCAAGGGCGCCTTTTCTGCGCAGGCCCTGCACGCTGATCCATTCCATATCAATACCGGCATCGACAACAACTCGTGACTCGATGCCTTGGTGAGTACCCAGCCACACCACTTCACAAGCTTTCGCCTGCAGCGCACGTGCGACCGCGAGTGCCGGATATACGTGTCCGCCTGTGCCACCTGCCATGATAAGTATTGGCCGCGAGCTCATGATTTCTTGTTCCGCACGCGACGCGTCCTGTTTACCGGTTTCGCGTCGATGGCCAGTTCGTGGTGAATTCTCAGTAACAGCGCGATACAGATCATCGTGATGATCAGACTGCTGCGGCCGTAACTGATCAGCGGCAAGGTCAGGCCTTTGGTTGGCAACAAACCCATATTGACGCCGATATTGATAAACGCCTGTATGCCCAGCCAGGTACCCAGGCCCATCGCGATGTAGGCCTCGAAAAATCTCTCGGCGTCCGCCGCGCGAGTCGCAAGATTGAATATTCGCCATAGCAGGGCGAGGAACAATGCGATCAGCACGAGCGAACCGAGCAAACCGAATTCCTCTGCGTACACGGCAAATACAAAGTCAGTGTGCGCCTCGGGCAGGTAGAACAGTTTTTGTACGCTGTCGCCAAGGCCGACACCCAACCATTCTCCGCGGCCAATGGCGATCAGCGACTGCGTGAGCTGAAAGCCCGAGTTAAACGGATCCGCCCAGGGGTCCATGAACCCTGTTATGCGTTGCATGCGGTACGGCGACGCCACGGCCAACGCGACCATGGCGATTACCGCCAACACGATGAATACAAGGAAGTCTCGTATCCTGGCGCCAGCGACAAACATCATGATGAGCGCCGTCGTCAGCAGTACCACAGCAGCACCGAAGTCCGGCTCCAGGAGTAGCAGGATACTGGCAAGGCAAAGCACGACCATCGGTCGCAGGAACCCCATGAACTCGTCTCGCAGCGACTTGTTTCGGCGCACAAGGTAACCGGCGAGGTACATCAGGAAACAAAGCCGCGCCGGTTCCGATACCTGCAAGTTCATGATGCCAATACGCACCCAGCGAGTACTGCCGTTCACCTGGTAACCAACGCCGGGAATCAGTACCACGATGAGCAAAGCGAAACCGACGAACAGTACCAACGGGCTCAAGCTGCGCCAGACTTGCATCGGCACGAACAGGCAAATGATTCCCGCTGCGGCACCAATAACAGCTGCCACCAGTTGGCGCTGCACGTAGAAGAATGGATTGCCGGTCGCGTTATCTGAGATCGAAATGGACGCAGAGGCAAGGATGACGAATCCGCCGAGCAGCAATGCCATCACGATTCCGAGCAACACCGGATCAATCTGCAACTCGGTCTTGATGCGGGCCGGGAACGGCCAGGTTGCGCTGCGAAGGCTCATCGTCTTAATGCCTCCACGGCGGCGCAAAAACGATCACCCCGTTCCATGTAATTGCTGTACTGATCGAGGCTCGCACAGGCCGGCGCAAGTAGCACCGTGTCATCGGATTCAGCGCAATTTGCCGCCATGCTGACGGCGGCGCCCATCGTGTCGGCAAAGTGCACCGGCATTACGGTATCAAGGGAGTGCGCGATCTTTTCGGCATCCTTCCCGATCAATACGGCGGCGCGCAGCTTGTCTTCAACGGCTTTAGCCAGCTCGTCGAAATCGCCACCCTTGCCATCACCTCCAGCGATAAGCACCAGCATGGAGTCCACAGATTCAATGGAGGCAATTGCAGCAGCAACGTTGGTTGCTTTGGAATCGTTGATGTAATCCACCGCAGCCACTCGCGCAACGAACTGCATGCGGTGCGGCAGACCCGGAAATTCAACCAGGACGCTAAGCATCGCTGCCATGTCGAGTCCCAGCAGCTCACCAGCAGCCAACGCCGCAAGCGCGTTCTGCTGATTGTGCACGCCGTACATCGCCAGCTCACTGGTGGCCAATAACATGGTTTCGCCGCGTGCAAGGTAGGTCTCGCCGTCATCGCTGCGCAGCCCGTAGTGACCATCAGCCGGAGCGTCCATGCCAAAACTGATTACCTGCTGGCAATGCGAAACGCTCTCCGCAGCCACCTTGTCGGCTCGATTGGTTACCGCTGCCCTGGCCTCCCGGTATACACGATACTTCGCGCGACGATACTCATCCTCATTGGCATGCCAGTCTAAATGGTCAGGTGAAACGTTCAGCAAGACTGCAACTTCCGCGGGTAGATCGTGCGTGCGATGCAATTGAAAGCTCGACAATTCCAATACGTAGATATCGGGTGTTTCCTGACTCAGCAAATCCAGTGCAGGTTCACCAAGGTTGCCACCCGCCAGCACTTTGCGGCCGTCAGCTCGACACATGTGATACAGCAAGGTGGTTACTGTGCTCTTGCCGTTCGATCCTGTGATCGCAACAAAAGGCGCGCTCGCGGTACGTGCGAACAACTCGATGTCAGAAATAACCTCGATCTTTTTCTTGTGTGCCTTTGCCAGCAACGGATGACTGTCAGATACGCCGGGGGAAGCGATGATCCGTTCGATACCTTTCGGCAGTGTTGCGTCTCCTGGTAGCACTTTGGCGCCTGGAAACAATTCATCCAGTTCCGCCAGACCCGGCGGCTCATCACGAGTATCGAAAAACGTTGCACTGGAGTCCGAGCGCTGCAAATAGCGAGCGATCGACAGCCCGGTCTTGCCGAGGCCCACGACCAGATCCCTGCTCGTTGTTGTCTTTGATCGGCTCATCGTATTTTCAGACTCGCGAGGCCGACCAGCACCAGGATGACAGTAATAATCCAGAAACGAACAATGACCTTGGGTTCTGCCCAGCCCTTCAGCTCGAAGTGATGGTGTAGAGGAGCCATGCGGAAAACGCGTTTCCCGGTGAGCTTGAATGATGCAACCTGAATGATGACCGACAGGGTCTCAATGACGAATACACCGCCCATGATTGCCAGCACGATTTCCTGCCGCACAACGACTGCAACTGCGCCTAGCGCAGCGCCAAGTGACAGCGCACCAATGTCTCCCATGAAAACCTGGGCAGGATAGGTGTTAAACCAGAGAAACCCCAACCCGGCACCCGCCATGGCAGCGCAAAACACCATGATCTCGCCGGTTCCGGCGACGTAGGGAATACCGAGGTATTCCGAGAAGTTCACGTTGCCCGTTACGTAGGCAAACAATCCCAGTGCGCCACCGACCAGTACCGTAGGCATGATCGCGAGTCCATCAAGACCATCAGTGAGATTGACTGCATTGCTGAATCCAACAATAAAAAAGTACGTCACGACGACCTGAAACATGCCGAGCGGAATCGCGAGATTCTTGAAATACGGAATCAATAATGAAGTTTGAACTTCATCAGTCGCCGTGACGTACAGAGCAATGGCGGCAATTAAAGCCGCACTAGACTGCCAGAAGAGTTTTTGCTTCGCCGAAATACCAGCGGGGTTTTGCAATACGAGTTTTTTGTAGTCGTCGACATAGCCGATCACGCCGAAAGACAGCGTGACGAACAGTACGATCCAGACATAGTGGTTCTCAAGATCTGCCCACAACAGCGTCGCGACCGAGATGGCCGTGAGTATCAGTGCACCACCCATAGTCGGTGTGCCGGCCTTCAGCAAATGTGTCTCGGGACCGTCATCGCGTACTGGTTGCCCGAGTTGATTGACGCTAAGGCTCTTAATCATCCTCGGCCCGACGATGAAAGAAATCACGAGCGCCGTCAGTGCACCGAGGATCGCGCGCATCGTCAGGTAATTAAAGACATTGAAGCCGGATTCAAATTGAGCCAGATATTCTGTGAGATAGAGCAGCATCTAGGCCTCCTTGCTCAAGGCAGGGTCGAGACGCAGGGCGTCAACGACGCGCTCCATCCGCATCGATCGCGATCCCTTGACGAGGACGTTGGTCGCACTGTCCACGGCAACCATATCCGCGAGCAGCGCATCGATACCTGGGTACCAGCTCGCACCGTCACCGAAGCCCTGCACGCAGAATTTCGACAGGTCGCCGAGCGCGAACAAGCGGTTGACGCCGCTTGCTCGAGCCGACGCCCCAACCTCGCGGTGCAATTCCTTTGCACCGGCTCCGAGTTCTTTCATGTCGCCAAGTACTAGCCAGCTCTTGCCTTCGAGGCTTGCCAGAAAATCCGCTGCCGCACGCACTGACAAGGGGTTAGCGTTATAGCTGTCGTCGAACAAAGTGCAGCCATTCCGGCCTTCGAGTGGCTGCAACCGCCCCTGCACAGGCGCGACGCTTTGCAACGCGTATTTGATTTGCTCGCCGTCAATATCGAGCGCCGTAGCCACCGCGGCAGCGGCGCACGCATTTCGAACGTTGTGCACGCCGGCCAGCGGCAAAGATACTGACACTGTCTCGTTCGGCAGGTGCAGCTTGAATTGCGATCCGGAGGGGCTGGCGACGATGTCATCAGCACGAACATCGGCGCTCGCAGAGAACCCGAAACTCAGAGTTTCCACGTCTTCAACCAGCGCTGCCCAATACGAGTAGTAATCGTCATCGGCATTGAGAATCGCGTAAGCCGGTCGCTTCTCGGCCTGCAGAATCTCGCCTTTCGCGTGCGCGACGCCCTCGATGGAACCGAAGCCTTCAAGATGCGCCGCTCCGGCATTTGTGAGGACGACAACCTCAGGATTCGCCAGCGCCACGAGGTAAGCGATTTCGCCGGCGTGATTCGCACCCATTTCAAGAACTGCGAACTGATGCTCATCGCGGATTCGGGTCAGCATCAACGGCATGCCGATGTCGTTGTTGAGATTGCCATGCGTGGCCAGCGTCGGCGCTTTGGTATTCAGGCAGGCTGCGACCAGTTCCTTCAGCGTCGTTTTGCCGTTACTTCCGGTGATTCCCACAACGCGCACGCTTTTGCTGTTACGCCACGCCGCCCCCAGTCGACCCAGCGCAAGCTTGGCGTCATCCACCTGAATCTGAGCGATGTCGTCATTCAATAGTCGACTGACCACAGCGCCCGCAGCGCCACCGGCTTTTGCCCTGCCAACGTAGTCGTGACCGTCGAAATTCGGACCCTGCAATGCAAAAAACAGTTCGCCGTCCTGGATCGACCGTGTGTCCGTGCTGACGCCTTCGAAACGCTGGTCGCTGCCGTGCAATATGCCGCGCATGGATTCGGCTGCCGTGGAAAGTGAACCGATCACGTGTTACTCCCTTTCGCAGTCGCTGCCGCCGTAGCAATAGCCAGATCCGAGAATGCATGGCGCTCGCTGCCGACCTCCTGATAATCCTCGTGACCTTTACCTGCGATCAGGACCACATCCGAAACGCCCGCTTGCGCAACCGTCCAGGCGATTGCGGCCGCCCGATCTTCGATGACCGTCGCCTTCTCCGCCGCCAGGAACCCGGCGAGTATTTCATCGATGATCTTGTTCGGGTTTTCACTGCGCGGGTTGTCCGTAGTCACGACAACCTTGTCCGAGTAGCGCTCGGCCAGGCGACCCATCATCGGGCGTTTACCCGCGTCGCGGTCGCCGCCGCAACCGAAAATACAATAGAGCGTGCCGCGACAGTGCGGTCGCAATGCCCGCAGCGCTGATTCAATTGCATCCGGTGTATGCGCGTAGTCGATAAAAATCGACGTGCTTTGTGACTCCACTTTCTGCATACGACCAGGTGGCGCTTTGACCCGTTGCAGCGCATCGCAAGCCTGCTCAAAGCTGACGCCCGCTGTCAGCAGGTAGGCGAGCACAATGACCGCATTTGCAACGTTAAAATCCCCGGGCAGATTGAGCGTCAACCTGCCGTCACCCCAGGAGCTGATGATCGTGATATCAAATCCGCTCTTGTTGGCTACGACGGAGCGGACGAATACATACGGGCGGCCGTTCGCTACGCGGTCAAACTTCGTGGATACAGTTACGACTTCCTGTCCACAGCGCGCTGCCAGCTCGGTACCGAATTCGGAGTCCAGATTGATGATCCTGGTCTTCGGAGCATGCTTAAGAAACAAGCGCGCCTTACTCTCGAAGTAATTCCGCATGTCGCCGTGGTAGTCGAGATGATCGCGCGTCAGGTTTGTGAATAGCGCCGCCTCAAATTGCACACCATCGACACGACCCTGTGCCAATGCATGGGATGAAACTTCGATGGCGGCGTGCGTAGCGCCCTGATCAACAAAATTGGCGAGGCGTCCGTGCAACTCGATTGCAGCGGGCGTCGTCATCCCGGCATCGCCTTGCAGCTCGTCAACACCATAGCCCAGCGTGCCAAGATAGGCGCAGCGCTCGCCAAGTTGCCGCAGGCATTGCGCTATCAGCCAGGCGACCGTCGTCTTGCCGTTCGTGCCCGTAACGCCGATCGTTTTCATCACACTGGATGGACTGCCGTAGTAGCGATTGGAAATTTCGCCTAAGTGAGCCGCAAGATTATCGACCGCAATCATCGGCACTCCGACGTCGTCCGGTGCTGTCGCGGTGCTCGCGTCCCAGGCAACTGCGCACACTTTGGCATCGCGAGCCTGACGAAGAAAGTCGAGACCGTGGCTGTTCATTCCCTTGCACGCGAGAAACAGATAGCCGGGTTGCAGTTGGCGGCTATCACTTGCAATACCGGCAACCGGAACAGCGTCCGCGTCCGCATAACCGCGCAGCAACTGTGCCAGTGTTGGGTGCGGATTCATTTGTATCGCGGGCACGCTCATCGACTCACGTTCCGGTCCGCCATTGCCTGCATGACGCTGCCGGGGTCACGTGCTGGCATCGCATCCGGCGGTACCGCCAGCAGGCGCAGCGATTCCGACATAACGTCGGCGAACACCGGTGCGGCGACATCACTGCCGTAGTAAAGCTCACCGGTAGGCTCGTCAATGACGACGACGGTCACAAGGCGCGGATTGCTGGCGGGCGCCAATCCGGCGAAAATCGAAATGTATTTGTCTTCCGAATATCCGCCTTTCGCAAATTTCCAGGCAGTACCTGTTTTGCCGGCCACCCTGTATCCATCCACCGAAGCTTTCGTGCCGGTGCCGCCGGGCCTGACTACCTCTTCAAGCATGCGCCTTACCGCATCCGCCGCTTCGCTCGAAACTACTCGCTCGCCGCTAATCGAGTCATCGACCGCAAACAGCGAGATCGGTCGCTTTACACCGCCACCGCCGATCACGGCATAGGCTTGTGCAAGCTGCAGAGGCGTTACCGACACTCCATAGCCGTAAGCAATCGTCGCCTGACTGATCGGACGCCAGTTGCTGTAATGCGTCAACATCCCGGCGGACTCGCCCGGAAACCCGCTGCTGGACATTTCACCAAGGCCAAACTCTGTCATCGTCGACCAGAGCTGGTCCGGTTGCAGGTCCATCGCGACTTTAGTGACACCGACGTTGCTGGAACGAGCAAGTATTGTCGTTAGACTGATTCGGCCCAGATTGTTGGTGTCAGAGATCTTCTTCGCGCCGACGGTTACCGAACCCGGAGAGGTATCGACGACACTGCTCGGTCGATATTGGCCGCTTTCCAGAGCGGCGGCGATGATCAATGGCTTGATGCTGGAGCCGGGCTCAAAGATGTCGGTAATCGCCCGGTTGCGATACCGCTCAGCGACGTACTGCGAGCGATCATTCGGGTTATAAGTTGGTTGATTCACCATAGCCAGAACTTCACCGGTCTGGATATCGAGAACGACGACGGAACCGGACCGGGCGTTGTAAGACCGGACAGCCGCTTTCAGAGTGCGGTACGCCACGTACTGCAGGCGCAGGTCGATGCTGGTGCGCAGATCCCTGCCGTGATGTGGCGGTCGAATGCTTTCGACATTTTCAATCGACCGACCAAGACGATCTTTAAGAACACGCTTTGCGCCAGGCTCGCCTTCGAGCCAGTAATTCATCGCGAGCTCCAACCCTTCCTGACCCTTGTCATCGATGTCGGTGAATCCGACCAGATGCCCGGTCACTTCCGAAGCCGGGTAGTAGCGCCGATATTCGCGTTGCACATTGATACCGGGAAGCTTCAGGGCCATTACGCTCTGCGCCGCACTCGGGTTCAAATGCCTTTTCAGGTACAGGAACTCCTTGTCCATGCTGCTGGTGATGCGGCGCATCAGCGTATCCGGCTTCAGCTCGAGTGTTTCAGCCAACTGCGGAATCCGATCAACTGCGCTCGCGAATTCTTTTGGATTCACCCAGATGCTGTCGACGGGTGTACTGATTGCCAGCGGCTCACCGTTCCTGTCGAGTATTGTGCCGCGATGTGCGGAGATGGACTCGGTCCGCAGGTGGCGCGTGTCCGCCTGCTGATTGAGAAAGTCCTTATCGAGTACCTGCAGGTGAACGGCGCGCGCAACCAGCGACGAAGCGAGCAAAGCGAAGAACGCCATCACCAGCGACACCCTGCCGACGAATCGTTGTGCAGTTTTTTGTTTTGTCTCTGCGCCTCGAGTCATGGCCGTTCAATTACGTAGATTTCCGAAGTTTCAGGTCGCGCGAGGGAAAGGTTTTCACTTGCAACCTTCTCTATTCGCGCGTGCGTAGCCCAGGTGCTTTGCTCGATCTGCAACTGACCCCATTCGATATTCAACTCGTCACTAACATGCGTTAGCGCTTCCAGTTCAACGAATAGCTTTCGTGACTCGTGTTTGGTATAAATGAGTGCCATCGAACTCAGTACGCAGACGACGGCGAAGACAAATACAAGAAGAAACGGTTGCTGAGATTTCAACGGCTGCATCAGGTGCGCTCCGCCACTCGAAGTCGCGCGCTGCGAGCGCGCCGATTCGCTTCAACTTCTTCCTGTGTTGCAACGATAACTTTGCCCACCGTTGCGAACTTGGGGCGAAGTTCGTCCGGCATGGTCGGCATGCCGCGGTACTGCTCCGGCTCACTCGACGTTTTGCGCATGAAACGCTTGACCATACGATCTTCGAGTGAATGAAAACTGATTACGCAAAGCCGACCGTGTTTGCTCAATAAATCTACGGACTGCTCAAGCACGGCAGCAAGTTGCTCAAGCTCGTCGTTAATGGCAATTCGGATCGCCTGAAAAGTCTTTGTCGCCGGATGTTTTTTCTGCGCGCGCACTTTGCCGGGAACCGCCGCTTCGACGATGCCCGCAAGTTGTCCGGTCGTTGTGATCGGCGATTTCGCCCGCGCATCGCAGATTGCACGCGCTATGCGCGGCGCATGAGTTTCCTCACCAAATTGTCGAAGTACTCGAATCAAGTCTTTTTGTTCCACTTGTTGAAGGTAGTCACTCGCGGACCGACCTGATTCCGGGTCCATTCGCATATCGAGTGGGCCATCGCGGAGGAAACTGAAGCCTCGAATGGCTTCATCCAGTTGCGGTGACGAGACGCCCAGGTCGAGTAGGATTCCGTCGATTCCGCCTTTAAGCCCTTTTTCACTAATGATCGATTCAAGTTGCGCACAACACCCCCTAATCAGTTCGAAACGGGGATCATCAGTCAGAGTCTTTGGTGCTGAAGCGATGGCATCCGGGTCACGATCAATACTGATCAGTCGTCCGTTGGCATTGAGTCGCTTCAGAATCTCCCCACTGTGACCACCGCGCCCGAAAGTTCCATCGACGTAGCAGCCGTCCTTTTTTATATTCAGCCCATCAAGGACTGGTCCCAGCAGTACCGGCACATGCTCGCTACTGCTCATGGGCTGACCTTCAACCTAGAAAGAAATCGATTCGAGATCGGCCGGCATATCGCCGTCGTCGTCATCGCTGAGCCACGCGTCGCGCTTTTCGTTCCAGGTTGCTTCATCCCACAATTCAAATTTGTTGCCCTGTCCAATCAGCATTCCCTGCTTATCGAGACTCGCGAATTCCCTGAGCTCTTTCGAAATCAGAATTCGACCACTGTTATCCATGTCGACTTCGGTCGCGTAACCGACCATGATTCGTACTATTCGACGTGCAACTTTGTTCATGCTGGGCAATCGCACTAACTTGCGTTCGAGCTCTTCCCAGTCGGCAAGCGGATACACGAGGAGGCAATGATCTTTGTCCACAGTCACGACCAACTGGCCATCAGAACGGGCAGCCAACCGCTCCCGATACCGGGTCGGTATGGCCATCCGCCCTTTGGCGTCCAGCGATACTTTGGTAGCTCCTCGAAACACGATGATTTGGACGTGCCTGAAACCGCTCTTCTGGCGCGATTTCCGGGCTGGGCGCCCAGTTCCTCCCACTTTTTTCCACTTTTCAACACTATAGGGATGGCCCTGATGGCGGTCAACAACGGTGCATAATTAATTGTTGTTGTACAGGGACTTAGGGGCGATTTGGTGGCCCAAATAAGGCGAAAAGTGGCAGGACTCGCGCTAAGTAAATCAGTTGCTTACGCGGTGTTCCTCAACAAGACCTCACGAATGTGTCGACAAAAGGCGACAGCGGTCATATCGGGCGGGTTTTGTTGTGATCTGCGCAAGGGCGAAAATTCGCTGGGAGAAACTGCAGCGTCCTACTGTAACTTATTGATTATGAACATAATAACAAGTGAGAAAGCCGGAGCCCGCAATAAGCCGGGTTCTGTCATCGACAATCATTCATCTGGGACAGCCGTCACCGACTGCCTCTAGCAACCTACCCGGGAGCCCGTTCGGAACCGACGGTGCTGGCACTAGGCCCGCGTGCTCCCCTATTTGGTCTTGCTCCGGGCGGGGTTTACCGTGCCGCGAACTGTTACCAGTCGCGCGGTGCGCTCTTACCGCACCTTTTCACCCTTACCAGCCGAAGCTGCTGGCGGTCTGTTTTCTGTGGCACTTTCCATAGGCTCGCGCCTCCCAGGCGTTACCTGGCGCCCTGTCCGAAGGAGCCCGGACTTTCCTCCACAGCGAACTGCAGCGATTGTCTGGCCGACTCCGGCTTTCTCGGCGGCGAGTCTACTGCATTTCTCGCGGCGTTACGGTCAAAATACTTGACAACTAAATTGTCAACAATAATAATGACAACTAAATTGTCAAGTTGGAGGGAAAAATAAACGATTCAGGTCAGAATTCTGCCTACGAAATCGTATGGCTGATCCGGCGCCTGTTTCGAGCAATGGGCGACACGGCGGACCACTACCTGCGAAACGATGAATTAACCGCAGCGAATCGCGCTGTCATGGAGTTCCTGTACCCAGAGGAACAGCTCACGGTACCGGCTATCGCCGACAAATATCACGTCTCGCGGCAGCACGTCCAGGTAACCGCGAATCAGTTGCTCGACAAAGGGCTGATTCGGTCAGTCTCCAATCCCGATCACAAGCGGTCGCCGCTACTGCGACTTAGCACCTTGGGCCGGGAAACATTCGCCGCAATTCGGCGCAACGAAACATTGATTATCAATAAGATATTTGGTGATCTGAAACAGGATGACATCGAGGTGACGCGGCGCTTGCTGAAGTCGCTCCTCGCCCGTGTCGAATCGGAGGAGAAGTTATGAATAGTTGCGAGCGGCCCTGTCAAAAAATGCTTACCTATAAGCCACCACGCATTGCGATGACGTTACTCGCCATTGCGACGCTGATACAAGTTTTGCCACTCATCCCAACGGCGAATTTTCAGCCTCACGTGACCGTCGGCGTGATACTGATAACGGTCGGGTTCGGCATAATGATTCGCGCCTGGTGGATATTTCAAAAACACGAAACGGCAATCTGCCCGACCGCGGAGACGACATCGTTTGTTACCGACGACATTTATGCCTATTCGCGAAATCCGATGTATCTCGGGATGATTATGATGCTAGCCGGAATTGCGCTGCTTGCCGGAAGTTGGCCCTATTACGTCGCGGCAACCTTGTATGCTTTGATCCTGAATCGCGTATTTTGCCGCTATGAAGAGGCAAAGCTGTTGCTGCGATACGGCAGTCAATACACGGAATACTCGGCGAACGTCAGGCGCTGGATATAGTGCTGGTTTCCCACCTACTCACTCGTTGGACCGGTAACTCGAGTAGTAATGAACCAGCGCACCCAGATCGCCCGCTTTGAGGTTTTTGATCTGATCTGCCATTGCCTCAACCAACGCCTCGCGCTCCCCGGCGAAATAGGCTTCGATAGCGTAACGCAGGTATTCTGACCGCTGCCCGTGCAGCGGAAATCCAACAGCATCAGCGACATCCTTGTGATCCGGCGGAAAATGACAATTGGAGCAATACTGCTGGTGTAGCAGTTCGCCTTCTTTTGCCAAATCCTGATCAAACTCCTCGTGAGAGGAACCGCGAACCTGGCTTGCAAAATAGTTGGCAACTTCCGTCACCTCGGACTCGGCAAGTGCCGCCACTGTTTCGCACATGCGCGGCTCTCTCACGCAGCGCCTTGCGCCATCAACATACGCATAGATCGCCTCCTCAATATGACCTGCCGGGATGCCGGCAATCACCGGGACCATGGGACTGCCTCGCCCCATGCCATCCACACCATGGCATGCGGTGCACTCTTCCATGGCCGCTGTAGCATCCGCAAAAGCCCATGTCGGCGCAGCAATAAGAGCGAAGCAGAACAGCAATTTATAGGGTCGCAACGGCCTCACCGGTCCGCGGTGCGCATGTACTTCAGGAAACAACACGATTTCGACCTTCGTTTTTTGCCCGATAAAGGCGCAAATCAGCTTCATGCAGCACGGTCGCCCGGCGCGACTCATCCTGTGCCTCGGCGACACCGATGCTGATCGTCACGCTGAGCTTCTCGCCCCCCGGCGTTTGCACGTCCGACCAGCTGGCATTCTGGACAGCAAGTCGAACCTGGTCGCAAATCTGCCTCGCAAATGCCGCATCTGCATCCGGAAAGCACAAAAGAAACTCCTCGCCTCCATAGCGCGCAACCACGTCAGTTTTGCGACATCGATCTACCAGGATACGAGCAACTCGCCTCAGGACCTCATCGCCGATGCCGTGAGAATGACGATCGTTTATGGACTTAAAGTGATCGATATCCGCAAGGGCAATCGTGAAATCCCGGTTGTGACGGTGGGCAACCTCAATCTCCCGCTGCAGGTAATCGTCTGCGTAACGTCGGTTGACCAGACCCGTAAGATTGTCATGTGTCGCCTGACGCTCAAATTCAACTGACTGCACGCGCAATTCCTCAGTGCGCTCCTCAACCAGCGCCTCCAGTCGGAAGCGCATCACAGCGTATTGCTTCAGCACCAGCATGAGGATAGCCAGGACGATAGTCAGCAGCACAAAGTATTCAATGTCAGCTGTGGTAAAGGCGATTGCCACGATGATCGCGAGTAATACAGATACTGACTCAACCGCAGAACTGAACGAGTTGAACAAGGTCGTCGGGCTCAGGTCACGAAAGTAGAAGATGACCATCATTCCAAGGTCGTTGAGAAACTGCATGCTCAACATGAGTAACAGCAGCAATCCCGCGGTACGAAGATCCAGCGCAACGAGGGGGACGGGCCCACCAAGGTACTCATACAAGAGGCCACAGGACAGAATAACCAGCGACATCAGTCCGGAATTGTTGCAGGCTGCGGTCAAGACGGCTCGCACTGAGGTCCCGCCCCACAAACGATGCCAGGGATAAATGAATGAAGCCAGCCCGTTAATCCAGGCTGCGTCGACTGGTCCCAATACCAGTATGCTCGCAACTTGCACCACTCGATCGAATGAAACATGCCCAAAGCCAGGATGCGGAAACCCGGTGGTAATCGTAAACAAGCCGAACGCCAGAAAAAATGCCGCAGTGGCCCAGCTGTAGTCGCCAGCTAACACGCCTGTCGTTTGAATGGCGTAACCGTTGAGCCCGGCAGCGATCAGGAACAGCAGCAAGGCATAGAGAAAATCAGCCCGCCACAGGCCCTCGTCCTGCTGATTGGTGCGTTCGCTTTTATTCATAGACAGTACGCATTCACCGGTCTTTTAACTGCAGCAATCTCTCGTACAAGGCATTTCGCTTCAACCCCGTCGCTTCAGCCGCAACCCTCGCTGCGTCTTTCGCTGATAAATGGTTGCCGAGTGCACTTAGCAATCGATCAACTTCGAGCGGCGATTCATGCTCCTCGGTTGAGCCCGCAACGATAATGACAAACTCGCCTTTATCGACTATTGACTTGTCTTCAACCTGTGCGCACAGGTCCCCCAGGGTGGACTGCACGCATTGCTCATGAATTTTGGTCAGCTCCCGACCTATAAAGGCCGGGCGCTCAGCTCCGAATACTATGACCATGTCTGCAAGGCAGTCTGCGATGCGATGCACGGATTCAAAAAACACCAATGTGCGGCGCTCGCCCTTGAGTTGCTCGAGCCAGTCCCTGCGTGCAACCTGCTTCGCCGGCGAAAAACCCTCAAAGCAAAAGCGATCAGTCGGAATTCCAGCGACTGACAGTGCGGCTGTTACGGCACTCGCACCGGCTATGGGAGTCACCACAAAACCGTGCTCGTGAGCCGCACGCACCAGGCGGAAGCCCGGGTCGCTCACAAGCGGAGTTCCGGCGTCGCTAACGAGCGCGACCGATTCGCCACCCTGTAGCGCGGCCAGAACGCTGGCGACAGCTTTTTCTTCGTTGTGGTCGTGCAAGGCCATTAGTCGCGTTTTGCAGCCGATATGCATTAGCAATCGCCCGGTGTGGCGGGTATCCTCGGCGGCAATGAGGCTCACTTCAGCTAGCGTCCGACGCGCTCGCGGTGTCAGGTCTTCAAGATTGCCGATTGGCGTTGCGACGACAAAAAGTGTACCGCTCACAGGCTTAGAATCCCTATTTCAAAATGACCATGCGACGATTGATTAACAGCGATACGACAACATGACGAACCCACACCTTCATCCTGCCGTGAAAATGCGCCGACTGGCAAGCATTGCGCTCGTGTTGGGAGCCCTGCTGGCGGTCAGTGCGTGCGAAACAACCGCAATCAGCGGCCTTGTTGGCTCAGTCGAGCAACGCGCAGAACGGCTCGCGCGTGACGGCGACCACGCTGCTGCTGCCGGTACCTATATTGGTCTGGCTACCAGTGCAGCGGGTGTCGAGCATGACCGGTTCACCTTGTTAGCGGTGGAACAATGGCTGGACGCGGGCGACGTAGCGCGCGCCCGCCAGGGACTCTCCAGCATTTCGAAGCCCGCCGCTGGTGCCCTGCTCGTGCTCTGGAACACCAACACCGCCGCTATGTCTTTATATCGCGGCGATCCGGATACCGCGCTATCGCTATTGGAACCCATGAGTCGCCAGTCGTTAAGCAAGCGCGATCGCCTGCGTGTTGAAGCATTGCGTGCGGATGCGTGGATACAAAAACAGGACCCGGCGCGTGCTGTCGAACTGATGATGCAGCGGGAAACCTGGCTCGATAGCTCACGCGACATTGAACAAAATCGAAAGCGACTCTGGCAAGGACTGCTGTACAGTAATCCGGAGGTTTTGCGCGAGGCCGCGCAGCGCTCCAGCGACACAGAAACGCGCGGCTGGCTTACCCTGGGTTCGCTGGCCGCGACCACGGGGCAACAAGGCGTTGGCTGGAACAACGGCATCGCCCGGTGGCAGAATACCTATCCGCGTCACCCCGCCCTCGTCGTCATCGGTGACATCAGCAGCATTGACCAGGAGTCGCTGACCTACCCAAGACAGGTTGCCCTGCTGCTGCCATTGTCAGGCCGCTCGTCGGCCGCTGGCCAAGCGATTCAGAACGGCTTTCTCGGCGCCTATTTTGCGACTGCCAGCGCGCTGGACGATCGGCAATCCGTGCGCGTTTATGATGTGAATTCTGAAGGCGGTGCGAGCGCCGCTTACCAAACCGCCGTAGCAGACGGCGCCGAGTTCGTTGTCGGGCCCTTGCTCAGGGAGAGCGTAACGGAACTGGCGAACAACATACTCGTGCCGGTTCCTGTGCTGACGCTGAATTATCTTCCTGACGATACGCTGGCTCCACCCGGCTTATACCAGTTTGCGCTGGCGCCGGAGGACGAAGCCGCATCAGCCGCGGTGCGAGCGCGCGCCGATGGCTATTCCCGCGCGGTCGCCCTGGTGCCGAACAATGACTGGGGTCGACGCGTCCTGCAGAGTTTCGCAACAGAGTTCGAAGGATTGGGTGGATCCCTGCTCGATTACAGAAGCTACACGCCCGACAAGCAGGATTTCTCCGTCGAAATTGAAACCCTGATGGGCCTGAGCGGCAGCGTCCAGCGGTACCAGAGAATGCGCGCCAATATCGGCGCCAACTTGCAATTCGACCCGCGTCGACGGCAGGACGCCGAGTTCATTTTCCTGGCCGCAGCTGCCGGGCCGGCCCGACTGCTGAAATCACAACTCAAGTTCCACTATTCGGGTGACTTGCCGACCTATTCAACCTCGTCCGTCAACTCACTCGACGGCCGCTCCAACACCGACTTGAACGGCATCATGTTCGCGGATACGCCCTGGCTGATCGACCCGCAACCCTGGATTCGCTTCCTGCCAGCCAGCTATGCGACCTATTGGCCGGAGGAGCGCCAGCTTGGCCGATTGCACGCAATGGGCTATGACGCGTACAACCTGATTGCCGCCTTATACGCCTACCGCGGCGAAGAAATGATGGAGCTCGATGGCGCAACCGGTCAACTGTTCCTGGATCAGCGCGGACGAGTTCACAGACGTCTCGCATGGGCGCAGTTCCAACGCGGCGAGGCCACGGCTCTACCTGACAAAGAGGATATCGGCGGGCCCATAAAAGATATTAGCGACGAGGGTGAATTCCTCACGCCGGATGCCGCCGATGACGCTCCGTGGGACGACGCAACACAGGACTTGTAGGGCGACGCGCGGAGCAATTCGCGTTCGTCTATTTACGACAGCATGCACTGCGGCCTGTCGCGCGAAACTTTCACCACCGCGGTGGTGAAATCGATCTGATCATGCTGGATCAGGATTGCCTGGCGTTTATCGAGGTTCGTTACCGCGCATCGACGGACTTTGTCTCCCCACTCGACACCGTGGAAATCCACAAACAACGCAAGATCATTCGCACGGCCGCCATGTTCATCTCGAGAAACAGTCACTTTGCCACACACACGATGCGTTTCGACGTAGTCGCCATTGAGGGCAACGAGAATCTGAGTGTTTGCTGGATCAAAGACGCATTTCGGCCAAATAACTCAACTCTTTAGCCGTCTACTGATAGAATTCCAAAGAGTCAACATTAGCGGAGTAACCATGGATCCTGTAGCCCGAGTTCGCGAACACTTCGCGGAAAGCATCACCACCAAACAGGCCTCCGCAGAGCAGATCGCAGAGAGCATCGCCGCGGGCGGGCGGATCATGAGCGATGCATTGCTCGACGACGGTAAGATTCTGAGCTGTGGCAACGGCGGATCGGCGGCAGATTCGCAACACTTCTCATCCGAGCTGCTCAATCGTTTCGAGATGGAGCGACCCGGTCTCCCCGCCATCGCCCTGACTACGGACAGCTCGACGCTGACATCGATATCCAACGACTACGCCTATGAGGAAATTTTTTCGAAGCAGGTGCGGGCGCTAGGCAAAGCTCAGGATGTACTACTCGCGATTTCGACCTCCGGAAATTCGGAGAACGTTATCCGCGCCATCGCCGCGGCCCACGAGCGCGGTATGAGGGTCGTTGCACTCACCGGTCGGGATGGCGGCCGAATGGCCGAACTATTCGAGACCGGTGATGTGGAAATTCGCGTACCGGCGACAAGGACAGCCCGCATTCAGGAGGTACATCTGGTCGTGATCCACTGTCTTTGTGACCTGATCGATGCAAGCTTGCTGGGCGACTAGCGCCTATTTGACGATCGTCAGGTGCGGCCGTGACCGCGTTTCTTCGAGGTCTGACTGCAGTTCCGGCGGCTCAACATGTTCGGCTGTTTCGGTGTCCTGGGAGAAAATCATCCCCTGGCCGGTCTCTCGGGCATAAATACCCAGAACCGACTGCATTGGCACCCATACGTCAAAAGGTACTCCGCCAAAACGCGCACGAAAACTCACAGCGTCATTCGTCAATTTGAGATTGTGCGCGGCCGTCTCGCTGATATTCAAAATGATCTTGCCATCTTTGACGTGCTCTATTGGCACATGCACGCCATCGACCGAGGTATCGACCACGATATGCGGAGTATGCGTGTTATCGCCCATCCATTCGTGCATGGCACGAATCAAATAAGGTCGTTTTGAGCGGCTGGATTTGTTCACGAATCTTATTCTGAGGTTCTCGTTCGGTCCGACTAGCTTAACACCAAATCACCCGATCGCTTCCAACTTAACTTAACCTCCAGGAATGCTACAAACGCATTTCCTGTTCCAGTTCGGTCAAACTTTCGACAAACGAACGACGCGAAAAAACACGTTCCATATATTCGTCTATAGGCTCCGAGCCCTTGCCAAGATCGATGCCGTATACCGGCAAGCGCCACAGCAACGGGGCGATCGTGCAATCGACCAACGAAAACTCTTCACTCAAGAAGTACGGCCGTGCGCCAAACAGTTCTGTGCTCTGCAAAATGCTCTCACGCAGCATCTTACGAGCTTTCGTACCAAGCTTGCCATCGGCGCTCGTCTCAGCCTCTGCGGCGATCGAATACCAGTCAGACTCTATGCGAAACAGTGCCAAACGAAACTGCGCGCGCGTCACAGGGTCTACAGGCATGAGCGGCGGATGCGGAAAACGCTCATCAAGGTACTCAACGATAACTCTCGAATCGTAAAGAGTCAGGTCGCGATCCACGAGCGTAGGAACCGTGTGGTAAGGATTGAGGTCCATCAGGTCCTCGGGCAGATCAGGACCCGGAACATTGACGACCTCCATGTTTATGTTCTTCTCAGCCAAAACGAGCCGAGTGCGATGACTGTGAATATCAGTCGGTCGCGAGAACAAAGTCATTACTGATCGCCGATTGGCTACAACTGCCATTATTTTACGTCCTTCCAAATCTGCTTCTTCAGCATCCGAGCGATGAGGAGGAAAAAGATTAGATAGATAATTACCCACTTGCCGAGGTCCATGCGGAATCCACGAATGGGCTCTGCAATGTAGGCAAGGAAATTGACTGTGTCGCGCACGAATTCATCGTAGTCCTCTGAATCCAGAGCGCCAGCCGATACTTGTTCAAACCCATTGAATGTCGTCGTAACCGAACCGTCGTCATTTTCGTGACTTTCGAAATGTGCGGCCTGATATCCCTGCAGCTCCCACAGGACATGCGGCATGCTGGTGCCCGCTAGCACCAGGTTGTCCACACCTGTCGGGCTGTACTTGTCGACGTAAAAACCTTTCAGGAAGTTGTAAATGTGGTCAGCGCCCTTGGCGCGCGCCATCAGCGACAGGTCCGGCGGGGCCGTTCCGTACCAGCGAGCCGCACTGGCAGCCGGCATTGATGCCTGGATGGTTTCAAACGTCTTCTCGGCGTTGAACATCAGGTTGTCAACCAGCATCTCTTCCGACAAGTCCAGATCTTTGCCTATGGTCTTGTAGCGTACGTACTGTGCCGAATGGCAGCCCGAACAATAATTCATGAAATTGGCCGCACCGCGTTGCAGTGAATTGACGTTGTCAGGATCAATATTGGCAGAGGCCAGGCTGGCACCACCGCCGGCCGCCAATGCCGACGTCGCCATAAAACCAGTGCCAATCAACAGTAAAGCAGCGTATCGAGTCATTTTATCCATGGTAGACAACCCTCTCTGGAACGGGCTTCGTCTTGTCGATCGCCGTGTAATACGGCATCAAAATGAAGAATGAAAAATAGATGACCGAGAATACACGCGCTATCAGCACGTATATGGGGTCGGCGGGCATCGTACCCAACCAGCCCAGTACCAGGAATGTCACTACGAAGATCGTCAATGCCGACTTGTAGATCCAGCCACGGTAACGAATTGACTTGACCCTTGATCTATCCAGCCACGGCAAGAACAGAGGCAACAGCACGGATAAGCCGAACAGAATGAATCCCCAAAGCTTGTCAGGGACGGCCCGCAAGATGGCGTAGAACGGCGTGAAGTACCAAACCGGCGCGATGTGCTCCGGCGTCGCCGTCAGGTTGGCCGGTTCAAAATTCGCGTGTTCCAGGAAATAGCCGCCCATCTCCGGCGCAAAAAACACCACCGCACAGAAGACCATCAGGAAAATGATTATGGCGACCAGGTCTTTCGACGTGTGATAGGGATGGAAAGCGATGCCGTCCAGCGGCACGCCGTCAGGCCCTTTGTTTTTCTTGATCTCGATGCCATCCGGGTTGTTCGAGCCAACCTCATGCAAAGCAACGATGTGCACAAAGATCAGGCCGATCAGTGCTAAAGGCAGAGCTATGACGTGCAGAGCGAAGAAACGGTTCAGTGTGATATCCGAAATGGAGTAGTCACCGCGAATTATTTCAACGAGCGCATCACCAACCCAGGGAATCGCGCCGAACAATGAGATGATGACCTGCGCGCCCCAGTAAGACATCTGGCCCCAGGGCAACAAATACCCGGCAAAAGCCTCTGCCATGAGTACCAGGAATATCAGCATGCCGATAATCCAGATCAGCTCGCGCGGTTTCTTGTACGAGCCATAAAGCATGGCGCGGAACATATGCAGGTAGACAACGATAAAAAAGAATGACGCACCGGTTGAATGCATGTAGCGAATCAACCAGCCCCATTCGACGTCCCGCATGATGTACTCAACCGACGCGAATGCCTCTGCCGCCGACGGCTTGTAATTCATGGTGAGGAATATGCCGGTAAACAGCTGGATAAAGAGTACGACAAACGCAAGCACACCGAACACATACCAGAAATTGAAGTTCTTGGACGCATAGTATTCGGTCGCGTGATATTTCATCGTCGACGTAAACGGGAAGCGATCATCAATCCACTTCATGAATCCGCCCTGCGGCTTGCCGACTTCTGCTTCGATTCTTGCCATTACGCTGCTCCCGTGTCCTGACCGATCAAGATCAGGTCATCCCTGACAAATCGGTGCGGTGGCACCCGCAAGTTCGTCGGTGCCGGCACGCCCTTGAATACGCGGCCCGCCAGATCGAATTTGGAGCCGTGACAAGGGCAGAAAAAGCCGCCGCCCCAGCCTTCCGCAGGGCGTACGTCAAAGTCCTGCAATGGCGCGCAACCCAGATGCGTGCACGATCCTTCGACTACCAGGTATTCGGCCCGCACAGAACGCGTGTCATTCGCCGCGTAATCAGGTTGTTGGTCTTTCTCTTCCGAATTCGGATCTCTAAGGCGATCCGGATGGTCGCCGAGCTGAGCCAGCATCTCTTTCGTCCGCCGCAGCACGAATACCAGTTTGCCGCGCCACAACACGCGCAGCATCTCGCCGGGCTGCAAGGACCCTATAGGTACCTCAACCGGTGCACCCAATGCTTGCGCTCGCGCACTCGGCTTGAGCGAAGAAATGAAAGGAATTGCAGCAACGCCCGCCCCGGCTACACCGGTGACAGCAGTTGCTACTGTAAGGAAATGACGCCTATTGCGATCAAGGTCGTCTTCAGTCATCAGGCACTCCCATATGCCGTACTTGATACGGCCTCTTATTTTTAGCGCTTTGTTGCTTAATATCGATACTGGTAGATTTGCAGCCGACTCGGTTTGCCGTCAGGATGACGGTAACCCCGGGACTCGATGCGGAACCACGGCGCATTATACACGGGGGCGGTCGTTTGTGGCTAGCCGCCAGAAATTGTCTGGATATATTACGGGGACATCGATTGTCCGGTTTCAAATCAGCGCTCGTGTTCTTGATTCAATCGATAGTCGTCGGTCTGGCGGTCGCATTTATCGTCGTTTTGGTTCGCCCCGACCTGATGCCCGGCGTTACGACCCCGCTGCAGCCTGCCAGCTATGCCGATGCAGTCGACCTGAGTTCCTCATCAGTGGCCAACATTTACACCAAGCGCCTGGTCCAGGATCGCGTTTCAGGCACCGAAAGGACGCGATTTCGCGTAGAAACGAGTTTTGCATCGGCTGTAATCATCGATCCCGAGGGTTATCTGGTCACGAACTACCATGTAGTCGCCACCGCGGCCGAAATTCGCGTGCAACTGAGTGACGGTCGAATTACCGAGCCAGCGACGGTGGGCGTCGATGCCGAGACGGATCTGGCTTTACTGAAGATCGACCTCGGTACGCTGCCTGCCATACGACTAGGCCGGTCGGACAACCTGCGTATCGGCGACGTAGTGCTGGCTATCGGCAACCCCTATGGATTAACGACCTCGGTTACCCAGGGCATAGTCAGCGCAACGGGGCGTGGACTGTTAAACCTCGTCACCTTCGAAAACTTCATTCAGACCGATGCCGCCATTAACGCCGGCAACTCAGGCGGTGCGCTGATCAACAGCCTGGGCGAGCTCGTCGGGATCAACACCGCCGTACTCGCCCAGGATATTGGTACCGAGGGTATTGGATTCGCCATTCCTGTCGATCTTGTACGGGGCGTGATTGAGCAGATCAAACAGAATGGTCGCGTAATCCGCGGGTATATGGGGCTGCTTCCTGATGATCTGACCAATTCTGAGCGTGTCGCGATGGGTATCGAAGGCGGTAATGGCATATTGCTCACCGAGGTCTACGAAGGCGGTCCGGCCGCAACAGCTGGCCTGCTGGTCGGAGACGTCATACTCGAACTCAATGGCGAACCGGTTTTTTCGCAGCGCCAGGCTCTGCTCATATCCGCCAGCACTCGGCCGGGCGACAGGGTTGAAGTGGCGGGTCTCCGCGACGGAGAGCGCTTTAGTGCGACGGTGACCGCCGTCGAGCGGCCGGAAGGGCCGGACGATCCACGGTAGCGAACTAAGCCACCCGGCGTATCGCCGCCCCCAGTTGACCGAGTTTCTCTTCGATACGCTCGTAGCCACGGTCGACGTGATATATGCGATCGACCAGCGTCTCACCTTTTGCCGCGAGACCCGCTAGCACCAATCCTGCCGAGGCCCGAAGGTCCGTAGCCATCACCGGCGCTGCCATCAGATGCCTCACGCCGGTACAAATTGCGGTGTGGCCTTCAATCTTGAAGTCCGCGCCCATGCGCTGCATTTCCAGCAGGTGCTGGAAGCGATTCTCAAATATGGTTTCCGTGACAGTACTGACACCGTTGGCTATCGCATTCATGGCGCAGAATTGCGCCTGCATGTCGGTCGGAAACGCAGGATAGGGTGCAGTCCGGATATTGACTGATTTGGGCCGCCGCCCATGCATGTTGATATCGATCCAGTCATCGCCGATCTCTATCGCAGCTCCCGCTTCCTGCAACTTGATCAGGACCGCTTCGAGCGTCTCGGGTGCCGCATTGACGGCGCGGATATGACCACCGGTCATTGCGGCAGCGACCAGGTAGGTGCCGGTCTCAATGCGATCCGGCAGGACCGAGTATTCCGTGCCAGTGAGACTGCTGACACCCTGCACAGTAATAGTGCTACCGCCGGCGCCGTCGATCTTTGCGCCCATGCCGATCAAAAAATTGGCCAAATCCAGCACTTCGGGCTCGCGTGCGGCATTCTCGAGGACGGTTTCGCCATCGGCAAGAACCGCGGCCATCAGCAGATTCTCTGTCCCGGTGACGGTGACGGTGTCGAAAACAATATGCGCACCCCGCAATCTGTCGGCACGCGCCTTGATGTAACCGTCCTCAACGATGACTTCGGCACCCATCGCTCGCAGGCCGGCAACGTGCAGATTGACCGGCCGTGCGCCGATCGCACAACCACCGGGTAAAGATACGTCCGCAACTCCGAATCTCGCCACGAGAGGTCCCAGAACCAGTATCGATGCCCGCATCGTCTTGACAAGATCGTATGGCGCCTTGAAATTGTCGACATTGCCAGCCTCAATCTCGACGGTCAGGTAATCGTCGACGGTGACCTCTACGCCCATGATCTGCAAGAGTGACAGCATCGTGGTGACATCCTTGAGGTGCGGAACATTTCGTATCGTGGTTTTTTCTGTTGCCAGCAAGGTCGCCGCAAGTATCGGCAAGGCCGCATTCTTGGCACCGGAGATTTTGACGTTGCCTGACAGCATGCTGCCGCCGGTGATCAGTAATTTGTCCAATGTCTCAGGCTCCGCCTGTCTTCTGCTGCCATTCGTCAGGCGTCAGCGCCGTTATGGAAAGCGCGTGAATTTCGTTGCCTACCAAGGTCCCCAGGCACTGATAGACCAACTGATGGCGGGCGAGCAACCGCTTGCCTTCAAATTCATCGGCAACCACCAGCGCGCCAAAATGGGTGTTGTCTTCGGATTCTACTTTGACGATGGCGTTATTGAAGCCGGCCTCGATTAATTGGCTTATTTCCACTGGGTTCATGATCTGCATGGGCTCGCTATTGAGGTGGGTTCGAGTTTCGCAATGTAGCGCCACACCGGATGAGGCTGTTGCGGCGCGCGCAGTGTAACCGCAATCTACGGCGCATCCCACCGCGCATCGACGAAGATGCAATGTCTATTAAAGCTACACCGGGATTGTGTATTATAGCCGGCCCGCAGCACACTGCAGATTGAAGATCCGTCACGACCGTACCTGATGCTTAGCGATATTCAACTTTGGGACCTCGGTCTGATTCTGGCGGGGCTGACTGTCCTGGTCTGGGGAGCGGACCGCTTTGTGCATGGCGCTGCAGCGACTGCCCGAAATTATGGCGTTGCTCCCTTATTGATTGGACTGACCATCGTTGCCTTCGCAACCTCTGCCCCTGAATTACTGATCTCGGTGGTAGCCGCGGTCCGTGGCGAGACCGGCCTCGCCATCGGCAATGCCATCGGCTCCAACATCGTCAACATCGGCCTCGTGCTTGGTATTACAGCGATCGTTCGGCCAATTCCACTGGAATCGGCCACGCTGCGGCGAGAAATGCCAGCCTTACTCGCGGTGTCGCTATTAACGGTGTCGCTGTTCCTCGACACCCGCCTCAGCCGCCCTGACGGTTTTGTCCTGCTGGCCGGCCTGGTGATCGTAATGATCTGGTTGGTGCGACTCGGCATGCGGTCGGCAGCCAATGACCCGATAAAGATGGATTATGAAGCTGAAATTCCCAAGGATGTTGGCACCCGTGCCGCGATCATGTGGATGGTCGTGGGCCTTGGAACCTTGCTGGTCGGTGCCGATTGGCTGGTGGACGGCTCAATTGGAGTTGCCGAGACGCTGGGCGTCAGTGAAGTCGTCATCGGAATTACTGTGGTCGCCATCGGCACCAGCTTGCCGGAACTTGCGGTAACTATCGTCAGCGCCCTGAAAGGCGAGTACGGCCTTGCGATCGGTAACATCGTCGGCTCGAACCTGTTCAATCTGCTGGCTGTACTCGGGGCAGCCGCTGCGATCCATCCGGCTGCAGTGCACCCGAGTGTGTTGTCGTTGCATATATTCGTCATGGTGGCATTTACGTTAGTCCTTTTCGCGATGACCTATGACTACGACAATAAAGCGGAACTATCGCGACTGGAGGGCATCGCTCTGGTGGTCGCATACATTGCCTACGATTCCTACGTCGTAACACAAAACCTGTAGGCCAAAACGGTTAGAATGGGATACTCACTACTGAGGGCTTCCCTTGCCTGACAAACTAACGAAAGACGAAATCCTTGCGCTGGCGCGCGACGTGCTCGCCGTCGAATCTCGCGCGGTCGATGAAATGCGGAAGCGGCTCAACGACGACTTTGTTGCGGCGGTGGAATTATGCCTCTCCATTCCAGGTCGCGTCGTAGTGAGCGGCATGGGCAAGTCCGGCCATATCAGCAACAAGATCGCAGCAACGCTGGCCTCTACCGGCACACCGGCATTCTTCATGCATCCTGCCGAAGCCAGTCACGGCGACCTGGGCATGATTACCAGTCAGGATCTTCTGCTGGCGGTGTCTTATTCGGGCGAAACAGCTGAAGTCGTTACCATTCTGCCGGTCGTCAAACGCATGGGCGCGAAGCTCCTGTCAATCACCGGCAATCCGAAATCAACCATGGCGCTCGCCGCAGATGTCCATCTGGACGTCAGTGTCAGCGAAGAAGCCTGCCCTTTGAATCTCGCGCCGACGGCAAGTACGACGGCGACGCTCGCCATGGGCGATGCGTTAGCCGTTGCCTTACTGAAGAGCCGTGGCTTTACCGCCGAGGATTTCGCCCGTTCCCACCCCAGCGGCAGCCTCGGCAAACGACTGCTGCTGCGAGTTTCCGATGTCATGCGTAGCGGCGACAGAGTCCCGGCTGTCACCGCCGGAGTCAGCTTGCGTGATGGACTCATGGAAATGACGGACAAAGGACTCGGCATGACGGCGATCGTGAACGCAGACCGCCTGCTCGAAGGCATATTCACCGACGGCGATTTGCGACGCGCACTCGATACGGGCGCGGACATACACAAAACGAAAATCAGTGACGTGATGCACAAGAACTGCAAAACGACGTCGGCCGATATCCTGGCGGCCGAAGCACTGCGAATCCTGGAGGAGAACCGCATTACTTCATTGTTAGTAACTGATGAAGACGGCCATCTGGTCGGTGCATTGAATATTCACGACTTGTTTCGCGAGGGCTTGTTGTGAGTCGCGGCACATTGTGCAAGCTCCGCCTCGTCGCGTTCGACATTGACGGAGTGTTTACGGACGGTCGCTTCTATCTGTCTAACGATGGCATCGAGTCCAAGGCCTTTCACACTCAGGATGGATACGGCGTACGCAAATTGCTCGATGCGGGAATCGTCGTTGCCGTAATCAGCGGCCGCAAATCCGCCGCCGTCGATCGGCGCATGGCGGAACTCGGTGTGCAACATGTCGTGCAGGCCTGCAAGGACAAAGTTGCCGCGTTTGACGAGATCATTGCCAAATTGCATATCGCGCGCGAAGAATGTGCATATGTCGGGGACGATATTCCGGACCTTGCTTTGCTCAAGCACGTAGGCTATGCCATCGCTGTCGCTAATGCCGTACCGGCCGTACATGCGCAGTGTGCTTTCTCGACCAGCACCGCAGGTGGCTTCGGCGCCGTTCGCGAGGTCTGCGACTTGATATTAAGCGCGCGGAGTCAGCCGGATTGATGAACCCCCGCTCCATTGTTCTTATCGCACTGCTCACAGCAGGCGCGCTGGCCAGTTGGTACCTGGCACGTAGCCACACCGCCGACGTCGTCAGTGCACAGGCTTTCGATAAGTCGCAGTATGGCTACTATCTTAAACAGGCACGCATACTGGGTACCGGCGAAGACGGCTCTCTGCTGTACCAGATCGAAGCTGAGCTCGCAGAACAGCAAGCGGACAATCGCATCGAATTCACCGAGGTTCGCATTCGCTATTCCCCGCAAAGCTCAGTCCCCTGGATCGTCAATGCAGACAAAGCCACGCTCAAAGAAGACGACCCGAAGATCACCTTGCGAGGGCATGTTCAGATCATTAATTCAGGCAGCGATGACGACACCGAAATTCGGACCCAGTATCTCGAACTCGATCCTGAGCAGTTTGTTGCCGATACTGATTCCCGAGTACAAATTCGAATCGGCCAACGCAGCCTGACGGCAACGGGCATGCTAGCATCACTGTACGATGACAGAATCGAACTCAAATCCAACGTACGCGGCAAAATTGCGCCTTAGCAACGCGATTATGGTCCGAAATCCCCATCTGCCTTTCTTCTTTTTAGCGCTGATATTTCTTTTGCTGCCAACGTATTCCGCGGCACAATTGGTCGACCTCGACCGATTGCCCTGGACGATTGATTCCGAGACCATGGCCTTCGACGGCAAGACCTCGACAATTATCTATACGGGGCTACAGTTTTCCCAGGGCGACATCTCGATCGAGGCCGATGAAGGCCGCGCAACCTCCCGCGAACAGGAGAACAGCACCTGGCAGTTCTCGGGTAATGTCGTTATCGATCTGAACAATGGCCATATAAGTTGCGACTCAGCAAGCCTGCTTTTCGATGGCAGCGTGTTGAGCGTGGCGACTGTCACGGGAACGCCGGCGACTTTCGAACTGCTGCGCGAAGCTGCTGATGACGTAACCTATGCCGAGGCTGGCAAGCTTCGCTATGACGTAGTCAAAGGGATCATTGAGTTTTCCGAGCAGGCGACTATTACCGAGAGTGGTAACGAAATCTCGTCGAACTTCCTGGTCTACAACGTCGCAGAACGAAAAATTAATGCCGACTCCTCGGGCAACGGCGAGGATCGAGTGCGTATTCGGTACACGCCGGCCAATGGCGTAAGCGCACCGGATCCGACTGTAACTGACGACGTGCCGCAGTAAAACATGAGCATACTCAGCGTTCAGGACATTTCCAAAAGCTACAAACTACGCAAGGTCGTCAAGACCTTGTCGGTCGAAATCAAAAGCGGCGAAGTCGTTGGTTTGCTGGGCCCTAACGGGGCTGGAAAAACCACTGCGTTCTACATGATCGTAGGACTCATCGCGGCGGACAGCGGCAATATTCTGCTGGATGGCCAGGACCTGACCGCCAAGCCCATGCACGAGCGCTCAAAACTCGGGCTCGGTTACCTGCCGCAGGAAGCGTCCATATTCCGAAAACTCACCGTCGAGCAAAACATCCTCGCCATACTCGAGAATCGAAAGGACCTGGATCGTGCCGGACGCGAGCAGGAGTTGGAAAATCTGCTCGATGAGTTGCACGTCGGACATGTGCGTACCGGCCTTGGAATCAGTTTGTCCGGCGGTGAACGCCGTCGCGTAGAGATAGCGAGGGCACTCGCCGCGAACCCCAAGTTCGTGTTGCTGGACGAGCCCTTTGCCGGTGTCGACCCTATTTCGGTACTCGACATCCAGCGCATCATCCGTCATTTGTGTGAACGTGATATCGGCGTTCTGATTACGGACCACAATGTGCGGGAAACACTCGGGATTTGCAGTCGGGCCTATATACTCAGCGACGGCAGCCTGATCGCGGCTGGCTCGCCCGAGGAAATTCTGGAAAACCAACACGTTCGAGAAGTGTATCTCGGACAGGAGTTCAAACTCTAAGGCAAACTAAATATGCGCATGCAGCTTGTGCAAATTGAATTCGCCACTAAGTCATAGTCGCCAATGCTAAAACCTACACTGCAACTAAAACTCGGGCAGTCGCTAACCATGACGCCGCAACTGCAACAGGCTATTCGTCTGTTGCAGCTGCCTATTCTCGACCTGAACGCCGAAATTCAGGAAGCGCTCGAGGAAAACATCATGCTGGAAATGGAAGACCTTCCGGATGTGCCGCGCACCAACGACGAATCGACCGCTGAAGTGGAGACCATAAAAGCGGACGAGCTCTGGCAATCGAATTCCGTCGAGCGCAGTCAGGACAGCGGTTGGAATGGCGAGGGACGACCTGTCAGCGAATTCGCGGACGAATCCGGTGAATCACTGCACGAACACCTGTTCTGGCAGCTGGAAATTGAAAATTTCTCTGTGCGCGAAGCATTGATCGGCGAGACCCTGGTCGACTCCATTAATGACGATGGCTACTTAATCGGTGACATTGCCGAAGTAATCAGCGGCTTTGACGAAGATCCTGCCGTCACAGTAGAAGAAGCGGAAGCGGTACTGACCAAGATCCAGCGGCTTGATCCCGTGGGCGTCGGCGCGCGTTCGCTGTCCGAATGCATCATCAGGCAGCTGGAGCAACTCGCGACCAAGACACCAGGGCTGAAGCTCGCGCTCAAAATTGCAGCTAACCATCTGGATCTCGTTGCAAGCCGTGACCACGGCGAAATGCGACGAGGGTTGCGAGTTTCCGAGGACCAGCTCCATGAGGCGCTGGCCCTCATCAAGGGATGCAACCCGCGGCCGGGTCTCGCGGTTTCTCCCACCGCGGCCGAGTACGTCATTCCGGACGTTTTCGTGCGCAAAGTGGATAAGCACTGGCAGGTCGAAATCAGCCCTACCGGTGTGCCAAAGCTGTCGGTCAACCAGCAGTACGCGAAGCTGTTACGCGGTAGCAGTGAGCACTCAGTCCTGAAAACACAGCTGCAGGAGGCTCGCTGGCTTATCCGCAGCCTGGAAATTCGCAATGACACCTTGTTGAAAGTAGCGACCAGCATTGTGGCGCGGCAAACGCACTTCCTTGAGTCAGGCGATGAGGCAATGAAGCCCATGGTGCTGCGCGATATCGCCGACGAAATCGGCATGCACGAATCAACTATTTCACGTGTAACGACAAACAAGTACATGCACACGCCGCGCGGCGTTTTTGAGTTTAAGTTCTTTTTCTCCAGCCATTTGTCTACAGACAGTGGTGAGGACCAGTCGTCGACCGCGGTTCGCGCGAAAATCCGCAAGTTGGTAAGTGCAGAGAACCCGGCTAAACCGCTGAGTGACAGCAAGATCATGAACATACTAAAGGACGACGGTATTTCGGTTGCGAGAAGGACGGTGGCGAAGTACCGTGAAGCTATGAATATCCCCTCGTCCAGCGAACGCAGGCACCGCGAGACGCGGTAGGAAGTAGGTAGGAGTCACGATATAGGAGGAAAGTTAGACTGTTATCCTGATCCCGAGAGGATCGCGACATAACCAATACAGGAGACAACCATGCAATTGAATGTTTCAGGCCATCACGTCGAAGTTACTGATTCTTTAAGAGATTACGTCGAATCCAAAATTCAGAAGACAGCTCGCCACTTTGACATCGTGTCTGACGTCCATTGTATTCTGACCGTCGAAAAGCTCCGACATAAGGCTGAAGCTACAGTTCACGTAAATGGTGGTACGATCTACGCAGATCACACCGAAGAGGACATGTACGCAGCGATCGATGGGATGGTGGACAAAATTAATCGACGAGTTCGAAAGTACAAAGAGAAACTCAGCGATCACCACGCCAGAGACAAAGACAGGATCAAGTTCGCCTGACCCCGCACACGATCTGTGCGGTCAGACGGCCGCACAGATCGTCGCGACGTTACCAAACCCCCTATGCCGCTCGAAAACATCATCAAGCCCGACGGCGTGTTGTGTAACGCAACTGCCCGCAGCAAAAAACACTGCCTGGAAATCATGAGCGAACTGCTGGTGCACTCACATCCGGAGATCGCCAGCGAAACCATATTCAGGTGCCTGAATGATCGCGAGCGACTCGGGTGCACCGGTCTCGATAGGGGTGCTGCATTTCCACACTGCCGTGTCGACGGCATCGAATCCAGCTCCGTCGCATTGATCAAATTATCCGAGCCCGTGGACTTCGACGCATCTGATGGCGACCCTGTGGATCTGATTATCGGCATGATGGTCCCCACCGAGCTCGAAGACAGTCACTACGCCGACATCAGACTGATTACTCGCGTGCTTGCCGATGAGGGCCTGCGCTCCCGTTTGCGCAGCACGAACTCCAGCAAAGACCTGTACACGGCCCTGCTCAGCGGCTCGAAATTGCTGCTACCGGAATCGTCGCGCGAAGCAACAGAGTCCTGACAAAGCCAGACTTGGAGTTACGAGAACGATGCCTAAGGACCTACGACTGATCGTTGTCAGCGGCCTGTCCGGATCAGGCAAATCTGTCGCACTGCACGTACTGGAAGATCTCGGCTACTACTGCATCGATAATATTCCGGCAGCTCTCCTGAAATCTGCAGTCCACGAAGTTCATTCCGGTGACGGCGCTGCGGCTGAACTGGTGGCTGTCGGTGTCGATGCTCGAAATCGCCCCGCAGATCTCGAAGCACTGCCGGGTCTTATAGACGACCTCCGCAAGCAAGGCGTACGGACGGACGTCATTTTTTTGCATGCCAGCGACGAAGTATTGCTGCAGCGTTACAGCGAATCGCGCCGCAGGCATCCGCTGGCGGCGCTCGGTGCTGAATTGCGCACAGCAATCGATGCAGAGCGCGAAATTCTTTCCCGTATCAACGATTCTGCCGATCTCATCATCGATACCTCTCGAACCAGTATTTACGAGCTCGCCGATACGATTCGAGAGCGAGTTGATCGTCGAAAATCGGAGTCTTTATCGGTTCTGATCGAATCGTTTGGCTTCAAACACAGAATTCCGGCTGATGCCGACTTTGTATTTGACACGCGTTGCCTGCCGAATCCCTATTGGTCGATGTCGCTGCGCGGCCTGACGGGCCTGGATCAGGAAGTTATCGAATTCCTTGATGCCGAAGACGACTTCAATGCGATGTATAACGACATCGTCGGCTTTCTGAACCGCTGGATTCCGCGATTCGAACACGCGCATCGTGGCTACCTGACGATAGCCATCGGTTGCACTGGCGGGCAACATCGTTCGGTGCATATGGCGGAAAGAATCGCCGCCGAATTACGTGTCAGTCACGCCTCAGTTTTGACCCGCCACAACAACCTCCCCGGACACCGACTCCGCCTGGACTAAGCTGCTAAACTCCGGCGCCATGGATACCCGGGAACAAAAACAGGAAAACCTCCATAAGCTGCGCCAGCTGCTGGAAGGAGGCCGAATGCGCGCGGCTCGGGTCATGGTCAATGGCTTACACCCATCGGAACTCGCGCGCCTCCTGGAGTCCCTGCCGCGAAAAAAGCGTGCCGTACTTTGGGAGCTCGTCGATCCGGAAATCAGTGGCGATGTCCTGGTCGAAGTCTCCGATGCTGTTCGCGAAGATCTGATCGAGGGCATGCAGCCGGCAGAATTGATTGCCGCAGCTGAAGGCATGGAGGTCGACGACCTTGCCGACCTGCTGATCGATTTGCCGGAGGCGGTCACTCAGCAGGTTCTGCTGTCACTCAATAAGCAGGATCACGATCGCGTCCGACAGGTTCTTGCCTACGACGAAGAAAGCGCCGGCGGTCTGATGAACGTGGACATTGTTACTGTCCGCCCTGACGTGACACTCGAAGTTGTAACGCGGTACCTGCGCTTCGTCGGGGACATCACCGACGGCACCGATTCCATATTTGTTGTCAGCCGCGACAACACCTACATCGGCTCGCTGTATCTGTCGAGACTCCTGACTCGCGACAGCAACGAGATGGTTGCAAACGTGATGTCGACAGACATTACGCCGATCGCGGCAGATACGCCGTCGGCCCAGGTCGTTTGGGAATTCGAGAACCACGACTTGCTCTCTGCGCCGGTGGTTGATGATTCGTTTCGGGTACTGGGGCGCATCACGATCGATGACGTCGTGGATGTCATTCGCGAAGAAGCCGAGCATTCGTTAATGGGCGCCGCGGGCCTCGACGAAGAAGACGACATGTTCGCGCCCGTATTCAAGAGTGCCGGTCGTCGCGCATTGTGGCTCGGCATCAATCTGGGCACAGCATTCCTCGCCGCAGCAGTCGTTGATGTTTTTCAGACTACGGTCGACAAAATTGTTCTGTTGGCCGTGCTCATGCCCGTCGTTCCGAGCATGGGTGGCGTTGCCGGCTCCCAATCACTGACGATCATGACCCGCGCCATTGCACTTGGATTGATCAACAAAGACAACGTGGGCGGCATACTGCGCAAGGAATTGCTGGTCGGAATTCTGAACGGCATTGCCTGGGCACTGGTCGTTTCGCTTTTTACCTACCTCTGGTTTGAGGAATGGCGCATCGGCGCGATCATCGGCGCGGCGATGATCATCAATCTTGTCGTTGCTGCTTTGGCTGGCTTTAGTATTCCATTGATATTAAAACGCCTGAACGTGGACCCGGCATTGGCCGGCGGCGTAGTGCTGACTACGGTCACAGACGTTATTGGCTATTCTGCGTTCCTCGGCCTTGGAGCCTGGTTTCTACTTTGATATTCGGCGATCAGGTTTTGTCTGAACGAAAGCTGGTGAGGTCCTTCTTAATCCATTCGGGCGCAAACAGCCGCGGGACACCGGCTCCGGTAATGAAATCCCGCAATTGATCCTTCACTTTCATCGCATCACGGTAACCGAGCGCTATGAGTTCTCGGGTAAATGCGCTCTCGAATAACAGGAAACTCAACAGCTTGCTTTCGCGCGGGGTCTTGCCACCCACACCTCGCAACAGAGCCCGAATAGCCACGGGCAATTGCTGGCGATGCCGAAACGCAATCTCTCGAAGATCCTCGCTTGGCACGACCAACATCGTGTCTATCGGTCGAAAGTTCGTAAGGCTTCCATTGCGATGTTGCTCCGGAACGGAGTCGATGAGCTCGTTGAGGCGGGTAATACGCTCAAGATCGGAATACAGACCGTCCATAAACAAGGTATCGAGCATGTAGCCGGCGATATGCGCAAAGCTGGGCTGCGGGCCCAGCTCTGACGGTTCCTTTTCTCCGGACTCATCGCGAATACCAATGACCAGGATGCGGTCAGCGCCGAGATGGACCGCCGGGCTGAGTGGCGTTGCCTGGCGCATGGCGCCGTCACCGAAATACTCGTTGCCGATACTCTGCGGCGGAAATATCAGTGGTACAGCGATACTCGCCATGATGTGGTCGAGATTCAGTTCGCTGCGTTTGCCAAGGCGCCGCGTGCGCTGCCAATCAAGCAGCTCAGCTGCGCCTTCAAAAAAGGTCTCTGATCGGGCAGAGCCGTAACCGGCAGCTGTGACCGCTATGGCATGCAGATAACCATTGTCGATCGACGCCTGGATGCGCGGGAAATGCACATTGCGACTCAAGAGGTCCCGCAATGGCGCATTGTCGAGCAAGGATTTCGGGTTGCCGACGAGCCAGCCGCCGAGAACTATCGATGCTAACCAGTGCAGGCTGCTCTTGAGCATAGTCAGGTGGTCAGTCTTGTAGACCTGGTCGCAGTGAAAATGAGACCAGACGAACTCGAGCTCTCGCACAGCCGACCGAAAATGCTCGGCTTTCGAAGCCAGAACCACGGATGTAACCGCGCCCGCCGATGTGCCACTGATGACCGGAAACGGGTTACGGCTCCCCTTCGGCAATATTTCGGCTATTGCTTTCAGCACACCGACCTGAAAAGCGCCGCGGGCACCGCCACCCGGCAGCACCAGGGCGGTTCTCATCATTTCAGATTGTTCCGGCATATTCAGAAGTCAAAGCAACACAGATTGGCAACAAACAAAGTAGTATAATGCCACTCCCGCGGGCAAGAGCGGACCCACATCAAACATCTGCCCCTAGATACGGACCGGAATCATGAAGCGTTTTGTCTCAGTAGCCAGTGTTATTCTTCTCGCGACCGTCTCGGCGTTGCTGTTCACCTCAGTCGGCATCGCGAATGACCAACCCGTGGTCGGTGCCGTGGCGCCGGAATTTGAGCTCGCAGACCAGGATGGTCAGCTGCGTTCGCTCGAAGATTATCGAAATCAGTGGATCGTTTTGTATTTCTACCCGAAAGACGATACGCCCGGCTGTACGACAGAAGCCTGTGAGTTTCGTGACAATATTTTTGCATTTCGCGATCTCAATGCGCAGATTCTCGGCGTTAGTCTTGACGACGGCGAATCGCACAAGGCTTTTTCTGAAAAATTCAGCCTGCCATTTCCACTGCTTTCCGACACTGACGGTATTATATCCACAGCGTATGGCGTAAAGACGCGCATGTTCGGTATGACGGTCGCGAAACGACAAACGTTTATCATTGGTCCCGATGGCACAATCGCCAAGCACTATGCAACGGTGAAGCCCGATGAACATTCGGCCGAAGTGCTGGCGGATTTGAAAGTACTGGGTGCCGGCACCGAGTAAAGGCGTTTAGTGTAGCGCCTTGATTCCTGCGTCAATGCCCGCGATGGTTAGCGGGTACATGCGATCTTCCATCAGGTCACGTATGAGCTTGATAGACGGCGTGTAATCCCATCGGTTCTTTGGTTCCGGGTTTAGCCAAATCGCCTTCGGATAGGTTCGCAGCATGCGCTTCATCCACACTGCACCGGCCTCTTCATTCCAATGCTCAACGCTGCCACCCGGATAAACAATTTCGTACGGGCTCATCGTCGCATCGCCGACGAATATCAGTTTGTAGTCTGATGCGTACTTGTGAGTGATGTCGAGCGTTGCCGTTTTTTCCGATTGCCGGCGGCGATTGTCCTTCCACATATTTTCATATACGAAATTGTGAAAATAGAAATACTCCAGGTGCTTGAACTCACTGCGCGCAGCAGAAAACGTTTCCTCGCAGATGCGTACGTGGTCATCCATGGAGCCGCCAATGTCCAGGCACAGGAGTATTTTGACGGCATTGTGACGTTCCGGAACCATGCGGATATCGAGCATGCCCCCGTTGCGCGCTGTCTTGTCGATCGTATCGTTCAGGTCCAACTGGTCCGCCGCGCCCTCGCGCGCGAACTTTCTAAGACGTCGCAAGGCGACTTTAATATTGCGCGTGCCGAGCTCGACGGAATCATCAAGATTGCGGTAATCGCGCTTATCCCAGACCTTTACGGCACTGCGATTTCTTGAACCCTGCTGGCCGATGCGGATGCCCTCAGGGTTGTAGCCATAGGCACCGAAAGGCGAAGTTCCCGCGGTTCCGATCCATTTATTGCCGCCCTCGTGGCGCTCATCCTGTTCGTCAAGGCGCTCCTGCAACGCTTTCATCAGCTCTTCGAATCCGCCCATCGATTCTATGAGTTTGCGCTCTTCTTCCGACAATGATAATTCGGCCTGACGCCGTAACCACTCCTCGGGAATGTCCTGCACAAGATCCGCCAGAGTGTCATCAATACCTTTGAAATAGGCACCGAAAATCCGGTCAAATCGATCCAGATGCGCTTCGTCTTTTACGAGCGAGGCTCGCGCAAGAAAATAGAAGTTATCAACACTTTGCCCGGCAAGTCCGCGCCGCATCGCTTCGTGCAAGGTCAGCAACTCAGTAATGGATGTCTTTATGCCGCCTTCGCGCAATTTGAAGAAAAACGGAATGAGCATGGGTGAACAGCCTGTCGCTACTGCGGATTGCTACGTCGGTCCAGAAATACAAGCTTCTCAAAAAGATGGACGTCCTGCTCATTCTTGAGCAACGCACCGTATAAGGGAGGAATCGCGCTGCGTGCGTTGTCGCTACGTAAGGCCTCAAGCGGAATATCCTCAGCCAGCAGTAACTTGATCCAGTCGAGCAATTCAGACGTCGATGGCTTCTTTTTCAGGCCGCGAACCTCCCGAACTTTGTAGAATGCATTCAAAGCTTCGGTTAACAAGCCCTTCTTGAGTTTCGGGAAATGCACATCCACGATTCTTGCCATCGTTTCCTGATCCGGAAATTTGATGTAGTGGAAAAAGCAGCGTCGCAAGAAAGCGTCCGGCAATTCTTTTTCGTTGTTACTGGTGATAACAATAATTGGACGATGCCGGGCCTTGACGAGCTTCTTCGTTTCGTAAACGTAAAACTCCATGCGGTCCAGTTCCTGCAACAGATCATTGGGGAATTCGATATCCGCTTTGTCGATCTCGTCAATCAGTAACACGGGCTGCTCGTCAGATTCGAACGCCTCCCAAACCTTGCCGCGCATGATGTAATTTGCAATGTCGTGAACTTTGTCATCGCCGAGCTGCGAATCTCTGAGGCGAGCAACAGCATCGTATTCATATAAACCTTGCTGCGCTTTGGTTGTCGACTTGATATGCCATTCGTAGAGTGGCTTGCCGAGCGAACTCGCGACTTCGATGGCAAGCTGTGTCTTGCCGGTGCCGGGCTCACCCTTGATCAATATCGGGCGCTGCAGGGTCACGGCTGCATTGACGGCCATGGTCAGGTCGTCGGTCGCGATATAGGAACTCGTACCTGTGAATTTATTGTCTGCCATAGCTATTTCCAGTCGGTGTTACTGCGCCATCTTACCGCCTGTTGGCGTCAAGGTCAGCGTATGTACCGCTGCGCCCGGCAGGAACGGACTTGCTAGGCCCTGAACCCAGTCGGAATGCCCTTTGCTGTAGTACTCCGACAACGGATGGCCGCTTTGCCCGGTTGGCATATGTAACAAACCGTTTGCTTCATCTCCCGGCGAAACGGAAAAGCGCTCCGAGGCTCCGAACGTCGCACCTTGCGCTTTTGGCATATCGACATCGCCATTGAGCCGGTCAGCCGGCATATCAAGATAACTCGCAAATAGCGGCAGGCCGCGACTTAAAGGGTGCCGAATCGACGCCGTGTTGATCTCGCCCCAGGTGCGGGCCGACAACGGTCCTTCGAAGTTGTCATTGAAGTATTCGATGTTAGCCCGCACGGCCGCGAGCAGGAATTGCTCCCAATTGTCGTAATTCGCGGGCAACAGGTGCAAGGGACGCTCCGTTACCAATGACCATAGTGGCCCTTCGAATTGATTGCTGCGGCGCAGGCTAACGTCGTCCCCATACGCCTCGCGTACAGGTGCCATTACGGCTTGAAACACGCGCCGCTCGACTTCGAGGCGAAACGCACGAACCAGCCTGTAGCCCACAGAATCCGGTACTGCGCGCGGAATCCAGCCCTCAACCAGCTGGCGATACTCGATAAGGTCGGGATTCGATTCAAGCACCGCTTCGCTCAACACCCCAAGCAACAAGTCACGCCATGGCGACAAGAACAATGCACGGTCGTCGTATTGAATTGCCAGCATGTCACTCGGCGTAAACAACTCTTTCTCAAACAGGCTGTCGCGTATTTGTCTTGCGCGAGCGCCATGTGCGTAGCCACCGTCGCCGATGATGCGCAACGCGTCGCCATCACTAACCCGGGAGTTGGCTGTCCAGATACGTCCGCTGTCCGGATTTACGACCCGCGGATAGTCTGCGCTCGCGACCCAGCCCTGCCATCCAGCTTGTTGACTCCAATCAGCAGGCAACATCGCATCAAATGCCGTTTTCTTCGGAATCTTTCCGGCAATCGTCCAGCCGATATTTCCTTTCGCATCGCCGGCCACAAAGTTTTGCGGCGGCATGCCCATCGTATTCGCAATATCCAATGCCTCGTCCAGCGTCCTCGCTGTCTCGAGCTGCATGATATTCAGGTTGACGGCGTCGAGCTTGTGGGCGATCCAGCTCACTGCCACTTCACCGTCGGGATACTCTAGGTCGTCTTTTACCGGACCCCAGATCGATTCACGTATTTCGAGCTGCACAGGCTCCGCGCCCTTGACGTTGATCTGCTCGGTGTAGCGCACGAAAGCCTGGTTGCCATCCGGCGTCTTGTACGTTTCTTCTTTGGCGCCCGGTTGCAGTACCACCGCATCCGTATAATCTCCATAGCTGTTCGTGTAACCCCAGGCGACCTTGGTGTTGCTGCCGGCAACAACAAATGGCGCCCCTGGCAAAGTCAGGCCGGTAACGTCGCGATCGGGGTTCTGAGGTCCATCACCACTCACGACGAGACGAGCTCGGTAGTAGATGTTCGGCGCGTTCAATCCGAGATGCATGTCGTTCGATACCAGCGCCCGCCCGTTCTCGGTCAATGCGCCAGACACCGCCCAGTTGTTGCTGCCAGCCAGCGGCGGTCGTCCCTGTTCGTGCGTATCGGGCACCTCATCGTCTATGTCCCGCAGCGAATAGGTCTCTGCATCCGGAATTTTCGACGCAGCCCGCGGCTCCCCCATCAATGGCGCATCCCACGGCGTACCTTCCGGATACAACCACGCATACACTTCGGCAGGAAGTACGTTGTACGCGTAGCCACGTTGAACCTCCTTGGTTGCGCGCGAGTCGTTAAGATCGAGGAACATTGCGTACACGGCTACGATCGAGTCTTCGGCGCGCCAGGGACGCGGCTCAACACCGAGCACAAGATATTCGAACGGCCGCGCACCCAGCGACTCCCGCCCCGCGTTCACGCCGTCCGCATAGCGTTGCAATAACGCTCTGTCGGCAACCGATGCCGACCGCAGAGTGTCCGCAGCGCGGGCGCGAAAACGATGAAACCGATGCTGCTTGTCGAGGTTCAACGCAATCGCACCAACCACCTCAGACAACTCTCCTGCCGCCTGGCGCCGGATCATGTCCATCTGAAAAAATCGGTCTTGTCCGTGCGCAAACCCGGTCGCAAACGCGAGGTCACCGCGATTGTTTGCAGTGATCACGGGTACGCCGGCCGAATCTCGCTGAATGGTGGCGATGTCGGTCAGACCGGAATCAGAAATCTCACCATCTATCTTTGGCAAGCTGGCCCGCAGCGTTAACCAGCCGAGCAGTACAACGAGCAGGAACGCCGCGACTGCGCCCATGACCAGGCGCCGCAGGATTTTCATCATGAACTTGATTTGATTTTAATGAGTGTCATCGAATTGGTACTACCGGATACGCCATCCAGATCCCCTTTCGTCAAAATAGCCAGGTCACCAACTTCGACCAGGTTATTCGCAAGCAAGGTATCGAAGACGTCCTGATACAGATCTCGTGGATTGTCAGTGTCGATTTCGAAAGATACAGGATAAACACCTCGATACATCGCAACACGTCGACTCGTCGACACGTGTGGCGTAAAGGCGTAAATGGGAATGTCCGAGCGGATACGAGACATCCAGCGCGTTGTCGACCCGGACTCCGTCAACGCGATAATGGCTTTTACCGTCATGTGGTTGGCCATGTACATGGTGGCCATGGCGATGCCTTCGTCGACAAGTTGGAAGTGATCCTGCATGCGGTGACTGGTTACGCCCAGGGGCAGTGGGTATTTTTCCGCGCCCAGAGCAACCTCTGCCATTGCCTTGATCGCCGCTACCGGGTGAGCGCCTACAGCAGTCTCCCCTGAAAGCATGACTGCATCGCTGCCATCAATGACGGCGTTCGCTACGTCCGACACTTCGGCGCGTGTTGGAATCGGATTGTGGATCATCGATTCCATCATTTGTGTCGCCGTAATCACGATCTTGTTCGCTTTGCGGGTTTTTCGGATGATCTTTTTCTGAACGCCGATGAGTTCGGCATAGCCCATCTCGACGCCAAGATCGCCGCGTGCCACCATGATGATGTCGGATGCATCAATAATGGAATCGATATTTGCGACGGCTTCGGTGCGTTCTATTTTTGCAACGATGAGGCCGTGACCACCTGCCTCGTGAAACAGGCGCCGCGCTTCTTCAATGTCCTCGCCTGTGCGCACGAAGGACACGGCAAGAAAATCCACGTCCATATCCGCCGCAAGTTTGATGTTTTCCTTGTCGATGTCTGTCAACGCCGCAGCTGACAAACCGCCGCCCTTCAAATTGATACCTTTGTGATCGGAAAGGATGCCGCCATTCACCACCGTGGTATGAATTCGGGTGCCGTCGATACTCTTCACTTCGAGAGAAATCAGTCCATCGTTCAGCAACAGAATGTCGCCAGCACTAACGTCCTTGTGCATGGAATCCAACGCAACACCGACTCCATCCTTGTTACCGTCGCCGAAATCCGGCGAGCTGTCGAGATAGAATTCGGCGCCATCAGCCAGTGACACGCTGTGATCATCGAAGCGCCGTATGCGAATCTTCGGCCCTTGAAGGTCGCCCATGATGCCGACCTGGCGACCGCAAGTCTCCGACGCCATACGTAACATCTCGGCACGACGCCGGTGGGCATCGGAATCGCCGTGTGAGAAATTCAGGCGTGCAACATCAAGTCCCGCATTGATCATTTTGCACAGTGTTTTTACGTCGTCAGAGGCTGGTCCCAGCGTCGCGACTATCTTGGTTCGTCTTAGCATGCGCGCGATTATTACACAGGTGAATTGAATTCGCTGATATCCTAGCCGCTGATTTCCTGCACGAAGGAAGGGGTCATGAATCGTCGTCGGTTCCTGCAAAGCCTCACCGTCGCAGCGGCTGCGCCGGCTTTCGCTTACTCCTGTCAAACGACGCGAACTGGCGTAGCGCCACTGCGGGCGGATCCCAATCACATCATCGACCTGCCCGACGGTTTCTCCTGCAACGTAATATCGCGGGTGGGCGATACGATGAGCGACGGCCTGATAGTACCCGGTGCTCACGACGGCATGGCGGCCTTCGATGGTCCTGACGGACGCATAATCCTCGTGACCAATCATGAACTGGACGCCGGTCCGGAATATGCGGGACCGTTCAGTAACTCTTATTTTGGATTACCGGAATCCTTGAAGTCCCGATTCTATGATCGCGGTAACGAGCGAACACCCGGCCTTGGCGGTACCACAACATCCATCTACAACCCCGTCACCGGGAAGACTGAGCGTCAGTTTCTGAGTCTTGCGGGCACGGATACCAATTGTGCGGGCGGCAAGACACCCTGGGGTTCGTGGTTGTCCTGCGAAGAAAGCTCTGCCTCGCCGGGATCTTCGCTTACGGACAGCGGCATACCGATCAGTTACGAACAGCGTCACGGATATATTTTCGAAGTGCCCTCGTCCGCGTCAGAGCTGATCCAGCCGGTACCACTGAAGGCCATGGGGCGCTTTACCCACGAAGCAGCCGCAGTGCATGAGGCCAGCGGCATAGTTTATTTGACTGAGGACCAGTGGAATTGCCTGTTTTATCGATTCATACCCAAAGTGCCAGGCAAATTGCACCGCGGCGGCCGATTGCAGGCACTGGCCATTGTTGGGGAAGCGGGCAAGACAACGCACAACTGGGATCGAGTGGATGTGGAGGTGGACAGGCCCCTTGCAACGCACTGGATTGATCTCGAAGACATCGACGGCGACTTGGACGACTTGCGCCTGCGCGGTGCCGCTGCAGGTGCGGCGACCTTCGCCCGCGGCGAAGGCATCACGGTAGCCGATGATCATTTCGCTTTTACCTGCACCACCGGCGGTCCCGATCATCTGGGCCAGATATTCACCTATGAACCGAGCCGTTTCGAAGGCAGCGCCGAAGAACAAAAGTCACCCGGAAGACTCACGCTGATAGCGGAAGCAAAGCCGGACGCCCTGCTGAAGAATTGCGACAACCTGACCATGGCGCCCTGGGGTGACCTGATCGTTTGCGAAGACACCGAAATGAATACGGACCATTGCGCGCTGGTCGGCGTCCGCCCCGACGGCAGCCAATACCTGCTGGCAAGCAACGCTTACAGTGATTCGGAATTGGCGGGAGTGTGTTTCTCCCCGGACGGCAAGACGCTGTTTGTGAATATTCAGTACCCGGGCATGACCCTCGCAATCACCGGGCCGTGGCCAAGCTAATCAAGGCGTCGTAAAAATGGATTCGAACGCATCATAGACGGCCAGATGAAGAGTATCCCCGTGGTCGAGCTCCGGAAAATATCTGTAGCTAATATTCTCCTTAATGGACTTGTCGTTTCGCAATTTCTCGAACAGTTCTTCAGCGACGCGCTTCATGGTGGGCCCCTCTTCGCCAACGCCAATGTAAACAGCATTGACCGATGAAAGGTCTGCGCTGCTGACCTGAAGCAATGATTCATCGTCCCACCAAAGGCTGGGGCTTACGATAATGTAGTTGTCGAATAGCTCCGGCTCCTTTAGCAGAACCTCAGTGGCCAACAGGCCGCCAAGCGACTGTCCGATTAGTGTGCTGGAGTCGTTCACTCGATAGCGGCGCGCAACCAGGGGCTGCAGCTCCTGCTCAATCATCTCGATGAACCGTGCCGAACCACCCGCCGTTGGAGCTTCGATTTGGTCACGCTCATTGCTGCTTGGAAAAGTGAGATCATGCTTTCGGTCAGTGTTCGCAATGCCGATAACAATTGATTCCGGGACCATCTGGATCCACGAGAAAGAGCCGAACTGAACGAGCCCCGATATGTGCACAAAATCTTCATCGGCCGAACCGTCCAGCAAATAGATCACGGGGTACTCTCTGCCTGGCTCTTGCGAGTAGCTCAACGGCAAGTAAACGTTGATAGTTCGGGACTCATGCAGCACGTCGGACTGGAAGGTCAACGATTCACCGATTACGAAGGCGGACGTATCAACGGTCATCGACGTTGCCGATGACGAAAGAATGAACGTTAGGACAGCAAGCATTTTCATGGTGCGGATATCCCCCGGAGAAAATCGGCGCTCAACTCAGGCGTAGCAGCCGCCAGTAGAGAACAGGTCGGACGCGAACCTAGTCGCTCGCTTTGCCGCGTTGTTCCAGAATAGCGACTGCCGGTAAGGTCTTACCCTCGACGAACTCAAGGAAGGCACCGCCGCCGGTAGAGATATAGGAAATACCGTTCGCGACGTCGTACTTATCAATCGCCGCAAGCGTGTCGCCACCGCCTGCAACTGAAAACGCGTTGCTCGCTGCGATTGCTTCTGCCAGCACCTTCGTGCCTGCGCCGAACTGGTCAAACTCAAATACACCCACAGGTCCGTTCCAGATTATCGTACCGGCACTCGCGATGATGTCCGCAAACCGCGATGCCGTCTCCGGGCCGATGTCGAGTATCGTTTCGTCGGCTGCAACTGCATCAACACGCTTAACAGTCGCTTTTGCGTCCTTCGAAAACTCGTCGGCGACCACCACATCAGCAGGTACCGGAATTTCGGCCCGGTCATCCTGGTTAGCGGCAAGCGTGCGGGCTGTATCCAGCATGTCGGGTTCGTACAGGGACTTGCCGACACCGTGCCCTGCCGCCGCAATGAAGGTGTTGGCAATACCGCCACCGACAATCAGGCAATCAACCACATTCGCCAATGCGCCAAGAACCGTCAGCTTCGTCGATACCTTGGATCCGCCGACGATCGCGACAAACGGACGCGCCGGGTTGTCCATCGCTTTGGCAAGCGCATCAAGTTCAGCCGCGAGTAGTGGTCCCGCACACGCAATCGGCGCGTGTTCCGCAACGCCGTAGGTGCTGGCTTGCGCGCGGTGCGCGGTTCCGAAGGCATCCATTACGAATACATCGCACAGGGCCGCCATCTTTTTGGACAGCAATTCGTCTGACTTCTTCTCGCCCGCGAGGAAACGCACATTTTCAAGCAACGCAACATCGCCAGGCGCGACTTCAACACCGTCTATCCAGTCTTTAAGCAACGGCACATCGCGCCCGAGCAATTCTGCAAGTCGATTCGCGACGGGCTGCAACGAAAACTGCTCGTCCGGCTGTCCTTCTGTTGGCCGTCCCAGATGCGACATCAACAGGACTGCCGCCCCCGCATCGAGCGCAGCCTTGATGGTCGGCAAGGCTGCGCGTATGCGCGCGTCCGAAGTCACAACTCCTTCCGCAACCGGAACATTCAGGTCTTCGCGTATCAGAACGCGCTTACCCTTCAGGTCAACATCGACCATATTGATGACAGACATGCGATCTCCCGGCCGAGTGGCTTGCTTACTTCGCGTTCATCAGCGCGACCGTCGTGTCGAGCATGCGATTTGAGAAGCCCCACTCGTTGTCGTACCAGGAAAGGACCTTCACGAGCGTGCCGTCGATGACCTTCGTCAAAGTTGCATCATAGGTAGACGATGCCGGGTCATGATTGAAGTCAACAGACACCAGCGGCGCTTCGTTGTATGCCAGTACGCCCTTGAGCGGACCTTCCGCTGCTGCGCGCAGAATCTTGTTGATTTCATCGACGCTGGTGGCACGATTTGCGACGAACGTCAGATCAACCGCGGAAACATTGATCGTCGGAACACGCATCGAGAAACCGTCCAGCTTGCCATTGAGTTCTGGCAACACCAGGCCAACAGCCTTGGCTGCGCCTGTGCTCGTCGGAATCTGTGACATCGTGCCTGAACGCGCGCGGCGCAAGTCCTTGTGGTAGACGTCAGTCAGAACCTGGTCGTTCGTGTAGGCATGGATCGTCGTCATGATGCCGTGTTTAACACCAATTTCTTCGTGCAATGGCTTGACCAACGGAGCGAGGCAGTTCGTCGTACAGGACGCATTGGAAATGATCTGATGCTTGGAGGTCAGCGTGTCGTGATTGACGCCAAAAACGAACGTGCCATCGATATCCGATTCACCCGGCGCCGAAATAACAACTTTCTTGGCACCGCCTGCGATGTGCTTGCCCGCCGTCTCTCTGCCACGGAACAAGCCCGTGCATTCGAATACGACGTCTACACCAAGCTTGCCCCACGGCAATTTGGCCGGATCGCGTTCGGCAAATACCTTGATGCGGTCGCCATTGACGATAATGTCACCACCATCGACCTCAACCTTGCCAGCAAACTTGCCGTGCGCCGTATCGTAACGAGTCAGGTGCGCATTGGTCTCTGCGTCGCCGAGGTCGTTGATCGCAACGACGTCGAACTCTTTCGTACGACCGTACTCGTGGATTGCCCGCACGATATTTCGACCGATGCGGCCATAGCCGTTGATGCCAATCTTAATTGCCATGTTGATCTTCTCCAGTTTTTAATTCAGTACGTCTTTCGCGACAGCCACGACGTTATCTGTCGAAAAGCCAAAATGCTCGAACAGTTCCTCTGCGGGCGCTGACTCGCCAAAGCGATCAAGCCCGATAATTCTTCCCTCGGGTCCGGCATAGCGCCACCAGCCATCGCTGACACCTGCCTCGATGACAACTCGCGCCGTCACGGCTGCCGGCAGAACGGAATCCCGGTATTTGGCATCCTGTGTTTCGAATGCATCGGTACACGGCATTGAAACAACCCTTGCTTTGACGCCATCGGCAGCCAGTTTCTCAGCAGCGGACACGGCAAGGTAAACCTCCGAGCCTGTCGCGATGAGAATAATACTCGGTGTGCCGTCGCAGTCTTTCAATACGTAGCCACCACGTCGGACGTCGGCAATCTGCGCCGCACTGCGTTTCTGATGCGGTAGCCCCTGACGAGTCAGGACAAGACTTGTCGGTCCGTTCTGACGTTCAATCGCGGCGCGCCAGGCAACCGCGGTTTCAACGGTGTCACACGGTCGCCAAACACTCATGTTGGGCACCAGGCGCAACGATGCTGTGTGCTCTACCGGCTGATGTGTCGGGCCGTCTTCGCCGAGACCAATTGAGTCGTGTGTATACACGAGCACGTTCTGAATCTTCATCAGGGCTGCCATGCGCAAAGCATTGCGCGAGTAGTCCGAGAAAGTCAGGAAGGTGCCGCAATACGGCAACCAGCCACCGTGCAGGCGCATGCCATTGCAGATCGCCGTCATGCCGAACTCGCGTACCCCAAACCAGACGTAGTTGCCGGCGGCGTTATCGCCCGAAATCGGCACCGATCCGTTGTGCTTGGTCAGATTCGAACCCGTCAGGTCCGCTGAACCACCTGCCAGTTCCGGCAACGCCGGTGCAAATGCGTTCAGCGCAATCAGTGACGCCTTGCGAGTCGCCGCTTTTTCACCGGCAGCATCAATAGCGGCAATCGCCTTATCCGCGTGTGTACTCCAGTCCTTCGGCAGGTTACCGGCCATGCGACGTACAAACTCATCGGCAAGCTCAGGATGCTTCGAGCGGTAGGCCGCGAAAGACTGGTTCCAGTCACTTTCAAGGCTTGCGCCGCGCTTTGTGCCATCCCAGGCCGAGGCGATATCCGCCGGAATAACGAAAGGTGCCGACTCCCAGCCCAATACTTTTCGCGCCGCAGCAATCTCTTCATCGCCGAGCGGAGCGCCGTGTGCACCCGCCGTGCCCTGCTTTTTGGGAGCACCGAAACCGATTACCGTCTTGCAGCAAATCAATGTCGGACGTTTTGCGTCTGAGGTCGCTTTCTCGATAGCCGCGCCCACTGCAGCGGCGTCATGTCCGTCAACATCCGCAATCACCTGCCAGCCGTAGGACTCGAAGCGTTTGACCGTGTCATCGGTAAACCACGCGCCGACCTCGCCATCGATCGAGATATTATTGTCGTCATACAGGCAAATCAGCTTGCCAAGCTGCAAGGTGCCCGCCAACGAACAGGCCTCGTGCGATATGCCTTCCATGAGGCAGCCGTCACCGAGGAATACCCAGGTTTTGTGATCGACAATCGTGTGGCCCGGGCGATTGAACTCTGCCGCGAGCATTTTCTCCGCCATCGCCATGCCGACCGCGTTGCTAAGACCTTGTCCGAGCGGTCCGGTTGTCGTTTCTATCGGCCCACCGGGCTCATATTCCGGATGACCCGCGGTCCTGTAGCCGAATTGCCGAAAGTTTTTCAACTGCTCAATCGGAAAATCGTCGTAGCCCGTCAGGTGCAGCAGGCTGTACAACAGCATGGATCCGTGGCCGTTCGACAACACAAATCGATCTCGATTGGCCCACGCGGGATTCGCCGGATTATGTTTCAGATGGTCGTTCCAGAGGACCTCCGCAATATCCGCCATCCCCATCGGAGCGCCCGGATGACCGGAGTTTGCTGCCTGAACCGCATCCATACTCAAGGCACGAATGGCATTTGCGAGATCGCGCCGAGCCGGTTGGCCAGCGACTTTAGCTGTATGTGGCATGTGTCCTTTCTTATCGGGGGCCTGTCGGCCGCTACTTTATGAGGAGTGAGTATTGCTTTTGCGAGCCGCGCATTTTCCCTGTTATAGAGGGCCGCATCAAGGGTACAATGCGCCACCCCGTAATTTTGGATTCATATATAACTATGTCTGATGCATTTCTATTTACCTCCGAATCGGTCTCTGAAGGCCATCCGGACAAGATTTCCGACCAGATTTCCGACGCGATCCTCGATGCAATTATTTCGGAAGACCCCAGAGCACGCGTAGCCTGCGAAACCATGGTCAAGACCGGGATGGTCGTTGTTGCCGGTGAAATCACCACCAGCGCCTGGGTTGATATGGAAGAAATCGTGCGCGAGGTTGTTCTCAATATCGGCTACGACGCGTCGGATAAAGGCTTCGATGGCGCGACTTGCTCTGTTCTCAATGCTATCGGCAAGCAATCGCCCGATATCGCGCAGGGCGTTGACCGCGAATCGGATGAAAAACAGGGCGCTGGTGATCAGGGCCTGATGTTTGGCTACGCCAGCAACGAAACCGCTGTGCTGATGCCGGCGCCCATCACGTATGCGCACCGTTTGGTGCAAAGACAGGCGAAAGTGCGCAAAGACGGTACCCTGCCCTGGCTGCGCCCGGACGCCAAGAGCCAGGTGACCTTCAATTACGAAGACAACAAGCCCGTCTCGATCAATGCTGTCGTGCTGTCTTCGCAGCACAGCCCGGACATTTCGCTCAAGGATCTTCGTGACGGTGTGATGGAAGAGATCATCAAGCCGATACTGCCCGCCAAGCTGCTCAGCAAAGACACGAAATACCACATCAATCCTACCGGTCGCTTCGAGATCGGCGGTCCCATGGGCGACTGTGGCCTGACCGGCAGAAAGATCATCGTTGATACCTACGGCGGCTCCGCACGCCACGGTGGCGGCGCGTTCTCGGGCAAGGATCCATCGAAAGTCGATCGTTCCGCCGCGTACGCCAGTCGCTACGTCGCCAAGAATATCGTCGCCGCCGGCCTCGCCGATCGTTGCGAAATTCAGGTGTCCTACGCAATCGGCGTGGCCGAGCCTACATCGATCAGCGTGCAGACCTTCGGCACCGGCAAGATTTCCGATTCCCGTATGACGCAACTGATTCGCGAGCACTTCGATCTCACGCCTTACGGCATACTGAAAATGCTGGATCTGCTCAAGCCGATTTATCGCCAGACCGCCGCATACGGGCATTTTGGTCGCGAAGACATCGATCTCAGCTGGGAACGCACTGATAAGGCCGAGGCTCTCAAAGCCGCCGCCGCTTAAACCGGAATTCAAGGAGAAGTTTATGAGCAGCGAAGCCGTTGCCATTAAGAAGAACGACTACAAAGTAGCCGATATCAAACTCGCCGACTGGGGCCGCAAGGAAATTGCGATCGCCGAGACGGAGATGCCGGGCCTTATGGCGCTGCGTGAAGAATACAATGGCAAGCAACCGCTCAAAGGCGTGCGCCTGACGGGCTGCCTGCACATGACGATTCAGACTGCTGTACTGATCGAAACGCTGAAAGTGCTCGGCGCAGACATACGCTGGTCGTCGTGCAATATTTTCTCGACCCAGGATCACGCGGCCGCCGCTATCGCGGCAAGCGGCGTTCCGGTATTTGCCTGGAAAGGCGAGACCGAAGACGAATACTGGTGGTGCGTCGAACAAACGATCACAGGGCCCGATAACTGGAAGCCCAACATGATCCTCGATGACGGCGGTGACCTCACGCAGGTCCTGCATGAGAAATACCCCGAGATCATGGCCGACGTCAAAGGCCTCTCCGAAGAAACCACGACAGGCGTAAAGCGCCTTTACGACATGATGAAAGACGGCTCACTAATGTGCCCGGCCTTCAACGTCAACGATTCGGTCACCAAATCCAAGTTCGACAATCTCTACGGTTGTCGTGAATCGCTCGTCGATGGCATCAAGCGCGCTACTGACGTGATGATCGCCGGCAAAGTGGCGGTTGTCTGCGGCTACGGCGATGTCGGCAAAGGTTGTGCCCAATCACTAAAGGGTTTGGGTGCGACAGTCTGGGTTACGGAAATCGATCCGATTTGTGCCCTGCAGGCAGCGATGGAAGGCTTTCGCGTCGTGCGATTCGATGACATCTGTGACCAGGTGGACATCGTTGTCACGGCTACCGGCAACTACCATGTCGTCAGCGGCCCGCAAATGGAGCGCATGCGCAACCAGGCCATCGTTTGCAACATCGGCCACTTCGACAACGAAATCGATGTTGCCTACCTCAAGCGTTATGAGTGGGAAAACATCAAGCCACAGGTCGATCACATTATTTTCCCGGATGGCAAACGAATCATCCTGCTGGCCGAAGGCCGGCTCGTGAACCTCGGTTGCGCTACCGGTCACCCGAGCTTTGTCATGTCGAACTCGTTCACCAACCAGGTTCTGGCGCAGATTGAGCTTTGGAATAACGGTGATAATTACGGCAAGGAAGTTTACGTATTGCCGAAGCACCTGGACGAGAAAGTCGCACGCTTGCACCTGGACCGTATAGGCGCGAAGATCACCGAATTGTCTGACGAACAAGCCGATTACATCGGTGTTGAAAAGTCAGGACCGTACAAGCCGGAGCCGTACCGCTACTAGTTGTCCAACAAGTAAGGAATCACCTTATTCAAGTGGCTGCTGATGAAACTGACAGGGAGTCGATTCAGGTCCTGCACCTGACCGACCCCCACTTGTTCGCGGATCCATTGGGAGAATTGCGCGGTACCGTCACAGCGCATTCCCTGCAGCAGGTACTTGACCACTATCAGTCCGGTGATTGGCGCGCTGACCGCGTGCTGATCACCGGCGATCTTATCCAGGACGATTCCGCCGAGGCCTACGAGCGATTTCGCACCGTCCTGAGTCCACTGAATCTGCGCATGCACTGCGTGCCCGGCAACCACGATGTACGCGACCTGATGCAGGTGATTTGCCGAAGGCCGCCGTTTTCCTACTGTGCCAGTGAAAAAATTCGCAACTGGCTGCTGGTCGGACTCGATAGCTGCGTCAGCGGCGAAGCTGGCGGTGAGGTTGCCAATGAAGAGCTGGACCGCTTCGACGAGGTCGTCGAGGCGAACCCCGCAAAACACATATTGGTGTTTCTGCACCACCCACCCGTGCCGTTGGGTAGTGTCTGGCTCGATTCTGTGGGCATGAAGAATGGCAAGGCCTTATTAAAGCGTTTGAAGGCGGCGAAACGAGTCCGGCAGTTAGTATTTGGCCACGTGCATCAACCTTACGACGCCGAACATGACGGCATTCGAATCATCGGTACACCGTCGACCTGCCGGCAGTTCAAGCCCGGCAGTGACGACTTTGCCGTCGACGACAGCGCCCCCGCTTACCGGCGAATCACCTTAAAAGCGGATGGCGGCATAGAAAACGAACTTATCTGGGTAGAACACGAATGATCCGAGCTTGCACTGCTGTACTGGCTTTCCTGGCGTTGCCTCTCTATGCCAGTGATGCCGGTCACCCGGTGACACTGTGGCAGGTGTCCGGGTCCACAAATTCTGTCTACCTGCTCGGCTCAGTTCACCTTTTAAGGTCCGAAGATTACCCATTGCCGAGCGCGTTCGACACGGCGTATGACGATGCCGACGTGCTGATTATGGAAGTGGACATGGACGATCTCGATCCTATTGCCACACAGTCCGCGTTCACAACTTACGGCGTGCTGCACGATGACACAACCTTGCGCGATCTCATGGGGGATGAACTTTACCGCCAGGCTGAGATGGCAGCCGAGATCATCGACATTCCGCTTGAGATGCTCAGCAAGACCGAACCCTGGTACGCCGCGATGACCATCGAAATCATGATGCTCGGCCGGGTTGGATTTGATCCCACGCTGGGTGTCGAAATGTACATGCTGGCGAAGGCGACCCGGGACGGCAAGCGCATCGACGGCTTCGAAACGGTTGAAGAGCAAATTCGCTTCCTGGACTCCATGTCATTGCCGGCGCAACGCGAGATGCTGCTTTCGACACTGAATGAAAGCGCCAAACTGGACGGCATGATGGAGGACATCGTCGACGCGTGGCGCCACGGCGATATCGAGGAGCTCGAATCCGACATGCTGGAAGAAGTGCAAAAACATGAGGAATTGAACAAGGTACTCGTCTCCGACCGAAATACACGTTGGGTGCAGCGCATTGAAGACCTGCTCGAGGACGATAAAGATTACCTGATTATCGTCGGCGCGCTGCACCTCGTTGGTCCGGACGGCGTGCCGAAACAACTGCTCCGCAAGGGCCACTCTGTACGCCAGTTGAGCGAGCCACCTACTGTCCGGTAGGATGCGCCCTCCTCAGGAGGAAAATCATGAGTCTTTTCAGTAACGCGCAAGCGGTCATCGCGGGCGGCGTCAATTCGCCGGTTCGTGCCTTTGCCGGTGTCGGTGGCGAGCCCATATTCTTTAAGAGCGCCAAGGGCGCTTACCTGCTTAGCGAAGACGATCGCCGCTATATTGATTACGTTGGATCCTGGGGACCGATGATCCTCGGCCACAACCATCCGCAGGTCATCGCGGCCGTGACCGAAACGGCGAAACAGGGTCTCAGCTTCGGCGCGCCCTGCGTACTCGAAACGCGAATCGCTGAAAAGATCTGCAAACTCGTACCGTCAATTGAACGGGTGCGCATGGTGAGCTCCGGCACCGAAGCAACGATGAGCGCGATCCGCCTCGCGCGTGGCTACACAGGCCGCGACAAGATCATCAAGTTTGAAGGCTGCTATCACGGCCATTCTGATTCTTTACTCATCAAGGCGGGATCCGGTGCCCTGACCCTCGGCGTGCCGAGCTCGCCCGGAGTGCCGGCTGGTCTCGCGGCGCACACCATCACGCTGCCGTTTAACGATATCGAGGCGTTAAAAACGGTCTTCGCCGAAGTCGGTGGACAAATTGCCTGCGTCATCGTCGAGCCGATTGCCGGCAACATGAATATGGTGCCGCCGGTCGATGGCTTCCATGACGCACTGCGGGCCTTGTGCACAGCCTCCGGCACGGTCCTTATCTTCGACGAAGTCATGACCGGCTTTCGCGTTGCAAAGGGCGGCGCGCAATCGCTCTTCGGCATCACACCTGACCTGACCACGCTCGGCAAGATCGTTGGCGGCGGTATGCCGGCCGCGGCTTTCGGTGGTCGTGCAGAAATCATGGCCAGCCTTGCGCCGGACGGACCCGTGTACCAGGCAGGAACCCTGTCGGGCAATCCCGTCGCCATGGCCGCCGGACTCGCGACACTCGAGTTGATCGATGCACCGGGTTTCTACGAATCACTGACTGCAAAGACACGGCAATTGGTCGACGGCCTTGCGGTCGCAGCAGAACAGGCCGGTATCGCGATGGCAACCGAGTGCGTAGGCGGGATGTTCGGCCTCGTATTCACCGACGCTGCATCCGTAAGAAGCTTCGATCAGGTTGCGGCGGCGGACGTCGAGCGTTTCAAGAAATTTTTCCACGGCATGTTGGAAGAAGGCGTCTACTTCGCGCCATCTGCGTTTGAAGCGGGCTTCGTTTCAGCGGCACACGGTGATGACGAGATAAGCTCCACGATCGCAGCCGCCGCCAGAGTATTCGCCAGACTGGCGGCCTAGCCGGCGCTATTCGCCGGTCTCGTCGCGTACGGTATCCAGCAACTCATCGACCAGACTGAGCCGTGCGGCCGTGTCGCTACTTTCAAGACTGGCCTGCTTGCGCACCAGGTCGATCGGCAGTATTTCGAGAAAGCGATAGCTGACCCAGACTGCGTCATCCAGATGCCAGTCGAGCGACTCGTACAAGCGGCCCAGGTCCGCCAGCACATGGTTCAGCATTTCGGGCAAGCCACTGTGCTTGTCCGGCATGCGCATCGGGCTTTCCGCAGGAATCAGCTCAACGTCGCCAATATTGAGTCCATCGGCCTGCTGCGAGCTCGACAGTAAGCGGAATCGCTGCTGTCCAATAGCAGTGATTCCCAGCAAGCCGTCGCTGCCCTGGTAGAAATCAATAATCTTCGCCAGCGTGCCAACACCATAAGTCGTCGCAGGCCCGACCTCCCGGCCATCTTCGATCAACAATACGCCGAAGGGCGAATCTGACTTCATGCACGCGCTCACCATGTCGCTGTAGCGCGGCTCAAAAATCCGCAACGGCAAGGGGCCGCCCGGAAACAACACCGTATTCAGAGGAAATATTGGTATACGCACAAGCCTGATTATAGGCGCTGATTACGAGCCGCGCGTTCTCTGCAGCATCGCTGTCAGAGTTTGGCGCGCCGAACCGAATCCGCCGTTGCTCATGAATATGACCTGGTCGCCGCTCAGTACCTTGGTTGCCATCGCACTAACGAGTTGATCGTAGTCGCGGTGCATGCTCAATTTGGTGCCGAGTGATTCAAGCGAAGCATCGAATCCTTCGCCCATGCCATCGGGGCGGTACATCCACACGAGGTCAGCGTCCTGCAATGACGCCGCCAATTCGTCGTTATGTATGCCGAGCTTCATGGTGTTGGATCGCGGTTCAATCGCGACGACCACGCGCTGCCCAGGATAGCGGCGCCGCATGGACGTGATCGATTTTCGAATCGCCGTTGGATGATGCGCGAAATCATCGTAAACGGCGATATTGGCGACCGTTGCTGTGCGCTCCATACGGCGTTTGACACCTTCGAATCGTGACAGCGAATCGACCGCGACGTCGAAGGACACACCTACGGACACAGCAGCCGCAACCGCCGCGAGCGCGTTCTCAAGATTGTAGATACCGCCCATGCGCCAGCGGGTTTCCGCCGCTGCACCTGATGGGCTACGCATACCGACATGCCGTTCGATCTTGTCACCGAAACGCGCTACCCAGTCTGTATCGTCATCGCAGCCGAAGGTCTGCACCGGCGTCCAGCAGCCCATAACTATAAGCTTGCTGATATTCTCATCGTGGCCGTTGATGATGAGTTGTCCATCAGACGGCACCATGCGCAGCAGTTGGTGAAACTGCCAGTTGATCGCCGCCATATCTTTGTAAATATCGGCATGGTCGAATTCGAGATTGTTGATGATGACGGTACGCGGCCGGTAATGAACAAATTTCGCGCGCTTATCGAAAAACGCCGTATCGTACTCATCTGCTTCGACCACGAAAAATGGCGATTTCCCGAAGCGGGCGGACGTACCAAAATTTACCGGTATGCCGCCGATCAAAAAGCCCGGCTCGAGACCCGCGTCCTCCAGTATCCATGCCAGCATACTGGCGGTGGTCGTCTTGCCGTGCGTCCCCGCGACGGCGATGACGTGGCGGTCGTGTAAGACGTTCTCGGCAAGCCACTGCGGTCCGGAGGTATAACGATGATTGTCGTTCAACATCGCTTCAACCACATCGACGCCGCGACTCATCACATTGCCAACAACCACGCAGTCCGGATTGCTGCTGAGTTGCGCGGCCTCCATACCCTCGTGAATTTCGATACCGAGATCTTTCAGCTGTGTGCTCATGGGCGGATAGACGTTGCGGTCACAGCCGGTCACCTTGTGACCCGCGGCCCGCGCAAGCGCGGCGACTCCGCCCATAAATGTTCCGCAAATACCAAGTATGTGTATGTGCATGGTGTCCTAGGGTGCCACGAGCTCGGCAGGGCTGAGGAAACTGCTCAGTTGAATTTGAATCAGGAATACCCCGATCGCCACCATGAATCCAATATACCAGTGCCGATCGATCGAACGGGCGATGATATGTCCCTCGACCGGTATCGACCAGAGCAGGGACAGGTAGCTCACGAGACCACCGATTGCTTTACCGAGCAAGGGCGTCAGAAAAGAATACGCGACAATAAACAGGCATTGCAGCAGTACGCCGCAACCGAGTATCGCCGTCAGCATCTGCAGCACCCGTGAGCTTCGTTGCGCGAACACGAGAACTGCCGCATACAGGCACAAAGCGACAACACCAAGCGCCAGGCTGATAGCGAAATCCGTTTGGTCCAGCTCGACGAGCAGCATCGTGACGATTTCACCAGCCACCAGCCACGCTGCAACGATCATGACAAACAACACGGTCGAATGCGGAATCGTCTCCGGCCCTTTGCGGAGCCGAATGATGTCGAATAGCGTATTAAACAGAGTTAGCACGCCGGCGATCATCGCATGTTAGTCTCTGATTCTGAATATCGACTGCGTTTCTCTAATGCCAGATTATGAATTTGTCGATCAACCCGACGACATCAGCCAAAACATCAGCGATCTCGCCCAACTGGGCGTGGATACCGAATTCATGCGGGAAAAAACCTATTTCGCGCAACTCTGCCTGGTGCAAATTTCGACGCGAGACAACATTTATTGCGTTGATCCGCTGGTAGAAAATAGTCAAACCGAATTCTGGAAACAGATCCTCAAAGGCAGCTGGGTCGTGCATTCCGCGCGCCAGGATATCGAAGTCATTTATCAAACGGCCGGTGCTATGCCGCGCGAAATTTTTGACACGCAGGTTGCGGCTGGGCTGCTCGGCATGCCCGCGCAGATGGGCTACGCCGGCCTGGTAAAGGATTTGTTTGATGTCGACATGGCCAAATCCCATACGCGCGCGGACTGGACGAAGCGTCCCCTGGCTGAGGCAGTGCTGGATTATGCCGCCGAGGACGTTGAGTACTTATTACCGGCTGCCGATATCTTAAGCGAGCAGCTGGACAAGAAGGGGCGTCTCGACTGGGCTCGCCAGGATTCCGCAATGCTATTGGACCGCTCGCTGTACGATGTTTCGAGTGACCAGGCGATCGACAGACTAAAAGGCGCACGGAATTTTCGCGGCACGAAGCGCGCTGCGGCCGTCCGGCTCGCATTATGGCGAGAAGAAGAAGCGATACGGCGTGACCGGCCGCGGCAATGGATAGTCCGCGACAATGTCTTGCTCGACATGGCCTTCAAGCTACCCACAACCTTGCAACAGCTCGAATCAATTGACGGCATGCCGCCGAAGCTGATCAACCGTGCCGGCACAGAGTTATTACAACTGATCAACGCCGCGAGCAGCGACGGCAATAGTTACCAGCCGCCAGCCGTGCCGGACGAAACGCAAAAAGCCTTACTCAAGGAGCTGCAGGCGAAAGTTGCCGAATGCGCCAAGTCCCTGGATCTCGCCGCGGAAACAGTCGCGTCCAAACGCGAGCTATCGGCGCTGATCATTTCCGGTGTGCGCGATACACGAGTATTTACCGGTTGGAGGCGCGAGCTGATCGGCGACTCCTTGCTGCAAATGCTATAGCGCTGCGAGCAGTCTCTGGTAGACCTCGTCAATACCGCCTTCGGCATTGATCGTCACCAACTTCCCGCGTTGTTTGTAGAAATCGACTAGCGGTTCCGTATTCTCGCGATAGACTTCAAGACGATTGCTGATCGTTTCTTCATTGTCGTCTTCACGTTGAATGAGTTCGCCGCCCGCATTGGTGCACTCATCGAGCTCGTCTTGCGTTGAATAGTGCACATTCAGCAGCTTGCCGGTCAGAGAACAGGTGCGACGACCCGTCAAACGCTTCATCAGTATGTCGAAATCGATGTCCATGAGGACCGCGGTATCCAATGGTGTCCCCATCTCATCCAGCAGATCCTCGAGGTCGAGCGCTTGCTGAGTCGTACGCGGGAAACCGTCAAGGATGAAGCCGTTTTCCGCATCGGGCTGGGTAAGACGCTCGCTGATGATGCCAAGCACCACGTCATCGGGGACCAGGTCGCCCGCGTCCATGACCGCTTTCGCCTTGAGGCCAAAGCGCGTGCCGGTAGCGACGGCCTCACGCAACATGTCGCCGGTTGATACCTGCGGAATATTCCGCTCTTCCATTAGCTTCTTGGCCTGGGTGCCTTTGCCCGAGCCGGGCGCACCCAGTAATACAATTCGCATAATTCCTGTCTCTCGATGTCGGCTGATTCTGGTCTTCTGCCGGGGCGGCGTACGCTACCGAGAAAGGACTTTGAGGTCAATGCAGGTTATCCTCTGTCGACTCTAATTCACGCAAGGGGAAGCCAACACCATGTCTGCAAGGAATGCCTTTTACGCTCAATCCGGCGGTGTCACCGCTGTCATCAACGCCAGCGCCTGTGGCGTCATCGAAACAGCCCGCAAACACAGCAACAAGATCGCCAATGTCTACGCCGGCCGCAACGGCATTATCGGCGCGCTTACCGAAGACATGATTGATACGAATAAGGAAAGTGCATCGGCCATTGCCGCTTTGATGCACACGCCGGGCGGGGCTTTCGGTTCGGCACGCTACAAGCTCAAGGGCATCGAAGAGAATCGCGTTGAGTACGAGCGACTTATCGAAGTCTTCAAAGCGCACGACATTGGCTATTTCTTTTATAACGGCGGCAATGATTCGATGGACACCGCCCACAAGGTTTCACAAATTTCGAAGAAAATGGGCTATCCCGTGACCTGTCTCGGTGTCCCTAAAACCGTCGACAATGACCTGCCCATCACGGATACCTGCCCCGGATTCGGCTCCGTTGCGAAGTACGTCGCGGTATCGACTCAGGAAGCCGCTATGGACGTATTGTCGATGGCCAAAACGTCCACCAAAGTATTTATCCTCGAAGTTATGGGGCGGCACGCGGGCTGGATTGCCGCGGCTGGCGGTTTGGCCGGAAAGCAGCCCGGAGATGCTCCGCACATCATTTTGTTTCCCGAAATTCCGTTCAAGCAGGTCGCGTTCCTGAAACGGGTTCGCGAATGCGTTGATAGATACGACTATTGCGTCATCGTTGTCAGCGAAGGCGCTGCTTATGACAACGGCAAGTTTCTCGCCGAAGCCGGCACGCGAGATGCGTTTGGCCACGCGCAGCTCGGTGGCGTCGCGCCTGTCGTCGCCAATATGGTTCGCGAGACCCTGGGCTACAAATTCCACTACGCGATCGCCGATTACCTGCAACGCTCCGCACGTCATATCGCGTCGGATGTGGATGTGAAACAAGCCTATGCCGTGGGCAAAGCGGCCGTGCAACTGGCCTTGCAGGGAAAAACCGCTGTGATGCCGGTCATCAAACGTACGTCTGACAAGCCGTATCGCTGGAAGATCGAATCCGCGCCCCTCGGCCGCATCGCCAACAAGGAAAAGAAGCTGCCCCGCAACTACATCAGCAAAGATGGCTTCGGCATCACGGAAGCGGCACGCCGCTACCTGGAGCCCCTGATAACCGGAGAGAATTATCCCCCATATTTCAAAGGCTTACCGAAGGTCGCCAAGCTGAAAAACAAGCCCGTTAAGGCGCTGCTTGGCACCAAATTTGTGGTATGATGCGCGCGCTTTCAAGACCGGCCTGCCGACAAAAAGTCATTCACGGCGCGGCCTGCAAGAATAAAAAAGATAAATTTCATTTGGTGAGGGGATCCCAAACGCGTTTTACATAGCTAAGGGGCAGCACATTGCGGCTTGCAGCCATGTGTGTCGAGTCCTCTCCCGCCGAACTACAATGACGGAGTAACAATTAATATGTCAGTTGCAATTATCCTGGCCCTGTCCCTTTTCGGGCTCGCTGTGGCCTTTTACTACTCGCGCTCGGTCAGCCGCGTTGCGGTCGATATGGGTGTCGAAGACGCCGACACGCGCGACAAACTGCGCAAGATTCATTCGGCGATTGCCGAAGGCGCAATGGCCTTCCTCAAGCAGGAATACAAGTTCATGGCCATCTTCATGGTCGTGTTCGGCATCGTCATTGCCCTCCTGATCGATGATCACCACACCGCAAACGTCAATGAAGGCATCTACTCAGCCGTCGCGTTCATTTTCGGCGCGATCATCTCGATCGCCAGTGGCTACATTGGCATGAAGATCGCGACCGCGGGTAACGTGCGCACGACGGTCTCGGCCAACCAGTCGCTCTCCGGCGCGTTCAATGTCGCGCTGCACTCCGGCGCCGTCATGGGCTTTGCGCTGGTCAGCCTGGCCTCGCTCGGCCTGCTGCTAATCTACCTCGGCCTCAAATATGTAATGCCTGACGATGTACCACCGCACGTATTGATGGAAGTCATCGCCGGCTTCGGTCTCGGCGGTTCCTCCATTGCGCTGTTCGCGCGCGTGGGCGGCGGCATCTTTACGAAAGCAGCCGATGTTGGCGCCGACCTCGTTGGCAAGGTCGAGGCGGGAATTCCGGAAGACGATCCTCGTAACCCGGCCGTTATCGCTGACAATGTTGGCGACAACGTCGGTGACGTCGCCGGTATGGGCGCTGACCTCTTCGGCTCCTGTGCGGAGAGCACCTGCGCCGCTATGGTCATCAGCGCGATTGCCTTCGGCGGCAACATTGATGCGCTGCTGTATCCGATCGTCATCTCGGCAATCGGCATTCCGGTCAGCCTGATCACGATACTGCTGATCGGCGTAAAAACTGAAGCCCAGGTGGGCCCGGCGCTGAAACGCATGCTGATCATATCGAGCACAATGATGGCCGTCGTCATGTACTTCGTGACTGACATGCTGGTGCCGGCCGAGTTTTTGATCGCCGGCGTCGCGTACACCTCGCTTGGCGTGTACTTCTGCTTCCTGACCGGACTCATCGCCGGCCTCGTTGTAGGCCTGCTCACCGAGTACTACACGTCAGATGTCTACAGCCCCGTTCGTGAAGTAGCCGAGTCCTGCCAGACCGGTGCCGCGACCAACATCATTTTCGGACTGGCACTCGGTTACAAGAGCGCCGTCGGCCCTTATCTCGCGATCGGCCTTGCCATCTACATTCCATGGATGCTGGCTGGCATGTACGGTATAGCGATTGCCTCGCTCGGCATGCTGGGCACGCTGGTCATCGCGCTAACGATCGATGCCTACGGCCCGGTGGCTGACAACGCCGGCGGAATCGCCGAGATGGCTGGCATGCCGGAACACGTGCGCAAACGCACGGACGTCCTGGACTCGGCCGGTAACACCACCGCCGCCATCGGCAAGGGCTTCGCGATCGGCGCTGCCATTCTGACGTCGCTCGCTCTGTTCGGGGCGTTCCTGACCCGTGCCGATCTGCTGCTGAAAGAACAGGACCCGAGCTCGGATCTTCTGAGCTCGATCAACCTGCTCGACCCAATGGTCTTCACCGGCCTGTTCATCGGTGCTGTACTGCCGGCGCTGTTCTCGGCCATGACGATGAAGTCAGTCGGTGCGGCCGCGTTCAAGATGATCGAGGAAGTGCGGCGTCAGTTCCGCGACGATCCGGGCATCATGGCAGGCACCAGCGATCCCGACCACGCACAGTGCGTCGCGATCTCGACTAAGGCTGCTATTCGCGAAATGGTTCCCCCCGGCATCCTTATCATGGGTGCACCGCTCGTCACCGGGTTCCTGTTCGGCATCCAGGCCACGGCCGGACTGCTGGCCGGCTCGCTGGTCGCCGGCGGTGTTCTCGCGATCTCGGCGTCAAACTCGGGCGGCGCCTGGGACAATGCCAAGAAGTACATCGAAGCCGGCAATCTCGGTGGCAAGGGCACCGATGTTCACAAAGCGGCGGTGGTTGGCGATACGGTGGGCGATCCGCTGAAGGACACGTCCGGCCCGTCGCTGAATATCCTGATCAAGTTGTCGGCTATTCTGTCGCTCGTCTTCGTACCGTTCTTCGTACAGTACGGCGGTATCCTGCTGAAGTTCATGTAGGAACGACGCTGCAAGAAAAGCAAAAGGCCGCTGGGTGTGAATCCAGCGGCCTTTTTCATGGTACGGACAAATTACTTAGCCTGGATTCCGACAGGCCTCGACTTCGTCTTCAGTTAATCCAAAGTCCTTCGCCGCCGAGGCAAGATCCTCTGCCGTGGCATTGGCGTTATAGACGTCATGCATCGTTTCTGTCATACCGCTGTCGAAACCAGCATTCCGTGTGACGGCTCGCATCAGACTGCCGAATCCTCGCTTCTTCTTTTGGTTCGCCTGTGCTGCAGCGACCTTTTCCTGCAAGCAGGCCTGTTGGGCCGCTTGCAAGGCCGCCGGATCCTGCGGTGCTGCTACGTCGGCAGCCGTCGCACTCGCAGCGGCACCTGCGGTTGGAGCCGCATTCTGTGTCATTAACGCTCGCGCCAATTCAGGCGTAACTTCACCGGTCACCGGAAGATTCACTTCTGACTGATACTTGGAAATGGCGATGACCGTCTCCATTGTCTCTTCCCCGTCAACCGGACCGGTTGCGTAGCCGAGTCGACTGAGTTCCTGTTCGACCATTAAAGTCATGTCGTCTGCCAACGCGATTTGCAGTCCCAAAATGGCGAAGCACGAGCTCGCAATAGCAATATTCTTGGTTTTCATTCTTACGCTACTCCTAATCGTTTTTTCTTCGCAACAACTATAGCGCATCAACCGCGGCCTGCAGCCGCCCGGCCAATTGCGGCGTAGCCTGACCCGTGACCTCCAACCCATTCGCAGCCTCGAATTGCGTAATGGCCACGACGGTCGGTCGCGACAAAATACCATTGGCTTCGCCGGGTTCGTAGCCCAGTCGCCCAAGGTCCACCTGGATCATTCTCACCAAGTCCGTCTCGACCTCCGCTGTGTTACCGGAACCAGCGCTTGCTCCCGCACCCATGCCGCCCATTATGCGGCCCGGCGCCTGGAAGCCATCGCAACCTGAGCCCATATTCATTGGTAAAGAGACGGCATATTCGTTGTTCGCGGGCGCTCCCGTATTGCAGCGCATGGCTTTGAGCTCGGTCACCATTTCAATGCCCTTTCCTGAGGCCATGCCGCGCATCATTTCGAGTTGCGGGCCCATCTGCCGCATGATCATTTCTCTTTGCGCGGGAGGCATACTCGCCATTTGCTGTTCGAACTCCGCCATCTTCACGCTGGCTTCAGCCATCTGCGCTTGCTCCTCGGGTGACATGATTCCGGCCATCCGCATGATGCTCTTACTCGGCTCCCGAACGTCCCCACAACCCGGGTAGGTCTGAAACTCCAGATCTTCTCGCCCTATACTAATATTGCGCGATTCACCGTCCTGGGTGGCAATACCGTCAACCTGATACTTGAGCGGCACGTAGTAATCAGCGTCAACCCACAAGTGCATTGTCTGCAGAACGAATTCACCGCCATCCGTCGCCTGGCGACTATTAAGATCTTCAGTGATCAGTTTTAAGGCTGGCCGGCCATTAATCGTTTCTCGACCGGTCATTCGTGTGTTTCGCGCAACCGCTGCAAAGGGATCATTCTTCGCTTCTTGCTCAACCCTCACTTGTTCCGCGGCATCCTGGCGCTTGCCTTCGGCTGCGGCCCGAAACATCGTTGCGTACATCCCGCCCATGTCTGCCGGATCGGCAGACAGCCACGGCTCATTGGCCGGAGGACTCATGATCATCGGTACGATATTGCCGGGCAAATCAGTGCCCGCCGCCTCGGATTTGAACACCGTACTCATTTGGGAGCCCGCATCTTCCATCGCCAATGCAGTGAAATCGAGATCGTCCGCGGACATATTCGCCATTGCGGAATCAGGCGAATTGCGTTGCGAAACCTCCGTTATCGGCACCAGACGCAAGTAGTCGACGGACCCGCGACCATCGGTTGATTCCGTGGTTTCTTTTTCCAGGTACTCCAGGGAACACATGCCCGCTACCTGCTTCAGCCGGGTAATGTCGCGAATTTCTGCGATACTGGCCCGCTTGCGGCTGTCCATTTCGGCGAATATTTCGGCGGGCGTTTGGGCAAACGCGCTCGTAGACATCGAGAATATTACGAACACTATTGGTAACGATCGATTCATCACTGAAGGTCTCCGTCGGCGGGACTATAAATAAGACCACATCTCGTTGACTGATGCGAATCCCGCTACTACGAACTGAGTGTCCGGTAGGTTCCCGTCGACGACGTCGTCCCCAGCTTTGCCGGCGCCTCAATGAAATAGCCCTGCACGAAATCAACACCGATATTGCGTAACCAATCAAAGTCTTCCTGATGCTCGACCTGCTCGGCCACGACGCGAAATTGCATCGTGCGCGCCAGTTTGATCATTGCAGCAACCATCTCCTGATTGACGAGATCGCTTTGCAGGTTGCGCGTGTAGGTGCCGTCGATTTTCAGGTAATCGATAGGCAGATGCTTGAGGCTCGAGAATGAACCCAGCCCGCTGCCAAAATCATCGAGCGAAAATTCGCAACCGATACCGTGCAGTACTTCGATAAATCGTTGTGCATGTTGCACATTGGAGAGGATTGCAGTTTCCGTAACTTCGAAACAAATGGCTGAAGGTGATACGCCGGACCGATCCAGAGACTCAACGACCCACCCGAGGAAAGCCTCATCGCCGAGCGTCTGGCTGGAGAGGTTTATGCCGCAGCTGCGTCTCGCTGACAGCTTGATCTCACCACTCGCGATGGCACCCAGGGTCGAGTTGATTACCCATCGGTCGATCTGCGGCATCATCTGGTAGCGCTCGGCAGAGCGCAGGAACTCCGCAGAATCCGCCGACTGGCCATGAGCGCCCACAAGTCGAATCAAAACCTCCGCAGACGGGCCAGAGTCCGCTTTACCGGTCATTGCGATAATCGGCTGCACGGCGAGCTCAAAGCCATCTTCATGCAGTGCTGTCTGCAATTGCCGCAACCACTGGATATCACCGCGTTCGCGTGCGACAGCCTCGTCTCTTGCTGAATAGATATGTACTTGTCCGCGACCCTGCTGTTTAGCCATGTAACAGGCCGAATCCGCCGCTCCCATCACGTCCTGAATCGTGCCACTCGCGTGACTGATTTCGACCAGGCCGATGGAAATTCCGATGTTGAAAATCTTGTCCTTCCAGACGAAGCGATAATTCGCCACGGCATTGCAAATATCGGTCGCGATTTGTCGGGCTTTCTCGATCGGACAGCCGATCAACAAAGAACCGAATTCATCACCACCAAGCCTGCCAACAAAATCGGAATCGCGAACTTCGTTCTTGATCAGTGCGGCTACTTCTCTCAGCATGTTGTCACCCGCCAAGTGACCGCAGGTATCATTCACGGCCTTGAAACGATCGAGGTCCATGTAGAACAACATGTGCACAGCTTCCTCGGCATGTGCCGAGTCCATCGCCTCATCAAGACGTCGTTCGAACTCTCGCCGATTGACGAGACCCGTCAATGGATCATGCGTCGCCTGGTAGGACATCTTTTGCGTCAGTCCGCGCAATTCACTGACGTCATGGAACACGACGACAGTACCGGAAATACTGTTGCCCGGTCCCTTCACGGGCGATGCCGTGATTTCCACGGAGTGTTCCTGCTCGCCGTCGGCGCTGACCATGACGGCGCGGCGACCCATGTTGACGCGTCGGCGCATGGCGAGACAACGCTCGACCGGGTCACCCAGGAGTCTGCGATCCGCATCGTCAACGAGGGTGAACAACTCCCCGACGCGATGGCCTGCGGCATCGTCCCGGTTGGTACCGATCAGGGTTTCTGCGGCCAGATTCATGTAGTCAATGCGACCATCGTTGTCGGTGGTGATGATGCCTTCCGAAATCGATTCGAGCGTGTACTGCGCCTGTCGCTTACTGCGCGACAACGAAACTTCGAGACTCTTGCGATGACTGACATCGCGCGCAACGGTCAAAATCGCTCGCTGGCCGCGATAGTCAATATTCGAACTCTGCGCCTCTACCCAAAGCCCGGTCTGATTGCCGTTGATCAACTGGATTTCGATACGGCGCGGCGCGCTCTCGCCGGCCAGGCGCTTGGCCATCGTCTTTTTGAACAACGCGCGGTAAGCCGGTTTTACGAGGTCCGAAATGTCCCGGCCAACGAGCTGCTCAGGCTGCAGTCCGACCAGGCTTGCAGCAGACTCGTTCGCGAGCAGTATTTTTTCGTCGTGAATGATCACGATTTCCGGCAGTGTGCGCGCAAAGTCCTTGAACAGCCGGTCCTTGCCTTGAATTTTCTCGTCGCGCTCGCCGAGTGCGTCGAACAAGCGATTGACGGTATGCGCGATCTGCGCCGTCGCAGGATCCCTGGGTATCGTCAGCCGGTGACCCACAGACGCATCCTTCGACGCGTCCAGCATCTCAACGTTAAGTCGCTCGACGCGGCGAATCAGGTTCTTGTGCGCAACCCACAGCCACACAACGATCCCGACGGCCACAGCTGCGAGTAAGGTCAGTGAGACTAAGACGGCGAAAGTGGACATTCAGTACCCGAATCCGGATCGAAAACTTCGAGATTCAGCCAAGCAGGTGATGTTCATTTGTTATTATTCGGCTCAATACGCATCGCCGTTTGCGGCGATGTCGGGTATAAGAAGCTTACATAAATCAAGCATCTGTAAGCATATCCCAGCAACGTGAGCGCGCTGCGGCGATTCACCATAATTCAGGAAGAGCTTGCTTCTGTCGGCGCAGGTACGCTTACCACGATACAGGGAAGTTCGGTTTTTTATTGTTTAAATTCATCGTATTACGGGTAACACAACTATGAACACAGATTTTGCTCGCCAGCAAATGATCGAACAACAGGTCCGAGCCTGGGCTGTTCTCGACCTCAACGTGCTTGAAGGTCTCAAAGAAGTGCCTCGGGAGCTGTTTGTTGCGGAAGGTTTCGAGGCTCTCGCCTTCGCCGACACCGAGATTCCTATCGGTCATGGCCAAATGATGATGACACCGACGATAGAAGGTCGGGTTCTGCAGGCACTGGCACTTGCTGGCGGCGAGCGGGTGCTCGAGATCGGCACCGGCAGCGGTTTTCTGACTGCGGTCCTCGCAAGACTGTCCGCGCACGTGACGAGTATCGACATCCATGACGATTTTCTCGACAACGCGAAACGCCGCCTGGCGGATTGCGAGATCGAAAACGTCGAGTTGATCAACATGGATGGCACCAAACAGCTGCCGGACGGAAACTTTGATGCCATCGCGGTTACCGGCTCCTTGCAAAGTCTCGATCCAAGACTTAAGAACGCCCTGAACCCGGGCGGACGATTATTCGTCGTATTGGGCAGCGCGCCGGCGATGACCGCAACCCGGGTGACGCGTTTCGACGCCGATGAGTGGCAAAGTGAGGCGCTGTTTGAGACGGACCTGGCTCCGCTGATCAATGGCGCATTGCCGCCGCAGTTTTCGTTTTAGAAAAAAATTGTGGTTTCGACGAAACCAGTTGCGGACCTGTTGCATCTAAGTTGGGGACGAAAGCTTTCCAACTGGTTTAGTGATGTAGTAGACTATAACACCTTAGCTTAATAGCCCCTCATTCCGGAACGGTAGACAATGAAAAATTCTAATATTATCAAGGTCTTATTGATTTCTATCAGCGCTTTGGTCGGCTCGGGCCCTGCCTCGGCCGCCTCGCTGCTGGAAATCTACCAACAGGCATTACAGAGCGATCCGCAGATTCACGAGGCCGAAGCCAGACGACTGGCGGCACTGGAAGCCAAACCCCAGGCGCGCGGCGTATTGTTGCCGCAGATCGATGCGACGGGCGACTGGAATGAGAATGACGTGTCCGGCGCCAATTTCTCGTTCATCAACAACGATACAACGACCTTTGACCAGTCCAGTACCAATATCAACTGGAATGTCAGCCTGCGCCAGTCGCTATTTCGCTGGGACCAGATCGTCAACCTGAAGCGCGCCGACAAGACAGTCACTCGGGCCGAGGCCGTGCGCGAAGCCGCGCAACAGGACCTGATTGTCCGCGTGGCACAGCGCTATTTCGATGTCCTGGCGGCAGAAGATCGCCTGACCTCGATCAACGCGAACCGCGAGGCGATTGCGCGGCAACTCGAGCAAGCCAAGCAACGCTTCGAGGTCGGTCTGATTGCCATCACGGATGTGCAGGAGTCTCAGGCGGCTTACGACCAATCGGTCGCCAACGAAATCGGCGCGAAACGCACACTGGCCACTGCACGCGAATACATGCGTGAAATAACCGGGCAATACGAATCCGAATTCAACGCGCCGGCCGAAGATTTTCCCCTGATCGATCCGGAGAATAATGAAGCCAGCTGGGTCGACCTTTCACTGGCGCAAAATCTGAATCTCGTTGCCAGTCGACTGGACGAGCAACTCGCTCGCGACGAAATCGCATTTCGCAAGACTGGCCACTATCCTACGCTCGAGCTCGTCGTCACCACGGGTGAAATCACTTCTGAAGGCGACGTCTTCTCGAGCAGCTCCATGGGTAGCGCAACAAATTTCTTTGACGACAGCACCACTCGCGATCAGGTTTCACTGCAGTTCACATTGCCCTTATTCGCCGGTGGTGGGACGTCGTCACGAGTTAGGGAGGCTGTTTACCTGCATCGCGCCAGCCGTGAGCAGTTGCAACGCGTCACCCGGGAAACAGAACGCCAGGCTCGCGATGCGTACCTGGGAGTCCTTTCCGAAATCAGCCGCGTGAAAGCCTTACAACAGGCCGTTGAGTCCAGCAGGACAGCACTGCAGGCGACACAGGCCGGGTATGAGGTGGGAACACGAACGATTGTTGAGGTTCTAAACTCGCAGTTTTCGCTGTACGTCGCCATCACTAACCACTACCAGAGCCGTTACGACTACATCATGAACGCGATACGCCTGAAACAGGCTGCCGGAACCTTGCAAATACAGGATCTCGAAAAGATTGATCGCTGGTTAAAGGATCGCCCGTCGCCGGAAGAAGCTGCCGCGACACGGCAACAACAGCGCACCTAGTCAGTCGCACTACTCACCAACAGCGGCTCCAGCAAGACGAGGAGCCGCTGCAGCGAACCCCGGTTTTTCTCAAGGACCGCCAACCCATTCCTGCCGATTTTCTCGGCCTCATCCGGGTGGTCGATCAAATCGGATACTGTCGCTGCAAGTTCCTCGCTGTTCAGAACGGTTCGGCACGCGCCTAGTGCGATAAAGCTTTTTGCAATTTCTTCGGCATTGAATACGTGCGGCCCGGTAATAATTGGCAGCCCCTGGGCTGCCGGTTCCAGCAGGTTGTGACCGCCGACAGGGACCAGGCTGCCGCCAACGAAGGCGAGATCACTGGCCGCGAAAAACAACGGCACTTCTCCCATCGTATCGCCGAGAAAGACTTCCGTCGTTGCATCGCAGGGGCGCCTTTCCGTCCTCGCAACGACGCCGAAGCCCCATCGTTCGATCAATTCACGCACGCCAACAAAACGCTCCGGATGGCGAGGTACCAATATCAGCAGCAAGGTCGGATGCTTCTTTAGCAATGTGCGGTGGGCTTCCAGCACCTGCAGTTCCTCACCGTCGTGCGTACTCGCGGCAATCCACACCGGCCGATGACCGAACAAGGTGCTGCGCAAATACTCGCCCTCACCAGAGATACTCACTTCCAGTTCGACATCGAACTTGATGTTGCCGGTAACCCGGGTGCGAGCAGGACTGGCACCGAGTTCAAGAAACCGGTCAGCGTCTGCCTGAGTTTGCGCCGCAATGATAATTCCATGGGACAGAGTTTCGCGGATCAATGGCAGCAGGCGGCGGTAGCCGGGAATGGATTTCGGCGAAATACGTGCGCTGACCAAAATCAGCGGAATGCTCCTCACGCCACAGCCGCGATACAGGTTTGGCCAAATCTCCGTTTCCATGATCATGGCAGCACGAGGATTTATGGATGAAAAGAAACTCGCGATGGCATGCGGGAACTCGAACGGGATGTAGCAGTGTTGGACCTGGTCCCCGAAAATAGCGGCGACCCGCGCGCCACCGGTTGGCGTGACCGTGGTTACTACGAGACGCTGGTTCGGGAAGCGCTGAATCAGCGCACGGATGAGTGGCACGGCCGCCTGCACCTCACCGACTGATACGGCGTGTATCCAGATGCATTTGTCGACTTTTGGATATCCGAAGCCGAAGCGTTGTCCGAGCCTGTCGAAATAGCTTCGGTTGCCTATGCCTTTGATGACCCAGTAGAAGGCATACGGAATCAGTAACAGATAAGTAAGAAGGTTATAGAGTAGGCGCACTAGTCGCGGAGCTTGTCGATGATGCGGCTCGACGAATGGCCATCACGAAACGCCAACACGCGAACCTCGCCGCCGTTCTTAAGTACGTCTTTGGCGCCCGCAATATCGTCCGGCTTATAGTCGCCACCCTTGACCAGTACGTCGGGGAGCACCTCCGCAATTAATGATGCCGGGGTGTCACCTGAGAACGGTATCACCCAGTCGACCGCAGCCAGACCAGCCAGAACCAGCAATCGATCCTCGAGCACATTGATTGGCCGACTGTCCCCTTTGAGGCGGCGGACGGAAGCATCGTCGTTGACGGCTACGATCAGACGGTCACCCAGACTTTTTGCCTCCTCGAGATACGCGACATGACCGGCATGCAGAATATCGAAACAACCGTTGGTCATGATGACGCGTTCGCCACGCTCGCGCGATTGCTCGACCACCAGTTTTAGCTCGGTCACTCCGAGCGGAGCCCGACCTCCCTGGCCACGCTCGTGCAGCGCCACACTGATCTCTCCGGGTGTGACGGCCGCGACACCAATCTTGCGGACCACCAGTCCGGCAGCGACATTGGCCAATGCGGATGACGAAGTCAGGCTCTGCCCGCTCGCGATCGCACCAGCGAGCGTCGCAATGACAGTATCGCCGGCACCGGTTACATCGAAGACTTCGCGCGCCTGCGTCGAAAGAAATACCGGTTCCATGTCCGCCTCAAGCAACAACATGCCTTTCTCACTGCGCGTAACGAGCAATGCATCCAGCCCAAGGCTGTCGAGCATCGCCCGCGCGCGCTCAACCAGTTGTTCATCGCTGTTGCAGTCACCGGCAACCGCTTCGAACTCTGCCTGATTGGGCGTAATCACAGACGCGCCACGGTATTTTTCGAAATCGCGCCCTTTCGGGTCAACCAGCACCGGTACACCCGCTTCACGACATACGGATATCATTGCGGCGACATCCGACAGTGCACCCTTGCCGTAGTCGGACAACACGACAGCGCCAGCACCCTGAATCGACTTACGCAGCAGGCGCAGGACTTCGTCGCCTGGCATTGCGGCCGTTTCTTCCTGATCGAACCGGATCAACTGTTGACCCCGGCTCTGCACACGCGTCTTTGTGATCGTGGGGCGGCTCTTAACCGTGTGAAAGTCGCAGGCAATGTTGCGGTCTTGCAGGATGCCGCGCAAAGAATCGGCTGCATCGTCGTCGCCAACAACGCCGATTAGCCGCGTTTTTACCCCGAGGCTTGCGAGGTTGACCGCTACATTGGCGGCACCGCCCGGGCGATCGTCCGTTTCATGCACGTGGACTACCGGTACGGGCGCCTCCGGCGAAATACGGCCGGTGGATCCGAACAGGTAACGATCAAGCATCACATCGCCGGCGACGACGACGTTTGCTTTTGAAAAATCAGGGATAGTTAAAGTCACGCGCGAACTTTATCACGATAATTCAGAGTTTGGCGGTCGGCCCGTTTGCCCTGTTTAGCCGCACTTGCTGTCGCCGCAGGCGAGGCAGGTCTGGCAGCCGTCCATCATCACCAGCGCGGTCGTGTGGCACTTGCCGCAAAGTTGAGCACCGTCCGGGTAGGTGTTCTTTGAGAACGCGTCCTTCTGCTTTCTGGACTCCTCGAACTCTGCTCGCTTTTCAGCGATCAGCTGTTGCTGCCCCTCGTCCAGTTTCGGCGTACCCATCAGACCGATCATGATCAAATGCTTCTCGATGACATGGCCAAGTTCCGCGATAATCGACGGCATAAATCGGCCGCCCGGTTGCCAATAACCGCCGCGCGGATCGAATACCGCCTTGAGCTCTTCAACCAGAAACGCGACGTCGCCGCCCTTGCGAAATACGGCGGAAATAATTCTCGTGAGCGCAACGATCCATTGATAATGATCAAGATTCTTGGAGTTAATGAAGATCTCGAAGGGGCGACGCTTCTCGTGCGGCGTACCCTCGTTGAGAATGATGTCGTTGATCGTTACGTACATGGCGTGATCTGACACGGGCGTCTTGACCTTGTAGGTCGACCCGACCAGCATCTCTGGCCGTTCCAGTTTTTCGTGCATGCGAATTACGTCCGCACGCTCGCCGCCGCCACCCTCGCGCTTGAATTCTCGTTTGGCTTCTTTGCTGTCGGCAGCCGGCTGATTCACAGCATAACCAACGATCTTCTTGTCTATTTTAATCATCAAAATTTACCGTAATAGCCTTCTTTTAAAGCGTCAAACAGGTTCGCTGCGGTATGCACCTCACCGTCGTACTCAATCTCTTCGTCGCCCTGCAAATCGACCTTGGTGCCATCATCAAGAGTGAAGGTGTACTTGGTATTTTTCAGATCCTTCTCCTTGACGAGCACGCCCTGGAAGGCCTCGGGATTGAAGCGGAAGGTCGTGCAACCCTTCAGGCCCTGCTGGTAGGCGTACAAATAGATGTCTTTGAAATCATCGTAGTTGTAGTCCGTCGGCACATTCGCTGTCTTGGAAATCGACGAGTCTATCCACCTTTGTGCAGCCGCCTGAATGTCGACATGCTGCTTGGGAGTCACTTCATCAGCGGTGATGAAGTAGTCCGGCAAATTACTCGCCGCGTCACTGCCCCCCATACCGGCTGGCATTGCACCCGGGTCGATCGCTTCGCGATAGGCGAGCAATTCGAACGAAAATACGTCTACTTTCTCCTTGGTCTTTTTACCCTGGCGAATCACATTGCGAAAATAGTGGTGCGCGAAACTTGGCTCGATGCCGTTACTCGCATTATTAGCCAAAGACAAAGAGATCGTTCCCGTCGGCGCGATCGAACTGTGGTGTGTAAAACGCGCCCCGGTTTCGGCCAGTTTCTCAACCAGCTCCGGCGCTTCCGCAGCCACGCGCTGCATATAGCGACTGTAACGTGCATGCAGAATACGGCCCGGCACTTTGTCGCCGACCTGGAAACCGTCCTGGCGCATTTCCGGGCGCTTGCGCAGCATGGCATCGGTGACCTCAAAGGTTTCGTTCATGATCGGCGCCGGCCCTTTTTCGCCCGCGAGAGACAAGGCCTCTTCCCAGCCGGCGATGGCCAGCTGGCGCGCGACCTCTTCCGTGAATTCGACAGCCGCCGGCTCACCGTACTTCATACGCAACATGGTGATGGTGGATCCAAGTCCCAGGAATCCCATGCCATGACGGCGCTTGCGCTGGATCTCATTGCGTTGTTGCGGCAACGGCAAGCCATTGATTTCAACAACGTTATCGAGCATGCGCGTGAACACTTTCACGACCTTGCGGAAGTTTTCCCAGTCGAAGGCCGCTTCCGACGTAAACGGTTTGCTGACAAAGCGTGTCAGATTGACCGAACCAAGGAGACACGAACCGTAAGGCGGCAACGGCTGTTCGCCGCACGGATTGGTGGCGCGAATGTTCTCGCAAAACCAGTTGTTGTTCATTTCGTTGACCTTGTCGATCAACACGAACCCAGGCTCGGCGAAATCGTAAGTGGACGCCATGATGATGTCCCATACGCGGCGCGCAGGCAGCGTTTTGTAGATCTTGCACGCAGCCAGCCCTTCCTTGTTTGTTACGTAATTGCCCGCTTCGGGCCACTCGCGCCAAACAAACTGTGTGTCGTCATTGACGTCGAGTCCATCAATTTCGACTTCCTTCGGGGTGACAGGAAACGCAAGCTGCCAGTCGTCTTCGCGAATAACCGCCTGCATGAACTCATCGGTGACCAGCAGCGACAAATTAAATTGTCGCAGGCGACCGTCCTCTCTTTTGGCACGAATAAACTCCATGACGTCGGGATGACCCACCTCGAAAGTGCCCATCTGTGCGCCACGTCGACCGCCAGCTGACGACACCGTGAAACACATCTTGTCGTAGATATCCATGAAAGACAGCGGACCCGATGTGTAGGCGCCAGCGCCCGTCACATAGGCGCCTTTCGGCCTGAGCGTCGAGAATTCATAACCGATTCCGCAACCGGCCTTGAGCGTCAAACCCGCTTCATGCACCTTGTTGAGAATGTTGTCCATCGAGTCGCCGACCGTGCCGGAGACCGTGCAATTGATCGTCGATGTCGCCGGTTTATGCTCACGCGCGCCGGCGTTAGAGATGATTCGACCGGCCGGAATTGCGCCGGAACGCAGGGCCCAGACGAATTCCTTATAGTAGTGATCGCGTTTTGATTCGACTTCCACATCGGCCAGCGCTCGCGCTACCCGCTTGTAGGTGTCGTCAATATTCTCATCAATCTTCGAGCCGTCTTTGGCTGTCAGTCGATACTTCGCATCCCAGATGTCGAGTGATGCGGGTTGAAATTGAATGTCGGTAACCGTGTGCGTATCCAAATTTACGGCAGACTTCATTGGTCCTTTTACTCCCCTGTACTCCCTGAAGGAGACCCCAAATACATGTTTTGACTCACCTTATTTCACAGAGAAAAGTGCCCCAATCGCCAGCGGCCAGAGAGCGCGCGACGAGAGCCGTTTCCGGCTGCTCTTCTTCTATGAGTAGACACAAGATCTTGTGTCCGATTGATGACAAGATTATGCCCGTAGGCGACTTCTGTCAAGCCTTTCGCGTATTTTTTGATTAGGTACTTAGTATTATAAAATCAATAAGTTATGAAATATTGCCGAGTAAGTCCTTTAAAAATAGAGCAAAAAAAATGGCACTTTCGTTAAATTTCCAAATCACTAGATATAGTGGCTCTAGGAAGGGCTTCAAACTCCGTGTTTTCCCCCGAAAAAGCCGACTTGAAAAGCCGATTCACGACCCTAAATAAGCCTTCAGGCACACGCTTTAACTGGAGAAAACCATGAAAATTGCTCGTTTTGAACCCTGGTCGTACATTGACCTCATGAATCGCGAAATTGGCCGCGCTACAGCGGAGCATAGCGCAAGAACCTGGTCCCCTGCCGTCGACATCCTGGAGCGACAGGACGGTTTCCTGCTGCGCGCGGACTTGCCGGGCGTCAATGCCGAGGATATCGATATTTCGATGGACGGCGGCATTCTGACGGTCGCAGGCGTACGGCACGCCGAAGCATGTGGCGAAGGCGTGGAGATGCAGCGAGCAGAACGCAGCAGTGGCCAATTCTCGCGACGTTTCACTTTGCCGGAAACGGTCAACGCGGACGCCATCGCCGCGAAACATCGGAACGGTATTCTCGAAGTGAGCATCCCCAAGCAGCCGCAGGTAAAGCCCCGCAAAGTCACTGTGGAAGCGGCATAAGCAAGCGACAAAAAAGACGCCGGGCGCGACCAATAGTCGCGCTCGGGCATCTTTGTAAAGGCCTTTGGTTTTCTGTAAGTTGCTGCTCATAATTCGTTCAGCAGAACGCCACTAGTCTGGACCCATACCCCGAAACTGACTGAGATCGTAAATGACGAAGAAATCGCGACTGTTGTTGCCAGTGCTTTTCACGATAGTGGCCTCTGCCACCTCCGCCCTTGCCGCCTTACCACAAAGTGTGAAAGGCGAGCCCGTGACCAGTCTCGCGCCCCTGGTGGAGCAGGTCTCACCTGCGGTCGTCAATATTCGCGTCAGCCAGACGATCACGCGCCGTGACTCCTTCGGCGATGACGCATTTCGACGTTTCTTCGGCCTGCCGGAAGGTGGTGGCGGTGGTGGTCGCGAAGTTGCGAGTGCCGGCTCCGGGGTAATCGTTGATGCCAAGCGCGGTTATATCCTGACCAACCATCATGTAATTGGTGGCGCCGACACGATTCAGATATCACTGATTGACGGCTCGGTACACGATGCCGAAATCGTCGGCTCGGATCCGGCGACGGATATCGCCGTAATCAAGGTCGATGTAAAGGGGTTGAGCGAGATGCCGATCGGCGATTCGACGAACGCACGAGTGGGTGATTTCGTCATAGCCATTGGCAACCCGTTCGGACTCGGCCACACAGTGACATCAGGCATCATTAGCGCTCTGGGCCGGTCCGGCATCAGTCGCGATGCCTATGAGGACTTCATTCAAACCGATGCGTCGATCAATCCCGGCAACTCGGGCGGCGCCCTGGTCAACATGGACGGCGAATTGATCGGCATCAACTCCGCGATCATCAGCCGTACCGGCGGCAATGTCGGCATTGGTTTCGCCGTACCGACAGAAATTGCCAGCTCGATCATGAGTCAGATACTGGACTTCGGTGAAATCCGGCGCGGACTCCTGGGTGTCAATATCCAGACGATTGACGCCGAAGCAGCGAAAGCGTTGGGCAACGATATCGAAAGCGGCGCTCTGATTACGGGAATCCAGGCGGATTCGGCCGCAGAACAGGCCGGCCTGCAAGTGGGTGACATTATCGTCGAGGTCAATGACAAGAAGGTCGACGGCGCAGCTGAGCTTCGCAATCGCATAGGTCTGCTGCGTTCCGGCGAGCAGGTCAACATCAAATACCTGCGCGATGACAAACTGCAATCCGCTCGAGCAGAACTCGGTCAGGCGCAGAGTCAGTCAGTGCTGGGCGAGGAGGTCCATCCCGGTCTCGCCGGTGCGACCTTTGCTGTCGCTGCAGCCAGCAGTGACAACGGCATTGAAATTCAGGAAGTTCAGGAAAACACCGCCGCTGCTCAGCGTGGACTGCGCACCGGCGACCTGATCACACACGTGAATCGGGTCCGGGTTCAAAACCTCGAAGAGCTGAGAGAAGTCGCTTCGCGTTATGACATTCTTTTTCTCAATGTTCGTCGCGGTGACAGGGCACTGATGTTTCAGATTCGCTAAGACTTTCGTTAGACTAGCGCTTCACCTAATGAAGTAGAGCCCGTTGTATGACGTTTCTGACGACCGCCAAACGAGTTTGTGCCGCCGTTGGAGTCATGATCCTTGCGGGCTACTGGGGGTCGGCGGCGCAGTCGGCGGTCCCCGGTTCCGACCTGGAAATGCAGCGCCAGCTGTTTCGATCTGTGTTTCCGAGCGTTGAACGTGGCGACTGGTCTGTTGTGGACGAGTTGGCCGCGGACGAGCAACGACTACTGCAGCAATACACGCTCTGGCCCGACCTGCGCGCCACCTGGTTGCGCGCGAATATCGACTCAGCTTCAGCTGCGGAAATTGAATCCTTCGTAACCCAGTACGGCACGCTGCGCCCGGCCAGGGAGCTTCGTTACCGCTACGCCCTGAACTTCGTGCGCAATCAGGACCTGCCGGGCTATTTGCGAATCTATCAGCAGTTTTACCAGGGCCAGGAAATCGACGAACTCGACTGTCTGGCTTTACAGGCTGAAATCGAGGCCGGGCGGTATCAGCGGGTGGAAATCCGAGCTATCGACTTGTGGATGGTAGGCAAGAGCCAGGTCAATGAATGCGACCCGGTTTTTGAGTATCTCGACCAGCAAAACCTGTTGAGCCGGGTCGAGTACGAACAGCGATTTCGTCTTGCCATTGACGCACGAAATTTCACGCTCGCCCGCTGGCTGGCGAAGCGCATCGACCAACAAAGTATCGACGCAGCAACCGAGTGGTTAAGTGCACAGAGTTATCCGGCCGATTTCCTGGCGCGCAATAAGAGTGTTGTAAGCAACGATCTATTGCGCCAGCAACTGGCGTATGCCGCCGAAAGACTCACCTACAAGGATCCTGTCGTAGCGCTTGAGCTTTGGAACAGCGTCAACAGGAAGCATCCGTTTTCCGCAACGCAAAAGCAGTCGGTCGCGCAGCATATCGCTTTGTGGACCGCTCGCGATGGACTGCCGGGCGCGTACAAGCTGCTACAAAAACTCCCGCCGGCCGCGCAAAGTGAGGAAGTCCTGCGGTGGCGAGCGCGCACCAGCCTGCGCGAATCGCGTTGGCAGCGCTTGCTCGCCGATATTGCCTTGATGCCGGACAAGGAGCGCAAATCCGACGAATGGCGTTACTGGCAAGCGATCGCGCGAACTGAATCCGGCGATGCACTCGCGGCCCTCAGCAGCCTTGAGTCGCTGCGGCTGGAACGGAGTTTTTACGGTTTCCTGGCAGCGGATAAACTCGACAAAGAGTACGCGCTGGATACTCCAGCGCTATTGCCGAACGAGGCAAAGCTGAGCGAATTGGCGGTACGCGCCGAATTCATCCGGGCGCTCGAGTTGTTCACTGTCGGTCAGGACAGCCGCGGACGTTCTGAGTGGGACACTGCTGTTCAGCATCTGGACAATGACGACAAGATGCAGGCCGCCATCCTTGCGCACCGCTGGGGCTGGCATTCGCGTGCGATCTCGACGGCCGCCAGCGCCGGAGAATACGACGACCTGTTGATTCGTTACCCGTTGCCCTATCAGGAAAATTTTGAGGCATCCTCAACTCTCGCCCAGATACCCCCAACCTGGGCTTACGGCATTGCGCGCAGTGAAAGCCTGTTCATGCACGACGTTCGATCGCATGCAGGCGCCATCGGCTTGATGCAACTCATGCCAGCGACCGGGCGCGAGGTTGCCGGGCAAATTAAAGTGCCGTACACAGGGCTCGCAACCCTGGTTGATCCGGCCAGCAATATTCGCCTCGGTACGACCTATCTCGGCCAGATGTCGGAGCGTTATGACGGCAATCAGGTCCTAGCGACGGCCGCGTACAATGCCGGACCGCACCGGGTTGACGCCTGGCTGCCTGCAAACGGCACTGTCGACGCGCGTATCTGGATCGAAAATATTCCCTTTAATGAAACACGCAATTACGTGAAACGGGTGCTGGCCGCGCAGGCGATTTTCCATTGGCGCATGACCGGCAAGATCCGGCGTTTGTCAGACGAATTACCGCTGGTCCGTGCCGCGATCGAAACGCCGCAGGTCGCCAGTCGATAAAGCCGCCTCGCGGGTTTCCAAGTCCATGTCCGCCAGCCTCTGCACCTCGCCATAAAAACACGGAAGATCCTCATCGCAGTTGCGAAACAGCGCTCGGAACTCCGGCAAGCGCCCCTCGTACAAGGCAAGCGAAATCAGGCGTGCATTGTTCAGGTCTCCGCTCAACCATTGCGTACCTTTGCTGCCGTTGCGTTCAATCTCAGCAGCAGCATCCTCTGCCAGAGCCTTGAGCAGCGCGCCTTTCTCGATGCGTTTTTGTTCGATGTTGATTTCGGATTCGTACACAGACCGAAGTGCGACGCGGGTCGACTCAACCAGGGTCAGCAGGGATTGTTGTAACTCTCGCCCGGCGAGATAGTCGCCTATTCTGGCGTCCTCGCCGCGCGACTCGAGCCATCGTTGCACGCCGATCTCTTCAACCGCGGTCGCGAACGATTCATTGAAAGAGGTATCGTCCTGTACGTAAACCACCTGATGTGCCAGTTCGTGGAATAACACGGCAACCAATTCAAGGTCGTCCCAACGCATCATCGTACTCAAAACAGGGTCGCTGAATTTGCCGAGGGTCGAGTACGCCGCAACGCCGCCGAGCGCGACGTCGTAACCGTCCTGTGCAAGCCGCTGTGACTCATTGAGCGCGGCCTCTTTCGAAAAATAGCCGCGATAGCTCACGCAACCCGCCACCGGGTAGCACCATTGTTTGGCCTGCAGGGAAAACTCCGGTGCGGCGAATACGTTCCAAACCACGTAGTCGCGATCGAGTGCTGTGTAAGTGCGATAGCTGCGATTGTCAGGCAGACCCAGTTCGCTGACCGAAAAGTCCCGGGCCTCGCTCAAAGTTCTCAGCCTGGCTGCCAACTCAGGTGACGTCGCCGGATCGACGATCACCTCGTCCAGGGCTTGCCGTTTTCGCAGAACCTCCCATTGACCGGATGCCGCCTGCAGGTAGTAACACCCCGACAACGGCATGCAAAGTAACAGTATCGTGAGACGTCGCAGCATGCTGCAACTCTGCTGTTTTCATGACCGGCGCGTCAACCGCTATTGTCGGTTACAATTCGGCGATGCAAATTTATCTCGTCGGTGGCGCTGTTCGTGATGAACAGCTCGGACTCGCGCACAAAGAGCGGGACTGGTGTGTCGTCGGCGCGACACCTGACGAAATGCTCAGCCAGAAATTCAGGCAGGTCGGCAAGGATTTCCCGGTCTTCCTGCACCCGAAGACCAATGAAGAATATGCACTCGCGAGAATGGAGCGCAAAACCGGTCCCGGCTACCACGGCTTTGACTTCGATTGCTCCCCGGAGGTGACGATTGAAGAGGACCTTCTGCGACGCGACCTCACGATCAACGCTATCGCCAAAGACAGTGACGGCGAACTGATCGATCCCTACGGCGGAGTCCAGGACATACAGAATCGCGTACTGCGGCATGTCTCTGACGCCTTTCGCGAGGATCCTGTTCGAATACTGCGTGTCGCAAAGTTCGCCGCGCGGCTCTCAAGCCTGGGATTCAGAATCGCGGGCGAAACAATGGCATTGATGCGCAACATGGTGGATGCCGGCGAGGTCGATGCCCTCGTCCCGGATCGCGTCTGGAAGGAAACTGAAGAGGCATTGCGCGGTCGCAATGCTCGCGTGTATTTCGAAGTGCTGCGGGCAGCCGGTGCGTTGCACAAACTGTTTCCGGAAGTCGAGCGTCTGTTCGGCGTACCGCAGCCCGAGAAATGGCATCCTGAAATCGATACCGGCTTACACACGATGATGGTGCTCGATCAGGCTGAATCGTTGAGCGCTGATCTCGAAGTGCGGTTTGCAGCACTAACCCATGATCTCGGCAAGGGCACCACGCCGCAGGCCGATCTTCCCAAGCACCCCGGCCATGAGGCACGCAGCGCAAGACTGGTTCGAGAAATGGCCGATCGCATGCCCCTGCCCAAAGCCTGCCGTGACCTCGGCATTTTAGTGGCTAACTTCCATACCCATTGCCACCGGGCGCTCGAGTTGCGCGATAAGACGATACTTCGGGTGCTGGAGGAAGCGGACGCCTTTCGCCGTCCGGCACGCTTTGAGCAATTCCTGCTTGCCTGTGAAGCGGATGCGAGAGGTCGCACAGGACTTGAGAACCGCGACTATCCGCAAGCCGACTTCCTGCGAGGCGCTCTTGCCGCAGCCGCGGCTGTTGATTCCGCGGCAATTGCGAAACTGCATTCCGGCGCAAAAATTTCTGCAGCCATCAGCACAGCTCGACAGGGCGCTATTCGCAATTTTAAGAGCTGATTAGCCGTAGAAATACAGGTAGAACGAAAACACCGTTGCCGACCCATAGCCGTCGGAATCATCTACGCCCAATCCAAAGTCGATATCAAAGCGTTCGCCCAGCGGCGTCAAAAATCGTACGGTCGCTGATTTGGTCTTCCTGCCATCGACTTCGCCTTTCCAGGTGGCAAGGTCCAGACTCCAGCGGTGCTCGCCGACATCTACTCCGAAGCCAATGCGCGCTCGGTAGTCGATGAGACTGTTGATCAGGCTCAGGCGCGACACGGACAGGTACTCGAGTATCGGTCGATTCGGATCGAGACGAAGATTGACGTTGTAGTTGTAATCGATCGCAGAAAAACTCAAGTCTGCTGTATCACTTAGATCGAACCTTGCTGACAGCCCCAGACCGTTGGAGTGGAATTCAACATCCTGACCGGGTCGAAGGTCGCCGCGAAAAACATCAAATGAAAAATCCCGATATTCGTAATTGCCGGAAATACTGACTTTATCGTTGCGCCAGTACAAGGCGCCGCGATAATCGATTGAGTCGAGAATATCCTTGTCGCCCCAATAGGCGACCGTCGCTCGTATCCCGACCGGATTGAACCAGTGGTCAATGCCGACATCCGCATAGACTGTGTCGATGCTAATGTTGCGCGGCAAGTCGACCGTCGTTTTCGCGACCACCGCTGACAACCAGGTGTTTTCTGCGACTGCGAGTTCACCCGCGAGACTGCCCGCCATTGCGTTCTCGGAATCCGCTTCCAGCCCGACGCCAACAAAGTAGCCTTCAGCGGCCCAGACAGGGACTGAGATTAAAAGCAGAACTGAAGTTCTAAACCAGAACATAGAGAATAATGGCCGCCAATATCAGTCGGTATATTGTAAAGGGTAGCAGACCAATGCGCGTAACGACGCGCATGAAGAACTCAATACTGAAATACGCAACCACGGCGGCAACGACCACACCAATGCCAAGTTGTTGCCACGCGACCGTCGCGCCGCTGATCAGCAGCTCTGCGAACTTGTAGCCCGCCGCCAGAAAGATAACCGGTGCCGATAACAGGAATGAAAACCGCGCGGCGTCCTGCCGCTCAAAGCCAAGGAAACGGCCGGCTGTGATTGTGATGCCTGATCGTGAGGTTCCCGGGACCAGGGCCAAAGCCTGGGCACAGCCAATTATGAACGCGTCTTTGTATCCGACCGCAGCGAGGCTACGCTCGCGTCGGCCGTATCGGTCTGCAATCGCCATCAGTATTCCGTATCCGGCCAGGGTGTAAACAATGACGGCGGGATCGCGGAGGTTTTGCTCTATCCAGGACGCTAAGGTGAGACCCGCAAGCGCAGCAGGTACCGTACCCAGAACAATCGCCAGTGCCATACGTGATTCCGGCGACTTCACATTGCCGCCCAGGATTTGCAGGCCGCCCGACAGCAATCCGGCGATGTCTTTGCGAAAGTAGATCAAGACCGCAATCAGTGACCCAAAATGCACAGCGACATCAAACGCCAGTCCCTGATCCGTCCATTCGAAAAAATACGGTACCAGCACCAGGTGGCCGGAACTGGAGATCGGCAAAAACTCGCTGATGCCCTGAACGATGGCAAGAATAATAATTTGTAAAGTTGTCAAAGCGTCTGCGTCCTGTCAGCGAATTGAAACGCGGACGGCGCCGTCGTCACGCCACGTCCCAAAGCAATACATTTAAAGTTTTCACCCATTTCACCGGGAAGGGTAAGTGTTTTAATTTGGCCGGACAACGCGAGCTGCTGAGCAATCGGCAATTCGGCGAATCCCGCCATTTCAATCGTAAGGCCACCGCCCATCAGAAACTGTGACTGCGTCTGGTAGCCAAGGATATCCAGTCCGTTGGCGACGGCGGCCGCGGCGAGTAAAGAAAAATCGACCCACGTCGTCAGGTCCTGAATGCCAGGGTAAATCAGTGGATTGCTGTGCGCATGGTGACGAAAGTGGCAGCGCAGCCATCCGTCCGAACGATCCGCCGCATAGTATTCGCGTCGCGACACACCGTAGTCGAACAGCAACATCGCGCCATGCCGCAAGCTTCCCGCAAGGTCAGCAAGCCACGTGGATGCGGCGAACGACGCTTCCGACGTGTAACCGTCCGGCAGCACCTGTTCGGTATCGGTTTCTATTGCGGCGACAAAAGCCGTTAGCTTTTCGGGCGCTTGCGTTTCGGCCCACGCAAAGCCGTCATCACACACAGTTACACATACCTGCACCAGCTCTGAGCCCCGCTTTGCAAATCGCTCAACAGGCAGTGCATCGAGCACTTCATTCGCAACGATGACGCCGTCGAAGTCTTCCGGCAGTTCGGAAAGCCATCGTACGCGTGCAAACAGCTGCGGCAACTCCTCCCGCAGGCGTTGTTGCTGCCGTTCGACGAGATCTGCGGACACTTCCAGAATATTGTAAGTCGATGGCAATGCGCCCATTTCGTCGAATGCGGTGAGCATGTCCAGAGCGAGTTTGCCGCTGCCCGCGCCTACCTCAAGCACCGCGCCATTCTTAACGCCCTGCAGAACTTCGACACACTGTCGCGCCAGTACGCGTCCGAAGACTCTCGATACTTCCGGTGCGGTCACGAAATCCCCCGCGGCACCGAATTTTGTCGAGCCCGCGCTGTAGTAACCCAGCCCGGGCGAATACAGCGCTTCGTGCATGTATTCAGCGAAACTGACTTGGCCGCCGGCAGCTTCGATGCGGGCACGCAGATGGCTGGCCACGCGCGCGGAATGCGCTGCGCTCAGCGCGTCCGGTTGTGGCAGTGATGCTGGCTGTGTGTATTGCATGTCAGCGATAAAGTCTTTATGAATGGGCCCATGCCAGAGCAGACACTTAACAAAAAGGTCATCCTTGTCACCGGCGCAGCCCGTCGTATCGGCGCCGCTATTGTGACATGCCTGCACGAGAACGGCGCGCGCGTCGCTATTCATTACCGCGGCTCATCTGACGACGCGAAGAATCTCGCCGCGGAGTTCAACGATATTCGTAGCAACTCGGCCGCCACGTTTCAGGCCGATCTACTTGATACGGAGAGCCTGCCGTCGTTGGTTAATCGAGTCGTCGATTGGGGTGGACGTCTGGACGGCCTGGTAAACAATGCCTCGAGCTTTTATCCAACCCCGGTAGGCGAAATTACAGAACAGCATTGGGACGATCTGATCGGCAGCAATCTCAAGGCACCGCTGTTTCTTGCTCAGGCCGCCGCGCCTTTCCTCCGCGAATCTCGGGGCGCGATCGTCAATATTGTAGACGTTCATGCGCACCGGCCGCTCAGAGATCACGCAGTTTACGGCTCGGCCAAAGCCGGCCTCGCGATGCTGACACGGTCGCTGGCCAAAGACCTTGCGCCGCAGGTTCGTGTAAACGGCGTGTCACCCGGCGCTATCCTGTGGCCCGAAAACGGGATGACCGATTCCATGCAGCAAAGCATTCTCAAGCAAATCCCGCTGCAGCGAGCGGGAGATCCGGCAGACATTGCTGGCTGCGTGCTGTATCTGCTGCGCGATGCCGGCTACGTGAGCGGCCAAATCATCGCGGTCGACGGTGGCCGCTCTATCGGCTGGTAGTTAGTACGCGTCCAGCAGTTCGCGGTGCGGCGGTCGACCCCTCTCAGCCGACGGCGCAAGCCTCTCGTTCGTGGCCTTGAAATTGCTTCCCGGCAGCGACGCCACCGGACAGGCACCATTATTGATGTAGCTCAGTGCAGCAATCATATTGGGATCGAGGTCGTCACCGACCGCAGTGCTAAGGTCGTCGGCAACCGGACAATCCACTGGCAGGCCTTCGAAATAATCGCCGTCACCCAGCGCATTGGCGAGCTTGAAAGAGGTAGGCCGCAAAATCTTGTCGCAAAACTCGAGGCCGATCTGACCGACAGGTTTACCAAAGGTTCGATCACCGACAATCGCAACATTCACGTGCGGAATCATGCCGTTGGTCACGAGCTCACTGGCGGACGCGGTGCCACGGGAGGCAATCACGACCAGGCTTGAAAGCGACAAGGAGTTGCCCAGCAAACCGAACAACTTTGAGCGGTTGTTTTGGGCGGCCCGGTCTGCATTGAACTCGGTACTCGAAAATACAAGGTTTTGAGCAACCGACCCACCCAGGTAATCACCGAGCAATTCCGCGGTACTCACCAGGCCGCCGCCGTTGTAGCGCAAGTCGATGATGACATCGATAACGTTAGCCGCCCGGAAGGCTGAAAAGACCGTGGCGAACTCCGGATCCGCAGTACTGATGAAGGTCGACAACTCCATGTAGCCAACATTACGCCCGCCCCCGGCGTCGATGATTCTCCACTGCGGCACCGGGTCTATCGTCACGACGGCCTTCGTCAGCGGCGACGTAAAAAACGGGCTGCCGACCAGCGGCTGCACTTCGAAATCGACCGTATCGTTCGCCGCAAAAAACGCGTTGACGCCTTCGTTAGCCACAACATCCGCTATCGTGCGACCATTCAGCGACAACACCTGCTGGCCGCGGGCAAGACCACCAACATCAGCCGGACTGCCGCCGAATGTCCGCGTAATGCGAAACTCGGTCTGCGCCTGATCCGCAAAACGCCAGCTAAAACCGAAGCCTTCAAACTTGCCTTCACCAAAAAACTGCGAATCCGCCTGTGCCGAGCCGACGCTGCTGAATAAGTCGACAGGATCACCGCTGGCGTCTTGTGGACCGAGTTCCGTCGTCACGCGAGCGACCAGCTCCTCAGGCGAGGCGTAGTTGGAAATCTGAATGCCGGCGGGCAGCAGGTCGTTCCACAAATACCAGGCATACAGTTGATCGAGAACATATTGCTTCTGACCATCGATGCTGCAGGCGGACGAGCCCGTTTGCGGACCTGCCGATCCGCTGCTACTGCCACCGCAGGCGGTCAGCGCTGCGAAAGCGATCAGGACAATAAGTTTTCGCATTCGATTTCCCTTACAAATTAACGCTCGTTGCTTCCAAAGGATGACTGGCCGCGTCAAATTCCTGCCAATGCTCCAGCAAGGTCTTGCCCGTCTCCGGATGCCGATAGTCCGGCGCCAGCTCTGCTATGGGTCGCAGGACGAAGCTGTACTTCAATACATCCTCGCGCGGCACGCGTACGGGCCGATCGTGATCTACGAGGCCATTGTAAAGCAGCAGATCGATATCAAGCGGACGTGACTCCCATTTATCACTACCGCGAACTCGACCCGCAAGATTATGTATAAGTTCGATTTGCTCGCAGATGCTGGGCGGTGATTCCTGGGTCTCAAGCCGCACCACGAGGTTCAGAAAGTCCGCGCCGCTGAAGCCCAGGGATGCGTTGCGATACACAGGCGAAAGGGACAGTTCGCCGTAACGCTGTTTAAGCTCGCGAACAGCCAGACGCAAATTTTCTTCGGCCGCCTCGTTGCTGCCAATGCCGAGGAACACGCTAGCCATTAATCGGCCCGCTCGCCCCGCTCGATCACGACGCCAACATCCCTGGAGCCGCGAATGGCGCCGGGTTTGTTGACTCTCACCTTGACCCAGGCGACTGTGAATTCGTCGCGAATGATGGCGGCGATTCGTTCCGCCAGGGTTTCGACGAGCTGGAATTCCGATGCAGACACGAAATCCTGAATGCGCTTTGCGACCGACTTGTAGTTCAAAGTATCCGCAACGTCATCTGTCGCTGCCGCCCTGGCAATATCTGCGCTCATCTCGAGGTCAATCACTACGGTCTGGCGTAGGCGGCGCTCCCACTCCCAGATACCGATAATCGTATCGACTTTGAGTTCACTAAGGAAAATCTTGTCCATCGTCTCTAATCCCTGGTTATAGCTGCACTCGGCACTTTCAATGTATCCAGCGGCCATCTGGCTTGCGCACGGATTTCACCGGCGTTACCCGCTTCGCTCAATCGCATCGCCCCCGCGACGGCAATCATTGCACCATTATCCGTACAAAACTCGAACCTCGGGTAGTACACCTGGCCCGAGAATTTCTCCGCGAGGTCTTTGCGCAACAGGCGGTTAGCACCAACACCGCCGGCCACCACGATGCGCTCGAGGCCGTGCGACTCGGCCGCCTTGATCGCCTTGCCGACCAGGGTATCGACCGCCGCACGCTGAAACGACGCCGCGATATCGGCGCGCCGTATCGCAAGCTCGCCGCTCGCTTCCGCCTTCCGGACTTCCAGCATCACGGCCGTCTTCAGGCCGCTGAAACTGAAGTCGAAGGTCGGCCTGTGCAGCATTGGCCGTGGCAAGGCGTAGGCGGTCTCATCGCCCTCCTCGGCCAGCTTCGCGAGCAAAGGACCTCCGGGATAGCCGAGCCCCAACAGCTTGGCCGTCTTATCGAAAGCCTCACCCGCGGCGTCATCGAGAGTGGTGCCCAGCATTTCGTATTCGCCCAAACGTCGCACAGCAATCAGCAGCGTGTGGCCCCCGGAAACCAGCAAGGCCAGGAACGGAAATTGTGGCGGGTTGTTTTCCAGCATCGGTGCGAGCAGGTGGCCTTCCATGTGATGCACAGCGACCACCGGGCAGCCCCAGGCAAGTCCCAGGCCATTCGCCATGCCACCGCCCACCATCAGCGCACCGACCAGGCCGGGGCCGGCCGTGTAAGCAATGGCGTCCGGTTTTTCGATGCCCGCCTTATTCATAAGCTGTTGAATTAGGGGCAAAAGCATCCGCACGTGATCCCGCGACGCGATCTCTGGAACGACGCCACCGTAGGCCGCATGCAGGTCGACCTGGCTATGCAGAGCGTGCCCGATAAGACCTTTTTCGGTGCTGTACAAGGCGACGCCGGTCTCATCGCAGCTGGTTTCTATGCCGAGTGTGATCATTGGAGCGTTCATAAGGCGGCGGATCATACCCCGAACTCTTTGCAAACCGCCAAAACTGGCGTTATTATACGCGGCTGAGTCCCGGCCTGTGAGCCGGGTTTATTTATGTCTGGACGGATTACCTGAACAATGCCAAGTGTTCGCTTAAAAGAGAACGAGTATTTTGATGCTGCCCTGCGCCGCTTCAAGCGCGCCTGTGAAAAGGCCGGAATACTGACCGAGCTTCGTCGTCGTGAATTCTACGAGAAGCCCACACAGGAAAGAAAGCGCAAGAAAGCCGCTGCGGTCAAACGCCATCTGAAGCGCGTATCTCGCGACGATTCCAAGCGCAAGCGCCTTTACTAGTCGCGCCTGCCGCCGCGCCGGAATGTCCCTCAAAGGCCAAATTACGGAAGACATGAAGTCTGCCTTGAAGGCCGGTGACAAAGACCGGCTGAAAACGGTGCGCCTCATTCTGGCAGCGATAAAACAAATAGAAGTCGATACCCGTGAAGAACTGGACGACGCCGCAGTACTGACGGTACTGACCAAGATGGTCAAGCAACGTCGTGACTCGGTGGACCAGTTCGAAAAGGGCAATCGCGAAGACCTGGCCGCCATAGAGCGCGCCGAAATCGCCGTTCTCGACGAATACCTGCCGACACAACTTTCTCAGGAAGAATTGACGAAATTGGTCGACGACGTGATCCAGGCCACCGGTGCCGAGGGCATTCGCGACATGGGCAAGGTCATGGGCCAGATCAAGGCAAAAGCGGCCGGTCGTGCGGACATGAGCGCTGTCGGCGCTACCGTCAAAGAGCGGCTCAACGCACGTTAGTCGAAAAGGGCTCTGACCCCTTTCGGAAAAAAGCTGGCGCTTTAGGCTATGCTCATTAAAAATAATTCCAATTGCTATGGCCGGACTCATTCCTCAGGACTTCATCGACGATCTGATCGCAAGAGCAGATATCGTGGAGATTGTGGGGCGTCGTGCGCAGCTGAAGAAGGCTGGCCGCGAGTTTAAAGGCTGCTGCCCGTTCCACGACGAAAAGACCCCGTCATTTACGGTGAGTCCCGGAAAAGGTTTCTACCATTGCTTCGGTTGTGGCGCGCACGGCACCGCGATCGGCTTCCTGATGGAATTCGACCACCTGAGTTTCGTCGAAGCCATTGAGTCTCTGGCCAATTCCATGGGCGTTGAAGTCCCTCGCGATGACAGCGACCAGCCCGCACGTCGTTACGATGAATTGTTCTCGCTGATGGACGCCGTCGCACGCCATTGGCAGTCGTGCCTCAAGGATTCGCCGGCGGCCATTGAGTACATCAAAGACCGAGGCATCGACGGCTCTACCGCGAAACGCTACGGCATAGGCTACGCGCCGGACGGCTGGAGCAATCTGCTCGACAAATTCGGCGAGTCTGCAGATGCCACCAGTCGACTGCTTGCGACCGGCCTGATTATCCAGAAGGACAATGGCCAGCATTACGACCGCTTCCGCGACCGACTCATGTTCCCGATCCGCGACGCACGAGGGCGCACGATTGGCTTTGGCGGCCGCACAATGGGCGACGGTGAACCGAAGTACCTGAACTCTCCCGAGACGGTTTTGTTTCACAAGGGCCGCGAGTTGTACGGCCTGTACGAGGCACGCCAGGCATTGAGAAACATCGAGCAGCTGGTCATCGTCGAGGGCTACATGGACGCCGTGGCGCTCGCCCGGCACGGCATAGACTTTGTCGCCGCCACTCTCGGAACAGCGACTACCGATGAGCATCTGAATCGCCTGTTCCGGCTCACGGAAAACGCTTACTTTGCATTCGATGGCGACCGCGCCGGCAGAAAGGCCGCCTGGCGGGCGCTGGAGAATGCACTGCCGCAAATTCGTGAGGGTCGGCAGATTCGTTTCGTGTTTCTGCCCGAAGGCCACGATCCCGATTCTTTCGTCAATGAAAATGGCGCTGACGCTTTCGTAAAATTGATGCAAGCCGGGCTACCGCTGTCCGAGTTCCTGATTCAGGAATTAAGCAGCCAGGTCGATATGGAGTCCATCGACGGCCGCGCCAGGCTGGCAGAATCGGCCCGTCCGCTCGTCAACAAGATACCAGCAGGCGTCTACCGGGAACTGCTCATCGAAAGCCTCGCAGATGCCGTCGGGCTAACGGCACTCAAGCTCGAAAAAATGCTGTCCGCGCAGCCTGGCGATCGTCAGCGCACCCCTTTCGGTGCGACCACTGTTCGAAAAAAGCGATCACGGTCGGCGGCCAGCGGCGCGCCGTCCGTCGTGCGTCGCGCACTTACCTTAATCCTGAATAACCCACAGGCGGGCTGCAAGCTGAATCCGGAGTCGCTGGCTGGCGTGCAGCGCGCTGGCGTCGATTTATTGGTCGCACTCATTGAAACTGTGCAATCCGAACCCAATATAACGACAGCTGGCCTCCTGGAGCGCTGGCGCCACGACGAGCAAGGCCGGCATCTGGGCAAACTGGCCGCTGCCGACCTGCCACTGGATGACGAATTTGACGCCGCCGCGGAGCTGGCCGAATGCCTGCAACAGCTGGCGCTGGCAGGCCGCAAGGAACGAATTGAGTTCCTGATTGAAAAACAACGAGTTGCGGGACTTAGCGACGACGAAAGATCGGAGCTCGCCCAGCGGCGTTAGTGTCGCTAAGCATATGAAAAAGTTATAGAAAACATTCATTTATCGGCGTACTATTAGCCGTTTGTATCTCTTGCCCGTAGGGGTCTTGTCTTGAAAGAAAAACAAAAACGCAAACCAGCCTCCATCAGCAAACAGGCCAAGCAACTCAGAGAGTTGATTGGCCGCGGCAAGGAGCAAGGTTATCTGACCTACGCTGAGGTTAACGACCATCTGCCGAACGACATCGTCGACCCGGAGCAGATCGAAGACATCGTCAACATGATCAACGACATGGGCATCACCGTGCATGAGAAGGCACCGGATGTTGAGTCGATCACCTTGTCCGACGCGACTGCAACTGATGACGACGGCGCTGAAGAAGCCGAAGCCGCGCTGGCAAGTGTTGATGCCGAGTTCGGCCGCACGACCGACCCCGTCCGTATGTACATGCGCGAAATGGGCACCGTAGAGCTGTTGACACGGCAAGGCGAAATCGAGATCGCTAAACGTATTGAAGCGGGTCTCAACCAAGTCAAATATTCCATGTCACATTTCCCGCCAACTATCGAAGCTCTGTTGCAGGTTGCGGATCGCGTCATTGCAGGCGAAACGCGCATGCAGGATTTTGTGGTCGGGTTTATTGACCCGAACGAACCGGACGAAATTAAGCCGCCTGCACCGAAAAGTGACGACGATGACGAAGTCGTTGACACCGGTCCTGACCCCGAAGAGGTGAAGGAGCGCGTCAAGTTGATCCGACGTCATTCCAACCGCGGCGCCAAGTACCTTGAACAATACGGCTTCAAAGACAAGCGCACAGTCAAAGCGCTGGCCGAAATGACTGACCAGATCATGGAACTGAAGCTCGCGCCGAAATTGTTTGACGCTTTGGTCCGTGACCTTCGTGACGTCATTTCGATCATTCGCAGCCAGGAACGCATGGTCATGCAGATTTGTGTGCGCGACGCCGGTATGCCGCGCAAGGATTTCCTGTCGAGTTTTCCGAAGAACGAAACGGATTACACCTGGATCGATAAACACATTCGTGCGAAACGCAAACACTCTTCGATACTCGCGAAACTTAAAGACGATATTTTGCGCTGCCAGCGCAAGTTGATCGCCGTAGAAGAAGCGACTCGGTTAAGCATCGCAGAGATCAAGGAAATCAATCGACAGATGTCGATTGGTGAAGCTAAAGCGCGTCGCGCGAAGAAAGAAATGGTTGAAGCCAACCTGCGCCTCGTCATCTCGATTGCGAAGAAATACACGAATCGTGGCTTGCAGTTTCTGGATCTCATTCAAGAGGGCAACATCGGCCTCATGAAGGCGGTCGATAAGTTCGAGTACCGGCGTGGCTACAAATTCTCAACCTACGCAACCTGGTGGATTCGTCAGGCCATTACGCGTTCGATTGCCGATCAGGCGCGCACCATTCGTATCCCGGTGCACATGATCGAGACGATCAACAAGCTGAATCGAATTTCCCGGCAGATGCTGCAGGAAATGGGGCGCGAACCGCTGCCGGACGAACTCGCCGAACGCATGGAAATGCCGGAAGACAAGGTTCGCAAGGTATTGAAAATCGCCAAAGAGCCGATTTCCATGGAGACGCCTATCGGCGACGACGAAGATTCCCATTTGGGTGACTTCATCGAAGACCAGACGGTGCATTCACCGGTAGATTCGGCAACGACTTCGGGCCTCAAGGAAACCACGCATTCTGTGCTGGCCGGACTGACCCCGCGTGAAGCGAAAGTGCTGCGCATGCGTTTCGGCATCGACATGAACACCGATCACACGCTCGAGGAAGTTGGCAAGCAGTTTGATGTTACGCGTGAGCGCATTCGTCAAATCGAGGCCAAGGCGCTGCGCAAGCTGCGTCATCCAACACGCTCGGATCAGCTGCGGAGTTTTCTGCTGGAAGACTGATGCGCAGCAACAGCCAATAAGAAAAAGCCGGGCAATGCCCGGCTTTTTTCTGCCTATATGGCTTCCAGCGCCTTGCGACGTTGCGTGTGGAAGTCCTGCTTCTCGATGAAGCGCAGGAACTCGGCGTTGGCCATGGCGTCCGAATAGTAAAACCCCTGCACGAAATCGCATCCGTTGGCGCTCAGAAAATCGATTTGGTGCTGTTGCTCGACACCTTCGGCAATCGATCGCTTGCCGAGTTGCTCAGCCATCTTGATGATCGTCCTGCAGATATTGTCCGAGGTAATACTGCTGCCGATACGATCGACAAAAGACTTGTCGATCTTGATCGTGTCAAACGGCATTTGCTCCAGATAGCTCAACGATGAGTACCCCGTACCGAAGTCGTCGATCGCGATACGCACACCCTGCCCCCGCAGTTCATGCAGTACGGCTACCGCCTTGTCACGGTTCTGAGCGACGGTTGTTTCGGTCACTTCCAACTGAATATAGCCAGGATGTATGCCATAGCGACGTATTGGATCCATAACGGCTTTTGCGAAGCGAATGTCCGCCAGCTGACGACCCGAAACGTTGATGGAAACAGGACCCGGATGCAAACCCATAGCCAGAATCGCAGCCAAGTCCTGGCAGGTCTTGTCCAACACCCAGGATCCGATTTCGATTATGAGTTCGGAATCCTCTGCAAGCGGGATAAACTCACTGGGTGATATCGAACCTTGCTCCGGGTGTGTCCAGCGCAGCAATGCCTCAGCACCGCTCAGCTCGCCGGACTGAATATCGAATTGTGGTTGGTAGTGGACGTCAAGATTGCCGGCATTAAATGCAGCTCGCAGATCGCGTTCTATGCCAATCTTGCGGCGGCTTTCAGCATTGAGGCGCTTGCTGAAGAACTCGAAACGGCCACGGCCGGCATCCTTGGCTCTGTACATCGCCGCGTCAGCATTTTTCAACAATGTCTCTACCGTTGCGCCGTCATCAGGAAATATCGCAACACCAATGCTGGCGCTGAGATAGTGATCTGTGTCAGCAATCGTGAAAGCTTCGCAAAGTTTCGCCAGCAGCCTTTCCGCGGTATTGCGAACAATGCTGTCATTTCGCACATTGGGCAAAACCACGACAAACTCGTCGCCGCCCAGGCGCGCAACCGTGTCGCGCTCGCGCACTTGCGACATGATGCGTTTCGACGCCTGCACCAATAGCTGGTCACCAACGGAGTGACCGAACACGTCATTAATCTCTTTAAAGCGGTCCAGATCCAGAAACAGAATCGCGCCGCTGTGATTGTCGAGACGAGCGGTGGACAAGTATTGCGTCAAACGATCTTTGAGCAACTGCCGGTTCGGCAAGCCGGTCAATATGTCGAAATGTGCCTGGCGATAAAGCGTTTCTTCCCTTTCGACGCTGGACAGTGCAACCGCGAAGCGGCCGGCAAGATCGACAACACGCTGCATGCTGTTGCGTGACATTTCGAGGTGCTTGCTAAAGCCAAGCAACAAGACTCCCTTGAGATCGTGATTGAGGACGACCGGGACCAGCACAACGTAGGACTGGCCGAATGCCGCGAAACGTTCCGCGTACGGCGCATCCTCTGAGTCGACAGCGCCGAGGTCCACTTGCCGCGGTTGGCACCACTGGTGCCCGACATCATCCGGCAATTCCACTCGGTCGTGATAATGAATGCCGTCGTGGCTGGAAATCATCTTGCCGATTTCCGGGGCATCGACGTCCCGTGAAATGACGGCCGCCGATTCACACCGGGTCAGGTCGATCAGATGCGCTACAACGTCTTCTGCGACATCCTCAAGCTTCGCGCCTGTCAGGATCATCCTGTCGATGCCCGACATCGCTTCAAGTGCTGATATCTGGTAGCTAATTCGGTCGGCCATATTGTTGAATGCATCGGCCAGCCACTCGAATTCATCGCCGGTACGCACCCGGACTCGGGAAGCGAGGTTGCCTCCCGCGACTTGTCGCGCTGCAATTGTCAGATTCTGCAACGGACCGAGACTGCTGCTGATGAAGTTCAGGCTCAGGAAGCCGACCAGTACTACAATCAGAGCGATGGCCGGCAAAAACACACGGTTGAAATCCGTTCCTGACTGCAAAGCCGCGCGTTTCGATTTGATCGCCACGACGTCCAGAGCTATCGCAGTGCTGTTAACGCCAAGAGACTGCCGCCAAAGTGCGGCGAACTGAGTTTCGCCTCTACGCTGCCACTCACCGAAGTATGTGCCACGACTCTCCTCGGCACTAGCCATCAATGATGAATGCAGCGAACTGTCCAGGTCCACCGTGCAATAGAGCGTGGCGCCTACCTCCGTGTAAACACAGAACTCGGTGTCCAGTGGCAGACTCTCGCGCGGCCCCCAGATACGCTGCTGCGCCAGTTGGAAAACGATCACCGCGCCGTTTTCGCTGCCGTCATTCACCGGCCTCAGCATGAGCAGCTGATTGTCACTCGTCAGCATGAGCTCGGGCATCTCACCCGTTACGCGCCCGGTCTGCAGTATTGCTGTTGATATTTCCGCTGAAACATCGCCGAGAGCGATCGTTGGCGGGCCGCTCTCGCCGGCAACCCAAATGGCTTCGAAATCGTTGAGCAGGTAATCGCGCTGGGAAAGCGTATAGATCCCGTCAGTTTCGGCCAACGCAACCACTTCGGAGGACTTCTCCGCTGCCAGGTCCAGTCGCGCTAGTATCGCTATCCCGTATTGCTTCGCGTTTTGACGCAGTGCATTGGAGGCCTCGGCTTCGAGCCCACGGTTGAATTCAAAATAGGCCAACCCTGCGGTAAAAATCATCGGCATGATGGCGGCGAACAGGAACATCGCGAGGATGCGGCGGCCCACACCTTTGGTCAGGGTCTTTTGAAAGCTGGACTCACTCATCCGCAATCCCTGGCGCGGCCAAGGTATGCGGCAGCACTGAGGCGGTTCTGGCGGTCGCCATGCGGTCGAACAAGGTGAGTCCCGTTGAGCGTGTCATAGGCCTGTTTTGCTGAGTATGTTCTCTCGAGCCCATATGCGGTGAAGCCCGGAGACGCTTGCTGCAGAGGCTTGGACGATAACGTATTGATTCGCAAAGCGCGCTGACCTGATTCACACTAAAAAATGAGTGCTTGGCGGGCGATTATGTACCCCGGTAGCCACGCGGTGGGTTGCGGGTAAAAAAGCCCTAGGCAATGCCCCACCTTAATCTGCTAGAATCCCGCCCCTTGCGTGGGCCTGTAGCTCAGTTGGTTAGAGCAGGGGACTCATCACATCAGGTGCGTTCGGGTCGAAAGGCACGAAATGAACGGGATGAATTCAGGGAAACCTTAACAGTTCGGCTGATGGCAATCCTGAGCCAAGCTGCAAGTACACTTGCAGAAGGTGCAGAGACTACCTGAGGACTTTAGTGTCCTTAATAACAGGCTAGAGCTTCCCGCCCCCTAACGATTCGGTCGAGGGAGATGAGATAGTCCGCTCCGAGCAGAAATGTTTGGATACAGTGAATCCCTTGGTCCCAGGTTCAAGTCCTGGCGGGCCCACCATTTTTCCTTTGCATTTTCTTAACGGGGCCCTGTCATGCGCTCGTTTTCGATCCTCGCCCTCCTCACTCTCTGAGGACCAAGGACCCCCTTTTACAACCTGCCTTTAATCTGGCACCGCAGTGTCACGCGACAGCTCCACAATCATCGCCTCGGTGTCAGCCAGATCAGCTGCAATCGCGGGGTCGGAGACATCATCTCTGGCGATCGAAATTTGCTGCATTGCGTCCACGTAGCGGCCCTGCTTCGCCAGGGCAATGGCCAGGTTATTGCGCGCCGCCGCGGAATTGCCACCGTGCTCCACGACAGCACGGAAGTACGTCTCAGCCTCGAGGTCGTTGCCCAGCGATAGCTCGATATTGCCGAGGCCAAACAGCGCGATCGGGTTGCCCGGCCACTGATGGATCGCCATCTTCCAGGCCACGGCGGCTTCCTCGATGCGGCCCGCTTTCTCCAGGGCAGCAACGGCCCTTTGGTACCGCTGCCGGTCGACGTCGACCGGCATTTCCTCAGGCCGGAGGACAACAAATCCCCAGTAGTTGCTGCGCCGCCAGGTCCGCAGGAAAGTCTTGAGCGACGTGACCCTGCGTTGCTCGACGCCGGAACGAAGCAGGATTTCGTCACGCTCGGTATTGACGCCAACGACGACGGCGAAATGCCACTTCGGTATGACCGCCACACCGAGGTTCTGCAAAACGACGACGGGGCGACCGACGGCTAGTTCACTCCACAGGGCCTGAAGGGCTCCATCGATCAAGTAAGGAAGCCGGCCGACGGACCTCGTTGCGGCCAGCATTTCGACCTGAAGACTGCCTTGCCTGCCAGGCAGGTAGACGCGATCGACCAGATCCTGCAAGTCGACAGTGATCCCGCTGCTGCCTATCGCGGTCGCAAGCGCAGCCGGCCCACACTGGTATCTCTCCTGTGGAAAGAACGGTGTGTCGACAAGTTCAAGAGACGCAGAGCTCGCGTCTAGTTTAGCGATGTCGGGCGGTATCGAAGCACAGCCCGAGAGTAAAATAAAAAGGGCAGGCAAAACCCAGCCCTTCGTAAGCGAGTGCCTGATCAGGACCTATCTCGCTCGTCAGATACTCTTGAAAATATCCGTCACACCGACGAGTTCCAGGATCAGCAAAACCAGGAACACCGTACCGATCACGGCCAGTGCATCGCCGCCCGCAACCTGCTGATCCATCTGCTCCTCAAGCAGCAGCAACTCCGTATCGCTAAGCGCCTGAATGCGCTGCGCCACGAGCGCCTTATCGACACCCAGCTTCTCGAACTGTTTCGCAACTTCCGCAGAGGCAAGTAGTACCTCCACTCGCGCAATGCTCGCTGCCCGGTCTTCCTGATTCACCAGATAGCCAGTCTCAATGACTCCGGCATGAGCAACCTGGGCAAAGCCGGTGCACACGATGGACAATGACACGACCTGCAATAGGCTCTGGCGCAAATAGCTGCGTTTCATGATGCTCATTCCTTTTGGTAGGACAGGTCAAAACTATACCAGTTGTGTCTGCAAGACCAACATGCGTATGTCGAGACTCATGCCGGGCAGCGGCTCGAATCAGAGTTCCACCATGAGCTTGCCGGTATTGCCACCCGTGAACAGCAGGTTGATGCCCTCGACCGCGCTCTCCAACCCTTGGAGCTTGTGCGCACGGTATTTGAGTTTACCCGCCGCCAGGTAGGCCGCGAGCTTCTGCATCATTCCCGGCACCTCATCCCAGTGATCCGGCATCGTGAAACCTGTGATAGTCAGCCGCCGCTTGATGATGTTGACCCAGCTTGGCCCGGGCCCGGGCGTTGCCGTGTTGTAGTCGGCGATCATTCCGCAAACGACTATTCTGCCGTGCGCGTTCATCCTGTTGAACACCACGTGCTGGACCGGGCCACCGGTGTTCTCGAAATAGATATCGATGCCTTTTGGCGTCGCCTCGGCCATCTGCTCAGCCAGATCGTCCGACTTGTAGTTAATCGCCCTGTCTAAACCCAGCTCGACCTCAAGCCAGCGACATTTCTCGTCACTACCCGCAGTGCCGATGACGGTGAGGCCTTCGGCCTTGGCGATTTGCCCCACCATGGAGCCGACCGACCCGGCCGCGCCCGACACCACGAGTGTCTCGCCGGTTTTGGGTTTGCCGATTTCCATTAGACCCTGATAGGCAGTGAGCCCCGGCAACGCTAACACGCACAGGACGGCCTCGGCCGAAATGTCCGGCGGTAGCCTATTAAGGCCCGCTCCGTCACTGACCGCGTATTCGGTCCAGCCGATCATGCCGACCACGCGATCACCGACGGCAAAGCCGTCATGCCGCGATTCGACAACCTTGGCGACCCCGCTCGAACGCATGATGTCGCCGAGTTCCACGGGCGGGATGTAGCTTTTCCGGTCATCGGTCATCCAGCCCTTCATCGCCGGGTCGAGTGACATGTGCGTCTGCTTCAGCAGGATCTGCCCGTCCACGAGCGCCGGCGTTTCCAGCGTTACGGTTTCAAATAGATCCGGCGTGATGTGCAGCTCCGGGCGCTTGATGAGTTTAATGGCCTTGTATTGCATGGTCTGGGGCTATCCCTGTGCGAGTGAACGGCTATTGATGATACGGGCGCTTCGTGGATCGCATTCTACTCGGTTGTTGACTACCTGGCGGTGCGCTTTGCATACCTGCTCACATCTCGTACAGTGGTATCCGCCGTGTTTTCAGGGTTAGCAAATGAAGCGCAAAATCACTCGCCGGGATTTTCTGAACGGCACGCAGGTCGCAGTCGGTGCATCGCTCCTCAGTCCCTGGACTGAAGTTTTCGGTACGGATACTTCGAAATTCAGTCTCGGCTCCGAGTATTACCCGCCCGCGAAAACCGGCCTGCGCGGCAGCCACAATGGCTCTTGGGAAACCATGCATGCGCGCGTCTCCGGCACCACGTGGCCGACGGGGCCGATTGAGGAAGACTATGAGCTCGTCGTCGTGGGTGGTGGCATAAGCGGGCTTTCTGCCGCACACTTTTATCGCCGCGAACATCCATCCGCGCGCATCCTGGTACTCGACAACCACGACGACTTTGGCGGCCACGCCAAGCGCAATGAGTTTCAGGTCAATGGACAAACACGAATTGCCTATGGCGGCACCGAGTCGATCGACACACCCTCTGACTACTCCGATATCTCCAAGGCTCTGCTTGAGGACATCGGTATCGATGTGCAGAAGTTCTATGGGTATTTCGATCAGGACTTGTACGACAAGATGGATCTCACCTACGCGATCGCCTTTGATCAGCAGACCTACGGCAGACAAAAGCTCGTTACAGGTTATGGCAGCAGACCGTGGCAGGAGTTTGCTGCAGAGACGCCGATGAGCGAAAAAGCGAAGGCCGACTTCGTGCGTGCGTTTACGGAAGAGCGCGATTATCTGCCCGACATGAGTCGCGAGGAGAAGGTGGCTAAGCTGAGTCGGATCAGCTACCGCAGCTACCTCAAAGACTACGTCAAAGTTGACGAGCAGGTGCTCGAAATGTACCAGCGCTGGGGCATGAGCTACTGGTGCGTTGGCATGGACGAGGTCCCCGCCATTTACATTCTCGGTTACACGGATGGCGGCGGCATGCCGGGGCTCGAACACACGCTGCCAAGAAAAGGCGGGCGTGGCAGCGAACCGTACATTTTTCACTTTCCGGACGGCAATGCGTCAGTTGCCAGACTCCTGGTCAGAAGCCTGATCCCCGAGGCCCTGCCCGGTTCAACAATGGAAGATAGCGTGACAGCACGCCTCGACTACAGCCGGCTCGACCAGGAAGGTGCGCCACTGCAGATTCGATTGAACAGTACGGCGGTTAATGTCGCCCACACAGCTGACTCGAAAGCGGTCCACGTGACCTATGTGCACTCGGGCAATGGCCACACGGTGCGTGCAAAGAAGTGCGTTTTGGCCTGCTATAACAGCGCAATCCCTTATATCTGCCCTGATCTGCCGGAAAAACAAAGAAACGGGCTCGCTTACAACGTCAAGGTGCCGCTGACCTACACGAAAGTGATGATACCGAACTGGCGTGCATTCGCTGATCTGGGGGTTCGCTTTGTCTATTACACGAACGATTTCTACAAGCAGGTAGAACTCGATTACCCGGTTTCGATCGGCGATTACGAATTTGGCACCGACCCCGATCAGCCGATGGCGTTGCATATGTGTCATGTCCCTTATTTCGACGACATTCAGGGGCCTGAGCAGTGGCGAGCAGGTCGACGCAAACTCCTCGAGACGCCGTTTTCAACGTATGAACACCACGCTCGCGATCAGCTCGATCAGGCACTATCGGGTGCTGGTTTTGACGCAGACCGGGACATTACAGCGATAACCGTTAATCGCTGGGCGCACGGCTACTCCTACAGTCCGGACCTGTTGTGGGAGCCAGAATACGCATCCGATTCAGACAAACCCTGGGTTATCGGGCGACAGCCGTTCGGACGCATCAGCATCGCAAACTCCGATGCCGGCGCAGCATCAAACACCAACTCCGCGATCATCGAAAGTTTCCGCGCCGTGCAGCAGGCGCTATCGAAATAATACTGACTTCGGTTGGCAGGACCGTCGAAATGCTACCACTGCCGGACTCGTCCCATAACCACGTACGAAGTCCTATTTTCTATTTGGTCGAGGGAGACGAAATAGAGTCCGCTCCGAGCAGAAATGTTTGGATACAGTGAATCCCTTGGCCCCAGGTTCAAGTCCTGGCGGGCCCACCATTTTTCACTGAACAAAAAAGGGGAGCCGAAGCTCCCCTTGATGCTGCAGCTATTGGGCTGACTAGAAGTCGAGTCGCAAGTCGATGTAATAGCTCCTGCCAATGTCGCGGTGCACATCGCCCCAGTAGCCAAAACTCTCATCTGCCAGCGGGGCACGCTCGTCGAACAGGTTGTTCACGCCGAGTCGAATACGCGCATCCGTGTTGCCAAAGGTTTCGAAGCGATAGTCGGCCGACCCGTTGTAGGTCTGCATTGACGGGACGACGTACTTGGTGCCGTCGGGAAGTGTGCCACCGGTATTCCAGAAATCACTGATATACACACCGGATACTGCAGCACCCCAATCGCCCTTGCGCCAAGTCACTCGCGCGGTCTGCTTGTTGCGCGGATTGCCGTCAGCACGAATCAGGTCACCGAAGCCCTCAATCACGACATCCGGTGGCAGGGTGCCGTCCTCTTGCGCTTCGAAAAGACGCGTTGCGTCCGGACCGGGAACCTGCTCGTATTCGTCAAGGAATGCGGCGACGTAACGCAAATCGAACTCACCGATCGGCGTCTCATAGTTGAAGTAAACGCCAATGTCATGACCTTGAACTTTGCGCACGTCGAGATTCGCGTACGAATCATTGACGATCGTTACCTCGCCGACCGGGCAAATGCCGGCGTCCAGATACAACTGCTGTTCATCCGGTGCCAGGGTTGAGCCTGGAAGACGCTCCACCCGCGGGTTGCCTGCCGGCGTTGCGCAATTGCCCACGCCCGCTTCGATCAGCGACAGCAAGCCCAGCGCAGTGTGGTTTTCTTCACCGAACAAGCCGATCGTATCCGTCTTCTCGATGCTCCAGTAGTCGAGCGTGAAAGTCAGGTGCTCGTTGAATTCAAACACAACACCAATGGAGGTGTTGTCCGACTTCTCAGGTACCAGGTCGGAACTACCGCCAGCAGCACGCAACATCGGATAATTGCAGTCGAAGGTGTCCTGACCCGGATCGACGTACAGGCAGACGAAGTCGTTGTTCGTGTTTGAACGGGTGAAGTCACCTTCGTTCACGGTAACCAGGTTCGGCACGCGAAACGCTTCAGACCATGAACCGCGGAGCAGCACTTGGTCTATGACTCGCCAGCCAAACGCAACTTTGCCCACTGTTGTGTCACCAATGTCCGAAAAGTCCTCGTAGCGTAGCGCGAGCTGCACATCCAGCCTTGAGAACACCGGAACCTGTAGCTCACCAAATATCGATGTCACATCACGGTCGCCACTGCTATCCGCGCTCGGGCTGGAGTTCATGACGTCCGAGATATCCGGAAAGGTCGAGCCGGCGTTGTCGGTGAAGATGATCGTGCCATCAAGTCGCGGATCGCGATTGTCCACAAAGGATTCGTTCCGAAACTCCACGCCTGCAACCACGCCGACCGGACCGGCAGGCAGGTCGAACAGCTCATTCTTCGACATTTTGAAGTCGATGGTCTTCAGCTCGGTTTGGTTGTTGCGGTAGACGTCGATCAGGGCGCGCTGCAGGTTCGATCCTTCAAGTGTTCCCGAGTAAGGATTGATGGCCGCAGATGTCGGGTCGTTCAGGCCCTCCTGCAACAGGGTATTGGAGACGCGATTGTGTGTAACGTCTTCCTTTTCGGATCGCGACCAGGACACCGCACCTTCCCAGTCCCATTCACCGATTTCACCGCGCAGGCCGGTCAGGAAGCGGTAGTCGTCGCCATCATTGTCAACAATGCGCGGCACTTGCGCCCAACGGTAGAAATCGAAGGTCATAGCCAGGCCGGCGCACGGTACGGCGGTGCCAATGACGCTGTCAGGCAGTCGATTGGGCGAACCGCAGACTCCGAACGGGTTGTAGTAGTTCGCGCCGGGAACCGTGTGTGACGCAACGGCGCCCAACTTGGTCGATGCGTGGCGGTAGGTCGTCGTCCGTGATGAGTACAGTCCCACCTCAGTGAAACTCTGCATACCGTTGCCGAATTCGTGATTCAGGAATATGAATGCATTGTATCGCTCAAGGTCGGAATACAGATCGCGATTCGCGTTGTTGTTGTAGCGATAGGTTCCCTGGCCATCGACAGCACCACAGGTACCGTATCCGAGATCCCACTGGCAACGTGCGTCGCCGGTGGGGTAGGTCTCGAATTCGCCAAGGCTGTCCCAGATCGTCCCCGTGAGGCCCAGAGCCGCAACGCTGGAGGCGATGTCGTACTGACCGTACTGAGAGTGCGAGCTGGTGTTGTCGAAGTCATCGACCCAGGGCGACCCGGCGGGCACCAGGCGCGTCATGTCGCTGTCCGCCCACTTCGGGTCGTCCTGCGAATTGACGGGGTCTCGATCGTACATGTCGAAGAAGAAGCTGATGTTTGAACGGCCACCGTTAAAATTCTTGCCCCACTCAAGCGTGAAGTCGATGTCGTTGCGTGGCAGACCCTCAAACTCGGAGTATTTCGCGCTCAGGGTCAGGCCATCGTAGTCGGTCTTCGTGACGTAGTTGACAACGCCAGCAACCGCGTCCGCACCGTAGATGGCGGATGCACCATCGCGCAGCACTTCGACACGTGCGAGTGCCGCCAGTGGCAGAGATTGCGAGTTCACACTGTTAACCGGTACGAAACTGCCGCCGACCTGCTCGGTCTGGTACGTCGCCATGTTAACGACACGCCGACCGTTCAGAAGTACCAGCGTGTTGCCTGTGCCGATATTCCTGAGGTTGAAGGCCCCGACGTCGCCGCGAGCCGAATTGACACCGCCACTGATATTTTCGGACTCGCTGAAAAAGTTCGAGCCCTGCTCAGCCATCATGTCGAGCAGTTCGTCACCGGAGTCGATGCCGAGTGCCTCGATATCCGTCTCGGTCAGGACAGATACTGAAAGCGCGTCAGAAATGCTGGCACCCCTGATCTGTGAGCCTACGACAACGATTTCCTCTATATCGCTATCAGCAGTTGCATCGTCAGACTGAGCGAATGCGTTACCCGCCACCAACGGCAGCAATATAGATGCGCAAAGCAAATGGACCCGGCGACGACTGCCGCCGGTAATTGGAGCTGTCAAAAACATTGTTCTATCCCCGCAGAAAGTATCCCGAAGACCAGGCGGCCAAGGGCCGGCACAATGCTGGGCCGGTCGCCCGATTTTTACTCGCTGTTCTCGGGAATCACTACACTTTTTTGCCGCTGATCGTGCTGTTGTCTGCAGGCAACAAACCGATCTGTCGAGTAGTTCGACGAATAGCCCATAATCACGTTTTTTTCAATAACTTGAAATGTAAATCCTGCGCTGGTGCTGACCGGGGCCGCGGACCTTCCGGCGTTGTATGGAAGACACAAGCGGGAAGGCGCGGGGCAAATGCGCAGTTCTCATAGCCGTGCCGGTTTTGAACGAGCTCCGGAGGTGTCAATCGAGGGTTAGGAGTATCCGTAGATCAACGCCGGTGCTATTCCCCAATTCGTCGAATCGATTGAGGTCGATGTAGCGGTAGTTGAGCGATACCTGACTTGAAGACGTCAGCCACCAGTTGAGGCCCAACGAGTAGATGTCCATTTCGCCGCCGTCGACGTCACCATCCGCCAGATCGAGAGTCGAATAACGTGCGGCGAGCTCCCACGCGCCACGACCACCGCTGTTTACGGAACGCGCAACGGGACTGGCGTTAAAGACTCCACCTGATTTCCGGTAACTGCGCATCTCTCCGGTCAGCGCCCAGGTGCCGGAGATATGAAAGCCGGAAAACGTTGGGTCACCAACGGAAGGTGCATCCAGCTCACTACGTGTGTATTCGATTCCCAGCAGGTAGGGACCACGTCGCCAGTACGTTTCTAAATTGGATGTCAGTTCACCATCGACACTAAATTGGCCGGTATCCATAAAAAACGGTGACTGATTGAACTCTGACCGGGACCGATATCGACGCAGGTCCGAGTCGCCGGTGTAACGCACTGCGGCGCCAAGATGCAACAAATTGCTGTCGTCGCCGGAAACGTACGGCAACCACGTTACCCTACCCACAAGCATTGTCGGTGTTTCATCGAAGGACGTGTCCGAGTCAATGGCGTTATTGAATGCAGAAGCGGCCCAGGTCCAGCGCTGACTCCTGCCGCTACCGTTGAAAACCACGCCGAAGTTTCGGGCTTGCAATAGCGAATCATTGACGGCTGAACGTTCCTGCCAGGGCAGGAAGGTCAGTGGCATCAGGCGCTCCATCGAAATGGGCTCTTTCTGCTTGCCGATACTGACGTTCACATTATCGCGTAACGGAATGTCGAGCCTGTAATCGAACCACGTGAAATCATCGTCGTTGTCCGCGTTAAACCCCTGATCAAAGGAACGCGCAGCCAAAAAAACCGTGTATGTCCACGGCCTTGCAAGTTTAATTCTGCCAATCACACCAAATCGCAGAGCGCGTATCTCACCACCTTCATTACCCCCCAGGTCACCAATCTGATCCGTGCTGGCACCATCCTGCGAAACCCATTCCAGGCGATCCAAAGCCAGTGCGCCGGTAAAGAGGCCTGCCGTGTATTTCGTGTCGAATCGGCTCCACTCGCGGGTATCGAAATACTGCAGGGGAACGGCGATCGGCGGCAGTGAGTAGGCTTGCCAGCCGCGAGTATTCAATTCGACTGTCTCTTGCTCAATCACCGTAGGAAGTTTATTGAGCAAAATGTCACCGCCCTTTAGCGCGAATCGCGAGTGCTTGGCGGTATCCAGCAACACGAGGACGTCCGCACGCGGATCCTGATCAAGAACAACAAGCTGTGGCGCTCCGTCGATTTCCAGGGTGCCATAAATATAGCCCTCTTCCCCATCCACGGTGGTTTTCACTCGTCCCGGCGGTATAGCGTTCTCCGTGATAATGCGCAGCTTGCCGTCAAGTATGAGCAAATTGACCAATACCTGTTTCTCACCACCGTCACGACCAACGAGGTAAACGTTCTTGATAACGAGGTCGGAGACGGGTCCGGTGACAGGTAATTCGTCGGCGAAGGACGACGTCAGCGCCAGAAACAGGAGGGGAAGAATCGCAAGGCGGTACATCTTGGTCCTTATAGTAATTCGTCAATCGCCGTCGTCGCCGATGCAAGTTCTGAACAACTGGCTGCTAAAAAGTCAGGCCTTAGTATGCAGATATTCTTGTGGGATTTCCGGCCCACCACGCGCGACAGGATGTGCGCCTTGAATCTTGATCAACGGATGACGACACCTTACTGCAATCCCATAAGTACGCGCACATGCATCTCTACGCATCGGGCCAGGCTATTAAGTTCATATCCGCCTTCCAATACCGAAACTATGCGACTCGATGCTGATGTCTCGGCCACATCCACAATTCGCTCTGTCACCCAGCGAAAATCGGCATCAGTCAGGCCAACATACGACATATCGTCGTCAACATGTGCATCGAAACCGGCTGAAACGAAAATCATTTCGGGCTTGAATCTTTCCAGGGCCGGGAGCCATTGCTCTTCAATTGCCGCTCGAAATTCTGCGCTTCTTGCGCTCGCATCAAGCGGCACACTCACACGGTTCAAAGCATTCTCGAGCAGCGGCGTGAAAGGAAAAAACGGGTGCTGGAACGTAGAACAAAAGAGGATTCGTTGATCGTCTTTGAAGATATCCTCGGTGCCATTGCCATGATGAACATCGAAGTCAACTATGGCGACCTTCTTCAAACCATGCTGCTCCAGTGCATGAGCGGCACCCACAGCTATGTTGTTGTAAAGGCAAAAACCCATGGCTCGATTGCGTTCGGCATGATGCCCCGGTGGCCTGACGCCGCAAAACGCTGAGGCCATCTCGCCGCTAACAACGAGATCAACTGCAGCTACAACTGCGCCTGCCGCCCGCAGGGCAGCTTCCCGCGTTTGGGGACAGATCACCGTATCGGGATCAAGTCGTGAATAGCCGCTCACAGGCATCGTTGATTCTATGGTTTCGAGATGACTTTTGGCGTGGACCCGAAGTAGCTGGCTTTCGGTCACTCTTGGTGCATCGAAAAACCGCAGTACATCGGCGAGGCCAGTTGAAATGAGCTTGTCCTCGATTGCCGACATGCGCCTGGAATTCTCCGGATGCCCCTCACCGGTATCGTGTTTGTAACACGCCGGATGACTGATATACGCGGTGGACAAGGTGGGATTCCCGTATTGCGAGAGCGTTGCTCGCCAGTGTAAAAGTTCGCGATAGAAATAGGAAACCAGGGCAAACCAAGTCAATGACTACGCATTATCTAGCATCCCTTTTTACACCACAGAAAGTTGCGCTGTTCGGAGCAAGCGACCGTGTGGACTCCGTGGGTGGAGTGGTCTTCAAAAACCTGTTGACGTCCGGCTTCAAGGGCCGGATTTATGCGATTAACCCGAATCGTGACGAAGTTCAGGGCCAGAAAGCCTATTCGTCGCTGGATGAAATCGAAGACAGCATTGATCTTGCCGTTGTTGCAACTCCCGCTCGCGGCATTCCCGATATTGTGGAAGCCTGCGGCGAGCATGGCATCAGGATGATGTTAATTCTTTCGGCTGGCTTTCGTGAAACCGGCCTTGACGGCCGCAAACTTGAGGACCAGGTAGTCCAACTGGCCAAACGTCACAACATCCGCCTGATGGGACCCAATTGCCTGGGAATCATCCGTCCGGATATCGGACTCAATATCACTTTTGGTAACAACAACGCGAAGCCGGGTAGCCTGGCACTCGTATCGCAATCCGGCGCCATTTGCACCGCGGTTCTCGATTGGGCGGACCAGAATGACATCGGTTTTTCAGCCATAGTATCGACCGGTATTGGAGCAGACCTGGATTTCGGTGACTACCTGGACTACCTCGCAACCGATCCGAAGACAAAGGCCATCCTGCTTTACATTGAAGGCATCAGCAACTCTCGCCGGTTCATGAGTAGTTTGCGCGCAGCGGCACGCATCAAACCGGTCATTGCACTCAAGGTCGGGCGTCATGCGGCTGGCGCCGAAGCGTCTATGTCGCACACTGGAGCGTTAGTGGGATGTGATGAGACATTTTCAGCGGGTCTGTCGCGATCCGGTGTACTGAGAGTTGAGTCCATCGGCCAGCTCTTTGCGGCCGCCAAGGTGCTTTCGTCACTGCACTATCGTGGGCCATGCGAACGCCTCGTTATTATCACTAACGGTGGAGGACCCGGTGTTATGGCCGCCGATCGAGCTATCGACCAGGGCATAGAGTTGAGCTCCCTGAGCGCAACGACGTTGTCAGCCCTGAATGACGTGCTGCCGGATGTCTGGTCGCACGGCAATCCGGTCGACATCATTGGCGATGCTCCACCGAAGCGCTATCAACAAGCCGTCGATATCTGCCTCGAAGATCCTGGCGTTGACGGTGCGATTGTCATCCTGACGCCACAGGCGATGACAAGACCAACCGCCGTGGCAGAGGCCGTCATTCAATCGGCACAAAAGAGCAAAAAACCAATCATGACCAGTTGGATGGGTGGCGGCCAGGTTGATGCAGCTCGTGCGCTTTTTAACCACGCACATGTTCCCGATTTCCACACCCTGGAGAATGCAGTCGATGCGTTTTCGTACCTCGCCAGGTACAACAGAAACCAACGCCTGTTACTGCAGACACCCGCGCGCCTGACCTCGGGTCAGAAACCACCCGACACTGAGGGCGCACGGCTGATCATCGAGGGCGTGCTTGCAGAACGAAGGAAAGTTTTGACCGAGCCCGAGTCAATGGCGGTGTTGAACGCCTTTCGCATACCGACCGTACGTAACGCCGTTGCGCACTCCGCAAACGAAGCGCTGATCGTCGCCGAGTCCATTGGATTTCCAGTCGCCATGAAAGTCCTTTCGACCGATATCTCACACAAGTCTGACGCGGGTGGTGTCAGACTCAACATCAACTCAGCTCAGGAGACGCGAGGAGCTTATCGGCAACTGCTCGACCAGGTGATGCAGAACGCGCCGGATGCGAATATCTCAGGAGTGACGGTCGAAAAAATGTACCGCAGCTCTAATGGCCGGGAGCTCATGATCGGCATAATCAGAGATCCTGTTTTCGGACCGGTCATCAGTTTCGGCAGCGGCGGCACAGCCGTTGAAATCATGGGCGATTCGGCCATATCCCTGCCACCGCTCAATCGGCGCCTGGCCAAAGACCTCATCAACCGGACCAAGGTGTCCAGGCTGTTGGGCGCGTTTCGCAATATGCCAGCCATCGACATGGACGAGCTTGTCCACGTGTTGCTCAGTGTTTCCAGCATGGCGTGTGAGCTGCCATGGATACGGGAAATGGATATCAATCCGCTGATTGTCGATAACAACGGAGTTGTCGCCGTCGATGCGCGCATCGTCGTCGATTATCCGAAACCGTCTACGGACCCCTATCATCATCTGGCCATTCATCCCTATCCCTCCCACCTGGTCAAGACTGTCCAGCTGAGTGACGGCACCGATATCGTCATCCGACCCATACGGCCGGAAGATGCGGAGATCGAAGCGAAGTTTGTGCGGGAGCTGTCCAGCGAGGCCAAGTACTTTCGTTTTATGAATACGCTACAGGAACTGAATCAGCAAATGCTGGTGCGATTTACGCAGATTGATTATCACAACGAGATGGCCCTGATCGCCGTTGTCCCAGGCGCCACTAGCGAAGAACAGGTCGGCGTTGCCCGTTACACAACCAACCTGGACAAGACGAGTTGCGAATTCGCACTGGTCATTTCAGATCGGTGGCAAAACAAGGGCATAGCCCATCAACTAATGCGAAATCTCATGGAAATTGCGCGGGACCGGGACCTTGAAAGAATGGAAGGTCAGGTGCTTAGCAATAATTCCAAAATGCTCGAGCTAATGGCGTCGCTCAATTTCAGGATCCAGAATAATCCGGACGACGTTGCGATCAAAACGGTTGTGGCCCGGTTAAACGCATAATCCAGGCTGTCTGTCACAGCGGGGTTGCAGCGCGCCGCGGTCTTATAGGCCGCGGCGCACTCACGCAATCAACGACTCGTGCGTAACGCCACGAGCTGCTCACTCAGCTTTTCGTAGTGCGTCTGCTGCTCGGCACTCAGTTGTCCGGCAAGCAGATTATTGTGTTCGTACGGATCCACTATCAGGTTATAGAACTCCAGCTTGCCGTTATGCCGCAGTAGCTTGTAGGTCGCATTGCGAATCGCGTAATTGCCGTCCTCGACACCCGCGAAATTACCGGCGAAGTTGTCAGCGTAGGCCCACTCCCGGATTGATTCTGCATCAGGATCTGCCAGGTACGGCACGATGCTGACTGAGTCCAGTGTGAGTTGCGCCGGGATGGTTTCGCTCTGATCGATGCCGGCCAATTCGAGTATGGTGCTGAACAGGTCCGTTGAGTTGACCAGCGCGTTGGACACTCCGGAAACCACTCCTGGGCCGGCGACAATCATCGGCACGTTGACGCCGCCCTGATACACCGTGCCCTTCGCTTTGCGGCGTTCGTACGGTGCGGTGACCACGTTGTTCGCCGTACCGTTGTCGCCCATGAAGATCACGTAGGTGTTTGCTCTTTCCTCTGCCGTCATCGCGTCGAGTAATCGACCAATCTCGGTGTCCATCGCTTCCAGCATCGCGTGGTAATACGGCAGCGGGTTGCTTTCCGGACTCGCTTGCGGGTCGATACTCGAGTAGTCGCCCTGCCACAGGTCTTCAGGCGGCAGGTGTAAGGGATTGTGTGGCAGGTTAAATGCAAACCACAGGAACCAGGGATGTCCTTGCTGTGCAGTCAGCCAACGGACAGCGTCCGCTGTTTTGTCGTCCGGTGCGTAGCCGGTTTGTCCTGACCACTCACCATCGACGACCTTGTTCCACGTAAAAAAACTGTCCGGAAATCCGCGTATCAGGCCGGAAAAATGATCAAAACCGACGATGTTGGGATGTCGCTCCCAGCCATTGCGACGATCTGCGAGGTGCCATTTGCCGATGGCTGCGGTGCTATAACCGAGCTCGTCGTTGACTTTGAATGCCATCGGCAATGCGAGCTCGTTGATCGGCAAACCAAAGTCGGTCACATTCGATTCCGGACGACCCCGACCCGCGTCTTCGGCAGGTGCAGACGCAGGCTTCGGTGGCGGCTCCGGGAAGTCACCCATCGAGTCACCGTCACCTGTCGGCCGACCAACGCCTGTACGAAAGCCGTAGCGACCGGTCAATAGCGTCGCGCGCGTCGGCGAACACACAGGCTGTGCCCAGAAATTCTCAAAGCGTACGCCCTGCTCGCACAGATCGTCGAGATTCGGCGTCTTTGCCGTATTGTCGCTGCGGCCGTAACACGACAGGGTTTCGTTGCCCATGTCGTCACCGATGATGAGCAAGATATTTGGGGAAACCGCCGTTTCAGCGTAAGCGCTCGCGGCAAATATCATTGCACTGCAGCCAACCAGTAACGGGCCAATCCTTCGTATGTTTTCAAGCTTCATCGTTTGCTCCGGTAATGATGTACTTACGACCTATCTGGACTTCTCCGCCAGCCGGGCGGCGGCGAGATCGTAGGTAATATAAAATTCTGTCTGGTACGCACCCCAGGCACCGTTTTCGATCGCAATATTCAGCCTGCGCAGGTGATCAGGCGGAAGTCGCAGCACAATCACCTGCCCGATGCCCATCATTACGTAGTGATCCACAATTTCCACGCCATCCGGTGGGAATATGTCATTGAAACCGGACTCGTCGAGCAACTCGCGACGCTGCGCGTTATTCATAGTCTGGTCGTGTTTCAGGAAAACGGTGACAAGAATGCTGTCATTGTCAGCCAATAGTGGGCCTTGCCGTGGGGTGTCCTGGGCACGGATGCTTCCGGACAGCATGAAACAGCTCAGCAATGTGATCGAAAGTAGCAGGCTCGCTTTACTCGTGAACATCAAGGAACTCCTTAGTTCGAAATTGGCGATACTGGATCCAGCCAATTCAGCGACAGAATTGAACATGTTTCAGTATAATCGATTTTTCTTCCCCGAATAGAAATCTATCGACGTTGATGATTCAGGTGATTTCGCCTCGAGTTCGGTGCTTCGCAGCCATCCCGCTGACTTGATCGTGCGGCCGAAAAATTATCAGGAGACCCTACAATGACTCTACGTTTAATCGGTATGTCAGTGGCACTGCTGCTTAGTGCATGCGGCGACAACGACACCGAAATCGCGCCCGTCTGGCCTTCGAGCCCGCCCAATATCCTGCTTATTGTCGTCGATGACATGGGGTATACAGACATCGGCGCATTCGGGTCTGAAATACGCACACCAAATCTCGATGCGCTGGCCAATAGCGGCGTTCGATTGACGAATTTCCATGCGAGCGCCCAATGCGCGCCGACGCGTTCCATGCTGATGTCCGGTTCCGACAATCACAAAGCCGGCATGGGCTCAATGTTCGGGGCGGAGTTTATTGAGGGCGGATTCGGTGACCGAACCGGCTATGAGCGTTACCTGCATCCTCGCGTTGCATCGCTGCCGGAACGGCTACGCGATGCGGGCTACGCAACGTATATTGCGGGCAAATGGCATCTGGGAGACGACGATCAGAAGAAGCCGACCGCGCGAGGTTTTGATCGCTCGTTCGCGCTGATGTCGGGAGCAGCCAGTCACATGAATATGCAAAGCGCCGCCCAGCCGGCCGTGTACCGGGAAGACGGCGAAGTCCTCGAGACGTTGCCTGAAGACTTCTATTCAACGAATACCTACACCGATAAAATGATTTCGTTCATCGAAAGCGGGCTTGGCAGCGAGCGGCCGTTTTTCGGCTACCTGGCACTCACCGCGCCACATTGGCCCATGCAGGCGCCTGAAGAGTATCGGGATCGGTACGTCGGCGAGTACGACGCTGGCTATGATGCGCTACGCGCACGACGAGTCGAGCGCGCTCAAGAACTCGGCGTCATTCCTAACGTTGATCCATCGCTTTTCATGCCCGCCGGCAAGCGCTGGAATGAGCTCAGCGACGAAGAGCAGCGCTACTCCGCACGTACGATGGAGTTGTACGCGGCGATGCTCGAGAATGCTGACGACAACATCGGCCGGCTGATAGCATTCCTTAAAGAAAGCGGCGAATACGACAATACCTTTGTTTTCTTCATGTCCGACAACGGCGCCGAAGCCGACCGCGACGACAGGAATCCAACGCACAAACGCGGTATCGCGCGAAACAATTTCGATAACAGCTACGATAATCTCGGCAAGGCGTCGTCCTGGACATTTCTTCGCGAAGGCTGGGCGCAGGCAACCGCAGCGCCGTTTCGTCTCTACAAGGGTTTCCTGACTGAGGGCGGCACCCGCGTCACGTCATTTGCCTACCACCCCGGCATGAACAGCCCGAACGAAACCCGAAATCAGTACCTCACGGTGATGGATGTCATGCCTACGCTGCTGGATCTCGCCGGTGCCGAGTTTGATCCGACCACCGTCGGCGACCGTGCCGTGCAACCGATGGACGGCATTTCGTTCCGCGCCGCGTTAAGTAACCCAAACGCAATCGTTCACTCGCCCAACGAAGTCATCGCACAAGAGATGCACGGGCAGCGCTCACTTGTCCGGGGCGACTACAAACTCATTTGGGAACAAATGACGGCCAATGTCTGGTGGGAAGGCGAACAACCGGAGCGCTGGAATCGCTGGCAACTCTACAACCTCGCCGAAGATCCCACGGAACAGAACGATCTGGCGGAGACCGAGCCGGAGCTGGTTGCCGAACTAGCACGCCTCTGGCATGAGTGGGCGGATGTCAATACCGTCATGAAGGAAGTCAGACCTTACTGGCGGGAGTGATTGCGTCAACCCGCATTCTTACGTTTACCTCGACGCCGAGCTCGCGAAGCAGTAGATCCGGCCGTCGGCGAGGCTTTCCACCGCGGCGCCCCGTTCGCTGACAAGCGACGCTTCGCTCCGGTTCGAGCTGGCTTCGTCGTACAGATCGTCAAGGTTCGTGGCAATCACGTCGCCTTTCGCGTTGTACCAGGGTCCGGTTCCGGTTCGATCTACTGCGTTCATTTTGTCGGCAACAGTCATACTCAAGATGGCGTGCCACTCTTTGTCGCCCTGGCCGACGGTTGCCGCCAGCGCGGTGCAGTGTGCGTCTGCGTCCTTGAGCTCGCCGGAATTTGCTGCATTGTTGAGAGCGGCGCCGGTCAGAAAGAAATTCATCGCCGGATGCACTGCCGTTCTTTCACGTAACGGGGGAACACAGCTATTCTCAATGAACTCGTAAGGGGCGGACGCTATCTTGATATTGACGATCTCGAAGTCTCCGTCGAGATAGAGCGGGTCCGATACCACGGTGCGAATCTTTATCAAGGCGCTGAGTTCAGGTTCATCGACACGCTCGTAGGTTTGCACCACCTTTGTCTCGTCGCTTAGGCGGAAGCCACCCGCATGAATCTGTTCGCCGAGCAGGTTGACGGTTTCAACAATCAGCACGCCGTCCTCGTAGCGAGCTACCGAATCACCGAAGTGGGTCTTGATGCCGGTATTCGATCTATCCGCACTGAAGAACGCCTCGTGCGAGATCCCGTATTCCTCGTACTCGAACAGCACCCGGTCGTCATACTGCGTAATGTTGACACCATGCGGCGTCATGCCGCCCTGCCTCACGATCCCTGGCTGGTCGCAAAAGACCTGGGGATCCGTCGTGATGTCATAGGTGGCCTGTACCGCGGCACCCGCTTTCGTGAGTTCGGGTTCCGGACCACGCGGTGGCGTGTAGGGCGAACCCTGGCCCGTCCAGATGCCAGACAGATTCGGGTTACCGTCGGTACGTTGCAACGGCCGTTCGACCAATGCAGCGTCGTAGGTAAGACTGAAGTCTTCAACGGACCCGTAAATCTCGCTGGCAATACTGCCGTCGGCATGAAGCAGGCTGACCGAGTCCATCATGACCATAGGCGAACCATCACGACTGGCGGCTCCGATAATTTGAATATAGTCACCCGGCTCGAGCGTTTTCGCGGTCCAGCCTTCCCGTCGCAGGATAGTCGAAGCCGAGCCATCGCCCACCCACTGGCTTGTCGAGCCATCCGCGTTGGAAACATCAAAATAGACACGTGCGTGGGGGTTCCTGAACAGGAACTTTGTCACCACGCCCTTAACCGATGTGGTTTTCGTGATGTCGTAAGTGGATACAGCCGCGTGGTGTGCCCATACGGGAATCGCCGCACAAAATGCGGCGATGATTGCAATGACTTTCAATCTGGTATGCACAAACTTATCCATCCCGGTTAATGATGGTGGCCTGGCTACTCGTCCCGTTGCCTGTCCGTCCGAATGACCTCAGTCGCCAAATCTGTAAGAGAGCCGAAGGCCATACTGTGTGCCGCGACGCACTGTGTAGAAGATGCTGCGCGCAAACGGTGGTGGTGCCGGCACGCCTGCCGGGTCCGTAATTCTGCCATCAAAGAAATACGATGGGCCCTGTGGGCTATCTTCGTCAAACAGGTTCGTGGCGTACAACTCTGCCCGCCAGCTGTCCCGACTCAAACCCATGCGGAGATCCGAAATCGAAAACGCATCCAGTTTCGCCAGGTTCATTTCGGAAACGTACTGACTGGAATTCCAGCGTGTGTTCCAGCGCGTGAACCATTCCATCCCGTTTGATAGTTCCTTGACATACTGCAGATTAATCGCGCCGGTGAATTTCGGCTGTGTTCCGATTTCGTTACCGGCTACCGAGACACAAGGCAGGCCGATTGCAGTCGTCGCATTGGGTGGAACAGCCTGATCCAGTGGCGATGTCGAACAGGCGTTGTCATCGTAGGTGATGTCGATGTAGGACGCCACCAATCCAAGCTTGAGGTTGTCGGTCAGGAGATAAGTACCTTCGAGCTCAATACCCTGGCCGGATACGTCACCAGCACCCAGGAACGATCGACCGACGGAAAATTGCATGCCTTCGTAGATCGTTCCGACGTCACCGATGTTGTCATCGTCGGCGTCGACGAAATCGGCGGGTTCGAAGTTCAGGTTGAATGGTTGTGTGTAATTTTCCCAATCGAGCATGTAGACGTTCGCCGCGTACGTGCCACGATCTCCGAGCCTGCCCTTGATGCCCGCTTCATAGCTAAGGATCTCTTCCTCGTCGAAGAACGCGATCGCCTGAGCGTCGAAAATATCCGGGAAGGATTCCGACGCATAGGTAACAGCGGGGTTTACCGCGCCGACGTTTACACCGGCAGGGTTGTTACCCTTCGCAATCTGTACGTAGAAGGTCGTCGCATCAGTTGGCGAGTAGGTCAGAGAAATACGTGGCAGGAATGCCTCTGTTTCCTGGCCGATTTCGTAAACGGTGCCGTCCGGCTGGGGGTTTGTGCCGGAAACATCATCATTTTGCAGCCGCGCTTCGACTGACAGCGTCGTGTGATCAGAGATGTCGTAGGTCAGGTTGAAGAACAATCCGGTGTTGGTTGCTGCCTCTGAAAACCGTTGGCTGGGGATTCCGGCATCAAACAGTGCCCTGGCCCTGTAAATATCTGAAGAAAACTCGTAATCGTAATACGACAGGCCCACACCATAGCGGAATCTGTCTTCACCGGGAGACGTGTAACGGATTTCGCCATATGCCTCGTCGATGAATCCAATATTGCTTTCGTAACCGAAAGCGTCATTTGTCAGGTTGAAATCGGCCTCGCGCGAAAAATCTTCATCGGAGACGAAGCCGAGAACATCGATGGATGCGCCGTTGTCCAGATCGAAAATTCCCTCTGCTTCGAATCGGTCACGCTTGTTGCGAGTGAATCCCTCGTCAACCCCGGTTGATGCGTAGTCATAGTCGAAGACCTCATCAACCGCACCGAAGGTGCCAACGAATGCACAGGACGGCTGCGGCGGAGGCCCGTTATCGAGAAAGGCACCGCAGGCTGTCGCTACAGAATCAGGGTGCAACATGCGAATGGGGTGATCAGGTGGCAGGAACACTCGGGGCGTTTGCTCGTCATCGACATCGAGCCACTTGTAGCGAAATTCCAGGGAAACACTATCGGTTGGCGTCAGTACCAGTTTTGCCAGAACATTTTTCGAATCCAGCCCACCCAGGCTGATGCCCTCTTCCACCGTCTTCCAGTCGCTTTCACCGTCGATCTGGTTGGAACCTGCCGAAATCAGGAAGCCTGCCTTGTCGGAAATCGGCCCGGCGACCAGTGCCTCGATATTGAGACGGCCGTTGCTCCCTATGTCGAGATTGACTTCGGACTCAAACGCTTCGCCAGGATCGCGGGTCGTGTAGTTGATCGCACCGCCAAACGTTGATCGTCCAAACGCAGCGCTTTGCGGACCGCGCAAGACCTCGACCTGCTGGATTGCGTTGAAGGGGACGTTTCCCTGCTGGCCAAGCATCGGCATACCATCAAGGAAGGTGGTGACCTTCTGGCGGAATGAGGCGATTTCGGTACTGACGACGCCGCGAATTGCCGGAGTTGCGGCATTGCCGTCAAAGCCTGTGTCGAAATTCAGGCCAGGGGTGGCCTCAAACAGATCTCGTGTCGACGTAATTCCGGCGATTTTCAGCTGTTCGCCAGTAAAAGCCGTAATCGCAACCGGAACTTCCTGCAAGGATTCTTCACGCTTGCGAGCTGTTACAGTGACCTGGTCAAGCTTGTCAGTTGCGCCGTCGTCCTGAGCCGAGGCGCCAATCGGAATTGTGAGTGCGGCGGAAATTGCCAGCGCAATTGCTTTACGTGCTGATATGCGATTCATTGCTACCCCCCCGGGTTCGGAACGTGGTTTTTGGTCAGAATGTCCCGTAGCACGGTATGCTGTATTGCAACTCGAGCTATCAGGACTGCATTGTGGTTCTTTTATAATCGTTTATTTTTGGTTTTGCAATGGTTTCTCGATATTCTTGCGAATAATCATGCCAACCGGCAATGAGCTATAAGGGAGGATAGTATCTTGCGACTCTTACGCACTATCGGTTTCATCGTCGTGTCGACGGCGCTCAGTCTGTCGGTAATGGCTGCTCCCAATATCGTGTTTTTTGTCGCCGATGACCTCGGCTGGCGCGACGTCGGCTATCACGACAGCGAAATTCGGACGCCGACGATCGACCGCCTCGCGGACGAGGGCCTGCGTCTCGAACGCTTCTATTCGCAACCCGTTTGCTCGCCGACCCGGGCCGCGCTGTTGACGGGACGTTCAACGCTGACAACGGGCGTGCTGATGCCGTTTGAGCCCTGGCACGATCGAGGCCTGCCGCTTGAAGAGAAACTGTTACCCGAATATCTCAAGGACGCGGGCTACCAGACCTTTGCCATTGGTAAATGGCACCTGGGACCGAATAAACGACCATACCACCCGTTGCAAAGAGGCTTTGACCACTTCTATGGCCACCTGAACGGCTTTCTGAATTATGAAACCCACACACTCTGGCGCGGCGTCGACTGGCAACGCAATGGCAAGACCGTGATCGAGAACGGCTACGCCACACACCTGATTGCCGACGAAGCCGTACGAATGATCAGGAACCGCGACAAGCAGGTACCGATGTTTTTGTACGTCACCTTCAATGCTCCGCACACACCGCTGCAGGCTCCGGCGGAAGCAATCGCCGAATACAGCGATATCGAGGACGAGCACCGGCGGACATTCGCCGCCATGGTGACCGAGATGGACAAAGCCATTGCGCAAGTGCTGGGCACGCTCGATGACGAAGGCCTCAGCGACGACACGCTGGTGTTTTTCATGAGTGACAACGGCGGCGGCTTGCGCCTTGGAGCCGACAATGGCGATTTGCGCGGCGGCAAAGGGTCACCGTGGGAGGGTGGCATTCGGGTACCGGCAGTCATGCGCTGGCCCGGTATGCTGGAAGCGGGTGCAGACTACGACTCCGTGCTGTCAGTCGAGGATATCCTGCCGACAATATTCGGGGCGTTAGGCGAAACACCGAACTGGAAAAATCCGCTGTACGGCACCGACCAGTGGCCCGCGCTCACCAACAAAACTGAGCCTGTCCATCGGACACGTATCCTCGCACGCCACAACGGGAGTGCGTTCGGTTTTGCGGTGTTCCGTGACGAATGGAAGCTCGTCCAGGTCGACAACCCGCAGAGCGGAAAGGTCGAAACACACCTTTTCCGAATCTTCGAAGATCCGAACGAAAAGAACGATCTGGCCGCCGCGCATCCCGGGATCGTCGAATCGTTGTTGTCAGAGTTTCAGCCAACGCCAGACGAGAAAATCGTAAGCCTCGGCGCCGAACCAGTGCCGACAATGACAGGAATCGGCGGGCCCAGTTCACTCGAGCCCGATAACCGGCCACCCCAGCGTGAACCTTACGCCGAGACTGCGCAGGACAATTGATCGAGCAATTCCGGCCAAGGATGAGAATAATGTCGCGTGCAATTCTACTATTAGTATATGTATCAATGACCTCACTCGGCGCCTGCACTGAAAACGCAGGTCCGGAACCCACGCCCTCAGCGATTCAGGCTGACGTGACTCCACCCGATCCCGATGCAACGCAAGCTCTGCTCGGGACCGTCTGGCAATGGGTTGGCACCGTGACACCCGTCGAACGTATCGACGTGGCTGACCCATCGCGTTATACCCTGCTGTTGCAGGCGGATGGAAAAGCCGTCATACAGCTCGACTGCAACCGGGGTGGTGGCGGCTACGAAATCACCGGTCACCGAATTTCTTTCGGACCGATCATGTCGACCCGGATGGCCTGCCCCGAAGATTCGCTGGTTGGAATTTTTACGAAGCAACTCGAAGAGACGACTTCGTATTTCACCCAGGGCCGCGAACTGTTTCTGGAGATGCCTTACGACAGTGGCACGATGCGCTTTACTCCGGCATCCCACTAGTGTTCACGTTACCCAGCCGACTCATTTTCAGGAAGCCAGTTCCGCGGCAATGTATTCATCAATCAGCCGCTCAAGAATGTCGAGCGGCACTGCACCATTCTTCAGCACAGCGTCATGGAAATCTCTGATATCGAACTTGTCGCCCAGGCGATCCATCGCTTTCTGGCGCAGTTCGAGAATCTTCATCATGCCCACCTTGTACGCGGTGGCCTGTCCCGGCAGCACGATGTAACGTTCAATTTCTGAAACAACGTCACTCTCGGCCATGCCCGTGTTGGCCAGCATGTACTCGATCGCTTCCTCTCGAGTCCAGCGTTTGTGATGGATGCCGGTATCAACGACGAGACGTACGGCTCTGAACAGCTCGGCGGTCAGACGACCGATGTTGTCTGCATTGGTCGGCATAAGGCCGTGCTCCCACGCCACACGCTCCGCGTACAACGCCCAGCCTTCAACGTAAGCTGTAAACGGTGCGAACCGTCGCAGCAATGGCAATCCTTCCAGCTCCATGGCGAGTGCCACCTGGAAGTGATGACCGGGAATACCTTCATGCACCGCCAGGGTGCGCATGCCGAATTTCGGGGTGGCTTTAATGTCGTACAGGTTGGCGTAGAAGCGTCCGGGCCGCGTTCCGTCGATCGCCGGCTGATTGTAGTAGGCGCCCGGCGCTGTTTTTTCCCTGAACTCGGGTATGCGCAGGACCTCCATGCCGGCCTTGGGACGAATATTGAAAATCTTGGGCATCTCGGCGTCGAATTCATCGAGCATCGTTTGGTAATCCACGAGAATCTGTGCCCGCCCTTCGTCGCTATCTTCATAGTAAAACTCGGGCCACGACGAGTAAGCTTCCATCGCATCGGTGTAGCCTAGCGATGTATCGACGCCTTCTGCGGCGAAGATTTCCTGCATCTCTGCCTGGATACGCGCGACTTCGGCCAGGCCGGTCTCATGAATTTCATCAGCGCTGTAATCGGTCGTGGTGAAGAGTCGCAATGCAAGTTTGTAGACTGCGTCGCCGTCCGGCAAATGCCAGTAGCCGTCATCATTCCCGGCTTTGGACTCCAGCTCGCTAAAGTAGTTGATGAACAAGTCGTAGGCCGGATAGACCGATTCGTTTATTGATGCCGCAACCTGTTCGAGTATCCGGGCAGCCTGTTCTTCATCAATATCTTCAGCCTCGTCCATTTTTTTTGCGAGCGACGTATAAAGGATACTTTCCTCAGCTGGCGTAGCGACAAAATTTCGCATTTCCTCGAGCACACGATCGATGACGAAGCGTGGCGGAATAATATTATTGCGCTCTCGAATTTGCAGGCCAAGCAAGTATTGTTCGTGCTTGCGACGCAATTCACCCATGCGGGAGATGTAATTTTCAGCATCCTCAACGGAATTGACCTGATGACTTGAATCCATAAAGGTCGGGAATTCGCTTTGAATGCCCCCCATCTGGTTGGCGGGATAGGTGTGAAAACGATACGGCTCAGCATCGACAACCATGTTGGCGATGTACAGTGCGATCTCCTTACTGAGTCTCTGCCCGGCATCAAGATCATCGTCGTCATACTGGTGTAAGCCGTCGCCAAACTCTTTTAGTTCAGCGAAGAATTCTTCCGTTCCATCCGGGTGTACGTCATCAAGGTGTGCGTTATGACCCTTGATGCCCATGGACTCGAGAAAGCCCAGTGAGGTCAGCAGCTCAGGGTCCTGGAACGCAACCTTCATCGGCATGCGATCGAGATAGGCACGAAACAGGAAGGGTTTCTCGGCATACCATTCGTGTGCAACGAATGAGCCGCCACTGACTATCACGACCAGCAATAGGATGCCGATCCACTTAAAAAATTTACGGACCATACTTGATTCCTTGAGACTAACGGGCGCTTTGGGGAGGCGTCATTCTACCGGGCGAGTATCGATTTGCCAGCCGGACGTCCCGCGCCTTAGATAACGTCAGTGATATCGGGCAACCAGGCTCGCCAGTAGGCATGCTTCTCAGCCAATTCACTTGCTGCGTCCGCGTCGTTTCGCTCAATCAGCGTCACACTGTTACCGGGCCGCAACTGCCCGAGGAGGTGCAGGTCCATTCTCGTAATCTTCGCGACACGCGGGTAACCACCCGTTGTACCAGCGTCGACAGACATCACAAACAGGCTGCCATCTTCAGGACACTGAATCGTGCCCGGAAACACCGGCACACTGGCCATCGTGCCATCGGAGCCGGTATCGAAGGTCTCGCCATCAAGTTTGATGCCCATGCGATCGCTGCGATTGCTCACTGTAAACCGGGTGTCGAACAAGCGCGTCGCATCATTAAGATTCGCCGTTTCAACGGAATGCCCTGCGCGCAGTGTCCACGCTTTCGGCATCGGCAAACGAAACTCGGGCGGCGTCGCTTGCAGCGTCGCTGTCGCCACCGGATCGCTCAGCGACAGCTCATCACCGCGCTGTAAAGCCCGGCCTTTGTAACCACCGAAAGCAGCCGGCACGTAGGTCGACGCCGATTCGAGCACGTGCTCCGCATTCAAACCACCGGCAAAAGCCAGGTAACTGCGTGCGCCCTGTTCCGCGGCGCCAACAACCAGCACATCGTCACTCTTAACAGCGATAGTTTCGTGTTGTTGCACAGCGGCATTGTTCAGCGTGCAGCGGGCGGTCGCCCCAGTGACTGCGACGTAAGTGTTGCAGCGGAATTTCAAAGAAATTCCTGTCAACATCGTTTCCAGTGCGACGGCGTTTGATACGTTACCTACAAGTCTGTTAGCCAGGGCCATCGACAGAGGGTCCGCTGGTCCGGACGCCGGCACGCCGAGGTGGCGCTGACCGGTTCTCGGGCGAGCCTGAATTGTGGATTGCAATCCAGGTTTCTCAACAACGATCGTCAAAGTACGTCGACCGCCGTGAATACAACCGCCATGCCCGCCGCCAGGGTAAAGGGTTGCTTCGAACCCGGGTCGAACAACTTGCGAGAGGTTCGCCCGATCAGCGGCCAGCCTCCCGGGCCGGACAGTGAATAGATGCCACTGCGCCCACCGGCAATGCCTATCGAGCCAGCTGGCACGTGTTGTCGCGGCTCCGCAAAACGCGCGACGGTCAGTCGTTTGTCCAGACCACCGATGTAAGCAAAGCCCGGGATGAACCCCAGCATGTCCACCGCGTATTGCCCGGTATGCAGAGCGATGAACTCGCTTTCGCTCATGCCCAGTTGTTCACACACTCGGGCGAGGTCGGGACCCGACTCTCCACCGTAAACTATCGGTATTTCGACGACCGGCCCGGTCGCCGCCGCAATCGGCACCGGGCGGGCCTTAGCCTGCAGCAAGCGACGCTCCGCATCCACCCGCTGCATCGTCGCTATGTCGTAGCGAACAACCACCGAATCGATGCCGGCAACGGCCTCCAGCCAGTCGCCGGATTCGCGCAAACTCGCCGCCAGCGCCTGGGCGCTCCGAGTGTCGGCGACCGGCACACTGATGAGGTCGTCACCCGCGGATTGCACGTATCATAACTCCTTGTTTTTCCAGTTCTTTTCGAACTGCTGCGGCAATCTCTGCGGCACCCGGCGTATCACCGTGAATGCACAGGGTATCCACCTTGCCGACCAGAGAAATCGCCTGTGACAAGACCTGCTCAAGGCTGTGGTGCACTGCGCCGGGCTCTGACCGCGGCAGCAGTTGCCCATCGTCCCGGTACGCCCTGTCAACAAATCCCTCTGCGACGAACTGCAACGAGCGGCGCATCGCGGCGTTCTGCATTTCGCTACTGGGAAGACCGACGAAAGCAGCACCTGGCAAAGTCGCTTCTACGACACTGACGATGATGTCGGCGAGCTGCGGATCATTCACGGCGTCGTTGTACAGCGCACCGTGCGGTTTCACGTGAGTGAGTGCCGCGCCATTTTTCTCAGCGACGGCGGCCAGCGTTGCGATCTGTGCTGCCAGAGAAACACGCAGCTTGTCGCCGCCCATAAAACCGCTGCGACGCCCAAATCCTTCGCGATCGGGATAAGCAGGATGGGCGCCGATAGCTACGCCGTTTGCAATCGCAGCAACTACCGTTGCCTGCATGCTCTGCGTGTCACCCGCATGCCCGCCGCAGGCAATATTGCAGCTGCTGACCACACGCAGTAACTCGTCGTCGCAGGCATCGCCTTCGCCCAGATCGGCATTCAAATCAACAGTGGGCACCGCTCGCTCGTCTCCGTAGGCCAATACTTTTTCGAATCATTACTTTTTCGAATCATCGGCAGCATAGGATACACTGGATTTCACGATACAGGCCTTGGTGATAATCATGAGTGTAGCCCTGATTACGGGTGCCAGTTCAGGCATAGGTGCAGCAACAGCCATTGCGTTTGCGGAGGCCGGATGGGACGTCATGGCGGCGGGCCGTGACGAGGAGCGCCTTGAAGAAGTCGCCGATGTATCAGAAAACATCGCGACCTGGGCGGGCGAGCTGACGGCGTCTGAGGAATGCGAAGAACTTGTTGCCGATACGATCGACGAGTTCGGGCGTATCGATAGTCTCGTGAATAGCGCGGGTGTCATCGTACGCGCCAATGCCGCCGACACCAGTGACGAAGACTGGCGTTACACGATGAGCATCAATCTCGACGTGCCGTTCTACCTCAGTCGCGCCGCACTTCCGCACCTGCTTCGAGCCCGAGGTAGCATCGTTAACGTCGCGTCCGACTGGGGTTTGAAAGGCGGCTTGCGAGCCTCCGCTTATTGCGCCAGCAAAGGCGGCATCATTCAGCTGACAAAAGCGATGGCGCTGGATTACGCGCTGCACGGACTGCGTGTCAACGCGATCTGTCCGGGTGATGTCGACACGCCGATGCTGGCAAATGAGGCCGAAAACCGGGAGGTCGATCTGGATGACTATTTGGCGCAGGCGGCCGAGCAGAGCCCGAACGGGCGCATTGCAACGCCGGAAGAAGTCGCGGCGCTGATCCTGTTTCTGGCCAGTGACGCAGCGCTACATATCACAGGCACCGCCATACCCATTGACGGCGGCTCGTCTGCCTGAGACTCAGGCGCCCGAAAAGTCCACGCCGGAAAACACCAGCGACGGTGACAGCGTGGTCGAGTACGGATAAATATCGTTGCCCACCAGATCGAGACGACTAAACAGGTCGCGCAGATTACCCGTAACGTTCATCTCACCAACTGGCCGGCCAATCTGACCGTTCTCGATGAGGTGTCCCCGCAGGCCGAGTGAAAAATCACCGGTCGTGTTGTCCGCGTTGCCGCCCAGCCATGATGTGACGTACACACCATTGCCAACCTCCGCCAGCAGTTCCGGCAAAGTTTTGTCGCCTGTGCCAATACGGCGATTCGACGGTGTTCCGGTGGTTGGCGTCAGCCCGGCCTTGAGACCGTAATAGGTATCGACGTACAGGTTTCGCACCACGCCCGATTCAATGATCGGCAACACGTTCGCAGATATGCCTTCGCTGTCGTAAAGCCGTGACGCGAAGCCACGCTGAATCAAGGGGTCGTCAACAATAGTCAGCTTGTCGCTGAATGCTTTTTCGCCAACCAGATTCGACCAGTACGATTGCCCCTGCTGTACCCGCCGTGCGGAAGCGGGCCCCAACAAGCGTCCCAGCAACGATCCTGCAACGGCGGCATCGACCACCATTGTGGTCTTGACCGTCGGTCCCTTCTCGGAATTCAGTCGCGACTGCACCCGTTGCAGCGCAGTGGCAGCAACGTCACCGGCAGCCGGCAAATCCGCAACGTGCGGACCGCCAACATAAAAAGCATCCTCCGCCCGCTTGTCGCCCTGATCGCGTAAGGTGATTTCCGAGCCATACCAGCAATAAGTGGATTCCTGCGTTCCTGAGAAACCATTGCTGCTGACGGAGGCGGACTGACTGCTACCGTCATAAACGCCTGCTGTGGCCGAGATTACTTTCTCGTGGTCTCTTGCGACCGTATCAATGGCCTCGCACCAGGCCAGCCTTTGCTCACGAGTGATATTTGCTACCGCAGGATCGACGAGATCCAGATCGACGACGGGCCTGTCCTTGAACAATTCAGCTGGCGTAATGTGCCGATACTCATCCGGTTCGAGAGCGCGCGTGATGGCAACGGCTTCGGCGACAAATTTCTTCAGCCGCGTCGGATTCAGGTCTGTCGTCTGGTGGCTGGAGTAGCGACCTGCTGCATAGACCTGTAAGGCAAGTCCCTGCGAGGTCGTGTCTTTAACCTTTTCGAGCGCCCCGTCACGAAACTCGAATGTTACATCGCGACTCTGCGTGATCGTTGCCGCTGACGCATTCGCGCCGGCCGCCTTGCAAAGTTCGATTGCCTGTTGTGCCTGCTTCGTGAGATCAACCGACATTTTCGCCCCCCACTGTCATGCTGGAGACCAGGACTGTCGGGATACCCTGCGAGACCGGCACGTTCTGGCCGTTCTTGCCGCAGGTCCAGCCGCCGGTATCGAGTCTTGCGTCATTCGCAACCATCGTAATTCGCTTCAGAGACTCGGGGCCGTTGCCAATAATGTTGACGTCTTTGATCGGCGCCGTGATCTTGCCGCCTTCAACCAGCCAACCGTTCTTGACGTAGAAGGTGTAATCGCCGGCGCCGATTTGTACCTGGCCATTCGTGTAGGTTTCGCAAATGATGCCGCGATCAACCGCTGCGATGATTTCTTCCTTCGTGTGCTGGCCGTCTTCCATGAAGGTACAGGTCATGCGTGGCATGGGTGCGTATTGGTAGGACTCACGACGGCCGGAGCCGGTCGGCTGAATACCGTATTGCCTGGCGCTGATCTCGTCGTGCAGGTAGGACTTCAAAATGCCGTTCTCCACCATCACGGTGCGACCGGCTTTGTTACCCTCGTCATCGTAGTTCAGTGCGCCACGCTCTCGTGGTATGTCGGCCTGATCCACCACCGTCACGAACGGTTCGGCTACTTTCTTGCCGATCATGTCGGAGTAAATGCTGGTGCCCTTGCGGTTGAAGTCAGCCTCCATGCCATGACCGATAGCTTCATGCAGCAATATGCCGCTCGCGCCGGACGCCAGGATGACTGGCATTTCACCGGCGGGGGGTCGCCGTGCTTCGAACTGGATCAGCGTGCGGTCTACCGCTTCATCGATCATCGTCGCGAGGCGGTCCTCCGAGAACCAGGAGAATTCTTCCCGCGCCGCGATATTCGCATAGCCGGTTTGTGTCTCATCGCCTTTCTTCGCCGTTACCACCAGCGTAACGCGCGCCATGGGACGATGATCCGTAACGAGCTTGCCGCCCAGAGTTGCGATCATGACGCGATCTTCACCATCGCCCCAATACACGGCCACTTTTTCAATGGCAGGGTCTTTGGCTTTCGCCTGCTGCTCGATGTGCTTCATGACAGGCAGCTTCTGCTCAACACCGACATCGGCCCACGGCACCGTCGTTGTATACAGGTCGCCGCTTTTCAGCGGGTTGAACGATTGCGGTGCAACGACCTGGCTGCCGCTGGCAATGGCTGACGCCGTGCGCGCAGCGGCCAGCATAGACGGTAGCGTCAGATCTTCGGTGAATGCGTAACCGGTTTGTTCGCCGATTACGACGCGCAGGCCGACACCCTGCTGAATTCCCGAGTTAGCACTGCTGACGATGCCGTCTTCCAGCGTCAATGAGTTGTAACGGTTGTGCTGAAAATAGAGGTCGGCATTGTCAGCGCCTCGCGACGTCAGTTCCGACATGACGCGGGTGACCGTCTGTTGATCCACGCCGAACCATTCCATGAACGGATTTTCCGGGGTTCGCGATCCGATCGCTGTTGCGGATTGCACGCCGCAACCGGACAGGAAGCCCGGCATCGTGACGATTGCGCTGCCGGCCGCAACGGTACCTAGAAAGTCTCTGCGTTTGATAGTCATGAATCCCCCTTGCTTAGACCCTGTTAGATGCGACAGGGCACTGATTCGTTACAATTCAAGCACGTTTTGCCAGCGCCAGGCCAACACCGGCCGCTGTCAGGAATGTGCCCGTCAGGCGATTACGCCAATGCGAATAGCCGAAAAGCCGCTTGCGGGCTGCATTTGCGAACAGGGCCCAGAGCAAATCACCGCTGAATATTACGCCAAGAAACACCGCTCCGACCACGACCACCCCGCCCGTCGATTCCTCATTGACGAACTGCGGCAGAAAAGCGGCGTTGAATAACAGCGCCTTGGGATTGATGGCTCCCAACAGGCAGCCGCGCAGAAAAACGGCCGGCGCCGGCTTGATAACTGCAAGATCGGCGGCCGGTGTACGCCAGGTCTGGATTCCGAGCCAGATGAGATAAGCGACACCGGCCCAGCGCAGCCAGCTTAGCGCGTCGGCAGCGAGCTCGATCACGACCGCCATGCCAGCAACGACGGCCAGCAACTGCAACGCAATGCCCGCCGTAGTGCCCAGCACCGTTATCACACCCGAGCGCAATCCGTACTGCACGCTGTTGGCGACGATCAAAGCAACGTTGGGACCCGGGATCATCACGAGGATGGCGGTTGCGATGAACAATGCGAAGAGCATTTCCATCAGCTCGGGCGCCGCCTGCCCCAGTGACGTATTAGTCCATAACCAAACAGCATGCCGCCGAGATGGGCAAAATTGGCGATGCCGTTGTTGACGCCGCTAAGGCCAATCGAGAGCTCAAATAGTCCCAACAAGATGACAAAATACTTTGCTTTTATCGGGATGGGTGGAAACATCAACATGATGCGTCGCTCCGGAAACGCCATACCGTAAGCAAGCAACAAGCCGAACACACCGCCCGACGCGCCGACGGTCGGCACGCCCCACCCCTGAATGACGCCCGCCAATAGCTGCACGAGGCCGGCACCCACAACACAGGTCAGGTAGTAGATCAGGAAGCGTTGCGTTCCCATCAATCGCTCGATGTCGCGGCCGAACATCCACAACATCAGCATGTTGAACAGGATATGCATCAGTGATTGTGTGTCGTGCAGAAACCCGTAGGTCAGCAACTGCCAGGGCATGAAGGGCGGGAAAGAATAGCCCGGCGGGTCAATCAAGGGCTGCAGAGCAAACAGCCTGCCCATCACGTCCGGTGCAAACTGCTGCAATGCGTATGCCAGACCGTTAGCAATCAGCAATACGAAAATGACATCGGGAATTGCGCTGTTGTTTACCGGTCTGCGACTGTAAATATGCTGGTTCATCAGTGTGCTTTTTCGTAGACGGTTTGCCCGCCAAAGATTGTCATGGTGACTGTCGCATCACTAATCTCTGACGACGGAATCTTGAACAGGTTCCGATCAAGAACAATCAGGTCCGCGCGCTTGCCGACCTCAATAGAGCCTTGCTCGTGATCGAGCTTCATCTGGTAGGCACCGTTGATCGTGTAGGCCGCAATCATGGTATCCAGATCGACGCTCTCGTCCGCGTTCAGCACGGGACCTTCATCGCTCCACGGATCCTGGCGCGTAATCGCCGTCTCGATCGCCAGCAGCGGATTGATATCAGTAACGTAGTAGTCGCTTGCACCCACTATGCGGCCACCGGATTCATGCACAGATCGTATGGGATACATTTGCCAGGTGCGCTCCTCGCCAATCATTGCGACGTCCAGCTCCATCGCCGCGGGATCCGGATAGGCCCAAAGGGACTGGAAGACTGCGCCAATATTGAGCTCTCCGAAGCGCGCTCTGTCGTCCGGATGAATCAATTGCAAATGCGTTATTTGATGCCGATTGTCCGACATGCCGTTTGCGGCGCGCATCGCTGCGAAGCCGTCCAGCGCGCGACGAATCGCCGCGTCACCGATTGCGTGCACATGTATCTGCAATCCCATCGCATCGAAACGTTGAAAGTAGTCATTGACGACAGCCTGGCTGTAGAAAAACTCGCCCGAGCCATACGCTTCGTCCGTATAGGGCTCAAGCAGCGGGCTCGTGCCAAACTCTATGACGCCATCCATGTAGATTTTCACGGAATCAACGTCGATATTGTCCCGGCGCCATTGTTCGCGTGTGTCCAGATAATCAAATACGCCTGCGTCGAAGGATCCGGCGTGCCAGGCGATTGGCGACATCGATGCAACAACGCGCAATGTCAGCTGGCCGGCGTCGGCGAGACTCGAAATCGGTAGCATGACCTCGTCGTCAACACCCGGCTCAATGACAGCGGTGATGCCGAATGAATTCGCCATTTCCACGCCGACGCGGACTCTGCGTACTTTCTGTTGCAGCGACATATCCGGAACCAGGCCACCAACGATCATCGTGGCTGACTCCCGCAAAGTGCCACTGGGCTCACCGGTTTCAGGATCGCGCTCGATGACACCGTTCAGCGGGTCCTCGGTGTCGGCGTTGATGCCCGCCAACTCCAGTGCCTTGCTGTTGACCCAGGCGGCATGTCCGAAACTCGATTCGAGATAGACCGGGCGATCCGGAAACAGTATGTCCAGCAGGCCTTTCTGCGGGTTAGCCTCGGGCCATAACCACTCACCCCAGCCGCCACCGATGATCCAGTTGTCGTCGCCGAGACCGGCGAGTTCCGTGCATAGCTTTAGCTTTTCGGCGACCGCGAGCGCCGTCGGCACCCGCAGCAGGCTGCATTCTTCCTCGGCCATCACGCCCAGCAGGATATGCACATGTGAATCGTGAAATCCCGGAAGCATCATTTGCCCGGCGAGATCGACGAGCTCGGTGCCCTCGCCAACATAGGCTTGCGCTCCGGCGTCGTCTCCGACATACACGACGCGGCCATCGGTTACCGCGACCGCTTCATACCAGTTTCGTTCTGCGTCGACGGAATAGATCGCAGCATTGATGAAAACGCGATCCGCCGCGGCGGTTCCTGCCACGTTTTCGTTCTTGCCGCAGGCAATTACGCTCACTAAGGTCAGCGTAACAAGTAATACATTCTTCATAGTCTTCCTCATTACCAGCCTCCGCCGCCACCGCCACCGCCACCACCACCGGACGAGCCACCGCCGCCGCCTCCGGATGACGATCCCGGCGGACTCACGGACGAGCTGACAGCGGAATTCAGGCCGCTGGACAGGGCAGTCGTGGCTTTGCTCAAGTTTGACGAGCTCCACTTTCCGTCGTACCACGACGGACTATAACCATCCCCGTTCGGCGTGCGAATCGAGGCCAGCAAACTCGCGAAGCGCTCGGTCCATTGCTGGTCCACGCCCAGCGCCAATGCGAACGGCAAATACGCTTCAAATAATTCAGGCGTTTTCTCAGGCGGATTCCTTAGATTGAGCTCTTCTTTCTCCGCGATTTCCAGGTAGTCCTTGAAGCCCAGCATCTCATCGAGTAATTGCCGGCCACGTATCGTTGGACGTTTCATGATGATCGCAAAAAAGGACATCGTCAGAAACATGAGTATTACCGTGCCGATCACATAAGGCGTCGGTCCATTACCTGACTTTAATGCCAGGACGGTAGAGACCAGAACGATAGCCACGGCCGGAATATTCAACAGGCCATTCGTACGAAAGTATTTCTGCTTGTAGTCGGCCACGAGAGACGCCCGGTGGACGCTGCGTGCTTCGCCCAGCAATTTGTGATTCTTCTGTTTCAGCGTCACTGAGTTGCCCTCACTGAAAAGCGCTTCATAGAGCTCCTTTTCTCCTGTGGCCAATGCCGGTCGCGGTGTTTTTGAGGTGACTTGCTTTACGGAATGAACGCTGCCGTGTTTTTGGATTTCAAGGTAGCCCTTGACAGCCAGGCTCACGATCGCCGCCGTCATCGCCTTATCGTCGTAGTACATCTGCCGGATGTAACGCAGCGATGCCGGCGAGTATCCTCGCGGTGGTTCGTAGCGAGTGACGAGGACACCTGCTTCCGGGTCTTTGCCGTGACTGCGCCAAACAGGGACGTAGTAGACGAACAGCAGCACCAGGCCGAAGACTGCGATGAGGAGATTACGATTGTCGCTCAGCAACCAGACGAGGCGCTGCCACTCTGTTGGCTCTTCCACCAGGCCCTTCGGCCAGCCCACCATAATGGTCAGCCCATGTGCGGCCGGCAAAGGACGGTCTGCACTGAAATGTATAGCGCCTGCCTCGTCCATGTGGCGGCTGTAATCCTGCGCATTCGAGCCGAGCGGTCCTGTGTAGCCCTCAACAATGATTGCGTCGCGCGCTACGTCAAAGGCCAGCGTCACCGTGGCGCTGGCCTTATCGATCGGAAATGCCCAGCGATTACCCGTCACGTTCCAGTAGAGCTCATCGTGCTCGTCGAAATAGCCGAGCATTCGATTCGCCCGATAACGATAGATGTAGGTATGCACGCCATGCGAAATAAAGCGGCTCGAGTGGCCAAAGTAGGTGCGGATATCATTCCTGTTTCGAACCGTATGAAACGATTCTGGCTGGTCGTTGCGCATCACCGCGAGCGGCTCCACGGTGATCTCGTAGCTATTGCCCAACCTGTCTTCGTATTCGACCGGGAAATCGCGGTAGATACCACGCCTGATCTGCTGACCTTCGGCGCGCACCTGGATGGTTTCCGTCACCTCGATCATGCCGTCTGTGAAAACTTGCACGTCACTGTGGAAGCTCAGGATTCGCTCGTCGCATTGCGCCGCCGCCGAAAGCAACAACGCGAGTATTGTGAAGCACTGTTTCATTCTACGTTACCGAATTTGACCAAAGGTACGTTTGCCGCATCGTCGGAAGTTTTTTGAAAAAACCCTTTCGGCTTGAACCTGAATGCGCCAGCAACGAAATTGTTTGGCACCATCTCAATCAGTGTATTGTAGTCGCGCACAGAACCGTTGTAGTAACGCCGCGCAAACTGCAGGTAATTTTCGGTTTCGACGAGCTCGCCCTGCAGTTTCAGGAAGTTTTCGTTTGCCTTCAGATCCGGATAACTTTCCGCCAGTGCAATAATTCGACCGAGTCCCGTGCTGATTTTCTCTTCAAGCCTGCCTTTTTCGCGGACATCAATTGTCTGCATGGACTCCGTACGCAACGCGGTGACCGCCTCGAGCGTGGCCTTTTCGTATTTGCCATATTGGTCGACGGCAGTGACCAGTCTCGGAATCAAATCGTGGCGACGTTGCAATTGAACATCGATATCACTCCACGCCGTACTGACACGATTGCGACTACGAATCAGGCGATTGTAGATAAGGACGCCTGCTCCAAAAATCAGTAACAGGCCGACAATCAGGATAGTGGTCATGTGCAGGTATCTCCGCTAGCTGCGGAGCACATCGTATCATCACCGAATACGGGGGCGGAGCACTTAGTACCAGAAGGAGACAAACACCTGGTAAATATTGGCGTCGAGCATGTATAGCGGCTCGGACCCTACCGGCGCCAACGCCGTCAGGTCAGAAAAGTCATCGTAGTCAACCTGCAGCATGTCGAGCGATGCCGTGACGGTACCTTTCTTGAGGAAGCCCCAATTCTTGCCATCGTCTTTTAAGAACTCGTAGGCCGCCTTGATCTTGAAGGTGTAACTCTGCAGCGGACTTAGCTCTTTGTCACGGCCGCGGAAGTTTGTCACCTGCGATCCGGAAAACAGATCGCGATAAAAGTGCGCACCGGTCTGGGTGTGATAGCGGAACTTGCCGGTAAACGTAAAATCTCGCCACGGATGCGTATAGGTAACCGCCATCGTGTGACCTTCAATATCCCAGGTGTCGATGAAGTAACGATACTCGCCTTCGATAGCCGCGCGATACGGCAGGTAGTAACGCGCACGCAGTCCTAGTGCATTACTGGTCCGTGTATTGGGATACAGCTCCGGCTCAAAACTATAGCCTAGTGCACTGCCCGCATCGGCATAACGCACCGAGCGGTAAGGGTTATTGAGATATCCCTCGTCTGTAATCGTTTCGAAGTTCAGCGTCGTGATCAGGTTCTTGGTCAGAATCTGCGTGACGCCAATACTGTACATTTGTTTGTCCAGATCCCGCTCGAATAGCGGATCGTCGGAGCGCCGCACCAGGTCATCGCCCATTGCGTAACCCAGCGTCAGCGTCGTAAGGTCGCCCAACATGTCCTGACTTACAGAGAAGCCATATGTCGCCGCGTCGTAGTCCGATTCTTCACTGCTCGTGTAGCTGACACGCATCGTCGTATTGCCACGCAGATAATCCACGCCCAGCGACCATTGCTCGCGCTCTTCCGTATAGGGACTTGCCGTCGTGACGACGTCGATCGATGCCGACGAGACCATATCGACGTAGTAGTTGCCGACAACAGAGACGCTCTTGCCGACTTTTTTACGCACCAGGATCGATGGGCCATCAATTTCGACACCACCACCGTCGTACAGGTGATACAAGACATCGGCGCGATCTTCGGGCAACACGCCCGCAACAGCGTTGGCGGCAATGGCCAGCAGCAGAGCGGTTAATGAGATTCGTCGCAACAGCATCATGATTGTCAGCTTCAGTTACAGCCGCAGCCGCCGCCAGCAGCACCTTCGCCACCCCGAGCGCCTTCCCGCGCTTCGTAGACGTGCTGAATATAAGATGTCGAAACCGGGTCCCCATCCAGCGCCATGATCGGATCTGCAAGCCTGTCGCGCTCATAGGGTTTCACCCAAGGCTCAATGGGCCCACAGGCAGACAGTAGCAGTAACGCCAGTAACGGCAGCGATATGCGTCCAATTGAGGGTTTCTTAGTTGTCATCTTCCTACCTTGTCTTCGTCCTACTGTAGCGCCGTGCCCGTGGCCGAACCGTGACCGCTGCCTCAGAAGAACACCGTAAATCCGAGATGGCCTTCAAGATTGTGAGCTGTCTTCTCTTCACCCAGCAAATCGATGTCAAACAGGTGGTCCCGGAAATCCAGGTGCAGAGCCACTGAATCCGTCAGCAGGAAGCGATACCCCGCACCAAAATTGACTGTGAAACGATCGTCGCCTGCAAAACGCGTCGAGCCGAGGCCAGCGATCAGATACAGGCTGGTGTTATAGGCACGTCCCTCGCCGATAAAAACTTCGCCCGGCAAAATGTTGTAGCCAAGATTCAGGTTGTAATACGTCAGAACGCGTTCGTCGTCGGTGAGCAGTCGAGCGCCGCCCGACAGCACTTCGAAACTGGTCAGCCCGCCTTCGGATTGGCCGACCGTCGCTTCAACGAAAAAGCCCTCGGTGATGTGGTAGGCAAGTCGCACACCGTAGGAGATGTCCGAACCGAAGTCCTCAATACCCATGATGCCGACGTAGCCGCCAATCTCGAAGTCCTCGCGATCAATCGCGGGCTCCTTGATTTCCCGTCGCTCCACCTGCGGATCAACCACCTGACCCGGCGGTTCAGCGGACGGAGGCGGTGCCTCTTCCTGGCCAAAGCCGAAAAGATTTTTAGTTGCTGCGCAGCCGGAAAGACCGAAAACCGCAACAATCAGAAAAAGAACGCGAAACCGACTTTCCATTCTTCTACTTCCTCATTTTCATCGCGGCTCGTGAAAACCACATAACTTTTGTATTCAGCTCGCAACAGGAATCGCCGTGTTGCGTAAACACGAAACCCGCCGCCAACATGTCCGATCTGATCCGTCCTGTCCTCACCCTGGATGATGGTGGATTTCGGGCTGGTGTGAATGACACCGGCACCGAGGGTAAAAAACGGCGATACGCGCCACTCAGGAAATGCCTCGTGCACGAGGTTGACACTGCCCATCCAGCCATTCGAAAAATTACCCAAAATCTGCGAACCCCAAAGCTCGACTGACACGTTGGGATTCAGGGAATAGCCACCATACAACGAAATAATGTTGGCACCGCCAAAGTCGCCGGCGAGCAAGCCAGCTTCCCACTTCGCATTCGTGAATTCTTCCAGCCCCGCCTCTTTGAAGCTCACCGGGGTGCCATCGGGTTGCAGCGTAAGTTCCATTTGCGCTCGCTCTACCCAGCCTTCCTTGGCGTTGTCGGCACGCACCAGATACCAATCAGTACGCCGCATGACGATGTCGACGGATTCACCGCGATCGACAACATTGAAAATGGGATAGCCGTTACCCGGACCCGTGCGCATCTCGAGGTACGGATCGGCAACCGTTACGGAACGGTATTCATCCTCTGCAAGCACCGTTGCCGGCGCCGCCAGTATTGTCAGCAGAACGAACGTTACCAGGCATGCTAGCCAAGTGCTGTTAGTTTGCTGGGGCTGCGAAGGGATCGTTGTAATACTGAGCTCCGACATCCAGCCATTCCGCGATGAGACGTAGCTCAGCCTTGGATAAAATATTGAAGTGAACCAGATCGTTCGGGTCGTTAAATCGGTCAAAGAAATCTCTCGAGGCCCTTGCGCTACCCGCGTTGGCTGGCGATGCATACGGTATAGGCTCAAGAATATCGATTCCGTTTTCATCCTGACCTATGACCCGAGTTGCATCAACCAACATGCCGCCAGCGTCCAATATCTGAAGGTTATCAGTAACTAACAGCTCGCGATAGGCATTAAAATGATCGGGCTCATCGACTGACAAACCGTCTTGCAATTCGAGTTGTCCGGCCGGTACACGCGGCGCATTGGCATTCAGCGGATCGTTCGGTGTATGACACTGCAGGCAGTTATCGCTGAGCTGCATGCCATTCACATCGAGAACAGGATCCCCTGCAGCATCGACTACCAGCCGCGGCAGGTTCCAGAGCGGATGAATGATGGACTCATAGTTGATGACGGAACGACAGCGCCAGGACCAGTCTGTCATGCAGGCAGCCGTTGTTGGCGAGGGACTCGTCAGATCCTGGTAACGGTAATCGATGTCCATATTGTTCGCCGCGACCAGCGGGTCGGCCGTCCACACATCACGATATACAACATTCATCGACGGCTGTATGGACGCATACGGTGGCAGCGTTGAACACGATGGGTCGCAGCTGACGCGAGCGCGGACTTCCGCCATTGTTTCGCCAACCGCGGCAATTGACCAACTCGGCAGCGTATTCGGAAACGGTCCGCCAACCTGCGCCGCGGTCGCTCCCGCATACGCGCTATCAAACGCATCCAGGCGACCGTGCGATACGGTGGCATTGTCATCGTGACAACCCGTGCACTTCAGTTCCTGGCCGGAGGCGACGGATATCCAGTTCTGGTGACGTTGCGTAATGCGCATGCCGTTCTCATCGACGACACTGAGCATCAGGGCCGCGTTGGCAGGCACTTTCGTTACAACTGAACCATCGGGCTCGATCATCGCGTAACCGACAATTTCCTTCATCCCGAAAGCCGTGGTAACACCGAAAGCCGTATTGTCGATGTCGCGCAGATCATCATCCGGCTGTGACACGGCTTTTTCGATGCGCAGAAACCGTGCCGGTCGATTGGCGGCGGGTGTTTGCAGTGGGTCTGCCATGGTAGCGATGTTGACGCCAGGCAGTATCGCACCGTCGAAGTCGTAGACATTGCGAATATTCAGCACGCCTTCGTCTTTGTCGAACAAAGTGCCGTCAAGCGCATAATTATTCAGCCCGTCCATTACCACCGGCGGCGTTGGGCGTGGATCCGCCGAGACGACCTCGGTGAACATGAATCCTTCTTCGCCTGCGACGATCGGCAATTGCGTGTCATCACGAGGATCGTATATCCAGATACCGTAGAGCGGCTGAGCGACAATGAAATCACCGGCTACGGGTGTGGGCGGATTCTGGTCGTCCGGATCGATGATCAACACATTTGCAAGATTATCGGGCGTACACGCAACGACTCGTGCGTCGATGGTGTTTGGATCACCGTCGTCGGGGAGTATTTCCGTCAGGCGACACTGCGTCCAGCTAACCATCAGGCGGCTGGTGCCGTCCTGGATCGGGTAAACCGAAAAATAGCGGCCACCCACTGACGGCGCACCCGGCACGGTAGAGACGTTATTGATGGTTGCGTCTTCTTGCGCCGGTCCGGTCAGGATGCCGATATTGTCCTTCGTAGGCTGCGTGTTCTCGAGGTATTGCGGTGTATCAATGAGCATCAATTCGCCGCCGCCTTCAGTGTCAGTGTAAGGCTTCGCCAGCACCATGACCCTGCCGTCCTCAACCTGGCGCGGTTGCGTGAACTGGATGACCGTACCGTTGGAACCCGTATCGTGACTACGCTGACCGTACAGCAATTCCAGATTAGAGCCGTCCGGATTCATACGATACAGGTTGACCGAGTCATTGGACTGGTTGTGATCCCAACGACTGAATACGATTTGTCCGTTGTCGAGTACTGACGGATCCAGGTCGTGACTCTGGTTGAACGTGACTTGCTTGATATTGCCGCCGTCATCGTCCATGACATGCAGATTGAAAGCGAATTCATTGTCGTCTTCATCCTGGGCCGAGAAACCGCTCTTGCCCTCATCCAGTAGCAAGGCCTGGGACTTTTTCTGACGGGTCGACGAAAATATGATGCGGCCGTCGGGCAGGTACTTCGGCATGATGTCGTGACCGATCTCAGCCGTCAGCGGTGACGGAATGACTCGCACAAGTGTCTGCGTTTCGAATGTGTACTGCCAGACGTTCCAGGTGGCAACCTGGTCTTCCAGGTCGACACCCATTTCAAATGGCACGCGCATTGAAAACAATAGACGACTGCCGTCGAAATCCATTTCAACGTCGCGTATGGCGGCGAGCCCCTGCGAAACGCTTTCAGTAATGTTCACCGGCAAGGCACCGACTGCAGCGCGATCACGATAGTAAAGATCGGCGCCGAAATCGAAAGTAATCTGCTCGCGCAGATCCTGCTGCTGGAATACGCCGTTGTCGTCGGTTGGCAGTGGCGACTTGATATAGGCGATCGGAAAATCGACAACCACCGGATCCGGGCTCTGCCCATTGCCAAGTTGCACGCCATCGTCGCACGCGACAATAAAAATACTCGCCATCGACAACGCGACCATCCTGGTCACTATTCTGGCAATTCCGTTTTCGTTCAGTCGCGATAGCTTATTCATAGCTCTCACCTCGAATCAGTCTGGAAGGGTACGCCGCACCGTTGCTTGCATACCGTTAACACGATCACAAACAGCATGGTTGCGTTGCGATCGCTGAATTATAAGAGACGCAGTCGCACTGATGTAATGTCTCAAATGCACGACATCGAACGTCACAAGCTGACAGCAAGTGTCACTCGCTTTGCGTACCGACATTTCTATCCTCGTGCACACGGGGTCGGATATGACATCGCGACGCCCTGGCGGCTGTCGTCAAATCGCGTACGTCACTTGCTGCCCCACTGTCTCCCTTTAGAGACAGTCACGACCCCCTTCATAATCAGCGACTTAGCTAATTCAGACATAATCTTTGTGCGGTACTGCCGACAGTCAGTTGACATATCGCTGTCTCGGCTAATACTTACAGCGGCCCGCTAATATGTTGTTTAATAACGTTTTTTTCAACCATTCGAGCGACCCCGGCAAGTCTGGCACGGCACTTGCTTCATAGTTCATGGGCAACCTGAATGCACTGCAATTCGAAAACAAGCAATACGAGGATTGTGAGTGTCTTCACGGTGATTCTTGCCGAACGTGGGCAACATAGATCGACCACGCTGAACCAACACTGACTTACGAGCAGAAACGATATGAATAACAGGATGTGGAGCAAACACATGGAAGACGTTTTCGGAATCTTGTCTCGCTTCGCTTGCGCCGGACTGCTTAGCGCAGCGCTTGTCATGCCAGCGAACGCCGGTGATAGCGAGCAGGCCAAGCGCATACATGATCGACTCGCCGGTGTACCGCCGAGCGCAGCCGTCATGGCGGACCTGGAAGACGCAATGGCGGGCACGAACCCGGCGTGCGCCAACTACCAGCTGACCGGCGTCAATCCTGAAGCCGAGTGCGCGGCATATATCGCGATGGACGACATGAACTTCTACAACGTCACGCTGAAGAACTTCGTTGCTCCGTGGACGAATCGCGATCGCTCGGTATTCGTACCCTTGAATGACTACATCGCGACCGTGATCGGCCTGATCCGTGACGATGAGCCATTTAATGAGCTGTTTTCCCGCGACATTACTTACAGGGGCCAGGGCAATATCGTTCCGGCGCAGCCTTCCGCGAACAACAATGATCACTATGCGCAGTTGGAACAAAACAATATCAACCTGCGCGATGAGCTGGTGCCGGTGGCACAATCGTCGATCAACAATATCCCATCATCTGCAGCCGCCGGCGTACTGACCTCGCGCGCCGCTGCCGAATCTTTTTTTGTCGCAGGTACAAACCGCGCGATGTTCCGTTTCACGATGCTGAATCATTTCTGCAACGATATGGAACAACTGCACGATCCCGCCTTGCCGCCTGACCGCATTCGTCAGGACGTCAGTCGCAGCCCGGGTGGTGACAGCCGCCTGTTCCTGAATAACTGCATTGGTTGTCACACCGGCATGGATCCGATGGCACAGGCGTTTGCATACTACGACTACGACGAAGTTGGCAGCATGTCGATTCAGTACACGCCGGGCACTGTTAATGACAAATATTTTAACAACGACCTGACGTTCCCGCAGGGTTACCGCACACCGGATGACCATTGGGACAACTATTGGCGCCAGGGCCAGAATTCGTATCTCTTTACCGATGCCGGAGGCTCACCCAGCCCGGGACCGCGTTCCGGCGATGGCGCGCAGTCACTGGGCGTTGAACTGGGCAATAGCGAAGCTTTTGCCCGTTGCCAGGTGAAGAAAGTATTCAAGGCCGTTTGTTTACGCGACCCGGATCTCGGTGACCCAGGTTCTACCGACGCCACGCGATTCAACGCGATCGTTTCTACATTTAAAGGGACGGGTTACCGGATGAAGCAGGTCTTCGCCGATACCGCCGTTCACTGCATGGGCCAGTAGGGAGACATGATAATGACCAAAGCAATCGGAATTGCTACCCAGGCCTTTACGGTAAAGTCACTGCGCAGCGGCGTTGCACCGCTGTTTGCCGCACTGCTGCTTACGGCTTGCGGCGGTGGAGCGTCAACGACGGACAATCCAACTGCCCAGGCACCTAACAATAACAACAACTCGACCTATAGCGGTCCAGCGGCGCGCGACGCCCAGGTGCTGAAATTTCAGCAAGAGTTCTGGTCCAACGCCAAAACCACGGACCGTTGCGGTAACTGCCACAACGAATCTGTCGGCCAGTTGCCCATGTTCGTGCGCAACGATGATGTGAATATGGCCTATGACGCGGCGATTACAATCGTTGACCAGACCCAGCCTGCACTTTCGCGCATCATTGCAAAGGTGAGCTCAACAACCGAGCGGCATAACTGCTGGGTGCAGGATCCCGGTGTTTGCGGTTCTATCATGACCACATGGATCGAAAACTGGGTCGGAGACACGGCCGGCGGCGGGCGTCAGATTGTGCTCACGCCACCAGCGTCCCAGAATCCGGCCGATAGTCGCAACTTTCCGGCTACTTCAGCCTCTTTCGATCAATTGATCTATACGCCGATACTTGAACAGTATTGCCAGGGTTGTCACAGCTCGGATTCCGGCACGGCTCAACAACCGTACTTTGCCGACATCGATGTCGACGTTGCCTACGAGGCGGCCAAGTCGAAAATTAATCTGGATTCACCCGGTGATTCGCGTTTCGTCATCAAGGTCAGTTCAAATCCGACGATTTCCGGTGAATCGCACAACTGCTGGGATAACGACTGCGTCACCGCAGAAGCGGAAATGCGCGCTGCAGTTACAGCATTTGCCAACGGTATTACTGCGACGGTCGTCGACCCTGCACTGATCACCAGTAAGGCGATTCGCCTGGTTGACGGCACACTCGCTTCCGGCGGCAATCGCTATGAAGATGCGCAGGTCGCACTCTGGGAATTCCAGACGGGCAACGGCTTAATTGCGTACGACACCAGTGGCGTCGACCCGGCGATCGATCTCGACTTCTTCGGCGACGTGACCTGGTTCGGTGGCTGGGGTATTACGATCGGCGCGGACATGGCACAAGGTCCGGGCAAGGCACAGGCTTCAACCACAGCCAGCAAGAAGTTACACGACGTACTCAAAGAGTCCGGCGAGTTCTCTGTCGAGGCCTGGGTTGTTCCCGCGAATGTTACGCAGGAAATGGCGCAGATCATCAGCTACTCGGGTGGTGCGATGTCGCGAAACTTCGCATTGCAACAGACCTTGTACGACTACGACTTCCTGTTGCGGCATAACGCGGTTGATGCCAATCAAATGCCATTGATGGGACTGAACGGTGAACCGGCGCATTCAACGCCTGCCATGGACGAAGTCCTGCAGGCAACCTTGCAGCACGTCGTCGCAACCTACAGCCCGGTCGACGGCCGACGCATCTACGTGAACGGTAACCTCGTATCGACGACGGATCCGATCCCGGGCGGCACGCTGGTCGATTGGCAGGATAACTTCGCTGTTATTCTGGGTAACGAATCGTCCAACGACGGCCTCTGGCAGGGTACATTCCGACTGGCCGCAATACACCGTCGCGCATTGGATCAAACGCAAATTCAGCAGAACTTTGATGCCGGTGTCGGCGAGCGCTTCTACATGCTGTTCGATATCTCGGAACGCATCGGCGCGCCAATCGACAGTTCGTTCATATTGTTCGAGACGCAGCAATACGACAGCTACGCCTACCTGTTCGACAAGCCGCACTTCCTGACACTGGACGGTGTCGCCCGCGACAACGTGACCATCAAGGGATTGCATCTTGCCATGAACGGCCAGGAGGTTGAGGTGGGTCAGTCGTACGCAAACATGGACGAGAACACCGATGCCACGTTGAACCTTGAACTGGGTCAGCCGCTGTCGGTACTTGGTGCGGTAGTGCCTTTGGAAAAAGGCCCCTCGGATGACCAGTTCTTCCTGACCTTCGACGATATTGACGGCGTTGTGTACGACCGTCCGATCGCGCCAATGCTGGTAGTCACGCCAACAGACCTCGCAGATGCGTCCAGCATCGGTGTGCGTACTTTCGATGAGATCGATGCAACGTACGCTGCTGTTCTTGGTGTCGATCGCTTGCGGGTGTACACGTCTAACGGTGTCTCTGCCGCTCACGTAGACGAGACTTACCAGGAGCTCAGGCAATCGCTGCCGGCTGTAGAGGACATCAACACCTTCCTCTCGTCGCACCAGGTGGCAATCGCACAGCTGGCGATTCAGTACTGTGATGCCGCTATCGGCAGCAACGCGAATCCGAGTCCTGTCGCGGCCAACGTATGGCCGTCGTTCGACTTTGGTCAGCCTCGTGGCACGGCATTCAGCGTTGCCAATCGCAACAACTTTGTCGATCCGCTCATTGCACGCGCGGTGGGCCAGACCTCAGGCGGACCGCAGTTGCTGTCACAGCCGAGCTACGCAGCCGTGTATGACGAAGCGGCAGCGTTTGGCGGCGCCGGTAATCGCCCGGCCAACCTTATCGACAGACTGCTGGCGCCTGCGAGCACCAGTGACACGCGCGCAATTGCCAAGGGTGTTTGTGCCTCCATACTCGGAAGCGCAGCCACGCTGGTTCAGTAACGACAGGACTTAAAGGAATAAAGAAGATGACTAAGAGACGAAATGCACGGCACTGGGATGCGCCGCAGCTTCATGGAGATCATCCGCGTCCTGTCACGCGACGTCAGTTCGTAGCACAGGGCTTTATGACCGGTGCTGCCTACACGGTCGGTGCGGGTTCACTCGGCATGCTGTCAACGAATGCGATGGCAGCTCTGTCCGGTGATATCGACGACATGCGGCTGAACGTTTGCAGGATCACAGACGGTGCGGGAAAGATTCCCTTCATTTGTTTCGATCTTGCCGGCGGTGCCAATATTGCAGGCTCCAACGTATTGATCGGCAAGTCCGGTGGCCAAAGCGACTTCCTTAGCACGCAGGGCTACGAAAAGATGGGCTTGCCAGGCGACATGGTGCCGGGCCTCAACGATGCCAATAACCAGCCGTTCGCCAACTTTGATCTCGGCCTCGGCTTTCACCTTGATAGCGCGTTCCGTCGCGGCATCATGGCCAGCATCACCCCGGGTACCGAACTCAACATCAACGGCGCTGTGATACCCGCACGTTCGGATAATGATACGGGCAACAATCCGCACAATCCGATGTACGGCATTGCAATGGCGGGGGCGAAGGGATCTATCCTGCAGCTGACCGGTTCGTCGAACACGGACTCGGGCGGTAACTCGATGCTGCCGCAGGTTCTCTACAATCCGCTGTTGCGACCGACGAAAGTTGATCGGCCGAGCGACGTTGTCAACCTGGTCGATACCGGCGATCTCGTCGGCATCCTGTCCAAGAACGACGCGACAGCGGTCATGGAGTCAATCTATCGCCTCTCCGATCAGAAGATGGGTGCTGTCAATACTCAACTACCGAGCGACGCCGCCATCAAGGAAGCGGTGCGTTGTGGTTACGTGAAAGCGGCTCACATCGCTGAAACCTTCGGCGGCGTGCCTATCGATCCTTTGTTGGACACCGACATTGTCGCAGCGGACGGCTCCGGCATCTTTACGACGGCGGAATTCACCGACGGCAGCCGCAGTGCACGCGAGTTCCAGAAAACAGCTTCTGTCATGAAACTTGTGATGAACGGTTTCGCAGGCGCCGGCTGTATCGAAATGGGTGGTTACGATTACCACGGTGGCGCACGAGCGGAAGGTGAAGTTAAAGACTTCCGTGCGGGCCGCTGCATGGGCGCCGTACTCGAATACGCTGCACGCCTCGGCAAGCCGGTCATGATGTATGTATTCAGTGACGGCTCACTGTCTTCGAACGGCACCATTGACAACTCGGCGGACGGACGCGGTAAAGGCGAGTGGACGAGTGATAACTCATCGACCGCAGCCGGCTTCTTCCTGGTCTATAACCCGACGAAGCGACCCGTACTCCTGGGTGGCACGCCGGATCAGCAGGCGCTGCATCAGCAGATCGGCGCTATGGATGCCGGCGGTTCAGTCATGCGTGCCGCGACTCCCATGGCCAACAACGTCAATCTGCTCGCCAACTCAGTCATCCTGAACTACATGGCTCTGCACGGCGAACAGGGCAATTTCGACTTCCTGTTCGACCCGGTCAACCGGGTGAACCGATGGAATCATGGCCTCGGCTCGCAACTCGACACGTTCACAGCGTTTGAACCGATCGTGACGAGCACTATCGCTAACCCCATCCCTTAGCGAAGTACTGCAAGTTCACCGGCGCAAGAAATACGGCCAGTCGTCACAAACGACTGGCCGTTTTTGTTGCATAATCCGATGCCATGACTGAACTCAATGCCCTCCTCGCGTGCCCACGTTGCGACAAGACGCCTCTGCAGTCCTCTCACGAGGTCTTACATTGCAAAGCCTGCAAGGTCGACTTTCCGCTACTGGAAGGCATGCCGTGGATGTTTGCCGAACCGCAGGCCGCGCTCGGTGAGTGGCGTGGCCGCCTGCACTATGCACTGCAGCAACTCAGCCAGGAAATCGCGAATCTCGACAAGGAACTTGAGGACGATGAGCTGCGGGCACTGACCCGGCGGCGACTTGAGCGCTACAAGAAAGCAGTAGTAGCCCACAAACGGTCCCTGCAAAAACTGTTGCAGCCCATCGAGATCCAGAACCTGCAGGGCAATGTCGAGAGCTATCTCGCTTTACGTAGCCGACTGCCCACCGACCAGGGTCTCAACACCTACTACGCCAATATTCACCGTGACTGGTCCTGGGGTGAAGAAGAAAACCGCGCATCACTGAAACAGATCCGGGCCGTGCTACACGACCATGCGGACCTCGGCAAAGTCCTGGTCCTCGGCGCCGGGGCCGGCCGTTTGGCGTATGACATCCACACGCAACTTGATTGCGACGTGACCGTGGCTATGGATTTCAATCCGCTGCTGATGCTGGTCGCGAAAGCCGTTACGGGGGGTGACACGCTCAAATTGCATGAGTTTCCGATTGCGCCGCTTTCCCTGGAAGACGATGCTGTGTTGCGAAAACTGGCAGCTCCCGAAGCCACCGACGAACATTTTCACCTGCTGTTTGGCGATGCCCTGCGAGCCCCGTTTGCCGATGAGACATTCGATACCGTCGTAACGCCCTGGCTCATCGATATCATCAGCGAGGATTTACCGGTGCTTGCGGCGCGCATCAACAGCCTGCTCAAAGACAACGGCCGCTGGATCAATTTCGGTTCGCTGGCATTTTCCAGCCCGGAGCGCGCCCTGCGTTACAGTCCGGAGGAGACCAAGGCAATCGTCGCGGAGAACGGTTTCTCGGATCCTTACGTATCGCAAGCGACGATTCCCTACATGAGTTCGCCCGCCAGCCGACACGGTCGGCAAGAACGTGTATTTACCTTCGCGAGTTACAAAGAACGCAGCGTGAAAAAGCCGGCGCGACATGCGGCATTGCCAGACTGGATCGTGACGGGTAAGGAACCGGTGCCGCTGTCGCCCTCGTTCCGGCAACAGGCGATGACCACACAAATCTACTCGTTCATCATGTCGCTGATTGATGGCAAGCGGACGATCAAAGACATGTCGGTCGTGCTCGAGAAACAAAAACTGATGACGCGGGAAGAAGCCGAGCCCGCGATCCGCTCTTTCATGACGCGAATGTACGACGACTCGAAGCGGCAATCCGGTTTCTAATTAGTGGTCGGATCATTCCAGCGCGACTGGATGTACCGCCCAATCTTGTCTATCGCCTGACGTGCCTCAGGCATCTTGCCTATAAACATCTGAAACACGTGCCACATTTCCGGCCAGACCTCGAGTTCAACATCGATGCCGGCGGCGACGCATGCGTCGGCGATGCGTTCGGAATCACTAAGCAAAATCTCGTCGTCACCAACCTGGATATACAGGGGCGGCAAGCCCTCGATATCGGCGAACACCGGTGAGACCAAGGGAAAGCGACGTTGATGCGGTGCGCAATACAGATCCGCCACTATCGGCAAATCCTTCGCTCGAAACCACGGATCCTGCGCCGCACGCGTACGCATCGAATCGCCGCTGCCGGTTGCATCAAGAAACGGCGACATCAATACGGCGGCCTGCGGCAGCGGATCGCCCGCGTCTCGCAAGGCCAGCATGGTCGCCACCGCGAGTCCTCCGCCCGCGGAGTCACCAGCAAACACAACGTCCTCAGCTTTGACGCCCATTGCGAGCAGCGACTTGAACACCGCGACCGCATCGTCTACGGCCGCCGGAAACTTGTGCTCCGGCGCCAGCCGATATTCGGGCAGCAAAGCCCGTATGCGCCCGGCGCGAGCGATGTGACTGACGAGTTGCCGATGCATATCGCAACCGCCGACGACGTAGCCACCACCGTGCAAATACAGCAGGACCCTGCCATCGATCGCATCTTTGGGCGTCAGCCATTCGACATACAGCCCTTTGATCCTGTCGGCCTCAACACGGACACCGCCGGCCGTGATCATCAAGTGACCCAGCGAACCCCAAAGTTTGCGGATTTTGGCAAAGTCCACCGTGCCGATATGCAATCGCTGCACGTAGGCGCTGCTTATAGAGCGGATGATTTTGGCGCGAACACTGCTCATAAGCGTTTAAGATGGCGATGGGTAGGCTAGAGTACACGACTGATGCAAACACTGCGCACACCGGACTCCCGTTTCGAAAATCTTCCCGATTACGGTTTTGCACCCAACTACGTAGACGTAGATGGCCTGCGCATGCATTACGTTGATCAGGGTCCGAAAAGCGGCGCACTGGTCTTACTACTGCACGGCGAACCCAGCTGGTCCTACCTGTACCGGCACATGATTCCGCCATTGCAGGATGCCGGGTTTCGTGTGATTGCCCCGGATTTGATCGGTTTTGGCAAGTCCGATAAACCTGCACATGAGAGTGACTATTCCTACGCGAGCCACGTCGCATGGATGACGCGCTTTATCGAGGCGCTCGATTTGCGCGACATCACTTTATTCTGTCAGGACTGGGGTTCGCTCATCGGGCTGCGAGTGGCGGCCGAAAACGAAGTGCGCTTCGCTCGGGTAGCGTTGGGTAATGGCGGACTTCCGACCGGCGATCAGACGATGCCGCGGGCCTTTCGAATCTGGCAAAACTTTGCACGCTTCAGCCCGTGGTTCCCGATTGGCCGGATCCTGCAGAGCGCCACCGTAACGGAGCTGCCGGACGACGTCGTGGCCGCCTATGACGCACCGTTTCCGTCGGGCCGATACAAAGCCGGTGCGCGCGCATTTCCGATGCTGGTTCCTACCCGGCCGGACGATCCCGCCAGCGCCGCCAACCGGTCAGCATGGGAGGTATTCAAACGCTGGGAAAAACCGTTCCTGACCTGCTTTAGCAACCGTGACCCGATTACTCGGGGCGGAGAAAAGATCTGGCAGGCGTCGGTGCCGGGTGCCGCGGCAATCGAGCACGTCAAAATCAGAAATGCGGGTCACTTTCTGCAGGAAGACAAGGGACCGGAACTCGCCGCGATGTTAATCCGGTTCGCCGCAAGCGATCGCGTCTAGCGCTCCAGGTACTTGAGCTTGTCCTTAACTTCACGCCACTCATCGGCATCAGCGGGCGCGTCTTTCATCTCGGTGATGACCGGCCAGTCCTGAGACAGCTCTTGATTGAGCTTCAGGAAGTGTTCCTGACCTGCGGGCAATTCGTCTTCCGAAAATATCGCCTCGACCGGGCACTCAGGTTCACACAGAGTGCAGTCGATGCACTCATCAGGGTCGATCACTAGAAAATTCGGGCCTTCATGAAAGCAATCCACGGGGCAAACTTCGACGCAATCGGTCAATTTGCACTTGATGCAGGCCTCTGTAACCACGAATGTCATGCTGGGTCCCTCTCTTTGGAGCGCGTACGCTATGCGATGTTGTTTCGTGAATCAAGTCGTACGGGTAACCAGATCTCACCGCGCCGGGTCGCCCGCCGGTCTCCTTCCAGTTTCAGAAGGTGCGCGAGCAGGGAGCGCTCAGCCCAGCCGTAGAGTTTCTCGCTGACATCCTTGTAGACGTGCGGCACAAGCTGCATCGCGGTGAGGCCCGGATTGTCTGCCAGCGCTGCGGCGACCTTTGCCTCCCGTTGCAGGCGATGATCGACAATCCAGTCGATGGCGCGTCCGGGATCGCGTATGAGTTCGCCGTGCCCCGGTGCTATGGCTGCCGCCTGCAGGTTTTTGACTTTGGCGAGGGAGTCCAGGTAGTGGCTCATGTTGCCATCCGGCGGGTCGATGACCACGGTCGATCCGTCAATCACATGATCGCCGGTGAACACCCAGTTGAGTGCCAGGTGTCGATAACACACATGGTTGGACGCATGCCCCGGAGTGTGGATGACTTCGAGCTCATTGCCGTCGACAGCGATGCGGTCGCCATCGGCAAGCTCACGATCCGGTTTGAAGGTCGGGTCCTGGTGCCTGCCCGCCGGAGGCGCACGACCCAGCAGTTCGGCGCCGGTCCTCTCTCTGAGTTCGGCCGCGGCCGGTGAATGATCCGGGTGCGTATGGGTTACCAGTATCCAGCGTATGGGTGCGGCAGACAGATCCAGAATGGCCTGCAAGTGCGTTTCGATCACAGGGCCGGGATCGAGCACCGCGACCTCGTTGATGCCGAACAGGTAGGTGTTGGTCCCGGGCCCCGTCATCATCGATGGATTCGGCGCAAGCAGGCGACGCACGCCCGGGCTGAGCTCAGTGTAGTCAGACAGGGTCGGCCCGAAGGTGCTCATGACTTCGTGCCTGGGTAGTCCTTGTCGCCCGGCAGCACGATTTCCTGTTGGCCGTTTCTGTAGATGACGGCAGGCACCATACTCGTGATCCCCCATTCACTACTCGACCTTGCCCAATCGAGCAGGCTGCCCAGGTCACTGTGACGCGCGATGCTTTCCAGCGTCTTTATCGTCGGATGGTGCAACTTGATCTCGTTGCGACGCCCGGCCGCCAGCATGTCCTTCGCGCTCGCCCAGCACGACGCCGTTAACTCACCGCCGCAGTGTTCGGCAAGCTGCCCGGCGGGTGCCTCCGCCAGGAAAAACCGGGTGGAATAACGCTTCTCCATCGTCTCCGGTGTGACCCAGTGACTGAAGTAATGCAATTGCTGGCAATACAGGGACAAACGATTCTCCGTTACCCATTCTGCCCAGTTCAGACGGCCGTCATTCAGGGCATCGCGCACCGCGCAGAGGTCCTCATCGATCGCCGATAGATCTGCGAGCAACACACCCGACTCTTCAAACAATTCGCGAATTGCGGAGCTGTAATAACGCAGGCCGTCTTTTTCAACGCCGAGGCGAGCCGACGCCTCCTTGTTCGTAAGTCCCTGACAAAACTCGTAAATTTGGGAGTCCCCTGCATCGACTACGCCGCCCGGGAAAGCGTGTGCCGCACCGAAAGATGACATTTCGTGTCGTCTGACCATGAAGATTTCCGGTTCGCCAGGCGCAGCTCGAGCCAACACTACGGTGGATGACGGGCGCGGGTCGCTCGCATCAGCCAAGGTCGTCTTTCTCCGGAGTGGCCGATTCTGCGTAGACTTTTAGTCGCTGCAGCGCTTCGCCGATGACATAGTCCACAGGGCCCGCGATGGCCTGCAGACCACCGGGCTGATACCCGCCGACGGCGTACGTGAAGGTGACCAGGGTAGCCGCATCGAGCGCCTCGAGTTCCCAGGTCATGTTGCCGTTAACACCCAGCAGGCCGAGAGGCCCGAGCCCACCCGTCAGCCGAATAACGACACCGGGATTGACCATGGTTACCTGCAGATGCACTGCGCCGGCGCCGGCGCCGAAGTCCTCGCAAAAACAACCCTGCGGGACCGCATTGATACTGAGACGACTCGCATCACCGGATATCGTGTGGTCCGGATTCCACCAGCCAGCGATGCCGTCAATCGCGGCCTGCCACACAAGCTCCGGGCCCGCATCGATGATGACCGCATGCACGGTCGTGAATCCATTTTCACCGACATCGGTCACCTCGGCTATCGCCGTCGCGTGCATAAAGATCAACAGGGTTGCGACCAGGTGTAGTGAAATCTTCATCCGGACTCCTTCTATGGGTGACTAGCTTACCGCAAATTTGAAATTCGCAGGCGCTGTCCACATATCGGAAACTCTGTATCGTTAGGCAGACAATGAACGAAGACCTGAGAGTAGTATTTGAGAGTCGCAACCGGCAGAGCTGTGCTGATCGAGCGCTGGTGCTTGAGTCGCTGCAGATACCGCACCAATTGTTTGACGACGGCGCATCCTGCGCCGTGATCGTGCCGGCCTCGTATTCGGCACGGGCCGCCAGCGAGTTACACCTTTATGAAGAAGAAAATCCACCGCTAATCAAAAAGAGCCAGCCGCGTGTTGACTACCACGATGCCGTGCCGGGACTGGTCGGCTATGTGCTGGTTGTCTGTATCGTGGCCGGCATGGCCGGATATTCCTATTTTCAGTCCAACTGGTTTGTTGCGGGTCGCGTTGATGGCGAACTCATACGCGACGGCGAATTGTGGCGCCTGTTCACTGCGCTGACCTTGCACGCGGACTTCAAACACCTGCTGAGCAACCTCATCTTCGGTGTTTTCTTCGGCCTGTTTGCCGGGCGGCTGCTCGGATCGGGCGTAGCCTGGCTGACTATCGTGCTGGCCGCAGCAACAGGAAACGCCGTGAATACTTTGCTGCTGGATTCCGCACACCGCTCGATCGGGGCGTCGACCGCTGTATTCGCCGCGCTGGGCGTGGTCGCCGGATATGTCTGGTTCAGGCGGCTTATGTCGCAGGATCGCTGGTCGAACCGCTACGGCCCGATCGTTGGCGGACTGGCGCTATTGATGTACACCGGCACCGGGGGTCCGAACACCGATGTAGGCGCACATCTGCTGGGTTTCGTCTGCGGCTTTGCCGCCGGCTACATCCTCTACCGGATGGGTGACATTTCCAGGGACTCGCGCACCCAGCTTCTGACCGGCGGCATCGCATTGGGCCTCATCTTTTTGAGCTGGACTATCGCTCTTAGTATCTGATTTCAGTACAGAATGCTGTAGAATTTTCGCATGGGGATAACGTTGAGTCACAGCAGCTAAGATGAAAAGCGTCCTGCTGTTCCTGGTCATACTGTTGAGCACTGCCATCGCGGCCCTTTGGGTCCGCCACGGCGGTGGCGAAATCTATCCCAATCTGACCAAAACACCACAGCTGGCGGCCAACGTGCTGGAAGAAGTGCTCGCCTATCCCGAACCCATCGGCAACGTAGCGGTTAGCAGCACGGGGCGGATCTTTTTTACGGTGCACCCAGAATCCCGGCCGAATGGCAACAAGCTACTGGAGTACGTAGACGGTGCGTCGGTACCGTACCCGTCGTTGAGCCAACAGAGCGCGTTGTTCGACACACCGCTCGGTATCGCGATCGACCAGTTGAATCGCCTCTGGGTCATCGATCACGGCAATCACGGCCTGCGCGCAGCCCGCATCGTCGCAATCGACCTCGAAACGGGGGCGGTCATCAGGGAGCAGCGCTTTGACCAGACCATCGCGCCCGCCGGATCCCTGCTGCAGGACCTTCAGGTCAGCGCCAACGGCCGGACAATAGTGATCGCCGACGCCAGCTTCTGGCGTAAATCACCGGCGCTTATCGTGTATGACGTGGAGACCGGAGAGGCTCGCCGTGTACTTGAAAAACACGCGTCGGTATCGGCCGAAAATTACCTGATCCAAACAGAGGGCAAATCGATGCAGTTTCTTGGCGGCATCGTTGCTCTCCGCGGCGGGGTGGACGGCATCGCGCTGGGACCGGAATGGCTTTACTATGCCGCCCTGAATGGCTCCGGACTGTATCGAGTGCCCTTTAAGGACCTGGTGAATCGGTCCCTGCCCTCGTCACAACTGGCCACCAACATCGAACGTCTGAGCGACAAGCCGCTCAGCGACGGACTGAGCGTCGATATCGAAGGCAACGTGTTTGTCACCGATGTTGAGCATCATGCGATTTTTAAGGTCGACCCCGAGAACAATTTGACGACCCTGATACAATCGCCGCAGATTCGTTGGCCGGATGCCCTGTCATTCGGGCCCGATGGTTATCTCTACGTCGCCGACAGCGCGCTGCCGGAACTCATTTTAAAATCAGACGAACACATCAGAGCGAAAGGGCCGTACCGGATCTTTCGGTTTCAACCAGGCTCCCCGGGCAACCCCGGGCAATAGAGAGGATTTAGCATTGAACGAAGACATTACGACGGCTGTCGCCGAAATTGATTGGGCTACAGTGCCGCAGCTCCTGCAGGACAAAGGCATCGATCTGGGTATCGACTTCGGTATTCGAGCGGCCACTGCACTAGCGATTTTCCTGCTCGGAAAATTCTTTATTGGCATGTTGGTCAAGGCAATTACCAAAGTCATGCAAACCCAGGACATCGACAAAACGCTGATGACCTTTGTTGCCAATCTTGTGAGAATTTCATTGATGGTCGTGGTGGTGATCGCCGCGATCGGCGCCCTCGGTGTCGAGACCACCTCTTTCATCGCCATATTCGGTGCCGCCGGCCTTGCTGTCGGGCTGGCATTGCAGGGCTCGCTATCGAACTTCGCATCCGGCGTGCTGATCGTCCTGTTCCGGCCTTACCGCGTCGGCGACTTTATCGAAGCGGCCGGAATAGCCGGCGTTGTCGAACAGGTGCAGATACTGACGACCATTCTGAAAACCGGCGACAACAAACAAATCATCGTACCGAACAGCCAGATCATGAACAGCATCATCACCAACTATTCGGCGAAAGACACCCGCCGCATTGATATGGTAGTCGGCGTCAGCTACAGCGACGACCTCGACAAGGTTCGCAAAACGATCGAGGAACTGCTGCAGGCCGAGAGCAGAATACTCGACGAGCCAGCGGTGACTATCGGCGTCTCAGAGCTCGCAGAAAGCAGTGTCAACTTCGTTGTGCGGCCATGGGTAAGTACCGCAGATTATTGGGGCGTAAAGTTCGACCTGACGGAAGCCATCAAGAAACGCTTTGACCAGGAAGGTATTTCCTTCCCCTTCCCGCAGCGCGATATTCATGTCTACCAACAGAGCGCTGACTGATCAGTCTTCAACGTCAGGTTCGATAAAACACCATTTCAGCTTCGGAACGCGGGCTTTCAGCTCGCGTTCCAGCTCGTTAATGCTGGCGACGGCATCGTCGATCGACAAACCTGAACGCAATTTGATTTTCGCCGCAAGCATCGTGTCCGGTCCGAACTGCACGGTAATTGTTTTGAATACCTGCTCTATCGAAGCCTGGTTGTTGATGACGGAATCGATCACCTGCTGAATATCGGGGTCGGCCGAGCGCCCGACCAGCAGAGACTTAATGCGCGACGCGACAAACGCCGAAATGACGATCAGGATGACGCCGATGCAAATGGACCCTACGGCGTCATAGAAAGGGTCGCCTGTGATTTTGGCAGTGACAAGAAAGCCGAGCGCGATCACCAGGCCGAGCTGAGCTCCGATATCCTCGCCGAGTACGACGACCAGCTCTGAATTGCGCGTGTGCTTCAGCCACTCGCGGAAAGGACGCCCGGCGCGAACCTTACGAATTTCAGTCAATGCGCCGAACAGAGAAAACCCTTCCAGCAGAATCGCAAGACTCAGTACAACAATAGCTATCCATATTTGGGATAACGGCTCGGGGTTCTGCAGCTTGTGCACGCCTTCGTAAATCGAAAACATGCCGCCCATGCTGAACAGCAATATCGCAACAATGAAACTCCAGAAATAGCTGAGCTTTCCGTAGCCCAGCGGATGTTCATCGTCTGCCGGTTTCTGCGATTGACGCAGACCCAGATACAGCAGTACCTGGTTGCCCGTGTCGGCGTAAGAGTGAATCGCTTCGGCGAGCATACTGCCGGATCCCGTGAGCCAGGCGGCCCAGGACTTTGCGATCGCGATCCCGAAGTTGGCCAGAAAGGCATACAGTATCGCCCTGGCGGTTGAGTCGTGTGTAGATGAAACCATAAGTAAACCGAATACCGGCGGCTGCGTTAGGAGACTATGATGCCACGGTAAGGGAAGATTGCGGACGCTAAAAATGAATACCTCATTGACCTTGATCACCCTTGGCCTGGTGCTCGTCCTCGCCGGCTGCGCGGCTCACCCCGACCCGATTGTCGACATGAAGGGTGTAAACCCCGAATTGCTCGCAAAGGATTGGGAAGATTGCGAGGGCTACAGCGAGCAAATCGTTATGGGCCAGGGTGTTGTTAAAGGCACCGCTGCCGGTGCTGGTGTCGGCGCGGTGGGCGGTGCGATTAACGGCGATGTCGGTCGTGGCGCCGCCAATGGAGCGCTGATTGGCGCCACCAAATCCGGTCTGGACGCCGATCGGGACAAGCAGCAGGTATTCAAGCGCTGCCTGCGGGGGCGCGGCTACAAGGTACTCAACTAGCGTAAACATCTTGACCCGGGCTCCGGCTGTCAGTACTGTATATCCATACAGTAACGAGCAGCATCATGACGGCAGCACCGCACAAGGGCCGGGGCGCGACAACCTCGATGGAAGGACGACTTGCGGTCCAGACTATCGACTTTGAGGCCGACGAAGCCGAGCTCCGATCTCAGACTGCGCCGGAGACGGTGCTCAAGGCCATGCAGGCCGGATCCATCATTAGCAGCAACAACTCGCCCGATGTGCCGTTCGAGCGATCCATCAATCCCTACCAGGGCTGCGAGCACGGTTGTATCTATTGCTACGCAAGACCGAGTCACAGCTACCTGGAGCTGTCGCCGGGTCTCGATTTTGAAACGCAGATTTTCTACAAACCGAACGCCGCAGCCAGGTTGCTTGCCGAATGGCAAAAGCCCGCTTACGAGTGCAAGCCCATTACCATCGGCGCCAACACCGATCCCTACCAGCCCGCGGAAAAAACCCTGCAGTTAACGCGCCAGCTGCTGCAGCTTTTCGTCGCATACCGGCATCCGGTCAATCTCATTACCAAGAGTCACCTGGTATGCCGCGACCTGGATCTGCTGGCCAACCTTGCCAAAGACGGCCTGTGCTCTGTTGCCGTAAGCATTCCCACGATGGATGCTGCCCTCAAACGCATCATGGAACCCCGCGTACCGTCAGCGAAAGCGCGGCTCAATGCCATGACGGAACTTAGTCAGGCTGAGATTCCGGTAGGTCTGCTGCTTGCGCCGGTTATCCCGGCAATCAATGACGGCGAAATCGAATCCATACTCGAGGCAGCGGCGCAGGCCGGCGCCACGCAGGCTCACTATATCTTCCTGCGCTTGCCGCACGAACTGAAGGAAATATTTTCCGCATGGTTACAGGCGCATTACCCGGACCGTCACGAACATGTCATGAGCCTGATTAAACAGGCGAGCGGCGGCAAAGCCTACGATCACCGCTTCGGTAGCAGGCAGACCGGAAAAGGACCGTATGCCGACATGCTCGCCGCCCGATTTGCGAAAGCGAGCGGGCGCTTCGGCCTTGATAGCCGCCGCTATCAGCACAGCCTCGATTGCGGTCATTTTTTGCATCCGGCGCAGCAACAACTCGGCTTCGGTTTCTAGCTGTCCCGACACCAAGAGTGCTACCGTCTCCTCGCGTCTGTGCGTATAGTGGATCTCACGAAACCTGCCCCGAATTCCAGAACTAATGCGGCCACACCGGGTCTTAACCTACTTGGAACGGCTCACCGCAAGCATGACCAGACGAGCATGATCAAAAAGCTACCGTACGCCACATTCACTGCCCTGATATTGTTGCCCCTCGCCGCCGGCTCACAGGATCTCGAGCTCGCCGGGCCGCCCGAACAGCTGGTTCCGGTTGCCGAGGAAGACGCTCCGCTCGAACAAATTCCAGAGAGCTCGGGTAGCAATGAAGAACGCCTGCTCGAAGAATTCGCACGCTACCGACGACTGATTCAGGAAGGCATTCTTGATGAAGCGGATATCGCCGCCAAGCGTATCGTTGAGATGGCAATCAAGGTTTACGGACCGCTATCCCGGGAAACAGCAAGCGCATTGAACAATCTTGGCATCGTGCAACACAGCATGGGCCAATACGATGCCGCGATACAAAACTTCTCGTCGGCGATCGAGATTATCGAGGTCGTCGAAGACCGGTTAAACGGCGCATTGGTGAATCCACTTAAGGGACTCGGTGCGGCGCAGTTGTACAGCGGTCAGCCGAATCAGGCGCGACTCACTTTCGAGCGTGCCACGCATATCACACACGTGAATGAGGGCCCGCACAATCTGGACCAGATCGAGATTCTTGAATCCACCGCTGAAACTTACATTCGCATGGGGGAAGTCGGCGAGGCGCGCGACATCCTGGACAGAATTCACGCACTCAATGTGAAACATTTCGAAGAAGACCCGCTGGGTCTGTTGCCGTCATTAATGACCCGCGCCGACTGGCAGCATCGCGCTGGCTATTATGCCGATGAGCGCAGTTCTTACCGACGGGCTATTCGCATCATCGAAGCAGGCAGTGGATCAAACGACCCACTGTTGGTCGAACCATTGCGACGTCTGGGCGAATCATTCTATTACTTCGACCCAATGACGGCGCAGACTCAGCAATTGGGAATGGTTGCAACGGGCGAAATGTATTTCAAACGTGCCGTGCGCATTGCCGAGGATGCAGACGACTTCGACATGCGCGAGCTGGCCCGGACGCAACTTGCCTTAGGCGACTACTATACCTTCGTCGAAAAGCAGAGCCGTGCGCGAAAAATTTACGCGGAAGTCTGGGAGCAGCTGTCGACGAACGATGACGAACTTGCTTTGAGGGACGAGCTTTTTCGCGATCCGGTGCCCATCTGGACCGAACCGATGCCCGAATTTGCGGGTGACGGCTCCAAGGCACGTTCAGACATCGAGTCCGGGCGGATAGTCGTCGATTACACAATTTCTGAAGGCGGGCGCATCAGAGAGCTGCGCTCCGAGGCTTTCCCACCCGAGTTCACCGACATGTTGCGAACGGTGCACCGGCAGGTCCGGCAGCGGGTGTACCGGCCGCGAATTGCTGATGGTGTCCCGGTTGAGTCTGTAGACCTTAGATTCGAACATCCGTTTTCCTACTCGCGATCCGAACTCGATAAAATGCGCGCTGCAGCTGCGGAAGAGGCCGCACAATCGCAATCGGACGAGGAAAGCGCCGGTGAACAAGACTCGGACGAGGAACCAGCCCCGGATCCCGACAGCGACTGAACGATGCTCAGTCGCGTGCGGACCTTAGCCACGATATTCGCGTTGCTTGCGCTTCCCGGCCTGACCTATGCGGGATGCAAGGACGAGTGGATATGCATCGACGACGTCAAAAAAGCGGGTGACGTTGTCCTGCTCGCGCGCAACCTCCGCGACTATCCGATCACCTACACACTGCGAGTCCATGCGCGGAACTACAGCGTTGCCGGCCCGAATACAGTGACTCGTACACTCGAAGCCAGGGAGTCGCAGCAAGTAATGCTGTTGCAGGGCAAGAGCGATGACGATGACTATTACCGTTACGACTTCAAATGGACAGTGGGGCGCATGGACGCAAAGCACGACGACGACTACGTCTACTCCCTGCCCTACCGGGATGGCAGTTCCTACCGCGTACTGCAAGGTTACGGCGCACGATTCAGCCACCAGGGGAATGAAGAATTCGCGGTCGACTTCGATATGCAAACGGGGACCGCCGTGCACGCTGCACGAGACGGTGTCGTGGCACGCATCGAGGAATCGCATTCGAAAGGATGCTGGGAGGATGACTGTGGGCAATACGCGAACTTCGTCGTCATCCTGCACTCGGACGGCACTACGGGCGAGTACTACCATCTCGATCACGAGGGCGTTCTGGTCAACGTCGGCGACACCGTGACGCGCGGGCAGCCGATAGCCATGTCCGGAAATACCGGTCATACCACCATGCCGCACCTGCATTTTGCGGTTTACCGCGCGGTTAGCTGGGGACGAACACAGTCCATCCCCGTGCGATTTCAAAGTGCAGACGGTATCATCGACCGTCCACGCCGCGGCGGACGTTACCCGGCTCATTCAGGCGACCAATCATGACCAGCAAATCCATCGCAATTCCTGAGCAACATTATGTGAACGGCAACCCGATCAGTGGACCGTTCGAAAAACACTTGCAGACCGCCGTCTTCGGGCTCGGTTGTTTCTGGGGCGCCGAGCGGCTCTTCTGGCAGACCGACGGTGTCTGGTCCACCGCGGTTGGGTACGCGGGCGGCAAAACTTCTGACCCGGATTACAAGCTCGTGTGCGGCGGAGACACCGGGCATGCGGAAGTCGTGCTGGTCGTATTCGACCCGGCAAAAGTGAGCTACAGCCAGTTGCTGGCGCTGTTCTGGGAAAATCACGACCCAACGCAGGGCATGCGCCAGGGCAACGACATCGGCACGCAATACCGCTCGGTGATTTACACCGCGAATAATCAACAGGATGAAACCGCGCGAACCTCACTTAGCGCCTACCAGTCTGAACTGCGTGCTGCCGGCATTGGCGACATTACGACCGAGATCGCGCCGCTCGATACCTTCCATTACGCCGAGGAATATCACCAACAGTATCTCGCCAAGAATCCTGACGGATATTGCGGACTGCGCGGTACAGGAGTTTCCTGTGCCTAAATCGAAGAAGACGCCGAAGCCCCGAAAACCCAGTCGCCGGCAAGCCGAGGAAGCGATTCGCACTTTGTTGCTGTGGGCCGGCGAAGACACCCGTCGTGAAGGCCTGATCGATACACCCCAACGTGTTGCCCGAGCTTACGAAGACTGGTTCAGCGGATACAAAGAAAATCCCGTCGAGTATCTTGAGCGCACCTTCGAAGAAGTCGAAGGCTATGACGAGATGATTGTGCTTCGTGACATTTCATTTGAGTCGCACTGCGAACACCACATGGCACCCATCATTGGCAAAGCCCACGTCGGCTACCTGCCGAAAAACAAGGTAGTGGGTATCAGCAAACTCGCCCGCGTTGTCGACGCTTTTGCGCGCCGCTTTCAGGTACAGGAAAAGATGACCGCGCAGATTGCGAATTGCATCCAGGACGTCCTGCAACCCAAAGGCGTCGGCGTCGTTATCGAAGCGACCCATCAGTGCATGACCACCCGCGGAGTCCATAAGTCAAACGTGACTATGGTGACGAGCCAGATGGTTGGCACCTTCCGCAAGGATGCGCGAACGCGGGTCGAGTTCCTGCGCATGATAGACGCCAATCGCTAGTCGTCCCCGTTGCGAAAATCTCTCGCTACCGTAGTCACCGCGCTGGCACTGCTTGCCGCTTACCTGCTGTTTTGGCCGGTACCTGTCGAACCCGTCTCCTGGCAAGCACCGCTCGACATTGGCTATGTCGACCCTTATGCACCGAACGCATTGCTGCAGGTGGCGACTGAAGTCGACCTTGGCGAGCATGAAGGACCGGAAGACGCGACGCGCGGCCTGGATGCTCGCATCTACCTTACGACCAGCGACGGCGCGATTATTCGTGTTCTCAACCGCGGCATCAGTGAGTTCGCGCATGTGGGTGGACGGCCGTTAGGTATTGAAGTCGATAGCCACGGCGCACTGATCGTCGCGAATGCCGAACTGGGTTTGCAACGCGTCACGACTGATGGAACAGTCACTGTCCTGCTCGGCGCGATTGACGGCGAAGCACTGCAAAATGCGAACAACCTCGGCATCGCGCCCGATGGCATGATCTATTTCACTCAGTCCAGCACGAAGTTCACAGCCGCCGATTTTGGCGGATCATACGCGGCCAGCCTGCTGGATATTCTCGAGCATGGCGGTCACGGCAATGTCTATTCTCTGGATCCGGCGAACGGCAACGTCACACGCCTCATGACTGGCCTGAATTACGCCAATGGGATCGCGGTCAGCGACGACGGCGATTTTTTGCTGGTCGCCGAGACCGGGCACTACCGGATACTCAAGCATTGGCTCAGCGGTGAATTGCAGGGTCAGACCGAGGTACTGGTCGACAACCTCCCCGGCTTTCCCGACAACATCAAGAACGGCATGAACGGACGTTTCTGGATTGGCTTCGCAGCGCCGAGAAATCAACTGCTGGATCAATTGTCCGACCAGCCCTACGTGCGCAAGATCGTGCAGCGCTTGCCGCCGGGTGTGCGACCGAAAGCGGAACCTTTTTCTCATGTCATCGCTATCAACGGCGATGGCCAGGTGTTAATGAATCTGCATGACCCCGCGGCGCGTTTTCCGACGCTCACGGGTGTCCTCGAAACTCGCCGATACCTGTATCTGACAACCCTGTTTGGCCACAGCCTGCCACGCATCAAAAAGAGCGACCTGTAAGACCCGCTTCAAGGCAGCAGTGCAGCATCCCCGTCGTAGTCCTGACCCAGCATCTGCCGGCGAACCAGCGGTATGGGCGGTGATCCATAGCTCAGAAACTGGTCGTGAAATTTCCCCCAGGCTTCCTCGCCACCACGACCCGCTGTCCAGTCGCTGCGCAGCTTATTGATCATGAGTTTTCCCAGGGTGTAATTCAGATAACCCGGATCGTAAGTGCCCCGATACGCCTGCTGTCTCGCGTTACCGAAATCGCGGAACGCTTTCTCTTTAAACATTGCCTGGCTTTCTTCAACGCTCATGCCTTCAGCATGCAAACCGATGGCTGAAAGGTAGCGCACGTTTCTCACCAGCGCTTTCAGCAAGTGGCCAATGCGAATTTCAGGATCACCCGCATCGAGGCCGGCATCGATCATCATTTGTTCGGCGTAATGCGCCCAGCCTTCTACGTAAGAGTAAGTACTGAAATGCCGGCCGACGTTGTTCTCTGCGCGGTTCGCGTGCAGGAACTGCAGAAAATGCCCTGGCCAGACTTCATGCACCGACGTACCCAGCAGTTCTGCTTCGTTCGGCGTGTAAGCAAGCTGGTCCTCCTCGGACCAGGCAGGGTCCGGCGGCGCAATGTAGTAAACCGACGGCATCCCGGACTCAAAGGGTCCCGGGATTTCTATGTACGCCGAATTGTTGCGCCGATGTGGAGGGGCCTCGGCGACCAGCGCATTCTCTGTGCCCGGTATGCTCACGAGCTTGTTGTCTTCAACAAACTTCCGCAGCGAAGGTAACTGGCGAGTCGCACCGCCAACCGCGCCTTCGGGCGGCTTGCGGCTCTGCACTTTGCTAACACAGTCCTCGGTACTTTCTCCAGGCGCAAACTCTGCGCAGGCCTCGTAGAGCTTGTTGAGGTTGCGCTCCAGATTGGCAACGCCCGCCGCCTTCAGATCGGAGAGTGAAATGTTCACTCCTTCCGTAGCGCGCAGCATCTTCAGGAACGTCTCTTCGCCCAAAGCATAATCATCGCTGGCGGTAGCCCGCTGCGCCTCGAGCCAGCTTGCCATTTGTGCTGCAGCCTCGGCAGCAGCACTGTTCGACGCCGCAAACTGCCGTTGTAACTGCTCGTCTTCGACGGCAGCAAACAAACCCGGCACGGTGTTCGACAAGTAATCGGCTGTACCGGAAAAAATGGCATGCGCGGTTTCGATATAGGGAGCTGGCAATGGTGGCTGCAGATTCGCACGTATCGTCTCCAGCATCGCCGGCAACTGAGACACGTACCGTGTATAGGCGACGATGCGAGTTTCGATCGGCGCGTAGTCTCGATCTATATAGATGTCCGCGCTAATACGATACGCATAATAGACCGGGTTGTTCGTCGCGAATCCGGAATCACGGATCCAGAACAATTCTCCTGCCAACGCCATCAGCAAATATTCGCGTTCAAAGGCTTCGATGCCAGAAAGCTCGTCATACGAATTCGCTGCCGCGATGACGCTATCGATCCACGCTGCGTAGCGCGCTCGCGCTGCGAGGCTCACGTCGGACATCTGGCCGTCGTACTCGTGCAGTCCCGCATAAACCGCTGCCTCAGGATTTTCTGCGTAGTACTCGCTGATCGTTGTTGCAGCAAACTCATTCCAGGTGGGCTTGTCGGCCACCGGCTGCGGCTTGTCACCACAGGCGGTCAGCAGCACGAGCGCTGCAACTACTGTTGTTAGTATTCTCAAAACCTGACTCCCAGGTGGCGATTGTTATTCGAGGCCGAGCTCGGCTACGCCTTGTTGAAACGTGATGTCTACGGGTATGTCGGCCTGCGTAAGTCGATCCAGGTCACCCTGTAATTCCGGCTCGATAATGCCACGCGTCTCGGTCAGCTTAACGACACCCTCGTAGTCCCCGTCACCCTGCAAGGTCAGCAGCAATCTCGACAGATCGGCCATCGACGACTCCATGCGCTCGAAGTTGACCCGGTAGCGACCGCTCTCTGCATCGCGCTCAAACGCACCGCTATCGAGGAAGAAATTGAAGCGCACCATATTGGCCTTGCCGTGTGCGCTGGACGCGCCGAAGCGGATTGAGCGAAACACGCTGGTCATGAAGGTGACATAGTAATCGCGCAGGTCAACGTCGCCGAGTTCACCGGCCTTATGCAGCTCAGTAATCATGTACAGACCCAGAATGTCCGCTTTGCCCTCTTCGACGCTGGCGGCCATTTCGAGCAACATATCCTGCACCGTGCCACGACCGTCGATCGTATTCTTGATACCGAGGCCGTGCGCCACCTCGTGAAACATAGTGTTCGCAAAGAACGCATCAAAACTGACGTGTTTGCGCTGCGACGGGTCCACGAGTTCGTCAGCGATGGGTTCCACGATCTTGTCGAACTTCGCCCGCATCGCATTTTTAAGTTGCAGGCGGCGCGTGCCTCGCGACAGTTGCACCGTCTCATCGTTGGGAAGATTGATGGCAATGGTTTTGCCGCCGGCGTTGCTGTGGCCCGCGTAGTAGACAACATCGTAGGCATTCAGGTCGGAGTCCGTTCCTGGTGTTTCCCACTTGTATTCATCTGCGACAGGCAGCCCATCCTGCAGCGCAGGTAGAAATGCTGCGAAGCGGCTCAGACGATTACTCCATTCAATGTCCTTCACCAACACATAAGCTTCGTAGGCGGTGCGATAACCGAACAAAGCGTCCTCGTAGTTTTCTATGGGTCCGATGACGACTTCAACGTCATTGTCCCTGACATCCATCCAGAACATATCGCTGATCTGGTACTGGTCGCTGATCAGGGCGGCGGCACGTAATTTCAGGTAACTGGCAAAGTCATTGCTTGCCGAGAGTTTCGCCGCCTCGCGCAACAGGTCCGCAGCTGCTTTGAGTTCTTCAGCGTAAGCAACGTGGTAGGGAATCAAGGTCAATGCGCCGGCTGCATCGCGACGTATCAGCGAGTACAGGCCCTTCTTGCCGGGCAGGTAAGCCTGCTCAAATTCTTCCTTGCTCATATCTTCAGGATAGAAATTCGCACCTGGTGGTTTGGCACCGACGCCTTTCATGAACGGCTTGTCGCCATCGAGTCGATCCCACGGACCGTAGTTTAGTTCTGCGAAACGTCGCGTATCCGCGTCGGCAATAGATTCCAGCCAGGACTCGTAGTCATCGCCGTAAGCCTGCCGCCAAAACAGATCATCCATGATTTGCGCGGCATCGATCAGCAGCTTCAGCATGTGCTTCTGATCGTCGCTTAGCGCGCCGAGATCCGTAGTCAGTGCGAAGTTGGCGTAGACCCCGGGGCGTGGCTCAACCACCTGCAATAACCTGACTTCAGGTTCAGGAGCCGGTTCCGGACCACAGGCCGTGAGCATTGAAAATACGAATAGGCAAACGCCGTAGCGACGCAAAACAGGATTGAAATTCACGGCTTCCCCCTGAAGCAAACTCAATAACGCATTATTGCATACGTCTCGAGTGCTACGGGCTCAAAGATCGACGAGATGCACGTCCTGTGCGCTAAGTGACCTGCCCAGAAACTGCCCGCCAACGCGAGCGAACCGTGAGATGCCATCGGTCGCCAGCAAAGTCAGCTCCCCGGGTTGTTTGCTGATTGCAAGTCCACCGGACGATTGTAAGGTTTGTTGCACGACCGCCGCCGTCGTATTCGCGGAGTCGACGACCACGACGGATACTCCGGCAGCCGCTGATATTGTGTCGCGCAGCAACGGAAAGTGTGTGCAGCCGAGAATAATGCTGTCGGCTTTAAAGCCATCGGCCGCTGCTTCGTCGAGGTAGCGTCGCACGATGGCTGCCGCAATGTCGCCACCCGTCCAGCCCTCCTCGGCCAGCGAAACCAGCATTTCACAGGCCTGCTCCTTAATCCGTGCCCCGGGATCCAGGGCGGCAATGGCGCGACGATAAGCACCCAGGCGCACGGTCGCTTCGGTGGCGAGCACCAGGTGTGAGCCACCGGGCCGGGCCGCGACGGCTGCGGTCGCTCCGGGAACCACAACACCGAGCACCGGCAAGGGATGCATTTGTTGCTGCAGCACCTCCAACGCCACCGCGGACGCTGTGTTGCAGGCAATTACGAGCATCTTAATGTCATGCAGCAGCAGTTTGGCGGTAGCCTGAGTCGCATATCGTGCAATCGACTCCGGGCTCTTCGTGCCGTACGGCAATCTCGCCGTGTCGCCAAGGTATACGAGGTTTTCGTGCGGCAACGCACTGCGTATCGCTTTCAGGACCGTGAGGCCGCCGACACCGGAGTCAAAAATCCCGATGGGCAACGAGGATGGGTTGTTCACTGTCATACGTGCATTGTGCCTAATCACTACTTTCTGTGGAATAATCGCGCCCCAACAACAGATTACGGAACACCCGAGACGTGCAAAAACTGATTTACGGAATCGGCGCGACGCTTACGCTACTCATCATAATCGGTTTCGCCCTGCCAAGGACGAATCAGGTATCAACAAGCATCGAGATCGACGCACATCCAGCGACGGTATTTGCACTCGTCAATGATTTTCGGCGCGTGTCGCTTTGGTCGCCCTGGGCGGATACCGATCCGAATGCACGTTTTCTGTACTCGGGCGCGAACCGAGGAGTGGGTGCTGTTGTTACCTGGGACGGCGCCATCATCGGCAGTGGCAACCAGGTGATTACTGAAAGTCGTCCCTACGAATACCTTGCAATCGACATCAACCCGGGAGAGTCCGGCGCCGCAAGATCCTGGTTCGAACTGGCGCCCGGTGTTGGTACGACGATCATTACCTGGAGCTTTGAAGCCGACTACGGCATGAACATCGTCGGCCGCTATTTCGCCTCGATGCTGGGCGCGGTAGTCGCACGCGATTATCATGACGGACTCGCCGCGCTGAAAGAGTTTGCCGAAAGCCTGCCTGCCGCGGATTTCAGCGATACTGAAATCGAACACATCGTCGTCGAAGCAATGGACATAGCGTATTTGTCGACGACATCGCGCCCTGAACCCGCGGCCATTTCGGCCGCTCTCGGCAAAGCCTATTTTCTGATCCTGAGCTTCATGGACGAAAATCAGTTGTCGGACGCAGGAGCGCCATTGTCGATTACTCGCCGCTTCAACGGCTCCGAGCTCGTTTTTGATGCGGCCATACCCGTTCGCGGTGTCACAGAAGCCACGCCGCTCGATGGCGCGGGCGTGCGCGTAACGCGAAGCTACGCAGGACCGGTGATACGCGTGCGACATACGGGCAGTTACAAATCACTGACAGAAACGCACCGCAAGATATCGGCCTATCTGGCCGCGCTCGGTATCGAGCGCGACGGTGCCCCATGGGAGTCGTATGTGAGCGATCCGGCCAAGGTGCCGGAAGAAGATCTGCTGACTTACGTCTACTACCCTATTCGGGCAAACTAGACGCCGGGCTGACTAGACGGATTTCACCAGGAACGGTGGAACTCGAGTCTCCTCACGTTCCGACAAAGGCAGACTAGTCTGAGTGTCGTCGTGTCGCCGGGCGATCCCGCCGTACAGGGCAACGACCTGCGCCGCGCATTCACTGGCTTCCGTTACAGACATTTTTCGCACTGAGGCACAGATTGGACTTTCGCCTTTGAGCGGCGTCACGCAATGCATCTGACGTCTTAAGTCGGTAAACGACTGCTTCATGGATATGGGCAGTTCTTCTTCGTTAACGCCGGCGAGGTTGTCCTCGTAAGCCTTGATAAGTCGTTGTTTTATATGGCCATGCCCAGCCAGTACTGTCAATGCAGCATGAAAGCGATCAAGGTGGTTCGTCATTGCCACTCCAGCGTTTCAATATTTTTATTGCCGCTTGTGCCCTCTTGGCGGCTTGTACGCTCTTATTGTTGGAGTTGACTACCTCCTGTAGTCCGGCTCCCTGCAGAGCCTGAGGTCCTTCTTCTACTCCCTATCTTTCAAAATGTTGCGCAAGGATTTTATAGCAGGTTTCCAGAACTCCACGCAAGTGGCAAAAACCACAGTACTTTTGACCCGGTTAATCGACGTTTTTGGCCAGTTCTTCGCGGACCAGATCCAGCAATTGTTGTTGGCCGAAGCTCGCGAGACCCCGGCCATTGACGAAGTACTCGGGCGTCGCGCGGACCTGCAGGTCGATGGCGTCCTGCTGGTCCCGCTCCATACGACGGGTGACCGTGTCGGAGGCCATATCCAGCAGCAGCCGGTCAGTATCGAGGCCCACGCCCACGATAGCCGGCAGCACCTGGTCCTGCAGAACCACGTGGTTGCGGACCCATCGTTGCTGTGTTGCCAGCAAAGTTTCCAGGGTCTCCCAGTATTTGCCCTGCTCACGACTCGCCTCCAGCACCCGGACGGCGTAGTCCGCGCCGGTATGAAACGCGAGATGGCGGACCGAGAGTCGCAGCTTGTCCGGCGCTTCGGTCATCCACTGTTTGACCAGCGGATAGAACGCCGCGCAGGTTCCGCAGGCCGGATCGAGGAATTCGACGATGTGCACCCGGGCGCCGGGGTCACCCATTGTGGGTGAGTGCTCGCTCGCAAGCGCCGCTGACTGCGGCGGCGCATCCACCTGCGGTTCAGTACCTTCATTCACATACAGGAAGGCGGCGGCCGCGATGACGAAAATCAGGACCAGCACGACAGCGACAGCAATAGCTCTACTGGTCAAGGGTGTTTTGGGTGCTGCCTGTTCGCGACGCTGCTTTCTACTCATGGTAACTCCAGTCTCCGGCCGCAAATTCAAGGTTTGTGAGTCAGATACTAACTCTGCCGGAAGCGTTGCAGCGCGCCTATACGGTTGAACCGAGGGTAGAATACCTGACATGCACCGATTGATTACACCATTGCTGGTGATGACGATAGCCGTCGCCAGTGCCGAAGACGAATTGCCCGGCGAAAACGTTGCGGAGTTACGGGCAACCACGATTGGGGAAATCGTGTTGCAAAAGTCCAACGTCTTCGACCTGTCTGACCCTGAAGAAGACAAGGCCTTATACCGGCTTGCCAATCGGCTGCACATCGTCACCCGGGACGAGGTGATAGCGAACCAGCTGCTGTTTGCAAGCGGCTCCCAATACTCACAACGTCTCGTCAGCGAATCGGAGCGCATCCTGCGCCAGAATCGCTATTTGTACGATGCCGAAATCCGCACGACGCAACGACCTGACGGTGTCGTCGATATTACCGTCATGACACAGGATGTCTGGTCGCTGGGACCCGACTTGTCTGTATCACGCAGCGGCGGCGAAAATCGTTCCAAGCTCGGCATTGAGGAAATCAATCTGCTGGGTCGCGGACAAACCGTGCGCTTCGGCCATGAAGAGGATGTCGACCGCAGGTCAGACAGCGTCGAGTTCTTCGACCAGCACCTCGGCCAGTCGTGGGTATCGGCGTATCTTCGGGTTGCCGACAAGTCCGATGGAAAGTCGAATCAGATTTCAGTAACGCGCCCGTTTTATGCACTCGACGCCCGCTGGTCTGCCGGCGGCACGGCATTGGACGACGACCGTCGCAGCGCACTGTACATGCTCGGCGAAGAAGCGGCGGAGTATCAGCACGCACGCCGCTATGTCTCAATGCACGGCGGCTGGTCGAAAGGACTGGAGAACGGCTACGCGACGCGCTGGAGCACTGGCATCACCAGCGATGACAATCGATTTTCGCAAGTGGCCGACCCGGAGTTGCCGGCGGCAATCCCTGCTGATCGGACTCTCATTTATCCCTTCATCGCGGTGGAAATTGTCGAAGACGATTTCCAGACTACGCGCAATCGCGACCAGATTGGCAGAACCGAAGACTTCTTCATCGGCCGACATGTCGCGGCATCGCTGGGCTGGGCCGACAAGTCCCTCGGTTCGGACCGGGACGCGCTCATCTATTCTGCCAGCCTGCGCCGGGGTTTCGGCTCGCTTAAGGAGCGCGCGATACTGCTGTTTGCATCGACCAGCGGCCGCGCCGAATCCGGGCATTTATCCAATGCGCTGCTCACTGTGGATGCGCGCTACTACAAAACGCAATCGCCAAAGCGATTGTTCTTCACGACATTTACTGCAAGCGCGGGCCAGAATCTCGATCTCGATAACCCGGTTGAACTGGGTGGCGACACTGGCTTGCGCGGTTACCCACTGCGCTATCAAAGTGGTGATGCGAAATTGCTACTGACTATTGAGCAACGCTATTTCAGCGACTGGTACCCGTTTCGGCTCGCGCGCGTTGGCGCTGCGGTATTCGCCGATGTCGGCCGAGTTTGGGGTGAGAATCCGCTGGGCGATGATGATCAGGGCTGGTTGACGGATATCGGCTTCGGCCTGCGCATCGCTCCGACGCGCGGCTCATCAGGCAAGACGATACATATTGATGTCGCGTTTCCCCTGAACGGCGACGCATCAATCGACGATGTACAGTTCCTGCTGGAAGCTAAGCGCGGCTTCTAATCTGACGAGCGAGAAATTTCGATCGTCCAGCGATCCTCATCAAGTTCGCGATCAGCTTTATAGAGCGGCTCGTCCTGACCCACCTTCCACTGCAGCGCCAGCGTTTCACTCATCACATAATCGCGGTGTTTTAGTAGCGCGTCTTCGACGGCCTTGGTACCCGAAACACCAAGCGTGATGCGATCCGACACTTCGAGACCGGCTTGCTTGCGCGCGTCCTGAACTGAACGCACCAGCTCGCGAGCGTAGCCTTCCTTGATCAAGTCCTCGTTAAGGCTGGTGTCGAGGGCGGCGAGATAGCCAGAGTCTTCTGCACAGGCATAACCCTCGGCTGAACTCGTTTCGATGAGCACATCTTCAGCCGTCAGTGTCAGCTCGCCACTCGGAATGGATATCACGAACGATTCACCTTTTGCGGCGGCACTTGCAATGGCAGCGCCATCCGCCTGTTCCAATGCACTGCGAATCGCAGGCAGTTCTCTGCCGTGACCTTCTTTGCCTAGCTTCGGTAAGTTCGGTTTGATTCGATAGTTCACAATGTCGGCATCGCGTGCGATGAATTCGACATCCTTGATGTTCAACTCTTCGAGTATCTGGTCCTGGTTGGCAAGCAAGGCTCGGGCCGCCTCATCGCTCGGCGCTCGCACCAGCAGGCGCGACAGGGGTTGGCGAGTCCGTACGCCGGATTCACTGCGCGCTTCGCGTCCTAAACCCACGACTTTCTGCACGACGTCAATGTCGAACAGCATCGCATCGTTTCGCCACGCAGCATCCGCGACCGGCCAGGTTGTCATGTGCACGGATTCCGGCGCATCGGCGTCGACGTTCCGCACCAGGTTTTGATAGACATTCTCGGCGAGGAACGGCACAAACGGTGCCATAAGCTTGTGCGCCGCATTGAGGCATTCGTACAAGGTCAGGTAAGCCGCCTGCGTGTCCTCGGCGTCTGTCGACTTCCAGAAACGGCGACGATTGCGGCGCACGTACCAGTTACTCAGTTGGTCGACGAACGATTCCAGCGCTTCGCCGGCCGTCTTCGCATCGAAGTTATCGAGCGACTCGGTCACCGTCGTGATGGTCTTGTGCAGCAAAGCCAATGCCCAGCGATCAATTTCGGGCCTGTCTTTGGGCGCGATGTGTCGACTCAAATCCACCTCGTCGAGACGCGCGTAGAGCACGAAGAAGCCGTAGGTATTCCAGAACGTGTTGATGAATGAACTTGCGACATCCGCGACAATTTCGACTGACACGCGTTTCGGCACGTCCGGTGAGAGTCGCGCGAGGAAATACCAGCGCAATGCATCGGCGCCCACGGTATCGAACACGTCATAGGGGTTGATGATGTTGCCTACCGACTTCGACATCTTCTTGCCGTCTTTGTCGACGATAAGATTGAGGCAAATGCAGTTCTTGTAGGCGATGCTGTCCGACACGAGGGTCGAGATCGCGTGCAGGGTGTAGAACCAGCCACGCGTCTGATCGATCGCTTCGCAGATGTAGTCGGCAGGAAAATGCTTTTCGAACTTGTCTTCGTTCTCAAACGGGTAATGCCATTGCGCATAAGACATTGCGCCCGAATCGAACCAGCAGTCGATGACTTCCGGCACGCGCTGCCAGGTCTTGCCGTCTTTCTCGAACGTGATTTCGTCGACCGCAGGCCGGTGCAGATCGAGCTCGCTGAGCTCTCTGCCCGTCAGGTCTTCGAGTTCCTGGACCGACCCGATGCAGAGAAAGCCTTCTTCACCGTCGGTCCAGACTGGCAGCGGCGTACCCCAGAAGCGTTCGCGCGACAGCGCCCAGTCAATATTGTTCTCGAGCCAGTTGCCGAAACGACCATCCTTGATGTGCTCGGGTACCCAATTGATGGTTTGGTTGAGTTCGGTCATACGATCACGAAACTGCGAGGTGCGGATGTACCAGGCGTCCTTCGCGTAATACAGAATCGGATCGCCGGTACGCCAGCCAAAGGGATAGCTGTGCAGATAACGCTCCGAGCGAAACATCATGTTGCGATCCTTGAGGATGCGGATCAGCGGCTTGTCGGCGTCCTTGAAGAACAGCCCTTTGACAGGTTCCACTTCATCGATGAAATGTCCGTCGAGACCGACGCCGTGCACGACCGGCAGATCGTTGGCCTGACCCAGCGCGAGATCGTCGACGCCGTACGCCGGCGCCGTGTGCACGATGCCGGTACCGCTCTCGGTGCTGACAAAGTCGGCGGCGAAAACCTGGAATGCATTCGGCGCGTCAACCGGGATGTAGTCGAACAACTGCTCGTAACGCATGCCGACCAACTCGTTGCCTTTGACGGTTTTGACGACTTTGTGCTCCTCATCGCGAAACACGTCAGCACGTAGCGCCTCGGCAACGATCAGCGTCTGGCCGTGCGAGCGGCAATAGCTGTAGTCAATGTCAGCGCCAACGGCGAGCGCGAGGTTCGAAGGTAAGGTCCAGGGCGTCGTCGTCCAGACGAGAAAATAGACACTCTCGTCATCCCTCACTTTGAAGCGCACTGTGATCGAAGGGTCTTCAACGTCCTTGTAGCCGAGTGCGAGTTCGTGCGATGACAGCGTGGCACCGATACGCGGATCGTAAGGAACGACTTTGTAGCCTTTGTAAATGAGGTCCTTGTCCCAGATCTTCTGCAGCAGGTTCCAGACCGATTCAATGTAGCTGTTGTTGAGCGTGTAATAGGCCTCGTCGAGATTTACCCAGAAGCCCATGCGTTCGGTCATCTTCTCCCAGTCGCCGATATAGCGCATGACCGAATCACGACAACGCTTGGTGAATTCGGCAACGCCAATTTTTGCCTCGATCTCTTTCTTGTCGAAGATGCCGAGTTCTTTCTCGACCTCGTGCTCAACGGGCAGACCGTGCGTATCCCAGCCCGCCTTGCGCGGCACGTGATAGCCGCGCATGGTTTTGTAACGCGGAAAGATGTCTTTAAAGCTGCGCGCGAGTACGTGGTGAATGCCGGGCTTGCCATTGGCCGTTGGCGGACCCTCGTTGAAACTGAACTGCGGCTTGCCGTCGCTCTGCTCGAGCGTTTTGTTGAACACATCCTGCTCACGCCAAAACGCCAGCACCTCGGTTTCGAGTGCCGGACCGTCGTATCGACCCTGTACTTCTTTAAATGACAAAACATCCACTCCCAAAAGCAAAAAACCCCGGAGTTAAGATCACATTGACCTTAACTCCGGGGCGAGAATTCTTCGCGGTACCACCCGGTTTCGTGGCTTGCCCTTACGGACCGGCCACCTCATGGGCTTGGCGCCCGTCGCTCGTTTCGTGAGCCAGTCGGCCGGCCTTACTCAGGACTGCCGCATCGGCAAGGCCCTTCAGGTGGCAACTCCGGGGTGATATTCGGCAGTTTCAGGCCCGGAGCTCACACTGTCCTCCGGTCGCTTAATCCTGAATGGGCTGCTTACTCGTCCCCATCAACGTCGTGCTGGGGAAAGTAGCGTCCAAACCGGCAAAAAACAAGGGAATTCTCGGAACGCGGCGCCTATCTCAGTTGACGATTCCGGCGACACCGAGGACCAGAGTGGCCCACATACCAAGCAATACCAGCCAGCTGGCGAAGTAAATTTTGATCCGCGGGCCCATTTTGTTATTGCCGGTATGCACCCAGGCATGCGCGATACGCAGACCAACATACAGCCATGCCAGCACCAGCATCACTGTGCCTGCGAGCCCCGCAATCATCGCCGTTACGCAAGCGACATAGAACAACACCGGTGTTTCGAACAGGTTGGTGAATTGCCGGGACAACTGCGCCGTGTGACGCGGCTCGCCGCCTTCCTGATAGGTCTTGAAATAGCTAGCATCCGCTTCGCCGGCACGTACAGCGCGCACGCGGGCGCGAAACATGGCGATCAAAACACCGAAAGTCAGTACGACCATCGCGGCCATTGGATAGATCAGTTCGAAATTCATAGCGCTACACCTTTTTGACAAACTCCGACTTGAGCATCATTGACCCGATGCCGGGAATTTTGCAGTCAATGTCGTGATCGCCATCGACAAGCCGAATGTTTTTTACTTTCGTGCCAACCTTCAACACAGAAGACGAGCCTTTGACCTTCAAATCCTTAATGACAGAAACTGTGTCGCCGTCGACCAACGGGCTGCCATTGGCATCTCTGACTATTTTTTCTTCAGCATTTTCTTTCGGGGGTTCTTTAGTCCACTCATGAGCGCATTCGGGACAGACCAGCAGATCGCCGTCCTCATACGCGTACTCCGATTGGCACTGTGGACATGCTGGCAAGCTATTGCTCATGGATCGTATAGGCAACGGCAACGCGGAAAACATTGCGGCGCTTGAGTTCCTCGAAAAGTTTCATCGATCGCAGCCTACGCTAAATCAGGCTTGCGGCGTAGCATTCTCGGCGAAATCTTCAGCCGTAAACATTCTCGACATATCCGGGTTCGAATATTGATCCGCCAGTGTCCGGACTCTTTCCACCAGATTCACACGAATGGCCTGCAGGTCTTCTATCTCCGCCCGAAGTCGCGTCTCTCGAAGTATCGAAACCATCGAAACCAGCAGCGTCGCTTGCGCTTCGATGACCAGGATCGAGGCAGAAAAACTGATCGCAAGCCCGACCACAACAACAATAGCCCACACTGTGCCGATGTATTTGCCGATAAAGAACGCGGCGACCAGGTAGAGCAGCGGCAGCAAGGTGATCGAGGCGAACACTTTGAGAGTTGCGACGTCATCCTCTTCGTAACTGAAACGCTCACCGACCAAAGCCGCCACCCAGGCGACCGGAAGATGCAGCAGCGCGCCGGGAATCGCGATGGGCAGCAGCAGCATCAACATGAGTGACCGTGCGAGCAATCGCCGGAACGCTTTGCCAACAGACACCTTCTTGCGCAACTGGTAATCCTTGAGGCCGAGCACTTCGAGACGTGTCTGGTAATCCTCCACCTCATTCTGAAACGCAATCATCTCGGGCTCTTTTCCATGCTTCACGTGCGACGCCACGAAGCGCCGGTTCAATTCCATGTATTGGCCGGGTGTCAGTTTCGCTCCGGACGGTTTGTACAAGCGACGTGCAGCCTGTATGAATCGCAAGGTACTCCAGTCGGGTGCATTCACTGTCACCGACATCAACGCCGCTGCGAGCTGATCGGTCAGCTCGCGCACGCATTCACGTTCATCAGCCGCGAATCGCTCGAGCCAGGCGCTGTCGATCACCAGCGGTTCACCAAATTCGATGGATACCTGGCTGCGAAATCGGTGGCGGTGGATGTAATTGAGTCCGCAGGGAATGATCGTCACCGCGACCTTGCCACGCGCGGCGACGGTTAGCGCGATACGCGCTGTTCCCGTCTTCAGTTTCGACAGCTGCGACTCAGTGTGGCTGACCCCCTCCGGAAACACACCCATGCAATGACCGGCTTCAATAACCTCGAACAGCTTGTCGAACGCCTCGCTGTTGTCGACGTCGCCATCGTGCTCTTCGCGCCGGTACACGGGCACCGCGCCAGTTGCATCCAGCAAGTGACCCAGCAATCGGTATTTCCACAGCTTGGCGTTGGCCATGAAATGGATCGGCCAGCGGCCACAGCGGGCTGTCAACAGCCAGCCATCCATCAGGGCATTCGGATGATTTCCCGCAAAGATCACCGGTCCGGTCGCCGGAATATTCTCTTCACCGACGACATCGATGCGCCGGAAAAAGGAATTGGTGATGACGTGGGTTAACGAGATGATCAAGCGCTGAATCATCCGGGGCCTCCGCTTCTGTGTCGGGTGGGCTCACTTTGCGATCCACCGGGCTTTGCTGTCAAATGCGACGATGTTTCCGGAACCGCATTTCATCACTAGCAACGGTATACGCATGGCCGTACACGAACAGGGCGAGGGTCCTGCCGTGATTATGGTGCACGGCTTTCCGGAGCTCGCCTATTCCTGGCGACACCAGCTACCGGCACTCGCCGCTGCCGGCTTTCGCGGCATTGCGCCGGATATGCGCGGCTACGGTCGTAGCGACACGCCAAGCGACGTTGATGCCTATCGTGTGACGAAACTCATCGGGGACCTGCAGGGTTTGCTCGACGCAAAGGAGATCGAACGCGCGACCTTTGTCGGTCACGATTGGGGCGCGATGGTCCTTTGGCACATGGCCCTGCTCGCTCCCGATCGAATGGAAAGCCTGATCGCGCTGAATATTCCCTACTACCCGCGTCCGCCGATCGATCCTATCGAGCTGTTTCGGCAACGCCTGGGAGACGACTTCTACATCGTCAATTTTCAGAACTCCGACGAAGCCGACAAGGCATTCGCGGCCGACCCCGGTCATTTCATCGATATGATGATGCGCAAGAAGCAGGCGTCGCGGGCCGAGTTCGATAAGCTCCCGCCGCAAATGCGCGTCCTGAACCTCTTAAAAGTCATGCAGCGCCGGCAATCCAGTGGCGAGCCTTTATTGAATGACGGGGAGCGCGAGTATTACGCTCGCGCGTTTTCGAAGTCAGGCTTTTCGGGGCCGATCAACTGGTATCGCAACTGGACACAGAACTGGCGGGATTTCGAGGGCATCGACCCGACCATTACGGTCCCGACGCTTTTTATCGGCGCCGTCGACGACGTGGTCATACCCCTGGAACACATCGAGATCATGAAACCCTTTGTAAAAGACCTCACGATCGAGATGCTGGAGCCTTGCGGACATTGGACGCAACAGGAACGCCCGGACGATGTGAACCGCCTTATCACCGCTTGGCTGGCGCGGAATAGTTGAAATTGCCTCTAAATGTCGGGAAAAACAGTTAAAACTCGATAATTTGGCGACAACTGGATTTCTGATGGGCAACTCCAGAGAGAATTGCGACTTCGTTAATTTTTGATATTTCGGCGACATTTGAAGATTTTTATCGTAAATAATGTGTTATCTGATAGTTTTCGGCGAAGATTGACTCAAACTGTTGCCCCACCATCGAAACTCCTAATCCGGTGCGGAACCACCGTCAGTCCAATTGAGCGTCTATTTTCGTCTAAAAACACTAAAATCCGGGCTATATCGGATTAATTGCATCTAACTTCGTCTAACTCAACATTTATGCTCCGGCCGACGAATCGGAAACTCGGCGCAAGCTGTTGCGCAGTAACAATCAAGATCAGAGATTTTTGCGGCTTTTCGAAACAAATTTCCATATAGCGACTGAATCTCTGAAATAATTCCGCCCTGGAACCGGTCTGTTGCTTGAATACCTGGAGGGAGCTGTCTGTGTTAATTCGAAAGCCTGCCGAAATTCGCCCGTCGGAAATCACGAGCGAAGCCAACTATCTTAATCGTCGAGACTTTATGCGTGCCGGTGCTATCGCAGGCGGTTCTCTGCTTGCGCCCGCCGCGATCGGCGCTGTAATTCCGGATGGCCGTTACGCCCGGCTACCGGACGTCGCGAAGAGCCCTTTCAGCACCGATGAGGCACCGAACAGCTTCGAGGACATTTCCACCTACAACAACTACTACGAATTCGGCCTCGGCAAGAGCGACCCAGCGGAATACGCCGAGGATTTCAGGACGCGCCCGTGGACTATCGAAGTATCCGGCGATGCCGAAAAAACAGGCACGTTCGATTTCGATACCTTCATGAAGCCCTTCGATCTCGAGGAACGCATTTACCGCATGCGTTGTGTCGAGGCCTGGTCCATGGTCATACCGTGGGTTGGCATATCGCTGGCAGCGGTGGTTAAGCACTTCAAGCCGACCTCCAGCGCGCAATACGTCGCTTTCGAAACGCTGAATGATCGTGAGCAAATGCCCGGCGTCCGTGGCCGCTCACTCGACTGGCCGTATCGCGAGGGACTCACGATCGCGGAAGCCACCAATCCACTGCCAATACTGGCCGTCGGCATATACGGCAACGTAATCCCGAACCAGAATGGCGCGCCGATACGCCTGGTCGTGCCGTGGAAATACGGCTTTAAGGGCATCAAGAGCATCGTGAAAATTCACTTCTCCTCGACGCGCCCGAAAACGAGCTGGAACATGGCCATACCGAACGAGTACGGCTTTTATGCGAATGTCAATCCGACCGTCAGTCATCCACGCTGGAGTCAGGCCCGGGAGCGTCGCATCGGTGCCGGTATTTTTGCAGACCGGCAGGATACGCTGATGTTTAACGGCTACGGGGAACAGGTCGCAGACCTCTACAAGAATCTGGACCTGCGACGCAACTACTAGCCGTTGAACACACTGCAAAGCATTCGTTACGTCTGGAAGCCGCTGGTCTTTACCCTGTGCCTGTTGCCGGCGATTTTCGTACTGACTGATGCGTTCGGAATTACGGCCGGGCTCGGTGCCAACCCGGTCGAGGCCATCCAGGATCGCTTCGGCAACTGGGCACTCCGTTTCATCCTGATCACTTTGGCGGTTACGCCACTCAGAAGACTCACGAACTGGAATTGGCTATCGCGCTTTCGGCGCATGCTGGGCCTGTTTACGTTCTTTTATGCGTTTATGCATTTCCTCGCATGGCTGATCCTTGACCGCGGCTTGTACATGAGCGACATCGTTGAAGATCTGACGGAACGTCCGTTCATCACGCTGGGATTTGCAGCCGTCGTCTGGCTGTCGGCGCTCGCGATTACGTCGTTCACCGCCCTCCGCCGCCGCATGGGCCGCCACTGGCAAACGCTGCATCAGTCTGTTTACGTCATCGCCATCCTCGGCGTCTGGCATTACTGGTGGCAGGTCAAGAAGGACGTCACCGAGCCGCTCATATACGCCGTCATTCTTGCTGTATTACTGGGCGCGCGAATCGTTTGGCATCTGCGCCGGCATTATCGAGTTTCGGCCGCAGAATAGCGCTCGCCATAAAAACCGGGGCGGCATGGGCCGCCCCGGGAACCTCACACTGGCGCGTCGCTAAGCGACTTTAATAGTGTGACGTTCAGCTACCTCAAGTTTAGGGAGCTTGACCATGAGAATGCCGTCCTTCAGTTCGGCGTGGACTTTTTCTGCATCCACTTCAACGGGCAAAACAATGGTTCTCATCAATTTGCCGTAGCCAACCTCGTGACGGTAGTAAGCATCCTTCTTGTCTTCCTCCTCAAACTTTCTTTCTGCCTCAATCATGAGTCGATCACCCATGACCGTGACTTCGATGTCATCTTTCTCGACACCGGGTAGCTCACCGCGGACAACGAGCTCCTTCTCATAATCGATAACGTCCAGGCGAAAACTGCGCTCGTAGTCAACACCCATCGGCCATCGCCATGACAGTGGCTCAAACGTCTCCATCCAGCGGCGTGGTGGGAAGTCCTCAAAGAACTCCTCCATGCTCTGGGTGAGAGGCGCTGCCCGTTTTACATCGACGAACCTTTTGCGTGGCTCGAATTTGCTCATAATGGACATGTCGTTCACCTCCTTCCCTTTGCGGCACTGGCGATTCTCCGCCAGCTCATCCTTTATAGACCCGGCCTGTCAAATTGCTATCCGGGAAAGTTCGGATTGACGGATTTTTGCGAAAAGGCGAAATTGTTGCTGGCTGAAATTACGTCAGTTACCATTTTGCGCCGATACCCCCCATCTCACGACTCGGAGAATAATGGTGACCGCACCGGTAATCTCGTTCGGCCCGCGCGTACGTAAATCGCCGTATTTCGAGGCAACGCTGCGATACGGTGCCAAGTCGTTCACCGTCTACAATCACACTTACATGCCAAGCTGCTACACGAGTCCGGTCGAGGAATACTGGAACCTCGTGAATGGCGTGACGCTTTGGGATGTCACCTGCCAACGGCAGGTCGAGATTTCCGGTCCCGATGCATTTCGCTTCATTCAATACCTGACGCCGCGGGACATGTCGAAATGTCAGGTTGGACAATGCCAGTACATGATCCTGACCAACCAGGATGGCGGCATCGTCAACGACGCGGTCCTGCTGAGAGTCAATGAAAACCGGTACTGGCTGTCGCCCGGCGATGGCGACGTGCTCATGTGGGCGTCGGGTGTGGCAGTGAATAGCGGCATGGATGTGCAGGTTTTCGAGCCGGATGTTTCGCCCCTGCAATTGCAGGGACCGAAGTCTCCCTATGTCGCGCGAGACCTGTTCGGCGACGGGGTACTGGATATGAAGTACTACTGGTTGAAGGAAACTGAGCTCGACGGCATCCCCCTGGTTATATCGCGCACCGGCTGGAGCGGTGAACTTGGCTACGAGCTCTACTTGCAGGATGCCCAACACGGCGAATCATTGTGGGAAAAGATCATGAACGCCGGCAAACCCTACGGCATAGTCGCCACAGCGCCTAATACGATACGCAGCATCGAAGGCGGGCTGCTTTCATACATTTCGGACATTGCTCTTTCGGACAATCCCTACGTCATCGGCATGGACAAGTTCATCAACCTGGATCAGGCCGATGATTTCATCGGTAAAGCCGCGTTGACAAAGATTAAGGCAGAGGGTGTAAAGAGACGATTGATCGGCATCGAGATAGACGGTGCTCCGCTGGCGGGATCGAACGAGAACTTCTGGGTGGTCAGCAATAACGGTGAGTGCATCGGTCACGTTACGCGTTGTGTCTATTCACCGCGTTTGAAGAAAAATATCGGCTGGGCGAATGTACCAACGGAACACTCGTCAGTCGGCACGAAATTCGTTGTCGCTGCAGACGACGGTGAACGTCCCGCAACCGTGTGCGAGGCACCGTGGATCAAGTCCGAAATTACGATTCCGCTGCTCGATTAACGCGGCGGACACACACTGACAAGCAGCACTCGATCTGTCTGCCGATCCGGACCTACGCAATAGATCGTGCTGCCAACGTCGCTATAGCCGGCCTTCTTGTAGTAGGCAATAGCGCGCGGATTTTTCTCCCATACGCCAAGCCAAATGTGGCTGGCCCCGAAATCGTGCGCGGCTTGGTGTACAGCCGCCATTAGCTTCTGCGCCAATCCCGAGCCGTGCAGACGTCGATCCACGTACAGGCGATGCAGCTCAATTGGGGACTCCTGCGTTACGCAACTCGGCGATGGACCTTTCCTGACCTGCGCATAGGCGACCAGCTCGTCGTTTGACCGAGCGAGAATAGTGATGACCCGGGGATCGGCGAGTTCAGCGACCTGCTGCTCCAAACCGTAATTCATTGTGAGGTGCATCTGCAGATCGGATGGATCGTTGTCGGCGGAGAAGGTTTCGGAAAATGTTCGAGCTGCAAACGCCGCGAGCTCTGCGGCGTCGGCCACATCCCCTCGATGGAGATCGACCTCACCTGACTGATGTTCGGATTGCATGTCTCTGCTCAACCTGCTTTCGGAAGTACTATTAAAACATGCCGGAGATCGTATATCTCCGCCCGGCATACACACGCGCCTTTGCTATAGTACTGACCGATGTCGGCAATAGAACCAATAACGGAGAACGAAATGCTCGGCGAAATCACTTTCAGAAATATCATGCGCTCAGGTCTATTGACTGGGCTGTTCCTGACCATGACTCTGCCAGCTATACCGGCTCACGGCGAGGTACCGGAATCAGTCATCGATGGCCTCGAATGGCGCATGATCGGACCCTATCGTGGCGGGCGTGTAACGGCGGTAACGGGTGTCGAAGGTAAGCCGAATCTCTATTACATGGGCGCTACCGGCGGCGGCGTCTGGAAAACCGAGAATGCCGGCACGACCTGGGAGAATCTCTCCGACGGTGATTTCGACGTTGGCACAATAGGCGCGGTCGCCGTTGCTCCGTCAGACCACAACGTACTCTATGTAGGTACTGGTGAATCGCCGATACGCGGCGTAACCACCAGCCACGGCAACGGTGTTTACAAATCGACCGATGCCGGCAAGAGCTGGACACACATCGGGCTCGACAATGCAGGCCAGATTTCGCGTGTTCGAGTGCACCCGACCAACCCTGACATTGCCTACGCTGCCGTGCAGGGCAAGATCTGGGGGCCGAGCGAAGAGCGCGGCGTATTCCGCACCCGCGACGGCGGCAATACCTGGCAGCACGTATTGAAAATCAATGCTGATACGGGCGCCGCGGACCTTTCCATGGACCCGAACAACCCGCGAATCCTCTATGCCGCCATGTGGCATCACGGGCGCACACCGTGGTTCATCAAATCCGGTGGCGAAGGCGGCGGAATCTACAAATCCGTTGACGGCGGCGACAACTGGGAAAAACTCGGCGGTGGTCTTCCTGATCTTGTCGGCAAAATCGGCGTCGATGTTTCGGCCAGCAACCCCGAGCGCGTCTACGCGATCATCGAAAGCGAACCGGAACTGGGCGGTCTCTATCGCAGCGACAACGCGGGCAAATCGTGGAAGTTGATCAACAATCACCGTGTACTGCATTCACGCGCCTGGTACTACATCCACATCAAAGCTGATCCGGTTGACGAAGACACCGTTTGGGTAATGAACGTGCCATTGATGAAGTCTGTAGACGCCGGCAAGACCTGGGAGAAAATCAACGGACCGCACGGCGATCATCACGATCTCTGGATCAATCCGGCCGACAATCGCAACATTATCAATGGCAATGATGGTGGTGCGACCGTGACGTTTGACGGCGGCGAAACATGGTCAACGCTGATGAATCAGCCAACCGCGCAGTTCTACCGCGTCACTGTCGACAACCAGTTTCCGTTTCGTATCTACGGTGGCCAGCAGGACAACACGACCGTCGCAATCGCCAGCCGCTCATTCCAGGGAGGCATTGGCCGGGACGACTACTACTATGTCGGTGGCGGCGAAAGCGCGCACGTGGCGCTGGACGCGGACAATCCGCGACTGGTCTATGCCACAACGATCAACGGCACACTGACAGAATACGATGCAGAGACCGACGTTGTACGATCGATCATTCCCTACTCGGAAATGGTTTACGGCAAGGATTCGAAAGACCTCAAGTATCGCGCCAACTGGAATCCGCCAATCGCGATGTCGCCACATGACTCCAAAGTCATCTACTACGGCACACAGATGCTGCTTAGGAGTGACGACCGCGGCTCGACATGGACAGAAATCAGTCCCGACCTGACGCGCAATGACCCATTGAAACAAGGTCGCAATGGCGGTCCATTGACGCCGGAGAACGTTGGTGCCGAGTTCTACAACACCATTTTCTACATCGTGGAGTCAGCCAAAGAACAAGGCACGATCTGGGTCGGCAGCGATGACGGATTGGTTCATGTAACGCAGAATGGCGGCGATAGCTGGAGCAATGTTTCACCACCGCACAAAGGTGAAGCGATGATCAATGCGATCGAACTCAGCCCGCACGTAGCGGGTACTGCCTATCTCGCGGTTGCCGGGTACAAGCTCGACGACTTCAAACCCTACATTTACAAAACCACAGACTACGGCAAGCGCTGGAAACGGATCGACCGTGGCCTCCCGATGGATACCTTCGTTCGCGTTGTACGTGAAGATCCCACGCGCCGCGGTCTGCTGTACGCGGGTACCGAAGCCGGAATGTTTGTTTCTTATAACGACGGTGATGACTGGCAATCCCTGCGACTCAACCTTCCGCCGGTACCGATTACGGACTTGAAGATTCGTCAGGACAGCCTGGTCGCGGCGACCCAGGGCCGGGGCTTCTGGCTGATCGACGATTTGTTTGTGGTGCGACAGGCGGCGGCCGACGCTGTGCAAAAACCCTTGCATGTGTATACACCCGATACGACTTACCTGATGAGTGGCGGTGGTCGCAGCGGTGACTTCGAGGGCGCCAACCCGTCGCGCGATGTACCGTTCTATTATCACCTACGCGACGCAGACGCCGGCGAGCTGAGCATCGAGGTCATGGATGCCGGTGGCCACGTCATTCGCAGCTACTCAAGCGAGGAAAGCGATCACGATCGTTGCCGCATCAGCAACACGGACCCTCGCAGTCCGTTCGAAATCAAATACGCAACGACTGACCAGGGCCTGAATCGCTGGGGCTGGAACATGCGCAGCGAAAACGTGCATTGCATCGAGGACATCGCTTTGTTCGCCGGGTTCAACGGACCGAATGTCGCGCCTGGCGATTACAGCGCTCGCTTCCGGGTTGGTGATGCCGAAGAAACCGTCTCGTTTACGATCGAACTCGATCCTCGCCTCGATGTGGCAGACGCCGATATCACTATTTGGGTGCAGCGCCTCGCCGAAGTGCGCGACATGCTGAGTGAGAACCTGCACGCTTTGGAAGACATTCGCGCATCGCGAGCAGCAATCAATTCGTTAATGACCGCCTATGCCGACAATGACGAACTACAGACCATGGGAACCGCCGCGAACGAGGCTATCGGTCAGTGGGAAGCGAAGATCACGCAGCTCAAACACCAGACCTATGAGGATGAAGACGCCTGGGAAACGATGCTCGCAGGTCAGATTCGATACTTGCTCGACGTCATCGACGACACCGGTCCACCGGTCACTCATGGAGACATGACGCGCATGCAGGATTTGCAGACTGAATGGGCGAAGAGAAAAAGCGAGTTACGTGCAATTTCGACCAACCTGATTCGCCCGATTAATGAATGGGCAAATACGAACCAAATTGAGCATGTCAGCGTACCGACGGTACCCTAGCGAGCAACAGCAAGGAGATACATCTTGAAACTTTCCCTATCGATAATAGTTGTCTTAGCCACGCTGCTTCCTCTGGCACCGCTGTCAGCACACAACCATGGCGACAAGAAAGCCGTACTCATTACGGGCGCGACAACCGGTATTGGTCGCGAAACCGCCGAACACCTGGCGGCTGCCGGACACCTCGTTTATGCCGGCGCGCGCAAAGACGCCGACATGGCCGAGTTGAACAAGATCGCCAATATCATCGCAGTGCGCATTGATGTCACCCAACAGGATCAGATCGATGCCGCGGTAAAACTGATCAAAGAACAGGGCCACGGACTTTGGGGGCTGGTGAATAATGCGGGTGTCAACGTGGTCGCGCCGCTGATTGAGGCTGACGAAAGCGATTTTCAATTTCTGTTCGACGTTAACGTTTTCGGCGTCTATCGAGTAACTAAAGCCTTCGCCCCGATGATCATCGAGTCCAAAGGCCGCATTGTAAATATCAGCTCCATCTCCGGCGTGCTGTCGGGTGGCGGCTACGGCATGTACTCCGCCAGCAAGCATGCACTCGAGGCAATGACAGACGCACTTGCCAACGAGCTGGAAGACTTCGGCGTGCACGTCTCCGCCGTAAACCCGGGCAATTTTGCATCCGAGATTGGCCTGACTCGCTGTAAACGACTATTGGCGGATAGTGATGCGGACGACTGGGGTCTGTACGAGGAACGGCGGCAAGGAATGATTGCGGACTGCAAAGAACGAATTGAAGCCGGCGTCAAGAGTGAAGGCACCCCTCCCGACGCTGTGGCCCTTGCGATCGAGCAAGCGTTATTCGAAGCGCAACCAAGAGCGCGTTATCTCGTTGTACCCGAGCAAGTCGAGGCCGGCTGGACCATCGCGCAAATTGTTGAGGAGTTGCTGGCCTTCAACATCGGGCACGAGTACTCCTACAGTCGTGACGAGATTGTCGAATTAGTCGATGCCCTGTGGCCATTTGCGAGCGGAGAAAGGTCGTGGGATGACGCGGACGACGAAGCCGAAATGATGCAATACATGGATGCGTGGATGGAGCGGAAAGCACCGGAGTCCGCTCAATCGCCGGAACAGGATCAGTAAGCCGGTCGCGGCTGCTACTTGGCAGCCGGTTGCACCGTTTCAAATCGGATGCGCGTCTGCGGTACCACTTCCAGATCGACTGGCAGGTCGAAGAGTTCGCCTCGCAGCGCGGCCTTAAGGTCCTGCTGGGACGGCAGATCTCCCTGCCCAATGATGACGATACGTACCGTATCGGTCCCGGCACTGGCGGAAACCAGGCGGTAATCGCTGCCTGCGAGCCAGTCCTTGGTGATAACTGCCGCACGCTGCTCGGCCACGGTGTTCTGAACAGTCTTGAAACTGGTCGCCGATAGCGGAATGACGACAAACGTGAGTAATACAAAGGCCACGAAAATCGTAGTTCGGCGTGCAGAGTGTGATCGCAGCGCGCGATACGCACGAGGGTAGGCCATCAGCGCAAACACCAGAGAACCCATCAGGAGTATCGCGAGGTAATTGGTGACGAAGAGGAGCAGACTGCCAACTGCCAGGTCTGGTCTACCCGTCGCCAACAGGATTCCCACGTTTGTCAGCGGCGGCACCAGGGAAATTGCGATTGCAACGCCGGGAAGCGTGTCCGAGATGTCGCGTCGTCCCGTAGCAAAGGCACCGGCGAGACCGGTAGCCAGAGCCGCGCATAAATCGACAAGCCGCGGTGCGGTACGAAGCATGATTTGCGTGTTCGCTTCCGGGTTGATCACGTTGCGAAAGGCCCACGTCAGCAGGAAGCCGATCGCAATTGCCGTGACTATGCCCAAAATCGAGATTAGCAAGGAATTCAAAATGATGCCGCGGTCCGCCAGGCTCACGCCAAATGCCAGTCCCATGATGGGTAGCATGAGCGGAGCAACGATCATCGCGCCGATGACGGTCGCGATCGAGTCCGCCAACAGGCCGAAAGTCGATATCGCGGCAGCAAGAATTAGCAGGCACAAGAAGCGAAAGATTTTGCGTTGCCGTTCCGGCTGTTCGAACAACAAGGTATCGCGAACGCGCTGGATATCTTTCCCGGTTACAACGCCACCGTGAAGATGCTCACTTAATTTGGCCACACTTATTCCTGCACGTCTGCCGACCCGCGCCGAGTATCAGGCACGACGATCTCGCCTGCAAGCGCAGTCGGTCACTCAGGTATCTGCGGCGATGCCGGGTTATTGATGCAAGCGGCTCAGCAAGTTGGCCAGGTCCAGGTGCCATTCCTGCAGCATCTCATCCGACTCAGACCAAAGCTCGGCAAGCTCGGACGTCTCTGCATCCTGAACTCTTTTGACCACTGCTCGTGCGGTTGCCGAAAGTTCATCGCTAACCGTGTGAGGATGCGCTAAAGCCCAACTCGTGACTTCGGCGGGCAACCCGGGTTTCGGATAGCCTTTCAGGACAGCGACCACTTCTGCAGCAGCGATAGCCACGCTCGCCGTGGGCGCCTCCAGGTATCCAGTGGTTTCGGCCGCGGCTTGCAGTGCATCTTCGACAATCGACAGATCGTCACTTTCGGTTAACTCCCAAACCCAATCCAGAGCATCGTCGTTATCAAAAGAGCCCGCCTCCCAGGCACCGGCCGTTGCCGAGCTGGCCCAGAATAGGGCACACATGGCGAGTATCAATGATTTCATAACACACCTCTCAATGAGATCGCATCGACACGCGCGAGGACCTCGACACCAGGTAGTCGGTATCTTACATCGTGCGCGGCAACTTTCGAGCTACAATGACCGTCGACTGCTGACTCAAGGCGCACCTGGTAGCACTTATGGAATCTGAAGCAATAGCTCACGCAGTGCGGCGATGGTTAGAGGATATGGTTGTTGGATTGAACTTGTGCCCGTTTGCCGGGCGCGAAATGGTCAGAAACCGGATTCGCCTTGTTGTGACCGAAGCTACAACGGATATCCAATTGTTAGCGGCGCTGGAGGCCGAATTCGCGTTGCTGAACGATGATGCAAGGGTAGAAACCACGTTGCTGATTCATCCCAATGTGATGCAGAACTTTTTCGACTACAACCAATTTCTGGATATCGCAGATCGATTGCTGCTGCAGATGGACCTGGAAGGCGTCTATCAGGTTGCGAGTTTTCACCCGGACTATCAGTTCGCCGGCACCGCTGCAGGTGATGCAGAGAATTTTACGAATCGCTCGCCGTATCCCTTGCTGCATATACTCAGGGAAGAAAGCCTCGAAATGGCTATCGCCGCCTATCCGGATGTCGAGCAAATTCCCATCCGAAATATCGAGCAAATGAAAAGTCTGGGGCGCGAAAAACTACAGCTCTTATTACAGAGCTGTTCCGCGGGTGGCAAGAACCAATAGCCACCGTCGACACGATCGATTTTCAAGGCAGGGGTGGCCGAACGGCCTGCGCCGAAGCGACTAGTTTCGCAGGGGACTGCCGAAGCTCAGCATGTGCTCAATTCGAGCCCTGGTTTCTTTGCTTTGCGCCAGCGTCAGGAAAGCTTTTCGTTCCAGCCCGCAGATATCCTCTTCAGTCAGGAGGGTCCCGCCGTCGACGTCGCCGCCGGTAACGATCATAGCAACCTGCGAGCCTGTGGTTACGTCGTGGGGTGTCAGGTGGCCCTTTGACTCCGCCTTCTGCAACCACTCAATCATCTCCTGCCGGACACCGCGCCCGGGCATTGCCAGGGCTACGCGTCGTACCGTCGAATAGCCGGCGGCCATTCCTAGCGTGGCGGTTATCGCCTCATCCAGCAGGCGATCACGGTTCATCAGGTAAACATCTATGCCGTCTCGAAACATCGTCAGCGGTGCAGCTTGCAGCGGTGACCGAGCCGTCTTGCCGTAGCCGATATTCATGAACGCCTGCCATGCGCCCTTTGTTACATCCCCCTCGCGCTCCGCCCAGCGATACAGGGTTTCCTTGACGCCGCCGCCGCCCGGAACCACGCCGACCAGCGTCTCCACCAGGCCCGTAACGGAGTTCGCATGAAAGACGACTTTGTCGCAATGCAACAAGACCTCGAAACCGCCGCCCAGGGACAATCCGGACGGCGCCGCAACGACAGGTATCGGCGCGTTGCGCATGCCGAGGACTGTCTGCTGGAAGTGGTGAAGAAAGCCGTCGAGTCCATCCCAGTCTGCGTCGCGGATAAAGCTCAACACGCTCTCGAGATTCACACCGCAGGAAAAGTGTTGCGCGTCATTGTGAATAATGAGGCCTTTGAAGTTCTCGCTCGCGTGTTGCACTGACTTCGCGAGCAAAGCCATCGACTCGCCGTCCAGAGTATTCGCTTTGCTATGCCACTCAAGCAAGCCAATTTGCTGCGGCAGTTCGAAATAACTCGCGACCTTGTTCTCGAATATCGGCGCTAAAGTCTTGCGCATCTCGGTGAACCGTGTGACTCCGTCGGCGCGGCGCAGGACTTCGTAATTGCCGTCCGCCAGCAGATATTGCACCTTACCGCCGGATACGCGGTAGAAACTTTTCCCGGCGGCCGTTCTTACAAAGGTCGGTACATCACGGCCCTCTTTTTCCAGCCGTGCGATGAAGTTGTCGACACCGATGGCGTCGATCATTTCCATCGGGCCCTGCAACCAGTTGTAGCCCAGCTTCATCGCGTCATCGACAGCAACAAGAGATTCGTTAACGTCGGGAACCAGGCTTGCCGCGTAGCAGAGCGTCCGTGAAAGAATTTCCCACGCATACAAACCGTAGCGATCATCGGACTCCAGCAACTTCGTAAAGTCACCGGCCAATTCCGCAGCGGTCGCGATCCCGGGTTTGTCGTTATCGAAATCGCGGTAGTTGAAGCTATCGAAGTCGAGCGTTTGCCTGCCGTTGCTATCGGTCGGGGTCGGGTTGCGATAAAAACCGCCTTTCCCGCCCTTGTTACCCACGTAGCCCTCGGCAATCATGCGTGCCATGACAGGGATTTCAGCCGACACTTCATGGAAAACATCGTCCTTGGGCAGGATCGATATCAGGCTCGCCGCAACGTCACTCATGAGATCGATGCCAATCAGGTCATAGAGCCCGAAGACGCCGGTCTTGGGAATGCCCATCGGGCGCCCGAAGATCGCGTCGGCCTCTTCGGGTGCCAGTCCCATCCGAAATGCAAAATGCAGTGCGGTCTGAATCGCAAACACACCGACACGATTGCCGAGAAACCCCGGTGTGTCGTTGCACACTACGATGCCTTTGCCCATGCGTGCTTCGTTGAACGACTCAAGGCAGTCAATGACCTCGGTTTTGGTGTCCGCGCCGCGAACCAGTTCGAGCAGGCGCATGTAGCGTACCGGGTTAAAGAAATGCGTAATCGCGAACTCGGCGCGGAACGCAAGCGGCATGCCGTCGACCAAGAGAGAAATCGGAATAGTCGACGTGTTTGAAGAAACGATCGAGCCCGGCTTGCGCACGGCGTCAATTCGCCGATACAAGGCCTTCTTCAGATCGAGTCGCTCGACAATGGCTTCGGCAATCCAGTCCGCATCGGCAAGTTTGTCGAAATCATCTTCAACATTGCCAATCGTAATGCGTGACAGATTGTCCTTATGAGTTAGCCCCGGCTGATTGACATCAAGCAGGCGCTCGATGGCGCGCTCGCAATGAGCATTGCGACTCTCGCCTTCCGCAGGAATATCAAGCAACAAGACATCGACGCCGGCATTGGCAAGCTGGCCGGCAATACCGAGCCCCATGGTCCCTGCGCCAATAACGGCCGCTTGCTTGATTTCGTACATAGGTCTACGCGGGATTGTTGGCGAAGATAAAGTCACGCAAAAGCGTGCGACAGCGATCCGGTGCCTCGACAGGCACCATGTGGCCGCTGTCTTCGATAATGTGCGCCTCAGTGTTGCCCAGGTGTATGGCCAGCTCGACACCGGACCGTCGCGGCGTCATGCGATCTTTTCCGCCGAGTATGACTTGCTTCGGGCTACGAACTTTTTCGGCCGCAAGCTTGCCATTCTGATAGGCATCGCAGGCTTTCAGATCGGTCGCGAGCGCGACAGGCGCATTGCGCGCCATCGTTTTCATACCTACCGCGAGCATTGAGTTGCCCGGAATAACGCCCTGGTGCTTGTGTCCGGCCTCGCCGAAGCCCCACGAATTCATCATCGCAACTGCAGCGGCCGGGTTGTTTTCAGCGGCATCGATTAGCGCGGCATTAACCGGCGTTACGAGCCCGCTGCCGATGAAGGAGACGGAGCGTACGCTGCCGGGAAACCGTGAGACAAACTCAAGGGCGACGAGGCATCCCTGCGAGTGACCGACGACGGAAATATTTTTCGCGCCGAGGAACACGACAACATCATTGATCCAGTCGGCCATCGATTCGATCGACCTTAGACATGGACCCTCTGAATTCGTGTGCCCGGGAAAATCCGGCACGAGAACAGAGTAGTTTCGAAATGCGAAGAATCGCGACTGCAATCCCCAGAAAGTGTGATCGAGCGCGCTACCGCTTAAAAACAGGACTACCGGCCTGCTGTTGTCGAATGGCTTGCCGCCCGTCGTCGCAAAAACCTGCTTGCCATTGAGCTCAAAATACAAAATCAGTCACCGGCGAATTTCCTGGCAGCACGGAAACCATTTTCGAAGTCGACTTCAATGTCCCTGACGTCCTCAAGACCGACCGAAAGCCGCACCATGTCCTCGGTGATCCCCGCAGCAACGAGCGCATCGGCATCAATGCGCGAGTGCGTCGTCGTGGCTGGATGAATTACCAGCGTTTTGGCATCACCGACGTTCGCGAGGTGCGACGCGAGTCCAACGTTTTCTATAAAGGCTTTACCGGCATCGCGACCTCCCTTGACCCCGAAACTGATGATCGATCCAGCGCCTTTGGGAAGGTATTTGCTTGCCAGTTTGTTACTGCGGTGCGACGGCAAGTCCGGATGACTGACCCAGGACACCTGCTCGTGATTGTTGAGAAACTCCAGCAGCATCTTGGTATTCGATAGATGCTTGTTCATTCGTAGTGACAGTGTTTCCAGACCCTGCAACAACAAAAACGCATTCATCGGACTCATGGACGGGCCGATATCGCGCATGGCTTCGGCGCGGATACGCATCGCGAAGGCGCTCGGCCCAAACTCTTCCCAAATGTTGAGCCCCGAAAACGGCGCGTACGGTTCTGTGATCGTTGGGTACTTATCCGTTGCTCCCCAGTCAAAGTTGCCGCCATCAACAACAACGCCGCCGATCGCAACGCCGTGGCCACCCATCCACTTGGTAACCGAGTGGATCGTCATGTTCACGCCGTAATCCAGGCATTTGCATAAAAAAGGCGTGTTAAATGTGGCATCGACCATAAATGGAATACGGTGCTCCTCCGAGATCGCGGCGATCGCTTCGAGATCGAGAATGTCGAGCCCGGGGTTGCCGATGAGCTCGCCGTAGATCAGCCTGGTATTGTCTTTGATCGCCGCGCGAAAGGCGTCAATGTCCATCGGATCCACGAAGGTCGTTGTGATACCAAATCTCGGCAGCGTATTTTTCATCAGGCTGATATTGCCGCCGTACATTTGCGACGAGGCAACAATGTGGTCGCCCTGCGACAGTAGGGCCGTGATGGCACAGAATGTTGCAGCCATTCCTGACGACGTACAAACCGCGGCAGATCCACCCTCGAGCGCTGCTATGCGTTGTTCGAGAACCGCCACCGTCGGGTTCGTGATACGGCTGTAGGCATGGCCGCCGCGCTCCAGGTTGAATATCGACGATGCCGTATCCGTATCCGGAAACACGAAGGACGTCGTCTGGTATATCGGAGTTGCGCGTGCACCAAACTCGTCATCGACCGTTAATCCGGCATGCAATGCGAGTGTGTCGAAGTGATGAAAGTGGCCCATCGTTTCAGACCTGCGCGAGCGCCTTGTCCAGCGCTTCGATCAGATCTTCAACATCTTCAAGGCCAACCGAGACGCGTACCAGGCCGTCGATGATGCCAACGCGTTCGCGTTCTGCTTTTTCCACGGCGGCATGAGTCATCGTGACCGGGTGCGTAATCAACGACTCAACGGAACCCAGGTTTTCAGCCAGGCTGAACACCTTGATGTTGTCCATGAGTTTTTTGCCGGCGACCAGACCACCCTGCACTTCAAACCAGAGCATCGCGCCGTAACCGCTGGCCTGACGGCTCGCAAGTTCGTACTGCGCGAAGGACTTCAACCCCGGATAGCAGACCTGCTTCACTTTGGCGTGGCTTTCGAGGTATTCAGCAATGGCCATCGCGTTAGCGGATTGTGCATCCATACGCAGTGACATCGTTTTACATCCCTGCATCGTCAGCCACGCCACCTGCGGTGACATGATGCTGCCGGTGCTGTTCTGGATGAAGCGTACGGCATCGGCATGTTTCTGTTTCGCGGCAACCACGGCACCACCCACCGTCGCGTTGTGACCGTCCATGTATTTGGTCGTGCTGTGTATCGACATATCGGCGCCGAGTTCCAGCGGACGCTGGTAATACGGCGTCAGGAAAGTGTTATCCACCGCATGCACCGCGCCGGCGGCACGGGCTATTTTTGAAATACCGGCAATGTCCGAACACTTCATCGTTGGATTCGCCGGCGTTTCGGTCAGGAACAATTTTGTGTTGTCCTTGACGGCGGCCGCTACGGCCTTGAGATCCGAGCCATCTACAAACGAAAACTCGATACCGAAGCGACTCAGTATCTGCTTGCACAGGCGATACGTGCCGCCATAAGCCACGTCAGAGATGATCGCGTGATCACCCGCGTTGAGGAAGGCGAGCATCACAGCTTGTATCGCCGCCATGCCGGTACCGAAACAGGCAGTATCCACACCACCTTCAAGATCGGTGAGCTTCAACTCCAGCGCGCGAACCGTAGGATTGCCTGACCGTGAGTAGGTGAATCCTTTCGACAAATAGCCGTCCACCGACGGTTGAACGTAAGTGGTGGACTGGTAAATCGGCGTCAGAATCGCGCCGGTTAACGGATCCGGAGTGACGCCGGCATGTATCTGTCTGGTGCTGAAACCCATGGCTATCTTCCTGGTGTTGTGAGCAGCGATGATGACGCTGATTGGGAGGCAAATAATACACGGAATACGACGAGCCGTGGAGCGGCCCGCCAAAGTGCATCGGCTAGCGTATGCCGAGCGGGTTGTCCGGATCGACGCCGTCCATGAACTGCAGGCGGCGGTCAAGGTTGGTCACGCGATACACCATACCTAACCAGTTATTGACGATCGCCTTGCCGGTGTCGCCCCAGGTGTTATTCATTAACTCGGCCAGTTCGTCTTCGGGAAACTCCGGGATTGATGTGCCCGCGGTTTTCGCAGCATTGGCTAGCGCCAGATATGCGGACGCGATGTCGCTTGCTGCCTTCGAAAAGTAGTTCTCGGGAAAGCGCGGTGCAGCGCTTCTTTGCTCGCTGAGATAGCGCAGCACCTCGCGCTTGTACTCCTTGAGCAGGCTCACGCCGTCGTATTCCGGGTGACCCTGAAAGTACACAACTCGAAACTGGTCGGGACTGACCGCAAGATGGGCGCCAACTTCATCGCTGTAGGCCAGTACCTTGATACCGACCTGTTCAAGCTGTTCCGTGCTGACGTCGTTGTAGCGGGAGTGCGGCGCATCGAAGCGCGTATTGATTTCCGAGGTCAATGGGTGGTCCGGCGTTGTAATTTTGTGATGGTAGACGCCCCACTGCTTCTTTGGCAGGCGTGTACGCTCGATTCCGTGCTTGAACTTGACCAGCGCGTGCGTAGCGAGACACGAACACAACACGGACGCGACGTTGTCGTTCGCCCATGCAACGATTTCCATCAAGGGCTTCCAGAACGGTTCCTGGTCCAGAGACGGGTTCGCGACGTTGGCGCCCGTGATGATCAGCGCGTCGAGTCCCTGCTCACGCAGGGTGGTAAAGTCGAAGTAGTGCTCGCGGATATGTTGTTGTGCTTCGGGCCCACGATTCAGCTCCGGGATCGAAAACGGATAAACGTACAATTGCGCGATCTGGTTGCAGGCGCCGACCAGGCGGATGAACTGCTGCTCCGTCGCGGCCAATGCCGCGTCCGGCATCATGTTCAGCAATCCGATGTGCAGTTCGCGGATGTCCTGATGGCGCGCACGCTCGGCAGACAGCACGTCCTGACCGCGGTCACGAAGACGCTGGAATGTCGGCAGATTATTGTGAGCGACGATCGGCATATGCACAGTCTAAAACAAAAAAGCCCGGCAAGAGCCGGGCTTTTTGTATTGCTTTGAATGACAAACGGCTTACATCATGCCGCCCATGCCACCCATTCCGCCCATGTCCGGCATTCCACCCGGAGCGCCTTCTTCCTTCGGTGCATCGGCAACCATTGCTTCGGTTGTCAGCAGCAGGCCCGAAACAGAGGCCGCATTCTGCAGTGCATAACGCGTTACCTTGGTCGGATCCAGAATACCCATCTCGATCATATCGCCGTATTCACCGCTTGCCGCGTTGTATCCGTAGCTACCCTTACCGCCGGCAACTGCATTCAGAACAACACTGGCATCACCGCCGGCATTGCGCACGATCTGGCGCAATGGCTCTTCAACGGCACGGCGCAGAATGTTGATACCAACAGTCTGGTCGTCATTGTCGCCAACGAGGGCTTTGATCTTGCCGACTGCGCGAATGTACGCAACACCACCACCCGGTACTACGCCTTCTTCGACGGCAGCGCGAGTAGCGTGGAGTGCATCTTCAACACGAGCTTTCTTTTCTTTCATTTCAATTTCGGTAGCAGCACCGACTTTGATTACCGCAACACCACCAGACAGCTTGGCAACGCGTTCCTGCAGCTTCTCTTTGTCGTAGTCAGACGAAGACTCTGCAATCTCAGCATTGATTTGCTTCACTCGGGCTTTGATGTCGGCAGGCTTGCCGGCGCCGTCGATCAGCGTTGTTGCTTCTTTGGTGATCTGGATCTTCTTGGCTTCGCCAAGGTCATCCAGCGTCGCTTTCTCCAGCGACAAACCAACTTCTTCGGAAATAACCTGTCCGCCGGTCAGCACTGCGATGTCCTGCAGCATGGCTTTGCGACGATCGCCGAAGCCCGGTGCTTTAACAGCCGCAACTTTTACGATGCCACGAATGTTGTTCACAACCAGGGTAGCCAGTGCTTCGCCTTCAACATCTTCACAGATGATCAGCAGCGGACGGCCGGCTTTCGCTACACCTTCCAGTACCGGCAGAAGATCACGAATGTTGGAGATCTTCTTGTCGTACAGGAGGATCAGCGGATTGTCGTGCTCAACCTGTTGGCTGGCAGCGTCATTGATGAAGTAAGGAGACAGGTAGCCACGATCGAACTGCATGCCTTCAACGACATCAAGTTCGTTCGCGAGACCGGAGCCTTCTTCAACCGTGATTACGCCTTCTTTGCCAACCTTGCCCATGGCGTCAGAAATGAGTTCGCCGATCTCAGGATCAGAGTTCGCAGAAATACTGCCAACCTGTGCGATCGCTTTCTCATCTTTGCAGGGCTTGGAGAGCTTCTTCAGCTCTTCGACCATTGCAGCCGACGCTTTGTCGATACCGCGCTTCAGGTCCATCGGGTTCATGCCAGCGGCAACGGATTTCAGACCTTCGCGGAGGATAGCCTGAGCCAGTACCGTAGCCGTTGTCGTTCCGTCACCGGCGATGTCAGACGTCTGTGAAGCAACTTCCTTCACCATCTGTGCGCCCATGTTCTCAAACTTGTCTTCAAGCTCGATTTCCTTGGCAACCGAAACACCGTCTTTCGTGACGGTCGGCGCGCCAAAGCTCTTATCGAGCACGACGTTACGGCCTTTAGGACCCAGGGTCACTTTTACCGCATTCGCGAGAACGTTCACGCCAGCAAACATCTTCTGCCGTGCGTCATCGCCAAATCGTACATCTTTAGCAGCCATTATTTTGTCCCTCTATTTCTTTTCGATAACCGCCATGATGTCGTCTTCCTTCATCACGAGCAGTTCTTCACCATCAACCTTGACCTCTGTACCGGCATATTTGCCGAAAAGGACCTGGTCACCAACTTTGACGTCGAGAGGACGAATGTCGCCGTTCTCGAGGATTTTGCCTTTGCCTACCGCTACAACTTTGCCCTTGATGGGCTTCTCAGCTGCAGCGTCAGGAATGACGATTCCGCCGGGTGATGTGCGCTCTTCTTCCATGCGCTTTACTATTACCCGATCATGAAGCGGACGCATCTTCATGGTATTATTCTCCTGTAAATTATTGATTTTTAACCGATTTATGGCGGTTTTCCCGATCGACTTTTGTTAGCACTCGATCGCAAGGAGTGCTAATAATAGGCATGGCGTGGCAGATTTCAAGTGGCAAAATCTGACGTGAGTCGCCGACATGGCCCAACAAAGAGGTAACATTCGCGATTCCACCCAGGTCCCCTAGATATTAGGGGCTGTATCACCACAGCCAAGCAGGGCTCCATGACATCTATTCGACTAGCCGCTTTCGCGATTGCCTTATTTTTTCTGTCCGCCCCGGCCGGCGCGGCCAATGACCGCCCCCCTCCGCCACAAGACGTCTTTCACTATGTCGTGAACGACGATGGCGAAGCGCTGGAGATTGACTGGGCCATCAAGGACGGCGCCTATATGTACCGCGACGAATTCAAATTCGCGGTCGACGGCAGCGCGATTGTATTGGGCACGGCTGAACTGCCTGACGGCGAAGTTCACTCCGACGAGTTTTTCGGCGAACAGGTTGTCTACCGCGGTAGTTTCTTTGTTCGTATTCCTTATACGGTTGCCGGCGACAGACCGGCCTCGGTCGCACTCACTATCGATAGCCGCGGCTGCCTGGATTCGGGCTTCTGCTACAGCCCGCAAAGCTGGACCGAAACGGTCAAACTCCGAAAAACGGCCCTCAGCAAGACCCTGGAGCTGGGAAAACTCGGCAACAACGCCATTGACGATGTCCTCCCTGCCGACGAGGTATTCATTCCGGATGCGTTCGCCATTGATGGCAACACAATTGAGTTCGGTATTCGCGTGCTGCCGGGTTACTACCTGTACAAGAGCAAGATCGCGGTGCACTCACTGAACGATAACGCTAGAGCCGGCCAGCTAGACCTGCCAAAAGGCAAAGAGAAGTCGGACGAGTGGTTGGGCCTGCAGGAAGTCTATTTTGATGAAGTCTTCGGCAAGGTCGCCATCGCACGCGCTACGCCGGAGGCGATGGACCTGGACATTGAACTCAGCTACCAGGGTTGCAAGGTCGATGGTATTTGCTATTTGCCGGTGAGCAAAACGCTCACCGTTAGCCTGCCGGAAGCTGGGGTGACAACGGATTTATCCAGGGTCCCGGATGCCGGCAAGCCTTTATCTGAGCAAGCGCGCCTCGCACAGATAATCACGGGCTCCAGCCTCTGGGTTGCTGCCGGGTTGTTCTTCCTTGCAGGACTTGGGCTCGCCTTCACGCCCTGCGTTTTACCCATGGTGCCAATACTTTCCGGAATCATCGCCGGTGAGGGTGACAATGTCAGTTCAATGCGTGGCTTCACGCTCGCTTTGAGCTACGTGATGGGCATGGCCATTATTTATACGGGCGCCGGCATCGCCGCCGCCGCACTGGGTCTGCAATTGCAGGCCACGTTCAACCAGCCGTGGATTCTGATCCTGTTCGCAGGATTGTTTGTTGTGCTCGCGCTGGGCATGTTCGGCGCTTACGACCTGCAAATGCCGAGCGGCATTCAGAGCAGGCTGTCGAGCATCAGTGGCAACCAAAAGAGCGGCACCATGATCGGCGCGTTTGTCATGGGCGCCCTGTCATCCCTGATCGTCACCGCCTGTGTCGCACCAGCCTTGATCGCCGCGCTCACCGTTATTGCCCAGACCGGCGACATGCTGCGCGGCGGCAGCGCCCTGTTTGCGATGAGCCTCGGCATGGGCGCACCGCTGCTCGCTGTAGGCGCAGCGCAGGGCAAGTTACTGCCCAAAGCGGGCGGCTGGATGGTCGCGGTCAAGAACGCTTTTGGATTCATGATGCTGGGACTCGCGATCTGGATGTTGTCGCGAATACTTCCAGGGGCGGTAACGATGCTGCTTTGGGCGGTGCTCATTTTCATGGCAGGCGTCTTTATGGGCGGCCTGACCACACTGACGTCGGACTCTACCGGTCAACAAAAACTGGGCAAGGGCTTTGGCTTTCTCGCCATCATCTATGGCGTCATCCTGCTACTCGGCTCACTGACCGGCGGCAGCAATCCGCTGCAACCCCTGGCGAGCATTAATCTCGGCAGTGGTGACTCGGTCAGCGTGCAGGCCGAGCACGAATTGCCATTCCAGCGCATCAAGTCCGTGGACGATCTTGACCGTGAAATCGCCGCCGCCGCACAGGACGGCAAGAGCGTCATTCTCGACTTCTATGCCGACTGGTGCGTGTCCTGCAAGGAAATGGAGGCCTACACCTTCGTCAATGCCGAGGTGCAGGCGGCACTTTCGAATACCGTCTGGCTGCAGGCCGACGTCACAGCAAACGATGCGGTGGATAAGGTCTTGCTGGATCGCTTCGGTGTCTTTGGCCCGCCGACGATCATTTTTTTTGGCGCGGACGGCGAGCAGCGACATGGTTATGAAGTAGTGGGTTACATGAAGGCGCTGGATTTCGCCGAACATGTCAGGCAAGCCCTGTCTTTATCGGATAGCATGTCGGTTCAAATCAGCTACTAGCAGGTCCCCTCGAGTGTCACGAGTTTTTCTGATCTTCGCATCTGCGCTGGTCGCCCTGATGGCGGGCGCACTTTTTTATGCAGCGCGCATTCCCGTCGAATCTGCGCCACCGGCGCCGCCGCCGACGACGACGCTGGAAGTCGTCACGCATCCCGCATTCACATTGCCGGACGTGGCTGGAAATCCCCGTGATTTTTCCGAGTGGCAGGGCAAGAATCGCATACTGAATTTTTGGGCAACCTGGTGTGCCCCCTGCCGCCGTGAAATACCGATGTTGAAAGCGTTTCAGGACGAGCACCGCGACAACGGTTTCCAGGTCATCGGCGTTGCCGTCGACTTCCCCGAGCCAGTCGCAAATTATGCCGAAGCGGCTGAATTCAATTACCCGATACTGGTGGGCGAACAGGAGGCGATGGCCGTCGCGGAATCCTCGGGCGTCGAGTTTGTTGGACTGCCGTTCACGATGTTTGTCGCCTCGGACGGCGAGCTCATCGGCGCGTATATCGGCGAATTGCATCAATCGCACCTCGATACCATCGTCGAGGTCATGACGAGTCTCGATCGGGCTGAAATCTCCAATGACGAGGCACGCTCCGCGCTGCAAAGACTTTGATCCCAGCCCCCTAAAGGGGTCAGAGCCCTTTTTCCCTAAAGGGCTCTGACCCCTTTAGGGGGCTGGCGCAGGCCGAAAGTTGTGGCAAATCATTGAAAAGCGGTTAGTATTGTTGCCATCTTCGGCTATCTCGCTGCGAACCCCTTGAAATGACTTCACTGTTGCTCGTCAATGGTCCGAACCTGAATCTGCTCGGATCCCGTGAACCCGATGTCTACGGCGCAACGACCCTCGCCGACATTGAGAAGCACAGCGTGGCTCTGGCGAAGGAGTTGGGACACGAGCTCGACTGCTTTCAAAGCAATGCCGAACATGAACTCATCGACCGCATCCAGCAGGCCGCTACCGATAAGGTCAAATTCATTATTCTGAACCCGGGCGCCTTTACGCATACCAGCGTGGCCCTGCGGGATGCCCTGCTGGCCGTTCAGATCCCTTTCATCGAAATTCACCTGAGCAATACCTTTGCCCGGGAGGATTTTCGACACAAGAGCTATTTCAGTGACATCGCAAGCAGCTGCCTGTTTGGTTTCGGCGCATACGGGTATGAACTTGCCCTGCACGCCGCGGTCCGGCACGTCAGTACAAGCTGAGGGAAAATAAAATGGACATAAGAAAAGTAAAAAAGCTTATTGAGTTGTTGGACGAGTCAGGTATTGCCGAGATCGAGATTACCGAGGGCGAGGAATCCGTGCGTATCAGCCGTTATGGACCGGGTCCGGCGATGTCCGCGCCGGCACCGATGACGATATCGGCACCTGCTCCAGCCGCTGCGCCCGTTAGCGCCGCCGCACCGGTAGCCCACGCCGAGCCCGAAGAAGATGGCTATGAAGTGACGGCCCCGATGGTCGGTACGTTTTATGCGGCTTCGTCGCCTGGTGCTGCACCGTATGTGCAGGTCGGCGATCGCGTCAATGAAGGCGATACGCTGTGCATCATCGAGGCAATGAAGATGATGAACCAGATCGAAGCGGAAACCTCCGGTGTGATCAAATCAATTCGTCTGCAAAATGGCGAACCCGTCGAGTACGGACAAACGATGATCGTTATTGATCAACGAAATAAATCGTAAGCGGGCGGCCTGTCATGCTCGATAAAATCGTAATAGCCAATCGCGGCGAAATCGCACTGCGTATCCTGCGCGCGTGCCGCGAGATGGGCATCAAAACGGTCGCTGTACATTCCACAGCGGACAACAATCTCAAGCACGTGCTGCTCGCAGACGAGACCGTCTGTATCGGGCCGCCGCAGTCGGTTGATAGTTACCTGAATATGCCGGCGATCATCAGCGCGGCTGAAGTAACGGACGCCACCGGCATTCATCCGGGTTACGGCTTTCTATCGGAAAATGCCGATTTCGCAGAGCGCGTCGAGTCCAGTGGCTTTACCTTCATCGGTCCCAAAGCAAGCGCTATACGCCTGATGGGTGACAAGGTATCTGCGATAGCTGCAATGAAGAAGGCCGGAGTTCCCTGCGTGCCGGGGTCGGATGGTCCGCTGGGCGATGATCCCGACGAAAACATGCGCATTGCGAGGTCCATTGGCTATCCCATCATCATCAAAGCCTCCGGCGGTGGTGGCGGTCGCGGTATGCGCGTGGTCCATGTGGAAGCGTCCCTGCTGGCAGCGATTACACTGACGAAGTCGGAAGCACGCGCTGCCTTCAACAACGATGTTGTGTACATGGAGAAATTTCTAGAGAAGCCCAGACACATCGAGTTCCAGGTACTGGCGGACTCGCACGGCAACGCAATCCACCTCGGCGAGCGGGATTGTTCGATGCAACGGCGACATCAGAAAGTCATCGAAGAAGCACCGGCACCCGGAATCACCGACGAGCAGCGCAATCGCATCGGTGCGCGTTGCGTGCAGGCCTGTATCGATATGGGCTATCGCAGCGCGGGCACTTTCGAGTTCCTGTACGAGGACGGCGAGTTCTTCTTTATCGAAATGAATACGCGCCTGCAGGTGGAGCATCCCGTCACGGAAATGATCACTGGCATTGACATTGTGCGCGAGCAACTGCGCATCGCCAGCGGCGAGAAGCTCCGGTACACGCAGGAGGATGTCCGCTTTCAGGGCCATGCGATCGAATGCCGCATCAACGCAGAAGATCCGAAGAGTTTCATGCCGTCACCGGGACTGGTCACGCTGTGGCACCCTCCCGGCGGGCCTGGCATACGTGTCGAGAGCCACATCTACAGCGGCTATAAAGTTCCGCCGTACTACGACTCCATGATCGGCAAACTCATTGCACATGGTGAGTCTCGCGCGGCGGCGTTTGGCCGCATGAAAACCGCGCTGGGTGAAATGGTCATCGAAGGGATCAAGACCAACATTCCACTGCACCAGGAAATTTTCCAGCACTCCGCATTTCAGGCGGGTGGTACCGACATTCACTATCTCGAGAAACGTCTCGGCCTGACTTAATTCGGAGTACTACGACGGTGCCATGGCGTCAGTTTGTTATGAACCTCGACGCACTGGACCCTGAGACCGTCGAAGCCATCTTCGGGCGGTTCGGGGCCAGTTCGCTCACCCTGACCGATGCAGGCGATGTTCCTGTGCTCGAACCCGGCCCCGGCGAAACGCCGCTGTGGGCCGACACTCGGATCACCGGACTGTTTGCGCCCGACGCGGACCTCAACGGCTTGTGTGCGGCTTTGACTGCTGAACTGAACCTGCAGGAACTTCCGGCACACCGCATCGAAGATCTCGAAGATCGCGACTGGGAACGCGAATGGCTCAAGGACTTCGGACCCATGCAATTCGGCCACAAACTGTGGATCTCCCCAAAGGGGTCAGAGCCCTTTGGGGGGGGTGCGGCGGTCGTCTACCTGGATCCGGGACTTGCTTTTGGCACCGGTACGCACGCCACCACGGCGCTGTGCCTCGAGTGGCTGGACGGCCTGCCGCTCAAGGACCAGCACATCCTCGATTACGGCTGCGGTTCGGGCATTTTGGCGATCGCCGCTTTGAAGCTCGGCTGTGCATCTGCTGTCGCCATGGATATAGACCCGCAGGCCTGCCTCGCAAGCCGGCAGAACGCCGCCGACAACGAGGTGGCCGATCATCTGATGGTTTTAGGCGCCGCGAGCGAGATAGAGGGCCAATTCGACGTCGTTATCGCGAACATTCTCGCCGGGCCACTTGTCCAGTTTGCCGAATCCATCACATCAACGCTCAGAGGTCGCGGTATGCTGGCCTTGTCAGGCATATTATGTGAACAAGCCGACGAAGTTATGGCAGCCTATGAGCCCTGGATTGAGTTTGAAGCCCCGGAGTTCAGGGAACAGGACGGCCAGACATGGTCGAGATTGAGTGGAAAACGGAGAGCGGATTAGCGAATCAACGCGTCCTTTAGATTAGTTCGATGTATACCCAGTGCCCCGATTGCGAAATAGCGTTCAAAGTAACCGCTGATGTCCTTAAACAGGCCGCCGGCATGGTGCGTTGTGGCAGCTGCAGTCACGCCTTCAATGCCCTGGCCTACCTGTCGGAGCAGATGCCGAAACAACCCAAGCCTCAGCATGCTAGCGCAGAGCTGCCGGAACTGACGCCTGAAATCATAGATACCGACGATGGACTGCCAAAGTCGATTTCCGCCGCACAAAGCGCCGCCTTGTTGAAGACGCTGGATGAACTCGCCGGCTCCAATATTCGTATCGAAGATACGGGAGTCGAATGGCGGGTCCTCGACGAAGAGGATGCAGCCGCGCCCGCCGCTGACGATGATAATGCCGGAGACGATTTTGATTCCGGTATTACCAACGTCGACGAGTACCTCGACGACAATGAAACTCCGATTGACGAGTTTCTCACGGCAACACCGGAAGTGGTTGACGCTCCGGAGATCTTTGCGGCGGCGAGCGACGAGGATTCCGGGGCTGCAATTGACGAATTGCGATTCGACGACAACACACCGCTGCCTGACGATTTCGACCTTGACGCTGCCGCGCCGCAAGTGTCGGCCCCGGCGCCGATACCGCAAGCCGACGAAGTGGACGACGCAGAAGAGGATCACGAAGACGACGAGTCGGCTGACTTTGCGCTGAGCGAGCCGGACGAGTGGACTGACATACTCGGCGAATTCCAGGACCTCGTGACAGATCTCTCGCCCCTCCCAACTGCAAGCACAGACAACGACCCGGCCGAAGATGAGCCGCTGGATATGGACACGCAATTCGCGCTGCAGGCCGAGGCCATGGGCATCGAGCTTAGTGGCATCGATGTCATAGAGTCTGACGACGATGCCGAGCAAGAACCCGACCCGGAAGCCCATGACGAGCTCGACGACGAGCCGCGAGACGCGCTGGAAGGCGATTCGCGGGACGGGGGGCAAGACGAGACAGAAGCCGAGTCAGAATACGAGCTCAACGAGGAGATCGTTTTTGGCAATGAGCTGGAGGACGATTTTGAGGACGACCCGGACGATGACTTCGATCTGGAAGCAGACCTCGCCCTCGATTCTGAAGAGCCACCTGACGACGACTTTGAGGCCCTCGATTCCAGCAGGGATGAAGAATTCGATAAAGAAATCGAACAACTGGATTTAATCGTCGAAGAAGACGAATACATACAAGAGCCGATCGTCGAACGGCATACGATCGAAAGCGAGCTCGAGATCGAAGCAAGCGAAGACGACTCGGATGAATCGGAGGACTTGTTTCAAATCGCGCCGATGACGGAGGAAGAACACACCGTCAACATGATGATCGACCAGGACCTGATGTCTCTCGCGATCGAGGATGAAGACGGCTTTGCGTCCACTATTGTTATGTCGAACAAGGGCGTAGAGGAAAAGGATCGTGCCGAGGAATCGGATGACGATGATCCCGTTTTCGGTCGAGCGGACGACGAGTCGAATGAAGCACCCGGGTTCGAGACCATTATCATGGAAGGCGATTTCGTTCGTTCCGCCTTCGACGCCAAGAAACTTGAGGCTGATGCCTCTGCCGGGGCGATGCTGGCCGAGATCAAGCGCGCCGGTGAATCTGAGCGGGAAGAACAAAGTCCCGGACCACGTTACGGCATGGTTGCCAGCCTGGTCTTGTTGCTGCTGATTCTTGCGGCCCAGGCGATACATCAAAGCCGTGAAGCGCTGGCTACGCTGCCGGCATTCAGCAATACCGTCGGCCAGGTCTATCGTGCATTGGGGCAACCCGTGCAACCTGCCTGGGACATTACCGGCTGGCGATTCGAGGCAACCAAGGGCAGTGCCGAGGGCGACGATGAAGAATTGACGATCTATTCTCGGCTGGGCAACAAGTCCGATGGTCCGCTGCCCTATCCCCTGATTGGCATATCGCTGACTGATCGATTCGAAGAAACCATCGGTAGTCGCGTGCTCGACCCCGCGGAATACCTGCCGACCGACCTCGACCCGCGCAAGCTGGTACCGCCAGGCAATACCTTTAACGCAGTGATTACTATAGATTCTGCCACCGCCAACGCCACCGGATTCAAGCTCAACGTCTGTTATCGTTTGTCGGATGGGCAGCTGCGCTGCGCTATCGACGACTTCAAGTGACGCTCGCACCGCTAAAGATCGGACCTTACACTCTCGCCAACCCTTTCGTTCTGGCCCCTATGGCAGGCGTAACTGATGCGCCTTTCCGGCGCCTCTGCAGGCGATTCGGTGCGGGCATGACAACCTCGGAAATGACCACAGCCGATACCCGTCTGTGGCAAACCGCCAAGTCACGGTTTCGGCTTGATCTCGATCTCGACGCCGAGCCCGTGGCGGTCCAGATCGCGGGCTCCGAGCCCGAGCAGCTGGCCTCGGCAGCCATCGCGTGCGTGGATCGTGGCGCACAGATTATTGACATCAACATGGGCTGTCCGGCAAAGAAAGTGTGCAACAAGCTGGCTGGCTCGGCACTCCTTCAGAATGAAAAACTGGTTGCCGCCATACTGATGAGCGTAGTTAAAGCCGTCGCGGTACCCGTAACCGTCAAAATTCGCACAGGATGGGATGCCGATCACCGCAACGCCGTCGACGTTGCACGTATCGCTGAGGATTCCGGAGTCGTTGCCATAGCCGTACACGGCCGAACTCGCGCATGTCGATACAAAGGCGAGGCGGAATACGAGACTATCGCGCGTGTCAAAGCGTCCGTCGCGATACCCGTTATTGCCAATGGCGACATCACCACACCGCAGAAGTCGCTTGAAGTAATGCGCCTAACAAACTGCGACGGCTTGATGATCGGTCGCGGTGCGCAGGGCAGGCCATGGATTTTTCGCGAACTTGGACATCTTCTAAATCCGCATCAGGAAAAACCGCAACTGGATAAAATCGAATTGCGTGATATTATGCTCGACCACTTGAACGAACTACACCGGTTCTATGGGGAACTGATCGGAGTTCGAGTGGCTCGCAAGCACCTGACCTGGTATTGCAACAGCTTGGCAAATGCAGATGCATTCCGTCACCAGGTAGTGCGCGTCGAAAGCGCTTCAGAACAAATAGGTTTAACAAAGAGTTACTTCGATCGAGAGGACGGAGGCGCATCTTTGGCGGCCTGATTTTCTGAAGCTGGGGAGTAACGGCCTGGCCCTGCAGGGAGCCAGCCGGTAATTCAGGATTGGATCAAAGTGGCAGACAATAAGAACAAGAACAACTCGCTAACGACCCGAAAAGGCAAAATGCCTCTCTGCAAACACACCGAAGACGCACTGGATCTCTACTTCACTACCCTGAACGGCGATCGTCCGGGAGATTTGTACGAGCTCGTCATCGGCGAGGTGGAACGGCCACTGTTCAAAGCCGTCATGGATTACACGCAAGGCAATCAAAGTCAGGCTGCCGGCATACTGGGCCTGAATCGCGGCACCTTGCGTAAAAAACTCAGAACGTATTCCCTAATCCAGTAGGGGCCGTCTCGGCACCCTCCCCCATACTCCAGGTGACTTGATGTTCAATGTACGACGCGCGCTGGTCAGTGTTTCTGACAAGCGTGGATTGATTTCTTTTGTAACGGCACTGCGTGAACTCGGCGTAGAAGTTCTTTCTACGGGTGGCACGTGTCGCCTGCTCCGCGAAGCTGGACTCGACGTCGTCGAGGTTTCTGAAAAAACTGGCTTCCCGGAAATCATGGATGGTCGCGTCAAGACCCTGCACCCGGTCATACACGGCGGGCTATTGGGTCGCCGCGGTACAGACGAGGCGGTTATGGAGTCCCACGGCATCGAGCCTATCGATCTGCTGGTGGTCAACCTCTACCCCTTCGAACAAACCATCGCTCGCGAAGATGCGACCATCGAAGAGGCGATCGAAAACATCGACATCGGCGGGCCAGCGATGATTCGCGCCGCGTCAAAGAATCATGACGGTGTAGCGGTTATCGTAGAGCCGGATGACTACGACGCCGTACTTGAAGACCTGAAGAACAACAAACTGTCACTGGATACGCGGCGGCGCCTTGCCGCGAAAGCCTATGCGCACACCGCGAGTTACGACACCGCTATTACGAAATACTTGTCCGGCTCACTCGGTGATGACGCGCTGGGGCAGCGCTATTTGTATTCCGGCCAGCTGTCCGAGCGCATGCGCTACGGCGAAAACCCGCATCAACAGGCCGCATTTTATATCGACCAGCAGGCACCGGCAGGATCGTTGGCGGCAGCAAAACAACTGCAGGGCAAAGCGCTCTCGTATAACAACATCGCGGACAGCGATGCGGCACTCGAATGCGTGAAGCAATTCAAAGAGCCCGCCTGCGTCATTGTGAAGCACGCCAATCCCTGCGGCGTCGCGGTCTCGGATACGATCTTCGATGCCTATGACAAAGCGTTCAAAACCGATCCGACCTCGGCGTTCGGCGGCATCATTGCCTTCAATCGTGCGCTCGATGCGAAGACGGCTGCAGCCATTGCCGAACGTCAGTTTGTTGAAGTCGTCGTGGCACCGTCGATTGACGCCGGTGCCGCCGAAGTATTCGCGGCAAAGCAAAATGTCCGGGTGCTTGAAACCGGCGCCTGGCCGACCGCTGCTGTACCTGGATTCGACTACAAGAAAGTTTCCGGTGGACTGTTAGTGCAAAACACGGATCTTGGTGTGATCACGGCCAAAGACCTGAAAGTGGTCACCGACCTGGCGCCGACCCCGGCACAGATCGAAGACATGCTGTTCGCGTGGACGGTTGTGAAGTACGTGAAATCGAACGCCATTATTTTTTGCAAAGATAAGATGACCATTGGTGTCGGTGCAGGTCAGATGAGTCGTGTTTACAGCACCAAAATTGCCGCCATCAAGGCGACCGATGAAGGGCTGGATATCAAAGGTTCGGTCATGGCCTCAGACGCGTTTTTCCCGTTCCGCGATGGCATCGATACGGCCGCGGAAACCGGCATATCGGCCATTATTCAACCGGGCGGCTCCATGCGCGATGATGAAGTCATCAAGGCCGCGAATGAGCACGGCCTCGCAATGGTATTCACGGGCATGCGCCATTTCCGCCATTAGGGTAATTTAGGCATCCATGAAAGTCCTCATCATTGGCGGTGGCGGTCGCGAGCATGCACTCGCGTGGAAGTGCGCGCATTCCGCCGACGTTGATGAAGTGCTCGTCGCGCCCGGCAATGCAGGCACGCGCCGGGAGAAAAAGGTGCGCAATGTCGACGTGTCCGCCGACGATATCGAGGCACTGGCGAAACTGGCGCAGGACGAAAACGTCGGCCTGACCATCGTCGGTCCGGAAGCACCGCTCGTTGCAGGTATCGTTGACCGTTTCGATGCACTCGGTCTGCCCTGTTTCGGACCAACAGCCGCTGCAGCGCAACTCGAGGGCTCCAAGGCATTCACCAAGGACTTTCTCGCGCGGCACAACATTCCGACCGCGGATTACCAGAGCTTCACTGAGCTTGATGCCGCGCTCACCTATATCCGAACGCAGGGTGCACCGATAGTCATCAAGGCCGACGGACTGGCCGCCGGTAAGGGCGTCATCGTGGCTATGAATCTCGACGATGCTATCGACGCCGCGACCGATATGCTGGACGGTGGCAGTTTCGGTGACGCCGGCGCCCGCATAGTCGTTGAAGAATTTCTCGAAGGCGAAGAGGCAAGCTTTATCGTTATCACTGACGGTGCAACGGTATTGCCTTTAGCCACCTCGCAGGACCACAAAGCTCGAGATGAGGGCGACATCGGTCCCAACACGGGCGGCATGGGCGCCTACTCACCGGCGCCGGTCGTAACGCCCGAGATCGAAGAGCGGATCATGAAGGAAGTCATACGCCCGACGCTCGAAGGCATGCGTGCCGATGGCCATCCCTACCTTGGCTTTTTATACGCCGGCCTGATGATTACGGCTGACGGCACGCCGAAAGTTATCGAGTTCAACTGCCGCATGGGCGATCCCGAAACACAACCTATTCTCATGCGCCTCGAATCGAGCCTCACCGAGCTCTGCACTGCCACACTGAACGGCACGCTGGCGCAACATACGGCAAAGTGGGATTCGCGAGCGGCACTGGGTGTGGTCCTCGCCGCTGGCGGTTATCCCGGTAGCTACGAAAAAGGCCTCCCGATCAGCGGTCTCGATGCAGCGGATAGCAAACTGCAAAAAGTGTTTCATGCCGGCACGACGAGCGACGGCAACAGGGTCCTGACCAGCGGCGGACGCGTGTTATGTGTGGTCGGCCTCGGTGACTCGGTAGCAGAGGCCGCTGCCACGGCCTATGCCGCCGTCGACAAGATACGCTGGCAAGACGTCTATTCACGTCGCGACATCGGCCACCGGGCGATTGCCCGCGAGCAGACCTGACAGAATGCTGACGACGGCTGAAGCACTCAGTGCCGTATTGGCTGCGACGCCAACGTTTCCCTCAGTCCGTGTTGCCGCTGCGGACGCCAGCGGACGAGTTTTGCGGCAAATCGTTCGAGCGGAACGGGACCAGCCACCCTTCGATCGCGTCATGATGGATGGCATCGCCTTTGCGTGGGTTGACTACGACAGTGGACAACGCCGTTTCCCGATTCAGGCGATACAGGCGGCGGGAGACCCGATTCTGACCCTTGATTCCGGTCATTGCATAGAAATCATGACGGGCGCGGCGTTGCCGGTAAATGCGAATTGCATCGTCCCGGTTGAGCGCATCACGGTGGCTGACAACGTGGCTGAAATTGAGTCGCAATACGCGGTGACCAAAGAGCGTTTCGTGCACCCACGTGGCTCCGACTACGCGCAGGGCGCTTACATGCTGCGGCCGGGAAAGCGCGTGTCGCCGCTCGATATTGCAATCATCGCGTCCTGCGGAGAAACAGACCTTGAGGTTGCTGCCGACCCGGTGGTGCGAATCATTTCGACGGGCAATGAGCTGGTTGCCGCGGGCTTGCCGATCGAAGCACAGCAGATCCGGATGTCAAATGGACCCGCGATCCAGGCTTTGCTCGAAAGTCACGGTTACCGGCAGAATGCGCACGCCCAGGTTCGCGATGAAATTGACGCTCTGCGTGAGCAGCTGGCTTTGCACCTCACGGCAGCCGACGTGCTGGTCTTAAGCGGTGGCGTGTCGATGGGGAAAGCCGACTTTGTGCCGCAGGTACTGGCGGGACTCGGCGTCGAAGAAATTTTTCACAAAGTCAGCCAAAAACCCGGCAAGCCCATGTGGTTTGGCAAAGGGCCGGAGAATCAATTGGTGTTCGCCTTGCCCGGCAACCCGGTATCAGCGCTCGTATGCTGTCGCCAGTACCTCATTCCGGCGCTTGCCAAAGGATGCGGCGCCGATGAAAAGCCGCCGGAATTCGCGGCGCTTGCGACGAAGATCGTGTTCCCAACAGAACTCACCTGTTTTCAACCTGTGAAATTGCTATCAAGTGCCGCAGGACAGACGCTTGCGATGCCCGTACAGACCAACACGTCCGGTGACTTTGCTGCTTTGTCGGCTACGGATGGCTACGTTGAATTGCCGAGGGAGCAGTCTGAGTTTCCAGCTGGCTCGCCAGTATTTCTGCATCGATGGATTGCCCACTGATCGTAGTTCAGGTTACTGTGCACACATGATTTCAGCTAAAGAAGCGCTCGAAAAACTTCGTAAAGGCAATCGTCGATTTGTGAATGACGAGGTCAGTGCGGAAACCCTGGCAAGTCGCGAACATCGCGCTGGCGACGCAAAACCACAAAGCCCGTTCGCTATCATTCTGGCGTGCTCGGATTCGCGAGTTCCAACTGAGCTCATATTCGATCGCGGCATTGGCGAACTGTTCGTCATTCGAGTTGCCGGGAACATCGTCGCGCCGTCACAGATTGGCAGCATTGAGTTTGCAGCCAGCCAGTTTGGCACTCGCCTGGTCGTCGTCCTGGGACACAGTAATTGTGGAGCGATCATCGCGACTTTGCAGGAGCTGGCGCTAAAAGAATCGCACCGCTCACCGAACTTGCGCGCGATCGTTGATCGCATCCGCCCTGCTCTGGAACCGATACTCAGCGGGCTCAAAAATATTAACGACAAAGCGGCGGTGGATGAATGCGTGCGCGCCAACGTTCTGGCATCGGTCGAACAACTGCGACACGGATCGCTGATTCTGGAAAAACTCATCGAATCGGGCGAACTTACAGTTGTCGGTGCCGGCTATTCGATCGAATCCGGCAACATCGAGTTCTTCGAGGACAAATAGTTTGAGCCGGGTTTTCGGGCATTGCTTCTGCAACTCTATCCAGTTTGAGCTTGCCGGCCCGGAGAACTTTGCCTGCTTCTGCTACTGCGCAAGCTGTCAGCGCGCCGCAGGGGCTCCGGTGGTCGCTTGGGCAACCTACTCAAGAACGAGCTTCAAGCTCGCCAGCGGTAAAATGTGTTGGCGGGAATCATCGCCCGGCGTTACGCGTGGTCATTGCGCGGATTGCGGAACCTCCATTACCTACGAAAACGTGAAGCGCCCGGGCGAGATCGATATCGCGCTGAACGCGCTGAATGACCCCAGCGGACCTACTTTGCGCGCGCATATCTGGACCGAAGACAAGCCGGCCTGGATGCGGATAGGCGACGAACTTCCCGTCTACGAAAAGAACATCGGAAGCCCACTCTAACGACCGATTTGCTGATCTTGGCCAGTCTAATAGACACAATCCCGGCTCATTCAGGAGAGCACGCGTGTTTATCGGTCACATCAATCTCTCAGAGACCTTCGACGGTGCGGGCGAGCACTTCGTCCACCTGATCGAGTCACTACAGCAGCACAACACGCAACAATACATTTTGGTTCGCAATACCGAACTCGCCAAACGCCTGGATATTGTTGAGGGAGTCACGGTCGGACCTGCCGTGCGCTCGCTCGTCAGCGCTTACTGCCTCATGCCCGATGTCGACGTGGTGCACATTCACGACACCACCAGTTGGCCTGCCGGCCTGTTGCTCACTCTCACCCGATCCACTCCATTTACCTTGACGCGACATGCGTGCGATACCACGGGGGGGAATCCGCTGACACGAGCCGCCCTTGCCAGGGCATCCGGGATACTTGAAGAAAATCAGATAGATGTGCTGGATCATCTACAGGTTTACAGGCGCGCGGTCGATTCATTCCGAGTCCCGACGATGTTGCTGTGATCTCAAAACTCCCAAAGCACTCCGATGGCAGGAAGCATCGGCATCCAGTAGTCGAGGCCCCGCTCAAGTTCGTCTTCGCCGTCCGGCCCCTCGATGATGTCCCAGTCGAGGCAACATTCATTCTTCCGGTCAAAGACATTGGAAACCTCAACGAAGGCAAGCAGCGATCCTCGCCGCAGATCGAATCTTCGGCTGATGCGGATATCCAGACTCGCAAAAGTGCCATGACGCATGGCGTTTCTCTGCCCCGCTGTCACCGATCCGTCTTCTTCCAGCATCAAATCCGTGGTCGGCCAACCGGAATGCACGCTCCCTGCTGCTGAGAAACTCCATCGATCATGTTTCCAGTCCATACCACCTTGCACCGCATGCCGCTGGTCCCAACTTCGCGGTACATCCATACCGTCGATTTTGTCCGTCACATTCGACCAGGTGTACGACGCCCACCAGTTAAAATTGCCGATACTCTGATCCGCAGAAATCTCGACGCCTCTCGCACGTGCGCTCGTTGGTTCCAGTCGAACCCGATCCTGCTGCAATTCCGGCATCAGACCCAGCGGATCGAACAAATTCTCAAACCGAGGGCGCAGGCGCCCGATGTCTTTCTGAAAAAGCTCCAGTCGAACCGCCGTATCGTTGTGCAACAGATGCCGTACACCGAGAATCAGGTGATCGGCGCGTTGTGCCGGCCAAAAATTGCTAACACCGTCTTCGACCTGCAATGACTGTATGGGCTGGGACTGAAAATAGCGCCCGACGCTGAAGCGAAGCTCAGAGTTCTCGGCGAGTCGATACAAATAGTTCAGGCGCGGACTGAGTTGCGAGTCGGAACTCAGATCCGTATAGGTTTGATCATCCCAACGCAGTCCCCATTCGACGATAGATTTTTCTGTAAGTTGCCATCGATCAGAAACATACACCGCATAGCTGCCACCTTTCGGCCTGGCCACCACTGATCGATCAATGGACAACGGCTGGCTTTCGTAAAGCGCCTGCACACCGAAATACTCGGCCGCCCCGGAATAGCTGTAGCTGGCTTCGCCAGCAGTGGCACTGATACCCCATTGTGTCCAGTGCACGTCTGATGCGTTCAGCAACCAGTCCTGTCGAAAACTGAACAGCTGCACATCGCGATCGTCTTTGACCGTCGCAACCATTTTTTCCAGGTCATTCGCATTGCCATTGCGACGGTTGGAATAGTTTACCGATGACAATACTGTTGTGCTGCTGAGTGCTTCGGACCAGCGACTGTCCAGCCGTAACCAAAATTGCGCATTGCGTGTTGCGCTGCTGACCTCGTCGCGCTCGTCGGGATCCGACTCCAGCACCAACTGAATAGCATCTTCCGCGTATAAGCCGTTGACCGACAGGCGCGTTCGCGGCGTTAGCTCGAAAGCGAATTCACCGAAGACGTCAAAGTAGGATGGCCTACCAAACTTCGGATCGATGACGAGATCAAGATTGCCCCTGCGCGCCGATAGCAGCCAGCTTTTTTCGTCGCTGGAACCGGACGTCAGCAACGAGGTATTGAATACGCTGATGCCTATTTCACTGTGCCTGGATTTCTCGACATCGATCGAGTCCATAAGCACCAGGCCGCTCATTCTGTCGCCGTACCGTACAGGAAATCCGCCCGTGTACACCTCGACACCTTCAATGGCGCGCGCGTCGATTGCGGAGAAAATATTCTGGTAATCGCGAATATGGAAAGGGTCGAACAACCATTGTCCGTTCAGCATGATGCCAATCTCGCCAGTCTCACCACCGCGAAAGTGCGCAATCGCGGACGCACCGCTGGCCGCCGCGCCCGGCAGCCTCTGCGTGACGCGAATCGGGTCTTCGCCGATATCGGGCATGTTCTGGATGGTTCGCTGGTCTATCGAAAACCGGGACGAGGCGATGTCTCGCGAGATCGCATAACGACTCGCTGACACGACAACCGACTCCATCGGCCTGGGAGGTGGGATCGCGTTCGAAGCGCTGCCTGAAGTGCGACTCGGAATTGCTCCGCGGACGACAAGGTGCACACCTGAATCGGTACGTATCATCAATCCGAACGGTCGAAGTATTTGTCCGACAATTTCGAGCGGTGTTCCGGGTAGTGGCTCGGACTGAATGATCAGGTCCGCACTGAGAAGGTTAGTGCTGTAAGCAAACGGCAGACCGGCATCTCTGAACTCGTCAATGACATCCGAGACGGCGCGCCCGACGTACAGTGGTGTTCCGTCTGGCACAACGGGGCTCTCGGCTGCCCACAAAGACGCCGCTGCACACAGCAGCAGGACACACAACAGCTGCTTTAACTTAGTGGCTACGACTGACGTAAATGACCCCCTCTGTCATATTCCACTCAAGCGCTGCCGTTAACATGCGCATGCGCAACGCTTCCGTCGGGGGCGTATCGATACGCCCTTTCATGATCGCGCCACGTGCGGTGTCTTCGACGGCGACATCACCGTACTCCACGCGCATACCGAGCTCGCGACCGACCCAATCGAGGAAGACATGCACGGACTGCCCGTCAACAAGCACCGCTGGCGATGTTTGCGTCACCCATTCCCAGGCATCGCCGTACGCAGCAACATTCAGCACTACGGGGCGTTGCCGACCTGTGAACACTACCTGTTCGCCGCGCGACGCAGTGTGGGGATAGTAGCGCCCCGCCACATCGACCAGGCCTTCGCGGACGCTGACTCGAAGTTCATCGGAACTGACCTCGGTCATGAATTGCGTACCCACGTGTTTGACGACGCCAAATTGGGTCACAATTTCGAAGTCGGCGATGCCGCCCGCATCAATGCCCGCAACCAACACAGACGGCGTTGAGTCAAAATAGACGCGACCGGAGTTCAGGAAGATCGATGAGTCGCTGTTGAATGCAACTTCTGTATTCTTGTCAAGGCGCACTGAGCCGCCGCCGCCCCAGGCTAACGCAATCCCCGCATCCTCTCCCGTAACGACAGTCTGCCCTTCGTGAATCGCGGCAAGATCGTCCGCTCGGGTCAATTCTGACTGTTCACCAAGAACGAAGATTGAGCCAAAACTTTTTTGTATGGTCGCAACTCTTAGTGGCACCGGATCAACAGGACGAAAGTTGTTGAACAGTGAAAACACCGCTATCAGTACGGTGGCCGCTACGGCGAAATGGATCACCTTTTTATGAATTCGATGCCGGACTGTTACCGCCTGCCACTCTGCACGCAAAGCTGCTCGTGCAGCAGCAGTGGCCGCTGCATCCGGTTGCGGACGTGGGCTGGCCTTGCTGAGCAATTGCTCCAGGGTTTCGTCGATGTCGCTCATGATTCTGCAATCTCGTTGGGTGGTTGATTGAGACCGTCCGACAGCGCCGAATAGACGTCTGCGAACGCGCGCTTCGCGCGTGCCAGCAAACTCTGCGTCGCCTCATTGCCTATCTTCAGTCGGGCCGAGATCTCTTTGATTGAATGTCCTTCTATGTACTTCCATTCAAGAACGTCACCATAGTTGGGCGGCAGTTTGTCGAGGGCGACCTGTATAAGCCGCAGCAACTCAACGCGCCGGTACTGGTACTCGGGATTCATGTGTTCCGGGATTTGCAGCGAATCGACAGCGGCCTGCACTTCGGGGAAGTCCTCGACGAGAACAATGTGTTCGCGATACCTGCCCTGTCGCGAAAGCCAGTCGCTGGTCTCGTTGCGGCAGATCGCGCAGAGCCACGTGAAGAGCGCGGACTCTGCTCGATAGCTTGCCAATTTGCGGAGCGCGCGAGTTAACGTAATCTGGGCCACTTCGCGGGCGGCGTCCGGATCGTCCGACAATCGCACCAGCGCAAAACGGTAAAGACGCGCGAAATTTTCCTCGAAAAATCGATCAAAAGCTCGCTCATTGCCCGCAAGCAACTGTTTTACAAGTCTTTTGTCGTCTAAATAAAGCGGCAATCGAGTTCTCCGAAATCTCGACTATTAGACGCTTATTGCCTGAATAATCGGTCGCAGATCCTTCTCATACTACGCCATTACAGTCGCACCGTTGATTCGCAGTGATCATGACCATAATAAAAAACGGGGCCGTACAGGCCCCGTTCTTGCTGAACTTCGAACGCTGAGGAGGCGCTAGCGCTTCATCGCCTCAAAAAACTGCGCATTGGTCTTCGTATCCTGCAATTTGCTCAACAGGAATTCGATAGCCGCCAGTTCGTCCATCGGGTGCAGGACTTTTCTCAAGACCCACATCTTTTGCAACTCGTCGGACGCAGTTAGCAACTCTTCTTTACGCGTACCGGATCGATTGATGTTGATGGCCGGGAACACTCGCTTCTCGGAAATACGTCGATCCAGGTGGATTTCCATATTACCCGTGCCTTTGAATTCCTCGTAAATCACTTCGTCCATCTTGGAGCCGGTATCAACGAGCGCCGTCGCGAGTATCGTCAGGCTGCCGCCTTCTTCGATATTGCGTGCAGCGCCAAAGAAACGCTTGGGACGATGCAGGGCGTTTGCATCAACACCACCGGTCAGGACCTTGCCTGATGACGGTACAACGGTGTTGTAGGCACGTGCCAAACGAGTGATTGAGTCCAGCAGGATGACAACATCGCGTTTATGCTCAACCAGGCGTTTGGCCTTTTCTATGACCATGTCAGCAACCTGCACATGACGACTCGCGGGCTCGTCGAAGGTCGACGAAACCACTTCACCACGAACGGTGCGCGTCATTTCCGTGACCTCTTCCGGGCGCTCATCGATGAGCAACACCATGAGATCAACTTCCGGATTATTCGCCACGATCGCGGAAGCGATGTTTTGCAGCAGCATCGTTTTACCGGCTTTCGGCGGAGAGACAATCAGTCCGCGCTGACCCTTACCGATTGGCGCCACCATATCGATGATTCGAGCCGTGAGATCTTCCGTACTGCCATTGCCCTGTTCCAGGGTAAGGCGGTCCGTCGGAAACAGCGGCGTCAGATTCTCAAACAGTACCTTGCTGCGGGCGTTCTCGGGAGCGTCGTGATTGATCTGGCCAACTTTCAGCAGCGCGAAATATCGCTCGCCTTCCTTCGGTGGACGAATCAGGCCTGAAACCGTATCGCCGGTGCGCAGGTTAAAGCGCCGAATTTGACTGGGGCTGACATAAATGTCGTCCGGTCCAGCGAGGTAGGAACTGTCAGACGATCGCAGAAATCCAAATCCGTCCTGCAGTATCTCGAGGACGCCGTCCCCGTAGATATCTTCTCCAAGTTTGGCATGCGCCTTGAGGATCAGGAAAATCATGTCCTGCTTGCGCGAGCGCGCGAGGTTTTCTACGCCAAGTGACTCGCCAAGCTCTACCAATGCCGCCGCCGGACGAGTCTTCAACTCCGTCAAGTTCATGACATTCTTGCTTGCCTCGAGTTGCTCGGGCGGGATGATCTCAAGGGAGCCTTCGTCATCCGGATATTCGCTGCCCTGCGGATTGTTGTTCGTGGGGCGGCGACGACGACGACGGTTCGGATTGCCCTTACCCCCCTTGCCGCCGGAACGATTCGCTCGTGGAGCTGATGGTGCGTCTGTATTACTCAAAAGGTCTCTCTCAGATGTTGGTGTCGATGAACTCTGCCAATTGTGACTTGGACATAGCACCGAGTTTTTGTGCCTGAACGGCACCGTCTTTAAACAGGATTAAAGTAGGAATACTGCGAATGCCGAATTTTTGTGCAGTATTCGGATTTTCATCGACATTCAGTTTTACGATCGCGAGTTTGTCCGCGTATTCATCAGCTGCTTCGTCGAGCAGCGGTGCAATCATTCTGCACGGTCCGCACCATTCGGCCCAAAAGTCTATGAGTACGGGTTTATCGTTGTTGGTTACGTCGGCGTCGAAACTGCCGTCCGTGGTGTGCACAATCTTGTCGCTCACCGGCTGTGTCCTCCATGTTGAAGTAATTCAGGTCTTGCTGTGATTTTTTTGCTCGTCGTCAGCCCCCCGACACACGAACATTGATAAAACGGATGACGCTGCCTCAACTATCAGGCACTATGTCGCAGCTTTGTTGCCGACTTTTTCCGGCTTCTTTCTGGGTCGTATGGAAAGCGAAACTGGCGGGTGCGACGGTAATCTCGTCGAATTAAGGCCAATTTGACCGCTTCGCGAGCCAATTTGCAAGCTTTTAACGCACTATTTCTGGTTCTTATCTTATGTCTGAAAATCATCTGAGCGACCTCAGATTCGACTCCTTGCAATTGCACGAGAGTATTCAAGCGGGTATCCGCGACGCTGGCTTCGAATTTTGCACGCCGATACAAGCAAGCACGCTACCTATTGCACTACGTCCCAGTGATGTCGCTGGCCAGGCGCAAACCGGTACCGGCAAGACCGCGGCGTTTTTAATTGCCGCTTTTCAACGCTTGATGACCAATCAAACAAAAATCGAAGGAACTCGCCAGCCGCGCGTATTTGCATTGGCACCGACTCGTGAACTCGCAATCCAGATCGCGAAAGATGCCGAATTGCTCGGCAAACACACCGGACTGATAGTCGGACTCGCTTTTGGCGGCACCGACTACGAGAAACAAAGAAACACTTTGGCGGGCGGGGTCGACCTTTTGATCGGCACACCGGGACGCATTATCGATTACTACAAACAAGGTGTGTTCAAACTTGATCAGGTGCAAGTGGCCATCCTTGACGAAGCGGATCGAATGTTCGATCTCGGCTTCATCAAGGATATTCGCTATCTGCTGCGCAAACTGCCGAGCCCGGAGAAACGTTTAAACATGCTGTTCTCGGCGACACTGTCGCAGCGCGTCATGGAACTTGCTTACGAGCATATGAACGAACCCGAACTTATTCGCATCGAGCCGGAAAAAGTCACTGCGGACCGCGTTCGACAGGCAATCTTTTACCCATCGAACAAGGACAAAATGCCGCTGTTGGTTGGCCTCGTTCGTGAGATAGGCCTGGTGCGCATCATGATATTCGTGAACATGAAGCGCGAAGCTGAAAAGGTACAGAATTACCTCGAAGCCAATGGCATTCATGCGGCCGCAATCTCGGGCGATGTGCCGCAGAACAAACGCATGCGCATGCTCAAAGAGTTTCAGAACGGCGAGCTGCCCGTATTGATAGGCACCGACGTCGCGTCACGCGGGCTGCATATCCCGGACGTCGAATACGTCATCAACTATGACCTGCCGCAGGATGCCGAGGACTATGTGCATCGCATCGGCAGGACGGCGCGAGCTGGCGCGTCCGGCAATGCGCTGAGTATGGCTTGCGAAACTTATGCGGTCTCTCTACCTGATATCGAGACTTACATCGGACACAAGATTCCGTTCGCAAACTACGACCCCGATACCTTGCCAACGCTGATCAAACCGAAAGCGCGCCCGCGCAAGGTTCCGCAACGTCGCGGCGGCAAACCCGGTGGCAGCAAGTCAGGCGGTGGACGACCGCGCGGCCAGAAATCCCGCAGCTAGTCGGCCAGCAGGTCAGCCACACCTTGCACGCCGCGAAACTCACTGCTGCTCCTGAGCGGCTCCGTGGTGTCCGGCAGCGTCACTGACACCAGCATCCCGATCCCGAATTCCCGTGCGCTGCGCAGCACCGGCAAGCTGTCATCAACGAACAGGGTCGAATGTCGGTCGAAACCTACGTCTTCCTGCAAAGCATTCCAGAACTTCTGACTTTCCTTCGCATGACCGTAGTCGTGCGAACTGTATAAACCGTCGAAATAGTCGCCAAGCCCGGTCATCGCATCTTTCAGCGCCAGCGTGTCGGGATGCGCATTGGTAACCAGCAGTACGCGTACCTTCTGTTTCCTCACCCGGCGCAAGAACTCCAGAGCTCCCGGCAGGTAGCCTATGCGGTGACTCATGTCGTGGTGCAATTGCACAACATCCATCTGCAATCGATCACACCAGTGGTCGAGGCAATACCACTCAAGATCGCCCTGAACCGCAGCGTACTTTGACGTCAGGAGTGCATGAGCTGCTTCATAACTCAACCCATTGGCCACGGCATAGCGCCGTGGAACGAGCTCCTTCCACAGGTAGTTATCGAAGGCGAGGTCGAGCAACGTGCCGTCCATGTCGAGCATCAGTGTCGACGATTGCCGTAAAGCGGATTGCGGATCCAGATTCATTGCTATACTTCGCGGCCCGAAAGTTTCTCTAGTGGTGTGGAATGAAGTCACTCGTCGATCCCGTCGTTGCTCTTGCGATCGAAGCCGGCCGGGCGATACTCGAAGTCTACTCGTCCGATTTCGACGTGCAAAGCAAGGACGACAAGTCGCCGCTGACACAGGCTGATCTCGCCGCCCACTACTGCATCGTCGCAGGACTGCAGACACTCACTCCGGACCTGCCAGTAATCTCCGAAGAGTCCGGCCTGCCGGATTTTGAGGAACGCAGTCAGTGGGACCGTTACTGGCTTATCGATCCGCTCGACGGCACCAGGGAATTCGTCAATCGTAACGGCGAATTTACGGTCAATATCGCGTTGATCGATCATCACAAGCCCGTATTCGGCGTTGTGCATGTGCCCGTACAGAAAAAAACCTACGTTGGTTGCGAGGGATACGGCGCCGAATGCCGAAGTGCCGACGGCAGCGCGACGAAAATAGCGGTTGCGGCGGCCAGTTCGACGCCGGTGCGTGTCGTTGGCAGCCGTTCACATCGCGGCGCAAGCCTTGATGCATGGCTCGAAAACCTGGGTGACTGCGATATGGTTCCCATGGGAAGTTCGCTGAAGTTCTGTGTGATTGCAGAGGCGGGCGCGGACGTATATCCAAGGCTTGGCCCTACCTCTGAGTGGGACACTGCTGCAGCCCAGGCAGTGGTCGAGCAGGCCGGTGGCAGCGTTGTGACGCTGGATGGCAAGCCCATGAAATACAATACAAAATCGGACATTCTGAATCCGCACTTCTTTGTCATTGGAGCGCGCGACAGAGACTGGTTGGCGCTGCTGCCTGACTGCGAGTAGCATTGTCCAATGGCCGATAAAGTTGATACAGAATCGTTTAAAGAACTCGACAGATTGCGCGAACTTCGCGTCAGTCACAGAGATCTTGACTATCTGATTGATCGACTTCAGCACGACCCCATGGTCGATCAACTGCGCATACGCAGGCTCAAGAAACGCCGACTGTTACTCAAAGACATGATCACCAATCTGGAAAGCGATTTGATACCGGATCTGGATGCCTGACCGAGGCGGCGACGTTGCCGGCGATTACAATTTCGCTCGATTGAGTCGCAATGCATTTGCGATAACGGACACAGAACTGAGACTCATCGCCGCCGCCGCAATCATGGGGCTCAGCAATATCCCGAATGCGGGATACAGGATGCCTGCTGCTACAGGCACACCAACCGAATTGTAAACAAAGGCGAAGAACAGGTTTTGCCGGATATTTTTCATCGTTGCCCGGGACAGGCGCCGCGCGCGAAGAATACCCAGCAGATCGCCTTTTACGAGCGTGACTCCGGCGCTCTCCATCGCGACATCGGTACCTGTGCCCATGGCGATACCGACGTGTGCTTGTGCGAGCGCGGGCGCGTCATTGATACCGTCGCCTGCCATGCCAACGATGCGACCAGCATCCTGAAACGCCCTGACAGTCTCTGCCTTTTGCTCCGGTAGTACGCCAGCCACAACTTCGTCCAGCCCAAGTTTTTGGGCCACGGCGCGCGCGGTAGTTTCACTGTCGCCTGTCAGCATAACGATACGTACGCCTTCCTGATGAAGCGCAGTGATCGCGGCGAATGCGCTGGTCTTGACAGGATCCACAACGCTCACAAGACCCGCCGCGCGGTTGTCGACGGCAACAAACACGACCGTCTGTCCTTCGGCACGCAATGCCTCCGCTTTGGCCAGCAAATTGCCAACGTCGATATCAACTGACTCGAGCATTGCCTGATTGCCGAGCACTACGCGCTTGCCCTCGACAACTCCGGTGACACCCTTTCCAGTGACGGACTCAAACCGCTCCACGCGTCCGATCGCAAGACCCTCTTCAGTCGCACCGTCGACGATGGCTGCCGCCAGTGGATGTTCACTGCCCTTTTCCAGGGTGGCAGCCAGCTGCAAAAGTTTGCCACGATCAAAGCCGTCGATCGAAGCAACTTCGGCCAAGCGCGGCTTGCCTTCCGTCAAGGTGCCGGTCTTGTCAACCACGAGCGTGTCGATCTGGCGCATGACTTCTATGGCCCCGGCGTCCTTGAACAAGACACCGAAGGTCGCACCTTTCCCGGTCGCCATCATGATGGACATCGGCGTTGCGAGACCCAGCGCACAGGGGCAGGCGATGATGAGCACGGCAACCGCATTGATGAGCGCGTAAGCCAGGGCGGGGGCCGGCCCAATGGCCGCCCAAACCGCAAAAGTAATGATCGCGGTAACAATAACTATCGGCACGAACAGCCCGGCCACCTGGTCGGCGAGCTTCTGGATCGGTGCCCGGCTGCGTTGTGCAGCGGCGACCATTTGTACAATTTTCGAGAGCAGAGTGTCCGCGCCCACACGTTGAGCTTCGATAACAATTCCACCGGTGCCATTAATCGTCGCGCCGATGACTTTGTCGCCAACCGCCTTCTCGATAGCGATAGGCTCACCGCTAATCATCGATTCGTCGACAGAACTTGCACCCTCAACGACGACACCGTCGACCGGCATCTTTTCGCCAGGCCGTACACGCAAAAGATCTCCCACACTTACGTCATCGAGCGGCACATCGCTTTCGCTGCCGTCCACCGCAATGCGGCGGGCGGTATCGGGAGCGAGGCTGAGCAAAGCGCGGATAGCGGCACCTGTCCGATGCCGGGCTCTGAGCTCCATAACCTGGCCCAGCAACACCAGCGCAACGATGACAGCGGCCGCCTCGAAATAAACCGCAACCTGACCGTGGGAGTCCTGCAATGACGCCGGGAAAATTTCAGGCATAACCGTCGCAATGACACTGTAAACAAAGGCAACGCCTGTACCGAGAGCGATAAGCGTAAACATATTGAGATTACGCGTAACCAACGACTGCCAGCCGCGAACGAAAAACGGCCAACCACCCCACAACACGACCGGTGTCGCCAGCGCAAATTCGGCCCAGATGAATCCACGCGGAGTCGCCAGTCGCTCGAACGACAGTCCGACCATGTGACCCATTTCCAGCAACAGAATGGGCAACGCGAGCGCCGCGCTAAGCCAGAGGCGACGGGTCATCGCCTTGAGTTCCGGGTCCTCCTCGTCATCCAGCGATGCCATGACAGGCTCGAGCGCCATTCCGCAGATCGGGCAGCTACCTGGTCCGTCCTGGATGATTTCGGGATGCATCGGGCAGGTGTAGGCGCTTGCGCCCGCGTCTACAGTCGAAACCCCTCCTCGCTCGTGCGACAAGTAATGCCCGGGATCCGCAATAAACTTTGTCCTGCAGCCAGCGCAGCAAAAATGGTAAGTATCGCCGTCGTGATCATGGTGGTGAGTGGACGGCAGTTTTACTGTCATGCCACACACGGGGTCCAGCGAAGTTTCGGTCGTATTCATTGCACACCTCCATCCAGACGCCTGCTACGCCACAGCAAAAACAGTGCCGGAATGACCACGAGAGTCAATAGCGTTGCGCTGACCATGCCACCCACCATTGGCGCAGCTATGCGGCGCATCACTTCCGATCCCGTCCCGCTACCGAACATGATCGGCAACAGACCGGCGATGGTCGCTGAAACAGTCATCAGTATCGGCCGAACACGAAGGACTGCGCCATCAATAACGGCCTGTTGAATATTAGCCATGCTCAGCACCCGACCTTCAGACTCCGCCAACGCAACCTGGGTCCGTATCGCCTGGTTGAGGTAGACGAGCATGACCACACCAATCTCGACGGCGACGCCAGCCAATGCGATAAAGCCAACACCGACTGCGACCGACATTTCATAGTCCAGCCAGTACAACAGCCAGAATCCACCAACAAGTGCCAGCGGTAGCGTACCCATGACGATCGCAACTTCGGCGAAACGACGGAAATTGATGTACAGCAACAGGATAATGATCGCGAGGGTAACTGGCGCTACCACTGACAGCCGTTCCTTGGCCCGCACCATGTACTCGTACTGGCCTGACCAGGCGAGCGAGTAGCCGGCCGGCAATTCCACGGACTGCGCCACGACGCGTTGCGCCTCGGCGACGTAGGAACCCAGATCGCGATTAGCAATATCGACGTAGGTCCATCCATTTAGACGGGCATTTTCGCTCTTGATCGCAGGCGGGCCATCGACAACCCGCACATCCGCAACATCCGCCAGGGCGATTCGCGCACCGCTCGGCGTCACGATCGGTAGCAACCTGAGCTTCTGCACGGAATCTCGAACCTCTTGCGGGTAACGCACGTTCACGGGATAGCGCTCCCGCCCTTCAACCGTCTGCGTGACGTTCATGCCGCCTATCGCGGAGCGAACAACATCCTGCACATCGTTAATGTTGAGCCCAAAGCGTGAGGCACGCTTGCGGTCGATGTCGACATCGACATAACGACCGCCGGCGACGCGTTCCGAATACACGGACGCGGTCCCCGGAACCCTTGCGACCACGCGCTCAAGCTCCTGACCAATGCGTTCGATAACCCTGAGGTCCGGTCCTGCAACCTTGATACCAACTGGCGTCTTAATTCCGGTTGCGAGCATATCGATGCGCGTCTTGATCGGCATGACCCACGCGTTGGTAAGACCGGTGTATTGCACGGCACGATCCAGCTCCGCCCGCAGACCCTCCGGCGTCATCCCTGGCCGCCATTCTTCGCGTGGCTTAAGCTGAATGACGGATTCAATCATGGTTAACGGCGCCGGGTCCGTCGCTGTGTCGGCACGCCCGATTTTGCCGAAGACACTTTTCACTTCGGGGAGCGTCGCGATCATCCGGTCGGTGTGTTGCAAAATTTCCCGCGCCTTATCGATCGAGATGCCGGGATACGTTGTCGGCATATACAGAAGGTCACCTTCATCCAAAGGCGGCATGAACTCGGATCCCAGACGACTCGCCGGCCAGAGGCTGATCAGCAGTATCAATCCCGCCGCAGCCAGCGTCACTTTGGGAAATCGAATGACGGCGTGAATGACCGGTTGGTACAGAGTGATGAGCGAGCGACTGACGGGATTCTTTCGTTCCGGCGTAATCGCACCGCGAATAAAGTAGCCCATCAAGACAGGCACCAGCGTCACTGAGATTCCGGCTGCCGCGGCCATGGCGTAGGTTTTCGTGTATGCCAGTGGCGCAAACAATCTCCCCTCTTGCGCTTCCAGTGTAAATACCGGCAGGAAGCTCAGCGTCACTATCAGCAGCGAGAAAAATAATGCCGGACCGACTTCCGTCGCGGCGTTGGCGACAATTCGCCAGCGGTTGTCCTCAGTGAGCGCTTCTTTCTCAATATGTTTGTGCAGGTTTTCCACCATCACTATTGCTGCATCGACCATCACACCGATGGCGATGGCGACACCGCCCAACGACATGATGTTGGCGTTGATGCCCTGCAGCTTCATGACGATGAAAGCGACGAGAACGCCAACAGGAAGGCTCACTATGACAACCATCGAAGAGCGCATGTGATAAAGGAATACAGCGCATATCAGGGCCACGACAAGGAATTCTTCAAGCAGCTTGCCTTGCAGATTGGTCACCGCACGATTGATCAAGTCGGAACGATCATAAGTCGTCACGATTTCGACGCCGTCCGGCAATCCTTTTCCGAGTTCGATCAGTCGCTCTTTGACCGCACTGATCGTTGTCAGCGCATTTTCGCCGGAACGCATGACGATAACACCGCCAACAACCTCACCTTCACCGTTCAGATCCGCAATGCCACGGCGCATTTGTGGGCCGATACGAATCTCAGCAACGTCAGATAACAACAACGGCGTGCCCTCAGCATTGACACCCAAGGGAATATCACTGAGATCTTCAACGCCTTGCAGGTAACCCGTCGCGCGCACCATGTATTCGGCCTCAGCCATCTCTACGACCGATCCGCCGGTTTCCTGATTGCCCTGCTGAATTGCCAATTTGAGTTTTGCCAGCGGAATGCCGAAAGCGCGCAGCTTGTCCGGATCAACAACGACCTGGTACTGGCGCACCATACCGCCGATCGTTGCGACTTCCGCCACTCCGTGCACGGTCTGCAACTCGTACTTCAGAAACCAGTCCTGCAAACTGCGTAACTCTGCAAGATCGTGCTTGCCGCTGCGATCCAGCAGTGCGTATTCCAGTATCCAGCCGACGCCGGTCGCATCCGGCCCGAGCGCTGGCTTGGCAGTCGCGGGCAATCGGTCCGCAACCTGACTCAGATACTCCAGCACGCGCGATCGCGCCCAGTACAGATCAGTACCGTCTTCAAAAATTACGTAGACGAAGGAATCACCAAAGAAAGAGTAACCGCGCACGTTGACAGCCTTGGGCACGGACAACATCGCAGTGGTCAGCGGATAGGTCACCTGATCTTCGACCAACTGCGGCGCCTGACCAGGGAATGAGGTCTTGATAATGACCTGCACGTCCGACAGATCTGGCAACGCATCAACGGGTGTGCGGCTCACGGCAACTATGCCCCATGCCGTCACCATGACCGCGACAATCACTACCACTATCCGATTTTCGATCGACCATCGAATCAGGCTGGCGATCATCTTGAAGTCTCCAGTCGAGACAGGGCCGATGCAATATTGGATTCCGAGTCGATCAGGAATTGCGCGGACACGACGACATCCTCTCCCCCGGAAAGCCCGGAACGTATCGCGACACGATCGCCCGACTCGATGCCGATGCTCACAGGTTGCACCCGAAAGCGGCCGTTGCCCAAAGCGATGACGACACGATCAATAGAGCCGCCCCTGATCACAGCTGATCTCGGTACATGCACAACCTCACCGAAGCCGTCGCCCTGTATCGTGACACGAGAAATCATGTTCGGCCGCAACGTCGTCGCATCATTCTCAAAGCGAATGCGTACTTTCAAGGTGCGCGTCGTCGGATTCAGTTCGGGATAAACGTAATCGACAACCCCCTGCCATGTTTTGCCTGGCAGATAGTCGAGTTCGACCGTCGCGTTCTGGCCCGCTCGGACCCACGCAGCTTGCCGCTCAAAGACTTCGGCCAGCACCCATATGCTGTTCAGTTTCGCCAGCGACATGATCTCTGTTGACGGTGTAACGAATATGCCTTCACTCACACCGAGGTTCGCGATGACGCCATCAATCTCCGCGTAGACTGGCACGCGCTGACGAACCGCCTTCTCTTTCTGCAATCGTGAAATTTCACTCGCACTCACACCAAAAGCCTGCAACCGATCCGCGGATGCTCTTAGCAGTGGCGTGTTGTTGCTGCGCAGCGCGGCCAGATACTCTTCCTGTGCATTGACCAGAGTCCGCGAGTACAGCTCGAACAGCAGCTGTCCTTTCGAGACCGTGTCGCCGCTGGTCTTGGTGACCAGCTTCTCGATCCACCCTTCGACGCGAGTATGTACATGCTGCACCGTGTCCTGGTCGTATCCAACATAGCCAACTGTCGCAATACTGCGCGAAAGCACACCGGACTGTGCCTTTTCAGTACGTACACCAAGGTTGCTCACGATCACAGGATCGATCGAAACAACGCCGGGCTGCGTTTCGGAATCGTCTTCATAGACCGGCACGAGGTCCATACCCATCGGCGATTTCCCCGGCTCGTCGCGCCGATAGTTGGCATCCATCGGTGCAACCCAATAAAGGACCTTGCGTTCGTCGCCCGAGGTCACGGTGTCGGCCGAATCCGGCGATTCGAGTGTAAGCCGGCCGATCATCACACCTATGAACAGCGTCACGAGAATTGCTACGACTGTGTAGCTTGTCTTGTTCATCGAGGAAGTCCTCCCAGGTTTGCGAGTACCGCGTAACTCTGCGCGCGCTCGACTTTCAGTCGCATGTGGTCGAGACGAGTGTTCAAGTCGTCTACGCAGGCACGCATGACGTTGGCGAAATCGCCCTGGTCGCTTTGATACGCCAGTAGCGATGCTTCAGCATTGCTACCGGATAAGTCGAGAACGCGTGACTCGTAAAGCTCAAGGCGCCTGGCGAGGTCATTCCAGCGCGCATGCTCCGCTGCCAGCTGGCTATCCAGTGCACGCAGCGTCTGTTCCCGCGTGGACACCGCCGCCGACTTATCCTGTAGCGCTGCAGAAAGAGTGCTGTCGATCGACTTCCTGCGAAAAAATGGCAGCCCGACCGTGACGCCAACGCTGACGAAGTCAGAGCGTGATTCTCCGGAAGGCAGGTATCCATCACGATAGCTGTAGCCAACATCAAGCGCCCAGTTGGGTTTTGACCGCTCATTCGCCAAATCAACGGCGGCGGATTGCGCGTCTATCTGTGCCGCCGCGGCGCGCAACATCGGGTGCTCTTGCAATGCCGCCCGCATCAACTCCAGTGTCGGAACCTGGCTCCAGGTGGGTAGCTTCGGAGCAACCGGTCGCGACGCATCGAGTCCTATCCATTCACTCAGTACCGCTCGCGAACGCGAACGTTGTCGTTCAATTTCAATCAACCTGTCATCGAGCCGACTCAGTTCCAGCTCGGCGCGCAGTACGTCCTGCTGATTCTTGCGGCCAACGGCGTACAAAGATCGCGTGACGGTCGCCAGATCATCGAAAAACGGCCGTGACTCTGAGACCAGCGTGTGCGCCTGCTCCCAGTAATAAAGCTCAAGCCATGCCTGACGCGCCGCGGCCAGTACATTGCGACCTCGCGCCTCGGCACTTTCCTGCATCTCGTCGGCCAGCCATTCGAATCGGCGTTCATTGATTGCACGCGACTCACCCGCCGGAAACGCCTGCATGAAACCAACTGCTGCGCTCGTCATGCCTTCGGTCGAAAAGTCGCCGGATTGTATCGGGTAATTGTTGAGCGCAACGCGTAGCATCGGGTCGGGCAACTCGCCGGCAACCACTCCACGATCGCGCAGCGCGGCGGCTTTCGCTTGCAGCGCTTGCTGGCCCGGGTCTGCAAGTAGCACCCGATCCTCAACTTCTGCGAGCGTGAGCGGAATAGCGGCTTGCCCGAGTACGGGCAACAAGAGCAAAGCACTGGCAATGACGGCCAGGCTAGCTGTGGATGCCGTCGCAGCGGTGATGCTACGACGGACTGTCTTGCAATCGGGCGACTGCCCGAACTTGGAATACATCAGAATAACTCCTGCGTTAAGAACCGGAAAAACGGCTTACTGCAGAGAGTTATCTAATCAAGATAGACGCAAAAAAGTTTGTGCAGGGGTCTGGAAGCAACGACCGGGTCGGGCGGATGCGCCACGATGCAGCGAGCAGGCAATGCGTGAGTTGCATCCCGGCGCGTATCAACAGCCGCGAAAACGACATCATCAGCATCGGTCTTGAATTTGCCGCCGCGAGCTTCCTGACTCGCTATCGCGCCTTCACAGCAGTCCGACTGCACTGTCACGCAGTCATGCGTCTCAGCGGCCTCATGATGGGCGTGGTGGCCGACCATTTGCTCAACGGCTAGTTGCGACTCGTGCGGGCATTCCTGCTCAACCTGCAGAGCCATGGCGCATGGCGCAACAACCGTGTTCAGCCAACAAACGACAAGCACGGCGAAAATTCGGCGTGGTGCCGAATTCACACGGTTTCGAAGTATTTGCTGGATCATAAAGGCAGTTTTAGCCCTTCCTTGCACACGGCGCAAGGTAATCGGTCAGGTTTTCGGCCCGATATGCCGTTCGCCGCGCTGCGCCGCCAGCGCCACCTGCTTGCGGCGCTCCTCCAGTCGCGCGAGCCGATCGGCATCGGCCTCATTGACGCAGAGCGGACAGGACACGCCCTCCCGATAGTCGGGAGAATTCATATCCTTGCTGCTGAGCGGCCGGCGACAGGCGTGACACTGCACATAGCCGCCTTCCGCGAGGTCACGATCGACCGCGACGCGTGTGTCGAACACGAAGCACTCCCCGCGCCACTGGTTTTCAACCTCATCGACCTCGGCCAGGTAGTTCAGAATCCCGCCTTGCAGGTGGTACACCTCGTCAAAACCCAGTTCGAGCATCAGTGCAGTCGCCTTCTCACACCGTATGCCACCCGTACAAAACATCGCCACAGGGCGATCCGTCGATTGCTCTGCCAGCTCTTTTGCGAACTCCGGGAACTCCCGAAAACTATCGTTGCCGGGATCGAGCGCCCCCGGGAAAGTACCAACCTCAATCTCGTAATGATTACGTGTGTCGATAAGCAGCACATCGGGGTCGGCGAGCAGCTCGTTCCACCGCGTCGTTCCCACATGCACACCGGTACGTTCATGAGGCAACAGGTCGGGCCGACCCAGCGTGACGATTTCCGGCTTGACCTTTACACGCATTTTTCTGAAAGGCGCTGCGCTCGCTTCCGTCCAGCGCGCATCCAGTTCTTCGTCGATACCAAAGCGCTCGCGTATCCAGTGCATGACGGTGCGTATCGCTGCCTCGCTACCGGCCAGCGTGCCGTTAAAGCCTTCCGCAGCGACGAGGATCGTGCCCAGCAGTCCCTGTTCGTCGCACAGCGACTTCAACTGATCTTTAAAGACCAACGGATCCCTGAGGTCAAGAAACCGATACAGCGAGACGACTTTCATTACGCCGCCGTAACTGTCAGCGACAGTATGCTGTGACGAATTTCCTCCCCAAGCACCAATCGCGCGTCGGCGCCGATATTGGTCAGGTCATCGTCGTACTCGATCAAGCCGTCGGCGTTTCGCCTCAGGACATCCAGTTCCTGCAATGTATAGATAAAGTCGTGAAACAGTGTTTTATTGAAGAAGTCCGGTGAATGCAGTCCGTAGATCATCGACAGGCGCTCGGCACTTTGTTCGCACATGACCTCCAGTCGCGCGCGCGACAGCACGCCCGAACCATGCCGCACCAATATGGCAATGACCAGGTAGAAACGCTGCAACATGGGCACCATCGACTGACCCAGCATTAACAGCTGGAAGGCTTTTTCGGATCCCGCAGGCGGTCGCAACAAAGTCTTCTTGTCACTACCATAGGTCAGGAGCTGCAGGTCGACCAGCGCCTGGATCGCCTCACTGGTGGTGTCATCGATGTTTTCCTGCTGCCACTTCATGCTGAGTTCCCTTTTCATGAAGGGATAGATAAGGCGTACCAGTCTCTGCAACTCCTCATGCGGCAGCTGTCGCCCCTGGATAAAACAGCAGGCGACGGAAGCCGGCACCGCCAGCAAATGCAAAATATTATTGCGAAAGTAAGTCATCAGTATGGCCGTACGTTCAGTCATACGAATAACCTCGCCCATCGGGTGCGCGGAGCGACTGATCACCTGCAACTTCTCACCGTGCTCGATAATTGCATCTGCACTCCAGTCCGGCATGGTTACGGACTCCGAGTATTTAAAGCGCTGTAGCACTTTGAGACTCAAATCGAGCTGGCGACGCAATTCGTCAAGGCCTATGGTTTGTTTGGGCGTTGCGAGCAGGACGTAAGCAAGCAGGCTGATCGGCGTTACCGCGGCGGCCGAATTGATGCCTTCCATGATTTCGGTACCGAGTTTTTCAACGATGGGCGCCAACCAGTTCGGCCGTTCGCCATTCTCGGATTCGAAATCGCGCCAGGCCGGATACATTTGATTCATCAACGGGTCCAGTTCTACCGGCTCACCGATATTGACGTAGACTTTGCCAAATTGTTCGCGCAGCGACTTGATCGTACGTATCAGGCCACCGAGAGATTCCTTCTTCTTGGCGGCGCCGCCGAGTTCGCTGATGAATGAATCACCTTCAATCAGCTTTTCGTAGCCGAAGTAGATCGGCACGAACACCAGCGGCCGTTGCTGGCTCTTGATGTAAGAGTTCACGGTCATTGCCAGCATGCCGCCTTTAGGCGACAACAAACGCCCGGTTCGGCTACGTCCGCCCTCGATGAAATATTCCATCGAGTAGCCTCTGCCCAGCACCTGGTTGATGTAGGCATCAAAGACCGTCGCATACAGGCGATTGCCCTTGAAAGATCGCCGCAGGAAGAATGCGCCACCGCGGCGCAGTATGCCCCCGACGATCGGCATGTTCAGATTGATTCCGGCAGCAACGTGCGGCAGCTGCAAACCGTCGACGTAAGTGACATAGCCCAGCAACAGGTAGTCTATGTGGCTGCGATGGCAGGGTACGTAAATGACCTCTTTGTCTTTGGCCACATCGTGCAGGCGCGACATGTGATTAACTTCAACACCGTTATAGATCTTGTTCCACAACCACCTGAGCAAGCGCACCAGAATCCGGATGGTTGGGTATGAGATGTCCGCGGCGATTTCCAGGGCATATTTTTCTGCTTTACGGCGCGCGACTTCCTGCTTGCGGTAATCGTCCCCGGCTTCCGCGAGTATCGCCTGTCGTACTGTGGGCGCGCGCAGCACCTGCTGTACCAGCGTGCGACGATGAGAGAGATCGGGCCCGACCGTAGCTGCCCGACGCTGGCGGAAATGTACGCGCAAGATCCGAAAGGCCTTGCGTGCGGCGATGTTCGCATCGATGTCGCCTGTGCAAATCGAGCGTATCGGCAACGCATGGCTGAAGCGCAGCAGGGTATTGCGCCCGTGCATCAGCGTGACAAAGAATTTGCGCGTGCGGCCGATGATGTCCCAGTTCTCAGACAGCATGAGCTTAAAGACCGAATGCTCTTTCTCCGGCGAGCGCCCCCAATAGATCGCAACCGGAATCAGCAGTAGTTCCTGCTCGCACTTGTCCGCGCCTTCAACCAGTCGTTGCAGCCGCGGTGAGATCGTGGTGCTGGGCCGCCGCGCCAGGAAACCTTTAAGGGGGCGCATGACAACAATGCGTCTTGGCTCACGAATGCCGCAGAATTCAAACGGCTCGGTTGGTGATGGCATGCCGTGCTTCGCGCAGGCGCTTTCAAGCGCCAGGATGTCTGCGAGTCCACCTGTCTCGAGCACATAGCAGACCGCAGCGTTACCATCAGCAATGTATTCCGCCGGCGATTCCGGCTGAATCGCCGGTCGCGCCCAAATCGAGAACAATTTCCCGACCGCCCAATACACGGGGCGAAAAATGAATCCAGCGATGTTCATGGCGGACAAGTCTACCCAAAAGTAGCCTCCAGCAGACCGTTGACTTTCGAAAATTTTCGGCGTTAGGTTGTCGCATGATTCGCATACTCAGCCTCATCTTGTTATCTCTGCCGGCCCTCTCTGCCGCACAGCCGGATGTCTACTTGCAGGTACTCGGTATTGCGCAGGATGCCGGCTACCCACAAACCAGTTGTTACCAGGAGCACTGCATGCGGGCCTGGGAAAACAGGGAACTGCGGCGACTGGCGAGCTCGATTGCCGTGGTGGACACCGCGAGTAAAACAAAATACCTGTTTGACGCCACACCCGACCTGCGTGAGCAGCTCTACCACCTGCATCAATCGGCACCCGATAACGAATACCTGCTCAATGGCGTGTTCCTGACGCACGCGCACATCGGCCACTACACAGGCTTGATGCACTTTGGTCGTGAGGCCGCCGGCGCAAACAATATTCCGGTCTATGCGATGCCGATAATGACCGAGTTCCTGACCAACAACGGACCCTGGGGTCAGCTGGTGCAGCTTGAGAACATCAAACTACAGCCGCTGGCTGATGGTGTGACGATCAGTTTGGGCGGAAGTTTGACGGTGACGCCAATGCGAGTTCCGCATCGACAGGAATACTCGGAAACGGTTGGCTATCGCATTACCGGGCCCAACAAGTCAGCGGTCTATATCCCAGACATCGACAAATGGGAAGACTGGTCCACCGACATACGCGATGTCTTACGCGATGTGGACTACGCGCTCCTCGATGCCACCTTTTTTGCGGATGGCGAGCTGCCCGGTCGAGACATGAGCGTCATCAGGCATCCCTTTGTTGCAGAGAGCATGGCTTTGTTTGAAGAACTCAGCGACGAAGAAAAGAGCCGCGTGATATTCATACATATGAATCACACGAACCCGCTATTACAAGATGGCAGCCCGGCTCAGGTAGACGTTGAGAGCCGCGGCTTCAGGGTGGCGAAAGAAGGAATGCGCCTGCCCCTGTAGGAAAATAGTTAAAGTGACAGTGACCGCAACTATGTGCGACTTCAACCGGTCGATGCAACACATTCTGCGAACTTCTCGGCCGGTGTTCTGAATTGTAGCGTTTCTCGTGGCCGTTCGTTGAGTCTTCTTGCAACCGCATTCAATCGATTCTGGTGAATGTTTGATAGATCCATTCCCTTGGGGAAGTACTGTCGGAGTAAGCCGTTAGTGTTCTCGTTCGAGCCACGTTGCCAGGGTTGCTGTGGATCGCAGAAGTACACCTTGATGTCGGTTGCCAATGAGAACTTTTGATGGCCTGCCATCTCCGCACCACGATCCCAGGTCAGCGACTTGTAGAGTTCTCGCGGCAACTTGTGTGCCTGTTTGATCAAGGCATTGACCACCGTCTCGGTGTCCTTGGTCGGCACCCTGACCAGCATGACCAGACGTGTGTGCCGCTCGACCAGCGTCGCGATCTGGCTGTTGTTGCTGCCGCACAGAAGATCACCTTCCCAGTGGCCCGGGACAGCACGGTCTTCGACCTCAGCAGGCCGTTCGCGTATTGATACCGCATTGGCGATCTTCCCCAGACCTTTACCTTTGAGGCTATTGTGGCGTGAGCGGCGCATGGCTCGTGGCCGGCGCAGATACTTCAACAGCTCTTTCTTCAAGGCCCCGCGGGCCTGGATGAACAGCGTCAGATAGATCGTCTCGTGTGACACCTGGTACGTCTCGTCGTCCGGGTACTGGTACTTCAGCCACCCTGCAATCTGCCGCGGCGACCACTCGAGTTGCAGCTTCTCAGCTACGATGCGTGCCAGCGCAGGGTTCTGCCCCAGTTTACAGGTCTTGGCGCGGTGCGCCCGTTCCCAGGCGGCTTCGTCCGCCTGGTTAGCACGATAGTAATCACGACCACCGTTACGATTTATCTCTCGACTCACCGTCGATGCTGCTCGACCAAGCTGCGAGGCGATCGTCCGGATAGAAAGATCAGCAACAATGCCACGCGATATCTCTTCACGCTCTGCCAATGAGAGCGAGCGACCCGATCGACATCGAGGTGCTGGACGGACACCTCCTGTCCTCGAAATCTGGCCCGCTACCGCACCGTGACCACGATCCAAAAGTCGCGCTATCTCATGCAATGAATCGCCGGCCTGCCAGCGATCCCACATATACTCGCGCTCTGCCTCAGTGAAGTACCTTCTCTTCCTCATCTGCAACACCTCCTTCTCTAGTGATAGAGTCTAGGTGTTGCAACGACCGATTGAAGTCACATGAAGTTACGGTCACTGCCACCCTAATGACTACTCGGTGACGGCCTCTTCGACAGCTTCTTCGACGTCATCCATGTGTTCTTCCATGGTATCGGCAACGTCTTCTGCGGCGTCCATAGCATCGTGCATGCCCTGAGCCAGGTCTTCGGCACTGCCTTCAACCACATCAGCCGTAGTTTCTGCCGCTTCTTCGACCGCAGTTGCAGCATTGTCCATTGCTTCTTCGGCCGAACCACCAGAATCGCTGCCACCGCATGCGAACAAGGCCAGACTCGCCAGCAAGATAAACAGGTTCTTCATTTCTTTCTCCCTCAGTTTTAAGCGCTAGTTATTGTTTTAATAAACTGTTCCAGATACTCGTTAATGGCACCGATATTGTCTGTCAGTCGGTGGTCACCATTCACGATGTGCAATGTCGCAGAGCAGTTACGTGCGTAACGTACACTATTTTCGACGGGCACAATATCATCATGCCAGCCGTGCACTATGCAAATCGGCAGGGTCGGAGGGGGAGGTGTCAGGTCTTCATAACCCTCCATGAAATAGGCCGGAGCCAGCACAAACAGGCCCACAGCGCCCACAGCGTCCGCCGCAGCCGTCGCCACGTGGCCGCCCATGCTTGAACCGACCAGTATTAATGAATCGCTTATGTCGCGACATTCGCGCAGCAATTTCTCAACTCGTGCTGTCGGATCCGCTATCCCCTGGTAGTCGATGCTGTCCGCTGTGCATCCCAAATCCCTGACCGTGTCGGCCATTGCCCGAATTTTGGTTCCCCAGGGACCGCTTTCCTGGCCATGCGAAAAAATCACGGTGGTCATACGAGTATTCCGTCTCCGGTGTCACACAATTCTTCGATATGCCGGATCAGAAGCCAGTCCCGATCCTGCCCCCATACCGCGAAGTCACCCATGCGTATCGTCGGCACGCCCCACAGGCCCGAGTTCATCATGGACTCGCGATTGGCTTCGATCTCCGCTCGCCATTCGTCGCCCTGCATCGCCGCTTTGACGCCGGGCCAGAACAGGCCTGAACGCCCCGTTACTTTTCGCATGCCTTTGTCCGTTGCGACATCGACAGCCTCAGCCCAGACAGCGTTGCCCGCGTTCTGCAGGAAGTCACGTGCCCGATGCTCGGATTCGGCGTAGTGGAATACGGCGAGACAACGTTCCGTGCCGGACCCCGATGGGTCGCTGAACTTGCCAAAGGGGATATTACGCCGGCGAGCTTCGCGTTCCGCGTCCTTGAGGATATACAACAACTTCGCACGCGGCACTTTCATACCGCGCATGACCATTGGTAACACGGGCCGCAGTTTGAGTTCGATACCGAAAGCATCGGCTATCGCATAAGTTCGCTGCAGTGCGAGGTAGGAATACGGACTGCGGAAGGAATGAAAATATTCTATTGGCGGCAGATCTCTGGCTGCTGTCGGTGGCTTGACCGGCAGAGTCGCCTTCATCGTCTGCCTGATTGACGTCAATTTGGGATCCGGACTTTGCGACGTCGCTACACCGAGTGCATCCAGTCGTGCCAACAGATAGTCCAATCGATCCACGCCCCAATACCATTCTCCGGCGTAGTGCAGCATTGCGGAACTGTAATGGCCGTATTGCCGCAGAAGTTCCTGGGAACTGGCGATGACCTCATTGGACAAATGCTTCGAATCCGGCGCATGACTCATGTTCGCCGCCGCCGAACCGTGTCCGCGCCAAAAAATGGCGAGCGCGCGGCAAAGATCATCGGCGAAGGATTCGCCGCCTGCCGCAACAGCCAACGCATTTGTCATCCCGATGCGGTGCTCTGTTGGTGGTAGATTGCCCTTGTCGAGAAACGGAATACCGAGCTCCATTGCAAGACGACCGCAGTCGCTAACGGCGTATTCCGCCAACATTTCCGGGGCCGGCTGGTACTCATCACCCAACGCTTCCGACAGAAACAGACGCAGTTCAATATCGTAGCTGGCTGCGAGACTCGGCAGGTAGTGCGACAGGATGTAGGAATAAGGATCGTCGAGCTGCAGAAACACCGAAACCACGTGCCTCTGCCCGCCCAGTTGCCGCCGCTTTTCGGTCAACCAGCGTTTCGTTCTGATCACGCGTGGGCTGAAAATCAGCTTCAGCGTCAGCGATTGAATTATTCGCGCAAAGCTCATACCTCATCCCACATCGAACTCGGTTTCCAGAGTAACTCATCAAGGTCCGGCTCCCATCGATATTTTTTCATATCAACTCGCCCATTGATCACCACGACGCCCTCTGCCTTGAGGAGATTGGTTTGCTTTCGAAAGTGGCTGCTGCCCGGGTCGAAGGCAATCTTGCCGGACGACGTAATAACCCGGTGCCACGGCAGCTCAAGATCTTTCGGCGTATGGCGCAAAGCATAGCCGACCTGCCTTGCGCCTCGCGGGATGCCGGAGATTTCAGCGATCTGACCGTAGTTTGCGACGCAGCCTTGCGGAATGTCCTGAATGGTTTCCCATATTCGTCGCATCCGCGTCTCGCGATCGAGGACCGACATTTCAACGCAGGCCCAGGCGCGCCTGAATCTCGCGCTTCGCATCGTGCAGCACCGTGTCTCGATCAAGAGAGTCCAGGATCTGTTTGACGACCAGCTTCGGCCCGCCCTCTCCCCAGGACTTTCCCTTCGCCAGATATTCTGCCGCGGCCTGGCCGACGAGGTAGGTACTGTAGTAGGCAATCGCACCTTGTGCGCCTGCCGTCAGTATCGTGGACAGCCCAATCGTTCCAACCTTCAAAGCACTCGAGACGAAATGCAGCGCCCACACTGTGCCCATCAGTGCGGCCGATTCAGCCACGATAACTTTGACTATAGAACCGGCTTCTTTCTGATTCAGTGGCAAGTCGTAGACTTTGGACAAATGCACCACCATGCCAACGTCGATGAAGGCGGCGGCGAACAAATCGGCGACCGGAACCGGGTTGAAAGCAACGGCAATACCTTTTGCGACACAGTAGGTGCGCACCATTTTTTCGCCCAATTCCCGTCGCGCAGCCAGAATACGGCGCCCGACCTGGTCCGAAAGGTCTGCAGCGAACAGGCTGGCATTGAGTGCCGCCAGCGTTTTTCCTTCGGCTTCGAGTATTTCCCACAGCTTCAATCGTAGCGCCGCGATATCCGGTTCGCGATGCCGCGTTTGCTCGCGCTCGATGCCGTCAGCATCGACTTCAACGATCACCTGCGAACGCGGTTGTGCGGCAACAGCAAGTACGTGCTGCGGTTCTATGATTCCGCGCGTCTTGTTACGCACTGATTGCAACAAGGCCTCGCGCTCAGCACTCGTATAGAGGTCCGACTTGTTCAGCGCAACGAGTATCGGTCGACCCTCGGCAATCGCCGTTTTCAGTGCGCCAAGTTCGGTGTCAGTTATATCGCCGTCGATGACGAAAATAATGAGGTCCGAGCGGCCGGCCACTTCTTTCGCCAGCGCCTCTCTGTCTTCGCCTCCCGCTTCGTCGAGGCCGGGCGTATCAATCAGGAATACACCACCCGCCTGCTGCTCGTTCCAGGCCTGCATCGATGAGAATTTTGTTTCGCCATGCAACGGGCTGACGGAGAACCGCTCCTCGCCGATGAGTGCATTCAACAGAGAGGACTTACCGGTGCTTACCCGACCGAGAGCTGACAAGTGCAGGTGCCCGTGATCAAGTTTGTCGAGCATGCCCTGCACGGCATCGTAGTCATGCGACAGCGATTCGCGCACACCGTCGGGCAAACGCGAATCGTTGATGAGCTCGCGCAGGCTCTCACGCGCCAGGCCGAGATGCCCGGCGCCGTCGTCATCGTCGACTTCAGTCGGTTTTTTCGTCCAGCGCCATTTTGACAACGCGGCGAACGCCTGCTTCCAAGTGCTCACTAATACCTTCCTCGAATTCTTTGGCCGCGGTTTCGGGAAGCAACTCGCCGTGTCGCGCTAGGGTCAGCACGAGGCTGCGCCCAAGTGCATCGAAAATCAATCCGTAGGCAACGGCATGCGCCAGTCCACCAACGACAGTGCCCAAACCCGGAAAGGCTTTGAGGCCGTTGCCCGCCACTGCCATGGAGAGCGGCAGCGCCCGTCCCACCCGACTTTGTCCCAACGACAGGAATTCTTCTACGTCGAGATCGCGCGGGGCGGCGCCGTACAATTTGCAGAGTTCCTGCGTCATCGCGGTGCCAATGTAGCCTTGCACAAGTATGTCCGTGCCAGGACTGACAGAAGCCATCGCGCCAACAACGGCTTTGCGAGTTGCGCTACGGATGATCTGTTCCGAGCGCTGCCGCCGATACTCGTTTTCGGCCACTGCCAGTTTTTCGGCCGCAATTCGAAACACTGCGCGTTCCCGTCGCGCATCGAGCGGCGCAGCGTCGTCACTCAATAGTCGGTTGATCGCGACAACGAGCACGCTGATGTCTGCGGGCCGCTGGCGACGCCGCGCACCCTCACTACCGTCGGCCAGTCGTTCGATGACCTCAGTATCACCGCCAGCGCTCACTGCGACGACCTGATCACGCTGCACTTCGCCACCCAGCTCATCAATACGCTGCAGCAATTTCTGCAACAAGGTCGCTCGCTCGTCGTCGGAATACCGATCGGCCTTGTTGAGAACGATAATGACCGGCTTGTCGAATTCGAGCAGGAAGCGAATGGCCTTGATCTCACCACGCGTCAGATCGCCATCACAAACAAACAATACCAGGTGTGAACGCCTCGCCTCCTCTGTCGCGAGCTCACCAAGTCCGTCCTCGTGACCACCGATGCCCGGTACGTCGGTGAGCAAAATTTCCGTGCCCATATCATTGCGCCAGCGATAGTGTCGAACCTCATCGGTCGAACCACCGAGTACATCCACGACAACCTCGGCGTCCGGCACCAGCGCTTTGATCAACGAGCTCTTGCCGCCGCTGATCTCACCAAAGAAACACAGGTGAATTGTGCCGGCCGACTGACGCGCAGCGAGGTCCCGAAGCTCCGCCTGGGCCGCGCTGGTATCCACCCCAGCTGCTTCGGCCTGTTGCAGGCGTTCCTTGATGTCACTCTTCGATGGTGACTTTGAATTGCGAGCCGTCGCCGGTTTCTTTTTGACGACGAGTCGCCAGATCAACCACACAGCCGCTATGGCCAAAAGCACCACAACCGCAACGTAGCCATACAGAAAGGCCGGCGGACCAGCGCGCAGGCGATCCCAGACATTGAGCGCCGATTCCGTAATAAACAACAGCGCGCCGGTTCCGATAACGAAAACCAGCATCACGGCAACCGCGATGGCGACACGAATGAATCGATCGAGCTTCATGATTCGGCGTCAGGCTCTATATCTGGGATTGAACCCAGCGATCGATTTTGGCTTCGAGCATCGACAAAGGCATCGCACCGTCCTTCAGGACTTCTGTGTGGAAATCCTTGATATTGAACTTGTCGCCCAGCGCCGCTTCGGCTTTGCTCCTGATGGCGGCAATTTTAAGCTGCCCGACCTTGTAGGCCAGGGCCTGCCCGGGAATCGCCATGAATCGTTCCGCTTCCGATATTGCCTGGACCTCGGGCCTCGCGGCATTTTCGGTCATGTAATCGAGCACGTCCTGACGTGACCATTGTTTTGCGTGCAATCCAGTGTCCACAACCAGTCGGACTGAGCGCCACAACTCAGCATTCAACGCGCCGAAGTACTGATAGGGGTCGGTGTAGACACCTAGCTCCTTACCCAGCGATTCGGCGTACAGACCCCAGCCCTCTGAAAATGCCGTAAAGCCACCGAAACGGCGGAAACCGGGCAGAGACTCGTTCTCGCGCTGGATCATTATTTGAAAATGATGTCCTGGGATGGCTTCGTGCAGGAACAGCGACTCCATGGCCCACTTGCCGCGTGACTTGATGTCGTAGGCATTTGCGTAAAAGATTCCGGGCCGCGAACCGTCCGGCGTACCCGCCTGGTAAGAACCACTGGATGACGACGCCTCGCGGAACGGCTCGACACGGCGAACCTCAAAAGCCGTTTTCGGCATGACATCGAAAAGGTTTTTCGTCAGCACTGCGATGTGATCCGACATATCCCGGTAGCCCTGAATCAGCTCTTCAGCATCGTCATAGAAAAACTGCTCGTCAGTATTCACGAACTCAAAGAACTCCTGCAGGGTGCCATCGAAACCGACTTCTTCCATCACGCCGCGCATTTCTTCATGGATTCGAGCGACCTCATTCAGCCCGATCTGGTGAATCTCATCCGGGGACATATCCGTCGTCGTACGCAGGCGCACCATATAGGCATACCACTCTGCACCATTAGGCTGCGCGTACAATCCGACCGTATCGCGAGCAGCAGCGACGTATTCGTCGCCGAGGAAGTTGCTGATGCGCTGATACGCAGGAATGATCGTATTGCTGATCTTGTCGGTATATGCCGCTGTCAGCCGCGCCCGATCTTCATCACTGAAGTCCTCCGGCATACTCGAAACAGGTTTGTAAAAATCGCTTTCCGTCACGTCCGTAACAACGTGCGCATCGATTTGCGGTATCAGCTTTTCCATGAGGATGCGGGGTTGTGTGACGCCCTGCCTCACACCTTCCTTCATGTTGGTTATGACCTGATCGATATTGATCGAAAACTGGTCAGCCCGACTCAGAAAATCCTCATAGTCTTTGACCGTTTTGAACGGATGGGCGCTGGTGCCACTGCCGAGTTGCACAAAGAAATTGGTCATTGAGTAAAACTGATTGATCGGTTGCAACTCAAACGGAAACTGATTCCCTTCGAGTGACAATTCACGGTCTATCTTGAACAGGTCGTAGCTCAGCTGATCCTGGTAGTTGAGATGATCGCGATTGATCGTGAGCAGCCGGGCCAGGAATTCTTCATCCATTGCTGTGGCGGCGGCGATGTACTCGGGACTATTGCTGTTCGCCATGCGGTCGTTATATCGATAGTCGCCTATGAAGGTTGCGCCGATCGGATTCATTTCCAGGTCGCGCTCAAAATGCTCATCAAACAGCGCGTGTAGCGCGGCACCAGAATCGATCCCGGCCGCGTCGGTTGCGGCCTTATCCTGAGATTCTCCGCAAGCAGCGACAAAAAAGAGAACGGCGAGCATCGCCGCGACTGAATTTTTCATTGGGAATCCCCTGAGTTGGAATCAGGTGATCATAAACCCAAGGTCGCGCTGCGCAAAGTTCGATAGGTTTGGCGCAACAATATCCAGCTCAATATCCGGAATTCCGAACCATTTGGCCAGCGTAGCCGCATATTGGTCGGCCGATATCGACGGAATCATGCGCCCCCCGCCTACGTCCTCAGCGCCACCAATTTCGAGAACCGGGAAACTACCGTAGATATCCCTGCCATTCACCGCGCCACCAAGTACGATTTGATTACCGCCCCAAGCATGATCGGTACCGTCACCGTTTGACGTCAATGTCCGGCCGAAGTCGGAATGAGTAAATGCGGTTACGCTATCCGCAACTCCGATGTCCACTGTCGCACTGTAGAATGCGGTCAGGGCGTCGCTGACGCCGGCCAACAATTGCGGTTGGTTCTGATTCTGATCATCGTGAGAATCGAAGCCGCCTATTCCGACAAAGAATATCTGCCGTTGCATTTCCAGTTCCGCACGCGATGCGATGAGTTTTGCAACGGTCAATAATTGCCTGCCCAGCGGCGTAGCAGGGAACACCGTTGATATGATCCCAGAGTTCTCTGCGTTGCCGATTGCCGCAGACACGATATCTGCATTCTGCAACGCGCGTTTTTGTATGTTCGCAAATCCGCGCTCGTAGATTGATCCGTACTGCGCATCGAGAACACCCTGAAATGCCAACTTCTGATCGAAGAGTATGTTGGTCGGGTCATCGGAAAAGCCTTCAAACTGCAATGGCCCGTTCTGGCCCATAACGTAGGCAATCGTATTTTCCGCAGACTGGAACAAACTGGTCCCTTCGAGGGAAGCGTTGATAGCCATCTTCTGATTAGCCACTTCGGACTCGATGAGGTCCGCGATTCGTCCGGCCCAGCCGGTCTTACTCGTACTGGCTCCTTTCAGTGAATGCCATTGTGACTGCTGATCGTTATGCGAGAACAGCTGCGAAGGCAATATGACCGATTGATTTTCATACTGAGTCTTTGTCGTTGGTTCGACCAACGGGCCAAGGTTAGCAACGAACGCGGCACTGCCCGATTCAAACAGATTTTGCAGGCCACCCATTGACGGGTGCAGGCCAAAGGACTCTGACCCCGGTGTCAGGGACACTGGGTTGATGGGTAGCAGATCGCTGCGCGGTATGGCGAGATTCTGCCGGGACGCTGCGTAGGCGTTGTACTCTGCATCCGTATTCGGCACGAGCATATTGAATGAGTCATTGCCCCCGTGCAGAAATACGCAAACCAGCGCCCGATAATCGGTGAATGCGCCAGACGTGCCAAAACCCTGTGAATAGGCAAACCCAGGAGCGCCAAGCAGAGCCGCCGCCGCACTACTCCGGACCAGAAAATTGCGTCGATTGATCATTTTCATATCTCTCTCCCCGGCGGGTCGCCTGATTTATCGCTGGTAGGCGAATTCGGGTGATGTGGCGATGAAATAAATGACTTCAGCCGCCCTGACCGCTGTGTCGGTCTCAGGTATCAAAGCAAGCATGCCGGCAATTTCGTTTCGCAGTGTGACCGAGATGTTGCCACCGAGCAGTTTGCCGGCAACCGAGTCAATCAACTGGTCGACATTCGCCGCCAGCGCCATTTCGGCTTCGAAATTGATATAGACATCGTCGTCCTGCAGATTCTGATTGGTCGAATTCAATCCGAATATCTGACCGAGCATGTAGTTTGTAACGAAAGTATTCAGGTACTCCGTTGCGATCTCGAGCTCGGGAGCGACCCTGCCACTGTCCTGAATTTCTCCCGGCGGAGCATAAAACGGGCTGAAGAAATTGAATACGTGCGGTGCCTGCAGTGGGCCCTGCCCAAAGATGACATAGACAAAGTCCAGCGGAAATCGGCCACTGTTTGATGTCGCGTTGTAAGCCCGCAATAGCTGGGTCAGTCGCAACAACGGTTCTTTGATCTTGCCATTTTCTTCTGCCTGAACAGCCGGATGCGCCTCTGTGTCGAGCAGGATAGCCTTGACCACGGCGCCCAGGTCGCCTCGAATTCCTGATCCGTTGTTGTTGAATACGCTTGCGACCCGTGACACGTACTCAGGTGATGGATTGCTCGTGACGAGACGTTGAATAAGTCGAATTGCGATGAACGGTCCCACATTGGGGTGCTCAAATACATTGTCCAGAGCGTCAGACAGGTCATTGACGCCACCCTGTCCTGGCGGCAGCGTGACTCCATTCAACAGTGTTTTCGGCCCGGTGTCGTGAAAGTCCTCCCACAACTCCATGGGTACGACCTGATTCAGCCGAGTAGCTCGCGCTGATTGAAAGTTCGGCGATCCCGCCCAGGTCCACCCTGTGTAAATGTGTGAAAAAGACTCAATGAGCGCCTGGTCATACGTCGGGATCGTTTCGCCAAACGCATCCCGCTTCGCGGTTCCGTCGTTATTGAGCTCGATGAGTCCAATAGAAAAAAGCTGCAGTAATTCGCGTGCATAGTTTTCATCGGGGCGAATATTAAGCGCGACATTGGGTTTCTGGTTTCCCAACATGCTGAGATATACGCCCATCGCGGGATGCAGCGTGACCGCTTGAATCAAGTCTCGATAATTCCCAAACGCATTACGCGCGAGCAAGTCGTAATAATCCGCCAGGGCGAATGGGGCGTTGTTCAATGCGCCGATTTGCGACACAACCATGATTTCGGATAGCGCGAATGCAACGCGCTGGCGCAGCTGATCCTCTCCGTTTAATGAATTCCTGAACCAGACATCGACGCGATCTTGTTGCAAGCGGAAGTCCATGCCGGGCTGCGACGCGCCGACGACCTGCATGTGTGGCAACTGCAGCGACGCAGGCTTGGTCATCTGGTCGTCTATCCACGCTTCCCGTTGCATTGCAATCACGCGACTGGCTTCAGACTCCAGCGCACCAAAGGTCGCCTGATTCAGAAACTGAAAAGCCTGGGCCTTCGTCAGAGCTGCCGGTGGTGGTGCCGGGGGCGGTGGCGTGGCGCCGCCAGATCCGCCGCCACAGCTGGCAAGACCGAGGGCGAATAATACCGCTACAAAAATCAGGCGATTCATAGGTAACCCCTTACGGCGCAACTGCTGATTCGAGATAGGCAATCAATAGGATTGCCCGAAGTGCGATTCCCTTCTTCATAGTAACGCTCCTGCATCGGTATCGGTTGACTCAAAGAGCCGAAGTAATTCCGGATACGATTGTCCCGTTAGATTGGTGGCATAAACCAGATGCCCGTGAGACAGGTTATGGATGCAAGAATTAGCGGACCGTTTGTCTTATGGTAAGTCCAAACGCGGTGCTGCCGACACGAAATCCGGACGCCGTCTGGTGCAAGGTCAGCGATACCGGGTCGGCGCAGCCAATGGGATGAAACACCAGCAGAATCGTGATGCCATGCTCTTCGCTATCGGCGCGGTTGCTGACGCCGGCGTCGCATTGCACCACGAAATCGTCGTTGGCGAATGCCCCCATGTCGTTCATGGTGTGAAAGTAGTGCAACACCTGAGCATGAAGTTTAGCTGCCAGTGTTTCGTCTTCGGGTTCGAACACCGCCCAGCGTGTCGCCCGCATGATCGTACTAACGATTCGCAAACAGAGGCGGCGTGCGGGCAGCTTCGCATATTCAGCGTAGGCTTCACTGCCGCGACCCATAGTTACGGACCCGACGAACGTGGCAGCGCCGACCGGACCGGCAACCAGGGCGTTCAATCCTGCGCGGGTTAGTAACTGTTGATCTTCGGCATCAATCTCCTGTTGCAGGCGAAAACGCCGGTGCAGGCTAATGCCCTGCTGGCCCATCGATTGCCACGGACCATAGAGTCGGTCCTGCTTGCACAAAAGGCCGGCGATCGCGCCACCCACCGTCCGCGCGGTATCGTCGTCGCCGCGCTCGCGAACTCTTGGAAAATAGCCCAGCAAATTCGGGCTTGCGTAGCCCAGCTCACGGACTCCCTGAGCCGCCGCCGCGGTCGTCGTCCAGGCCGCCAGGGGATCGACGATGAGCATCGCGCCGCGCTCACGGCAGTAGCGCTCCGCGGCCAGCACTGCGGCCGGCCCCGTCTCCATGCCCCTGCCCGGAGGTGGCAAATACAGCAGGTCGAAGCCTTCGACTTGCTCCAGCGCGAACAGGCCGCTCTTCGCCCGCCGCGATCCGATCAGGTCGTAATCTGAAAGCTCACCACCGTCGGTTCCTGCCTGTGCGTGGCTGACATACGTCGATTCGTAAGAGCGCCCGTTGGCTGTGGTTCTCTCCGGTCGATGAGACGGATATGGCGCCTCAACATGAGCCAGTTCCGAGCTCATCAATTCGTCGGCGACAAAAGCGGCCGAATCCTGCTTCCAGGAGACTTTGCGAAACAACTCCTGATCGATGACCGTACCCGTCGACGGGTTGACGCGCTGCAGTGTGAGGTTGAACAGCTCCTCGCTGGCGTCATCTATGCCGTCGAAATCCACTGCAGCCCGTATGTGCTCAGTAGAACCCGGATCAACAGTCCGCAAGACGAGCGCGGAACCGCTGGCGGGCAAACACAACATCGCACCGCGAGCGCGATTAGCGACACGAATAACGTACAGTCGCTTGCCGCCATGTTCGAAGAATTGTTTGGCCGCAGGAGCGAGGCTGGATCGCGACCAGACGTCACCGTAGCGGCGTCTGAACTCGCCAAAGTTTTGCACCAGGACGGGAGTATTCAAGGGACCACGAAGCGCACGGCCGACGAAGGCGGCCGTGGTATCAGGGCACGCGTCAATGGGCTGATCCATCGCCGCGATTTCGGTGACCGTTATTCCATGGTCAACTGCATCTGACAAACTTGTCTCCGAACTCGGTCAGATTAGCGTGCGGGTATTCTAAACACTCGCGATCATCTATGCACTTGGTTAATCTGTCGAATCATGAGCGACTATCTCGAGAATGCGTACGCCCGGCTCGCAAGTACCTTGCATAAAAGCTCATTTGCATCGCTACCAACACCAATTTCGCAGCACAGGATAGAACTCTCGTCCGTGACCGGAACGGTGGTGATAAAGCACGACGATCGCACCAGTCCAATCTATGGCGGCAATAAAGTCCGCAAACTCGAGTACCTTTTGCAGCGTGCCAAAGATCGTGGCGCAAAGCGCATAGCGACTTTTGGCACTGTGGGTTCGAATCATGCTCTGGCTACCGCGATATTCGCCCGGGAATTCGGGTTGGAATGCACCTGTCTACTGGCTCATCAGAAACCGACTGCCAATATCCCGGCTGTTCTCGATGCGCACCTCGCGATAGGCACCGAACTCGTAGCGACCGGCGGTGGCGTCAATCGGCTGCAACTTTATCGGCGTTATTTGCAAAACCGGCGAACCTGGGTCATCCCCCTGGGTGGTAGCTGCTGGTTAGGTGCTGTGGGTTTCGTGAACGCCGGCATGGAGCTCGCCGCACAGATTAAAGCGGGCGATCTCGAAATACCGGATCGCGTTTATATTGCGAACGGCACTATGGGCAGCGCTGCAGGACTGGCGCTGGGACTCGCGCTCGCTGATCTACCGACCGAACTGCACGCTGTTCGGGTAACCGAACCGCGATACGCGAACCGGGAGGGTATGACCCGCTTGATAAACAAGACGGCCACGCTGTTGCGCCGCTACGACCCGGCTATTCCGGCCGACCTCACGGCGCGCTGCAGGATAGTCTGGCGCGATGAATTCTTTTCCGGTGGCTATGCGCAGGCTGACGAAGTCACGCAGCGTGCTGTTGATGTTGCGAAAGATGGACTGGGTCTCACTCTTGAGACTACATACACCGGGAAAGCGATGGCGGCCTTGCTGCACGACCTTGAAAACGAATCCGCCGGACAGTGCAACGTTTTTTGGAATACGTTTAACTCAAGACCACTGCCATTGCCGAAAACCGAGACTCGATCACGTGCAGCGCTACCGGAATCATTCAAACGCTATTTTGATTTGTCTTGACGCTAGTCGCTGGACAATCCTGGTGCCAGTGAATAGTCGAACTCTATGGACTCAATCGGTACATCGACGATTCCGTGACGAGCGCGTAGTTCCCGCCAGCGGGAATCCGTCTTGATTTTTTCATACAAGGGAGTATTGATGCGGCGCAAAAATTCCGGCCCCTCTTTTTCGACAGCTTTGTCCAGCCATTCGAACGCCTTGTCATTGTCCCCTACCCACGCATAAACGCGAGCGATCGATTCTTCGCTCGCCGCCAATTCGCGCATGGCTGCGAAACGCGTCTCGAACTCGTCGAGACGGCCGAGATCGTGCAGCGCCAAAATCTGTCCCAATTCGCGATTGCCTTCGCGCGGCTCCCTGCCAAACGCCGCATAGGCCTTCTCTGCCTCTCCGGCAAGCAACCAGCCACGGCCAATGTTCCATTGGTACCCGGCGCCGGGCGTTTGCCAGCGCGTCATCTCTTCCGTCAGCAACACTGCCTCGCGAAATCTGCCGGCGATCTCGTAGGCATAGACGAGGTTGCTCGCACAGGTTCCGCAATTTGGATCACGAAGTTGCAGGTGCTCGCCGACCTTGATTGCGTCGTCGAGTTTGCCGAGATCGGTCAGGAACAGGACCAAAACTCTGAGTAATGCAAAATTGCTCGAATCCGCCTGCAAGGCTTGTTCATAAAAATGTGCCGCCTCCTGCAATTCTCCGTCCAGGTAGGCGAACCATCCCTGCCAACCCAGTGCGTCAACACTGTTTGGGTCAATTTCCGCAATACGGTCCGCAAGCTTCCGAATTTCTGCTTCGTTCAACTCCCGTGACAGCCCCTCTGTTTTCGGCGCTCTGTAGTACACGCGCGCCAGTGCGGTGAGCGCGGGAATGTAATCCGGCTCAATTTCAATAACCTTCTCGAGGAGCGCCTGGGCTTCGCGAATGCGAGCGGTATTGTTGGTGTTCACTATGAACTGTGCTTTTAGATACCAATCGTAGGCTTTTGTATCTATCTGGGTCGCGAGTTTCGCGCCGCTTAACAAGGTTATTTTCAGTTCCTCGACGATACTTGCGGATATCTCATCCTGTATGGCAAAGACGTCGTCAAGTTGTCGGTCGTAGGTCTCCGACCAGACGTGCGTATCCGTGCGGGCATCTATCAGTTGTGCCGTCACGCGAAGTTTATCGCCGGATTTTCGAACCGAGCCCTCAAGAATGTAAGAAACATTCAGCTTCTCCCCAATCTCCTGGAGCGTCGATTTACTGTCCTTGAAGGAAAACGTGGATGATCGCGAAATAACTCGGAGTTCGCGAATGCTGGTTAGTCCATTAAGCAGCTCTTCTGCAATGCCATCGGAAAAATACTCCTGATCGCCCTCGGGCGACATGTCGCTAAAGGCAAGTACCGCGATGGATTTATCACCGTAGGATTCAATCAACGCATCGGTACGGGCTTTCGTCGTGGCCGCCTCAATGTCAGAAGCGTCCCTTACCGGGTCAAACACAAACTTATCGACAGCCAGGACCCCGATCGTCAGGGTCAGAAATACGACAATGAGTCGATCAAAGCTCTTGCGGGTCTGAATTGCGGTGGTTGCCTTGGGAACTACCTCTGAGTCGCGCCTGAAACCGTCCAGCGTAAGCTCGAAGAACCATGAAATGATCAGGGCCGGTATGAAACCAATCGCCACCAACACAATGACATTGGTGACCGCTGCATCGCCAAAACCAAATCTTGGCAATATCGTGTCGGCGACTTCGATAAGAAACCAGGCCGCAGCAAGGTAGGCAATCCCGGCTCGCCAGACATTACGTCGCTTAAGCTCTTCGAAAAATTGCCGCATTCATTCCTTTCGCTAATTCGATTACAAGACTTCTTCTGCCGCCTCGAGCTCCAGCATCATTTCCCGAATCTCGTCCAGTGTCGGTTCATCGGGATCCGGCGCAACAACATTGTGCACCACGCGTGCTCGTGCCATAACCTCGTTGGCATTATACTCGGCGATCCTGATTGGAACGCCTGACGGTGCTTCTGCCAGCGTCACCAGATGTTGTTGCAAATGATCGTTGAGCGGTACGCCGCCGGCATTCGCCTCCGCCGCTATCAGGTGTCGCAGCCGCTCCGCAGGCGAACGCGTATCGTCCTCCAGCGGCGCGTGCGCCTCGAAATACAACACACCGTCTCTACTGCCCATCTGGTAGGGCTCGTTCAAAATGGTGACCACCTCGCCGACGCCAACCAGCGTATACAGGGTTTCGATATTTTCGGGATACAGACGCACACAACCGTGACTGACACGCATACCTACGCCGTAGGGCTGATTGGTGCCGTGGATCAGGTAACCGGGCATATCCAGCTTGAGTACGCGGGTCCCCAGCGGATTGTCGGGACCCGGCGGCACGATCGACGGCAACGGGTCTCCCATTTCGGCGTGTTCCTGGCGCACGGACGCCGGCACCCACCACGTGGGATTCTCCGCTTTGGCAATGACTGTCGTATCACCCAGCGGTGTTTCCCACCCGACTCGGCCTATGCCGATTGGATAGGTAAGGACCTGCTGTTGAGCACCGTCCTCACGCGGCGGAAAATAAAATAATCGCTTGGTTGCGATATTCAGAATCAGGCCGCGCTGCGGAGCCGCTGGCAACACATACTGCGTGGGCAACAACACCGCAGTGCCCTCGCCCGGCAACCACGGATCAATGCCGGGATTAGCTTCGACCAGATCGTCATAGCCAAGGCCGTATGCTCTCGCCAGGTCAGAAAACGTATCCTCAGGTCCGACAAACACGAGTTGCGGCTCGCCGATAACACTCTGTTCGTCCGAGCTCAGCGTAAACGTGTTGCTGTCGATCGGATCCTGGCGTGGCCGATCTTCGATGGCTACAACGTCCGGCCCACCACGTTTGTTCGCTCCGGAGAGGAAACCGTCCAGCGTTTCACAGCCGGCAGTCGCCAGCATGGCTACAAAAAGTAGCCAGCGTACTTCTTGGAAGCCTTGATATCGCAATGAGCCCATCCGAGTCGTGGGCGCTCTATTGCAGCCGACCGACGGCTGCGAGTAATGGCCCTTGAAGTGCCGGCACTACCAGTTTTTTTCGCATTGCGGATTCTTGCCGTCCGCCAGTGCCTGATTGTAAATCGGCAAAGTCTTTTGCCACTGCGAGATCAGGTTTTCGATTCGCGTTTCATTGGCAGGGTGAGTCGACAGGTGTTCCGGCGGCTTCTTGCCACCCTGTGCTGCCATGTTCTGCCACAGATCGACAGCGGCGCGTGGATCAAATCCTGCTTTGGCCATGTACTCGAGTCCCACGATATCCGCTTCAGTTTCCTGACCGCGTCCCATCGGCAACTCAAGGCCCAATGCCGCCCCCGCGCTCATGGCCTGACTGGCCGTGTAGGCGCCGCCCGTATAGCCGCCACCCATGATGACTGCCAGCGCCTCGATGCCAATGCTCGTCATTGAAGCTCGCGATGCCCGCTCGTTGACGTGTTTCGCTGTCACGTGGGCGATTTCATGACCCATTACGGCGGCAAGCTGATCGCCATCGTCGGTAATTTCGAGGATGCCGGTGTAAACGCCGATCTTGCCGCCGGGCATCGCAAACGCATTAACCTGCGTGGATTCAAATATGGCGAGTTCCCACTCGATATCGCTGTAAGGCGGCTCGAGTTCCGCGACGACAGCCTGGGCGACACAGGCAACAAAGTCGATCTTGGCGCGGTTGGTCGCAAGCGGCAGCGTCGCGCGATAGGCGTTAAACGTCGATGCGGCCTGTGCTTCGAGTTCGGCATCGGACTTGAATATCAGTTGACCCCGACCTGTCGGCGACGTTGAGCAGGACGCCACCAGGGTCGAAACAATTAGCAATATCAACAGTTTAGAGTAACGCATGGCCGTGAGCCTCCGGGGTTTACCTGAGGATTATAGCGCCCAGAAGCACGCTTAACCTCGTCATTGTTAAGACAGATGGACGGGTCATCGGTTCCGGGCAGCTAACGCGGCAGACGCGACTCAAACTTTTGCCGCCAGCTCGCTGCGTCGACCTTTTCGAGCACGCTGTCGATGCTGCCCATGAGACGCTTTTGCAGCGGCTGCTTGATCTTGTAGGCAACCGAGTAGATCTCTCGCTCGCCGGCGCGTTCGCTCAAAAGCTCGTCACTGGTCTTCAGCTCGTCGGCAAGCCCAAGTGCCAGCGCCCGGCTACCGTACCAATGTTCACCCGTTGCCACTTTTTCGAGATCGAGCCCGGGCCGGTATTTCGCAACAGCCTCTTTGAACAGGGCGTGCACGTCCTCGAGCTCCTCTTTCAGTTTTGCCCGATCTTCATCCGTATTCTCGCCGAACATCGTCACGGTACGCTTGTATTTGCCTGCCGTTACCATCTCGAAATCCACGCCGTGACTGTCCAGCATGCGGTTGAAATTCGGAATCTGTGCGATCACGCCGATCGAGCCCAGTATTGCGAACGGCGCAGCGTAGACTTTCGTCGCTACACAAGCCATCAGGTAACCACCGCTGGCGGCGACTTTGTCGACACACACGATCAAAGGGATATTGCGATCCCGGATGCGCGCGAGCTGCGAAGCAGCCAGTCCGTGCTCATGTACAACGCCACCGTGATTCTCGAGGCGCACGATCACTTCGTCATCCGCTGTCGCAACATCGAGGATCGCGTTCACCTCTTCACGTAACGATGGCACCTCACTCGCTTTCAGGTCACCCTTGAAATCGATGACAAAACTGCGCAGCTTTGGCGTCTCATCCTTCGCTTCGGCTTTATCTTGTTTCTTTTTCTCTTTGGCGGCCTTCTTACGCTGCTCTTTGCTCAGCACAGCATCACGCAGTGCTGTAACCAGCGACTCGTGTTTCTCGTTGAGGCTTTCGACTTCCAGGCCTTCCTGCGCACCCTTACGCCCCGCCGAAGCCGCAACCACAATAATCACGATGATTCCCGCGACCACCGTAATAACCTTGAGAAGAAACAGTCCGTACGCGGCTAGAAACTCAATCATATTGCAATGCCGACATTGTTTTTCTGCAATACCTGTTCAGCTCGATAGCTTGAGCGCACCATCGGTCCGGCAACGACTTCGAGGAAACCCTTCTCCAGGCCTTCGGCACGATAGGCCTCGAACTCCGCGGGCGTTACGTAGCGTTCAACCGCGAGGTGATTAGGCGTGGGTCGCAGATATTGGCCGAGCGTCAGAATATCGACGTTCGCGTTGCGAAGATCGTCCATGGTTTGCATGATTTCGTTGTCTCGCTCACCGAGCCCCAGCATCAAACTCGTCTTCGTCAATACCTCTGGCCGATGACTCTTGGCATGCCGCAGGACTTCGACCGTCTGCTCATAACTCGCGCGTGGATCACGTACCGGGTGTGTCAGTCGCTTCACTGTCTCGACGTTCTGCGCGAACACCTCCAAACCGGAGTCCACCACCCATTCGACGTGTTCGTGTACGCCATTGAAGTCCGGCGTTAGTGCTTCAACCGCGGTATTCGGATTCAGCTTTTTGATCTCACGCACGCAGGCCGCGTAGTGCATAGCGCCACCATCGGCAAGATCGTCCCTGTCGACTGAGGTAATAACAACGTACTCGAGACCCATGAGCTGCACGGCCTTCGCCGCGTTCAAGGGTTCCTCAGGATCCAGCCATCCCTTGGGATTGCCCGTATCGACGGCGCAGAAGCGACAGGCACGCGTACAGACTGATCCCATCACCATGATGGTCGCCGTACCGGCATTCCAGCATTCGCCGATATTCGGACACATGGATTCTTCGCAAACCGTGCTTAAACGGTGTTCGTGGACAATTTTGCGGGTACCCGAATAGCCCGAGCCGGAAGGCATTTTCGCCCGCAGCCACTTTGGCTTATCGCCGCGCACCAAGGGCTCGTTGTCACGGCGTTGTTTTACGCCGTTCTTAACCGCCGAGAATCCGACCTCGGTGCGGTATTTCTGCCCGCTTTGCACAATAGGAATACCGCGGAATGTCTTGTCGTCGTTGCTCATTTGCCAGCCGGTGGTTTGCAGAGCCCCATTCGGGGGCCCGCATTGTCGCACAATTAGGAGACAAAAAAATCCCGGCCGAAGCCGGGAGAATCAGGGGGAAACGGTTGCCAGAGGCCTTTGTGTCAGTGCAGTCTCGACCAGCTGAGCAGCTTCACAGCCGCTTGCTTGAGGTCAAAGTTGCGGGCGAGTATCGCTTCGATATCGCGCTTGTCTGACATAGGCTCCATGGGGTAGTTCAATTCAACAACCCCGCAAAATTCGTTGTCGCCGCGATATTCAGCGTCGGTTAATATGAACTGCGTATAGTACTTGGCGGACATGGCTACAATTTACGCCTGACCAGAGCCCCCGGCTGTGAAGCACAGCACAGAATCCCAGACCCAAAAGATCAGCCTGCAGAAACTTGACATAAGTCACATTTGACTGATTTTTGGCGTAAAATTACCGCTAAATCGACACGGTGCACAGATTTGACGGGCTGGCATATGTAACATTTTCACCGCTGCACCCTTACCTTTTAAACACTGCTATATCGATAGCACAGGAACCAAAAAATGGTCGCAAAATCCGGACTTGTCAAAATTGTATTGCTGAGCCTCGCACTGCTTGCCGCCGGCAACGGACTCGCTCAGGACGAACTCCGAAAGACTTTCTTCAAAGAAGCTGACGCAGCGAGAGCCGCCGCGGAAGCTGTGAACGCGAAACTGTTTGCGCCAAAAAGCTATGAAAGCGGTATGCGCGAATACAACTCAGCCGAGGATTTGCTGGCGCGCGGACGAAATATCGAATACGTACGCTCCAACGCGGCCGATGCCGTGCGTTATTTCACGGCGGCGACGGAGGCAGCTCAACTTGCCCACACAGCGCTTGCCCAGGCAATCAAGAGTCGCCAGGACGGCGCAAACGCGAGAGCACCCGAGCTGGCGCCCGATATCTGGGACAAAGCGCAACAGGAATTTGTTCGTGCCATTCAACTCCTGGAACGCGGCGACCTGAAGAATGCCAAGCGTCGTGAAATCGAAGCGACGAGCCTGTATCGCGAAGCAGAGCTTTTTGCGATCAAGGCGCAATACCTCGACGAAACTCGCCGGCTGCTGGCCGACGCCGATCGTGCACGAGTCGGCAAATACGCACCGATTACATTGGGTAAAGCAAAGCAGTATCTGGCCGACGCCGAACGTGAACTGAATGAAAACCGCTATGACACGGACCTGCCTCGCAGCCTCGCGATTGCTGCCAACTATGAAGCGAAGCACGCTCTGTACCTGTCCGAAATTGTTCGCCAGGTGCGCGACAAGGATTTGACGCCGGAACAACTGGTTCTGAACTGGGAACAGCCTATGCGTGCCATTGCCGGTGTTGCCGACATCACGCCCTACATGCAGGACGGGCCAGACCACCTGCTGGGGGAATTGCTGACCTACTTTAATGAGCAGGCAAACTCACTGCAGGCCCTGCAGCAGGAAAAGGCCGAGAACGAAATTCGCCTTTCCGACATGGAAGAAGAAATGCGTACCATGGACGAGCGCCTCGGCGGAGCTACTGAAGAGCGAGCCGCTCTGATTCAACGCCTCGAGGCACAGGCTCGGGTAAAGCAACAATTCGAACAGGTAGAGAAGCTGTTTACCTCATTTGAAGCGCGCGTGTTCCGTGAGGGCGACACGATCATACTGCGTATGGTCGGATTGAGTTTCGACAGCGGCCAGTCTCAAATCAAGCCGGAAAGTTTCGAACTACTGGCAAAAGTCGAAAAAGCGATCGACATTTTCCCACGCAGCGAATTGACCATCGAGGGTCATACGGATGCACACGGCGGAGACGATCTAAACCAGAAGCTTTCTCAGGACCGTGCTGAGTCCGTGCGCCAATACATGATCAATGCGATGCGCATCCCGACCTACCGCCTTATCGCCACCGGCTACGGCGAGACACGACCCGTCTCCAGCAATGAAACCGAAGCAGGTCGCGCGCGTAACCGACGCATCGATATTGTTATCCGCCCGAACCTGGATCCAACCTAAACTATCCCTGTAAATCGCCATCATGACCGCGCCACCATTTTGCAACGGTGAGCGCGGTTTTTTCATTGGCGAGATAGCCGTATTCAGAATGCACGTTGAGTTCGCCGTCGAGACGGAAGTAGTTAAATAATCCTTCATCGTCGATCGACTCCAGCAAGCCGAGCTCGAGCATTTCACCGTAGTCATTGGCGAGCGTTGGATCGACCGCCGTGAGATCCCCAACAGCGGTCAGATTCTTCCAGTTGCGAATATTTAGTGGATATCGCTCGACGCCACGTCCGTCGTAGCCCTTGAGCTTGCGCTGCATGAAATCCTGGCCGAGGGGACTACCCATCGTCAGCAACAGGTCGATCTTCACGGCATTGCCGTTGCTATGACTCAGCTCCCACAGCACCTCGTAGGCAATAACGGACCCCATGCTGTGACCGATCAACAGCACGGGACGCTCCGCCCCCGCCGCCGCAAGCAGTGGCACTCTAAGCATGCGACGCACATGGTCAGCGATACCGTTGCTATTGCGTTCGTAGCGTTTGAGATCGCGCAAATGCACTTCCATGCGCTCACTGGCCAGATGCGGAATCAGAAATGGCAGGATGTCACCCAGTCGGTATATCCAGCGAGTCAGGCGGCGCGACCAGGCGGATGCTTCCGCAATGTCTGCCGCGCTGGCGCCGGTCTGTGCGATAACCGCTTCGATTGCCGCCCGATCGATTTCGAAGTCGCGATGCTCGCGGTAGAAATCATAGGTCCAGCACACGGCATCGAAACTGCCCGATTGCGCGGCAATCGCGTCCGCGACAGGCACGTCAACGCGGCGCAAACCTGCCTGCAGGCAGCGCCACAATGCGTCGCGATGTATTTCGGGCTCAGGTTTCGGCAACAAGCCAGGTATGTAAATGATCAGGGGCGGCGGCATAAATCAATCGAGGGCCAGTAGCGCTGAAATTTCGCCGACATGCACGACCTCCAGATCGGGCAGCGGATATTCGCCCGGCCACGTCGAAGCATTGCGGTTAACCCACGCGGTCCGAAGACCGGCCGCGCGCGCGCCCTCCACGTCATACACGGGGTGATCCCCGATATGCAGCGTCTCGGCTTTGCTCGCACCGCCCACCCGTACTGCCATATCGAAGACTTGTGGCGCCGGTTTCGCTGCACCGGCCAGCGCCGCAGTGACCACGTCGTGAAACAGATGGCGAATGCCGATGGTTTCAAGATTTGCGTTGCCATTGGTCACGGCGATAATTCGAAATCGTTCGCCAAGCGCTTCAAGCGCAGGCACAACTTCGGGGAACAGCTCGACGTCGTTGCGCACCGTATCGAAGACGCGAAAAGCTTCCTGGATAAAGTCCGTGCCATAGCCGGCCGCGATACCTACGCGTCCGAGCACGGTATGTCGAATGAAGGTCAGGTCGTGTGCACGTTCGCTGAATTCTGCGATGACCTGCGCGCGCAGTTCTCGCAGGTCCTGTGGTTCATAGCGCTCCGTGATGCGCGGATAGTTTTCGCCGAGCCATTCGTACAAACGCAGTTCCGCGCGCCGAATTACCGGGTGTATTTCCCAGAGGGTGTCATCGAGATCAATGCTAATCGTGCGAATTCTGTTCACAGTTGCCGTCGCTCTGCGGATCAACGACCATTGTGATTCCAAACCGAAGGCGAGTCCAACACGGAGCGAATCATGAAATACCTGCACACGATGGTACGGGTGACCGACCTCGATGCCTCACTCGACTTTTACTGCAATCATCTCGGCCTCACCGAGCTGAATCGTTATGACAATGAAAAGGGTCGATTTACGCTGGTGTTTCTGGCGGCGCCCGGTGACGAGAACGCGCAAGTCGAACTGACGCACAACTGGGACCCGGAAGAATACGGTGAAGGCAGAAATTTCGGCCACCTAGCCTACCGCGTCGATGACATTTACGCGCTCTGCCAGAAACTCATGGACGCCGGTATTACGATTAATCGCCCGCCCCGAGATGGGCATATGGCGTTTGTGCGTTCGCCGGACAATATTTCGATCGAACTACTGCAGAAAGGTGAGTCGCTGGCACCCGCCGAACCCTGGGTGTCAATGGACAGCGTTGGGCACTGGTGAAGTTTTAGCCGCCGGGCGCAGCCGCCCATTGCGGCTCCGGCGGTTCACCCAGTGAGCCCAGCCGCGACAACGCGCTCGACTGCAGCCACTCCTGCAGATTTTTCGTGAGCCTGGTGTCACCGAACACTTTGATGTCGCCCCGAGCGACCGCTTCATTGAAGCTCGTCTGACAGGTCCATACCGCGGTCATCTTGGCCAATGGGCTCTTGATCACGATATCAACTTCGTCGCCAGGCTCACTCAGGCATAGCTCCACGTCGCCGTCTTCTGCTACTAACCACCAGCGTGTCGCTCCTTTCGAAGCATCAGGATAATCAAACTGCAAAACAATTTTGTGCGCCGGGAATACGGCAGGATTGACGCTGCGGCGCATGTCCCACATCAACAGACTCGCATCCAGATCTTCGACCACCAGCGACGTTTGCACCCAGCGATGACCCCAGGCCCCGAGCAGCTTAACGATAGGTGTCAATTCGCGGCCCGCCTGCGTCAGCTGATAGGTCGTTCTTGCACCGGTGCCACTCTTGCTAACCACACCGGTTTCGCACAATTGCTTCAGGCGTGCTGACAGCAACGTTGGAGACATCAGCGGCACACCTTTGCGTAGCTCATTGAAGCGGGTACTGCCTGCTACCATTTCTCGCACAACCAACAGCGTCCAGCGCTCGCACAACAACTGCGCCGCTTGCGCCAATGGGCAAAACTGGCCGAATGACTTCATTTTGTACACCGAGTCGTTCAATAGAGCCGCAATCATGCCAGCTTGGCGTGTGAGGAGACACTACAGATTCTGTACTTCTTGGGCTGGCAGGCGACTGCTACCGTCAACGCATCACCAATCTGCACATCGAGGAATACAGAAATGAACACGAAGCTCGCAAAAACCCTGGCCATGATCGCTATTACGTTGTTATCTGCAACGACTGCTTCAATCGCCGTCGCAAGTGAAGACGCAGCAGCCGCACCTTCATTGTACGAACGCCTTGGAGCATGGGACGGAATCAGCAAAATCGCTTACGACACGCTGGCCCTGCACCACAAGAACCCCGATATCGGCCATTATTTTGTCGGCATTGACGACGATAAGCTCGCTGCCCACGTGACGGCATTTTTTGCGGCAGGCACGGGCGGCCCGTCGAAATACGAAGGTCGTGATATGACCTCCACTCACGCAGCAATGCATATGTCCGATGCCGATTTCGATTCTGCAGTTGCAGATGTGATGTCGTCGGTCCGCGCGAACGGCGTCAATGACGAAGCACAAGCTGAGGTTGCGGCAATTCTGGAATCGTTGCGACCCGCTGTTATGGGTACGGGCAGCCCCTAGGTCAGGTCCCGGGCGGCATCAATGGCGGCAACGGATCTTCCGTTGCCGCCTCGCTGTCTTCGATCAGGACGCTGATGTTTCGCAGCGCCCTGGCCAGCGCCGCCCCGTCCCAATCCGATGCTCGATTGCTGTAGCTGCTGGCTGACAGGCCCTTGAGCTCTTCGGACAACGGCGATGCGACTCGGGACGCGATGTCGCCAATACTGCGCGGCGCATCGTCCGGCCACTGCAATCGACCCCACTCGATGATCGCGGCGCGCACGCCTGCCTTGTCGCCATTGACGGCTGCTTTTTTCGCCGCCTTGATGAATTTCGCCTGCTGCTTATAGACCGGTGGTGGCTCAGGCTCTCTCGGTTCACGCGTTCGCTCGCGCGACGACCACCACCATGCGAAGACAGTTAACACCCAGATTCCGCCGAGTAACTGACTGACCCGCTGCCAGAAGGCATCCGGCACGACCGTCGTGGCCGGCGGCGGCGCCGTTTCAGTGGCGGCCTCGGGAACCGTTACCGGTGGTGGCACATACATCGCTTCCGCAGCTTCAACGTCAATAGTGCGCGCGGGAAGTTTCGCCACTTTCCATTCACCGGCTTCGATATCCCACCAGGGAATCTCCAGCTCAGGCACTTCGACGCTGCCGCCTCGGACGCCGATCATGGCGTACTGATCTCTGCGCACACCGCGAATGCCTTCCGCCTCAAAAATGCGACTGAGGTCAGGCTTGTCGGCATACACATTCATGCCGTCGATCTTCGGCGGCTCAATCGCCGGAATCTGGGTTTCTATCTGCCCTAATGCACTGATCGTGACTTTGCGCGTGACGGGTTCGCCCGCCACGATCTCATTCGGTTCACGCGACCACTCTTCGCTCAGCTGCACGTCACGCGCCGGCAGCCAGGCAGCGTCCGGAAACTCCGCGGGCGGCTTGGGAATTGGCAGCACTGTGACGGTATGAGCCTCGGACTCGAAAACCTTGCGTCCGGTAATGCGCCCGTCGCGCAACACGCGCGCTTCGAACAAGGCTGGTGAAATCGAAATCTCTCCGCTCGCCTGTGGGTAGATCGCCAGTACGCGCTCGATGACGTTGTACGCACGCCCGTTCAGGATCGCTTCGTAGCTGCGCTCATCGCCTGCTCTCTCGATCAGAACTTCCGCACCAGTGATCACCGGATCACGCCGCCCTTCCTGTCGTGTTGCCACCGCCCGATACACGCGGAATCGATACAGGATCTGCGATTGCACAAATGCCTCACTCTGATCGACTTCGCTCGTAATAAAAACATCCGCTTCACCGGGAGGTGCGTTGGTCGGCTCGTTGATCCTGATACTGATCGGCTGGCTGCTTTCACTACCCACGCTGATCGACGGAATCACCTGATCGCCGGTCGTCTTCGCCATCAGCGCGACCGTCCAGGTTCGGCTGCGGCGAATCTGGCCGTTGATGATCGTAGTGTTGCTAAGCTGACTGACTTGTCCGCGGTAGAAATTCTCATCCAGCAAAGACAGGTCGGGCTCCTCATCGATGTTCGCATCGACCATGAGTTCCAGTACGAATGATTCGTTGAGATCAACCGAAGGACGATCGACACGTGCCGTTACAGCCGCCGCTGCATTCGACACCACAGCAAATACCAAGAATGCTGCCAACAGCGTTCTGCGAATGAGATTGCCCTTCTGCACTACCACGGTTCTACCTCGTTATCTGGCCACACATTATTGCCGTCCTGATCTTTACCGGAACGCTGATACTGATGCCGAAACTTGCGTCGTAACAGTCCGCCCGGATCGTCCGGAATGCGGCGCAGCCACTGCTCCATCGCCTGTTCCTGTTCCTGCTGTTGCCGAAGTTCCGCGAGCTCTGCCTCAGACAACTGCTGCGGCTCTTCACCGGATTGCGCCTCTTCAGCCGCACGCTGCAACTCTTCCTGCAACGCCTTCATCTGTTCCTCTGTCATCTCCTCTTCGCCACGCTCCGAGGAATCACCGTTCTCAGCGTCGCTGTCCGATTGCGATTCGCCTTCGGCACTTTCCTCGCTCGCCTGCGACTCGGAGTCCGATTGCTCGCCTTCGCCGCTTTGGTTTTCCGACGACTGTTGTTCGTTTTCCTGCTCTTGCTGTTCCTGCTGATCTTTCAGCTTCTTCACGAGATCAAGGTTGTAAGCCGCATCTTCGTGACCCGGCTCGATCGCAAGTGCCTGCTCGTAACTTGCGATCGCCGCATCCAGCTCGCCCTGGTAGGCCAGCGCGTTGCCGAGATTGTAGAGATTGCGTACGTCCTTTTTTTCTGCAAAAACCGTCGCACTACCTGCGTAGTCCCCGGCTCGATAATCTGCAACCGCCTGCCAATCCGGATTCTGAAACAGCGCCGCTGCCGCACTGGCATCGCCCGCCGCCAGTTCTTTCATCGCCTGCTGGTCTTTGTTCAGCCAAAGATCACTCCACGACGCCGCGTGTGCCGGCTGCGGCAGCGGTACCAGGAACAGCAGCGCAACCAGCACCCAGCCACGACGAAACGCGACCGCCGCCAGCGGCAGTAGCAACAACAGCAACCAGGGTCCTTCTTCACGCCATTGATCCGTGGCCTGCGCATCGTCTCCGCGCGCCACGCCAACCCCGGAAACTTCGCCGGTAAGCAGCGCGTCCAAATCACGATGATCAGCCGTGATTCGTGAATATCGACCGCCACCGATTCCCGCCAGATTGCGTAGCCCGCGCTCTTCCAGCCTAGGCACGGCGATCTTGCCGCGATTGTCTGTGACAAATCCGCCGGTCGCTTTTGGAATCGGTGCGCCCTCCAAGGTGCCGACACCGAGTATCGACAGCGAGTAACCTGCTGCCTTGAGTTGTCGCGCTGCTTCGTCCGCTCCCGGCGACGAGCCGCCGTCGGTAATTAACAATACCTCGCCGAAGCTTGCGCTGGCCTGATCAAGCAGCTGCCGACCTTTGTTGATGGCGATTTCCGGATAGCTGCCACGACTGGGCATGATGTCCGTACTGAGACTGTTGACGAGTGCCGCGATGGTGTCGGTATCGGTGGTTAGCGGCGTCACTGTAAAGGCATTGGCCGTATACACCACGAGCGCTGTCTGCCCGCCCTCACGACGTTCAAGCATGTCGAGGATCTTGAGTTTCGCTCGGCGCAGCCGGCTCGGCGCAACGTCTTCTGCATCCATCGATATCGACAGGTCCAGCGCCACAACCATCGCCTGCTCGGCGCGGAACACGGGTTGTTCAATACGTTGCCAGGCGGGACCGGCCAGCGCGAGCGTAGCGATAACAGCACCGAGGCCCATCAGCCACCAGCGGTAATCCGAACCACGGCCGGGATCACGCGACAGGACGTAGGGCATTAGCGCCGCATCAATCACTGTTGCCCAGTTGCCGGAGCCGAGTTTACCGCGCGCGAGCAACGCGACGACCAGCAACAGTAGCGGTATCGCAAACAGCCATTCGGGACGCAACCAATGGAAGTCAGCGGGCATTTGGCTGTACCTCCCGGGCTCGGTTGAGGGCGAGTCGTTGCAGCAGGCTAACCAGACTGAGCAATACGACCAGGGCGACCGACATTGCCAGCGGTATGAAATAGTAGGACTTCACGGGTCGAAATCCGGACTCTGGTTCTTCAACAGGCTCCAGCTCATCGACGAGTTTGTAGATGTCCTGCAGGCTCGCGGTATCGGTTGCACGGAAGTAACGGCCACCGGTCAGGTTCGCGATTTCGGTCAGCGTGGCTTCGTCGAGATCAGCCGACGGATTGATACGGCGGCGGCCACCGATCAACGATGCCACTTCAAGCTGCTCTGCACCGATGCCGATCGTGTAGATGCGCAGCCCGACCTGGCGTGCCAGTTCAGCTGCCTTGATCGGCTCAACTTCGCCGGCGGTATTGGCACCGTCGGTCAATAACACCAGAACCTGTTCGCCGGCTTCCTGTTTTTGTTCGTGCACGCGGCGCACGGCCAGTGTTATGGCATCGCCGATCGCGGTTTTTTCACCCGCGAGCCCGATGAAGGCTTCCAGTAGCAATACGTTAACGGTCTCTCGGTCCAGCGTCAGCGGTACCTGCAGATAGGCGCGTTCGCCAAAAAGTATCAGGCCGATGCGGTCGCCTTCGCGACGCTCAATGAAGTCGGTGGCCACGGCCTTGGTCGCCGTCAGTCGGTCTACTCGCAGGCCACCCAGTTCGAAGTCCTTCTGATCCATGCTGCCTGAGAGGTCGACTGCCAGCATGAGGTTGCGGCCCGCCACCGGGACCTCCAGCTCGTCGCCGATGCGTTCCGGCCGCGCCGCCGCCAGTACGAGGAGTATCCACGCCAACAGCGCGACCCAAAAGCGCCAGTTCAGGAGTTGTTCTGTCGCCGAACGATCCATCAGCGTGCGGAAGCTTTCAACACTGGGCACTCTCAGTCCTGCCTGCGACATGCCCCTGGCTTCAGGTAACAGATAGCGCATGAGCAACGGCAAGGGTAAGGCCGCCAGCGCCCAGGGCCAGGCAAGCGACCACATCAACTTATGCCCTCGAGCGGCGTTGCGAGCCGCATCCGGATAGCCGCCAGCAAGGCATTGATATCAACGTCACTGAAGTCGCCGCCGGGCTCGCGATACGGAAGCTGCAACAGACTTTTACCGCCCTCGGTGTGGAAATACGGCACCGGCAAGCCACGGTCCAGCCAGCTCAGCCAGGCCTCACCGGTCAGCCCCGCCACTTCGTGTCGGGGCGCGTAGGCCAGCATGGATCGACGTAATAATTCGGAGACCTGCCGGGCAAGTACCACCGGATCACGGTGCAGAAGGTAGTCCGCTTCTATCGCTGCCAGCGAACGGATTGCGTGCCGGCGTGGAGCAAGGAACTGCCGTTTACGCCATGCGCGCCGAAGCAACCAACCCAGGCCCAGCACGAGCAACGCAATCACCAACCACCAGCCGGGCGCCAGTGGCCACCAACCCAACGGTGCCGGCAGGTGCAAATCACGCAATGGCAGCTGATTCGGATCCATCCTCAGTGCGACCGCCTGCCAAGCGCCGTTTGCAATGTAGAGACGGGATCGTCATCGGTGGACATCGGCATCAGGTGCACACCGTAACGCTGACAGAATACTTCGAGATTATGTGAACGCTCGGCGAATTCGTGTTCGTAGTCACGCCGTGCTGCCGCCGTGTGGGTATCGATTGCAAGATCATCAGTGGGCGACACAATGCGATAGCGACCCGGCGGCGGCAGTTGTCGCTCCAGCGGATCGTTCATGAACACGGCGAGCACTTCATTGTGGCTCGCAACACTCGACAGGTAGGACTGCGCTGCACGAGAAAACCCGATGAAGTCGCTGATAACAACAACGAGACTGCCCGGCCGCGCAACCCGCCGCAGCGCGGACAAAGCCTGCGCAAAAGGATCACCCCCTCCTCTAAAGGGGTCAGAGCCCTTTTTGGATAAAAAGGGCTCTGACCCCTTTAGAGGAGGGGGTGTGCCGGGGGTCGGCCAGTCGCTGTGTTCTACGAGTTCGTGCACGAAACGTAGTGCCGCGCGGCGGCCCAGGCGCGGTTTCAGTTCGCGGTGGCTGGTGTCGCCGAAGATCAGGCCTCCGAGGCGATCGCCACGGTGGTGCGCCGCCCAGGCGATTAGCGCGGCGGCGCGGCTCGCGTTGACGGATTTGAAACAGCCGCGCGTTGCGAAGTGCATGTTCGAACGCAGGTCGACGCATACGAGCACCGGTCGTTCGCGCTCTTCGCGAAACAACTTGGTGTAGGCCGTGGTGCTGCGCGCGGTGACACGCCAGTCAATGCTGCGCGGATCGTCACCCGGCTGATAGGGTCGCGATTCGTCAAACTCCATACCGCGACCGCGAAAGTGCGAGACATAAGCACCGGTTTGCAACGAGTTAACGCGCAAAACATCGAGTGCAATTGCCCGGGCAGGCGCATTGAGACGAATCAGACCAGCCTGACTCACACTGACTGGCGACGCATCTTTGGGTATGTGGTCCAGGCGCGCCACTAGGGCACTCCAACGCCATCCAGAATGCCGGCGATAATCGTGTTCGAATTCACACCGTCGGCCTCAGCTTCGAAACTCAGGACCAGGCGATGACGCAATACGTCGGGCGCGACCGCCTGAATATCTTCAGGGCCCACGAAATCCTGACCTTTCAGCCAGGCATGCGCGCGTGCCGCCCGGTCGATGCCCATACTCGCGCGAGGGCTCGCGCCGTACAGCACCTGCCCGTCGAGATCGGCGTTAACAGCACCCGGATTTCGCGTCGCAACAACCACGTTGACGATGTATTCCTCGAGCTCCTCTGCCAGGTGCAGATTCAGGATATCGAGACGCGCTGCCATGATCGATTCCATCGCCAGCAATTCCGGAGGCCGAAACGCGTCGCGCTCGCCCTGTTTCGCTTCGTTGCGGTTCAGAACCAGGATACGTCGCTCGTCCTCGATGGTTGGATAACCAACCTCGACGTGTAACAGGAATCGATCGAGCTGTGCTTCCGGCAAAGGATAAGTACCTTCCTGTTCGATGGGGTTTTGCGTGGCCATCACCATGAACAGGTCTTCAAGCGGGTAGCTCTTGTCGCCGACGGAAATCTGGCGCTCTTCCATTGCCTCCAGCAAGGCCGATTGCACCTTGGCCGGGGCGCGATTGATTTCGTCCGCCAATATCAAATTATGAAACAGAGGCCCCTTCCGAAACTCGAAAGTCCCCTCCTGAGGCCGATAGATATCGGTTCCTGTCAGATCAGCCGGCAGCAAGTCGGGTGTGAATTGCAGACGGTGAAAATCGCCTTCAATACTTTCCGAAAGCACTTTAATCGCGCGAGTCTTCGCCAGACCGGGCGCGCCTTCGACCAACAGATGTCCGTCGCACAGCAGTGCGATCAGCATGCGGTTGATCAAATGCGCCTGACCAATGATCAGGCTGCTCGCATGAGTCTCAAGCTTTTGGAATTGTTCTCTGACAGTCATTAATCACTCCGGGGGATACGGCGGCGTGCCATTCTAGAGAGGATGCGTCACAAGACCAACCAGTCGCATCATTTTTTTCGATTATTTTCGGGCACAGTTGAGTAGTATTGGCCTCATTTCCGACCATAAAAAAGCCTTTCCATTGCATCAAATTGAGAAAAAACGCCGGAGTGCGCGAAAAACCATCGCAATTGCGGTCCTGACCGCCAGCATGCTGGTCGCTTGTAAGGCGCAGGACGACAGCATTCCGGTGGCGATCGAGGTGCCCGTTGCGTCCGGTTGCGGGGAATTCGGCGTTGTGGAGGCGGCATTGTTTGGCAGCATCGAAACCGAAATCAGCTGGACCGCCGCCGACATGGAGTGCGACAGCATGCAGCGACCGAATGACGAGGGATTGCGCATGCGTTTTGCCGGCGAAGTGTCCGGGCAGGTTCTTGCGATAATCATTGCCATGCCCGGCTTGCAGCCCGATGAGACCGGTCTTGAAATACCCAGCAATGTAACCGCAAACGTCGAAGGCAGCGGTCGTTTTTTCAGCACGCCCAGTCTCGACTCATGCTGGACCGAGGTGAGCTCTCAGACGCCGGTGACCGGTAATGAGCACGCCCGCGCGATCACCGGCACCCTGTTATGCGTAACGCCCCTCGGTGAGATCAACGGCGACGCCGCAGTATCTATTCCGAAGCTCAGCTTCTCGACAGTGGCGGACTGGAGCGCAAAATGAATGCCGCACTGACCAGGAACACATTCTTCGTCTGCACAGCGCTGCTGTACCTGGCTGCATGCAGCGCGCCGGCCGAATCGACCAACACCGGTGGCACGACACTGGACGAGGCATACGAGCGCAGCACTCTGACAATTACTGCCGACGACGGCAGGCAGCACCTGTTCGATGTCTACCTTGCGATGAATGTCGACCAACAACGCCGTGGGCTGATGTTCGTTCGCAAACTGCCCGCGACGACCGGCATGTTGTTTGTCTACGAAGACAGCGAAATGCACTCCATGTGGATGAAGAACACCTATCTGTCGCTGGACATGGTTTTTGCTCGCGGAGACGGGTCGGTGTCGTCCGTCATCCACGACACCAAGCCGCTATCACTCGATTCACAAAGCTCCATTGAGCCCGTTAACTACGTACTGGAGCTCAACGCCGGAACCGCCAGGCGCCTGAACATAGGACGCAAGAGTCACATCAGTCTTCGGCCCAAAGAGCCGTTGGAGTGATTTGCAGCGCCGCAAGAAACTGGCGCGTCTTTGTATCGCTGGCTTTGCTTATCCGTTTTGCAGCGTGGCGGCGATCGACTCCGCAAGGTAATTAACGTTCTGCGGTGTGATTCCCGCAATGTTAATGCGGCTCGAGTCCACCATGTAAATACCGAAGTCCTTTTTCAAGCGTGCGACTTCGGCTGCCGTGATGCCGAGAAAACAGAACATGCCCGTTGCTCGCACCAGATGCGAAAAATCGCGACCCGGCGCTTTTTCGATCAAGGCATCATTCAGTAGTACACGCATACTGCGTAGCCGCTCACGCATCTCGGCAAGCTCCGCAATCCATGCACTACGCAAGCCTTTGTCATTCAAAATCAGGCTAACGACGGCCGCGCCATGATCCGGCGGCACAGAATAGATAGTGCGCACAAGATTATTGACCTGGCTGTTGACGATATCGCGAGTGGCCTTGTCCGCCGACAGTAACGACAAGGTTCCTACGCGATCCCGATACAGACCAAAATTCTTGGAACAGGAACTGGCAACAATCATCTCCGGAACGCGCTTTGCCATGAGTCGTATCGAGTAGGCATCCCGATCCAGGTCTTCAGCAAATCCCTGGTAAGCAATATCTATGAACGGAGTCAGTTTGCGTTCGACGATAACGTCTGTGATCGCCTGCCATTCTTCTACAGACGGATCGAGACCCGAAGGATTGTGACAACAAGCGTGCAACAGGACGATATCGCCAGCCGGTGCGGAATCCAGAGCCGCTAACATCTCGTCGATTTTGATGACGTGTTTATTCGTATCGTAATAAGGATACGGCTTCAGCTTCACGCCCGCGCTACCGAGCAGCGGCGTGTGATTAGCCCAGGTTGGCTCACTCACCCATACGGCTGCGTCCGGCGCTGATCTGACGATCATGCCCGCGGCCACTCGCAACGAACCTGAACCACCCGGCGCCTGTATTGTGACCAGTCGATCATCAAGACCCGCATCACCGAAGGTCAGGTCTTGCATGGCGGTATTAAAATCCGCCGCACCGGCCGTACCGATGTAAGTTTTGCTGGCTTGTGTATCGACGAGGATTTGCTCAGCCTGTTTTACAACCTTGAGGACAGGCGTTTCGCCTGCGGTCGTGCGATAGACGCCGACACCCAGATCAATCTTCTCGGCGCGCGGATCATCCCGGTACTGCGCAATCAGCCCGAGGATAGCGTCCGCCGGCGCGGCCTTTAGTGATTCAAACAAGGATTTGCTCCGCTCGTTGCAAAGTGGGTAGTAACAACAGCCGCGCATTGTACACACAAAAACGCCGGCTCAAAGGCCGGCGTTTTAGCGTTAACCAAGGTAACTGCCGATCAGCCTTTAGGCGCCCATACTGAGCACCAACCGGCAGCCGCAACGGCTTTGCCCGGGAAAATCTGGCAAGGACGCCATGCATCACCGTCCGCACCTTGCACCAATGCGCAATTGGCACAGTTTTGATCAGCGGCCGGATTGTTGCGCGACGCAGGGTCGACGCTTGCAGCATCGTTGGTGTATTTCATCGCCTGCGCCATCGGGTCGTCTTCCGATACGTGCGGCAAATCGTCGGCTCGTGCTTCACGACCAGCCTGTGCGAGGCAACCGGCAGCGGCGACGGCTGACAGTTGTATAAATTTACGGCGAGGAATAGTGCTCAACTGAATCTCCTTAACTTTCGTGTTTTGTACCCCGGACTTCTGCCCGGCGACGGCTAGTCTAATGCATATTGCAGCGCGCATTCCACTTTGCGAGGTGCATTCTAACGAAGTTTCCTGAACGCCAGCCAAACGCGGTAGGCGTATGAATTTGCTCAGATTTTGAGAACCATTCTCATTGCGGCCTGTAGCCCGCACCACTGCGATATACTGCCTCACCTGATTCGCCCTTCGAGCGCATGATGAACGCCAGCAGCCTCGCGATTACCGTCCAAAAAGTCCGTGCTGACTCCGCAAGTTGCAGCGAGATATCGCTCGTCGATGATCAGGTCGCGGTTGAGGAGCCGCTGGAAATCCGACTTGGATACAAATCCGCCACCGGCCGTACCGCGACCAGCCTGTCGATTACCATGCGCACGCCGGGGTTCGACGCTGAGCTCGCTGTCGGCTTTTTGTACTCGGAATCGATAGTGACCCGCAGCGAAGACATACAAAACGTCGAACACTCTGGACCGCCCGCGCCGGACACGGGCAATCACAATATCGTGCGTGTTGATCTTGCATCGCACGTGACTGTCGATCTCGATCGGCTGCAACGACACTTCTACACCACCTCAAGTTGCGGTGTGTGTGGTAAATCATCGCTCGAAGCGCTGCGAACAACGGGTGCGGTGCGACTGGACAGCGATACCGTCAGGTTCAGTAAGGAAATACTGACAGCGATGCCGGATGCCTTGCGTGAGCGGCAGCAAACCTTCGACCAGACCGGCGGGTTGCACGCCGCGGCGGTGTTTGATTCACAAGGTGAAATTCTGGTGGTGCACGAAGATGTCGGTCGTCACAATGCGGTCGACAAAGTGATTGGCACGCTGCTCAAACGAAACCTGCTCCCTGCCAGCAATTTTGGCCTTATTGTTTCCGGACGTGCCAGTTTTGAACTGATGCAGAAAGCGCTGGTTGCGGGCATCCCCTTGCTGGCTGCAGTAAGCGCCCCGTCGAGCCTTGCGGTACAGCTCGCCAAAGAATTTAACGTCACGCTAGTGGGTTTTTTGCGGGGCGAAGCTTTTAATATTTACTCTGCCGGGGAACGCGTCACCTGATGGCCACGATAGATAAAAAAACGACCAGCGAAATCGTCGCCGAATACGGCTGCAAGCCCGAGCTGCTGGTGCAAATACTGCAGACGATAGTCATGCGTTTCGGCTGGATTCCGGACGCAACCATTCGACAGCTGGCCGACGAACTGAATTTGTCGCGCGCCGATGTGCACGGCGTGGTCGAGTACTACCACGACTTTCGCACCGAGGAACCCGGCAAGCACATCGTCAAGATCTGCCAGGCCGAGGCCTGCCAGGCGATGGGCTGCCGCGAACTTACCGCCCATGCAGAAAAGACCCTGGCGATGAGCCTGCACGACACAGAAAACGACATCACGCTCGAGCCCGTGTATTGCCTCGGCAATTGCGCGCTCTCACCCGCTGTGATGATCGATGGCAAAACCTACGGCCGCGTCGATGCCAACCGCTTCAACGCCCTCCTCGACTCGATGCGAGGTAAAGACTGATGGCACGAACAAAAATATACGTGCCGCGTGAGACGGCGGCGGTTTCCGTTGGCGCGGATGAAGTCGCGCTGGAGATCGCTCGCGTTGCCAAGAAATCCAAAGTCGACATCGAACTCATACGCAATGGCTCCTGGGGTGCAAGCTGGCTCGAGCCGCTGGTTGAAGTGGAAGTGAATGGCGCACGCATCGCTTATGGCAACGTCGCTGCCAGTGACGTCGCTGAGATGTTTGCGGCCGATTTGATTCATGGCGGCGAACATGTGCGTCGCCTGGGCCCGATCATGGAAGTCCCTTACCTGATCAAACAGGGTCGCTGGACCTTTTGGCGTTGCGGCCTTATCAATCCGCTGTCGCTCGAAGACTTTGAGTTACACCAGGGCTTCAAGGCATTCACAAAAGCGCTCGCCAACGGCGCCGAATCCGTGATTGAAACGGTTACCGCATCCGGCTTGCGTGGCCGCGGCGGGGCTGGCTTTCCGACCGGCATCAAGTGGCAAACCGTTGCCAATACGCCGGGCGAACAAAAGTACATCGCCTGTAACGCCGATGAAGGCGACAGCGGCACGTTTTCGGATCGCCTACTGATGGAAGGTGACCCGCTCGGACTCATCGAAGGCATGATGATCGCGGGCTATGCGGTGGGCGCGAACAAGGGCTACATCTATCTGCGCTCAGAGTACCCGTTGACGCATTCCATCCTGTCCCGCGCCATCAACACCGCCCGGGACGCAGGCTGGCTGGGCCAGAACATTAAGGACAGCGGCTTCGACTTCGATATTGAGTTGCACCTCGGTGCGGGCTCATACGTTTGCGGCGAAGAAACCGCCATGCTCGAAAGCCTCGAAGGCAAAAAGGGCATCGTCCGTTACAAACCACCATTGCCAGCCATCGAAGGTTTGTTCGGTAAACCGACGGTCGTTAATAACGTCGTGACGCTCGCCTCGGTCGCCAACATCGTCAACTTAGGTGCCGAGCGTTACTCCTCGCTGGGCGTGAACCGCTCCAAGGGCACGCTTGCCTTTCAACTCGCGGGCAACATCAAGCGCGGCGGACTCGTTGAAACTGCTTTCGGTGTTACCTTGCGCGAGCTCATCGAGGACTGGGGTGGCGGCACAGCCAGCGGCCGACCCGTAAAAGCGGTGCAGGTCGGCGGACCATTGGGTGCCTACATTCCTGCTGATCAACTCGACACGCCCATGGACTACGAAGCGTTTATCGCAATTGGCGGCATGATCGGGCACGGCGGCATCGTCGTATTTGATGACACCGTCAATATGGCGGAACAGGCTCGCTTCGCCATGGAATTCTGCGCCATCGAGTCCTGTGGCAAATGCACGCCGTGCCGGATCGGCTCCACGCGGGGCGTAGAGGTCATCGACAAGATGATCGCGGGTCAGAAACGCGAGGACTACTACGACCTTCTGGTTGAGCTTTGCGACACGATGGAAGGCGCTTCCTTATGTGCAATGGGCGGAATGACCCCCTATCCGGTTAGAAGTGTTCTAAAATACTTCGCAGAAGACTTTGCGTCTTCCAAAGAGAAACACCTATGAACAAAGTGCGACAACGCGATTTAGGCACCCCGGCCTCCAGGAGCAGTGCCACGGTGCAGGTGGAGATTGATGGTATGCCGGCCACCGTGAAGGCGGGCACGAGTATTCTTCGCGCAGCACGCGAGTCCGGTGTCGACATTCCCAAACTCTGCGCGACCGACAGTCTCAAACCCTTCGGCTCCTGCCGCATGTGCCTCGTTGAAGTGGAAGGACGCAAAGGCTACCCCGCGTCCTGCACAACGCCCGTTGAAGCGGGCATGAAAATCCGCACGCAGACGAGCGCTCTATCATCGCTGCGACGCAACGTGATGGAACTCTATATATCCGATCACCCGCTCGACTGCCTGACCTGTTCGGCGAACGGCGACTGCGAACTGCAGGACATGGCCGGTGCGGTCGGCCTGCGCGACGTGCGTTACGGCTTTGAGGGTGAAAACCATCTCGACGGTGGCGTCGATGCCAGTAATCCCTATTTCCAGTTCGATGCCAGCAAATGCATCGTCTGCTCTCGATGCGTGCGCGCCTGCGACGAAGTTCAGGGCACTTTTGCACTGACGATCCAGGGTCGCGGTTTCCAATCGAAAGTATCGGCCGGCATCGACGAAGGTTTTCTCGGCTCCGAGTGCGTTTCCTGCGGTGCCTGCGTACAGGCCTGCCCGACCGCGACGCTCATGGAAAAGAGCATCGTCGATCACGGACAACCGGATCACAGTGTCGTTACAACCTGCGCGTACTGCGGTGTCGGGTGTTCCTTCCAGGTGGAGATGAAGGGCGAACAGGTTGTGCGCATGACACCGTATAAAGACGGCCAGGCGAACCACGGTCACAGTTGCGTGAAAGGACGCTTTGCCTGGGGCTATGCGTCGCACAAAGAGCGCGTCATGAAACCGATGGTTCGCGAGACGACTAACGGTCCCTGGCGTGAAGTCAGCTGGGATGAAGCGATTCAGTATTCGGCGAAACGCTTCAAGGAAATTCAGAAGAAATACGGCCGCAAATCCATTGGTGGCATTACGTCCTCTCGTTGCACGAACGAAGAAGTGTACGTCGTGCAAAAAATGATCCGCGCCGCATTCGAGAACAACAACGTCGATACCTGTGCACGCGTTTGCCACTCGCCGACCGGCTACGGTTTGAAACAGACACTGGGCACTTCTGCCGGCACGCAACCGTTTGACAGCGTCATGGATACCGACGTGATGGTAGTGATCGGAGCAAATCCGACCGAAGCACATCCCGTTTTCGCATCGCAAATGAAACGGCGTCTTCGGGAAGGCGCGAAATTGATCGTTATCGATCCGCGCCAGATTGGCCTGGTTCGCTCGGCACACATCGCCGCCGAATATCACCTGCCGCTGTCACCCGGCACCAATGTTCCTGTTATCAACGCCCTCGCCCACGTCATCGTCAGTGAAGGCCTGGTTGCGGAAGACTACGTTCACGAGCGCTGCGACCTCGAATCTTTCGAGGCCTGGAAAGCGATGATTCTGAAACCGGAGAACTCGCCGGAAGCCGTGGCAAAGATCGCCGGTGTTGATGCCGAGACCCTGCGTGCTGCCGCACGTTTGTACGGCAGTGCGGAAAATGCCTCAATCTATTACGGACTGGGCGTCACCGAACACAGCCAGGGCTCGACCATGGTGATGGGCATGGCGAATCTTGCCATGGCGACCGGCAACCTCGGTCGCTCCGGCGTCGGCGTCAACCCGCTGCGCGGGCAGAATAATGTGCAGGGTTCCTGCGATATGGGTTCGTTCCCGCACGAGCTGCCGGGTTATCGCCACATTTCCGGCGACGAAGTTCGCAGCGGCTTTGAAAAGCACTGGGGAGTCACGCTGGATCCGGAACCGGGCTTCCGCATTCCCAACATGTTTGACGCTGCCTGCGCCGGTGAATTCATGGGTATGTACATACAGGGCGAAGACCTGGCCCAGTCCGATCCCAATACGCATCATGTAGAAGCGGCGCTCGGCAATATGGACTTCATTGTCGTGCAGGATCTGTTCCTGAACGAGACCGCCAAGTTCGCGCATGTCTTCCTGCCCGGTACCTCCTTTCTTGAAAAAGACGGCACATTTACCAATGCCGAACGCCGCATCAATCGTGTGCGACCGGTGATGCGTCCGCAGCAAGGCAAAGACGAATGGCGGATCACGCAGGAACTCGCCCAGGCCATGGGCTACAACATGAACTACCCGACGGCGGCGGCGATCATGGATGAGATTGCTGAACTTACGCCGACCTTCAAGAACGTCAGCTTCAAACTGCTGGATGATATCGGCAGCGTGCAATGGCCGTGCAACGAGTCCGCACCGACCGGCACACCGATCATGCACATCGAGCAGTTCGTACGCGGCAAGGGATTGTTCGTCGAAACCGACTACGTTCCAACCGAAGAAAAAACCAATCGCAAGTTCCCGTTGCTGCTGACGACCGGCAGGATACTGTCCCAGTACAACGTTGGCGCACAAACGCGCCGCACGCTGAACAACACCTGGCATTCCGAAGACGTACTCGAAATGCACCCGCACGACGCGGAAACGCGCGGTGTTAAGGACGGGCAGCTAGTGTCATTAGCAAGCCGCAAAGGTGAGATTTCGCTCAAGGCGCAAATCACCGATCGCGTAAAACCGGGCGTGGTCTATACGACCTTCCACAATCCGGAAACCGGCGCCAATGTTGTCACGACCGAATACAGCGACTGGGCTACCAACTGCCCCGAGTACAAAGTCACTGCCGTGCAGGTAACACCGGCATCGCATCGATCGAACTGGCAAAAAGAGTTCGCCGAGAGAGCCGAGCGACAAGGGCAACTCGCCGAACCGAGCTGACACCGGACCCGTAGTCTCGCTTAATCTTCTTCGGCTGGCGTCTTCTCGTCGTCATCAGAAAACATCCACGCCTCAACGTGTTTCTTGACGTAGATCGGAAACAGTATGAACGCGAGGCCCAAACCGACGGCGCCCCAGGGTGGCGAAAATTGCGCCACGGTGGCTGGCCAGATAAAAGCGCTGATCGTATTCTTGAACGAATCGATGATGAAATTCATCACGAAGGCGAGCACCTGGCCGTCGAACAACAAACCGATTTGCTTGAAGTCTTCGATGATCGACTGTGCTTCAAGCGCCGCAAAGGTTACGGCGAATCCACAGGCATACAAGCCGCCGCCGCGCAGATCCCAGACCTTGCGAAACCAGCGTCGGAAATGACCGTGCGACTTGCCGGAAAGCGCAAGCGCTTCCTCGCCGAGTCGATCCTTGATGGGGCGCTTATTCAGTCTTGTCGAGCTTGCTGAATTTTGATCCCTCGAGCGTCAGGTTGTACATCAGCCCCTTGGAACCGAATATAAAGCCGACAACAGGATCACGAATATTGTCGGTATCGATGGTTTTGCCAGCACCCAGATCGATCAGGGCGACAGAACCGTCCACACCGACTTTCCACCCGTTGGAGTTACGAAATTTCTGCAGGGATTCTTTGGTCATGAACGCAATCACGATGGACTTCGCTTGCGCGCCCAGCTGAAATCCAACTGAACCCGATGTCGTCCGGTAGTAATCCACCGTCTGTCCGCCGACACGCAACACGCCTTCACCCGTTTCAGCACCAACGCCAATGCCAACCTTGATGACGCGAGGAAAAACCAGGTAGCCAGCGGCCTGGTTGATGAATACATCAGACCCGGATATTTCCTGCTTGAATACCTTCAGGGCCTCGTTGGAGTCCTGATCAATCTTGGCTGCGGATGCCGCGATCACTGAGCTCGTCAGCAATAGTGCGACCAGCGCGCCGCCGAGACGAAACTGTTTACTATGCTTGTTCATTTACTGCTTCCCGTGAATTGACGGCCCGGGCGGACTTCTGACCGGGAGTGTTGCAATCATAGCCTATTGTTCGTCCGAGCCCGATATCCGGCCTGGCGGGACAGGCACACGCCAGCGGCCGGCCACGGGAGGAACGTTTTCTGCTGAATAATCAATACCTTGCAGTACGGAGAAAAGTTTGCAGCATGGCGTGCAAGCTAACTCGCAGATCTCTGGCCTTGGTCGCGTCAAACGTCGTCGTAGCCTCATCCATGTACGCACGTTGTGCTATCTCGAGCTGCAATGCGTGAATGTGGTTTTGTGGTGCGCCGTAGTGGCGCGTGATGTAGCCGCCTTTGAAGCGACCGTTGATCACCGCACTGTAAGCGCTTGAGGTCGCGATTTCGGCGACAGCCGCTGCAATCAACGGGCCGCAACTCGTCGAAGAATTGCTGCCGAGATTGAGTTCCGGCAGTTCGCCTTCGAACAAGCGCGGCACCAGGCTCGGTATGGAGTGTGCATCCCACAACAGGGCGTAGCCGTGCTGCGCACGCAACCTATCGAGCGTATCGCGAATGTGCTGATGGTAGGGCCACCAGTACTTTTCAACGCGCTGCTCTTTTTCCACGTCGTCCACGTCGTCCGACCGATAGATCGCTGCTCCGGAAAACGTTTGCAGCGGGCACAGGCCGGTAGTGACCTGCCCCGGGTACAGGGAGGCATCGTCGGCCGCTCGATTCAGATCGACGACATAACGAGAGTAGTTTGCCACCACGATATTCGCGCCCATTTCGATGGCGAAGTCGTACAGCTTCGCAACGTGCCAGTCGGTATCGGGTAGCGCACGTCCCTCGTCGCTCATGCGTGCCGCGATATCGTCCGGGATGTCGCGGCCGTCATGCGGCACGCTGATCAATAGCGGTAAGTCGCCGCTGTGCTGGCTGAATACCGGTTTCATGAACTCAGGCTTGGCAGTATGGACGCGGCATAGGGAGAACAGGCTCCCTTATCGATGAATGCCGCGACGCCCATGATGTCTGCCGACAACGAACGGTCCGTTTCGTAGGCGGGTGAAATCTTTCGTATAGACACTATTAGCTCTTCAATCGTCGTGGAGCTGGTCTTCGGCCGGTGAAACTCTATGCCTTGCGCGGCGGCTAGCAACTCAATCGCGATGACATTCGCAGTGTTGTCGAGCATCGTGTGCAATCGCCGGGCTGCGAAGGTCGCCATGCTGACATGGTCCTCCTGGTTTGCCGACGTCGGGATGCTGTCGACGCTCGCGGGGTGCGCGTGTGATTTGTTCTCAGACGCCAGTGCTGCAGCCGTCACCTGCGCCATCATGAAACCGCTGTTCAGGCCACCGTCCTTGACGAGGAAGGCAGGCAGGCCACTCATGTGCGAATCGATGAGCAAAGCGATGCGACGCTCTGACAGCGCACCGATCTCGGCGATTGCCAACGCGAGATAGTCTGCCGCCAGGGCGATGGGTTCCGCGTGGAAATTGCCGCCCGACAGCACCGACTTTGAGTCGGTGAATACCAAGGGATTGTCGGTAACCGCATTCGCTTCTGTTTCCAGCACCGAGCACACATGCCGCAATACATCGAGACAGGCGCCGACAACCTGCGGCTGACAACGTATGGAGTAAGGGTCCTGTACGCGATCGCACTCCTGGTGCGACGCGCGTATGTCGCTGCCGCGCATCAGTTGTCGCAGTACACCGGCAACCGCGATTTGACCGCCGTGTCCGCGCACGCTCTGGATGCGCTTATCGAAAGGGGTGTCACTGCCTTTAATCGCGTCGGAGGACATGGCCCCCGCCATCAGCACGGCCGCCAGCAAATTCTCAGTGCGAAATGCGGCTGCCATTGCGAGCGCAGTGGACACCTGGGTTCCGTTCAGTAACGCGAGCCCTTCCTTGGGGCCCAATTGCAGGGGCTTGAGTCCCGCCGCCTTGAGTGCGTCTGCCGCCGACATCACTTGTCCATTGACACGCACCTCGCCGTCGCCAAGCAGCGCGCCGGACATATGGGCGAGTGGTGCGAGATCTCCGGACGCACCGACCGACCCACGCGATGGAATGCGTGGGTAGATGTTGTTGTTGATCATCGCGCACAGCATTTCGACGAGTTCAACACGCACGCCGGAGAAACCTTCGGCGAGGGCGACTACTTTCATGAGCATGATCAATCGGACGATGTTGTCATCCAGATCCTCACCGACACCGACCGCGTGCGAGCGCACGAGGTTCGCCTGCAGGTGCGCCAGTTCATTGTTGCTGATACGTACCGATGCGAGCTGCCCGAAACCGGTGTTCACTCCGTAAACCTGCTTGCCGCTCGCGACGACGTCATCGACGAGTTCATTCGCCTCGGCGATGCAACGCTGCGCCTCACCACCGAGCGACACGGTCAATGGCTCCATCCAGGCGCGCCTTAGGACTTCGAGCGTAATTAGCTGCTTGTTGATCGTCAGATTCATTTCGCATCTCCCGGTGACTGGCTGCCGCTGATCATGGGCAGGTTGAGTCCGAATTCGTTGGCACATTCAATCGCAATGTCATAGCCGGCATCCGCGTGACGCATCACGCCGGTGGCCGGATCGTTCCACAGCACGCGTTCAATCCGCTTATCCGCCTCAGCCGACCCGTCGCAGACGATGACCAGGCCGGCGTGCTGTGAATAACCCATGCCGACACCGCCACCGTGGTGCAGCGATACCCAGGTTGCGCCGCCCGCGGTACTCAGCAATGCGTTGAGCAATGCCCAGTCGGAAACGGCATCACTGCCGTCTTTCATGCTTTCGGTTTCGCGATTGGGACTCGCAACTGAACCGCTATCAAGATGGTCGCGACCGATGACCACCGGAGCTTTCAATTCGCCGCTGCGTACCATTTCATTAAAGGCGAGACCCAATCGATGCCGCTGCCCCAGGCCGACCCAGCAGATTCTCGCCGGCAGTCCCTGGAATTGGATGCGTTCACGCGCCGCATCGAGCCAATTGTGCAAGTGCGCGTCGTCGGGAATGAGTTCCTTGACCTTCGCATCAGTCTTGTAGATATCTTCGGGATCACCCGACAGCGCTGCCCATCGGAACGGGCCGATGCCGCGACAAAACAGCGGGCGAACATAAGCCGGTACGAAGCCCGGAAAATCGAAGGCATTCCTGACGCCTTCATCGAGCGCTACCTGGCGGATGTTGTTGCCGTAGTCGAAGGTCGGTATGCCCTGCTTCTGGAACTCCAGCATTGCCTTGACGTGCACCGCCATGGATTTCACGGCTGCCGCCGCAACTGCGTCGGGATCGCTGTCGCGCTTTTCTATCCATTGCGGCACAGTCCAACCTGCCGGCAGGTAGCCGTTGGCGGGGTCGTGTGCAGACGTCTGATCCGTCACAGCATCCGGCTTGATGCCCTGCTTCAGCATCTCTGGAAGAATTTCGGCCGCGTTGCCGAGCAAGCCCACCGACACGGCTTTTTTGCTTCGCCTGGCGTCATCAATGATCTTCATCGCATCCGCCAGAGTCTCGGCACGTGCGTCGAGATATCCGGTGCGCAAACGCATATCAATGCGATCAGACTGGCACTCGATCGCGAGCATCGAAGCACCCGCCATCGTGGCGGCCAGCGGTTGTGCACCGCCCATACCGCCAAGGCCTGCGGTCAATATCCAGCGACCACCAAGATCGCCGCCATAATGCTGCCGCCCCATTTCAACGAAAGTTTCGTAGGTGCCCTGCACGATGCCCTGGCTACCAATGTAGATCCACGATCCCGCGGTCATCTGGCCGTACATCATGAGACCTTTCTTATCGAGTTCGCGAAAGTGATCCCAGTTCGACCAGGCCGGCACGAGATTTGAGTTCGCGATCAACACTCGAGGTGCATCAGCATGCGTACGGAACACGCCAACCGGTTTGCCCGATTGCACGAGCAGCGTCTCGTCGGATTCCAGTTTTCGCAAGGCCTCGACGATGGCATCGAAGCACTCCCAGTTTCGCGCCGCTTTGCCGATACCGCCGTAGACCACCAGGTCCTCGGGGCGCTCGGCGACGTCGGGATCGAGGTTGTTCATCAGCATGCGCAGCGGCGCTTCCGTCAGCCAGCTCTTCGCCGAGAGTTGCGTACCCACGGGCGATTTGATCACTCGTTTCATTAGCGTAAATTCTCCAGTTGCACGACCTCAGTCGTGGCGGTTTTTAAGGTTCCTGGCGGCGTGTAATGCCCCATGAGTTCGTAGCGGCTGCCCGGATGGTGCAGCCGCGCAAAGGTGACGGGTCGCCCGTTCGACCAGGTGCGTCGAATGACCAACAGCGCCGGCTCTTCGGGCGCCATGTCGAGATGCTCCTGGATCGCAGCGTCCGGCATGCTCGCCTGGACCGAGTGCTCAGCCTCCTGCAGCGGTGCGATACCGGTCAGATAGGCGCTCGGCGTCACGGCAGAAAAGTCCTGCTGCAAACATTCAGGCGCGAAACTTGCGAGGACATAGCGGTCCTCTACCTGGATCGGCGAGTTGTTTTCAAAATGCACCAGCCTGAGATGAAACACGTCGGTGCCCGGCGCGATGTGTAGCGCTTTGGCGCACTCTCCACCTGCAGGCTGCAGGGCCTGACGCAGCACTGAGCTTGAATGCGTGTGGCCCCGGGCGGTGATTTCATCGGCGATGTTGTGCACTTCCAGCAGATGAGAGCGTGAACGAAAATCGGAGACAAAAGTGCCTCTCCCTGCAACGCGATTGACGTAACCTTCGTCATTCAGCTCGCGCAGAGCACGATTCGCGGTCATGCGCGACACGCTTTTTGTCTCGACCAATTCATTTTCGGACGGAACGCGATCCGACGGTTGCAGCTCGCCACTCAAAATCTGTTCGATGATGAAGTCCTTGAGCTGCTGGTAACGCGGCTTACTGACCTTCATTCTGCAGCACTCAATTTGGCGATCGCCTCGGCATAGGCAGCGCGCGCCCGGTCACGATTCACGTGCGCCCCGTCGATAACGACCCACTCGCCATTGACCATGACGCGCTCAACCGGTAGTGCATAGCCGGAGAAGACCAGCGCATCGAGACGCGATGCGTCGCTGTGACCGGCGAGCATCGGGTCGTCCTCGAACAACACCAGCAGATCAGCCGCCGCGCCGGCTTGAATACGATTGTCGCCCTGGCCGCTGGCCGCCGCTCCGCCTTCCAGCGAACGCAGGAACAATTCGCTGCCGACGTGACTGTCGCGCAGGGAGGCGACGTTGCGGGACCGCGTTGCGAGCCGTTGCCCGTATTCCAGCCAACGCAATTCTTCGAACGGATTGATGGACACGTGACTGTCCGATCCGATGGCGATGCGGCCGTCGTGCGTCAGGTAATCGTGCAAGGGAAACAAACCGTCGCCGAGGTTCGCTTCGGTGCTCGGGCACAGGACCGCCACAGCACCGGATGCGGCCATGGTTTCGATTTCTTCTTCGTCCATGTGCGTGGCATGCACCAGGCACCAGTTACGAGACACATCGAAATTTTCGAGCAGCCAGTGAACGGGGCGATCGCCGAGCGATGCCATGCACTGATCGACCTCGAGCTGCTGCTCAGCGATGTGCAGATGCATAGGCACGAAGGCGTCATTCGCCGCATTCGCAATCACTTCCAGCGATTCGCGCCGGACCGCGCGCAGGCTGTGCGCACCGATGCCAATGCTTGTGGCTGCATCACAGAGGTCTTTGGCACGCGCGTAGTGCGCCATGAATTCGTCGATGGACATTGCAAAACTGCGCTGGTGCGGCAGGGGCTCCGGCGCATCGAAACCGGCGCGCTCATACAGCACCGGCACATAGGTCATACGTATACCGCTCTCGCGGGCCGCTGTCCGGATGGCAGCGAACATCGTATCGACACCCTCAGGATTCTTCGGGTCGCGATGCAGGTAGTGGAATTCAGCGACGGCGGTGTAGCCGCTCGACAACATCTCGGTATAGGCCTGCCGGGCGATGGCCGTCAATGTGTCAGCGTCGACGCGTCCCGCCAATGCGTACATGCGCTCGCGCCAGGTCCAGAAGTTGTCACGCCCGCTGGGGCTGCGTTGCTCGGTATGCCCGGCCAACGCTCTCTGGAATGCATGGCTGTGTGCATTGCACAGTCCGGGCATGACGTAGCCGACTTCCGTATCCCCCGGCACTGCTTTCGCTGCGGCGCTGACGGTCGAAATCTGGCCGTCGACGATCTCCAGGCGGACATTGTCGGCCCAGCCGGACGTGAGGAGTGCTTTCCTGGCAAATAGCGTCGTCATACGGTTCCCGAGTAGGTTGTATATACAGGCTAGACCATGCTAATTTCGGTTGCAACTGCCGCTTTATCGGGACAAGCGTTTTCATGCCGGACTGGGACCTGTTACTGACTGATGCCCGCATCGCAACGATGCAGGACGGCGCAACCGATTACGGCATCGTGGATGGCCTTGCGGCACTTGCGATTCGCGACGGACGCATCGACTGGCTGGGCCGCGCCTCTGAAATTCCGCGCAACAAGGCCCGCGAAACACAGTCGCTGGCCGGCCGCTGGATCACGCCCGCACTGATCGACTGTCACACGCACCTCGTATTCGGCGGCGACCGCGCTGCCGAGTTTGAGCAACGTTTGCGTGGCGCGAGTTACGAAGAGATCGCGCGAGCCGGCGGCGGCATCGTGTCGACCGTCAAAGCGACCCGGGCGGCGACGGCCGACGAATTATTTGCCGCGGCACTGCCCCGCGTGCAGGCACTGGCCCGTGAGGGTGTCGCCACCATTGAAATCAAGTCCGGTTACGGCCTGGATCTGGAAACTGAGATCCGCATGCTTGAAGTTGCAAGACGCCTCGGCGAGGAGTCGTCCGTGGATATCCGGACCACCTGCCTTGCGGCACACACAGTACCGCCCGAATACGCCGGCAAAGCCGACGCCTACGTCGACCTGATTTGCAATGAACTCCTGCCCGAACTCGCCCGGCGAAAACTGGCCGACGCAGTCGATGCCTACTGCGAATCCATCGCCTTCAGCAGCACCCAGATCGCCAGAGTGTTCGAAACAGCATCAACACTCGGCCTGCCCGTCAAACTGCACGCTGACCAACTCAGCGACAGCGGCGGCGCAGAACTCGCCGCTCAATTCAACGCGCTGTCCGCCGACCACCTCGAATACACCTCCCCTAAAGGGGTCAGAGCCCTTTCGAGATCGAAGTCCGTCGCCGTGCTGTTGCCCGGTGCTTTTCTCACACTTGGCGAGACACAACTGCCGCCGGTGTCTGAGCTGCGCGCCGGCAATGTGCCCATGGCCGTCGCCACGGATTGCAATCCGGGAACCTCGCCCATCTGTTCCCTGCGTACGGCGATGATGCTGGCCTGCAGGCTGTTCAAATTGACGCCGGAAGAATCTCTGGCCGGTGCGACACGAGTTGCGGCGCAAGCACTTGGTCTCGCCGACGATCGCGGCACACTTGAAGTTGGCAAGCGCGCCGATATCGCGACATGGGATATTTCGCACCCGCGGGAACTTGCGTACTGGACCGGAACGCCGCAGCTGGCAAATCTCATCATCGGCGGGCACACTAGCGCCCCTTGAATACTGCCCTCGCTCAATCCCGTCGCTTCATCATTACGCTCGGACTGTTAACGGCCATCTCTGCACTGACGGTGGACCTCAGTCTGCCGGCGATTCCGGTGATGGTAGACGCCCTTGGCACTACTTTGTCGCGCGCGCAGCAAATCGTCGGTGTCTTCATGATGGGCATGGCGGTAGGACAAATCCCGTGGGGGCTTGCCTCCGATCGCTTCGGTCGCTTGCCCACGCTTTACGCCGGCATGGGCCTGTTCGTCGCAGCCGCAGGCGTCGCCGCGGTCGCCCAGGACATGGAGGTCCTGCTGGCTGCCCGTTTTGTGCAGGGTTTTGGCGCCGCATCCGCGATCGTCATTTCGCGTGCTGTGGTCCGCGATATTTCGACCGGCAAGGACGCCGCCCGCCTGATGTCGCTAATGACCATGATCTTCACAGCGGCACCCGTCATCGCTCCCAGCATCGGCGCCTTGCTCGTCGCACACTGGAACTGGCGTGCACCGTTCATCGTGATTGCCGCCAGTGGTTTCGCACTGCTTTTTGGCATCCGCGCCAATCTTCAGGAAACGCATACACCCGACGCGTCGCGACATCCGCTGCAGCAGCTCCGCCTTAGTTTTAGTGAATTTTTCTCGCACCGCCAAAGCGTGTTCGCGCTGCTGCTACTGATCGTGACGCCGGCCGGACATATGTCTGTCATTGCGGTATCCGCCGCCCTGACTGTTGATATCTACGGCTACTCGATTACGCAGTATGGCGTCATCTTCGCCTGCGCCGGACTGTCGATCCTCGTCGGATCGATTACCAACCGCTGGCTCATCAGCCGCTACGATGTCGTGCAACTCGTCAAACTGGGCGTCGCACTGATTTTTGCCTCTAGTGCGCAACTCATTGTCGTTGCGTCGCTCAACGCCGCGCCGTTCTGGTGGGTTTGGTCTTGTGTTTGCCTGTACATGTTCGCGATCGCCATTTTGATGCCAAACACTACGGTTCTCGCACTGGATCCCATGCCAAGAATTGCGGGCGTCGCCTCCTCCATAATCGGCACGTCGCAGAATGTTTTCGGCGCGAGCGGCGCAATTCTTGGCGCGATAATCTATGACGGTACAGTTCGCAACGCGATCTTCATCATGGCCTCGACCGGGACGATCACGGCGTGCGTTTTCTTGCTAAGACCGCTGTTCGTTACGGAACTCAAGCTGCATCCTCGCGACGATCTGGCCCGCGATTAAGACCCAAGCCCGCGTTTGATCCGTTTACACTCATAGAAACATCGCGAGGAGGTGATGATGTCCCACTACAAGAGGGTGATTGGCGGTCTGCTTTGTGGCGCTTTCTTACTGAGCTGCAATGCCGAGCCGGCAGAAGAATCAGTGGAAGTGCCGCTGACCCAGGAACGCAACAGTGATGCTATTAGAGAGATGCGCCAAAACGCGCTCGCGAAAAAGGCGCTAGCCCCTGTTGAACAGGCTGCTGAAGCGCCGGCTATCGGCGAGGTTCCAGCAGAGCTACTGGCAAAAGTGTTCGCTGACATTGAAACAACTACCGGCGGCAACCGAGCCGATTTCGATCTGTTGCGAGCGGAATCAGTAGAGTGGCGTGATGGATCACTGGGATGCCCGCAACCCGGCACAAGCTATCTGCAGGCACCCATCAAAGGGTACTGGATCGTCGTTGAGTATCTGCATCAAACTTACGACTACCGCGTCGACAATCGGGGAATCTTCACACTATGTGCCGGCAATTCCGCGCCGGGCGGCACCAACCCGGTCCGGTAGCCAGACAAAAAAAGGGCCTCTTTCGAGGCCCTCTATCCTGATCAGAAAACTGATCAAAGTCTTACTAGTCCCAATGCCAGCGGTGCTTACCTTTACGCGGTAGTTTTTCCGGTGCCACTGCACCCGGCGCCATGTACAACAAGGCTTCCGTTTTCTCCGTCGCACCACCATGTGCTCCGGCGCCACGGTCACCGTTGGTGAACATCATCACACCATGTTCCGGCGTGTTGCCAGGCCACAATCCGAAGTCGTACACATCCAGCACACCGGATTCACCAGCCGCGAGATCACTGGTCACGCCATAGTACTGCTCACCGAGCGGCGTGACGGTGATGTCACCGATAGAGTCGCCCGGACCGCCGTAGTAGAAGTCCTGTGCAAAGACACTCACATTGACATTCGTTGCCAGCATATCTGTCCCGGTCAGGCCCACTTGTTCCGCACACACGATCAAAGCGGTGTTACCCGTGCTGGTGGCATGCTCCGCATAGAAGAATGCCTCGGCGTCGCCCGTCGCAAGATTGTAAGACCATGCAAACTGCCGACCGTCAGTAATGTTGTTGAATGACGCATCCCTGTTAAGGATTATGTAGTCATCAACGCCGTCCTGATTGGTATCCAGATAAATCTGGTGGCTGACCGGCATCAGATGCGACTGACGGTCCCAGGTATTGACAGCAAACACCCACAAGAATGAGTCATTCGCCGAACAGAACCCTGCCGGGACCGGGTAGGTGTTAACACCCACTGAGCGGATATCCGGCGTAGGCGATTGCGCGCCCTCATCGCCGCGTGGCATCTCGTCACTCACACCAATAATCGAGTAAGTGTCATTCTGTGCAATGCCCGCACCGTAATTAGTCACACCGATTGAATCCGGGTAAGCGGAAACAATATCGCTGCGAGCAGACCTGACATTGGCGGCTTTGCGTGTCATGACATGCCAGGGAATAGCAATTTCACCATCCTGACTGGTCATCACGATGTAACCGTCAAACTCATTCAGGCCCAGTGACGCAGGATCAGCCCCCTGCGCGCCGGAATTCATGTTGTTTGCCGGCAATGCGTCTGCGTCTATGCGGAACTTGACGAGCAAATACGCCTGACCATTCTTGCCAACCGTCACCCGGTCGCGCGTCGAGATATCGATCGCGCCAGTCGCCTCGTCATCCGCGAAACGGAAAGTCGGCTTCACCCTGATCTTCTGCGTGCGATTCGACAGGTTCTCAATCTTGATGAATCGATAAATCGAGGTATCCCGAGACGCATCGATTTGGCCGAGACTCAGAACGGGCTGATCGTCGCCGGTCGAGTACGCCCAGAACGGCGCATCCAACGCTTTATCGGCCCGAACTTCACCACCGCCGATTCGCGAGATTTCGGCCAAACCGCCGGTCGTATCGCTCTGGATGTCACGGTAACCCGTGTTCACGAGTCGCGACTTGATCGCGAGTGGAGAGCACTTCGCCTTCTTGCTGTTGTGGTTAAACCAGGAACCCCAGCCCCAACCATGGCTCTTCTTGCGACTGTCATCGCAGTCGCTCAGCACGAGCGCAGCTGCACCGGCAACCATCGGACTCGCGCCGCTGGTTCCGCCGAACGCCGTCTCTCCCGCACCCGTACCCACTTCGGCCGACACAGATGCGCCGGGCGCACCGATTTCCGGCTTGATTGCGTTGTACGACATATCGGGCCCGCGGCCGCTGCTGCTGACCGTATAGCCGACCAGGGGCGCAGAGAATTGCGGCCCAAATTGCACCAGCGCGCCGCCGGCGCGCAGGATGTTACCGTCAGCCTGGTTGATGTTGAATCCAGGAATACCGACCGCCGCACCACCACCGAATGCTCCTGCAAATGGAGCGCCCGGCGCTACCAGCATGACGATGCCCAGTACGCCACCGGCAGCTTCGATGTTTTGCAACTTCTGACTGAAATTACAAGCACCACGATCCACCGCGACAATCAGGCCGTCGAGCGATCCGGCATCGAATGCAACGCAACCATCCAGGTTGCCGCCGGCTCCGTCTGCGTATTGAACCACGCCCTCAATCAATGCAGCGGGGCTCGGCGTCCAGGAATATTTGACCGCTTGATAGAGGCCCGCCTGTCCAGCAGGCTCCACAACATTCATTGCATACGCGGTCGCCGATGGAACTTCGGTTTGAGCGACAGACAATGCGGTAGGAGCGGACGCCGGCGAACCGGTACAAAATGGTCGATCTCCGCAATTGCCGGCTGATGAAACTGTCAACACGCCGATCCTTGTCGCATTCTCAACCGCAAGGGAAAGATCGTCATCAAAAGACTGGCCGTAATCTGAACCGAGTGACATATTGATAATGTCCACATGATCCGATGTGTCACCATCACCGTCAGGATCCACCGCGTACTCCATGCCCTGAATCAAAGCTATACCAGAGCAGGATGTGGCAACCGCAGAGCAAACCTTCACAGCGATCAAATCGACGCCGGGCGCAACGCCGCCGTTGCCACCAATAATGTCAGCGACATGTGTGCCATGTCCCCCAAAATCAATGGGATCATCGTCTGGCTGTAGCGGACCAAATGTCGGCCAGAGCTCGCCAACGAAGTCGTAACCCTCCACGACATCCGCAGTAGGAAACAAGCCATCCCGGCTCGTTTGGGCGGGGTCACCAATTGCTACACCCCACGCGGCTTCGTAATCGGCCAAGGTACCGCCGCCGCCCAAATTGGCATGCGTATAGTCGATGCCTGAATCAAGTACAGCAACGGTGACGCCAGAACCATCGACGCCTGCCGCCTGAGCGGTCGCCGCGCCGATGTAAGGCACGGTTTCCGCCAGCTGGCGTTCATAGTTTGCTACCGGCGCAATACGCTCAACAGCAGGATCTGCTGCGACCTGCTCAAGGTAGGCCGCGTCAATCTCAAGGAATACGGCATTCAGTACGAGCTGTGTTTTTGCCAGCACACGCATGCCGGGGGCGATCGCAGCGATGCGAGCTATGGCAGCATCCTGTTGTGCTTCGATGTCGGATTTGTAGCCCTGCTGCGCAACCGACGGCAGATTAAGCCGCACAATGACCTGCTCCTCGCCACGAGCGCCAACGAGACCGGAATCCATCTTATTGCGTGCTACCAGCGGACCATAAAAGGACGTGGTGGCTGGCGCTTCCAGTTTGTTCGCCTGAATGCTTGCTGGAATCTGCATTGTTGCGCGCACTGACGTACGGTCCGCGGCAATTGCCGGTGACGCCGTCGCGGCGCCAATCAAAACAGTAGCGAGCGCCGAACTAACAATAGTGAGCAAACTCTTGGGTTTGTAAGTCATTGGTATCCCCTGTGTATTTATTTGGCGCAATTGCATTGCACCTTTTTTAAGACACAGCCATCTTGGTGTTACAACTCTTATTGGCTGCGATCATTTGCTTTCACATAAGCATAGTTATCTGGGCGCTCAATCGCAATCGGCTTCAGGACTCTTGTCTGGTCGCTAAATTTCTCAATTGACGACTTTGACTTCACATAACGCACCTTGCTGTTGAAAAAGCCTCAAGAACGGCGATCTTTCACGGCGTTTTTGTATGTATCTCTGCCAGTGGCTTGCGAGATTGCGTCGGCGTTAACTTCGGATAGCCGTACCAGATCAAACCAACGACGGTTTCCATTGCTGCATCGATGCCAACAATCTCGAGAAAACGCGCATCGCGCGTGATGTCACCCGTGGTCCACTTGCAACCAACACCCGCTTTCCAGAGAAACAGCATCAGGTTCTGTATCGCGGCACAACAGGCAGCGTAATCTTCGCGCTGTCGCAACTCATCATCTGAAAGCAAACAGGTCACCACCAGCCAGCCCGGCTTTTCGGACCAGCTCTGGCGCTTGAACTCCCCGGCCTTCTCGTTGACCTTTTTGGTGACAATCTGCTGGCAAAGATCGAGGCAGCGCTCTTTCGTGTCGCTTCCCAGCGAATAAAAGTGCCAGGGCTCAGTGACATGATGATTGGGTGCCCAGATTGCGGCTTCGATCGCGTCCCGGACCAGGCGCTCCGGGATTGGCGTTTGCAGGAACAGCTCGATGGTTCGACGACCCTCAAGCGTCTCGGCAAATTCGCGCAACTCCTGGGTCTCGTAGCTCGGCGAGTTCGACTTCATCAAACGCGCTCGATGATCATGGCAATGCCCTGACCAACGCCTATGCACATCGTGCACAGCGCATAGCGCCCTTGTGTGCGGCGCAGTTGATAGGCGGCCGTTGTCACCAGCCTCGCGCCCGACATGCCCAGCGGATGACCCAGGGCAATCGCACCGCCGTTGGGGTTTACAAGCTCTGCATCGTCGCTGACCCCGAGCTGCCGCAGCGTCGCCAAACCCTGGGCGGCGAATGCCTCGTTGAGTTCGATCACATCCATTTTCTCGATGGTCAGGCCGCAAAGTCGCAATACTTTTTCGGATGCAGGAAGAGGACCGATGCCCATGATGCGCGGCGGCACGCCGGCCACTGCCCAGCCGAGCACCCGCGCGAGTGGCTCGAGACCGTGTGACTTTGCGGCAGCCTCAGTCGCGATCAGAACGGCGCAGGCGCCGTCGTTAATTCCCGATGCATTGCCGGCGGTGATGGTTCCGTCGGGTCTGACTATCGGTCGCAACTTCGCGAGTCCTTCGATCGTCGAACCGGCGCGAGGGTGTTCATCAGCCGTCACAAGTTGCGGATCGCCGCGACCGCCAGCAATAGTCACCGGGATAATTTCGTCGTCGAATCGCCCTGCCTGGGCCGCCGCTTCCGCGCGCAACTGACTGCGCAGCGCCATCGCATCCTGATCCTCGCGACTGACATCGAAGTCCGCAGCCACGTTCTCGGCTGTCTCAGCCATCGAATCACTGCCGTATTGTTGTTCGAGCTTACTGTTGATGAATCGCCAACCCAGTGTTGTGTCATAGAGTTCGGTGTTGCGGCCAAACGCAGCACTCTGTTTTGCCATCACGAACGGAGCGCGCGACATCGACTCGACCCCGCCCGCGATCGCAAGCTGGCTGCCGCCTGCTTTCATGCTGTCTGCGACGTTGCCGATGGCGTTCATGCCCGAACCACACAGTCGATTGACCGTCACAGCGGGCACCGCGACCGGCAGTCCTGCCAGCAAAGCTGACATACGAGCGACATTGCGATTGTCCTCGCCGGCCTGATTGGCGCAACCAAAGACCAGATCATCGATTGCCCCAGGATCGAGCGAGGTGTTGCGTTGTAGCAGCGCCGCGATGGGGATGGCGCCGAGATCGTCAGTGCGTATCGAAGACAGGCCGCCACCGTAACGTCCTATCGGCGTACGCACTGCATCGCAGACAAACGCTTCCGACATCAGCTACTTCACGCCGACAGTCATGCGGCGAACAACGTCATTCTTTACGATGAAGTGGTTATACAGGGCGCCGAGTACGTGCAGCACGATAAGAACCATGATCGGTCTCCACATGAACTCATGCGCTTCTTCCCACCACTCGTGTGCATCTCTGTCTTTGGCGACCGGCACCGGTATGGAAAACAGCCCGAATACGGGTATTCCGCGGCCGCCGGTGCCGTTCATGATGGCGCCCGCCACCAGTTGCGCGAACACGGTGACGTACAGACCCCAGTGAACCAGCGATGAAATGATACGCTGCCATGCCGGCATCCCTTCGGGATGTGCAGGAACCGCATTCATAAATCGCCAGACGATGCGCACGGTCATGAGCAATAAAACGACCGCCGCAATGGAACCGTGAATGAATCGCACGGATGAGCGCGCATCACCGCCTTCCATATCAGCCTGTTGCCAACCGAGAAAAAGAATCGCGAACAAACCGATGGCAACCAGCCAATGCAGCGCTTTCGCAACTGACCCATATTCAATGCTTGTATTTCTAAGTCCCACAACGTCTCCTTAGTCCAGACCCAGTTCGAATCCTGCTTCCAGTTCCTGCTTGGAATAAGCGCGGAACGCGATCATGGTTTCTGTTTCCATGATGCCTTTGAGATGACGCATCTTGTCGCTGATGACGTCCGCAAGGTCTTCGTTCTTGGCAACACGTACGATCGCGACCAGATCGTAGCGACCCGCCACGGAAAAGACTTCCGAGACGCCGGGCATTTCTGCAATTTGAACAGCAAGATCCGGTATCTGTTGGGTCTCGGCCTTGATTAGTACGATCGCTGTAACCATCGGGTTCTCCGCGCCTCAATGAGTGTGCACGAAGATTATCATTTGCCGGCAATCGAATCTTGCTACTCGTGTCTGAGAGCATCAATGGAATTCAACGCGGCGGCTCGCTGCCGCTCTTTTACATAGCTCTTTCGAGCAGGCTACTGCCGCCGGCTTCGTGCGTGCCGCGCGAGCGGGCTTTTGCCCGATACATGGCCTGATCGGCTTCGCGCAACAGGCCCGTCAGCGTATTCGCATTTTTTGGATAAAGTGCGAGGCCGATACTGGCTGCACATTGCAGCTTTTGGCGGCCGATGATGTAGGGCTCTTCGAGCGCGCTGGTAAGGCGCGTGGCCAGCTTGTCAGCAACTTCGGCATCAACATCCGGAACCAATGCCACAAACTCATCCCCACCGGGTCGGCCGATGATGTCGCAGGAACGCAAACTCTTGCGCAATCGCTCGGACGCAATGGTTAGCAATTGGTCGCCGATTTCATGACCGAACTCATCATTGATCCGCTTGAAATCGTTCAGGTCGATAAACAGCAGGGCACCGGTTGCATCGTCCGCGCTGTCCGTCAGGCGGCGCGCTGCGTCGCGCTCGAAGCCGCGACGATTCAGGACGCCCGTCAGCGGATCCGACGTCGCAATGGATTCCATCTGGCGCTCCTTGGCCTTGCTGTCCGTGATATCGACGAATGTCGCTGCGATATCGTCGCCTACGGGTTCGCAAATCATTCGCAGCCAGCGACTCGCGCCCTGGTGACGGTGGCGAACTTCTGTGTCCAGGCTCGCCCCGGCAGTAGCGGCGCGTTCAAAATTCAAGAAGACGTCGTCAGATTCCGAACGTTCCATGCCGCAGGTCGCTAGTTCGACAATTTCCCGGGCGTCCTTACTCACGAGCTCGTCCGCGCTTCTTCCCAGAAAACGCCCGGCGGCCGCGTTGGCGAATATGCTTTTTAGTACTTTGCTGCCATCGTCGAGAATTTCCCAGCGCAGCCGAATGATGCCATTCACAGAATGATCGATCAGCGTGCGCAGCAATTTCTCGCTCTTGCGAACTTCTGACTGCGCCTTCTCCACATCGCTCACATCGCGAAACATCAGGACTTTGCCGCCCCGTGCGGAAGCACGTTTATTGGCGATATTGGAAACCTGTACATGCAGGAAGCGTCCTGTTGACGTCATCATCTTTTGCGGTGCACCGGAGTTTAAGGCCTGAAATACTTCCGGCGAATCGTCGCCGAACAAGTTCTCGAGCGGCGCGCGCAAAGCTTGCGTCTCACTGATCTTCAACATGCTTTCGGCGGTGTGATTCAGGCCTATCACCCGGCATTGTTCGTCAATCACGACGACCGGGTCCTGCATATTCTGGAAGACAGTCTCGTAGGCCAGCGGCGTAAATTCGATGATCTGTTCGCCAAGGATCAGCCAGGCGTAAACCGGCAACATCGCAACAAAAGCGATCGGCACGTAGGAGATCGTATTGCTACCAAAGCCAAGGTCGTACGCCGCAATCGTCACTAACGGACCAAAGCACGCGGCAATCAGCAGGAAGAGTCCGCGGCGCTGGGCGCGTGTGACAGCAGAACTGTGCGCAAAGAGCGTCATTATCGCGATGCCGATAACAGCATAACTGTACGGCAAGTGCACAAACAGGAACCACGGCCCCCAACGGTCAGGCCGCGTCAGGAACTGACCTGCCTCGTTGACGTACGGTGCGAACCACATCAATTCGTGAAAGGAATTGGTTGCCGCAAAGCCTATCGACAATGTCGGCACTATCATCAGGAGTACCAGATTGCGTACCGGCGTTTCGGATCCCGTGTACTCACGAAAACAGACGTAGGCGACGATCGGCACTAAAGCAGTACCGAGGAAGTGTCCTGTGCGACCAATGGAGAAGACGACAAAATTGCTGGACATCAGCTCGATTGCGCCGCCCATGACCCAGAAACTGACGATGATGAACAGCAGGCCGATCGGTATCGTGCCGATCTCCCGTTTACTGGCAACCAGCCGTACGCCCATCGACAAATAGCAGGCAGCGCTGAAGATCAGCAGTACGGACAATGCGACGTCCAGGTTCATACTTAAGGAGCTCGACTTAACGATAACCGGACTTTGCATGTTACTCAGGCATCGCCCGGCATTCGTGGACCTGCTTCTCAGGAATCGCGCTGCCCGCGGGTCATAATTGGTCCGATTTTCACAAATATGACTAAATGAACAATTGCGGGTGGCGCCAATCGTGCGACAACTCTTTGTTTTATATCACTTATTTTAGCAGGAGCCGATCAAGAAAGGACGCACGCCCAAGCGCCGATATTTTCTGTAAGAAACCGTAAGCATCGCGTTCGCCGGCGATCAGTTTCTGCCGGTAAGGATCCCCTTTTTCGCGAGCCGCAAGGCGCCAGTAGAACAGGATCAGCGTCATGGACAAGCGCGTTCGGGTCAGGTCAAACAGCGCGTCGAGTTCAGATGGCTGCAGCGGGTTGGTCTCAAGGTAGGCAGCGACAAACGGCGTGATTAGCTGCAGTGGATCGTCACCCTCCGCACGCAGGTAAGCGGCCGCCGTTGAAATATTCTGAATGCGCGGTGCCATCAACATGTCGCCGAAATCGATAATGCCGGCTATCTCGCCGTCGTCACCCATCAGAATATTTTCGTTGTGCGCGTCATTGTGGATGACCTGCCGTGGCAGAACCTGCAACACCGGCTTTACATTCCGATCGAAATCGTCCAACACCGACTCAAGGTCTCGTCGCATGGTGTAGTCGTCCACATGCACCAGCAAGCTGCGCAGCTCTCCCGCCCGCTGTGAGTCCCACAGCAGAATCTGACTGTCGCCGGGATGGGAGAAACTTGCCAATGCGATATCGAGTTTGGCGAGCCGATTACCCAGCTGTTTTGCAATTGCAGGGGTGGCGACACAATCGTCGAGCAGGCGGCCGCGAAGAAACGTGACTATTCGCAGGCAGATTTTCGCGCCATCGGCGGCGGTGACCTCGCCATGATCCTGCCCGGCAGCCGTGCGCACGATACGTGGCACGCCGGTGAGCCCCAGCTTTTCAAGGTGCACCAGCGCGGCAATTTGAAATTCAGTAACGAGCGAGTCCTGCACCAGGCTCGTCGCTTTGACAACGAAGCTCTCGCCGTCGGCCGTTGTGAGTTTGAAATTCTGATCACGCTCACTCACCAACTGCTGGTAGTCACCGTGCAGGCCATATTGTTGCGCCACAGCTGCGGCGACAACAGCTACAGTCAGGTTGGGTGGCTCCGCTGCGACGGAGTTAAACGCGCTGGGTATCGACACCAAATTCGACCCCTTAGGTCGATGCGACCCTGGGTTTAACGTTCTGAACGATGCGCGCTATCTCCGGGCGACTCTCACGCAGCTCTTCAGGCGTCAGTGCATCGAGTTCGTGCGGGAATACCAGCCACTCAGCTGTCTCGCGTACGTAATAGTCCGGCACGATACTCGTTTCATTGCGACTGGGCTTGAACCAGGGTACGGCCACACGAATATCTTCCGGTGTGTTGCCGCGCGCGCGGAGTCGTAATTCCTCGATCACTGCGACGATGGTATTGCCGGTATCGAACACATCATCGACGATCAAGACGCGATCGTCATGGCAGATCTTCTTGATAATGTAGTTCAGGCCATGCACCGCGACCATGCCACGCTCATCGACACCAGTGTATGACGACGTGCGAATCGCAATATGATCTGACTCTATGCCGCAATAGGACAAGGTTTCCTGCAAAGCCATGCCTACCGGCGTGCCACCGCGCCAGATCGCGATGATCATAGTCGGTTCAAAGCCGCTCTCAAGCACCTTGATACCAAGTTCAATGGAATCGTGGAGCAGCTCTTTTGCAGACATGACGGTCTTGTCCATAATTATTCTCTTACTGTGCAGACGTCGGGCTGGCGCTATAATGGCCAGCTTCGATTCTAGCGCAGTCAGACTCAGGAATAATAATGAACGAGCGATTTATCGACGCGGACGAATTGCTGCGGGATTCATTTCAGTTGGCGGCCAATATTCATGAGGCCGGATTCGAGCCCGACTTTCTGGTCGGCCTTTGGCGTGGTGGTAGCGCCGTAGGCATCGCGGTTCAGGAAGGACTGGAATATTTCGGCACAAAAACCGATCACATCGCAATCAGAACCTCGTACAAAGGGGCGGCGAGCTATTCGCAGATGGTGAGCAAAGCCGACGCCATACGTGTTCACGGCCTGGAATACCTGTTTGAAAACCTCAGCTCACATCACTCGCTGTTGATCGTGGACGATGTCTACAGCACCGGATCGAGTGTCAACGCGGTCATCAAACAGCTCGCGAAGAAGACGCGGCGAAATTTGCCGCAGGACATTCGTGTTGCAACGGTCTGGTATCGCCCATCGGAGAAAACGCTGCGCACACCGGACTATTTCGTGCATAAGACCGAGCAATGGCTGGTTTTGCCCTACGAGATGTCCGGCTTTACGCTGGCGGAATTGCGCGACAACCGGCCGGAAATGTCGGCGCTGCTGGATCGCCTCGCGCCCTACGTCAAGGCGGATAGCGATTTGCGGCCCTGATGGCCGACCCCAGAACGGTTCTCAGAGAACTGTTTGACGCAGCCGTTTCGGTTGCGAGCCCTGTCAACTGCATGCGCGCATGGCTGCCGGAGCAACCCGCCGGGCAGGTTGTCGTGGTCGGCGCGGGCAAAGCCGCCGCCAGCATGGCACGAGAACTTGAGTTGGCGTGGACAGGAGCGCTGCAGGGCCAGGTCATTGTGCCTTACGGGTATGGCGCCGATTGCCGCTCGATAGCAGTCATCGAAGCATCGCATCCGATTCCGGATGAAGCCGGCGTCGCTGCCGCTGCAGAGATACTTAAGAGTGTTTCCGGACTGAGCGCAGACGACACTGTTGTGTGCCTGATCTCGGGTGGCGGCTCATCCCTGCTTTGCCTGCCCATCGACGGTGTAACGCTCGCCGAGAAACAGGCCATTACAGGGCAGTTGCTACGCTCCGGCGCCGCCATCCATGAAATTAACTGTGTGCGCAAGAAACTGTCGGCCATCAAAGGCGGCAAACTGGCGGCGGCGTGTGCGCCCGCCCGGGTTATTACGCTGGTGATTTCCGACATTCCCGGCAACGACACTTCTATGGTCGCATCCGGGCCGACCGTCGCGGATACCAGTCCTGCGTCTGAGGCACTCAGTATTCTCGAACGCTACGCCATCACAATATCTGACGCTGCTCGCCGAGCACTGCAAAACAGCTTACCGGTGACCATTGCAGCCGGTGACGTACGCATCCTCGCGAACAGCGACGATGCGTTAATCGCGAGCGCAGCACTCGCAGTCAAGCACGAAATAGGCCCGTACATGCTTGGCGATCTTTGCGGCGACGCGCGCGCACTCGCCAATGAACATGCAGAACTTGCATTGCAAATAGCGGCAGGCAATGGACCCGTATCACCACCGTGCGTCATCCTCTCCGGCGGCGAAACCACTGTGCACGTTCGCGGCAACGGTCGTGGTGGACGCAATGGTGAATATGCGCTGGCACTCGCAATCGCGCTCAATGGACACCCCAACATCCATGCGCTCGCCTGCGATACCGACGGCATCGACGGCAATGGTGACAATGCGGGTTGTTTCGTTACACCGGATATACTGCAGCGCACCGCTGCCGCCGGTATCGATGCCCAACAACTGCTTGAGAATAACGACAGCTACGAATTCTTCAGTCGTGCACTTGAATTGGTCGTAACGGGACCCACTCGTACTAACGTCAATGACTTTCGCGCGATATTAATTTCGAAATCCTAGAGGACCGATCATGCAAGACCTCCCCCATCGCTATCTCGTCTCGGCAAATGCTAAGGTCGCGGGAAATGTTGTTCTTTCAAGTTCGGGCGTAGCCGACCTCGAGTCTGCGCCACCTGTAGAGTTTGGCGGACCCGGAGACCAGTGGTCACCGGAGTCCCTGCTCGTTGCGGCTGTCGCAGACTGCTTTGTATTGTCGTTTCGTGCGGTTGCCAGGGCATCGCGGTTCGAATGGGAAGCACTGACCTGCCAGGTTGACGGCACGCTCGATAAGGTCGATCGGGCGACCCAGTTCACTCGATTCGATATCACGGCAACCCTGACGGTCCCACCGGGCGGTGACGCGAGCAAAGCAGCTCTGCTGCTCGAAAAAGCCGAGCACGTGTGCCTCATCAGCAATTCGCTGAAGGCCGAGACCCACCTCGAAACCCACGTCCTCGACAACGCCAGCTAGATCGGCCGGTATTCAGGCGAGAGATTTGCCGCCGGGCGCATTATAATGCCCAGCCCGCACGCTACTCTGCGCGTGAAAGTCGCTGCAACATAAGGAAAAGCATGAGCACCGCGAAGATTATCTATACGAAAACGGACGAAGCCCCAGCGCTTGCCACCTACTCTTTCCTGCCGATCGTCAAAGCCTTTACCGACGCCGCCGGCATCGCCGTCGAAACTCGCGACATCTCGCTCGCCGGGCGTATCCTGGCCGGCTTTCCGGACAAGTTGACCGCCGCGCAAAAGCAAAGCGACGCATTGACCGAACTTGGCGAGCTCGCCAAGACCCCGGATGCGAACATCATTAAGCTACCAAATATCAGCGCATCGGTACCGCAGCTGCAGGAAGCCATCGCGGAACTTCAGTCACAGGGCTACAAAATTCCGAGCTACCCGGAAGAGCCCAAAAACGATGCCGAGAAAGATGCGAAAGCACGCTATGCGAAGATTCTTGGCAGCGCCGTAAACCCGGTGCTGCGTGAGGGCAATTCCGACCGACGCGTGGCCGCCGCAGTAAAAGTCTATGCCAAAAAGCATCCGCACTCGATGGGTGCCTGGAGCAGCGATTCGAAATCGCATGTTGCACATATGGACGACGGCGACTTCTATTCGAGCGAACAATCCGCCGTCGTCAATGCCAACGGCACCCTGAAAATCACGCTGCACGGCGAAGACGGTAACGAGACCGTGCTGCGCGCATCTGTGCCTGTGCTTAAAGACGAAGTCGTCGATGCCAGTCGCATGGACTGCGCTGCACTTTCTGCCTTCTTCGAGAAAGAAATCACCGCCGCGAAAAAGGATGGCGTGCTGTTATCGCTGCACCTTAAGGCAACCATGATGAAGGTGTCCGACCCAATCATGTTCGGCCATGCGGTCAAGACCTACTACAAAGATGCCTTCAAGAAACATGCGAAGGTACTCAAGCAAGCGGGCGTCGATGCCAACAATGGCGTAGGCGACGTGTATGCGAAAATTGCCACCCTGCCGGAGCGCGCCGCGATCGAAGCCGATTTCGCCGCGGTATACGCGACACGCCCGGCTCTCGCCATGGTCGATTCCGACAAAGGCATCACCAACCTGCACGTACCGAGTGATGTCATCATCGATGCGTCGATGCCGGCTGCGATCCGCAGCTCGGGAAAAATGTGGGGACCTGACGGAAAACTAGCCGACACCAAAGCGATGATTCCGGATCGTTGCTATGCCGGCATCTACGGCGCAGTGATCGATTTTTGCAGGCAGCACGGTGCATTTGACGTGACCACGATGGGCAACGTTTGCAACGTTGGTCTCATGGCACAGAAAGCAGAAGAGTACGGCTCGCACGACAAGACGTTTGAGATATCGTCAGCCGGTACCGTCAGGGTGACTGATGCGGCGGGCAAGGTTGTACTCGAACATGCCGTCAACGCTGGCGATATCTGGCGGATGTGCCAGACCCGGGATTTGCCGATACGCGATTGGGTCAAGCTTGCGGTCAACCGTGCACGCCAGACCGGCACGCCCGCCATCTTCTGGCTGGACGAAAACCGTGCGCACGATGCGCAGCTGATACGAAAAGTCACGCAGTACCTGAAAGATCACGACACGCAGGGACTGGATATCCGCGTATTGGCACCGGTAGCGGCAATGCAGGCAACGCTGGAGCGCGTTCGCAATGGTGAAGACACTATTTCCGTGACAGGCAACGTGCTGCGCGACTATCTGACTGACCTGTTCCCGATCCTTGAACTCGGCACCAGCGCCAAGATGCTGTCGATCGTGCCTTTGCTCGCAGGCGGTGGCCTGTACGAGACAGGTGCCGGCGGATCCGCGCCGAAGCATGTAGAGCAGTTTGTTGATGAAGGACACTTGCGTTGGGATTCACTCGGTGAGTTTCTTGCGCTTGCGGTTTCGATCGAAGATCTGGCTGAAAAAACCAACAATGCGGCCGGACGTGTTGTCGCTGCCGCGCTAAACGACGCTAACGGTCGCTATCTCGACAGCAATAAATCGCCGTCTCGAAAAGTGAAGGAACTGGACAATCGTGGCAGTCACTACTATCTCGCGATGTACTGGGCGGAGGCACTGGCAGCGAACACGATGGACGCGGATCTTGCCGGAAAATTCAAGGCTGCAGCAAAAGCACTGCAGGAGAATGAAGCGGTGATCAACCAGGAACTCATAGCGGCGCAAGGCGCAAAAGTCGATATCGGTGGTTACTACCAGCCGAATGAGGCACTGGTCGCCCGCGCGATGCGGCCAAGCGCGACACTGAACGCGATTATCGACGCTATTTGATTTTAGCCTTAGATCCGGCGACGTAAGTTGCCGCGATATGCCGGTCGTCTGCGAGCATCGTCAGCGCGAACAGCGTCTCTTCGATCGACGAGGCGGAACGTGAGCGGCGCTCGCTGATTGCCGTTGCCGCCGGGTCGAGCACCACGAAGTCGGCTTCTTTGCCGCGCTCGAAATTGCCCACCTTGTCGTCGAGGTAGAGTGCTTCGGCGGCGCCGAGCGTCAATAGATTGAGCGTCTCCGTTGCAGGCAAAGTCTGGCCCTGCAAGTGCAGGACTTTATAAGCTTCGCTGGCCGTTCTTAACAGCGACAGGCTGGTTCCGCCGCCGACATCCGTGCCAAGACCGCAGCGCACGCTGGCTTTTCGCATCGCAGCGAGGTCGAACAAACCACTACCCAAAAACAGGTTCGACGTCGGGCAAAATGCCGCGGCGGCACCCTTGCTCGACATGCACAGCCGATCGTCATTATTGACATGCAGGCAGTGTGCAAACACGGAACGCTCACGGACGAGACCGTAACCGTCGTAGACATCGAGGTAGCTGCGACTGTCCGGGAACTGCTTGGCGATCTGATCGACTTCGGCCGGGTTCTCCGCTAAATGCGTATGTACCCAGACATCCGGGTACTCGCGGGCCAGGCGACCCGCTGCTGCCAGTTGCTCGGGACTGGAGGTTAGTGCAAAACGCGGTGTGATTGCGTAACCGAGCCGGCCCTTCCCGTGCCAACGCTCGATCAGTGCTTTGCTGTCCGTATAGGCGGATGCCGGATCGTCGCGCAGGTCGTCCGGACAATTGATATCCATTAGCACTTTTCCGGCGATCAGTCGCATACCCCGCGATTCCGCGGCGGCAAAAATCGCATCGGCCGAATGCGCGTGCACGGTGCCGAAGACAACGGCAGTCGTCGTACCGTTGCGTAGCAGCTCATCGAGAAACACCGCAGCGACCTCGGTCGCACGATCCGGATCGGCAAACGCCGCTTCCGCCGGGTAAGCATAGCGATCGAGCCAGTCCAGCAGCGCTTCGCCATAAGACGCAATGATGTCGAGCTGCGGAAAATGCACGTGACAATCGATGAAACCGGGCACGATGATCTTGCCGGGAAACGCGTTGACCGGAACATCGCCGCCGAGCAGCGGCAACATCCTGGCAGCGTCGCCAAGATCCGCGACACGACCGTCCTCAACAATCAACAGCCCGTCTTCATAGCACTCCAAAAAGGGCTCTGACCCCTTTAGGGCCCTGCCTCTAAAGGGGTCAGAGCCCTTTTTCAGGCAATGTGCGATTGTGGCGCGGTAGGCCTCTCGCATGCGTTAGTCGGCCTCGAGCAGGATAGGCTCAGCCAGTGTGTGCTGATCGCAATTGGCTTCTTTGCCGCCGCGATCGATGATCAGGTACTCCTGACCGGCTTCGAAAGAAATCAGCGGCATATGCCAGGTGCCGCGGTGGTAATTGAAACCCTGCCGGCCATTGGTGACGAAAGCCCGGATCGCTGTGCTATCGACAGCTTCTTCGGGTGGTGCAACAACGATAACCATCTTGCAGGGGCTCAGTGGCACGAATGCCTGACTCCCCAGCGGATGACGCTCGAGCATATCGACGCGCAACGGCAAAGCACTCGGTGTGCGGCAGCGCGCGATGCTCACGGCAACTCGACCGTCCCTGATCAGGTCGACTTTGGCGAGGTCGTCGAAACGCTCGAAGCGCGCCGCATTCATGGCGTCGGAGTTGCCCCGCGAAGTTTCGATTACGTCTCCGAACGCTGCGAAACGCTCAGACGTCAGTGGCTCCGCTCTCAGCTTGATCATTCTTGTGAACCTTCGCCGACACGGCCGAACAATCGTAACCGGCTAACGCCGCCATCGGGATAGATCGACATCCGTATGTGCGACACCGTACCGAGCGATTGCAGCGATTCGAAATAGTGCTGTTGATCCATCTTCAATTTTGTCTCCGCCAACATTGTTCTCCATACTTTTGAGTCCGGCGTCGCTTCCGCATCGCTCTCGAAAAGACCTGCCTCAAACGACACCCTGTCCGGGTAGTTGCCCTTGAAATGCGCGGTATCAACTTCCACGCGCTCGATGACGCCCGCTTGAGCGAGCGCCATGATGACCCAGTCGTTGCCCGGCCCTCGTCGCCGCGCGGTCTCCCAGCCGTCACCCATATTCACGCCGCGACCCGGCACGTTGAGGTTGTGCATGCTGCCGTAGTGTTCGTCGCTGCAGGCTATCGCCCTGCCGCCATTCTCCACAGCGGCAAGGTCGACATAGCCATCGACACCCGCAAAATCGGCACGCACTTCGCCAAAAATTCTCAAGCGTGCGACGCCACCGTCGGGATATATATGCAGGCGAACATGCGTCCAGACCCGCTCGTCGCTGCAGCCAAGAAAGTGATGAGAATCTCCGCTGAGCGCGGTCTTCGCCAGGATCTCGACCCAACCTTCCTCCGGCACCTCGCCATCACTGACACAGGCTTCGATCGAAGCCTCAGGCGGATAGTTGCCCGTGAAAAAGGACGTGTCGATATCGAAACCCCGAATGACTCCCGGCACACCCAGTCGGATCACACAGTAGTCGTGACCCGGTGTGCGTTTGCGGCGGCTTTCCCAGCCGTCCATCCATTTGCCATGATCGTCGTACTTGTCGTCGATAAATTTCGCCGGCGCTGAGTCAATAACGCGTTCTTTCGCTGCAAAAAAATCATCGGTGGCATACAACACACGTGTGCCCAGTCGGGGTTGCTCCAGCTGTATCCAATGATGAAACGGATGCTTCTGCTTCATTGTCCGCCCTCCAGCGCTGCCAGGCGTAATGCAGCAATCTTGTGTATTTCCAGCAACGCAGTTTCGAATTCCTCGTCGTAATCATTTTCAATACGGTTCGCGAACGCAGTCAGGATTTCCGCGCGCGTGCTGTTGCGGACCGCCATGATGAAAGGGAAATCGAACTTTGCGCGGTACGCGGCATTAAGCGACTGGAACTGCCGGTACTCGTCCGCCGTACACCGGTCGAGTCCCGCGCTGGACTGTTCTGCCGTCGATTCGACGGTCAGTTCACCGGCGACCTGTGCCCTGCCCGCAAGATCGGGATGTGCCCGGATCAGTTCGAGCTGCCTTTCCGGCGCCGCGTTGTCCACACAATCGGCCATCAAGCTCGCCAACGACCCCGCGCCATCGTCGAACAGACTTTCAACCTGTTCAGCAACCCACGGCGAGTGTTCATAGATACCACCGTAGCGTTTCACAAAATCGTCGCTCACGTTTTGGCGCCTTTCGCCGGGTGACGCTTGCGCCAGTGATTCGCTATCTCGAGACGAGTTGCCAACCACGCATCATCGTGCGTCAACACGTAGTCGATGAATCTCGCCACGGCGGCGGCACGACCCGGTCGACCCGCGAGGCGGCAATGCAGGCCAATCGACATCATGCGACCGCCTTCCGCGTGCAAAATGTCAAAGCTGTCTTTGAGATAGTCGAAAAACTGCTGTCCTGAATTGAAACCCTGTGGCGTGGCAAAACGCATGTCGTTGGCGTCCAGGGTGTACGGCAGCATCAACTGCGGGACCCCGTAACGGTCGTCCCAGTACGGCAAGTCGTCGCTATAAGTATCTGAATTATAAACGAAATTACCATCTTCTGCGGCGATGCGATGGGTCTGCGGGCTGCAACGCCCCAGGTACCATCCCTGTGGCTTCGTACCGGTAGCCGCTTCGTGCATTTCTATCGCCTTGCGGAAATGCTGGCGCTCCGTCGCCTCGTCGATGAACTGGTAGTCCACCCAGCGATAACCGTGACTGGCGATTTCCCAGTTTGCAGCCTGCATCGCCGCAACGGCATGCGGATTGCGCTGCAAAGCCATCGCAACACCGAACACGGTAACCGGCACCTGCTCTGCCGTGAACAGACGGTGCAGCCGCCAGAAACCCGCTCGAGAACCGTACTCGTACATTGACTCCATGTTCATGTGTCGCTGCCCCTCGATTGCAGCGGCGCCAACGATCTCGGAGAGAAACGCTTCCGCCGCCGAGTCGCCGTGCAACACGCAGTTTTCGGCACCTTCCTCGTAGTTGATGACGAACTGCACCGCGGTACGCGCGCCACCCGGCCAATCGGCGTCCGGCGGCTGCTGGCCGTAACCACACATGTCTCTCGGATAATCTGTCACTGCCCGTCCTCAAGCGATTGATACCACTGATCGATGATCTGCCGTTCCTCGTTGGTCATAGCCGTCAGATTGCCGATCGGCATGACACGTGTCACGACGGTCTGCAGATAAATTCGCTCGGCCTCGGCGAGTATTTGCTCGTCATTGTCCAATACAACTCCGAGCGGCGGCGCCGGAAAAGCCGGGTGCACCGGCGCCGATGAATGGCAACTCACGCAGCGTGCGTTGATGACATTGCGCACCTGCGGCATCGTCGCCGCTGCAGAACCATTGCTCTCTGAGCGCGGGGCAATCAATGCAGCAATCATCGCGAGTAACAATACGGCGAGCACCAGCGGCAGGCCCGACGCGCTGCCTTTATGTCGCGCCACAAAATAAATTCGAATCAGGGCGCCGGCCAGCGAGATACCGATCAATATTGCCCAGTTGTAGTCGTGGCTGTAGGTCATCGCGTAATGATTGCTGGTCATAACGAACAACACGGGTAACGTGAAATAGGTGTTATGCACCGAGCGAAGCTTGGCGCGCTGAGCATCAGCCGGATCCGGTAAAAGCTTGCGCTCAGCCGCACTGACCATGCGCTTCTGCCCCGGAATAATTACGAAGAACACATTTGCAACCATGATCGTGCCTAGCGCCGCACCGAACAGGATGTAGGCTGCCCGACCACTGAACAACTCGCACAAACCCCAAGCCAATGCCGCCGTCGCAATTAGCAGCGCCAGGGCAAACACCCGGTCGTCGTTCGCCAGCGGTGACTTGCACATCAGGTCATACACCACCCAGCTACCGACGATGAAGGCAACGGCGATGCCGATTGCCGCGGCAACCGACAGGTCAGCAACCGAGCGATCGATAAGATAGATTTCTGCGCCCAGAAAATAGACCAGACCGAGCAGGAACATCCCTGACAACCAGGTTGAATAGGCTTCCCATTTGAACCAGTGCAAGGTCTCCGGCAGCTCCTGCGGCGCAAGTTTGTATTTCTGTGCGTGGTAAAAGCCACCACCGTGCACAGACCAGACTTCGCCGCCCACACCCTTGGCCGTGTCGGCAGACTCCCGTGGCTCCAGGAGATGATTGTCGAGCCAAATGAAATACAGTGACGCGCCGATCCAGGCGACACCCGTGATGAAGTGCAGCCAACGCAGCAAGATACTTAACCAATCCAGAACAAAGGCTTCCATGTTAACCCCGCAGCGGCCGGACGTTGTCGGGGTAATCGACCCTGGTCGATATCGCAGCCCGTTCACGAATTCTTAAGATTTCTGCAGCAGAGGCTACGGCGATCTCGGCCGGCTTCTTGCCACTGATCCCGTCGACGCCGATTGGGCAGACCAGTTGGTCGATCACAGCTTGTGCCATGCCTTGTTGTCGATAGCGCTTCTCGAAGCGCCGCCGTTTCGACAACGAACCGATCAGTCCACAATAAGCCGCATCACCGCGTCTTAATATGCGATCGCAAATCTCAAAGTCCATTGCGTGGCTGTGCGTCATGACAAGATAGAAACTCTCTGCGGGCATCGCGGCAACTTCAAGCGCGGGATCCAGCGCCTCAATTGCTCGCACGTTTGCGGGAACCGTGTGAAACATTTTGCGCCGACTGTCCACCCAACGAATGTTGCAGTCGAGGCCGGACAAAGCCCGCACGGCTGCCGTGCCTACGTGGCCGGCGCCAAACACGGCGATATTGAAGTCGGGCGCAACTATCGGCTCGTACAGTTCCTGCACGTTGCGAGTCGTACATGGCCGACCTCTCTGTATCTTTCGCGCATTCTCGACGAGTAGCAAATCGGCGTCGCCAGCATCGCCGCCGAATACCTGCTCTGCAGTAACAATGAGTTTTGCCGGATTCGATCGTGACATGCGCGTGGCAATGATTGCCGGCTGCCGCTGTCCATGGAGAGCCGACAGATCGCGCAGCCAGGCGGGTATGCCGTCGCCTATCGGCTCGAACAGTATTTCGACGACGCCGCCACAACACTGCCCCATCGACGTACCCAGTGGAAAACTGCGCAGTGTGGTTTGTTGATCGTCCAGCATGCCAACCGCGATGCGCGTACTTTGGTACTCGAGTTGTCCGCCACCGATAGTGCCGATGGTTTCCCTGGCCGTTACGATCATTTTCGCACCGATTTCGCGCGGCGCCGAGCCGCGAACGCCGGCGACGGTCAGCAGAACGGCGCGCTCCCCGGCCGCCGCAAGATCGGATAGCTCCTCGATCCATTCATTCATGACGTGCCGCTCGCAATGCTCTGAGTATGGCTTCGGGTGTTGCCGGTGCCTGCAAGTCCGGCAACGGACAGGCATCACTCGCAATGGCATCCCGGATGGCGTGAAACGCGGACAGCGCCAACATCAGTGGCGGCTCACCAACTGCTTTCGAGCGATATATAGTGTCTTCCGGGTTCGGGTTGCTCTGCATCAATTCGACGCGAAAGTCGGGCGCTAGATCCGAGCAGGTCGGAATCTTGTAAGTCGACGGTGCATGTGTACCCAGTTCGCCGCGATCATTCCACCACAGCTCCTCCGAGGTCAGCCAACCAACACCCTGCACATATCCGCCTTCGATCTGGCCGCGATCGATTGCCGGATTCAGTGAATCACCACAGTCGTGCAAAATATCCACGCGTAGCGTCCGATTTTCGCCGGTCAGTGTATCGACGATAACCTCAGTCACGGCGGCCCCGTAGGCGAAATAAAAGAACGGCCTGCCACTGAAGGTCTTGCGGTCGTAATTGATCTTCGGCGTCCTGTAGTAGCCCGTCGCCGACAGTGACACCCGGTCCGCCCACGCGAGCTGAACAAGCTCGGCGAACGTTACGGACTTGTCGCCCGCGAAAACCCGATTGTCACTAAATTTGACGTCTGCCTCGGCTACCGAAAAATGACGGGCTGCAAATTCGCCGAGCCGTCTCCGAATTTTCGCCGCGGCCTTGCGCGCCGCCATGCCATTCATGTCTGCGCCACTGGACGCCGCGGTCGCCGACGCGTTCGGCACCTTGCTGGTATCCGCGGCCGTGATGCGAATCTTCTCGAGGTCGATTTGAAACTCATCGGCCACGACCTGCGCAACCTTGATGTACAGGCCCTGGCCCATCTCGGTGCCGCCGTGGTTCAGCTGTACCGTGCCATCCTTGTAGACATGCACGAGCGCACCCGCCTGGTTCAGCAAGGTATTCGTAAACGAGATACCAAACTTGACTGGCGTCATCGCAATGCCGCGCTTGAGTATCGGGCTGCTGCTATTGAACTTGCGAATTGCCTGGCGTCTCTTGTTGTAGTCACTGGACTTCTGTAGCCGGTCGAATATTTCCTCGATGAGGTTATCGTCAACGCGTTGTTGATACTGCGTGATATTGCGCTCGTCCTTGCCGTAGAAATTTCGACGCCGTACCTCGAGCGGATCCTTACCCAGCTCGCGAGCAATGTCTTCGATCGCGTACTCGATGGCAAACATGCCCTGCGGTCCACCGAAGCCGCGAAACGCCGTGTTGGAAACCGTATTCGTTTTGCAACGATGTGACAGTATGCGCACGTTCTCCAGGAAGTAGGCGTTGTCGCAACTGAACATTGCACGGTCATTGACGGGCCCGGACAAATCCGCCGACATGCCACAACGCGACGCGAGTTCGAAATCAATACCGAGTATCAGGCCGTTGTCGTCGAAACCAACGTCGTAGTCGATTACGAAATCGTGGCGCTTGCCCGTCATGATCATGTCGTCATCTCGATCGAGGCGCAGCTTTGCGGCACGTCCGGTTTTGTCGGACATCAACGCCGCTATGCAGGCGATTAATGCCGCCTGACTCTCCTTGCCACCAAAAGCACCGCCCATGCGGCGGCAGATAACCGTGATGTCCTTAGCCGGTCGTCGCGTCGCATGAGAAACCAGCATCTGCACTTCATCAGGGTGTTGTGTCGAGCTGTAGACCGTGATGCAGCCGTCTTCCTCGGGCACCGCCATTGCGACATGACCTTCGAGATAAAACTGATCCTGTCCGCCGAGGAATACGCGACGCTGCAAGCGCCTCGGCGCTGCCTTTAACGCATCCTCCGGATCGCCACGCACGAGCGTCTCACTTGGCAGGACGAAAGACTCTTTCTCGACCGCCGTTAGCGGGTCCAGTATGGCTTCGAGTTCCCGATACTCGATACGCGCGAGTCGCGCGGCCTTGCGCGCGACGTCGACAGTCGTCGCGGCAACCGCAAATACCGGCTGCCCAACGTACTCTACGAGGTCCGTCGCAAATATCGGATCGTCGGCAACGATCGGGCCGTAATTGTTAGCGCCCGGAATGTCACTCGCCAGGCACACATCAACGACGCCGGACACGGCCAGCACCTTGCTGAGATCAATGGCCCCGACTTCAGCGTGCGCAACGCTGCTCATACCCACTGCGATGTGCAGCAGGTCGCGCGGCTCCGGAAGATCGTCCGTATAGGAAGCGCGGCCTGTGACATGCAGGTGCGCGCTGTCGTGCGGCAAAGGCGCTCCGACAGCTGGCTGACGCTTTTGCGCGGGCTTAACGCTGGCGTCCATAGGTGTACACCGTCTCGATTTTGTCGTTCGCGCCAGCAAGTAAAAAACGCCGCAACAGGTTTTGCACCGCCAGCAGTCGAATATCCGCCGACGCCCGCATGTCGGATATCGGCGCGTAGTCCTCGGCCAGCTTTGAGCAGGCGTTCTCGACGGTCTCGTAGCTCCAGGGCCGACCGGCTATCGACGCCTCTGTTTTTGTCGCGCGCCGGACCGTGGCCGCAAGTCCGCCACAGGCCATGCGAAATGAGGCAACTTTGCCGGCTTTGATGACCAGGTGATACGCCGTGCAGACCGCAGAAATGTCCTGGTCGAAACGCTTCGACCATTTCTGGCTACTGACTATCGCGTTGTCGTCCGGTAGTGGAATGCGAATGCGCGCCACGAACTCACCGGGCTGCAAATCGTTCTTCATGTAGTCGTGATAGAAATCGTTAATTGCCACTTCTCTTTCGGCAATACCCAGACGCAGGATCAGCGTTGCATCCAGCACCATGAGCGCTGGCATCGAATCACCAATCGGCGAGCCGTTCGCGACATTGCCGCCCAGGGTGCCCGCGTTGCGGATCGGTGGCGACGCGAAACGACGGAACATTTCGCTCAGGCCCGGGTAGTGCCTGACAATGACCGGTACTGCATGAGACAGCGTCGCGGCTCCGCCGATTTCGATATGCGTATCGCTCTCACTGACGTCCAGAAGTTCGCTGACGCGGCCCGTGTAAATAACAGTTTCCAGTTCGCGATACCGTTTCGTAACCCACAAACCGACATCGGTTCCGCCAGCGAGCAGGGTCGCCTCCGGGTATTGCGTCAGCAAAGCCGCGAGTTCACTCACGGCTGCAGGCGCGAAAAACCGCCGCCCACCGTGCTCTATGCTCAAGGGCTGTTCGCGCTGAATCCCTCTTAATGCGGCGACTCGGTCCGCCGCGGGCGGCGGTGCTTCTGCGTACATTTCATTGGCCGCGGCAATGATCGGGCGATAGCCGGTACAGCGACAAAGATTGCCGGCCAATGCATCGTCGATTTCCTGGCGACCCGGATTCGGGTTGGTTTCGTACAGTGCGTACAACGACATGACGAAGCCCGGCGTACAAAAACCGCATTGCGATCCGTGGTTTCTGATCATCGCGGACTGCACGGGGTGCAACTGCTCACCGCTGGCCAGGCTCTCCACGGTAATCAGCTCTTTGCCATCGAGTGTCGGCAGGAACTGGATGCAGGAATTAATCGCTTTCAGCGTGGCTTCGTCACCGCTTTGGTCGAGCTCGGCGATAACTACGGTGCATGCACCACAATCACCTTCCGCACATCCTTCTTTGGTGCCTTTGCGACGCAGGTCTTCGCGCAGAAACTGCAATACGGTTCGCGTTGGATCCACATCCCGAAGCTCGATGAGCTCACCGTCGAGAAGAAACCGAATGCAGGCCGCATTGTTCATTCGATCTAGCTACCCCGATACGTTGAGTACGACCAGGGCGAGCACAGCAGCGGTACGTGGTAGTGCTCGTCGCCGCGCACGGAAAACCGCAGCACGACGGTATCGAGGAATGCGGGCTCGGCCACAGCGACATCGTTGCGGCGAAAATAGTCACCGACGTCAAATTCGAGCTCGTAGGTCCCGGTCATCATCGCCGCTCCCTCAAGCAGCGGTTTTTCCGCCCGGCCGTCAGCATTCGTCACTGCAAAAGCAACGCGCTCGCGTTTGGCACCGAGCTTGAACAATCGGATATCAACACCGGCGGCGGGGCCACCTTGGGTCGTATCGAGGATGTGTGTCGTTAGTCGTCCCATTACCGCCTCGCAAAATGGCCACTGGCTGATTCGTACTCCGCGTTGATTATACTGTGCTACGTTGTCATTAATAACAACAACTTGGCCGCGACTGCATACCGACACCGGCGCAAAACCGGCCAGCGGAGAGAGAAAGTGAAACTTCTGATATTGGCGTTGCCGCTGTTACTGATACTCGGCTGCGACGCAGACACCAACACCCGGCCGGATGTCAGCTACCTGGAGATGCCGGGCAATGAGGGTCTCGATCTGCCGTTCTCGGCAGCGGTCAAAGCCGGTAACACGCTCTACCTGTCCGGCAACCTCGGCAATATTCCCGGCACTCTGGATCTCGCTGCGGGCGGCATCGAAGGTGAGACTCGCCAGACCATGGAAAATATCGCGGCCGTCCTCGCGCAATTCGGCTCGTCAATGGACGAGGTCGTCAAGTGCACCGTGTTCCTCGCCGACGTTGGTGAATGGACCGCGATGAACGCGGTCTATCGGACTTACTTTGATGAACCGCCCGCTCGCAGTGCTCTCGGGGCGAATGGCCTCGCACTGGGTGCTCGTGTCGAAATCGAATGCATCGCGATTACTGACTAGCGAGCAGCTCATCCCGTCGCGACATCAGTGCTTTCAGGCGGCGGTCATCGAGAACATCACCGAGCGTTGCTTCGAGCAACTCATCCGTCAGCGTCGCGAGCACCTGCTGCCAGCCTGGCGTCGTGCTGACGGTCGCCTTTTTCAAATGCGCCGGCCTGCCCTTTTTGGACGCAAATGCACGATCGTGCTCGCTCAATATCAGGTCCCACGAAGATTTGTCGTAAAGCATTCGACTCTGCGATCGGCCTTCGTTGAAAATCAGGACGTCGAAGACATACATCGCAGCCCACTGGTCGGTGATCGAGCAATTGGCACGGCCCCCCAGTCCTGCCGCTGACCTTTCGGCCTCAGTACTGCTGTTCCCCGGGAGAAACTGCAAAGATCCGCTGTCTCCGTCGACTTCACGCCGCACCGTAACCGGCACCATCTCAAGCCCCAGCAATTTGTCCAGCCGATACGCAGCCACGCCCGGATAAACGCCGCGATCGGCTTTCTCGAACACCGCGAGCACCGCGTTGTCGCCGTCGCCAATTCGCACTTCAGTGCGCGTCGAATTTCCGGCAGGCGCTTTCTTGTCTATGGCAACAATCTCGCCCAGCATCAGTAGCTGCTCAAGTTGAGGCGCAGGCAGATTACCGGGGCGCCAGCCGACGTGCCGAGGATGTTCCTGCGGCAGGCGTGCCTCCCCTCCGTTCTGATCGACCACGGCGACCGAGTTACCCTCAAAGATGAGCGCATGTCCGATACCCTGGTAATAGAAATTCAGCATACCGGTGTCCACCTCGATCAACCGGCCATCAAAACGTTGCAAAATCTCGCGATTAGGCGTGGGGGTGTGACCAACCACCAATCGATCGACATCGATCGCATCGAGCACCGCCATGAGTCGCGACTCTTCTATGATTTCCTGGCACTGCACATTGCTGCGGTACCAGAGCGGCCCATCCGATGCCAGGAGTTCGGAGTTGTTCAACCGTTTACCCGCTTCGACCGCCTGCAATACTGCTTCGCTTGCATTCAATGACGGCATGTAATTCTCGAGTATTGCGCCATAGTCATAGTGACTGTCGGTTGGCAACAGGACTTCAGCATCCATCAGAGTGCCGAGGACATTCACAAACTCAACCAGCTCTTGCTGCAAACGTTCATTAACCCCGGAGAGGCCGATGCGCGCGATCTCGGGCGACAGGCCACCGTGCACAAATGCTGTACGATTTATCACTCCGATAATGTTCTTCTGCAGCAGCCACTGTCCGTACTGACCGTCAGCACGAAACGCGCGTCGCATGGCGAAGTAGCCGATCGGAAATTTTTCATTAAACGTGGCACGCGTCGCCGTCAGGTCACCACCCTTCTGCCTCGCGTAGGCCTTGAACCAGCGCGCCCGTTCATCGCTGTCTTCGTCGTCGGCAAAAGCCGCGTACTCCTCAGCACTCACATAACGCATGTCGCCCGTGAGGATCATGGATTCATGATTGCCAATAAGCACATGAATCATGCCGCCAGCTGCTGCGGCCTCGCCTTCGAGCCGCATCAACAGGTCCATCGCAGCGCGCGATTGCGGACCGCGATCAAGAATGTCGCCGACGATTACCAGGTGCGTCTTGCCCCCCGACCAACTCAGGTCCTCCGCAAGCACGCTGGCATTCTGCAGTGTCTCGACCATTGCGTCGTAGGCACCGTGAATATCGGACATCGCCACAACCCGATTGACGCCGTCAAAACGCCAATCGGCCGACCATGCGAATTGCGGAACAGCGGCCAACGTTAATACGACAAATAGCAATACTTTGGATTTTCGCAACAAGCTCGTCATTCCTCAGGGTGGGTGTGGTTGCAGTGTAATGCCTGCAACGACTAGCGGCAATTTGCGGATCGGTGACGTTGCGGCCCTATGCTAGACTTTGACCATCAACACAACTTGCCCACATGTTTGCAGCGGAGTGTGAATCATGCCCTTAACTCGTTGGACTCTCGCGGCACTGCCGTGGTTCCTGTTCGTTTCCGGAGCATCCGCCCAGGAAATGAATTCAGCAGACCCTTTGTTTGAAGGCGACGAGATAATCGACGTACGGATCGTCGCACCAATGACGACGATCGTTAGTGAACGTCCCGACGAAGAGGAGCTTCCTGCAACGTTCGAGTACACGAATTCGGCCGGCGAGGCTGTAATTTTCGATATCAAGATTCGCGCGCGTGGAAACTTTCGACGCAAGAAGGACGTGTGCGACTTTCCGCCGATACGCCTGAATTTTGCCAAATCCGAGACCAAGGACACGCTGTTCCATAAACAGGACAAGGTGAAACTGGTTACACACTGCCAGTCCACTGACCGATACGACCAGGTCGTGCTGCGCGAGTACACCACCTATCGCATCCTGAATGTCATGACCGATGCCAGCTTTCGGGCGCGCCTGTTGAGGGTCACCTACGTTGACTCCCAGGGCATCAGAAATGATGACACTCGTTACGGCTTCATTATCGAGGACAAAGAAAGACTGGCCAAACGGCTGGATAAATCCGTGCTCGACATTCCGAGTACCTCGGTCAGCTCACTCGATTCCGAATACACAAACCTGGTCTCCGTATTTCAGTACCTCGTCGGCAATACCGACTTTTCGATGATCCAGGGCGTCGAGAATGAGCCCTGCTGTCACAATCACGTTTTGTTCGGCAACGACGGCGAAAAAATCTGGTCGATTCCGTATGACTTCGATCAAACCGGGCTGGTGAATGCCCCGCACGCCGGCCCCAATCCCCGCTTCAAGTTGCGCAACGTAAGGTCCCGCCTGTATCGCGGTCGTTGCGTCAATAACACGCTACTCGACGCGACTTTCGCAAAGTACGTCGATAAGCGCAGCGAGATAATGGCAGCTGTTAACGAGCTCAGCGTAGCGGATGAACGATCGATCGATAGCATGGTGCGCTTCGTGGATAGCTTCTACGACACCTTGGAATCGGATAAACGCGTGGCACGCGAGTTTGTCAAAAAGTGTATTTAGGCGTCGCTATGGTCTCGTTGTCCTGCAGCCAGTCCGCCAAGATCTTTGATACCCGTGGGTGTATGTAATAGCCAATAGAACTGTGCGGATTTGACTTGCCGTAGCGGACCGCGAGATTGAATACTCTGTAGTCGTGCACCGCGCTGACAAAGCGTTGTTTCAACATCATCTTGAAATCATCCGCGAGCGTATTATCGTGGCAGGTGTAGTCATCCTCCGCAGCAACGTTGTGCCACGCAATGACGTTGACGGGAAACTTCGTAGCGGGCTTTTCCTTAGCGCCCAGCAGGCGTTTTTGAATCTTCGAGTCGCCGAGCGGTGATCCCAGCGTTACCCATAGATCAACTTTCTTGTCGCTGTATTTATCTTTCAGATCCGGATCGTGCGACAGCTGCCACAGTACATCGTAGGCGATGACGCTGCCGGTACCGTGCGATAACAATACGATTCTATCGTCTCGATCCATAAGGGCTGTCAGTTGTTCCAGCAGACGACGCCGTGCCTGCATCGCAAAGTCAGACTTGCGATCGAAATACCGTGCGAAGTCTTTCGAAACGCAGCGTATCAGCGGCAGACAGAGTCCCAGCGCACCCAGCAGCGGCGCCAGAATATCCACGATTGCCTCGGGTACGGCCGACTTTCCGGGCAACTGGTCATACTGCCGGATACCGAAGCGTTTACGGGCAGGTATCTCGCGCAAAGTATTCAAAGCATTGCGTCGATCACCGATATCCAGACTTTCGTCATAATGTTTGCCCTGACGATAGAGTATCTCCGCACTCAGATCGCCGTACCACGCGATGCGTTTTTGCATGTCATCGAACGCGCCTACCCGGCCCGGATAGTCACGCTCGATTCCAGAACGCAATGCCGCCATGGACAGGTCCATGTACGCTTCCGCAGAGGGCTTGAAGTCGCGGCCGTGAACGATCAGCAAGCTACGATTGCTTGCGCCGCAAATTTCATCGAGGTTCATAGTGCCCTACGTCGCCTAGTACTCATCTTCACCGCCATCGCGCCGGGTCAACATCGTCAGAAACGGTCCTGACATGGTCTTGCCATACTCCAGTTTCCAGATTACCAGTGTCGCGAACACGAACATCAGCGATATGACATAGGCAATCCCAAGAGCACCAATTCCAGCACCAAGACCAATGGCGATCGCGACGAAAATATACATGGCATCCGACGGTTGATTGAGCGAAAACCGAAAGCGGACAGCAGCGACGATACCTGCAAGACTGAATGCAAGTGCAATGCTGTTCAGCACGATCATTGCGATGCCGGTTACCAGCAGCGGCAGTATCAGGATAGTCTGCAGGAAGGACTGGTCGATGCGCGTCGCACGACTCGTAATAAAGTAGGCCCAGGAGACCGGAACGGCCAGGATTGTCGCACCAATACTGGCGACCAACAGGCGGATGGGCGCTGCGCCGGTGAGCAGGTTTCGTTCAACGCTGGTGTACACCGGTTCGAAAGAATCAATGTTCGCGCCGGGAAGATCATCGATCCCGCCCAGGGGTAAATACTCTGTCAGCCCGGGATATCGGGTGAGCAGGTAATACGCCAGGCCAACCCATGCCCCATAGTAAATCAGGATCAGAGTGATCGGGATCAGCAAACTTGCGGAGCGTCTCATGGCGGGGTTCCAAGTCTCGCGACCCCCGAAAGATACAGCCATGCCAGGGAATTCGCCACCGTATTAGTCATGCGTATCCTGCGCCACTTTGTTAGTCTATGCGCCGCCATAAACTACCAGCCCTATAAAAATGACTCATTCCGTTCAATTACTCGGCATCAGCAATGCGATTGTTGATGTGCTCGCACATGTCGATGCAGCCTTTCTTGAAAGCGTCGGCGCCCCTATCGGATCGATGACACTGATAGACGAACAACAGGCTCGCGACATCTATTCGAAAATGGGTCCTGCGACAGAAATGTCCGGAGGCTCCGTTGCAAATACCATCGCCGGTGTTGCCAATCTCGGCGGCAACACGGCCTACATCGGCAAAGTCCGCAACGATCAGCTCGGCGAGATTTTCAATCACGACATGCGCTCGCTGGGCGTTGATATTCGCCTGCAACCCGCGACCGAAGGTCCACCAACAGCGCGCAGTCATGTACTGATTTCCGAAGATGGGCAACGCACGATGCAGACCTACCTCGGTGCCTGCCTTGGGCTCTCGCTTGCCGACATTACAGAAACGACAGTTGGCTCGCCGAAAGCATTGTTACTCGAAGGCTATGTCTGGGACATCGCTGAGGGCCCTGCGCTGGCGAAAAAGGCTGCAGAGATCGCGCGCGAGAACGGTACTGCGGTGGCACTTTCTTTGTCGGATTCCTATTGCGTCGAACGTCACCGTGATTCTTTCGAGGACTTTGTGCGCAACGACACCGATATCGTGGTTGCCGACGAAGAAGAAATTTATGCGCTACTCGGCACCGACAAGATAGAAACCGCCGTCGCGTCGTTATCGAACTTCAATGCATTGTTCGCCGTTACGCGGTCGTCTCAGGGCTCCGTCATCGTGCACGGCAAGACGGTGGTTAAACAGGCCGCCGATGTTGTGAAGACAGTCGTGGATACGACAGGTGCCGGTGACGCCTACTCGGCCGGGTTCCTGTACGGCTGGGCAACCGACCGCTCCCTCGCGGACTGCGCCCGTTACGGTACCTACTGTGCCACCAAGGTCATCCAGCAGCTGGGCGCACGAGTCGAGAAAGGTCTGCTCGACGACTTCAGCTAGCGGTATCAGCTACCGATAGGATGCCAGGTCGTTTTGACTTCCTGGGTGTCACGAATCAGGTAGGGATTCTCCGCGTCACTCGACCAGTCAACCCGGTTACGTGCGACTACGCGTTTGATGTTGTCGGCAGCCAGCTCCTGCAGTGTCTTTGCTACGGCTTTGCCACCATCGCAATAGATCACTGCATTGACATCCATGTGCGACGCAAATTGCTCTGAGAGTTCTGCTCGAAAGCCGGTGAGAATATTCACCACGCCAGCGGGCACATCTGACGCGTGCAGGACCTCCGCAAAACTCACCGCAGCAAGCGGTTTGCTTTCAGAAGCAAGTGCGACGCAGGTGTTGCCACCCGCAATGACGGGCGCGATGTTGGATATCAGACCCAGCAAGCTGCTGTCTTCCGGCGCCAGTATCGATACCACACCCGTAGGCTCTAACACTGAAAAATTGAAATGCGACGAACTGACGGGATTGACCGCGCTGAATACCTGTTGGTATTTGTCGGTCCAACCGGCGTAGTAGATCAGCCGGTCGATGGAAAGATCGAGTTCCTTTTCCGCTGCCTTCTGGGTTGCGCCCTGCAGGACGAGTTCGGCGATAAACTGCTCACGACGGCCCTCCAGCATCTCGGCGATCCGGTACAGGATCTGGCCACGTAAATATGCGCTTGCCTTCGCCCACCCGGACTGCGCATTGCGCGCTGCGACCACGGCGTTGCGAAAGTCTTTGCGACTGCCGCGACACATATTGGCGATGACGTCGCCCTTCTTATCGGTCAACGCAAAATATCGGCCCGATTCGGTGCGCGGAAACTTGCCGCCGATGTAAATCTTGTAGGTCTTCGCCACAGCGATACGTTTGGCAGCCATTATTTCGCCTCCAGCTTCACGTAAGCATCGAGACCGTGCAGTCCGCCTTCGCGTCCGACACCGCTTTCCTTGTAACCGCCGAAGGGTGAGGTCGGGTCGAACTTGTTAAACGTGTTTGCCCAGACGACGCCGGCGCGCAGGTCCTGCGTCATCTTGAAAATTTTCGAACCCTTGTCCGTCCATATGCCGCCGGACAGGCCGTATGGCGTGTTGTTTGCCTTGACCAGCGCTTCGTCGTAGCGACGGAAAGTCTGGATCGCCAGCACGGGTCCGAAGATTTCTTCCTGCACAACGCGGCTGGATTGCGACACGCCCGTGAATATCGTCGGCCGACACCAATAGCCCTTCTTCGGCACGCTGCAGGAACTTTGATGCATCGCCGCCCCTTCGGCTTGCCCTATTTTCAGGTAGGACTGAATCTTTTTCAGTTGCATCGATGAATTGATTGCGCCGATGTCCGTGTTCTTGTCGAGCGGGTCACCAACGATCAGAGTTTCCATGCGATCCTTCAGCTTCGCAATGACTTCGTCCGCAACAGACTCCTGCACGAACAGGCGCGAGCCGGCACAACAAACATGTCCCTGGTTGAAGAAGATGCCGTTGACGATGCCTTCGACAGCCTGATCGATCGCCGCATCCGCAAATACGATGTTGGCTGCTTTGCCGCCCAGCTCGAGCGTGTATTTCTTATTCGAACCGGCAAGCTTCATTTGAATCATGCGTCCGACATTCGTCGAGCCCGTAAATGCCACCTTATCCACATCCGGGTGCTCGACAATCGCAGCACCGGTCGCGCCGGCGCCCGTTACGATATTGACCACACCGGGTGGCAGGCCCGCGTCGGCAATCACTTCGGCCAGCTTCAATGCCGTCAACGGCGTGGTCTCGGCGGGCTTCAGGACGACTGTGTTACCACAGGCCAGCGCCGGCGCAATTTTCCAGGCCGCCATCAATAACGGGAAGTTCCACGGAATGATCTGGCCGGCGACACCCAGCGATTTTGCCTTGCGTCCCGGAAACGCGTAGTCCAGCTTGTCCGCCCAACCCGCGTAGTAAAAGAAATGCGCGGCGGCGAGCGGCACATCAACATCACGCGATTCGCGTATCGGCTTGCCGCCATCCAGTGACTCGATGACCGAAAACTCGCGCGCGCGCTCCTGCATGATGCGCGCAATTCGATAAATGTATTTGCCGCGCTCGGCAGACTTCATACGACCCCAGGGACCCCGGTAAGCCGCGCGCGCGGCAGCAACCGCCTTGTCAACGTCGGCCTGGTTCGCGTCCGCAACACGACTGAGTTTCTCTTCCGTTGCCGGATTCACGGTATCGAAATACTTGCCGCTTTCCGGCTTGACGAATTCGCCATTAATAAAGAGGCCGTAACGACTCTCTATCTTGATGTGATCCGTGCTCTCCGGAGCGGGCTCGTAGGCCCAGCCACCGTCGAATGCAAGTTTGTTTTCTGCAGTTGCCATGATTAGTCCTTGGAGAAATAGTCGGGGGATTGATAGACACCCGTCGACTGCTTCATTAATTGCATGAGTACATCGTTCGCCAGTGAGCTTGCACCGAAGCGAAACCACTCGGGCGTCATCCACGCGTTACCCAGCGTTTCATGCAGCATCACGAGATAGTGAATCGCGAGTTTAGACGTCGAGATGCCACCTGCCGGCTTCATGCCGATCATTTTTCCGGTGTCGCGATAGAAGTCACGAATTGCCTGCAGCATCGTCAGGGTTACCTGCATCGTCGCTGCGGGCTGAATCTTGCCCGTGGAGGTCTTGATGAAGTCTGCACCGGCGTACATGGCCAGTACGCTGGCCTTGCGAACTTTATCCAGGGTACCGAGTTCACCCGTTTCGAGAATTACTTTGAGGTGCGCATCGCCGCAGGCTTCTTTCACCGCGACGATTTCATCGAACACATAACGGTAATCACCGCCCAGATACTTACCCCGTGAAATCACCATGTCGATTTCAGTTGCGCCGGCTTTTACGGCCATACGCGTATCGTCGAGCTTGACCTTCAATGTCGACATGCCGCTCGGAAACGCCGTCGCTACGGACGCAATATTGATGTCATGACCGGCGAGTGCTTCTTTGGCTACGCCCACCATCGTCGGATACACGCAGACGGCTGCGACGTGCGGCAAACCGGGCAGCGCATCGTGCAGATGAATGGCTTTCTGACACAGCTGCCGAACTTTTCCGGGCGTGTCCATACCTTCAAGTGTTGTCAGGTCGATCATGCTCAACACGAGTTTCAGTGCGTCGACCTTCGCCGACTTCTTGATGCTGCGACTCTGAAAACGCGCGACGCGTTCATCAACGCCAACCTCGTCGACCGCCGGTACTTTGCTCAGGTCCGGAAATCGGACCGACTTCTTCACTGCGCTTACGGCCACGCGATTAATCCTCGGCGACGACGGTTTCGAGTGCGATAGTAATCATCTCATCGAAAGTCGTCGCCCGTTCGTCGGTGGTCAATGCAGCGCCGGATGGAATGTCATCGCTAACCGTACAAATGGCCAACGCTTCGACATTATTTTCCGCCGCGATCGCAAAGATCCCGGCCGCCTCCATCTCCACACCGTAGACATTGTATTTCGCCATCGTCTCGAACATTGCCGGGTCAGGCGTGTAGAACAGGTCCGCAGAAAAAATGTTGCCCACATGGTATCGGGCACCGGCAGTCTTGGCAGCCGTCACCGCTTTTTGCACCAGGTCAAAAGTGGCAATCGCCGCATAGTCGTAACCACCAAAGCGCATGCGGTTGCAGTTCGAGTCGGTCGACGCGCCCATCGCGATAATAATGTCCCGCAGTTTGACATCGGGATGCGTGGTGCCGCAGCTTCCGACACGAATCACGCGTTTGACGCCGTAGGCCGTAATGAGCTCCGTGCAATAGATGGACGCGGACGGAATCCCCATACCGTGTGCCATGACGGAAACCGCCTGCCCCTTATATTCCCCGGTGTATCCCCACATATTGCGAACGTCCGTCACACGACGAGCGTTCGTGAGGTAGGTATCCGAAATGTATTGCGCCCGCAGTGGATCGCCGGGCATTAGCACCGTTTCAGCAAAGTCACCGGGTGCCGCATTCATGTGTTTGGTTGTCATAGCAGTCTTTTACCACGAACCGCCCCGGCTTGCCGCTCCTGACAGGGACGACTACCATCATCTGCCCTCGTAAAGGCAATACGAAATGCGAACCGCTTTATTGGCATTACTGATCTTCCTGGCTGGACTGCTGGTCACAGTGTCCTGTGCCGAGGAGCCTGGCCCGCAAAATCCCGAGGTTGTGGGGCGCCTCGAGGACAAGACCATCAAAGAAGCCAGCGGTCTCGCACAGTCGCAACGAAAAGCCGACCTGCTGTGGATTATCAATGACAACGGCGCGAAGGAGATCGTGCACGCCATCGATCGCAAAGGCGCGAGGCTTGGCGAGTTTGATCTTAAGAAATCGCGCAATGTCGACTGGGAAGATCTTGCTGCATTCACGATGGACGACAGGGCCTACCTGATGATCGCCGATATCGGCGATAACGATGCGAAACGCAAGCACAGAACCCTGTACTTCGTCAGAGAGCCCGAACCGGAAAAGAACGCTGAGGCCAAGCTCGACTGGAAGATCGACTACACCTATCCGGCAGGTCCCCGCGACGCCGAGGCAGCGGCCGTGGACATTGATGCGCGACGTGTTCTGGTCCTGTCCAAACGCGACCTGCCGCCGCAGCTCTACTCCGTGCCGATGCAATCGGACGCCGATGGCCCGGTCGTTGCCAGCTTGCTGGGGACCATCGACAGCCTGGAAAAACCCAGCCGGCAGGACGTCGAGATTGCGCCGAAGAACAAGGATTGGTACTGGCAACCGGTCGGTATGGACATTGCAGCCGGAGGAAAGGCAGCCGTCATCCTGACCTATCGCCATGTGTACTATTACCGACGACAGGACGGTCAGGACTGGTCCGAAGCGCTGAATTCGGCGCCGGCACGAATCAGCCTTGGCAATTTTGAGAACGCCGAATCGGTATCTTTCGGCGACGATGAATGGACCGTTTACGTAACCGGCGAGGATAAACATGCACGACTGTTGCGTCTCGATTTCAGCGGAGCGAAGACCCCATGACTAATCTGCGATCGCATAACCTGATCATGCTCACTCTGTTCGGGCTGCTTTCGTGTGCAGCCGATGAACCCTCCGTCACATCGATTACGGTAATGACATTCAATGTCGAAAACCTGTTCGACAATCTCGACGATCCCGAGAAGGACGACAAAGCCTACCTGCCACTCATAGCCAAGCAGGGTGCAGCGCACATCGCCGCCTGCAACGAAATTGATTTCGAATCTTTTCGCAACGAATGTCTGACTCTCGACTGGACCGATGCGGCCGTTGAACAAAAACTGACGGTGCTGGCGGAAACCATTCGACAGGTCAATGATGGCGAGGGCGCGGACATCATCGCACTGCAGGAGGTGGAGAACGCTTCGATACTGAATCGCCTGCGCACTGAAAAACTGGCCGATCTCGGCTACCTGCCTGCCATCCTCGTCGAGGGCACGGACCTGCGCGGCATCGATGTCGCGTTCCTGTCGAAATTCCCGCTCGACGGCGAGCCGCAGCTGCACCCTCTGTTACTACCGGAGTTTCCGGAGCGTGCCGGTGATACGCGTGGCGTGTTGCAGGCCAATTTCCTGCTGCCGGATGGCTCGCGGCTCGCGGCCTTCAGCGTGCACTTTCCTGCGCCCTATCATCCTACGGCCATGCGGGTCGCCGCTTACGCGCATCTTACCGCCCTGTTACAAGCACTCCCCCCGGACTATCACGCCTTCGCGGCCGGCGATTTCAACACGACAAGCACCGAAGATGCCCGCGAAGGCCTGCTGGACTCCGCCGTCCGGCCACACTGGAGCATTGCACACGATCTCGGCTGCAGAGATTGCAAAGGCAGCTATTATTACGCGGCTGACGACAACTGGTCCTTCCTCGACATGATTCTGTTCGCCGAAGCCTGTTGCGCAAAAACCACAGCTCGGATTCGCGGGGATTCGGTCCGAATCGCCAACCGCTATGAGCCCCAGGTGAGCGAAAGCGGCACGCCCAAGCGCTTCCGTAGCGAAAACGGGACGGGTGTATCGGATCACTGGCCGATGACAGCAAGCATCGAAGTGACAGTAAAACAATAGCTTGTGAGTGTTTGGTCACTTAGATTCTCGTCAAGGCTTTCGCATCCTGATTTTCAGCTCGCAATCCACTTCCAAACCCTTATTGCGTAAGCATTTTTGCGCTGTTAGATTTGTTGCACTTTAACCGGTGATCAGTCCAGCGTTTGGCCGCAGTTTGACCGTCGCGAGGCCTGTGAAAACCAATCAGCGACACACTACTGTCACATTCGTGACTTAGGATTTCGCACTTTTCCAAAGCGGGGATACAACATGATTAACAAATCTCGATTTACTGGATCGGCACTGGCGGCTTTGGTTGCCGTCATGATGCTGGCCGTACCTGTTGCAGGAAACGCACAAGAAACGACATCGTCGATTCGTGGCAAGGTCACGAATGCGAGTGGCGAGGTCGTCGCGGGTGCTTCTGTTGTCGTTGAAGACATGCGTAGCGGCGTTGGTCGCAGCTACACCACGTCGGACTCCGGCCTGTTCCTGGCCACGCGCCTGCTCCCGGGTGGGCCCTACCGTATTACGGTCAATAACTCCGATATCGTGCAGGTCGGGTCGATTAACGTCGGCGACGTATACAGCGTCACGATCAGCCTCGATGACTCGCCGATTGAAGAAATCGTCGCTACCGGCAAGGTGGGCGACAAAGCTGACGTGGCAACCGGCCCGACAGCAACATTCAGTCTGGCTGATCTCGAAAACTCCGTGGCTTTCGGCCGTGATATATCAGACGTCTACGGTGTCGACCCCCGCTTGATGATTGACGTAGACGAAGATGGCGTCGGCCTCAACTGCGGCGGCAAACATCCGCGCTTTAACGCTACGACACTGGACGGTGTCAACCAGGGCGATCTATTCGGCCTCAATGAAAACGGTTACGCAACGGCAGTCGGCATGCCGTTCCCGTACGACGGTATTGAGCAGGTTGCTGTTGAGCTCGCGCCATTTGACGTTACTTACGGCGGATTCTCTGCCTGTATCATCAATGCAGTAACGAAATCCGGCACGAACGACTGGGACGCCAAGGTCTTCTATGAGTTCTCAAATCAGGATCTTCGTGGCGACACGGTAGCTGGCGACACCTCAGATTATTCGCGCCCGTCTTACGACAAAACGACCTACGGCTTTAATGTCGGCGGCCCGATCATCAAAGACAAACTGTTCGTATTTGCGGCTTACGAGGAATTCTCACTGCCGCGCTTCCTGGCCAAAGGCTATGCGGGCTCCGGCAACGGAGAGGAACGCAGCTGGTTGAGCCAGGCGGAGTACGATCGCATCCAGAGCATCGCGCAAAACGTCTACAACTACGACACCGGCGGCCAACCGGGGGACGGTGTGCAGGAAGGCGAAAAGTACATGGTGCGCCTGGATTGGAACATTAACGACATGCACAACGCGGCCTTCATCTATAACTACTTTGATGGCTTCCAGGACCGCGATTCCGATGGCGACGACAACGAATTCGAGTTCTCCAATCACTATTACACCAAGGGTGCAGAATCCGAGTCCATAACACTGAAGCTTTCTTCTCAGTGGAACGACGCATTCTCAACCGAGCTGTTCTTTAGCAACAGTGAAATGAACGACTCGCAAGTGACAGTCGGACCTAAAGATTTCGCGGATATGCAGATTAGTGTAGGTGGCCGCACGGGCACGGTGTACCTGGGCGCGGATGACTCCCGCCAGGCCAACAAACTGGGCACCACCGTTGACTACTTCAAGCTGTCCGGAGACTACCTGGTTGGCGATCACATTATTACTGCTGGATATGACCGGGAAGATCTCGAGATCTTCAATATTTTCGTACAGCACTCACAAGGTGGCGAGTACGACTTTTTTGATGACTCAGCAAACAACGATCCCGCCTGTGCAGCCCTGACTGCACAAGAGCGTCTGGATGACATCCTCGCTTTAGGATGCAATCCGTCCGGCATAGACCGCTTCGAGCTAGGTCGACCAAGTCGTATTTATTACGGCAGCGGCGGTGGATCGAACGATCCGAACGATGCAGCGGCTGTATTTAGCAATGTTCTGAACAGCGTTTACATTCAGGATGAGATCTTTGTCGATAGTCACGATCTGTCACTCGTCGTAGGCTTACGTTACGAATGGTTTGAAAGCAGCGACCGACCGAAGTTTAACCAAGCCTTCGCAGACAGGAACAGCGGTCTGAGAAACGACGCCAATATCGACGGTCTCGACTTGATCATGCCGCGATTCGGTTTCACCTGGGGCGTACGTGATGACCTCACGCTGCGCGGCGGTGTTGGACTGTACTCCGGCGGCAATCCGAACGTCTGGATCTCGAACGCGTGGAGCAATGACGGGCTTAGCAATGCACAGTTCCAGTTCAACTACTTCGACTCGGCAACGGTACTGCCAGGCATGGCGGACTCCCTCGTATTGTCCGACCAGCAAATGCCCGGCTTTGACGTGCCGCAGTCAATGGTGGACGCCGTTCTGGCCGTCACTCCCGCAGACGCTAACGATGAATTCCTGGTCATAATCGACCCGAACTATGAGCAGCCCAGCGAGTGGAAGTTCGCCATCGGCGGCACCTGGGACATGCCCTGGTACGACATGACCCTGGACTTCGATTACCTGCACACCAAAGGTGACAACCCGGCCTACTACGTTGATTTGGGCCAGACCATTGTTGGTCAGACCTCGGCCGGCACGCCAATTTATGACTTCACCAACGGCCGCGACAATCTGATGCTGACGAACTCATCGGGTTCACCAGAGTCCGATATGGTGTCGTTCGTGCTGACGAAAGAGTTTGATTTCGGCCTGTCAGCGCAACTGGGTTATGCCTGGACGCAGGGCGAGGATGTTTCTCCGATGACCTCAGCGGTTGCCGTGTCGAACTTTGACAATACGGCGTTGCTGGACATCAACGATCCCGCTGTCGCCAATTCAAACTGGGTGGCACCACAGCGTATTACTGCAAACTTCTACTTTGAACGCGCGTTCTTCGGCGACAACCTGACGCGTATTTCGTTGCAGGGTTATGCAAACGAAGGCCAGCCGCAGAGCTACGTCATGAATGGCGGTGATCTTGAGGGCGACGGCTTCTTCGGTCGCCACCTGCTGTATGTCCCGACGGGCCCGAGCGATCCGAACGTCGTATTCGATGCAGGCTTTGACCAGGCTGCTTTCTTCGATTGGGTTGCACGCGAAGGCCTGGCACCAGGGTTTACGAAACGTAACGACATCAATACCGGCTGGAGCACGGTATGGGACCTGAGTGTTCGTCAGGACATTCAACTGGGCGATTCGTTCAGCAGCACGCTGTACTTCAAAGTCAAGAACCTGGGTAACCTGCTGAATGACGACTGGGGCAAGGTCACTGACGCCCAGTTCTTCTCACCGGAAATCATTGATTCGGACGTCAACGGTGCGGGACAATTCGTGTTTAACGGCTTTAGCGATCGGTCATTGGCTCGTACCTACGTTGGCCCGAGCCTGTGGGAAATTCGCATGGGCCTGGACATCTACTTCGGTCGATAAGAAAACACAGCAAGTTAGCAGCATAAAAAGGGCGGTCCTCGGACCGCCCTTTTTTTTGTTGTGTTGCACTTTGATCTAGCGGAAGCAGGGCTCCTTCCCCTCGCGCAATTCATGTATGCGCCGGTTCGATTGCTCAACGGCGACACCGACCTTCTGCCCCTCTGCCGTTGCCGACAGAATCGCATCAAGAACCAGGTACTTGAGTTCCGAGGCTGGCAATGAAGCCGGGCGATCCCTGGGTATCGTGTAACCGTCACCGCCGCCGTACAAGAAGTCCGGGACGACCAGGCGGTATTCCCGGTCCGCCTCGATCTCACTCCAGCCACCCTCGGTCGGAACCTGCAAACTCACAATGCGATCGCCGTCGTTGCGACTTCGATCGACGCAGATGCGAAAGCCGGACACTTGCGGAAAGTAGCCCTGCGCACCGCCCTCGCCGCGGTAACCTGCCTGCATAATCTCTTTGAACTCGGCGCCCGTTACCGTGGTGTGCCGGAGAAAGGAACTGAATCCGAAAGTCCTGCCTATATCCTCGAAGAGAATATCGCCCTCGATAGCATCATCAATTCGCAAAGTGCCGGAATTGATGTAGGCAAGATCGGCCTGGGGCTTGCCGAATGCCGTACGCATCTGATCGACAATGAAGTTGCCCCAACTGCTCTCCGAGCTGCGTATCGCTTCTTCTCGAGCGTCCATCGACAACGCGGCTGTGCCGATGCGCGCTTCCAGGAAAGGAAACTTTTCCAGCAAGCGGTCACGCCAGCGGTCCACGATGACTTTGTAGTCGGCGTCAATCGCAACTCGCTCATTGAGCTCGAGGCGCTTTTCCGTGATGACCGGACGACCCGTGGCATCAAAATCCAGATCCACGGCCCAGATAACCCGAGCATTCGACGCGCCTTTAATGACGAGGGCGGAATCACCGCTCAGCGGACTGTATTCGGGCTCATGGTCGTGTCCGCCCGCTACCATGACGAATGTCGGATGCCGGGCGCGCAAGCCCGCTAACTCAAGGTCATGCCGCACGTACAGGTGCGTCAGGCCGATGATCGCATCAACGCCGGTGGATTCGAAATGCGTAATGACTTTTTCTGCTATTCCCCGGTAGTCCTTGTCGATCGGCACATAATCGCGATCATTGCCGCCATGATCGCCGTGTGCGGTCAGCGAAAATATTCCTATCGTTTTATCGCCGTGCCGAAGGGTGAACGCCGTCTTCAGAGCTTTGTCCACCGCAGCATCGCCAGTCTCAAAGCGATAGTTGTCTCCCAGCCAGTCGAAATTTGCGGCTGCAACAGCAGTCACCAGGTTTTCCGGTGTGCGCCAGTCAAACTCATGATTGCCGGCGACAACGTACATCGGCGCCAGTGCATCCAGGAAGTTGAAGGCCTCCACCATCTGCTGTCCGTTCCAGAGCTGGCTCTCGAGAGACGGACCGAGAAAGTCACCACCGTGGAGAATACGAACGTCCTTGCCTGTCGCCTGCAACTCGCGAATAACCGTTACCACGCGGCCGAAACCACCCCTGGTTCCGTCTTCAACAGCCCCTACCCGGTAGGTATCGTTGAGGTGGATGAAAGTCAGCCCCGACGAGCCTGGCGCCGTCGTGTTTGTTGCCGCACAGGCAACCAACAGGAGGCTTGTAAGGAGTGTGCAGATTCTTTTCATAGCTGGGTCCCCGAAGTTTGGTCAACATGCTAACCTGAAAGGCCGCTCATCGACATCCGGAGTAATCATGACCGCACCCAGGTCTTTGACAATTCTCGCCGCTCTGCTGGTGCTGGCGGCCTGCGCGGCGACCAGCAGTGAACACGATCCACACAAGGACCTTGGCATATTGTGGGTCAAGCATTCGGCAGAATATAAAGCGATAACCCAGCAGGTCTATCGCGATGCGCGCGAAGACTTGCCGCGCCTGCTCGAGGATAAGCAGTGGAATGCGATGACGGGGCACGGTGAGGTCTCATCACTCCCGCCGGCCGTAATACTGGACGTCGATGAAACCGTCGTCAGCAATGTCAATTTCCAGTTGACGTTTGAGCGGCCCTTCGCCAATCACAAACTCGATACCTGGAGCGGCAGCCAGAACTCGCTCGGTGTTCCGGGCGTCGAGGCATTTATCAGTGCCGCCCGAGAGCTGGGTGTGACGGTATTTTTTGTCACCAACCGGCCGTGTGACCTGATTGACGGTAACGATGATCCCTGTCCGCAGAAGAAGACCACGGTTGACGATATTCGCGAGCTCGGCATCTCCGTTGAGCCCGACTACGTCATGCTGGCCAACGAGCGTCCGGGCTGGGATCGCGAAAAACAGGTCCGGCGCGAATACGTTGCAAAAACCCATCGCATCATCGCGCTGGTCGGCGATGACCTCAGTGATTTCATCGCCTGTGTGCGCGAAAATCCGCACGGCGCATGCACAGAAGCCGCAACCAGCGAGAGCCGCGCTGCCGCGCTCGAAGAGCACGCGGATTTCTGGGGTAACGGCTGGTATATCCTGCCAAACCCGATGCACGGATCGTGGACTTCATTCGACTAAAAGGCGTATGCTGACGGCTGCAGTTTGCTCGTAACACCTTGAAAAGAAACGACTATGGGGGTAGGCATGGCTAAGGTTAAGTGCGGTTTGATTCAGATGGCCCTGAAGGGCGACGGCACGATGGCGCCCGACAAAATTCGCGACCTCATGATCGAAGCACACATCCCCTACATTGAAGACGCCGGCAAGCAAGGGGTCCAGGTGCTGTGTTTCCAGGAAGTGTTTACGCAGCCCTACTTCTGCCCCAGCCAGGATCGCAAATGGTACGCCTCCGCGGAGAAAATTCCGGACGGTTACACGACGAAGCTGATGCAGGAGTATGCGAAGAAATTCAACATGGTCATCGTCGTGCCGATCTACGAGGAACACATGACCGGCGTGTATTACAACACGGCAGCCGTCATCGACGCAGACGGCCGCTACCTCGGCAAATATCGCAAGACGCACATCCCGCAGGTCGACCCCGGCTTCTATGAAAAGTTTTTCTTCAAGCCCGGTGACTCTGGCTGGCCCGTATTCGAAACGGCTTATCTGAAACTGGGTGTCTACATTTGTTATGACCGCCACTTTCCCGAAGGCTGGCGTGCGCTGGCACTCAACGGCGCTGAATACATCGTCAATCCTTCTGCGACGGTCGCGGGCTTAAGTAAGTACCTGTGGGAACTGGAACAACCGGCTTCGGCGGCGGCCAACGGCGTCTTCATCGGCGCAATCAATCGCATCGGCAAGGAAGAGCCCTGGGCGTCAACCATGAACATGGGTGAATTCTACGGCTCGAGCTACATCGTCAACCCGCGCGGCGCCATTGAAGCACAGGCCAGCTACGGCGACGACGAACTACTCGTGCACACCATCGATCTGGATATGGTGCGACAGGTTCGCGATACCTGGCAGTTTTTCCGCGACCGTCGCCCTGAAACTTACGGTCCATTGACCGGCGAGTAAGGGGAACCGGATGCCTGACTCTTTGTCTGTCAGCAAACTGCGCACCGTCGGAGAACACATTGAGCTTGAACTTGGCGATGATATCGCCTTGAGCCCGCGTTACAACGACGATATAGCGCCGACGAAAGCGTCGCAGCGCACCTGGTCGCGCTGGAATGTGGCTTCGCTCTGGGTGGGCATGGCGATTTGCGTACCAACCTACACCCTCGGCGGCGTCCTCACGGCCTACTTCGGATTGTCTGTGTCTGAAGCCTTGTGGACCATACTCGTTGCCAATATCGTCGTCCTGATTCCGCTCACTCTCAATGCCTTCCCGGGTACGCGCTACGGCATTCCCTGCCCCGTCGTCCTGCGGGCCTCTTTCGGCATCATCGGCTCGAATGTTCCCTCATTGATTCGTGCCATCGTCGCCTGCGGCTGGTTCGGCGTGCAGACGCTGTTCGGCGGCATCGCCATCCATTTGATGTTTTCGGCACTGTTCGACGGCTGGGCTGCATTGGGTGGCGCCGGTGAGGTCCTCGGTTTTTTCATATTCTGGGTACTGAATATCGCCGTCGTAATGCGCGGCTCCGAATCGATCAAACATCTCGAAACTCTGGCGGCGCCTTTGCTACTGATCGTCGCCATCGGCCTGATCGTCTGGGCCATGCCCAAAGTCTCCATGGACGAAGTCTTTGCCGTGCCGGCCAACCGGCCCGACGGTGTTGCCTTCGCGCCCTACTTTATGGCCGCGCTCACAGCGATGGTCGGATTCTGGGCGACTCTGTCTCTCAACATTCCCGACTTCAGCCGTTACGCGAGGTCGCAACGCAGCCAGGTCATCGGACAAATCATCGGGCTGCCGCTGACCATGTTCCTGTTCTCCGGATTGGGCGTGGTGCTGACAGCGGCGTCCGTAAGTCTCGTTGGCGAGACTGTCTCCGACCCCATTAATCTTATCGGCCACATCGACAGCCCGGTCTGGGTCGTACTGTCGATGCTCATGATCATACTGGCAACGATCTCGACGAATACGGCCGCCAATATCGTTTCTCCGACCAACAGCTTCCAGAATATTGCGCCTCGCTACATCAACGAAAATCGCGGCGTGCTGATCACCGGTGTCATCGGCATCCTGCTGATGAGCTGGGAGTTGCTGAAGAAACTTGGCTGGATTGAATCGGACGTCAGCGTTGAAAGCCTGTACTCGAACTGGCTGATTGGCTACTCCAGCCTGCTCGGCCCCATTGCAGGCATCATGATCGTCGACTATTTTCTGATCAAAAAGCAGTCTTACGACCTGCTCGCGCTGTACCAGGACAATGCAGGCTATCCCGCCTGGAATATCGCCGGCATGGTGGCCTTCCTCGTACCGGTCGCTTTGACGGTAATGTCTTTCAAGATCGAGCTGCTGAGCTGGTTTTACACCTACGGCTGGTTTACGGGATCAATACTCGGCGGACTCATCTATTACCTCGTCGCCCGCGGCGAAACTCATGTTAACGGGCCTGGGAGCACATCATGAGCGTACTCATCAAAGGCGGTACCGTCGTCAATGCTGAACAGACGTTTCGTGCCGACGTCCTGTGCGATGGCGGACTGATTACTCACGTCGGCCCCGACATCGATGCACCGAAAGGCGCAACGGTAGTTGATGCCGCGGGTCAGTACGTGATGCCGGGTGGCATCGATCCGCACACCCATATGCAACTGCCGTTCATGGGCACAGTAGCCAGCGAGGATTTCGAGACCGGCACCGCGGCCGGACTGGCTGGCGGTACGACGATGATTATTGATTTCGTCATTCCGAATCCGCAGCAGAATATTCTCGAGGCTTACAAACAATGGCGGGAGTGGGCAGAGAAGTCCGTGTCCGACTATTCCTTTCATGTTGCTATTACCTGGTGGGATGACAGCGTCTACAAAGACATGGAAACACTGGTTCGCGATCACGGCGTCAACAGCTTCAAACATTTCATGGCGTACAAAGGCGCCATCATGGCGGACGATGAAATACTCGTTAACAGCTTCTCGCGGTCACTGGAACTCGGTGCGCTACCAACCGTACATGCCGAAAACGGGGAGCTCGTGTTTCGGCTACAAAAAGAATTGTTCGAAAAAGGCATAACGGGGCCTGAGGCGCATCCGCTGTCGCGCCCACCGGAGTGCGAAGGCGAAGCAGCGAATCGCGCTATCCGCATCGCCGAAGTGCTGAAAGTGCCGTTGTACATCGTGCACAACTCCTGCCGTCAGTCGCTGGAAGCTATCACGCGGGCACGCAATGAAGGCCAGCGTGTGTTCGGCGAGGTGCTCGCCGGCCATTTGCTGATCGACGACTCGGTGTACCGGCACAAGGATTTCGATGTGGCTGCGGCGCATGTCATGAGCCCACCGTTTCGCTCCAAAGAACATCAGGACGCGCTTTGGCGTGGCCTGCAATCGGGCAACCTGCAGACGACGGCGACGGACCATTGCTGCTTTTGTGCTGACCAGAAAGCGGCCGGCAAGGACGACTTTCGCAAGATTCCCAACGGTACCGGCGGCGTCGAGAACCGCATGGAAGTGCTATGGCATCACGGCGTCAGTACCGGCAAGTTGACGATGAATGAATTCGTCAAGGTCACCTCCACCAACGCCGCGCAGATCTTCAACATCTATCCGCGTAAGGGCAGTGTTGCCGCCGGCGCGGATGCCGACATCGTTGTCTGGGACCCGGAAGCAACGAAAACAATTTCGACGGGAACCGACCACCAGCGCGTGGACTACAACATTTTCGAAGGTATGAAAATCAAGGGCTGCCCATCGCACACGATTTCGCAGGGCAAGGTGGTGTATGCGGACGGCAGACTGGATGTTGAGCGTGGCGCCGGACGCTACATCGATCGCCCACCCTATGCGGCTTACTACGATGCGCTGAAAATACAGGCGCAACGCGCCGAGCCTGTCGCGGTCAAACGCCAGTAGCGCTGCTATGGCTGGCAATGTGGAAATTCGCCCGGGTCGGCTCAGCAAAGCTGAGATCGAGGAAAATTTTTCGGATCTGCACCCACCGCTGACCCGGTCGGCAGCATTGATCGAAGCGGATCGCTGTTATTTTTGTTACGACGCCCCGTGCACGACAGCCTGCCCGACGGGCATCGACATACCTGCCTTTATTCAGAAGATTCGCAGTGACAACCTGCGTGGCTCGGCACGCACAATTCTTGGCGAAAACATCATGGGCGGCATGTGTGCCCGCGTCTGCCCCACAGAAGTGCTCTGCGAAGAAGCCTGTGTTCGCAACACGCACGAAGATAAGCCGGTAGAAATTGGTCTGTTGCAGCGCTACGCAACGGACCCCGTGTTTGAAAACAATGAGCAACTGTTCGCGCGAGCGGCGGCGAGTGGCAGGAAAATTGCTGTCATTGGTGGTGGTCCGGCCGGACTGTCCTGCGCGCATCGTCTTGCCGTGCTCGGCCATGACGTTGTTATTTTCAATCGCGACAGCAAGCTGGGCGGACTCAACGAATACGGTATTGCCGCTTACAAAACGATCAACGATTTCGCACAGACTGAAGTCGACTACATATTGTCAATTGGCGGCATCGAAGTGAAGAATAGTGCCGCCTTAGGTAACGGGCTCAGCCTCACCGATCTGTGCCGCGACTACGACGCCGTGTTCCTCGGCATTGGTTTGGCAAAGTCCAACACGCTTCAGGTTGATGGCGAAGACCTCGCAGGTGTCGTTGATGCGATCGATTACATCGCTGCTCTCAGGCAGGCGAAAGACAAAAGCACTTTGCCGGTCGGCCGCGACGTTGTGGTCATTGGTGGCGGCATGACGGCGATCGACATTGCCGTGCAAAGCAAACGACTGGGCGCGGAACAGGTACACATGGTCTACCGCCGCGGTCCGGAACAAATGAACGCCAGCGCCTTTGAGCAGGCGCTCGCACAAACCAGTGGCGTCACGCTGCATCATTGGGCAAGTCCCGCGCGCATACTGGGAGACAATTACGCAACCGGCATTGAGTTTGATGTCGACGGTACTGACGGCGGGATACGCCTGGATGCCGATGTCGTATTCAAAGCCATCGGCCAGAAGATGGATGCGAGCGGGCTGGACGCATTGAAAATGGAGTCCGGCCGATTCGTGGTCGACGAGAACCACAAGACCTCGATGGACAAAGTCTGGGCCGGCGGCGATTGCGTTGTCGGCGGCGACGATCTGACCGTCAGTGCGGTGCAACACGGCAAACTCGCCGCCATCAGCATCGATCGTACCCTGAGGATGAAATAGTCATGGCGAACCTGAAGACTGAGTTCCTCGGTATATCCTCACCAAACCCGTTCTGGCTGGCATCAGCCCCACCGACGGACAAAGCGTATAACGTGAATCGCGCATTCGAAGCGGGCTGGGGTGGCGTCGTCTGGAAAACGCTGGGCGAAGATCCACCGATCGTCAATGTCAGCGGCCCGCGATACAGCGCTCTGCTGAGCAACGATCGCCGCGTCATCGGCTTCAACAACATTGAGTTGATCACTGACCGGCCGTTGCAGACCAACCTCGATGAAATTCGGCAGGTAAAGAAGGACTGGCCGGATCGCGCTCTTGTGGCATCCGTGATGTTGCCGATGAATGAAGCGTCGTGGGCGAAATACCTGCCCATGATCGAAGCCACTGGCATTGATGGTTTTGAACTGAATTTCGGTTGTCCACACGGCATGTCCGAACGTGGCATGGGTGCGGCTGTCGGCCAGGTGCCCGAGTACATCCAGATGGCGACCGAGTGGGCAAAGAAGGCGGCTTCGGTGCCGGTTATCGTGAAACTGACACCGAATGTTGCGAGTGTTGTACCTCCGGCTATTGCCGCCCTGCAGGGTGGCGCGGACGCCGTGTCGCTGATCAATACCATCAACTCCATCATGCGCGTCGATTACGACTCGCTGACGATGTATCCGACGACCGATGGCCTGGGCACGCATGGCGGATATTGCGGTGAGGCAGTCAAGCCGATCGCCTTAAACATGGTCGCTGAGATTGCCCGCAACAAAGAAACTCATGCGTTGCCGTTATCCGGTATCGGCGGTATCACCGACTGGCGCGACGCCGTGGACTTTCTCGCACTCGGCGCGCGCAATGTGCAGGTCTGCACGGCGGCCATGGTGTACGGCTTTAAGATCATCGACGATCTCACGGACGGCCTCAGCAACTTCCTCGACGACAAGCAGCTGACGCTGGACGAACTCATTGGTAAAGCCGTGCCAAGCGTCACGGACTGGCAGTATCTGAATCTCAATTACGTTGAAAAAGCCGTTATTAATCAAGACCTTTGCATTCAATGCGGTCGCTGCCACGTCGTTTGCGAAGACACCTCGCACCAGGCCATTACACACACTGTTAATGGCAAACGACACTTCGAGGTGATCGATTCCGAGTGTGTTGGCTGCAATCTCTGCGTGAGCGTGTGCCCGGTCGATAGCTGTATTTCGATGCAGCGATTAACGAAGGGCGTGGACCCACGGACCGGCACAGCCATCAGCGACGAGAAGTTGCAGTGGACCGCCCACCCCAACAACCCCATGCGCAAGGCGGACTAAGTCATGACTATTGCAGATGAAGATCTTATTAGTGCGGCGGAAGATGCTCGCGAGAGTGCCTACTGCCACTACTCGGGCTACAGCGTCGGCGCTGCAATTGTCGACGACGAGGGCCGTATTTTCGTCGGCTGCAATGTTGAGAATGCGGCTTACCCTCTCGGCAACTGCGCGGAGGCAGCGGCCATTGCGGCAATGGTGCTGGAGGGCGGCAAACGCATCGTCCGTATCGCTGTGGCCGGAGGCTCCGGCGATGTTGGCCCCTGCACTCCCTGTGGCGGTTGCCGACAGCGCATCCAGGAATTCGCGGATGAAAATACAGTCATCATTGCGATGGATGACAGCCGCGATTGGCAGCGGTATTCGATCGCTGAGATGTTGCCGGCGGGGTTTCATCTCGATTAGGCTTTGAGCTTCGAATCCGGTAGCGGTGCGGGATACTAGAACCGGCCGAGTCTCTCGGTCAGCAAGTCGTAGAACCCATCCGCATCGACATCCCATGCCCAGTTCACGTTATATGGTCGGTCGGTCACGTGCCAGAAATCCACCGCCGTATGCCCTATCGTCAATTCGGATTCCGTCTCGACTGCGACATTGCATAGTTTGGTTTTGAACAATTCGGGCTGCAGCAAATACGCGATCGTGCACGGATCATGCAACGGTGTGCCTTGCGACCCGTACTTTTTGGTGTCGTAGCGATGAAAGAAGCTCAGCATGCCGACTGTGGCATCGGCCACCGGATTCTTAAGTTCAGCAATGCGAGCGACGCGTTCCCGCGTTGACAGGACCCTGTGCGTAACATCGAGGCCGAGCAGCGTGATGGGTCGTCCGCAGTTAAATACGATATCGGCCGCATGCGGGTCCACCATGATGTTGAACTCGGCGGACGGCGTACGATTGCCGCCCTCTCGCATCGCACCACCCATGACTACGATTTCTTCGATGCGTTCGAGTATTTTCGCCTCGCGCTGGATGGCGGCGGCAATATTCGTCAGGGGTCCGGTCGGCACCAGCGTCACTGCCTCTCGAGCGAGCAGGGCCTCGATGATGAAATCAACAGCATGCTGATCCTGCAGTGGTGTTTGTGGCTCAAAGGTATCGATACCGTCGATACCCGTATCGCCGTGTATGTACTCGGCGGTTATCGCGTCGCGATGCAAAGGCTTTGCACAGCCGGCGAACACAGGCAGGTCTTTGCGGCTTGCAATGTCGCACATCATTCGCGCGTTGCGCTCGGTGAGCGCGAGCGGCACGTTGCCTGCGACGGTAGTAATGCCAAGGATGTCGAAATCCCCGGGCGATGACATGGCGAGAAACAGGGCGACGGCATCGTCCTGCCCCGGATCGCAATCGATGATGATGGGCCGCGCTGCCACGGTGTTAGAAGGTCAGAATCAGCCCGGCCAAAGCGGCGCTCATGAGATTGGACAGGGATCCGGCCAGCACCGCCTTAAGGCCGAACTGTCCGATCAGGTCGCGCTTTTCCGGCACGAGCACGCCGAGGCCACCGAGCAGTATCGCGATCGACGAGAGATTCGCGAAACCGCACAGCATGAACGTCGAAATCGCGAAGGTGCGCGGACTCATGCCGGCCAGATACTCGTTCAAATGCGAGAATGCCACGAACTCATTGAGTATAAGTTTTTCACCGAACAGCGCACCCGCCGCCTCCGCTTCAGCCCACGGCACGCTGAGCAAGTACATCAGCGGCTGAAAAATCTTTCCAAGTATCAGTTGCAGCGTGACCCCTTCAATGCCGAACAGGCCGAATAGACCACCGACCAGCCCATTGAACAAGGCGATCAGGGCAACGAATGCAATAAGCATCGCGCCAATGTTGGCCGCGAGGCGCAGTCCGTCGGTCGTGCCTGCAGCAGCCGCCAGAATGACGTTCTTATGCTGGCTAGGCTCCATCACGAGCTTTTCGTGCCCACCCGCCGGGACGACCTTGTCATCCGGCATGATAATTTTCGCCATCAGCAAGCCGCCCGGCGCCGCCATGAACGCCGCCGCGAGCAAATACTTGAGTTCGGCGCCCATGAGTACATAGCCCGCGAGAACTGTGCCTGCGATCGAGGCGAGGCCGGACACCATGACCGCGAACATTTGCGCTTCCGTCAGGTGTTTCAGGTAGGGCTTGATCGCCAAAGGCGCCTCAGTTTGGCCTACAAAGATATTGGCTGCCGCGTTCATCGATTCAACCGCACCGGTGCCGATGATCTTGTGCAACGCGCCGCCAACGAGTTTGACGACCCACTCCATCACACGCAGGTGGTACATCACGGCCATCAACGCCGAGAAGAAGATGATGATGGGCAGGATATTGACGGCAAAACTAAAGCCGATTTTGCTGGTATCCGCGAGCGGCCCGAAAACCATTTCGATACCGGCTCTCGAGTAGCCGATAACCGCGAGTACGCCCGAACTCAAAGCGTCGATGGCCGCCCTGCCCGCGTCGAAATACAGTACGAAAACGGCGATCGCGGCCTGCAGCACGAACGCTGCGCCGACAAGCCGCAGATTGATGCCCCTGCGATTGCTGGAAAACGCGACTGCGATGCCAATGAGCACAGCAATTCCGGCCAGTCCGATCAGGTTCTGCATAGTGTTCCCCCGGAGTTATTTCTTGTTATTGGCGGTGGTCCTTAGCATACCGCAAAGCGCCCCTTTAGCCGCCCACAATCTCGCAGATTACAGGGCGCGCCGCGGGCCCCGATTGCGCCATCCTGTAGGCTTTCAGGATGTTTTGAGTCGCGATTTCGGCAGCGTCATCGGTAGATGCGTGCACCATGGCCAAAGGCCGGTTCGCATCGATTACCGCACCGACCGGAGCGATGTCGGAGAATCCGACGGCGAGGTCCAGCTTCTCGCCAACCACACGCCGACCACCACCGAGCTGGATAATGGCATTGCCTACGGCCCTCGTATCCACTTCCGAGACGGTGCCCGTCGCGTAGATGGGACGGACAACCGGAGCTTTTGCGAGATGAGCATCGTAGTTCTCGACGAAGTCGGCAGGCCCGCCGAGGGCGGCGACCATACGACCGAAAATCTCTGCCGCCCGACCGCTGCTGACGGCCTGGTCGCAACGCATTTTTGCGACTTCACGATCCGTCTCGACGCCGCCGACCAACAACATTTCGGCGCACAGTGTGAGCACCACTTCATCGAGACGCGGTTCGCGCGCTTCATTTCTGAGATAGCGAACGGACTCGGCTATTTCGAGTGCATTGCCGGCCGTACTGCCGAGCACTTCGTTCATGTCCGTAATGATGGCGTGCGTCTTCAGCCCCGCCTCAGCCGCGATCCCCATGATGCTTTTCGCCAGATCCATCGCACGCGCGGGTGTGTCCATGAAAGCGCCCGTGCCGACCTTCACATCCATAACTAATCCCTGCAGGCCGGCCGCGATTTTTTTCGACAGGATCGACGCCGTAATCAGGGGCACGGATTCGACCGTTCCGGTCACATCGCGAATGGCATAAAAACGCCGATCGGCGGGTGCCAGATCCGAGGTCTGGCCGATAATCGCACAGCCGACGTCCCTGACAGTTTTGCGAAACAGATTGAAATCCGGCATCGCCTTGTAGCCGGGAATGGCTTCCGCCTTGTCCGTGGTACCGCCTGTGTGCCCCAGGCCGCGTCCTGAAATCATCGGTACAAAACAACCGCAGGCCGCCGCTATCGGCGCCAGCAGGAAGCTGACTTTGTCACCCACACCACCGGTCGAGTGTTTGTCGACCACGGGGCCATCCAGATGCTCCTGCTGCCAGTCCAGCACCGTTCCCGAACCCGCCATGCCGCGGGTCAGGTAACCGGCTTCCTCGACGCTCATCGAATTCAGGAATATCGCCATCGCCAGTGCCGACACCTGCTCAGCTGGAATACTGCTATCCGTCAGGCCATCCACAAAGAACTGGATCTGCTCGTGGCTGAGCGCATGGCCGTCCCGTTTGGCGCGAATGATGTCCGTAAATAGCATGGCTTTCCTTAGCTGAAACCCCGTAGCGGCAAATCAGGGCTGCGTTGCAACCAGTTTTCCGCAGGATAGCGACTCGTCCTGTCGATCACGTGCAGGGTATACGCGTGTCTCGATTTTTCCGATAGGTTTGGCCCGCTCAGGTGCGGTGCCCGCCCGTCGAAGAGCACCATCGCGCCGGCTTTGGCCTCGGCTGCGACGGTCGCGCCTTCGGGCCAGGGCGTATCGTCCAGCGTCTTGAAAGTCATCTGGCCATCGTCGCCCCGGTAATGCAGCTTTTTAAGCGGCCCTTTGTGTGCGCCCGGGATGAAATGCATGCAACCGTTTTCGACCGTAGCGTCTTCGAGCGCGAACCAGAAACCGATACAGGACTCCGGGTCTGTGTACAGAAAAGTCGAATCCTGGTGGCAATACACCTCGCCGCCGATTCGCGGAGGCTTGAAGATATACATCGACTGCAGGATCACGGGGTCCTGATAGCCTAAGCTATCGACCGTAGCAGCCAGCTTTTCGGTTCGGGAAAATGCATCGAAAACCGGGTCCAGGTCGTGCATCGCATGGCCCATCTTGTTCAGGCTGCTCTCTTTGGCTTGCTTCAGCGCACCGCTTTCGTCAAAAGCGTCATGCTCGAAGAAAAAACGGATTTTGTCGCCGGATTCCTCGAAATACCGGTCGCCCAGTTGAGTTTGCTTCATGGCGGAGAAAACACTGCGCGACGAACTCGGGTCAAATTCGCTAATGAGCTCGAGCGTTCGTTCACGTAGCCGCTGGCAGGCCGCAGTCGAGACGAAATCCTCCAGGATAATGACGCCGTCCCGCTTGAAGGCTTTGACCATAGGCGGCGTCAGGCGACCATCCTCTGGCGCGGCAAAAATATCGATAATCTGGGGTTTCATGGGCGGCGTTCACTATACATTGCAGCCGAATATTTGTACTAGTAAGCTCCGCAGTCCGGCCTACTGCATTGCACTCGACTATAATGCAGGCGGCAACACTTTCTATAAATTTCCCGGGGGAAAATAATGAATAGACTAACCGCTCACAGCGGCGTAGGCCCTATGCTTAGGGCGACCTGCGTAACCGTGTTTTTGACCGCTATCTTTGCGTCCGGCGCGCACGCGCAAGCCGTACTCGAAGAAATCGTCGTTACCGCGCAGAAACGTGTCGAAAACGTCCAGGACATTCCAATTTCGATGAGTGTCATGTCACAACAGCGCATGGACTCTGTCAGGGCCGGCGGTAAGGATATCCGCTTCCTGTCAAGCAAGGTACCAAGCCTTGTTGTTGAGTCTGATTTCGGTCGCATTTTTCCGCGCTTCTATATTCGCGGTATCGGCAATACTGATTTCGACCAGAACGCCTCGCAGCCTGTCTCGTTGATTTATGACGAAGTCGTGTACGAGAACCCGATGTTGAAGGGTTTTCCAATATTTGACTCGAACCGTGTGGAAGTTCTGCGCGGTCCGCAAGGCACGCTGTTCGGCAGAAACACACCGGCGGGTGTTGTGAAGATCGACTCCAATAAGCCGAGTCAGGAATTCGATGCCTACGTCAAACTCGGTATCGGCAATCTCGACACAACGGATTTCGAAGCTGCAATCGGTGGCGCGCTGAATGAGAACTGGTCCGCGCGCGCTTCGTTCCTGCATCAGACGCGTGGCGACTATGTGGCCAATGACGCATCAGCAATCGATCCGTCTCTTTCTGATCTGGATGACCCGAACTTCCTCGAAGGTCACACCGAATGGGCCTACCGCATCCAACTCGCCTATGAGTCAGATTCTTTTAATGCATTATTCAACGTACACGGCCGCGACCTGGACGGAACAGCGACCCTGTTCCGCGCCAACATTATCGAGCCAGGCACAAACGATTTCGTCAGTGGTTTCGACCGCGAAGTTGTGAATTTTGATGGCAGGAACGAGCAGACGCTGCAATCAACCGGCATGCTGGCTCGTTTGGAATGGAATCTGGCAAACGACCTGACAGTGACGTCAATTACGGCCTACGAGCAGGTTGAGACGTTCAGCCGTGCCGACGTTGAAGGCGGTATTGGTTGCTCCTTCTGCGGCATCATGGGACCGGGCTTTATTCCCTTCCCGGCACAAACGGCCGACGGCATTCCTGATCACAATCAGCTCACGCAGGAACTGCGTTTAAACAATGACGCATCCAACAGATTCCGCTGGCAGGCGGGTGTTTTCTACTTTGATGAACACCTCGAAGTGGATTCGTTCAACTACTCTGATCGAACGGACGTTTTTGACGGCTATGCTTTCCAGGTGCAGGACACCACGTCCTACGCCCTTTTTGGCCAGTTCGATTATGACCTGACCGATGCACTGACCCTGACAGCCGGGCTCCGCTATACGGATGACAGCAAAGACTACACGGCTGAGCGATCGCTGACGCCGTTTGGTGGTGCTCCGCTGGCTCCTGTCTCTGTCAATCCGTCCGACTCAAATGTCAGCGGCAACATCAGCCTCAACTACGCGATCAATGAGGACCTGAGTGTCTATGGCCGTTATGCAACGGGCTTCCGCGCACCGAGTATTCAGGGTCGCGTGTTGTTCGGCGATGCTGTAACGGTAGCGAACTCTGAGACCCTGCAATCGTTCGAAGTGGGTATGAAGAGCCAGTTGCTCGACGACCGACTGCGCCTCAATATTGCTGCTTACATCCTCGATATGAGCGACCAGCAGTTGACAGCAGGTAGTGGTACCGCCAACGCCAACCAGCTCATCAATGCCGATTCGACGAAAGGTAGCGGCCTTGAGATGGATGCAGAATGGCTGGCGACAGAAAATCTGTCGTTTACGCTCGGCATGAGCTTTAACCAGACCGAGATCGACGATCCCAACCTGTCGGTTCTGCCTTGCGGCGCACCGTGTACGGTCCTGGATCCGACCGGGTCATTTCCTGGCAGCGTTTCGCTCGACGGCAACGACCTGCCACGCGCACCGGAATGGACCGCTAACTTCGTAGCTCGCTACGTCAAGCCAATGTCCAATGGCGATCTGGTTCTGCAAACGGACTGGGTATACCGCGATGAGTACAGCATGTTCCTGTACGACTCCCGCGAGTTCCACGCTGACTCCTACCTCGAAGGTGGCGTCAACGTTGGTTATGTGACCGAGAAGTGGGAAGTTGGTGTATACGGACGCAACATCACCGATGAACTCAAGCTGATTGCAGCGATCGACTTCAACAACCTCGAAGGCATCGTCAACGAGCCGCTTACCTACGGCATCGAAGCGACTTTCCGATTCTAGTCGCTGCTTGAAACTGCAAAACAAAGGCCCCAATCGGCGACGGTTGGGGCCTTTTTTTATGCCAGAATAGGCGCATGAAAAATTCAATTCGAAGCATCACAGTTACGGGCCTGCTGGTCATGGTCGCCGCCTGCACCGAGCCACCGGCACCCACGACTGCCTCTCAGGAAAATTCTATCGACCTGATCATCCTCGGCGATCACATCGTCACCATGGATGCCGCCGGGACGGTTTATGAAAACGCTGCCGTTGCCATCGACGACGGCCTGATTCTCGCAGTGGGCTCCGCCGACGAAATTACGGCCACCTACAGCGCAGCGGAAACGCTGGCGGGCAAAGACCGTGTTGTGATGCCCGGACTCGTCAATGGACACTCTCATGCCGCCATGACTCTGTTGCGCGGTGTCGCCGATGACCTTGCGCTGATGGACTGGCTGAACAACTACATTTTTCCAGCCGAAGTACAGTTTGTGGACGCCGAGTTCGTACGCATCGGGACTGAGCTCGCGTGCTGGGAGATGATTCGTGGCGGCACGACTTCGTTTGTCGATATGTATTACTTCCCGGATACCATTGCCGAGGTTGTCGAGCTATGCGGTATGCGTGCCCTGATCTCCGCAACGGTCATCGACCAGCGCAGTCCCGATGCCGAGAACGCCTCCGATTCGATCAGCAAGGGCATCGCATTTATCGAACGCTGGCAAGGCAAAAACGACCGCATTACGCCCATCTTCGGACCGCACGCCAATTACACCCTTAACGCGGAACAGCTGAAAGCCACTCGAGACGCGGCGACAGCACACGGCGTTGGCATCAGCATCCACATGTCCGAATCGCCGTTCGAGCTGCAGTATTCAAAAGACACCTTCGGCATGACCAGCATAGAACTCTATGAATCTATTAGCTTTTTTGACGGTCCGACGATTGCCGCACACGTCGTCTGGCCGACCGCGGCCGAGATTCCAATATTGGCCGAACGCAAGGTCGGGGTGATTCACAACCCAACATCAAACATGAAAATCGCCTCGGGGATTTCTCCGGTTGCCGAGATGTTAGCTGCGGGCGTTCAAGTGGGGCTCGGCACTGACGGCGCCGCCAGTAACAACGATCTGGATATGTGGGAAGAGATGCGTCTGGCTGCATTGTTGCAAAAGGTCGATCGCATGGACCCGCAAGTTCTTTCGGCATCGACGGTGTTGACGATGGCGACCCACGGTGGTGCGCAGGCTGTTGGCCTTGGTGACACAGTGGGCTCCATCGAAGTTGGCAAGCGCGCCGATGTCATCCAGGTCGCGTTCGACGATGTACATCACGTGCCGACCTATGACGTGATATCACATCTCGTTTACGTAACCGATGAGCAGGACGTCGCATCGGTGGTGGTTGACGGGAAGATTCTCATGCGCGAGCGTGAAATGCTGACGATAAATACTGATCGTGTCAGGGCGGAAGCCAATGCCCTGGCAGCGAAAATTCAGGCCGCGCTGCAAGAGCGCAATCAGTAACCATCGAAGGAGCGCGACATGATTAGAAATATCGCCGCAGGAATTGTTGGTGTATTGGTAGCCGCCTGTCTCGTCGGGCTGGTCGAAATGGTCGGTCACTCGATTTATCCACCGCCACCTGACATCGATTTCTCCAACATGGATGCGCTGCGCCCCTATATCGCGGGATTACCCCTCGGTGCCTTCGCATTTGTCGGCGGAGCATGGTTCTTGGGCGCCCTGGGCGGAACGATGGTTGCCTGCCGGATTGGAACTGCAGCGCCGCGTCTGTTTGCGGCGGTCGTCGGTGGCTTTATTCTCGCCGCTACCGCCTACAATCTCGCTGTCATCCCACACCCGATCTGGTTTTCGATCAGTGGTGTCGTGGGCATCGTGATCGCGGCCTGGCTGGGACAGTTTCTGAGTACTCGTCCTGCCTCACAGACGTACCTTCCGCCAGCTGAATAGCGCGCCAGTCATCGGGACTGTTCGAATGCACGGCTGCGAAGGCTTTCTCCATAACCGCAAGAAGCATCTTCCGATCGTCAGCTTGGGCGTTCTGAATTGTCTGGATCAACGCAATACTCTATTTCCTCGCGCTTGTTAGTCTTTTGCTCAATCCAGTGTGAGTAATTGCCGGTTGGCCGCAGCCAGGATGCTACTACGATATAGGTCCGAAATTTTCGGCCATTCATGTCAACGTCGCGTAACGGGTACAAAGCCTCCATCTCCGTCAGTTGAAAAACCCTGAGAGTTGCCGGCCACTCCCGTGATCCGGCGTATTCGTCGACGTGCTTAACAATACTTTCGCATTCTTTAACAAATGTGTACCTGTTTCCCTTCAGAGCATCGATATCGCCATAGCTAATGATGTCTGCAAGGTTCCTTCCAAGGGCGGCGAGGCGATTTTCACCGACAGGCCAGCTGATCGATGGATGTGCGCCAGAGTGTTCTATCTGAAACACCAATCCGTCCTTTGTGACGGTTTCGTAGTTTTCCCCGGTGCCGTAGTTGATCTCTGCGATGGTATTGTCCTCCAGCTCCCATTTTCCGAGCGGACCGCCGCACCCGGTCAACAAGATGGACAAAGTGAGGCTTAAAAATAGTGAACGCTTTATACATCTCATCGCAGTGTGCTCTGTAGTTTAAGGCACCAAAGATACTGGCGTTCTGCTGCGCGGTCTTCACCATCTGGTCTTGCTCAGGATTAGTGGACACGTTCATTTAGGTCTATATTGATCTATGGAGTTGCACCATGACGCGCAAACGAGAACGGCGTTACCTCTGTTTGTGACGTCATTCGAATGCTCAAATCATTTGAATTCTTGGCATAGACTTCGGCCGTTTACTCGAAAACTATTCTTCTTCCAATTCTTCCTCGGCGTACTTGTCCAGCACTTCCTCAAGCGGCACACCACGTTCTATGGCATCTGCGGCTTCATTGCCCGATTGTTGACGAACCTCTTCGGTAACACTGTAGTACTTACCATCTTTCGTGAAACCTGACATGGCTGCCTTTCTGGAACCGTTTCTCGCTGGAAAAATGCGAACCACAAGTTTATCGCCCGGCTTGATTGCATCTGGAGCAATACCAGCCCGTTCCCAGCGCCGTATCGGCACTTCTACTTCCCATTGAGCGCCTTCTTCATCTATCAGGACCAGCTTAGGGTGAGGTTGCCTGTACACGAAATCTTCGGCAACACCGGTTATTTCAACGGCATTGCGAATATCGAAGGGCGCGAAAGAGTGATGCGCGTAGCTGGCAGCCGCAGGAATCAACATAGCAACGACGGAAATCAGGAAACCCCTGACGAAGAAATTGGAATTTGCGCCCATAAGAAACCACTCGGTTCGGTAGAAGTTGAAAGAGCCTAATTCTAAGCGACGCAAAGCACCCATACTAGTCAACTTCACAGTTCTTGACGGAAAACCACCGGCAGTGTCGACTGGCGGCTGGGTAGTATTTGTCAGGGTTGCAGGTGCACGACAAATTTTTCACCAGCGAATTCGATGACATCATCCGCCACTATCTGTTTCCGCTTGCGGATCTCAATGGCCCCGTTCACCTTTACATGACCATCGGCAATCAACATTTTTGCCTCGGCCCCAGAACTGGCCATGCCTTCGAATTTAAGAATCTTAAAAAGTTCGACCGGTTGTTTTAACAGAACTATTTCTTTCATGACAGACATTGCATTGGGTGTTTCGGGATTGATATCGAATGGCTGAACTGGGTCAGTTGCAGTCTGCCAACAGCTTATCACCTGGCCGGCTGCTTTCGAGCGCTTACCGGCTCCTCATCTTTTGCAATCGCGAATGGCTAAGAATGGCCACAACCAGCCATTTCTGCCTCGGCGAACGAACGACCGCTCTTGGGTAGCCAGGCATACCATCAGCTTGGGCACCCGATGTTCTACCAGTTAACTTCACCCGCCGGCTGTTTGCTGGTCCTACGCTTCTACAGACTCCAATTTAGGGAAGCCTACTTCTGCAATTCGATTTCGCCTGGACGCCAGGTCTTGTCGATCCAGGGCTCCAGCGGACCGTACATGCGAAGGATGGTGAACCAACTCTTGCCGGGGACGGTCTGCAACCAGTTCGCTTCCTTGCCTTTCGGTGCTTTCGGCCCGAAATAGACATCGTAGGACCCGTCGGCATTTATCTGGAAACCACTATTTTGGCTGCCAACAGTCGGAAAAGTCTGGCTGGTTTGCAGCAGCGAGCGCGTTTGAGTGTCATACAGAGTAACGGCCCAGAAGTCATTGACAGGAACATCCGGCGGCAGGTGAAGCTTGTAGGTCTTAGAACCGTCAAACGCTTTCTTGTTCGCATCCAGATACGCCAGGGCATAGTCGGATCCGGCACCGGCATGCGTTGTTGCCATGGCTGGTGTGACGCCTGTCGCGTTGAAATAGAACAACACCCTCGCATCCAGGCCCATCACGCCGTCCTCCTCGAACGACGTATTTTTGTTGGCATAAGCCATCGTCCAGGAGCTGTTGGTATCGGGGTAAATGAACACGCCGTCGATGCGCGGTTGGTAAGTGATGGCGCGCGCGGTAGCATTGCCAATGGTCGCGGCTTCATTCAGCAGCTTGCGCATGCGTGCATCAGGATTGAAAGGCTTACCCTTGACGATGCCGATCGCCGCCAGCTGGCCACGCATTTCAGGCCCGATCGCATCGATTGGCTCCACCTGCACAAGCTCGTTGAGACTCTCGAAGAAACTGACGTCTCGAGTCACGATCGTGCTGTAGCTCATGCCGGAAAAGTCGATGAACTCGGTCGCGGGAGGGTTATCCGCCTTTGCCAGCGGGTATATCTTCAGTTTTGATTTGATGTTCTCCACGGCAGGCGCGAGCCCGTCCTTGATCGAACCGCGCAAAAACATCAGGTTATTGTAGGTGCGCGGCTTAATAATGAAGTAACCAGCGGGTTCAGGTCCCTCGTAGCCAGGAGGCAACAGCAGGTACTTGCCGCCCTTGCCCCGGTCCGGACCGATCGCGCCAAGGTTGCTGACGAACCTGAACCAGGCGTCGTCGACGAACCCGAGCATGCCGGGCGGGAGTTCGACGACCAGGGGGCCATCTGTCTTAAGGTCGAGGTAATTGACTGCATACAGAGTTGAGGTGTTCCCGGTCAGGTACAGCGACTCAGGTTTGAGTAGCTGCCCGGAGATCGGGACCGTGTTCGATCGACCAGCGCCAATTCCGGCATTGCCGGCGCGCATCGCATTCAGCGATCCGGCGCCCTGGTTGTTCAGGTAAACCTCGACCCCGCGCATACGGTCGAGGTTGTCATAGAGCGTATCGATTGTAGCGTCAGTCGGCACACCGTCGAAAAATTGCAATTGGCCAATGGGCGTTTTTAGCTTGTCGGGTATTGAGATTGATTTAAGAGTCGCTTCTGACACTTCGGCCTGCGCGACCGAGAAACCTAACAGCGCGTACGCGACTATGCCGGCGAATATTGAAAGTTTTCGGAATGCATGCATTTGAGAAGCCCTCTTTGATCGTGTGTGGAGTCTAAGCGCACCAATCGCCATTCGCAATGAATCGAGATTCTCTGCTGACCATCGAGTTCGGCACCCGACAACAGGCTCGCTGGCTTACCGAGCCAGCCCAATTCAGGTAGGGGAAAGGCTATAGACGGGTGCATTTACCATTCCTTGATCGAATGATAGTGGATCGTGACTATTGGATTCCGTAGAAGCGTAGGACCAGCGAACTTCCGGCGGGTGATGCAGTTTCAACCGATCGACGCAACACATTGGCTAAATCGTTCGGCTGGCGTTTCGAAGTCTAACGTTTCTCGCGGTCGTTCGGCATCGCTTTTTGAATGCCAGAGATGAAACTATGCGTAGCACCAATGATGCGTCTTACGCGTCTTGCATGTCATACCAAATACCGTATTTGTCGCCTTGCATAGTTAGCAATGAAAACAAGAATGCATTTGCGAACATGATCAAACCGCCAGCCAATGCTGCTTCACTTACAAATCCCATCGCGCAGAAAACAAAGCCACTTGCGTGCGACAGAGCTACAACTCTTCTGACCACGTCTCGCGTCACGCGGGAGCTTAGAAAATTATAGAAGAACCAACATTTGAGCCACAGCGGTAGTTCTTGCCATCCTTTAGAGTTCTTATCCATAGTAAACGTCTCGTGATTCAGGGTTGAAATATCAACTTCAAACGCTGACGCAAGACATTTTAATGATTCCAGACTGGCGTTCTGGCCGCTTTCTATTCTTTGAATTGTCCTGACATTGAGACCAGACATTTGAGCCAACTGCTCTTGAGATAGATGACGACTAATACGTAGCTGCTTAAGAATCACTAATCTGCCCAGTGCTCGTGAACCGAGAGTATTCAACAATTGTAGCGCTGTCGGTTACGAAATCTACCCGACAATTGCCCGACACCAAGTACTTGGCGACCGGCTGCTTTGGATCAATAGCAGAAACTATATCAAAGGTTTGCCTGGCTGCTGCAATCGGCCAAAAGCGGAAGCTATGCGGCTTCGATTCTAGCTTCTACCTCTTTCCTTGAGAGTTTACGCGGTTGCCGAAAGGAATAGTTCAACTGTCCGCCGATCTGCGCGACCATCTTCAGGAGGTAGTCGATACTCATCCCTTCGAGGTCTTCTCCCATGATCTTGCTGATCTTGGGTTGCTGGACACCGAAGTACGTTGCAGCTTTCGTCTGGCTGAGATTGTTGCGCCTAATAAATGTACGAATCTGTTCACTGAGAAAAACCTGCAGCGCCATACGCTCCGAATCCTCAGGTGAAAAACCGAGATCTTCGAACACATTGCCTTTAGTTACATGTTTCATCGCGTCTATCCGTCAAATCATTTTCAATCGTTGTTTACCTTGCTCAATATCCGTCCTGGCCGTACGTTGCGTCTTCTTCTCGAAGGCATGTAACACCACAAAACCCTCGTTCCGGCGAGCAACGTAGAAAACACGGTATTGACCGCCTTCCGAAATCTTGATTTCTCGAACGCCACGTCCGACTGATTTCATTACACGCCAGTGAAGAGGCTCGCCGCCAATTTGCAATCGGAATAATTCCTCGCCAGCACGTTGTTTTGCTTTCACCGGCCAGGAGCGGATGACGTCTCAAGAATCGCCCAACCAAACCACAGGAGCCAGCTTGACATTCATCAACGGAGTATACCGAATCCGGTATAGATTTCAACATATAATATACCTATTGCGGTATAAAGTTGAGGGCGCTCGAATGCCGCGTTTGGGTCACAAGCCGTCATCTTACCTCAACTTTTTCGAGCGGCTGCTATGCGAAGTGAAGGAGCCGCACGTTTGAGCGCCTGATCACCGACGGCAGTCGGCCAATTGCGGCCATCGGCGGTATGCCTATTTCAGCTGGATCTCACCTGACTCAATATCTTGCGAACCTGGGCCAATCGAGATGCGAAGACCGTCTCGAATCTGCAGGTAAGCATCGCTCAAAATTGGTCTACTCCGGTGCTTGGCAACAGCCAGCCGGTTGCTTATGTGATAACGGACCTTTCGAGAGATTCTCTCCAGCTCTTTCCAGTTCACTGCTTCTAGCATCGCGTCGGGAAACGACGAACGTTGCCACGCCCCTTTTTCGCTCCAGTGGCCTATATCGCTCCAATCAAGCGGACTACCTTCGATATCCTTGATGCCACCTTCTTGCAAGCTAATGACGCCCGGCTGGGCGATCTTGTAGCGGAACCCGCCCCCCGCAGCTTCGTTGAGCTTGTACTTTTGTATTACCGGGCCAGAGGTCACGGACGGCGAGATCAGAGCTAGATAAAGACGCCCGTGTGATGCTTCTGCTGGGTTTTCCGAGTCGAAACTTTGCAGATTCGCGAAGCAACGCAATTCCTCGTTAACTCGCGAGTACGGCTCGAAAACTTGGCAGTCGGTCTCCTCGTATACGAATCGCACGATTTCTCTATGATCATTCGAGGTCCCGTAAAACTGCAAAGAAGCCAATCGGTAATCCCTAAAAAGAAATTGACTGGAGATACCTGAGTGACCGCAATGGGTCAGTGGCGGAAATTATACCTCGAATCACTCGACCGGCAGCTTCTGCACGCATACCGGCCCCTCGGTATTCATCCTGGCGAACTTCGGCAGTTGGCCAATTGCGGTGATCCTAGTAAGTTCATGACAGTTTTGACGAGATTAGTCGATTGAGGCTCACACCCGACTCGGCTGCCTTCATCGCTAGTGCACGATGAACTTCCGGCGGAACTCGAACCATGAATTTGCCGCTGTACGAGTGCGTCGATAATGGCTCCGGCACTGCTTCCTTGTTCTTCTTCAGATCAGTCACAGTATCCTTGACCAACTTGCGAACACCTGCGAGCGCCTTTTCCTGGCTTGATTCAAGCCAGCTAAGACTCGGAAATTCGGCGCACAGACCAACGTACTCCCGATCTTCTTCCGACCAGGTCACCCGATAGGTATAGGGATCAATTTGTTTAGCCATCGCTACTCTCAAGCCTCTCTATCGCCAATAGCACCTGCCGCACCTGATACGGCTTGGCTTTACCCTTGGCATTCTGAATATTTACTCGCGGATCTCCGGCCCATGGCGTCTTATAAACGCGGTGACTTGAGCCGGACATACGTGCTTTGCCGAAGTAGTGATCACAAATCTTGCACAGGTCCGAGAAGCGAACCCCTTTGGGATTCCGTCGAATCTTGGCAAGAATGTCAGGGATATCCGGCACCGCATTATAATATCATTATTGATACTATTAGCAAGGCCCGAAAGGCCGGTTTGGCGAACATTAGCGGACGGCGGGCTGCCGCTAGCAGTACTAGTTCGACTGTCTCTTAAGGGTCAGTGGCGGAAATTATAACTCGAAACACGTGGCCGGCGGCTTCCGGTCGAATACCGGCCCCTCGTTACTCCGCCTGGCTAACTTCGCCAATCGGCCAAAAGCGGGCGTGGCGCACCCATGAATTCAGACCCTATTTTTCGATTCCTTGTTCGCTCTTGATCCGGGCTACGTTCTCCCGAAGAATTTGTCTCTGCTCGTCGACTGTGCGAGGGACAGAGAATGGCTTACCGTGATACACGCGATAAATCAAAGCCATTGATGTCACAGGAGCGAGTGCGACAAGAAACAATCCCCACAACCATTTTCGGTTGGCGGCAACCGATTCCGTCAATGAAAGCAAGTACATACCTGCAACGACGACTACCAACCAGTAAATTCCGGGTGCTATGTATTGCGCCCACCCGCTGTCGCCTCTCGTCATCAGTTCACGGTTTTCCGCCATTTGATCAAGAACCGCATCGGCTGTCATTTCAGGGGCAGTAGCAAAGTCGTATACTACCGGGAGCACGATCAAGGTCGCCAAGAGAAGCGCAATGAGTTTTTCTCGTGTCATCAGTCGGAATGTCGCCTTTGGGTCATTTGCAGAACTCAATCATACCCCGAAAGCAGCCGTTCAACTGGCTCCTATCGAGGGCGAAGCGGACCTTGCCATTCACCGAAAGCGGTCATTCGTGAGTGGTAAGTATTCGCCGTCTTCGATAGTTCGCCACTATATTGCGGAGAACTACCTGATCATCACCGAACTAGACAAAGCTTGTACCGTAATCCATGGGCGTTAGTTCGAAATGCGTCGCCAGACTCTGTCCAATATCAGCGAAAGTGTCGCGTCGCCCCAGTGATCCAGCGGAAATTCCCGCGCCGTATGCCAGCACCGGTATATGTTCTCGAGTGTGGTCGCTGCCCGGCCACGTAGGATCGCAACCATGATCGGCACACAGAATCAGAAGATCGCCCCCACCCATCCGATCGGTAATCTCCGGCAGTCTCGCATCAAGGTGCTCTAGCGCATTCGCGTAGCCGGCCACATCCCGTCGATGTCCGTACAACATATCGAAGTCGACAAAGTTGGTGAAAACAATGGATCGATCGCCCGCTTCCTGCATCGCGCTCAAAGTGGCATCGAACAAAGCGTCATTGCCGTTGGCTTTGATCTTTTTCGTGATGCCCATGTGCGCGTAGATATCCGATATCTTACCGACACTAATCACCTCACCGCCGCTTGCGACAAGTTTGTCGAGCACGGTCGGCGCCGGCGGAGGCGTCGTCAGATCCCGGCGATTGCCGGTGCGGACGTAAGTGTCCGGGCCGTCGCCTGTAAAGGGTCGTGCGATAACACGGCCGATATTGTATTTATCGACCAGCTTACGGGCGATGTTGCAAAGATCGTACAGGCGCTCGAGACCGAAGGCCGACTCGTGGCAGGCAATCTGGAATACGCTGTCCGCCGAGGTATACACAATGGGCTTGCCGCTTGCGACATGCTCGTCGCCCAACTCGGCGATGATCGTGGTGCCGGAGGCATGGCAGTTGCCCAACACGCCGGGCAAGTCCGCCTTTGCAATCAACTCGTCGAGCAGCTCCTTAGGGAACGCGTTTTCCGTGGCCGCGAAATAGCCCCAATCAAACAGCACGGGTACACCCGCGATTTCCCAGTGACCGCTCGGAGTATCCTTGCCGCTGCTCAGTTCAGCCGCATGCCCGTAGGCGCCAGCAACTTCTACGTTGGGGTCATAACCAGGGTGGAAGCGCCCGGTGCTCTCCTGCCCTGCGTGAAACAGTCCAAGCTTCGCAAGATTCGGTAATCGTAACGGACCCGCGGCGGACTTCGCTCGCTCTTCGGCGATATGGCCGAAGGTATCGGCACCGACATCACCAAATTTGTCAGCATCTTCCGTCGCACCGACACCAAAGGAGTCGAGGACCAGGATAATTGCTCGTGTCTGTTGATTGCTCATGACTGGAGTCTGTCGAGTTTTTCGCTGAAATGAAAGCTGACGCCATCCCTATGGACGGAATCCGGCGCATAAAAAAGGCCCGCAAGCGGGCCCTTTCGAACTTTTCCAGCCCTAGTGAGCCGGCGTCTCCGGCACAAAAGTGCTCTCACCGTAATTCTCGATACGAGAGTCTTCGACGTAGCCGCCCTCAAGCGACATCAGCGTGATAAGTACGATAATGGCTATCGGCGGACCGAGGATGGCGAGTTTCAGCGCCACCCGTTCCCAACCCATGTGCATGAAAATCCAGACGATACCGCCGGCTTTCAGAAGCATCAATAAAAGGATCAGGAAATGGCGAAAGACGCCCTGGTCCATGAAATCCGTCATGTAAGAAAAGGTACTAAGCACGAAAAGTGCAATCCACATTTGCCAATAGATCTTGAGCGGATGTTGTGTCCCTTCTGCAGCCATATCGATGAGTCCTGTGTCTTACCAGAGGTAGAAGAATGCGAAGATGAATACCCAGACGAGGTCAACAAAGTGCCAATACAGGCCAGTGATCTCGACGATTTCGTAGTTTCCGCCGCGCTTCTCATAGAAGCCGTTCTTGACCCGAAACGCGATGACCAACAGGTAAATGACGCCGGCTGTTACGTGCATTCCGTGGAAGCCCGTGATCATGAAGAAGCTCGAGCCAAACTGGGCCGCCCCAAATGGATTGCCCCAGGGACGCACGCCCTCGGAAATCAACTTGGACCACTCATACGCCTGCATACAGACGAAGGAGGCTCCCAGTACTGCCGTCGCCACCATCAGCCAGAAGGTCTTCTTGCGGTCCTTTCGATAGCCCATGTTGACAGCGAGCGCCATCGTGCCGGAGGACGTAATCAGGATGAAGGTCATGATCGCAATCAGCAGCAGAGGTACCTGCACGCCGAACGCTTCGAGTCCAAACACTTCGGATGGGTTCGGCCAAGGGTCGGTGGTCGATATTCGCACCATCATGTAGCCGACGAGGAAACAGCTAAAAATAAAGGTGTCCGAGAGCAGGAATATCCACATCATGGCCTTGCCCCAGGGCACGCCAAAGACCTGCTTGTCCCGAGACCAATCGTCTACAAGACCTTGCGCACCCGGAGCTTCAGCTCCGCTATCCAATACCGCTTCTGACATAAGGACCCCTTAGGTCGATAACAGCAATCCAAAAAGAACTAACCAGACGAGCAACAGGAAGTGCCAATAGATCGCGCACAGCTCAATGCTGCGCCTGATCGCATCAACATCACCCGATCCCGAAACGACCTTTTGAGTCGCTCGCGCCCACACGAACAAGCCGCCCAATATGTGGACAGCATGTGCGCCGGTCAGAAAATAGAAGAAGGCATTCGCGGGGTTACTCCAAATGTATTGCCCCGAATTCTGTAGCTGTTGCCACGCGACAAATTGCCCAAGAACGAAACCCAGCGTGAGGATGCCGGTAATTATAAGCCCCGGCCGCAGCCGCCCTGCCTGTCCGCTCACCGCCGCATTGCGTGTCCACTGAAACACGATACTCGCCGCGATCAACATAACCGTATTGGTCCACAGCAGCTGTGGTTCCGTCATCGGCACCCAGTCGCCGAGATCCATACGCAGGGCATAAGCACTCAGGATCAGCGCGAAGAAAGACGACACAACTGCCAGCAATGCCAACAGGGCTATGAGCTTGCTCTTATCCACTCCACCCAGCGGGCCGTGATGCGCCGTATCGCCAACGGCCTCCATTTCCCACGGTGCAGCATTAAAGGTGTGCTTCAGGAGCCACCCCAGCAAGGTCGCCAAAATAATGGCCAGAAAACCGAGGGCGATGGTCACCTAGTGCGCTCCACCATGATCTCTGCCGGCAGGCGCTTTATCGGCCGGAACATTTTGCGGAATGTAATCATCGTCGTAACCCGGGACGCTGTAGTCATAGGCCCAGCGATGCACTTCAGGCAAATGATGCCCCCAGTTGCCGTGCTTCGGCGGGTGATCCGGTGTCTGCCATTCCAGGGTCGTTGCATGCCAGGGGTTGGGGTCCGATTTCGGACCTTTCGCCAAACTCCAGATCATATTGACGAAGAACAATATTTGCGTCGCGGCGACAAACAGGGCCGAAATCGTAATGGCGGCATTGAGGTCCTGCGCCGAAGCCGGCAGGAAGTCCGTATTGCCCATCGCAAAATAGCGACGCGGTACACCAGCGAAACCGAGGTAATGCATCGGCAGGTAGATCGCATAAGTGCCAAGGAAGGTCATCCAGAAGTGCCACTTGCCGAGCGTTTCGTTGTACATCTTGCCCGTAATTTTCGGCCACCAGTGATAAATGGCACCGAATACAACCAGTACCGGCGACACGCCCATGACCATATGGAAATGCGCCACTACGAAATAGGTGTCCGACAAGGGCAGATCGATCGTTACGTTACCGAGGAAGAGGCCGGTCAAGCCACCATGAATAAACGTAAAGATAAATCCGATTGCGAACAGCATCGGCACCCGCAGGTGGATGTTGCCCTCCCATAGCGTGAGCACCCAGTTGTAAACCTTGATGGCCGTTGGCACGGCAATAATCAAAGTTGTCGTTGCGAAGAAGAATCCGAAGTAAGGATTCATGCCACTGACGTACATGTGGTGAGCCCAGACGATGAAGCTTAAGCCGCCAATGGCAATAATGGCCCAGACCATCATGCGGTAACCGAAAATGTTCTTGCGTGCATGCGTGCTTAAGAGATCGGAAACGAGGCCGAAAGCCGGCAACGCCACGATATACACCTCGGGATGGCCGAAGAACCAGAACAGATGCTGAAACAGAATCGGACTGCCACCCGTATAACCCGGATCCACGCCCATGGAACTGATCGCCGGCATGAAGAAGCTCGTGTGCAGCGTTTTATCGAACAACATCATGATGGCGCTGACCAAAAGAGCCGGGAACGCCAGCAGACCGAGTATGGTCGCGATGAATATGCCCCATACGGACAAGGGCATACGCATCAGCGTCATGCCCTTGCAACGAGCCTGCAGCACGGTCGTGACGTAATTCAGGCCACCCATCGTAAAGGCCACGATGAACGTCGCGAGCGAAATGAGCATCAGCAGGATGCCGAGATCCACACCGGGTGTGCCGGCCGAAATCGCCTGCGGCGGATACAGTGTCCATCCCGCACCCGTGGACCCGCCGGGAACAAAGAAGCTGGCGACCAAAATGATGACGGACAGCAAATACACCCAGTAACTGAGCATATTCATGTACGGGAACACCATGTCACGGGAACCGCACATCAGGGGAATGAGGTAATTGCCGAAGCCGCCGAGGAATAATGCTGTAAGCAGATAAATCACCATGATCATGCCGTGCATGGTGATGAACTGGTAATAGTTCTCGGGATTGATGAAATCGAAGTCGTTCGGAAAGCCGAGCTGCAAGCGCATCATGGCGGATAAGCCAAGAGCGATCAGACCGACGAATATCGCCGTAATTCCGTACTGTATAGCGATAACCTTGTGGTCCTGACTCCAGACGTACTTGGTGATGAATGTGTCCGGGTCGTGATGCTCATGTTCGTGATCGCGATCTGCGTAGGCAACGTAAGACATAAATTATCGACCTATAATGTGTTGATGTAAGCGACGATGTCATCAACCGCCTGCTCGTCGTGCAGCGTCTGGCTCAACAGACCCATTTGATAACCGTAGTAATCTTTGGGGTGAGCACCGCGTACACCGTCCTTGAACTGCTGCAACTGCCGAGCGATGTACCAGTCAGAGCTGCCGGACAGGCGTGGCGCGTTTAACGCCTCCCTGCCCATGCCATCACCGCCGTGGCAGTAAGCACAGACGGTGTATAACTTCTGGCCGCGCTTGAGATCGCCATCGATCGTAGTCTCCGGCGCATTGTCGGGCAGTGTCCTGATATGAGCGACTACGTTATCAATAGCGGACTCGTCCGGCAGAGTGGCGACCATGCCAACCATCTGCTGACCGTAGGTATCGGCTGGATCCACACCTCGCAGGCCGGTTTTGTAACTCATGACCTGTCGCTTCAGATACCAGGCTGGCTGGCCCGCAAGCTTCGGCGCGTTGAGCGCCGCATTGCCTTCGCCCTCGGCGCCGTGGCAGGCCGCGCAGACGGCGTACTGCGCCGCGCCGACCACCGCATTTCCTGCCGGCCTCGCCATCTGTTCACCGAAGGTGGTTTGTTGTGACAGCCAGCGATCGAAGTCTTCCTGCTCATCGACAACGACGGCGCCACGCATCGCGAAATGACCGAGACCGCACAACTCTTCGCACAACAGCTCGAAACGACCGGCAACGGTTGGTGTTAGCCACATGAAGGTATTCATGCCGGGCACGAGATCCATTTTGACGCGAAACTGTGCGACCGTGAAATTGTGCAGTACGTCTTTAGAGCGCAGTAGGAATTTGACCGGCTGATCGATCGGAACGTGCGCTTCCGGGTTGTAAACAATGACGTCGTCCTGACTGTTAGGGTCTTCAGGATCAATGCCGAAAGGGTTTTCCGCCGAGATGCGCTCGGCATCCACCTCGCCAAGCTTGCCGTCGACACCGGGATAACGATACGTCCAGTGCCACTGCTGACCGATGGCTTCAACAACATGCGCTTCGGCCGGAACGTCCACGAACTTGGCCCATACGAAGAGCCCGGGCGTCAGCATCAATGCAACGCCAGCAGCCGTTATTCCCGTTAGCCAGTATTCGAGTTTTTTATTTTCGGGCTCATAGGCAGCACGTGCGCCCTTCTTGTAGCGAAACTTGACGACACAGTAGGCCATGAACAAGTTGACGACTACGAAGACGATTCCGCAGACCACGAAAGTGATGTCGAGTGTGAAGTCCACCATCCCCCAGTTGGAAGCCAACTCTGTAAAGGTCCAGGGACTTAGGAAGTGAAAAACTACGGAACCGACGACGAGTAATATCAAGACAACAGCGAAAGGCATACTTTAGGCATCCTTTGAAGGTCGTGCGTTGTGGAACCCAGCGTCCGAGGATAGTGGAAAGCCTAGGTATTTTCCACATGTTCAAAGTCCTATATCGCGCTTGACCTTTGCTTCCGCTTTCTTTATGTCCGCTTGCAGGTGCTCCAGCTCCTGTTGCAGAGGCCCGGTCAGCGTCGCGTTGTTCGTCTTCCATTGAATGGTTGGTGCAGTGGCCACCGCCACCGGGGACATCTGTGTCGGTTCAAGCGGTGTGTCCTGCAATTGCGAACGAGAATTGACGATCACGATCAGTAGCAACGCGACCGCTGCGCCCGTCAGACTACTCGCCCACCAGAAGATCGGCGGCCGTGGTCGGGCTGCCGGTTGAGCCGGCCTCTCCGGAGTAATGCTCTGCAATGACGCTATGATCCGACGGTCGAGTTCATCTGAAATCTGCACATCGATCTGTGCAGCATCTTGCTTCAATTGTTTTGTGAGCTTATCCATAGGCTTCATTTCCGTTGTTCTGCCGGTTCAGTTCATTATCCAGAGCCTTGCGCGCCCGTAGCAGGTTCACTTTGGTCCAGGAGTCCGATCGATCCAGCGTTTTTGAAATATCGCTGATTGACATGTCTTCGGCGTAGCGCAGCCAGGTTGCAACAAAAACATCGTCATTGAGTATACGTCGCGCGCTTACCCACAGGTTCTCGGTCTCGGATGCCTGTATGCAATGCTGCAATGGATCACCTTCCTCATCCGCAAGGTCGGTCAACTCGACAATATTCTGTGCTCGCATCTTTCCTGCATTGCGAATGGCGATGCGGTACAACCAGGTGCTGAATCGCCAGCGAGGATCGTAGGAATGCAGGTAGCGGTAGGCGGCGATAAACGTATCCTGCAGTACGTCTTCGGCGTCGGCGACGCTGGCTGAACGAGTCACGAGGAAGCGCAGCAGCCGCACACGATATGCACGCACGAGGTCCGCGAAAGCTTCCGCGGACCCCGCTTTTGCGGCATCAATGAGTTGCAGTTCGCCGCCGTTGCTCATCAATCATTAAACGTCGTAACAAGTACTTTGGAATCTATCGCCAGGGAAATCGTGAGGTTATTGCCCTTTGCATTCACCTTGATGCCTTGAATTACGGCAATTTCATCAGCATCCATTTCGTCGCTGAAAGAAACGAGGCTAACGAGACCGCGCACGACGGATGCCAGCGATTGCGCCATATCCGGCTCCTTGGTGGTGAGCTGCGCTTGCAGTGCAAGCTTCTCGTCCATTGCCGCGACGAGGAAGGCTACCTGCTCTGTATTGCGCAGAATATTCGAATCCCAGTCAGAGCCGCCGTCATCGCCGAACGCCGCAGAGTTCATACCGGCCTGCAACAATGTTTTCTCCGCCGTCAGGACCAGCAGTGCTCCTTTATGGCCAGCGCTGCCGGCAATCTTGCCGCCACCCTTGAGCATGTCTTTCATTTGCTCTTCACTGGAGGTCACGATCACTTTCTTGTCGAGAGCCATGCTGATCCAGGCTTCGTCCTCAAGTGAATCAAATTGTATTTCGATATTTCCGCCACCGACTTTCGCGCCCTTACGATCTTCGCCATCGCTACTATTGCCCGTAAATCGATAGTAGGACTTGCCGGATGATTTCAACGGCTGCAGATCACCTTCCACGGCGACCATCGTCATCAAGCGGTCTTTGGAAAGCTGGCTGATTGCACCTTCGAACAGAAAAACAGGTCCCTGCCCTTCGAGTGAATAGGCGGTCAGCCGGTCGAGCTCCTTTTCGATATCGACGCCGGACTCTTCCCTGACCTCATCAAATATCTCATCGACCATCCAGCGATGAACGTCTTTGCCGGCCTCGGTTGTTCGCATGCGATCAAGATCAACATACAAATACCAGGTCGCGCTGCCGGGAACATCGCTGGCATCGGCGACAGCTTCCCCGGGTACGGCGAGTATCAGCCCGACTGCTGCCAACGCCGCGTATTTTAATTTTTGATAATTCAGGTGGCCCATTTGTAACCCTCAATTGTGTTTCTTACACACTTATAGGGCCCATCGGGCAATTCGGTTACATCGAATCGCTATTTTTGCTGGTCAGCCAACTCACGCCGTAGGTCAGCACGAAACCCGCGATGAAGCCCGGGATCGCCTCGTACAGGCCGTGGAAGTCATCCTTAAACCACATGAGCCAAACCACACTCGCCACAAAACCGCCGAGCATGCCGGCGACGACACCCGCCCAGGTGGTGCGCTTGTAATAGAGTAATCCAACGACCACCGGACCAAAGGCTGAGCCAAGACCGGACCAGGACGCCAATACGAAGTCGAAGATGACGCGGGGCTCCTGTATGCCCATTACGACAGCGATTATGCCGATGATAATTGTGACGACCTTGCCGTAATTCGACAGCGTTTCCTCGCTCTTGGTCGTACCGATAATCTTTTGGTAGGTATCGCGAACGACGGCGGACGATGCCAGTAACAACAGTGAATCGACAGTCGACATGATCGCCGACAGCACGACAACCATCAGCAGCCCCGATATCACCCCGGGGAACAGGTTGTTCGAAATGACTGGGAAAATCGTTTCCGCATCGTCGAGCCCTGGAAACAAGGCGCGACCTGCAACACCGGCGGTAACAGCGCCGGTGGTGAAAATCAGCAGTACCGCCAGTGACATGATTCTGGCCTTTCTTATCTCGCCATCATCTTCCGCGGACATATAGCGAACCAGCAGCTGCGGCACACCCATGAATGGCAGGCCGATAGCGACAAAGCTGGCGATAGCGATCCATGCCGGCTTGACGCCATCTGACACTGCAAACATGTCCACCAGCGCTGGATCCTGATGCAGCAGGTTGGTCTGCACTTCGCCCCAGCCGCCCGACGCATAGATCGCCGCGGCAGGAACCGCGATAAGACCCAGCAACATCAGCACGCCCTGCACGACGTCGGTGTAGCACACAGCTTTGTAACCGCCGACGAAGGTATAACCGATGATAAAAACCGCGCCAACAATTACGCCGGTTGCGTATTCCATACCAAGGAAACTGCTGAATGCTTTGCCGGTCGCGACCATCTGGGCCGTGACGTAGGCGGTGACCATGACGAGTATGATCGCGACGGCGATACTGCGAATCAAATGCCAGCGATCCGCAAACTTCGCAACCAGCACATCCGGAACTGTAATTGCGTCAGCTTCATCACCAAACTTCTTGAGTCGCCGGGCAACGATCCACCAGGCGGCCGCGATACCCAGAATTTCGCCGACGACGACCCAATAAGCCTGCACACCGACGGCGTAGCCCATGCCCGACAGGCCCAGCAGTAACCAGCCACTCTCTCCGGTGGCGTTGGTGCTGAAGGCCACTACCCAAAAGGGCAGCTTCTTGCCGGCCATATAAAACCCGGACAAGGTGTGCGTCTCACGCCGACTCCAAATTGCAAGTGCGGCAAGTATTCCCAGGTAAACAATGAGTACGGCAAGTGTCGTGGACATAGTGTTGGCGACCTGATCAGTACGAGAGGGCAGCAGAACCTATTGGCGAGCCCGGTGGAATGACTACCGGTGCCAGCTGCTGCAGTTGCGATGGATCGCTCTGTAAGCGCTCAATCTCGAATTGTGCAAAATTGTAATGTGCCTGCAACACAGGATCTTTCGTCGACTGTCGGGATATCCAGTTGGACAAATCGTCGACGGCGGCAAGCGCAAGAGCACGAACCTCACCATCAGCCGACGGGTTGAACGCAAGCGCAAGCAACGCATACATAACCTGTCTTTGAGTTTGTCGCTGGATGGCGCCGGGCGACTTCTTTTTCCACGTCGCGTCCAGCAAAGCAGTCGTTACTGCATCGAAACCGGGCGATCCCGAACTCGCGAGGCGCGCTGCACGAGACGGTTCAAGCAGCACCTTCAACGTCATCGCAACGGCACTTGCGGCAGGCGCCTTAGCATCAAAAACAGTGCCGTTGGCGCTATTGAAAGTTTCGCGGGACTTCGGATCACCGGGTGGCCGTGGCGGTATCATCGCGACGAGAGCGTCGGGCAGCTGCAGCATTGCCGGGTCCAGCGTCGCGATCAAAGCGGAGATCGCCTGTTGTTGGCGCTCGGCAGCAACAGGCACGGGTGCCGTCTGGCCGTCACCGCGCAGGTTGTAGTTGAAGTGCTGCCCGCCGATGAGTTTACCTACCGCTTCAACCTGAAAACGGTGCAGCAGGTAGACAGGCACAAGTGCTTCCTCGATCATCGCCAGCGGTCGACCCAAGCGGATATTGCGCTCGGAAAAGTTGCCAAGTGCAATCTCACGAACCCGCAGCAGATGTTCCAGCTCGACAACAGCGTCGGCGCCGTTATCCCATAGATTGCCATCGGGGTGAGCCGTCGCCACCGAGCGCGCATCGTTGTCCGACACATACTTAAATCCTGCCGCAATCGTCTCGTCCAGAATTTGCTGTCGCGCAGCGGCGGGGTCGACGCCTTGTGGGAAATCCTGGTAGGCGTACATCACCGTGCGCTTATCCCAGGCTCCGATTTTGTCATCGTAAGCCGCACTGAGATCGAGGCTGCCATCGCCTCGGATAGTGACGAGTGGAAACGGATAGTCCATCACCGAGGCACGATCCTGTGTACTCGCTGCAAAATTGTGTTCGAAGCCAATAGTATGTCCAACCTCGTGGGCAGAAAGCTGGCGTATGCGAGCCAGCGACATCTCGAGCATTTCTGGCGGCACGTCGTCGTCCGCGTACGGTGCAAGCAAACCTTCAGCGATCAGGTAATCCTGACGGACACGCAGCGAACCCAGTGACACATGCCCCTTCAATATCTCGCCGGTGCGCGGGTCGAGTATCGAATCGCCGTAGGACCAGCCCCGCGTTGATCGGTGCACCCATTGAATGACGTTGTAACGGACGTCCATGGGATCCGCACCTTCCGGCAGCAATTCAACCTGGAAAGCATTCTCGTAGCCCGCCGCTTCGAAAGCCTGGTTCCACCAGCGAGCGCCTTCCAGCAACGCAGACCGAACCGGTTCCGGCGCGCCGCGATCGAGGTAATAGATAATGGGCTCGACGGCTTCACTGAGCGCTGCTGTCGGGTCCTTTTTCGCCAGCCGATGGCGCCGGCCGAAATTCACCGTCAGGTCCTCGCCGACCGCCGTCGCATAATCGACAAAACCGAATGAGTCATAGCCAAGACCGATGACGCCGCTGCGCGGGTCGTACGGTATCGGTTCGTAGCCATCATCCGGCAGGCGTATGAAGGAATGATGGATATGGACGGTGACGGCATTGGCATCGGGCGTTACTGTCGACAAATGCGGGCCGCTCGGCTTGCCTGCGAAGGTCACTATGGCTTCGACCTCCGAATTATCAGGAAACCCTTTGGTGCGCGGCAGGTAAATGGCCGACCGTGACGCGTCCACCGAATACGAGCCTTCACCGGAGTAGTTCAGGCGTGCCGCGAGGCCGAGTGCATCACTCAGGATGAAAGAACTTGCATCAATCAGGGTTCTTTCGCTCAGGGGCTCGAGGTCTTCAAAACCCCAGATCACGGAACGCGCAAAGCTTTCTTCGACAGCCTGCGCTTCATCCTTGTTATCGCTGCGAGCGCGGTAGGCAAGATTGTCTTCGACGAGCAGGACTTTGGGTCCGCTGCGCAGAAACCGCAGCACCCGGGTGTTGCCAAGTTGGCCACGATCGAGACCCAGGTCATTCGAGCCTACGCCACGTGCCAGCGATGACTGGTAGATAAAGGCCCGATCGAGATCACTAACGTCGAGCAATAGCCGGCCGCTGTCCGCATCCCAGTACTGATCAATGAATCCCTCGATACGATCGAAGCGGCTTAGATCCAGATCGTCGGCTGCATAGGTGCTTTGCGCCCAGCCAAGTACGAGTACCGCCAGAAAACTCCGTGCAAGCATGGTTTCCCCCGTGTGCTTATTCGTTTTATTTGTCGCGAGTAATGCGGCCCGCAATGATGCCCGCGATCATGAGGAACAAGCCCATGCCCAGCAGGTACTCCGGGTAGCTGCGGGTAATGCCGCAATAATAAATTCCCGAGATCGCGATGACCTGGAATGCATTGATGAAGTTGCTGTCGCGGCGTGTCGCTTTGGGGAAGCGAATCCTCGAGATCATTAGCAGGGCAAGTACGAACATCAGGACCGGAAAATAGAGATGCAGCGGCAGGGATTCAGCGATTTCCCGGTGGTGAATAAGTACCAGCACAATCGAGGAAATCAGACCGCCGCCGGCCGCTGTAATCGGCACGCCCGCGAACCACCCTTTCGTGGTTTCCGAGGATGCCAGGTTAAATCGAGCCAGGCGCATCGCTCCAGCCAGCACAAAAACGGCAACCGCGACCAGGAGCAGCCAGAACTGGTTGGAGTCATACTCCACGCCACCCATCTGCAGTCCCGCATTGAGCACCAAAACCGCTGGTGCAACGCCGAAAGAAACCAGGTCGGCCATCGAGTCAAACTCGGCGCCAAAATTTGAAGTCGCTTTCAGCAGTCGCGCCGCGACGCCGTCCATCGTGTCCAGCAGTCCACACCAGACTATGATCCAGGCCGCGAGCTCAAGCTCGCCTAATTGTGTTGTCACGATAGAAGCGACGCCGAGCAGCAAGCTCAACGCCGTGAAACCGTTCGGAATGGTGTAGCGCAGTTTAATCAATGACCCGTCTCCGCGTTGTCACGCTTGGGGCGCGGTAGCGCGCCCGGCGGCCATTGTAACTGAGGATAAGGCCTTATGGGTCGACGATCTGGGCCGCCACTACCTCTGCCGGGCAGGAGCTGCCCGATGTGTAAGGCCCAAGGCCCGTATTCACACTGCCGGTCGCCCCGGCAGCGATGTTGCCGCGGATACTAAAGCGTTGCTGACCTGACCTGCCGTAGGCGTCCGTGGCCGTAACAGCCACCTGTACGCCAGTGATGGTCGCTCCGGTGTCATTGCGAACGGTGACCACCAGATAGCCAGCACTGTCGGCCGAGCAGGCTCTGGCAATGTACGTGCCCGGGTTGTTTGGCAGGTCCAGCTTAGCCAGTGCCGCCATTCCCTGCTTGCCGTAATCGCCACCCGCCTGCGCGACAACCTTGTAGTGCTCTATCGCTTCTGGATGGTCGCCACGCTTTTCGGCGATATCACCCAGCGCGAAATGCGCCGGTGCCGTCGGCAGCAGCTCCAGACTGCGGTTCAGATCGGTAACCGCGCTGTCCGTCTGACCCAGCTCCTTGTTCGCGAGGCCCCGTTGCAAGTGGTAATAAAAGAAGCCTTCACGCCGTGCGATCGCTCGCGTGTAGTTGGTAATCGCCATGTCGTATTTGTCAGCGGACAATCGAATATCGCCACGCAGCGAATGAAAATGCGCTTCGCCGTCATAAAGATCGATCGCCTTATTGGCCAGAGCCAGCGCCTCATCCGGTTTTTTCTCGGACAGCGCCTTGCGGCCTTCGTCGTAAGCGTCGTAGGCAGGCTTCGTCGCCATCGTCTTTTTCATGACGGCCTGATACTCGTCGCGGCCACTGATACCGCCGCCAGGCAGCGTCGCTGCTGTGGCGATGTTGGTGCGCACGCGCTCCTCGGACGGCGGGTGACTTGCGAACAGGCCACTCAGCCAGTCGGGGTCGCGGCCCTCGCTCAGACGTACAAACGTTTGCTGCAATGTGACGGCACCCTGAGGGTCGTAGCCAGCCTCGGACATGTACTGCATACCGTAAAAATCCGACTCCAGCTCTGCACTCCGCCCATACTTTGACAGACCCAATTGCGCCAGCAAGCCCGCACCGCCGGCATACAAGTTGCCATAGTCACTGTCGCTGGTCGCAATTGCTGTCGCGGCGACACCAATCTGCATCATTTGGCTACGTGAAATTTGTCTCGCGGTATGGCGTGCGGCGGCATGCACGGCTTCGTGACCCAATACGGCTGCCAGCTCCGCCTCGGATTGCAGCTCCGTCAGCAAACCCCGATTGATCGCAATTTTTCCGCCGGGCAAAGCCCAGGCATTCGGCACCGAGTTGTTCAGCACGACGAATTCATACGGCAGATCAACACCGCTTTCCTCCGCCACGCGACTGCCAACGCCTTGCACATAGCGCGTTAACTCCGGATCCACATCGTAAGCACCGCCCTGTGACTGCTGCATGGGCACGTAATTCTGCTTGCCCATCTCGATCTCCTGCGCGGAGCTCACCATCATCAGTTCGGTCTTACCCGTCACCGGGTTCACAGCACAGGCACCGAGTGACAGGAACAAGGTTGCCAGAAGGAAGGTGCGGCTGCGCATGGTGCTACTCCAAAGATTCATGGGCGGATTATACAGGCGCGGTTCCCTATTGCAGGCATGGCGACGGGATACGGAATTACCCGCATACCCGGAACCGTTCTGCTGCGGCAAACTAACAATATGGAATCGACGAACCAACTGGTGCTGAGTGAGTTGCGGCAAGACCACCGCAATATGTCGGTCATTCTGGACCTGCTCGAGGAAACCGCCGATACGACGGAGGCGGGTGGCGACCCCGATTTCCTGCTGATCGAGGAAATCATGCGTTACATGACGGTGTATGCGGATGCCGTGCATCACCCGAAGGAAGACCTCATATTCGCGCAACTGCAGTCACGTCGCCCTGACCTCGCGGAGGGCCTCGAAGACGTGCCTGAAGATCACTGGCTAATCGCGGCTCTCGGCACTCGCCTGCGCTCCGACGTCGACGCGATCATTGCCGGAGCCGCCGTTCGCCGCACACAGCTGGTCGTTGACGTGAGCGAGTACGTCAAACGCTTGCGGCACCACATGCATTGGGAGGAAGACGACTTATTTCCTCGTGTCGACAAAATGATCGCTGAGGACTCTGAAGGCATTGACGTAGACAATTCTCTGCGTATCAAAGATCCGGTGTTCGGGCTGGAAATCGAGTCCGCATTCCAGCGCGTCATGGCGGGCCTGAAGGACCGCTAGAAATACCAGGCAAGTTGCACGAAGACACCGGCGTCGGTCGATAGATAGCGGCCCGGCAACCCCGAGTCGATCCCGCCAAATTCACTGCCGTTGTCACCCAGCGGAATATTCAGGCTGCCGAGCAGCGTCATGTTGTCGGACAGGCTGTATTGCGTCACCAATTGCAGCAGTGCACTGGGATCAACGGCGTTTATCAAGGCGGTCGGCGTCAGGCTCCATAAGGGTGTCATCTCAATCGTGACGCCGGCGGCCAGATAATGCCGCCCAAGGGTGAAACTTTCTCCGCGTAACAAGCGGCGCGCCAGATCCGGGTTGCCCGCCAACGACGCCGGACCGTAATCGTCCGCGTGCTGGCCAAAACCGTTGAAGTGATACTCAAAGATACCGCTCATGTTCTTTCCTGCCCATATCCAGGAATAGCTGAGATTGCTGGATACCTGCAGGTAGGTGTCATTGGCGGTTCGGGTGATAACAAGGTCACCACCCCAGTGTGCACCGCCCACACTGTGACTGGCGCCCAGCCCAAGGACATCATCGCCATAATGGCGCGCCACCAGCAGGTCGTATTCGCCCTCCCCGGCAAAGCCGTGGTACTTGATCGCGGACGTTGCGACGGAACTGTCGACATCCTGATCGAGCACATCGCGACGAATCACGTATGCGCCCTGGATATCGGCACCGCTGTCGCGCAGGTACTGCAGGTACAGCATGTCGTCACCGGCCTTGTACTCCGTGTCGACGGCAGCCGGATCGAAAGGGTTGACGAGATCCATAGGCGTGTAAAACAGGCCATTACCCCAGGACAAAGCCTGCCGCCCAAAACGGACCACGGCCTTTTCGCTCGCATAGCCCAGCCACAGCCGATCCAGACGATGCACCAGTGTCAGGTCGTCATGCTGCTCGATGACGGACGTCAGGTCGAAATAACGGTGGCGATCGTCGGGTGCGAGGGATCTATCGCCGTAGAGAGCCGCGAGCTGGTAGTTGGCGTTGAAGGTCCAACCCGAATGACGATGCTCGAGGTTGAGTCTCAGGTCTCCCTGCGTATCGGTGGCGCTGTCGCCGAAGAGATCGTGGAACAGACTGTCAGACGCGTAGCTTTGGCTGACGACGCGCAGTTTGGTGTGGCCCGTGATTTCCGTCGTATCCGTGGCGCCCGCCACGACCGGGAAGAGCGCCCACAGAAGGATGAATTTACGCAGCACGCTGATTAGTATCGTCGACGATTCGCCCGTCAAGCATCCGCACCAGTCGTGCGGCGTAACTCATTACGCGCTGGTCGTGGGTTGCGATTACAAACGTTGTTTTGTGACTCTTGTTGAGCTCGGTGAACAGGGCCATGAGTTCATCGGCCGATTTCGAATCCAGGTTGGCGGTCGGTTCGTCGGCCAGCACCAGTGCTGGTCGTGAAGCGATCGCACGAGCAACAGCAACGCGCTGCTGCTGCCCGCCCGACATTTGTGCGGGCCGGCGATCTTCGAGGCCTTCGAGTCCGACTTCCTTCAGGATCGCTCGCGACTTTGCAACGCGCTCTGCCGCCGGCACACCTTGAACCTGCATGACAAACTCGACGTTTTCCTGCGCAGACAGGACCGGGATCAGGTTGTAAGCCTGGAAAACGAAGCCGATCTGGTGCAGCCGCACGTCTGCCAGCTCGCCTTTACTTAGTTGGTCAATTCTTGCGCCATCGATAGTCACCTCGCCACTGTCGGGTATATCGAGGCCACCGATCGCGTTCAGCAAGGTCGTCTTGCCACCGCCCGAGGGGGCGGACAAGCAAACGAACTCGCCTTTGGCAATCTCGATACTGACGTGATCCAGCGCCTTGATGTCCTGATCACCCTGGCGGTATGTCTTGCACAAATCGATACAACGAACAGCACTCATAGTCAGACCTTTGTTATCGCTTCAACAGGCCTGTAGCGGGAGGCCCGCCAGGCCGGTGTAATACTCGCCAGGAATCCGAGTAAGAGGACGACACCCGTCGCGAGCAACATATCGCTGACGTATAACTTTGGATACAACATGCTGGATGCCCCCCACATTTCCATCCCTTCGGCGACGATCGAAATATCGATGCCATCCTGCAACGGCACAACCGTTGCCCATGCCAGCGCATTGCCGATAGCAAGTCCCAGTATCAGCAACAGCATCGATTCGATAAGTATCTGGCCGAGGATGCTGGCAGGCTTCATACCCAGTGCCAGCATGAGGCCGATCTCACGCACGCGTTCAAACACTGCCATGACCAGCGTGTTGACGAGACCGAAAGACAGGGCCATGAAAATGACGACCACCCAGATAAGAACAAAGCCGTCCATGACCCTCATCATCGTCCCAAGGTAGGTGTCAATGTCGTACCAGCGACGTACCGACACGTCGTCGTCCATCGCCGAGCTTGCCGCCAGAAACGTTGCCTCAACATCACGATAGTCATCGCCCAGAAATACAATCTCCGTCGTCGTGTCGCCTATCTTCAGCATCTTCTGCGCCGTGAGTTTTCCGACATAGGCGTAAGCCTCTTCCACCGCTTTGGTATTGGCCGAATACAGGCCAATGACTCTGAAGCCGCGATCCGCGATATCGTTGTCGGGGTCCTGACTCATGAGCACCACGCGCTTGCCGATCTCGGTCTCCAGCGTCTCCGCGAGCTTCTTACCGATGACGATGCCCTGGTCGTTGGCATCCTGCAGAAAACGTCCATCAACCTCATCGTAGTCAAAGAATGAAAGTTCGTGTTCCATCGCCGGATCCACACCCAGCAACGTAATTCCACGCGATTCTCTTTCGCTGCTGATGATGGCTGGCACCTTTACACGGCTTGCCCAGGCTTTGAAGCCCGCATTGTCAAACTTGCTGTGCAGAACGGCATCGGAAACCAGCAGCCGATTCGCGACACTGGGATCGTCCGCAAAATCCGGATGATGTATTTGCACGTGACCCGGCAAGACACCGATGCTGTCGATGACCATCTGATCAACCATGCCGCGAGTCAGGGCGGTCATGAATATCATGGCCCAGACACCGACGCCGACAGCGCCGAGCATGATGATGGTGCGGCGGTGATTACGCCAGAGATTGCGCCAGGCCAGGCGAAATAGAACTCCCGTCAATCGCATCAGGCAGCCCTCATCGCAGCGACCGGATTTTGCCAACGCAAACGCAGGGCAGGATAAAGCGCGGCCAATATCGTGAACAAGAACACGACTGATGGACCTGCGAGCAAGGTAAACAGGTTGACCTCCGGATACATTCTCGCCGGCAGATTAAAGCGTGCAGCCATTTCGTCCATGCCGGGAAACGCGAGTCCGTTGGTCGTAAACCAGGACGTCACTATGCCGCCGGCGATGATGCCCAGCACCGTTCCGATCAGACCCATCAAGACCGTTTCCAGTAGCACCAGCCGGCCCAACCTTCCCGGCTTGAGACCGAGCGCCATGACGATACCGAATTCGCGGGTACGTTCGAGCACCGACATCAACTGTGTGTTGAGTACGCTGAATGAAACGAGGATCACGAGCACAAAGTACATAAAGAACGAACTGCCCATGTCTGCCTGGATTGCCTGCTTGAGTCCCGGTTGAAGGTCATCCCAGTCGAGAGCGACGAGATCGGCATCGGCCGGCAACAAAGATTGTACGTCCGATTGAATTCCCGCCACGGCGTCCAGGCTGTCCCCGAGAATCACGATTTGGTGGCCGGCACCCTGCATGAAAAAGGTTTCTTGAAACAGACCCAGCGGAATCTCCGCGATATTGCGATCGATGTCGTTCACGCCGCTTTCAAAGATGCCGACTATCTCGACGACGCCTGCCGCGAAAGAGCCATCCACGCCGCTACCCAACAAGGTAATTTCGTCGCCCAGCTCTACTCGCAGGTTCCTGGCGAGCACGCTGCCGATGACGATTTCCGCCGTGTCGTTGCCGGCGAGATAACGCCCTGCGGTAACCAGGCCGGGGATATTTGATACCTGCGCTTCAAATTCCGGCTCCACACCGTAGATGCCAATACCGAAACTGCGTTCTTCACTTGAAGCCAACGCAAAAGCCCAGCCTCGGGCTGCGACAGTCTCGGAATTCAGTTCGGAGCGTATCGTGTCGGCGAGCGGCATAATGTTCGGGACTGTTTGCCGCATCTTCTGCTCGTCGTTGTAGCCGACCGCCTGCACCTGCACATGGCCCGTAAAAATCTGCAGGGCATTGTCAATCATGAGACCGTACATACCAAACTGCAGGGAGATCATGAACACGAGCAAGATGTTCGAGAACACCATCGCGCCGGTCGTTAGCCAGGTGCGTCGCGGATGTCGCCAGAGGTTGCGCCAGGCAAGGCGAAAAACGATGTTCATCCGTAATACTTCATTCTAGTCCCGCGGGTTGCGCAGGTTCGACAAGGTAAACAGACTGTCTTTGAGCTCGACCTCGTACTCAACCTCGTTGATGGCAACTTCGGTCCACTCGTCGGGCTTATCTGTCTTGCTCATGCGCTGACGGCTGGCGATAGTCCGCCCACCCATCTCCTCGATCTTCAATGTCTGCAGGCTTTTGACGAGTACGTCATCCTGATCGTAGAACGAGTGTTCGAGCACGATGTGGTCTTCGCGGATGCGCAGCACCTCGCGACCCCAGACGACCGCTGCATCCTCTTTCGGAATGGATTCGATGTCATGCACAGTCACGCCGTCGACTTCCTCTTTATTGAGTACGCGGTGTTCGTATTCATCAATAATGTCGTCGGCGCGTGCGATGTCCTTGTTCGAAAAATCGGACCCCATCCAGCTTTGCCCCATCAACGACGACGGCACTTTGATGACCCGATTAATCTTGGGAGAGTAGGACCACATGCTATTTTGATCCGTCAGCGTGCCGTTGCCGCGGTCTTTCGCCGGCTCGAGCACGCGCACCAGTGAGTGATCGTCACCTTTGGTCCATGCCTGCATGGTCATAGACCGCTCCCAGTCGGGGCGATGAATTATCATCGTCATTTCCGTGTAGGACGACTGACCACGCCAATGGTCTATCGCATCTTTGACGATTGCCCTGCCGTCGCGTTCTTCACCGAGACCGAGCGCCGGAACAACCAGCAGGAAGAACAACAGACTCCATCGCAAATTCATGGCAATTCCGGCTTACGCTACGTGTGGCTGTTCAGTATTTCATATTCCAAGTCGCCAAGTCACGGCGGCAGCGCGAATAGGTGTTTCTCGCAATAGTCACTCCCTGCGATAAGATTAGACTGAAATTGGAGGATGAGATCATGTTCAGCATAGAAGCCATCATGAGCACCAACGTGATTACGGTCGCGCCGACATCAACACTTGCTGAAGCGCGCACCCTGATGCACGACCGTCGTATTCACCATCTACCGGTGGTCGACGGCGAAAAGCTGGTCGGACTACTAACACTCACCGACGTGCTCGCAGCAACCGACTCTTTCCTGCGCGACAAACGAAGCCGCATTCACGACAACGAAGTTCTCGTCGGCGACGTCATGGTCAATGATGTTGCGACAGTCGACGTGCACGCCAGCTTACGTCAGGCAGCACTCTTCATTGAGAAACATAAAATCGGCTGCTTGCCGGTCATGCAAAGCGGCCAGCTCGTCGGCATCATCACCGACACCGACTTTGTCGCCGTCGCCATCAATCTGCTCGAACAAATCGAAGCCACGGAACCGATGGACGATGAGTTTGACGACGACTTCGATGACGTTGGCGAGTTTGACGATGAGGACGTCGCCTGAATCACTACGACTTTTCAGTCACCTCGGAAATCAGCGCGTGCTGAGCATCTCGTTCGGAACCAATCAGGATCGCGATCCAGCGTGTGCGATCATCGCTTTCAAGCCCCAGCTTGAGCGTCATCGTTAGCGGCACCGACAACAGCATGCCGACGGGTCCGAAGATGAATCCCCAGAACACCAGGCCAATGAATACAATCAGCGGTGAAATGCCAACTCCGTAGCCCATCACACGCGGCTCGAGAATATTGCCGAACACAACATTGATCGCCGCGAATCCAAGGGCAGTCGCACCCGCGGCGCCCGGTCCCAACTGCACCAGCGCGAGCAGCGTTGCAGGCACCGCCGCGATGATTGAACCGATGGTCGGCACGTAATTAAGAAGAAAAGCCAGCATTCCCCAAAGTAAGGGGAAATCGAGTCCCAAGGACCAGGTAAGGAAGCCGGCGCAAATTCCCGTAAGCAGGCTGATGAGCGTCTTGATGCCGAGGTAGCGGCCGAGATTCTGTAAAAACGCTCGCGGTCCTGCCAGTGATTCCGTCGTGCGCCCGAAGGCCGCTTTGACCTTGGTACTCACGGTCGAAACCTCGAGCAGCATGAAGATCATCGTGAATATGATGAGGAAGGCATTCGTCAATACGTCTTTCAAGCTGTTCAAAATGCTTGCGACGAGGCGCATCGCCCAGCCCGGGTCTATCATGTCGCTGATGTTCTGCATCGAGTTGACGCCGTCGATATGCTCAGCAACGAAGTTCAGGAACCCGGCGACGATGACATCCAGTCGCGCCTGGTAAGCGGGCAGCGCGGCGGTAAAATCAGCGATCGAGCTACCGAGGATGGTTCCAACCATCGCCAATATCAGCATGATGATCGTCACGATAATGAAGGCTCCCAAGACACTGGGGACACGCTTCTTCAACATCCACATCATCGGGCGTACGGAAATCAATGCCAGAAACGCGGCAATCAGAAACGGCACGAGCAGCGCTTTGCCCATCTGCAAACCGTAGATAATGACGATAACGGCCGCAAACGTGACAACCGCGCTGCTTTGTTTGACTTTGGGTTCGCTCACGCGATCGATGATCGCATAAGTATGTGCAGGCCGCATCCCGGCGATTTGTAGCTCACGTTAGTTCGTCGATTTCGGCACGTACAACTCTTCTTCCTCGGGCTGCAACTGTTGCACTTTGAGTGTCCAGCGCGCCAGCGTCGAGCTGATGCGTAACTGGTATTGCCCGGTATCGTGAAACAGCTTTACGCCGTTGCCTTTGCGCTTGGTATGCAGAACCCGACCGACATGTTTTCCGGTATGCGCCTCGACGAGAGTAATGTCGAGCGCAACCAATTTGTCGTAATCGCCATCCAGGCGCCAGTCGAGCAGCCAGGGTGATTCGACCGTAAAGATCGCTGTTGTCGTATTACCCGTGCCTCGAAATTCCTTTACGGTAACTTCGGCTACGGCACCTGCAGAAGCGGCGAGCAAGGCTATGATCAAGACTATTCTTTTCATGTTTTCCATCCAGCAGAGGTGTTTCCCGCACTCTCTTCTAACAGTCTCCCTCGAGACTCTTTATCCATTGTGAAATTAGTACCACACCTTCGGTGTGCACTGTACTACGACCGAGCTCCGGCATCGCAATCGCCGCATCCGTATGGTCCATCCGAAAGATCATGATCGATTCTTCCGTTTTGCCAGGATAGATATCGTACAAGTGGTCGCCGCTGCCTTGCCCCACCGCCGTTGGTGATTTGCAGATGCCGAAATGTCGATCCAGCGGCGCCTCGATATTCAGGTGCAGTCCGGAGGTATCCGCAGCTCCCGCCGAGTTATGACAATGAGCGCAGTTGATGTCGAGATAGGCTCGCGCCCGCTCTTCGAGGGTTGCCGACCCTGACCCAGTCCAGCGTGCGGCTACCGGAACTTCGCCTGCCACCCCTGTTAAGACGCCTTCTTCCTGCCAACGTTCAATTTGCTGCGAACGGTTCAGGTGTCGCGCCTTGAGCCCGATAGGGCGTATGTCGGCATCGGTATGATCCGGTGCGTGGCATGCAGCGCACTGATTCGCATCCGGAACGACGTACAGGAAATCGAGCTGCGCAGATTCATCAACGAGTGTCAGGCTTTTGACGTCGCCAGCGACTTCCAGCCACGCCTCAGTTTGCGTCGAATTCCAGACATAAGGAAACGCCCGCCAACCGTCTTCATAGTGCACGAGCAATCGTGTTTCGATGAGCGAATAGCGCTTGAGGTCCAGGCGACCCTGCTCGTCCAGCACCGTATCGCGGTCTTGGCGCACCACCGTTTGATGCTGCAACGACCAGTCCGCTGCTTTTTCGTAGTGAAAAGTTTTGCTGATAATCGTGCCAACGGGAAAATTGAATTCCTGACTAGCGTCGTAACGCGCCGATTCGCCCGGTGGCATCCAGACCGTGCGCAACTTCAGGGCATAGTCGCTGAAGAGCGGTGTATTTAGATCGTAAGGCAGAGCCGCAGTATTCAACCCCAGGTAATCGCCGTCTGCCAGCACGACACCCCAGGCACTGAGCTGCTCGGGAATCCCGTCTGGCGGATGAACAACGACAGGCGGCTGAGGTTTAGCACAAGCCGCCAGCAGGCAACAGATAACGACGGCAGACCATTTGCTCATTAGTCATGCATCGCGGCTGACAACACCACGGCAGCTAACTTTTCGTGTGTGCAATTGTGCTGCGCTTCGCCGACGACAATATTGGCACTCTTGTTGCCGAGGTCGGCGTTGAGCACTTCGGCTGCGCCATTGTCGACGCAAATCGCAAGCTCAGCACGCAATTTGCCATTTTCGCCAAGACTCGCGGGATTCACATAGCCGTCCCAAAGTATGTCCGGAAGACTGCCGTTGAGGCCGAACATCGCCACTTTCAGAGCCTTCAATTCAAAGCCGTCCGGGGATGCGCCGCCACCCGAGAAACGGTTGTCGTACACGTATATGGTTTCCGGGTAGGGATCGTATTCTGCGACGGACTCGTCTTTCCCAAAGTAGCCGGTCGCAAAGTAGCTGCTGATGATGACGTTGGCGGTGTCGTTGTCGGCAATGTCATTGTCAAAAATCTCTACCTTGTCATTCGAATTAATGACCACGCCCGACCCGGCCGGTACGCTTGCGACCGGAGTACCTTTCGCACCGAAGTTTTCCGTGTTGTTGTTCTTGATCGTGTTGCGGAACACACGGGTGCTGTGACCGGGTTGCGGCAAAGCCGGCATATTGAAAACCAGTATGCCGCCTGTGTTGTTGATGACCGTGTTGCCGTAAACATCGGCATCGAATGAGTTTTCGACTTCTATGCCCGCAACGTTGTACTCGGCCCGATTATTGCGTACGACAATATTCTTCGACTGACCAACATAAATGCCGGCATCGGACGATGCGATCGCGACACACTCCTCGACCAGGACATTCTCCGTCTGCACCGGATAGATACCGTAGGCGCCGTTGCTTACATCGGGACCACCGGTCCACTCTGTGCGCACGCGGCGAATAACAATATTCTTGCCTTCATTAACCTTGAGTCCGTCGCCCGGCGTGTCTTCTATGGCCAGATCTTCGATGGTGAAGTCGCTCGCATTGACGAGCAGGCCTTCAGCGCCCTGCACCTGGTGTTTGAACGACAGGACGGTCTTGTCCATCCCTGCGCCGCGTATCGTTACGCCCGACACATTCAGCGACAATCCGCGCGACAGTTCGTAAAAACCTTCGGGAATCTCAATGACATCACCGGGCTCAGCATTGATGAACCGGGTTTGCAGTTCTTTCTGGAATGCACTGGTCTCAGCGTCGCGCTGCGGTGGTTGCTCTTTCGAGCAGGCCGATAACAAAAGTGTCGTGACCGCCATGGCCAGGCAGAATATTTTCACAAAGTTCTCTCAGGGGGGGGTGATGTGCGAGATTATAGTACGACAGGAGAAGCGCACATGCACAATCGAATCAAGACCGCTGTAGTCATTACCGGCATCAGTTGCCTTGTGCTTGTTGAAGCATTACTGGCTAGCTTGCCAATTGTTGCTGCGGTCGCAAAGGTGGTCGCGTCTTGCGGGTTTCTAACGGTCGCGATCCTTTCCGGTGCATGGCACTCGACTTACGGCAGGCTGCTGCTCGCCGGACTCGCACTCTCGTTTATCGGTGACGCTCTGTTAATTGGCGAATCTCAACGCCTGTTTCTGGGTGGCCTGGCGGCCTTCCTGCTGGCGCATGTCGCTTACATCGCTGCATTTGTCGCTCTCGGTGTCAGTCGGCGATGGATGGCTGTTGCGGCTATACCCATAATCGGCATAGCCGTCGTCGTTTCGGCATGGCTCGGCCCGCATACACCCGCGGAACTCACGTTACCGGTGTACGCCTACACCGCCGTTATCAGCGGCATGGTGATCGCCGCCTTCGGTACGCGCGGCTCGGGCTTCTCCGCATTGATACTCGCTGGCGCACTGATGTTCTTTTTGTCCGATTTGTCCGTCGCCTGGATGCGCCTGGTACAGACGGACTTTCCTACCTATCTGTGGGGATTACCGCTCTACTACTGCCGGTCAGATCTGTTTGGCGCTTAGTGCTTCGCAGTCGCGGTCCCATTGAGGCTGGCCGGCAAACCGCTCCACCAGGAAGTCGATGAACGCTCGAACCCGGTACGACAAGTGCCGCGTTGGCGGGTAGACAGCGTACGCCGGCGAAACCGGCCAGGTGTAGTCCGTGAGTACGGCAACGAGGGTTCCGCGTCGTATCGATTCTGCCGCGATAAACGTTGGCTGTATCACAAGGCCCATGCCGTGCGCGGCCGCATTGCAAAGAAAGTCGCCGCTGCTGGCGGACAACGCGGCGTGAACTTTCACGGTCCCTTTGTTGCCATCGGCATCCTTGTAGCTCACGCGCTCCGGTTCCGCGAGATTCGAGTACACGAGGCATTGATGGCCCTGCAGGTCGTCCGGAGTTTCTGGGGTGCCATGCACGTTGAGATAGTGTGGCGATGCACAGACGACCGTGCGGACCTCGAACAGGCGGCGAGCGATCAGCGATGAGTCGGACAAGTGACCGATTCTCAGCGCGAGATCAAAGTTGTCCTCGATCAAATCGACCCGACGATCATTGAGGTCCAGGTCAAATCGAACCCCGGGATGTTTCTTGCTAAAGGCCGCGATCGCCCCGCACATATGCCGAACACCGAAAGACATGGGCAGCGCGAAGCGCAGGGTCCCGCGCAGCTCGCCGTGTTCCTGTTGAACCGCTGCTTCCGCTTCTTCAAGATCCGCCAGGATGCGGGCGCCGTGTTCATAAAATTGTCGGCCGGTTTCCGTCAAATTCAGGGCACGGGTCGTGCGGTGCAGCAATTGCACGCCAAGTCGCTCCTCGAGTGCCGAGATCCGACGGCTGACCGCCGACTTGGCACCCCCCAGGCGATCTGCGGCCCCTGTAAAGCTGCCCGCATCGACTACGGCGATAAATGCCTGAATATCCTCAAATTTATCCATACTGTTGCGATTTCTTGAACAATCTAATATTTAAACTACTATTTATCTATAATTTGTCAACAGTGATACTGGAATCAAGCCCAGAAGGCCAAGCTCACGGAGAAGCACATGATCGAAGTTATCCCAGCAGAGACTCGCGGCAGCGCAGACCATGGCTGGCTGAAAGCGAAGCACACATTCTCGTTCGCGGACTATCAAAATCCCAAGCGAGTTCGCTTCGGCCCCCTGCGCGTCATCAATGAAGACCGTATCGCGCCGGGACAGGGTTTCCCAACGCACGGCCACAATGACATGGAGATCGTGACCTACCCTATTTCGGGTGCGATCGAACACAAAGACAGCATGGGCAACGGCACGGTGATCACGGCCGGTGAAGTGCAGCGCATGACGGCGGGCAGCGGCGTGCAACACAGCGAATTCAATCACTCCAAGAGCGAGGAGTTGCATTTACTGCAGATCTGGATGTTCCCGGAACAAAAGAATCTCGAACCCGGCTATGAGCAAAAGATGTTCACGCGCGAGGATAAGCTGAATCGCTTGTGTCTCGTCGCTTCCAGAGACGGTCGGGAAAAATCGGTAACCGTTCACCAGGAAGTTGATTTGTACGCGAGTGTGGTCGAGGCGAGCAGGACTATCGAGCACGAAATTGGCGAAGGACACAAAGTTTTTGTTCAGATTGTATCCGGTAACGTCGTTGTCAACGGGCAGCAAGTAGCAGCAGGCGATGGTGTACAAATCACCGATGAAAGTTTGCTGACCATTGCGAGCAATTCCGACGCAGAATTCCTGGTTTTCGATATAGCCTGAGGATTGCCGTGTCTAATTGCTCTCTTCTGAAGCAAATTGATTCAGCGCCCTGAGCGCCCTACTTCCGAATGCGCCAAATACCGACAGTCAACAAAGGTACGAAGAATACGCCGAGGAATATCCAGGCAAGCGCGACGTAGCCTTTTGCAATCAGGTTTATGATGCCAACACGATCGGCCAGCACCACGGCGAAGAACAGTATGAACATCGCCACTGCCGGACGCAGCCATCGTGGCATGAGCGTTGCTCGCTCCAGAAATACGTGATCGATTCGCTCGTTTATCGCGTGAATCATTCCGGTACCGGTTTCGATGAATGTCCCGAATACGACGATGTAGAAAGCAATGCTTATCCAGCCAAAATCGAGTTGCTGCATCATGTAATCGGCAGGCACTGGCGCCTCAAGTATCTCGGGATAACTTGCGATCATCCCCAACAGGAAGAATATCGCAGGGAGCATGCCGATCGGGCCCGCAAATGCACCGGCAATGAATGCGTCACGGCGACTCTCCATGTGCCTGACGCAAAACAGAATCAAAGTGACCGCTGTGGAAGTTAAAGCGACGTAGCGTATAGTGCCTACCACCCACGGCCCACTCAGGTCATCGGTCGCGAGCACCGCGGGAATTTTGTGACCAAACTTCGCGAGAAATGCCCAGATAAGCACTGCGTAAACGGCATACAAAAGAAACGACCATCCGGCGAGCACTTTCTCAATGATAGTTGTGCCGTAGAATACGAGCACACCGATGAGCGCTACCATCGTAACCGTGCCTATGACCGGGTGAATGCCCATGCGGTCACCGACCAGTTCGCCCGACGCCGAACCGAGGACCGCAATGACGAGCACCACCAATGCAATGTAGACAATTTCGTACAGAAACCAGGCGGGGCCGAGTATCTGCTTGAAAAACATCCGGTAATCGTAGGATCGCGTGACGCGTGACAATTCGAATGCGACACCCAGTGTGAAACTGAAGAGTACAGTGACCGCCAGAATACTGATCAGTCCGCCTAATGGACCGGCCGACAGAAAGAACTCCACAAGCTCTCTTCCGGTCGCGTAGCCGCCGCCAATGATGACGGACTGAAATAGAAAACCGGGTAGGAGCCAGCGTTGAAACAGTGTGTTCTTTCTATTATTAGCCAAGTCGAGCTTCCAATTGCGTGGCCGGCAGACGAAGTATAGGCGAACTGCGCTAGAATCGTTCGATGAAGATACTTCTTGCATCAATAGGCTGCTTCGCATTCGCCGCTTGTGACACCAGCGGCGGAACGGCCACGACTATCGACCCCGAAGCAACGCCATCCGGCTCGACCCTGATTTCCGCGATTCAGGGGTCCGGCGCGTCCAGCCCGCTCGACGGCCAGAACGTAACGATCTCTGCAGTCGTGACTGGCGACTTTCAGGACAACGACGCCGACACCACTCGAAATCTCGGTGGATTCTACGTGCAGCAGGAAATGCCGGACTCCGACTCAAGTACTTCCGAAGGCGTGTTTGTTTTTGACGGCAACAATTCTGCAACCGACGTCAGCGTTGGTGACCGCGTCGAAGTCAAGGGAACCGTTGCCGAATACTTCGGTGAAACACAACTCAAGGCTACGTCGGTCAGCGTCACCGGCAGCGGAAGCATTCTTGCGACCGATGTGAGTCTGCCGGTCAACAACCTGACGAGTGACAGTGATGGCGAGATGATCGCCGACCTCGAAGCGTATGAAGGAATGCTGGTGCGATTCCACCAAAAGCTCACCGTATCGAGCCTGCGTTTTCTTGAGCAGTACGGCGAGGTGGCGCTCGCGGCGGGCGGCAGGCCTTATCAATTCACCAACAGCAACCCACCGGACGCCACCGCCTACGCGGCACATCGCGATGCACTGGCAGCACGGTCCGTCATTCTCGATGACGGTATGCGCTCATCGAATCCGGCGATTATCCGCCACCTGTATGCCGGCGGCGCGGCTGGCTATTCCATTCGCACCGGTGACTCGATAACAGGCGCTACCGGCAACCTGCGTTACTCGAGAGGCAGCGGCGGCGGTGGCACGGAAGGCTGGCGCCTTGAGCCAGTAGCAGAACTGCAGTTTAACAATGACAACCCGAGGCCGGGCGTACCGACGGTCGCAGGTTCCGTGCGCATCGCCAGCTTCAACGTCCTGAACTTTTTTTCGAAGGTCGATTCCGGCCAGCCCATCTGCGGACCGAAGGGTAATTCCTCCTGCCGCGGCGCAAACAGTGATGCCGAACTGTCTCGCCAACTTGCGAAAACAGTCACCGCAATCGCGGCAATGGACGCCGATATCGTTGGCCTGATCGAACTGGAGAACAATGCGACCGAGTCCATCGAAACGATAGTCAACGCGCTCAACAGTCAACTCGGTTCGGATCGTTATGCCTACGTCAACACGGGCGTGATTCACACCGATGCCATAAAGACGGGCTTCGTCTACGACAGCTCGAGCGTGCGAACAACAGGTTCGTTCGCGCTACTGAACGCTCGTGTCGATGCACGCTTTCAGGACACCCTGAACCGACCCGCTCTCGCACAGACCTTCGAAGTCATAGCGACGGGCGCGCGCGTCACCGTTGTGGTTAATCATCTGAAATCGAAAGGCTCCTCCTGCGATGCCAGTGGAGATCCAAACACGCGGGATGGTCAGGGCAATTGCAACAGAGCACGAACCGGTGCTGCCGCGGCAATTGTTGACTGGATCAACACCGACCCAACGGCGAGTGGTGACCCGGACTTCCTGATCATCGGCGACATGAATGCTTACCACAGTGAAGATCCGCTAACTGCGTTCAGAAGCGCCGGGTTGAGTAACCTTTTCGACAAAGTTTCAAACTCGTATTCCTTCGTGTTCGACGGCCAGGCCGGTGCGCTCGACCATGCGCTCGCGACAGCGAGCCTGGTCGCGCAGGTTCGCGATGTACTTGAATGGCATATCAACGCTGATGAGCCGGACCTGCTCGATTACAATCTTGAGCATGGACGGGATGCTGATTTATTCGACCCGAACAACCCCTACCGCGCCTCAGATCACGATCCCCTCATCATCGGACTCGATCTTACGAATTGAGCGTCAGGCCACAGCGCTTTGGGACCCTGCCGTCGCAGCCAGACTATCCACAACACCGCGAGGAACCCTGTGGCAGCAACGGCGGCAAGGCACGTGAAGACATTCTGGTGACCCACCAGGCCGGGATTCGCATCGAGAATACGACCTGCAATCGGCCCAAAAAACGCGTCCGGCGTAAAACCGATGAATGACGCCATGCCGACCGATGCGCCTGTCAGGTACATCGGTGTACGCACATCCTCCAGCAACGCAAAGTAGATACCGCGCAGTGCAAACACCGCGAGATGCGTAACAAAGAAATTCACGTAGATGATGGCAAGACCTCGCGAATCCGGCGCAACCATTGACCAGCTGCCGAAAGAGATTGCGAGAATCACAAAAGTGACACCAATGGATCTCAACGCGCCGAATCGATCGGCAATCAATCCGGTCATCACAGCAGCGACGGGGCGAATCCAAACACCGTATGACGCAAGTCTCGCGCCCTCGACTTCGTCCATGCCCAGGACCTGCACCGCGTACAAGGAGTAATTGTCGAGCCCTTTGTAACCGCAATAGGCACACAGAATGATGATCGCCTGTGCCCATACGATCGGGCGCTGTATCACCGCCCCCATGCCCTTGAATGGATTGAAGCGCGTGCTGCGCCTGACTTTCGCTACGGGTATCCCAAACCAGGCTAACACTCCGGCAAGAAACGTTATCAAGGTGTAAAACCGGATCACCGACTGCAGCCCGCTCTCGCGCTCAGCGGGGCTTGCAAGGTCAGCGTTGTCGGGCATGTAGAGTGCCAATAGTGAAACGGCGATGGTCGCCGCCGATGCCGCTACCAGTCCGCGCCCGCCATCAAGGATGCCGAACGCGATTCCCTGTGAACTGTCGCCACCCCATTCTCGGGTCGCACGTATCAGCGCGCCCCAAAACAAAAAGATCGTCGTGAATCCCCAGTATCCGTACAACAGCGCCATCTGCGGAGCGCCCGGAATAGTCGCCATATACAAACCGCCGGCGGCCGTTGCGAATAAGGATCCGGCCATTAAGGTGCGTGCGGAGAAGTGATCGGCAAGTGCGCCACCCGGAAAATAGGCGATCATCGCCGTAATGCCGTAGACGGCAAACAGGTCGCCGAGTTGCGTGTTTGAGAAGCCGAATGCTTCAAGCATTGATGGCCTGAAGAATCGTGGAAAATTGAACGGCAGTGCGAACACCAACTCGCCCGTGACGACGAGGGCAAGCATCAGAACCGCTCTTCGCACGACCTCAGCTTCTCAGGCGATAGCCGGTCTGGAAGATCCAGCGCACGATAAGCAGGCAAATGATCAGAAAGCCGATGGTCGTGCCCAGACTTAGCCCGACACTGACGTCCGCATTTTCGTAAAAGCTCCAGCGAAAGCCGCTGATCAGGTAAACGACGGGGTTAAACAAACTGATCGTCTGCCACACGGGCGGCAACATACTGATGGAGTAGAAGGTTCCGCCCAGGAACGTCAGCGGCATGATTACCAGCACCGGAACGATCGTTAACTTCTCCCAGCCTGTCGCCCAGATGCCGAGAATAAAACCGAACAGGCAGAATGATACGCAGGTGAGTAACAGAAACCAGACCATCACGAACGGGTGTGCAATTTCAATGTCCACGAAGAAGCTCGCCGTCAGCAGAATGATGGCACCGATGATGACGGACTTGGTAGCGGCGGCTCCAACGTAGCCGAGCATGACTTCGACGTAGGATACCGGCGCCGACAATACCTCGAATATCGTGCCGGTAAACTTCGGAAAGTAGATCGCGAACGAGGAATTGGAAATACTCTCCGTCATTATCGATAACATGATCAGGCCCGGCACGATAAACGCGCCGTAACTGACGCCGTCGATTTCCGTGATACGCGAACCGATCGCAGAACCGAAAATGACGAAATACAAAGAGGTCGACAGCACAGGCGCGATGACGCTCTGCACAACGGTGCGAAACATACGTGCCATTTCGTATCGATAAATGGCTTTGATGGCGTGAATATTCATACTTTCTTTTTCACGAGGTCGACGAAAATGTCTTCCAGCGAGCTTTGCGAGGTTTGTAAATCGTTGAAGTGAATATCGGCGGCTCGCAATTCACCGAGCAGCGCCGTGATGCCCGTGCTTTCGCGCTTGGTGTCGTAGGTGTACGTCAGGTCCTGCTGATCCGCGCTGAGTTCCAGATGATAATCGGCGAGTTGCGCCGGAATTTCTTTTAAGGGCGCCTGCAGATTCAGGACCATTTGTTTTTTGCCCAGCTCGCGCATCAACTTGTTTTTATCTTCGACCAGTATGATCTCACCGTGATTAATGACGCCGACGCGATCCGCCAGTTTCTCAGCCTCTTCGATGTAATGAGTCGTCAGTATCACCGTCACGCCTTTCTCGCGCAGGGCCGCAACGACATTCCACATGTCCTGTCGGAGCTCCACATCGACGCCTGCCGTCGGCTCGTCCAGGAACAAAACCTCCGGTTCGTGAGCCAGCGCCTTGGCGATCAGGACGCGCCGCTTCATGCCGCCTGACAACTGCATGCTGATCGTGTCCTTCTTGTCCCATAACGACAGCGATTTCAGAACGGTCTCAATGTGATCGGGGCTCGGCGACTTGCCAAACAATCCACGACTGAAGCGGCAGGTATTCCACACGGTCTCGAAAGACTCGGACGGCAGCTCCTGTGGAACCAAACCGATCATCCCGCGCGTGACGCGATAATCGGTATTGATGTCGTGCCCGTCGACAAGAATTTCTCCCGCCGTCGGCGTCACGATGCCGCAGACCGCATTGATAAGCGTCGTTTTGCCGGCGCCATTCGGTCCGAGCAGCGCGAAAATTTCGCCGCGCCGGATTTCGAGGCTCACGCTCTTGAGAGCCTGGAATCCCTCTGCGTAGGTTTTCGTCAGGCCAGTAATCGAAATCATCGGGTGCATGCGCCCAATGATACGATGCTTTGCGCCTGAAAATCTTGTTGTTAGCTGGCCAGCCTGTTTGCAGTGCGATTCAACATGCGCGGCAGCAACATGGCGGAGCACAAGAGCACCAGGCACTGCAACTGCGTTATCGTCAGATTGCCCACAAAAATATGGCCGTCAGCACGCATGTATTCGACGAAGAAGCGCATGATGGCGTAGGCGCAGGTAACAACGACTGCGATGGTACCTTTCGGATACTCGCGCCATGGAAAGCGCCACAGCGCCAGCACGATCAGGAACAACAGGGCGACCTCATAAAGCTGCACCGGAACAACGGGCAGCGACGCAATGGCATCCGGCTCGATCAGCCCCAACGCGACATGTTGCTCGAAGGGCAGGCTGCCGGGCGGATAGTGCACGCCGCCTGTGAGACTGTTGAGCCACGGAACCGTGTTCACCTGTGATGCAAAATCGCCGGCCGGGCCGTGCGATGCCAGATCGCCCCAACAGCAACCCGCGAAATAGCAGCCGACGCGATGAATCATCAATCCAACCAGGGTCGGTAGTGCAAAGATGTCGAGCAATTGCCTGAACGACATCCGGGTCAGCCGGCTATAAACAAATACCGCGATCGCGGCCGTTGCCAGCATGCCAAACAGGCGAATGCGAATACCGTGGTTCATCATTTCGCCGGCGAGTCTATGGTCCATCGGCATGAGTATGGCAACGACAGTGCCACCGGCTATGCCGACGATCATGGCGATCGGTAACAGCAGATCGACATGCGAGGCATCAATATTGCTTGCCGATGCGTTGCGGCGTGACAAGGCCCAGACGACTAGCGTGGCAGCAACAAAGATCAGGCCGAATGGGGTTACCCAGTGGTTGGCATCGAAGTGTGAGTACATTCATCAGTCCTCGATCACAAGGTCGGCAATCTGTTCCAGAAAACTCCTTACCGGCCCCACGGCGCGCACAAGAGGCAGCCGAAATTCGTCACCAGGCCCGCCATATATTTCGGGATTCTTGCTGTGTTTTTTCAGCACTCGCTCAAAAGCGCGGCGCGTCTCTTCTATTTCGTGGAATGGGTCGGAGTCAGCATTGACCATGCGAAGTGTCAGCGAATTATTGCCTTCCTTGTTCACATGAAACACTACCCACTCATCCGGGTCTTCGCTCAGAGCGTCGACCTTCCCTTTGGGTTCCCAGGTAAGAAACCATTCGCCGCCCAGCTTGGTCAGCCAGGCTTTGTACAGGGCCACGTCAACGGCATGATACTGATCTGGGGAGACGCTCTCGTTCTTCGCCAGATTTTCGTAACCCGCATAAGTCGAGAAATCGTACTTTTCGACGTCTGCGAGAGCACCTTCCTGGATGCTGATGCCGGCAATCAGCCAGGTCCGCTTGTCGTAAGGCTCGAAAACGTAGAATCCCGCGTCGTAGACGAAATCGCTGTCTGCCAGGATGGCCCAGATCCCGGTCATTTCCGGATCGATCTTGCTGCGCTCCGGATCACCGATCGGCACCGGCATGCACGCCAGGAGCCCCGCAAAGATGGGAATAACCAGCAACATCAACGCTACGCCGCTGAGCGATCTGTATTTCGAGGACATGAACACGTTCTCCTTTCCGGTCTCGAGCCCTGGGCCCTGGATTCCAGAATGCAGAGATTGCCTCAAAGACGCCTGACGGAGTACTGATTAAGTGATGATGATGCGCCAAAACGCCGCTTTCAGGGACTTGGCAACGCTGGAATTATGAAGTCGGCAATCATCTCAAATACCTGATTTACCTTGTTACTTTCGGAGCCGAAGGCATGCGAGAACACAGCCACGACCAGGCCGATCTCCGGCATCACGATCAGGTTCTGTTCGCCATGTCCGCGCGCGGCGTACGCATTGATGCGCTGGCCGTTGTACTCAAAATAGCCCAGCCACCATTGATAACCGTAACCGCTGATCTGCCAGTCGTATCGGCTTGGGTCGGCCCAGGTAAAACCGGTGTAGGGCACCAGCGACGCTTCAATCCAGGATTCGCTGACCAGACGCGTGCCATTCCATACACCACCGTCCGAGTACAACTGGCCGAATTTCAGGAAGTCCCGCGTAACGAGGAACAATCCTCGTCCCAGATCCGGCAGCCCGGTCGGTGTGCGCAGGACTTCAACGTTGGAAATATTCAGCGGCATCAGCACATTGGCGAAACTGAAATCGATCAATGCCAGCGGACCTCTGTTTTCTATTGCCTGGCCCAGCGAGACAGTTGCGGGCGTGCTGTAGGAAAATTCAGCACCCGGATCGTTTGCCATCGGGAGGTCCAGCAGTGATTTGCTGTAGTCGGTCTCGCTGAAGTAGAAACGCAGCATTTGATTGTCGGACGACGTATAAGGCGGATCCCATTCGTTCCACGCGAGACCCATGCGCATTGCCAGGACGTCATGCAACAAGATGTCGTTCTTGCGCTCATCCCAGTATGCGTATATCGAATAATCAAACTGTTCAAGATAGGGCGCGTCAACTCCGCTGAAAATACCCTGATCAATCGCAATGCCAATTGCTAGCGAGGCGATACTTTTTGTGGCCGAAAACAGCATGTGCATGTCGAGGTCGGTGTTATTGACCCAACTATCGAATTCGTTCAACCGGATCCTTACGGTCTCGTCCAGTATCAGTTGGCCCTGATAGGCGATGGCAACCGAGTCGACAATATCGAATCGCGCAGGGAGCGCTCTCATCATCTGCTCCAGCATTGCAACATTCACACCGAGGTCGGCTGCGCTCGCCGTCGTCCAGCCATCGCCGATTTCGGCGGGCCGTGCATAGACGTAGTTCGTTGGCGGGGCCGGTGGTGGCGATTCTTCACCGGACGATCCGGACCCGCCACAGGCCGGCAACAGGACCAGTACTGACAGCACGGACGTAATTGAAAAGAACCTGCCGCGTCGTAAGGTTTCTGAACTTTTCATTTTTTCCAGACCCGCCATTGTCTGCGTCTAACTCCCTCGCGCCGTCAGAAGGTCCCTGATCTTGCCGACAGTCCTGATGTTTCGCCCGGTTGCCGGAACGCCGAGGCACTTCTCTACTTCGGCCGCCAGCCTGGAGCGCCCGATCCCGTCAGGCGCATGAAAATAGAAGGCTCTTTCGGTCAGCACAAACTTCTCGCTGGCGGTCGCGATCTCTTTTAATCGCACAGTGTTCGCCTTAAGTGCTGGCTTCTGCAGAAATGAGATATGCACCTGGTTGGCTTCGTCCGCAGGCACCGAAAAAGGATTCCCAGTCGCGATCGCCTCGAAGTCTCCAGCCGTCAGGACCATGACCGACGGTCGAAAGCCAAAACCCGACTCGATACCGTCTGCTATCAATTCTGAGAGCTTCGATGCTTTGCCTGAACTCGCGAACACCGCGTTGCCGCTTTGAATGTAAGTGGCCACATCTTCACACCCGAGGCTCGTAAGCAGTGCGCGAAACTCCTTCATCGGCAGAATATTATTGCCGCCGACGTTTATTCCTCGCAGTAAGGCTACGTATACCGTCATCGTCCGCTAGACGACCAAGGTATCGGCGTACGCAAACAAACCGGCGGAACCACCCGTGTGCAGGAACACGATTTTTTGCCCGGCAGTAAAACGACCCTGACGTATGTAGTCGATCATTCCTGCCAACGCTTTGCCGCTGTAAACCGGATCAAATAACAGGCCTTCAAATCGTGCCAGCATCAGTACGGCCTCATTCATCGCTTCGGTTGGCTCGCCATAGCCCGGGCCGATGTAGTTGCAGTCCGCGATGATGTCATCGCGAACGACGCACCCGGCCTCACCAACCAGCTCCGCGGTTTCGAGCGCCAGTTTGTAGACACGTTCTTCCTGAACACTCTGCGGTGCGTTTACGCCGATTCCCAATATCGGTAGTTTGCTGCCGCTGCCGCGCAAGCCAACGATCAGGCCCGCGTGAGTGCCGGCACTGCCGGTCGCAGACACAACATGATCGATCTTGAGCTTCTGCTGCTTGAACTGCTCGAGCATTTCTATGCCACAGCCCACATAACCCAAAGCGCCTACCGCGTTGGAGGCGCCGCCAGGAATGTAGTAAGGCCGCCCGCCTTTGCTGCGAACTTCGGCGGCGACTTCCTCCATGGCAGCGGTGAAATCGGTTCCTGCCGGATACTCACGAAGATGAGCACCGAAAATCCGGTCAAGAAAAATGTTGCCCGAGTTAGTGTAAGTGGCGCTCGGCTTCTGAACGCGGTGCTCAAGCATCACCTCGCAGCGCATTCCCAGCTTGCAGGCCGCCGCCGCTGTCTGTCGCACATGGTTCGACTGTATGGCGCCCACAGTAATAATCGTGTCCGCGCCCTGCTGTTGCGCTTCGCCCATGGAAAATTCGAGTTTGCGTGTTTTGTTGCCGCCCGTGGCAAGCCCCGTACAATCGTCGCGCTTCACAAAAATATCCGGTCCGCCGAGATGTTCACTCAGGCGTGGCAGATGTTCCAGCGGGGTTGGCAAGTGCGCAAGCGGCACGCGGGGGAAACCGGATAAGTTCATAATCTGTTCCTTATTATCTTCAAATTATTTCGCGACCAAGGGCCAGCGCAACCGTCTTTTTGGCGAGTACATCCGTGGACGACACGAACGCAACATCGAACATCGATTCGTTCAACACCAACGGAAACTCGGTACACGCGGCAATGAGCACTTTCGCGCCGCGACCGATTAAAGTATCAGCAATGCCACGCAGTCCATCAACGACCGCCTGAGAACGGTCACCGGCCTTGATACTTTCAACAAAAGACATCGTCAACTCCAGTTCGTCCGGCGTCTGTGTAACTACGGGCCGGCCAACATCTGCCAGCGCCTGCTGGTACAAACCGGCGCTGAAGCAGCCCGGCGTCGTCATCAAGCCGACCGCACTGTCATTGCCGCTGCGGCACAACGCGGAATTTACAGATTCATCGATAATGCTCACGAAGGGAATGCGGGTTGCTGAAACGATAGCGCCTTGCCACGCATGCGCGAGATTGCACGGCATCACAATGAAATCCGCTCCCGCCGCCTCAAGACGCGCCGCCATCGCTGCGATGACCGGGCCCGGATCTTCACCCTGCCCGCGCATAGCTAACTGACGACTGGGAATACGCGGGTTGTGTTCGACGACCATGCGTATATGGTCCTGATCTTTGCTCGCAGGCGTTGCCGCCAGCACTCGCGCCATGAAATCAACCGTCGCATCGGGCCCCATGCCGCCGATCACACCAACGACTTTATCGTTTTCCGACATCGCCCCGCCTCACCGTAACCGATTTGATTTGCGCATAGACCTTGTCTCCGACCTGCAGTGCCAGCTGTCGCACAGAGCGCCGCGTAATCCGTGCGACAAGCATGTCCTCTCCGAGTTGCAGCCGCAGTAGCTCCGTCGCTGTGGATTCCGATGTTATTTCGACGATAGCCGCCGGAAGAATATTCAGGATCGAGCTCGAGTCCGCTCGTGTTCTGCAGAGACTGATATCACTAGCACTGATTCTCAGGCGCCCCGTAGAAGAATCATGGCAGCCGGGCACCCAGATCTCGCCCCCCGAGAAACTGAACAGGGTGAGATCGAATTCGTCGTCATAGCGCGTCTGTACAACATCGATGACCGCACCTGCATTGCGACCACCCAATTGAGGAAGGTCAACTCTCGACAAAGTGTCGCGAAGGCTACCTTCTGCAACAACTTTGCCGGCGTCCAGAACGAGCAGGTGATCACTCAACCTGCAGATCTCATCGATGTTGTGGCTCACATAGATAATTGGCACCGCGGACTCGGCGTGCAGCCGATCCAGAAACGGCAGCACCTCGTTTCGACGGCGCTCGTCCAGTGCGGACAATGGCTCGTCCATGAGTATGAGTCGAGGTGACTGGCAGAGCACTCGGGCGATTGCGACTCGTTGCGCTTCACCACCCGATAGATCCTGCGTTGATCGATCCAGCAAGCTGTCGACTTCGAGACGCCTCGCGATCTCGTCGAGCGAAACACTTGCCTCCGGATTTCGGCGCATGCCGAATTCAATATTCCTGCGGACTGTGAGGTGTGGAAATAATTGCGGCTGCTGGAATACATAGCCGATACGACGCTTGTGCACCGGGAGCCTTGCTGTGGTCGAGTTTTCGAGACCCGCGATGCAACGCAACAACGTTGTCTTTCCGGACCCGGATTCGCCGAAAACACCCGTGATGCCAGTTGCCGGAATGTGCGCATCCACGTCGAGGCGAAACTCACCTTTCTGAATCGAGTGTTGTAAATGAATCTTATTCATCGCGATTGCCAGCGGCGATTAATCAGAAACATGCTGAACAGTGTGACGAACGCAAAAATTATCAGGACGAGTGACAAGCGATGTGCCGCCGCATAGTTCAGTGTTTCAACCTGATCGTAGATGGCGATGGAGACCACGCGTGTTTCGCCCGGAATATTGCCGCCGACCATGAGTACAACACCGAACTCGCCCAGCGTATGCGCGAAACTAAGTACGGCCGCACTGATGAAACCACGCGCGGACAGCGGCACGACAATGGAAAAAAATGCATCCAGCTTCGACGCACCGAGCGTCCGTGCCGCTTCAATGTGAGACTTCGACAGTGATTCGAAGGCATTTTGCATGGGCTGAACTGCGAACGGCAAACTGTAGACACACGATGCGATTACCAGCCCCGCAAACGAAAACGTCAGCGTCTCGCCACTGAGGCGCACCCACCAGCTGCCGATCGCGCCCTGCGGTCCCAGAATAATGAGCAGATAAAAGCCGAGAACGGTCGGCGGCAGGACGATCGGCATGGCAACAACCGCTTGCACAACAGGCTGCCAGCGAGATCTGTTTTGCGACAACCACCACGCCAGGGGCGCACCCAGCACGACAAGGATCATCGTTGTTAGCAACGCGAGCTTCGCAGATAACCAGAGTGGTGCGAGCTCCATCATTCCGGAACGCCGTAACCGCGACGCTCAAGAATGGCAGCAACTGCGGGTGAGCGCAGGTATTCCACAAAACGCTGTGCGGCGGCGGGGTTCTTCGACCGCTGCAACACTACCGCTTGCTGATCGATGACCGAGTGCGAGGTGGCGGGCACAGGCCACGAGCAGCTGGCAGGCTCCGGCAGTCCGTCAGCGACCTGCGATGCCGCGATCAGGCCGAGCGTGGCATTGCCGCTCGCAACGAACTGCAGGGTTTGGGCGATATTTTCACCGTATACCAAGCGCATCACAGCCTCATCGTACACACCCATGGCTGTAAGAAACTCTACGGCGGCCTGGCCATAGGGTGCCGTCAGCGGGTTGGCGATTGCGAAACGCTGATACGCTCCTGATTGGAGTGTTTCGATGCAGTCTGAGCCCTGCAGCGAACGGTCGGCCGACCACAGCACCAGCGATCCCGTTGCGTAGCTAACTCGTGATCCACTGACTGCCAACGCGTCGTTCTCCAACAGTTGCGGGCGCTTTGCATCGGCTGCCAGAAAGACATCGTAGGGCGCACCGTTGACAATTTGCGCGAACAACATCCCTGTTGAGCCCGTGCTGATACGCACAGGAATGCGAGTCGCACTGGTGAACTCGACCGCAATCTCCTCCGCTGCCGCACGGAAGTTGCTGGCGACTGCGATGATCAGGCCCTCTTCCGCCGTGACACTGAACGGCAGCAGACACATCAACAGCAACGCAGGTCGGAACAGGCTCACGTCAGTGCTTGACTGGCAAGCTCCGCTTTCTTCTGTCGACGATACTCATGCAGCAGAGGCTCGGTATAGCCATTCGGTTGTTTGCAGCCTTCAAACACCAGCGCGCACGCGGCTTTGAATGCAATGCTGTTTTCGAAATCATCACTCATGCGCCGATACGTGCTGTCCGCAGCATTCTGCCCGTCAACGATTTCAGCCATGCGCCTGAACGTTTCGACCACCTGCTTTTCCGTTGTCACGTTGTGCAGCAACCAGTTCGCGATATGCTGACTGGAGATCCGCAGGGTCGCACGATCCTCCATCAGGCCGACATCGGAAATATCCGGCACCTTCGAACAGCCAACCCCCGAATCTATCCATCGAACGACGTAGCCAAGTATGCCCTGCGCGTTGTTATCCAGTTCTCTTTGAATTTCATCAGCCGATAATCGCGATGCGTCGCCGAGTGGTGGCGTCAGGATGTCCTGCATGCGGGCAGGCTTGCGCTTCGCCAACTTAGCCTGAACGGCCCGCACATCGACAGCGTGATAATGTATGGCATGCAGTGTCGCCGCCGTCGGCGATGGTACCCAGGCGCAATTCGCGCCGGCCTCGGGATGGCTCTGTTTTGTGTCCATCATTTGTTTCATTTCGTCGGGCTTGGGCCACATCCCCTTACCGATCTGGGCGCGACCCATCAAACCACAGCGAATACCGACATCGACGTTCCAGTTTTCGTAGGCGGTGATCCAGGCTTGCTGCTTGATGAGCTCTTTCGGCAACACAGCACCGGCCTGCATGCTGGTGTGAATTTCGTCACCGGTGCGATCGAGAAAGCCCGTATTAATAAAGACCAGGCGTTTCTTTGCGGCGCCGATGCACGCCGGGAGATTGACGGTAGTGCGACGCTCTTCGTCCATAATTCCGACTTTGAGCGTGTTGGCCTGGAGCTCGAATAATTGCTCCACTCTGCCGAACAGTTGGTCGGTGAATGCCACTTCATCAGGCCCGTGCATTTTGGGCTTGACGATATAGATGCTGCCGCTACGACTGTTGGGCTGCAGCTCATCACGCGCCCGATCTGTGAGTGCAGCGGCGGTGGTAAATATGGCGTCCAGGATGCCTTCAAAGACTTCCTGGCCCTTGCCGTCGAGGATGGCATCGCTGGTCATTAGATGCCCGACATTGCGAACCAGTAACAGGCTGCGTCCGGACAGCACGAGTTCCTGGCCATCCGGAGCTGTGTATTTTCGGTCTTTCTCCAGCGTGCGCAGTAAAGGCTTACCGTTCTTGCTGAGGGTCGCCTCCAGATCACCACGCATCAGTCCGAGCCAGTTGCGATACACGCCGACCTTGTCAGCAGCATCCACCGCGGCAACAGAATCTTCGCAGTCCTGAATAGTCGTCACGGCGGATTCGAGTATGACGTCTGCGACGTTGCCGGTTGCGTCTTTGCCTGTCGCGTGAGCGGGATCCACCAGGATTTCGATATGCAGGCCGTGCTGTTGAAACAGGTAGCCGCAACCCTGCTCGCGCTGGGCATAGCCAACAAACCGGTCCGGGTCCTGCAAGGCGTGTGCTTCGCCACCGGCGCCAGAGGCAACAAATCGAATGCCGTCTGCGGCGTGGTCCAGGCCGTAGGTAGTGACATCGCCATGACTGATGCTATCCAATGGCAGTGTGCGGTCGAGAAATTCCGTGGCATAGCGGATGACAGCGGCACCCCGAACCGGGTTGTAAGTTGCACCGCGCTCCCGGCCATCGCCCTCTGAAATCACATCGCTACCGTAGAGCGCATCGTACAGGCTGCCCCAGCGAGCATTCGCCGCATTAATTGCGAAACGCGCATTGCTGACCGGCACGACCAGCTGCGGCCCCGCAATTTCCGCGATCTCCGCATCGACGTTTTCCGTTTCGATTTGAGGAAAGCCGTCCTGCTTCCTGAGATAGCCAATTTCCGTCAGAAAATCAGCATATTCGGTGCTCGACCCGTCTTTTCCTCGCTGCGCCTTGTGCCATTGGTCGATTTTGAGCTGCAAATCATCACGAACCTTCAGCAGCTTGCGATTGACCGGCGCCAGGTCGTCGATAATTGACTCGACCCCTCGCCAGAACGTCTCGGTATCGAAACCGATTTCGGGCAGCAGCTCATCATCCACAAATGCGTGAAATAGCGGATCTACGCTAAGAGTGCCGATACTGTGTCGTTTATTGCTGGCCATTCGACGGTAATCACTTCCAGATTTGGGCTGTTAATTTTACTGCGCGGGATTAAGCTCTAGAATATACAGGCATTTCACATGAGAAAGACATGCAGCCTCAAGCAGAAGTTAAAGCGTTTTTTGACGAAGCCACCTTTACGGTCAGTTACGTCGTCAGCGATCCGGCGACTGGCCGGGCCGCCGTCATCGACCCGGTACTGGACTACGAACCTCACTCCGGCCGTACGACGCGGAATTCGGTCGACGCGTTGGTCGCCTATGTTCAGGCCGCAAAACTCACCATCGACTGGATACTTGAAACGCACGTCCATGCCGACCACCTGAGTTCCGCCCCCGTCGTTAAGGAGCGCCTTTCCGGGAAAACCGCGATAGGCGCCCAGGTGGTGTCGGTGCAGCGTACTTTCCGGGATATTTTCAACATTCCGGAGCTGGTGGCCGACGGCAGCCAGTTTGACCACCTGTTTGCCGACGGCGAAACCTTCAGGATCGGCAGTATCGACGCCCGGGTAATCGCAACCCCGGGGCATACACCGGCTTGCATCACCTACGTGATTGGCGACGCCGCATTTGTCGGTGACACGCTTTTCATGCCGGACTTTGGCACGGCACGAACGGATTTTCCGGGCGGCAGTGCCGCCCAGTTGTATGCATCGATCCAGAAAATACTCGCGCTGCCCGGCAACACACGCCTGTTCATGTGTCACGATTACAAAGCGCCAGGCAGGGATAACTTTGCGTGGAAAACCAGCGTTGCCGCACAGCGCGACAACAACATACATATCAATAAAAATGTAACTGAAGCGGCATTCATCGCACTGCGTGAGGGTCGTGACAAGCAACTCGGCATGCCTAAATTGTTGCTACCATCCATTCAGGTGAACGTCCGGGCCGGAGCCTTGCCGGACGAAGAAGACAACGGTATTCGATATCTGAAGATCCCACTCAACACCATATGATTTGAACGCGACTATGAATATTTCGAGAATTACGGACAACTACGCCGTTTCGCCGCAACTCAATGCCGACGAGGTGACCTACTGTGCGGAACTGGGATTTGTCGCGATTATTTGCAATCGACCGGACGGTGAAGAGCCGGGACAACCCACGGCTGCAGAAATTTCCAACGAGTGCATTAAGGCGGGCCTCGCATTTCATCACGTCGCGGTTTCCGGCATGCCTATCCCGGAACAGGCGATACGCGAACACCGCCAGATCATTGAGGCGAGTGCCGGGCCAGTGCTGGGCTATTGCCGCTCGGGGCAACGGTCACTGATTATTTGGCAAGCGAGCGCCTGAATTTTCGCATTCCGGCTATCCATCGATCGTAGTCGCCGGTCTTGCGCTGTATGTAGGTCGTAACCTGCGGATGGGTCAGGATCATGAAGCGACCCTGCAGAGCCTGGTCCACGATGATGTCCGCAACCTCCTCGGCCTTGAGGATTCCGTCGACTTCATTGCCATTGAATCCACCTTCCGTCGCATTCGAATCATCGGCCATGCCGATCATTCGTGTCGCGACCGCTTGCGGGCAAACAACTGCAACCTTGATTCCGTGATCACCGTAGTTGATCGCGAGCGACTCGGTGAATCCAACTGACGCGTGTTTCGTCGCCGAGTATGCCGCATCGCCAATCTGGCTCAGCAAGCCCGCCGCCGAAGCAATATTGATGATGTAACCACTTCCGCGTTCGAGCATCCGGGGAACCACGGCCCGCGCTGCGTAGACTTGCGCCATGACGTTGACGTTCCAGCTGATACTCCAGCGATCAGCAATCGGGTTCATGCCGCCTTCGGCCGAAATCGCACCACTCTGTCCATCGCCATAGCCGACCCCGGCATTCGAGATGAACATTTCGATCGGTCCGACCTGAGTTTCGATCTCCGTAACCAGGTCTTTCACCGCCACTTCGTCGCTGACATCCAGTTGTCGCGCTATACCACCGATTTCTGCAGCAACCGCAGTTGCGGCGTCACCCTCAATATCCACCACAACGACTTTCGCGCCATCACGTGCAAGACGACGGCAAAGCGCGCGGCCAATGCCGTGCCCGCCGCCTGTGACCACGGCCACGTTAATGCGTTTTTTGGTCACTGCGCTTCCTTATCAGTTGGCGCGCCGGAGTCGAGGAATTTGATTGCCGACTCAAAGTAGTTTTCGCCAGGCATCGAGCGGTCCACATTGGTAATGAAAAAAGAAGCCGTATTCACTATTCCAGCTTCTTTATAGGTCTCGACTACGCGCCGAATCTCTCGAACGTCATCATCACGCGCACCCGCCATGAACATGAAGTTGTTCTGACGGATCAGATCAATTTTAGGCGGTACGGTGTCGCCCCATGCCAGGGCATCTCCGTAGTACAGGGCGCCTTTGAACATTTCGGGATTTGTCGTCGCCAGTATCGCTGCAACATGCGCACCGCCGGAATAGCCGAACAGGTAGTAGCGATTCAGATCAATCTTGTAATCCCGCAACAACACGGCCTGGGCAAGAATCGCCCTTAGCATGCGTTCGTTGAGTGGGTTCTTGTCCCCACCGCCGATCAAACCGATCCAGATGATATTTTGCTCATTCAATACCGGTGTCCACGCCCTTTTACCGCCGCCCCACTCAGCGTAACCGATGAACACCATCGCACCTGCGGGCTTTGCCGGATCGTAACTCTCCGGTACCGACAGTTGCCAGGTCAGCTTTTCATCGGCGGCGAACACCGAGGACACTGCGGCAGCACCGGCCTCGCCGAGCAATTCCAGGGGCGTGAAACTCGTTTGAAAATATCCGGTGCGCGGGCCGTCCTCGGCGGCGGCCAGCGACGCCACCAGCAACAAGACTAACAAGGTAGCCGGGCGCCACGTCATATCAGATGCGGTCCTTGATGGAGTAGAACAACATGCCAAGCACCATCCCCGGGTAGCGCAATAGCGTGCCACCAGGGAACGTGTGCGTCGGTAGCTCTGTGAAGACATCAAACTTGCCGGCCGTACCGGTAATCGCTTCTGCGATGACCTTGCCCGCAAATATTGCTGTCGATATGCCGTGTCCTGAATAGCCCTGGCCAAAAAAGACATTCGGCGCAAGGCGGCCCAGGTGTGGCAATCGATTCACGGTGACTGACAAAGTGCCACCCCAGCCGTAGTCGATAGCCACGTCCTTGAGCTGCGGAAACAGCTTCAGCATGTTGGGGCGCACGAAGCTCTTGATGTCGCGCGGGAAACCAGCCCGGTAATTCTCACCACCACCAAACAACAATCGATGGTCGTCTGACATCCGAAAATAGTTCACGACAAATCGAGTGTCGTGCACTCCAAAGCGACCATTGATCAGTTTCCTGGCTCGCTCTTCCCCCAGTGACTCTGTCGCAACCATAAAGTTATTGATTGGCATGATCTTACCGGCGACGCGCGGTTCCAATTTGCCTAGGTAACCATTGCAGCCAAGCACGACGAACGATGCGCTAACGGAGCCTTTCGCCGTTTCGACTTTCGCCGGGTCCGTATGCGAATAACCGAGAACTCGCGAACCTTCGTAGATGCGGACACCGGCTTCAGTCGCTGCACGCGCAAGGCCCAAGGTGAAGTTCAGGGGATGCAGCGCTAACGCTTCGGAATCGAACATGCCCTCAAGAAAACTGTGCGTTGCGACCCGCTCCCGGGACTCCTCCGCATTCAATGCGGCGCAGAACGGGTAGTCATAGCGCTCCGCCAGTATATCTGCGGTTTCCCGCGCCCAACCGAGGTAGCTCTTCTTGTGTACCCCGACCATTTGGCCGCGTTGCAGATCGCAGGCAATCGCATGTTTCTCGACGCGCTCGCGAATCTCTTGTTTAGCGAGCTCAGCGTAGTCCCAAAGCTCCCTGGAACGCGCAACGCCGAATGCTTTTTCGGCGTCGAGTACTTCCATGCGTTGCCCGCTGCCCACCAGGCCACCGCAACGCCCTGAAGCGCCGAAGCCGACGCGCTCCGCTTCCAGCAGCACAACGTCCAGCCCGCGTTCTGCGAGATTGAGCGCGGCTGAAAGTCCCGTGTAACCGCCGCCGATCACGCAGACATCCGCCTGCCGCTGGTCTTCCAGCACCGGGTAGTCACGAACGCCGACCGCGGTCGCCGTGTAATAGCTGTCAGGATAGCCTTGCAGTTCGTTCATATTGAGCTCTGTGGTCGAATGGGACTGCCGTCAAAAAATCGTGCGAGACGCAGCGAGGATATGTCGATACCCGAATCGTTGCCGCTGAGCAAGCCGGCGATTGCCTTGCCGGCACCCGGCCCGATGCCGAATCCGTGGCCGCTGAACCCGGTAGCAATGTGAAAGCCTGGTAGCTGATCAACTGAATCGATTATGGGTACGACATCCGGAGACGATTCAATCATGCCCGCCCAGCTTTCGACAATCGGCGTGTTAGCAAGTTGCGGGAACATGATATCCAGATTTTTGCGTATCCCCTTTAACACCGAGGCCGTCGGCTCTGGATTCAGCACGCGTGTTGCTTCAAACGGTGACGGTTGATCCAGCGCCCAGGTTCTGGGTGCGTTCCAGCCGTCGACGAACTCGCGACCAAAACTCAGGTTCACGAGCTTGAGCTCCTGCATCAACGCGGGCAGAAACTTGAAAAAGTAGCGAAACGAATCCGGTGTTACCGGGTGCTCCAATACTGAGCCGTGCGCAACCGTGTAGCCGCCATCTTCGCGGCGGCGAATCCCGAGCCGTGCATCGAAAACGTTACCGTCCAGTACATTTTCACACGGCGCGGTTCGACACACTGTGCCACGCACGCGCAGCTGCGGTACATCAATATCGAGGGCTCGGCAGAACATCGAAGTCCAGGCACCAGCCGCGCACAACACCGTCGAGGTGCGAATGCTGCCATGTTCGGTGACTACCGCGGACACCGCACCCGCGCTGGTTTCGATGCCGCGCACGGCGCAACTGGTCAGCATAGCCGCACCACTGCGTTTTGCTGCACGCGCAATTGCCGGCGTCGCCTTGTGCGGTTCGGCCCGACCGTCGGACTCCGTAAACATCGCGCCAACCCAATCAACCGCCGCGCCACGTATGTGTTGTTTTATACCGGCGCTGTCCAGCAACCGAGTCGCGATATCGTATTCTCGCGCGGTAGCCATCCAGACGTCGAAGGACTGCAGCTCTTTGCTCGTGTTCGCGGTGAAGTAGCAACCACCCCGTGTGAAGCCGACGTCCTCACCGATCTCATCGGCCAGTGCCCCCCAGATTCGCTGGCTCTCCAGCATCATCGGAATTTCGCGGGTGTCCCGACCCTGCACCCGCACCCAACCCCAGTTTCGTCCCGACTGCTCGCCGGCAATATGGCCTTTCTCGCACAACGCGACACTGATGCCCTGCTGCGCGAGAAACCACGCCGTTGAAACGCCTACGATGCCGCCGCCTATGATCACGACGTCGGCGGCGGCCGGCAGTTTTTCAGGGGGTGCAAATGGTTTCGTCCAGGTCGATGCGACGATGTTTTCGGAGGCTTGTCCAGTCATGGCGCTATGGTACAGTTTGCGACCTTACAGTTACATGCATAAGACACCTCGACCATGGACATAGGCGTTCCCCTTCGCGAACTCGGCAGTTTTGATTCAACGGCGCTCCGTGCAGCCATTCTGAGTCAGGACGAGGCCGCCTGGAATGAGGATCAATACCGACAGGACAAGTACGAAGTACACAAGCAAACCCAATCCATCGTGCTGCTTTTTACTGATGGCTCGAACTGGCCGAATAGTGAAGTACGCAAAGAACCGGGCTGGGACCGATTGGCGGACCTCGCCGTACCGTTGATGCAGGAGATCATCGACAAGCACTATCCGCAAGGCGGAACGATCATACGGGCGATGGCGGCCAAATTACTGGCCGGCGGTCGCATAGACCCGCACCACGATAAACACCCGTCGTTTCACTGCGGTCATCGCATCCATATTCCGATCACGTCAAACCCGAGAGTCCGATTCATGATCGACGGACGCCCCTATCAATTCAAGGTCGGGGAAGTGTATGAGCTCAATAATCAAAAAATGCACAGCGTGATGAACAAGGGCAGCGACGACCGCATAACGTTTATTTTCGACTACGTCCCGCCCGGCCCGCTAGCTCACCCTGGACCTGCCGGTGGAGCGAAGTAGCGTTGTCTCCGATTAAGTCGTTCAAGGAAACACGTCGATCCGGTAAGTTCGCAATCACCGCCGAACTTGCACTCGCTTTTGCCGCTGTTGCAAACCGCGTCCTACAGAGGTCGCGATAAATTTCGGAAGGCAACATGCAACACGACGTCATAATCATCGGTGCCGGACACAACGGTTTGACAACTGCCGCCTATCTCGCAAAAGCCGGCCGCAGAGTCTTAATGCTGGAACGCAACGAGATAGTCGGCGGTTGTGCTGTCACTGAAGAAGTTGATGCGAAGCTCGCGCCGGGGTGCCGTGTATCTACGGCTTCCTACATCGCCAGCATGTTACGTCCAACCATTATCAGGGACCTGAAACTCGGCAGTTATGGATTAAAGATGGTCGCCTGTGATCCCGGCGTGCAAGCGGCTTACAGTGATGGCGATGTCGCGGGATGGTGGTCAGATGAAGCGAAGATGCGCGCCGAATTGTCTCGCATAGCGCCGAACGATATCGAACCCTTTTTCAAGACAGAAGCGGAACTCAAACGCCTGGCCGCCTACCTGCAACCGTTCTTTTTGGAATCGCCGCCCGACCTGAATGCAAAGGGCGTCGCGAAACTGTCGCAGGCCTGGCGACTGTACAAACGCTTCAGTGGGATTAAGAGCCAGGAAATCAGCGGTCTGTTGCGCTTCCTGACGGGCTCGCTGGGAGAGTTCCTCGACCAACGTTTCGAATCGGACAAACTGAAACGCCTGATTCTGTCGAACAGTCTGTACGGCAAGCACGGCGGTCCCTACCAACCCGGAACTGCAATGGGTCTGCTGTTCCACCTGCTAAGCGGAGGTGACTCTGACCAGCAAGCCTGGCAGGGGCACGTTATCGGTGGCATGGGCGCCATCACGCAGGCGATGCGATCTGCCTGCGAGGATCTCGGCGTTACCGTACGTACCGGTGCGACTGTGAAACGAATCAACGTTGCCAATGGCACTGCCAGTGGAGTGACGCTCGACAACGGTGAAGTGCTGGACGCAAAGCTTGTTGTGTCGAACGCCGATCCGAAGCGAACGTTTTTGGGACTCCTGGACGAAAGTGAGCTGGATTCCGATTTTTGCCGCGACGTGAAAAACATTCGCATGGACGGTCCGGCCGGCAAGGTTAATTACGTTTTGTCGGAAGAGCCGCAGGTAACTGGCATGCCGGGCGATCGCAGCAAGGCGCAGCGTTCATTGTTTACACTGATTCCAACGCTGCAGGAAGCAGAGGACAACTACAACGCATCCCGACGCGGCGATCTCCCGGAGCGACTTTGGGTTGATTGCGTAGTCGCGTCCAATGTGGACGACACGCTGGCACCCGAAGGCCGCCACATGCTGACTTGCTTCGTGCAGTATCTGCCGTTCAAATTGCGTGCATCGTCGTGGCAGGAGCAACGTGAGGTTCTTGGTGATCGTGTGACAGAACTGATCGGGCAGTTCGCACCGAATTTTTCTCGCTCGGTCATTGCACGCCGCGTCATCACGCCACCTGACCTTGAAGCGCAATTCGGCATTACCGAAGGCAACATTTTTCACGGTGATATCTCACTTGAGCAAATGTTCTTCATGCGCCCTGTCCCGGAGTGGTCGCAATACCAAACACCCATTTGCGGTCTTTACCTCTGTGGCGCCGGGACGCATCCGGGCGGCGGTGTCACGGGCGCACCGGGTTATAATGCGGCGCATGCCATTTTGAGAAACGCCAGCTAAGGAGAGAACTGTGCGCCAATCAGGTCTTGCTGTTCGCGTGCGGTCTTTGTTGCCGCTGGTGTTCCTCGCACTTCAGGTTCTGCTACCTCACGCCGCCCACGCCGGAGCGTCGGAGTGGGTCAATATCAAGGTTGTCGATGGTTTCCTGATGCTCCAGACCGAGGTCTCCGGAGTTTCCGGATACTCGATCATCGACACCGGCGCAGATTTCAACGCCGTGAACGATACATTTCTTCGCGCCGCGGACCTCACCTACGAGAAGGGGCGGTTCATTGAGGTGAGCGGGGTCTTCGCCACAGAGCGGCGCTATACCTATGGCGAGATTCCGGTGACGGTTTTCGGTAGCCCAGTCAATTTTCACGATGTCGTAGGACTGAATCTGCGCTCGCCCGATATTCAGATGATTCTGGGAGCAAGCTTTCTCGAAGGCTACATCTTTCAGTTCGATTACCCGAATCAACGCATGCGACTCATTACGCGCGACAGCGTAGATCTGAAAAAAATTCAGAACATCAAGACGAGCAAGAACCGCTGGGGAGGTGCGCCTTTAGTCAGGGTCAGCCTGAGCGACAAGGCCGACGCCTGGCTAATGATGGATACCGGCTCTACCGGTGGAATATTGATCGACCGGGACCTCGCCAAACGCCTTGGTTGGCTCGACAGCTATGCGAGCGAAGGCGGCGAATCCAGTGGTGCTGTCTCAAGCGGACGTATGGAGTATTTCACTGTGCCGAGCATTGGATTCGGGCCGGTAAAAGTCGCCGATGTACAGGTTTCCGTGCCTGCCGAAGGCGAGACTGTGGAGTTGTTTGAGAAGTACACGCCTACTGGTACCCGGATTCCGATTAGCGGCAAGTCCAAAGGATTGTTGGGCTTCGACATCCTGCAGCACTTTGTCGTCACGATTGACTACGAGAAGGGCTATGTTCATGTCTATCCCGGTGAAAAACTGGCGGATGAAGAATAGAACAAATGCCATCCTGATATGCTACCGCAATGCCAACTCACGTCTACTTTGACCTCGACGGAACACTCACTGACCCGTACGTGGGAATTACCCAATGCATACTCTATGCGCTCGATAAACTGGGCTTTCCTCACCCTTCGGACGAGTATCTTTACTCGTGCATCGGCCCGTCGCTGTATGAAACATTTCCCGAAATGGTCGGCAAGGATCTGACACCAGCAGCCATTGACCTTTACCGTGAGCGATTTAACGATGTCGGCTGGCAGGAAAACATACCTTATGACGGTATTCACGAGGCGCTGGCTGCGGTCGTGGACATGGGTTGCGTCTTGTTTGTTGCGACCGCCAAACCGCGCATAGCCGCCGGCCGAATTGTCGAACACTTCGAGATGGGGAAGTACTTCCGCAAGGTCTACGGTTGCGAACTCGACGGGACACGCTCAAACAAAGCCGACTTGCTGAAATACGCCATCGACGAGCATCCGCAAGCGTCGACACGAACCATGATCGGTGACCGTAAACACGATCTGATCGGTGCAATTGCAAACGGTCTCCGGCCGGTGGGAGTCTCTTACGGTTACGGTTCGACCGAAGAGCTTCACGCCGCGGGAGCATCTGCAATCGCCAATTCACCCGCCGAAATTCCTGGAATTATCGCTACTGCAGTTCGCTGATCATCGCAGCCGTCGCTGCGATGTGCGGCGGCCCCATGCGACAGCAACCGCCGACGATCTTTGCTCCCGCTGCGATCCACTCACTCGCCGCCGCCGCGCAGTCGCCCGGCATGACAGTGCCCGACCAGCTTTTCGTCGTGATGTCGTACACTTCGCCCGAGTTCGGGTACACCACAATATGCTTGTTGCACGAAGACTTACGAAGCTCTTCGATGAGTCCCGGCACGAATTGTGGCGCTGTGCAATTGATGCCCACAGCGACGACGCCGGGGTGATCCAGAAACAGCGCGGCAACATCAGACAACAGAGCACCGTCACTGATGTGTTTGTCGTCGCGGCACGAAAAGCTCACCCATGACGGTGTCCTGCAATCTCGCAGCAAGTCGCAAAGGACTGTGGCTTCCGGCAAGGACGGGATCGTTTCCAGCGCGAGCACATCGGTACCGGCGGCGTCGAACAGCTTTAGGCGAACTTCGTGGAACTCTCGTAGCACCTCGGGCGACACGCCGTAGTTACCAACGTATTCAGACCCGTTGTGCAGAGAGGCTCCGTAAGGGCCGAGGCTCGCGGCTATCGCCGCGCCGGAACCTGCTTCCCGACGTGCGCGTTTTGCCAACGCCACAGACAGCAACATCAGTGCGTCCGCTTCATCATTCGACATACCCTGCTTGCCAAAGCCCGAGCGGCTCGCCTGGTAGCTGGCCGTCGCCAGACACTCTGCACCTGCACTCAGGTAGGCATGGTGCGCAGCAACAATCGCCTCAGGATTCGATTGCAGTACGGATGCCGACCAAAGATCGTTGCCAATATCGCAGCCCTGCGCCTCGAGTTGCGTTGCCAGACCGCCATCGAGCAACAAAGGACGTTCGCGCTCAAGTAGCTGTATGAATCTGGAATTCGGTTGCATCATGAGCGCTAGCTTACTACTGTTCGTTATTGCTTTCGGAGCCGTACTGATGCGTATTCCCGCCCTCGTCACGCTTGTGCTGATTACATCTGCCTGTGGTCAGAAAGACACCGCACCTGTTTCTGAAGATATCGACCTCATCGTTCACTGTGGCACTTTGATCGATGGCCGGTCCGAAACCGCATCCTCGGAGCAGCTTGTCATCATTCATAACGAGCGCATCACCGCGATACTTCCTGCCAGCGAATCGCCCGTGGCTGATGCCGAAATACTGGACCTCAGCGATTACACCTGCCTTCCGGGTTTGATCGACATGCACGCACACCTCGACGGGCGACCTGAGGACATGGACGACTTTACGAACTTCTTAAGACGGTCACCCGATGAGTCGGCAGAACTTGCTGCGGAGCTCGCCGGTATCGCGCTCCAATCCGGCTTCACCACCCTGCGGCACGTCGGTTCCTACAAGATCTGGCTTGATCGTGACTTGAGAGACCGTATCAACTCTGGCGACGTTGTCGGTCCGAGACTGCGTGTCGGCGGCCCTTACCTCACAATTCCGCATGGCGGCGGCGATATGTACATCCCCGGTGTCGATGACAGTGAAATACCCGACTATTACCGCATGGGTGTCGCCCGCGGCCCGGATGAATTCCGTGTGCGCGCGGAGCAAGTTGTTGCCGGCGGCGCGGATTTCGTGAAGGTCATCGCCTCCGGCGCGGTATTTGCCTATGGGGGCGTGCCCGGGGCGCCGGAAATGACGCGCGACGAGATCAAAGCGGTCGTCGACGTAGCACACGCGGCAGGCATCAAGGTGACCGCACACGCGCACAGCGCGGAGTCTATCAAGGACGCGATCCTGGCCGGCGTTGACTCCATAGAGCATGCGTCGCTCGGTGACGACGAGTCGGTTGCGCTGGCAGTAGAGCATGGCGTTGCTTTTTCGATGGACGTGTACAACGGCACGTACACAGCGGAAGTCGGCGAGGCGGCTGGCTATGCCGCCGAGTTTATGCAAAAAAACCTTGATACCACGGAGGCACAGCGGGAGGTGTTTCGCAAAGCGCTTGCTGCCGGTGTGACACTGATGTTCGGCACCGATCTCGGTGTACTGCCGCACGACATGGGCGCACGTCAGTTCGCGGAGATGGTGAAGCAGGGAATGACGCCCATGCAGGCCATAAAATCGGCGACGACAGTTGCCGCAGATCACATGGGGCTGGCTGCCGACATAGGAGCGATCGAGGTAGGACGTTATGGCGATCTGATCGCCGTGCGCGGCAATCCGCTAAGCGACATCACCGTTCTGCAGGACGTTCAGTTCGTTGTTAAGGGCGGTGCTAATGTCAGTCAGAAGAACGCGCCAGCCACGACGGATGCTCGTACGGAGTGATTTCCACGTCGTCGCCAACCTTGATGATGCCGGCGACTTCGACGACACCAACAACACCGCGTGTCAATTTCGCCGCTTTCGAAAAGTCCGTGTTCTGCAAGGGCTTGCCGGAGTTCGTCTTGAGCGCAGCCGCGAGCTGGGTCCCCATACCCAAACAAGGCGGGTTGTATTCGGCAACCATGAGTTCTGCGCCGGAGGGAAACCGCAGTACCGTACCTTTCGGTAATCGTGACAGTTGCGCGACGCCGTCGAGACAAATATTGGCACCCAAAGCGGCGCCGGTCAGCGGTTCAACGAGATCCAACGCGGCCTGAATTTCGGCGAGCTCCGCAACGGACACGGCAGACCATTGGCGCTCATTGCGGCGCACAGTACCTTTCGGTTGTTTGTCACCCGCCCAGGTTTTTCGCGTATAGGAGCGATGGTGATCACCGACGACGCCGTCCAGCTCGACGACGATTGCCGTTTCCTGCGCCACTGGACTTAGCTCACTGACGCCCGCGTGCACGGAAACCACCTTTGCTTTGATTACTTTCATAGTGTCTCGTCGTCGAGTTCAGCCCAGATGTCTCGCACCCATTCACGAATTTGCAAAGACTCCTGCCACCGATCCGACAGTTCGTTTTGCTCGCCGTCGGTAATTGCGTACGGCGGCGGTCCCAGCTCACATAAGAATACCAAGGTCGCGTCCACGGCGTTGCGTTGTCGCCATGCCCGCATACCCTCTTTCCACCAGCCCTTGAATATCTCTACCCAGACCTGGTGTTGCGGGAAATTGATTTGAATCTGCACCTGTTCGCGATTCGCAATACGTCCCTGGAAACAGTCGGAGCGATGCAATACCGAACTGATGTAGCGCTGGTCGCGCTCCGGGATTGGCGCACGCAACTCACGGTCGACGACGAAGTGCGATAAATCGGCGCACAGGCGCATTTCCGGAACCAGATCCATGAGCTGCAACGTGAAATAGAGATCATTGAGCAAGCCATCGCGGTGCGTTTCGAAAAGCAGCGGCATGTCGCGCTCGGCCGCTTCCGCGATCCAGCGACGCACATCCTCTACGGCATCCTCGGGTTTGATCGGCATCACGCCGCTGATGACGTTAACCATGCAGGATTTCATGTCAGCGGCGAAATCGAGTATTGGCGCCATATCGTCCACTGCGTAGGGAAACGCATTCACCATGCAACCGAGCTTATGCTGCTCAAACAGATGCCGGTACTCGCGACACTGTGGAATCTCTGCGACCGACGGATCGATGCACGCACCGTCAAAGCCGGCGTCAGCGATCATTGAAAATATTTCTTCCTTGCTGCGTTCCGGGCGCTTCGGGTTGCGCAGTTCCATCCCCCAAAGTGATTGATATATCTCAAGTTTTTGCACAATTATCCCACCTGTGATCGCGACCTGCGACGAGCGCATCGACCGCGATAGCACCACCTTCGTTCACGATGACCGGATTCACATCAACTTCCGCCAGCACGTCGCCGAGCGCATGCGCCATAACGGAAAATTTCGCTGCCATGTCGCAAAATGCGTCGATGTTTACGGCCGCCGCACCGCGCACACCATCAAGCAGGGGTCGCAGCTTCATTCTATCGATGCAGCGGCGCGCATGACTCGCATCGAAAAGGGGCAGCGCAAACTGCACGTCGGCGATGGTTTCTGCCAACACGCCCCCGAAACCGAGCAACACAACGGGGCCGAATTGCGGATCTCGCTTCAGACCCAGGATCATTTCGACACCGGCTGCAATTAGCGGCGCAACCAGCACGTCATCGCCGAGCCTTGTGCGCAGCGCTGCATAAGTGCGGCGCAATTGTTCCTCGTCGGCGATACCAACAAAGACGCCACCCTGATCCGATTTGTGCAGCAAGCCTTGCTTGGCGGTCTTGAGTACTACCGGGAAACCGCAATGCTGTGCCGCCGCAACCGCGGCATTCTCATCGGTAGCAGCGATCGGCGATGTCGTCGTTACGCCAAACTCCGACAGTAGTGTCAGTGCATCCCGTTCGCCCAGCGTCTCACCGCTCGCCAATCGTTGTTGCCAGTTGTTCACGACGCCAGCATCGGGAACTTCAGGCTCACTGTGTTCTCGCAGCAGGAAGTCACGGTACGCGAACAGTGCGCTTGCACCTTTCAGGAACTGATTGACACCATCCAGTACCGGGAGCCCCGCGTGCGTGCTGGTCACGACAGCCTCGTCGTAGCCAGTACCCTGCGTCGCGGACACCAGCGCTACCGGTTTTCCGGACTCCCCCCGGGCACGCTGCATATAGGCAAGGTAACTCGGGTATATTTTTCCAAAGGGCGCACGATCGTGAACGACAGCACCCAGTGCCGCGCCGCTGTCCTGCATCATGAGTGTCAGACTGCGCGTCATCTTCTCCGCCGCGTCAGGACCGCCACGACTCCAGGCGTCCAGCGGATTGACCGCAGGCAATTCCGGATCAATAACGTCCTGCAGTTTCCTGACCGTATCCGCGGACAGCTCCGTGAGTGTTACGCCTGCATCGTCCGCGAGGTCGACCATCAACTGGCGCTCCCCACCCGAGTCGTGCAAAGACACCAATCCGCCCGCGCCGACCGGATGCAATTCTGCAAACAGGATCAGCATGGCCGTAAATTCATTTTGGTCACGCGCCCGCTGCACGCCGTAACGATCAAACAGCGCCTCGTAACTTGCGTCATCACCCGCCATTGCGCCGCTGTGCGACACAGTAAGCTGCGCCGATTTTTCGGTGCGACCCACCTTGAGCGCAACAATCGGAATACGCCGCCGCGCGGCCTTTTCCAGCGCCGCGCGAAATCCTTCCGGATTACGGGCGGTCTCGAGGAACAATCCGACGACACGTGTTTCCGGCAGCTCGAGCGCAAAATCGAGATACTCGTCCATTGTCGTGCTGAGTTCGCTGCCCGCCGAGACCGCGAGGTTGACCCGCAGTCGCGCGTCGCAGTCGATGATGCCGGACATGCCGGCACCGGAGTGACTGATCAGCGTGATATTGCCAGGCGCCTCGTGAGTCGCACTGTCAAAGCCGCAGGTCCAGACATGATCGCGTACGTTGTAATAACCCATGCCGTTCGCGCCGCAAACCAGCATGCCGGCATCTTTGATTTTTTTCCGGACGCGATCCTTGAGTGGCGGCTCCGCGTCATCGTCCATGACCAGCGTCGACTGGATGACCGCGGCCGGTACACCAGCGGTAATAGCTTCGTCCAGCACGGCTTCCAGGCTGTGGTCGCCGACCGCGAATATGACGAGTTCCGGAACTTCCGGCAGCTCCGATAAGGACGCGTAACAATGGTGGCCCTGTATTTCTTCGTAACGTGGATTCACCGGGTAGACAGGGCCCTGATAGCCACCCCTACCGAGATTCTTCAGTGCCCAGTCGCCAACCGAGTCCGCTCGTTTCGATGCGCCAACAACGGCGACTGACTTCGGCCGCAGCAGCGGATCCAGGCGATGCTTCTGCACTGCTGTACTAGTACGGTCCCGGTGGCGTTGCTCCGCGCCGCGGCGGGAACCAGAACGGTTTATCGACCACGATCGCTTTCGCCATGGTCCGGTTCCAGTGCATCTCACGCTGGTAATAGACCTCAACCCAGAGCGTATCGCCAGGCTTGCCGTGCGGTGCCTTAACTGTGCCCAAAGCAATATTCTGCTTGCAGACGGGTGACCAGGCTGCCGAAGTCACAAAGCCGATTTCCTTCTTCTTGCCCTTCTCTTTGGCGTAGATGTAGGAGCTGTGCGCCTGCTTATTGCCTGCTATATCCAGTTTAACCAGCTGCCAGGTCGAGCCGCGGCGCTTTTCTTCTGCAAGGGCACGGCGACCATTGAAGTTGGGCTTCTTAAAGTCCACCAGCCACTCAAGTCCGAGCTCCAGCGGCGAGCGTGAACGTCCGGTTCTCACGGTTTCGTCAGCTGGCAGGAACTCGTGGTAGGGAGCGAGATAGCCCGCTTCAATGCGCGCCAGTTCCAGCGCCTCGGTACCGATGGCGCGAATCTTGTACAACTCGCCCGCCTTAAATAAGGCGTCCCAAAGTTCCAGCGCCTTGCTTGGCTCGATCCAGAGTTCATAGCCAAGGTCCGCTGTAAATCCGGTGCGCGACACCATCAGTTCCACACCCTGAAAATCAACGTGCATGAGTCCGAACGGCTTGAGCTGATCGAGTCCCGCGATGCCCATGGTCTTCAAAATGCTGTACGACGTTGGACCCTGCACGGCGAGCGCAGCGACCTGCTCGGTTTCGTGAACAATCGACACGTCAAATCCAATGCTTGCCGCTTGCAGCCAGGCGAAATGGCGCTCCTGCGAGCACAAGCGATACTCACCTTCTCGCAGGTGAAAAATGGTGCCATCGTCAATGACCTGTCCCTGGTCATCACACCAGACGGCGTAAGCGACCCGACCCGGTGCAATTTTCGCCATGTCTCTCGTAACCAGACGATTGAGGTACTCGAGCGCATCGCGGCCGGTAATCCGGTACTTGGTCATCGGAGAAATATCGAAGACACCGGTACCGTTACGGATCGAAAAGTATTCGAGGTCCGCGCAATACAACGCATCGGGGCTCGAGTAACCCTTCCACTCGTGCCATTGATTCACAAAATCGAGCGGCGCCACACGTGGGTAGAACGGCGTCTTTAACCGTCCTTGATGAACGGGGTCTTTTAAAGGTTTCATCTATTTCTCCCAGTTCAGGATGGCACGCGCCGCATTTCGCCCGGCCGCACCGCTGACACCACCGCCCGGGTGCGTCCCGGCGCCACATAACCACACGCCTTCAACAGGCAGTTTGTATTGCGCCGCACCGTTTACAGGGCGAACAAACAGGAATTGGTCGAGTGTCAGTTCGGCGTGATGCCAATGACCGCCGGTCATATGAAATTCGCTTTCGATATCGGCCGGCGTCAGTAATTCGCTGGCCGTAATGCGTTGTTCGATATCGGGCATGTACTTTTTCAGCGTCGCCAGAACCACTTTCATGAAGTCGGCTTTCGCGGTTTTTGTCCAGCCACCTTTCAGTGCATAGGGTGCGTACTGAACCACCGCAGACATGACGTGTTTGCCTGTCGGCGCCAGCGTTTCGTCACGGAAACTCGGAAACGTGATTTCGAATACCGGCAACGGTGAACTCTCGCCGTACTTGGCTGGATTAAATGCGCGCTCGACGTAGTGTTCGTTCGGTGCAATGACAATACGCTCGGCAAAGTCTTTCTTCGACAGTCCGGTGATTTCAGGCAAGCCGTCCAGAGCGAGATGCAGTTTCGCCGCATTTCCTTTGGCACGCAGGTGTGACACACGCCGGGCGAACCCGGTTTCAGCATGCTTCGCCCCGATGAGCTTCATGAGAGTCGTTTTCGGATCCGCGTTGGACACCACCATCAGGCTCTCAAAACGTTCACCCGATTCCGTCTCAACACCCGTGGTTCTGCCGTTGTCGATCACGATGCGTTTAACAGGCGTGGCAGTCCGAATTGTTACTCCCGCATTACGCGCCGCCTGAGCCAGTTCGTTGCTTACACTGCCCATGCCACCTGCCGGAATCGACGTACGTCCATGGTCACCCGCGAGGCGATAGAGGTAGGTCAGGATCGTGTTTGGCGACCTCGGTCCCAGGTGCGTTCCGAGGATGGCATCCAGCGACACCGCGCCCTTCAGCAGCGGATTCTCGAATCTCTCGGTGACTTCGTCATGAATATTCATGCCGATCACGCGAAGAAACTCGCGCATTTCTTCTTTGCCCAGCATACGCAGATCGAGGCCAAGCTGACCCAATGTCATCAGGTCTTTGAAATCCTTGCTGCCAAGACGCGGTGGTGGCTTGTTAAAATATTTGCGCAATAGATCCGCGAATCGCGTCATGCGCTTGCGAAAGCGCCGATACTCGCCGGCATCCTGCTCCGATACACCTTCAACGTTGCCCGCCTTAAGACGCAGATGTTTGCCGTCTTCGCCCAACGCGATGGTCGTCATGTTGTCGCTGGCCAGCCGTGTTGTAAGTTTCAGTTCTTTACGGACTTCCGGCTGTAGTTGATACAGCAAATGTGCGCACGCTGAGACCGAGTAGCCCTCGGCAAACTCACGGGTGACTGCCGCGCCACCCACCTGATCGTTAGCTTCCAGCACCAGCACTCTCTTGCCAGCCCTGGCGAGTAGCGCAGAACACACCAGGCCATTGTGGCCGGCGCCGACTACGATTGCGTCGTATTGGTTATCCATTGTTCTTAATCATCCCCAAAGTTTTCCGGAACGGTGTTGGGACGCTTGATGTCGCTAAGAATCTCGCGTGCTGCGTTCGCACCTGGCGCAGCCATGATGCCGCCGCCTGGATGGTTGCTGGATCCGCACATATACAGTCCGGCCACTGGCCCCCGATACTGTGCGTAGCCTGGTATCGGTCGGTTGAAGAGCAACTGGTCCATAGTGAGTTCGCCGTGGAAAATATTGCCTTCGGTAATACCGATCTCCGCTTCGATGTCCTGCGGCGTGCGAATTTCGGCATGCAATATCAGGTCTTTGAAGTCGGGGCTGTAATTTGCGATCTGATTGATGACCGTTTGTCCGAACGCCTCTTTCTCTTCCGGCGTCCACGCGCGACCCTCTATCTGGTGCGGGCAGTACTGCACGAAACAGCTCATGAAATGCTTGCCCGGAGGCGCCATGGTCGGGTCGCTCAAGGTCGGAATCAGCATGTCGATGTACGGATCTTTGGACCAGGTACCGTCTTTCCAGTCGTCGTAGGCTCGTTCCATGCGCTCCATCGAATCGATGAAGTGCATATCACTGTGATACAGCGAGCTGCCTTCGGGCAAAGCCGGGAATGTCGGCAAGCCATCCAGAGCAATATTGACCTTGCCGGACGAACCACGAATTTTGAAATTCTCGACGCGCCGATAGAACTTTTCGGGCAGGTCGTTCTTGTCCATGCAATTCAGGAAGGTCCGTTTGACGTCCATCGCTGACACCACGATGTCCGCATACAGTTCATCGCCGTTGTCCAGTGCAACGCCAGTCACCTTGCCATTCTTGACGATGATCTGATCGACGCCGGACTCGGTGCGTATCTCACCGCCCGCAGCCTGTAACGCACCGGCGATCGCTTTAGAAACTGCACCCGTACCGCCACGCGCGAAACCCCACGAACCGGCGTTGCCATCGACCTCACCCATATAGTGGTGCAGCAGGACGTACGCGGTGCCCGGCGAATGAATGCCAAGCGCAGTGCCAATGATGCCGCTGCCGGAGAGCGCCGTTTTGATAACGTCGGTCTCGAAGTACTCATCCAGGTATTCGGCGACGCTCATCGTCCAGAAGCGTACCGTTTCGTTCATCCGATCCTCGCCCATGTCCGTGAACTTGCCGCCAATGCGAGCGAGTTCCATAAGGTCTTTCGGCTTGAATGAGGTTGGGTCCGGTGCAGTGCTCAATAGAAAGTCACGAATAAAGCGACACTGCCGCATCACATCCGCTGAGTAAGTCTTGGCGGCGTCCGCATCGTGACGAGAGAATCGCGCCATCTCGCGATAGGACACTTCGGCATCATTGTAATTGCCGTAATAGTCGCCGTTCTGCATGAACTGCACAGAACCACCGTACGGTGTTACCTGCAGGCCGTGCTTGTGCAGCTCCAGCGAGCGGTAAATTTCCGGGCGTAACAAACTGCAAACGTAGGAGCAGTTTGAATACCACCAGTCCTTATAGAGATTTCGACTGACGGTGGCTCCACCGATGTAGTCGTTTTTCTCCACGCAGACGACATTGAGTCCCGCCTTGGCAAGAAAGGCAGCATTCGTCAGTCCGTTGTGACCCGCACCGACGACAATCGCGTCATAATTTTTCATTGGTTTTGCGGCCCTCCGGCGGCGGCCTGAGAAGTCGATTTTTTTAGTTTTGCCAATGTAATGTCTACTGCCCGTTCAAATTTGTCCAGAGTTTCGCTGATGCATTCCACATTGTGAGACTCGCACAAGAACCACGGTTCTCTCGAGTCCGGCTCAACAAGTACGCCAACTTCATGAAGTTCCGGCGCCAGTGCATTGTAGAAATCGTAATCCGAATGTACCCATTCGCGATAATTCTGCGGTGGCCGTTGTGCGAAGAACAGACCCATGAGTGCAGGGTGACCGGTGAAGCTGTGGGCGATACCCCGGCGTTGCAGGATTTGGCTGAGCCCAGCCTGTAACTTGAGACCGGATTTTTTGATGTCCTCAAGAGCCGTCGTTTCATCAAGAATCTCGAGGGTCTTCGCGACCGCCGCCAGCGACACTGAATGCGCCGTAAACGTACCGCCATGAACCACGCTATCGCCAATATGACGCATGATGTCTTCGCGACCGGCCAGGACCGAGAGGGGATAACCGTTACCTATCGCTTTGGCGAAGGTGCACAAATCGGCTTTGATGCCGAAAATTTCCTGCACGCCGCCCTTGGCGACTCGAAATCCGGTTTTCACTTCATCGATAATCAACAACACGTCGTAACGATCACAGATTTCGCGAACGTCCTTCATGTACTGCGCATCGGCTGTGATGGCGCAGCAATTGCCCATGATCGGCTCCATCAGGAACGCGCCTATTTCGTTACCCTTCTCTTTCAGCAGCTCCTCGAGAGCATTCGCATCATTCATCGGCACCAGGTGAAACAGGGGCTTGGTGATATCAGGTATGCCCTTACCGAAGGGTTGCACCGGCGGCTCGGGGTCACCCGGCTGCCAGTCGTCGTACTCCTTGCCCCACATAACAAAACTGGACATGCCGTGATATCCGCCCTCCATGACCACTAAGCCGTCCCTGCCGGTGAAAGCTCGCGACACCCTGAGTGCTGCCATTACCGCTTCGGTACCTGAGTTGGAGAACCGGACCAGCTCGGCGGCGGGCACCATCTTGCTAATGCGGCACGCGACTTCGTATTCGAGCTCCGTGGACAGGGCGAAAACACCGCCGACATTCATGCCCTTGCGGGCCGCTTCGTCGACGCGCTCGTCAGCGTATCCAAGGATGGTGGGCCCGTAGCCGAGACGGTAATCGATATACTCGTTACCGTCGATGTCCCAGACGCGACCACCTTTACCGTGGTCGATGTAGATGGTTTCTTCATCGCCCCAGTAACGGAAGTTTGAAGAAACGCCTAAGGGTAGTTTCGAGTTGGCTTTTTTGAAGTGAGCGTTAGAATGAGACAGGCTGCGCATCGCAGGCCTCCGATATAGTTTTAACAAAAAATGAATGAGTATTCATTCATATTATGGCACGATCCCTACATGGCAGCCAAGCTCGAAAAAAACAAACGTACCGAAGCCCGTGACAAGCGACGGCGACAGCTGATCGAAGCCACAATGACGTGCATTGCCCGCAAAGGCATGAGCAGCACCACCTTGGGCGATGTAGCCCGCGAAGCCGGCCTCTCCCAGGGCATCGTGAACCTGCACTTCAAAAGCAAAGACAACCTGCTAACGGAGACCCTGCGTTTCCTCTCGGATGACTACAGAACCCAATTCAAACGCGCAATCCGGCGGGCCGGGCCGCAACCTGAAAATCAGCTGCACACGCTGATGAAGCTCGATCTGCGCCCGTCCATACTGGATCGCAGCAAGCTCGCGGTCTGGTTCGGATTCTGGAGCGAGGTCAAATCACAGCCGACTTACCAGGAGATATGCGAACAAACTGATGACTATTATGACGACGTCATTCGTGCACTTTGTTCGCAACTGATTGTCGACGGCGGATACAAGAGCGTTACCGCCGCGACCGTATCCACAGCTCTTAATTCGATGACCAACGGCATGTGGCTGTCCTACCTGATCAGCCCAAAGCACTTTAACCGCAAAACGGCGATGGCCGCGATTGACGAGTATCTGCACAACATTTTTCCAAAACATTTTCCCCTGTGAGAAGAACTTGAAAATTGAACTCAGTAACGACGCCCAGCACTGGCAGGCGATAGCTCGCCAATACGCCGACGAATATTTATTGCCTCATGAAGTTGAAGCCGAGCTTAACGACGGCGTTTTGCCGGCCGAGATAACGAAGCGCAACAAAAAGCGCGCGATCGAATTGGGCTTCTCCGCGATCGACGCGCCAAAAGCGTACGGCGGCCGCGAGCTACCCATGGAATCCCAGGTGGCTATCTGGGAACAGCTCGGTCGCACGACCAACGCACTCTCGTGGTGTTTCTCGGAGCCGCAGGTCTGGATGTTCGATGCCTGCACCGAGGATCAGATCGAACGATACGTCCTGCCAATGATGCGCGGTGAAAAAAAGGACTGCTACGCAATCACCGAAGCCGGTCCGGGATCAGATGTAGCCGGACTTGACGCAACGGCCAGCCGGGACGGCGACGACTACATTCTGAATGGCGAAAAATGGTATGTAACGAGCGGCAACCTTGCACACTTCTTCTGGTTTCAGGGCCGCATTCCGGACGAGGATGAAGACGCCTTGTTCCTGGTTGATATGGGAACACCGGGTATCGAAATTACGGCTTCACCCAAGTTCAGTCACACTTACGCTGCGCACCACCCCACCTACAAGTTCACTAATGTGCGCGTCCCTGCCGGGCAGCGTGTCGGCGAGGCCGGGGATGGCATGTCGTATACGCGCAGCTGGTTTCGCCACGAACGACTTATGATCGGCGCGCGCAGCTGTGGCGCCGCAGCGCGATTGATCGAAGATGCTATGGCATTTGCCAACCAGCGCATCGTCGATGGTTTACCGCTAACGGAGAAACAGGCGATTCAATTCATGCTCGCCGACAGCGTGACCGAGCTCTATGCATCCCGCCTGATGACCTATGAGGCGGCGCGATCGTCGGATCGCGGAGACGATTTGAAAGCGCAACACGCGCGCTGCTCCATGGTAAAACTGTACGTGTCCGAAATGGCCAACCGCGTGGCCGACCGCGCGGTGCAGATTTTTGGCGGCCGTGGCTATATGCGTGAGAATGTTGCGGAGCGGTTCTTCAGGGAACTTCGTGTGGATCGAATCTGGGAAGGTACAAGTGAGATTCAACGGCTTATAATCGCCCGATCGCTATTAAAGCGTGGCCTGGACGGAATGTGACAACAGCAACTCGAATCATCATCAGTGCCACCCTGGTCCTGCTCTGCTCCTGCGATGGTGATTCGATTTCAGGCTCCGGCACCGAAAACGTTGTCAATGTTTACAACTGGGCGGACTACATTGGCCCCGACACGATCAAACAATTCGAAACAGAAACCGGCATCAAGGTTAACTACGACACCTACCCTGCCGCTGCAACGGTCGATGTAAAGTTACTTACCGGTAACAGCGGCTATGATGTCATCGTGCATAGCAATCAGTTCTCTTCCCGCCTTATCGATATCGGCATTTATCGAAAACTCGACACCAGCTTGCTACCAAACCTGAAGAACCTCGACCCGGATACGGTGCGACGAATCGATATCTACGAAAAGGTCCGGGGTTACTACGTTCCGTATCACTGGGGCTCTACCGGGTTCATGTGGAATATCGACATGGTTCGTGAACGTTTACCGGATCAGTCCATGGAATCCACTGCATTGCTATTCGACCCAGAGGTAGTATCCAAGCTCGCCGATTGCGGCGTCAGCTTTCTCGATGAAACGACCAGTACGCTGCCCATGGCGCTTGCCTACCTTGGGCTCGACCCCAATGCGACCGACGAAGATAGCCTGATGAAAGTTCAGGACTTACTACTCAAAGTCAGACCCTACGTGCGTTACTTCAGCAATGAAAAATATATCTCGGACATGCCGAACAAGGAACTTTGTGTCGCGATGAGCTGGTCGGGAGACTACGCACAGTCCTCGCGACGTGCGAAGGAGGCCGGTATCGACATCAACCTGCAGTACGCCGTGCCTGTAGAAGGCGGTGCATTATGGGTCGACGGCCTGTACATACCTACCGATGCACCGCATGCTGAGAACGCGTATAAATTCATAAACTTCTTGTTGCGCGGTGACATTGCGGCGGGCGTTGCGAAGGAAGTTGAATACGCAAATGCAAACGCGGCGTCCTGGAAGCTGCTCGATCAGGAGACACTGGACAATCCGGCTATTTATCCCGACGAAGCTGTCTGGAACCGCATGTACACTATCGACGCTGCCGACCCCGTAAAGGAACGCGCACGAACGAGAACCCTGGCTCGAGTGAAAAGTGGACTATGAAAGACTTTATTCATATTAAAGGCCTCAGCAAACACTTTGGCGACTTCGTCGCCGTGGACAAGGTGAATCTCGAAATCGGCAAGGGCGAACTGTTCTCGATTCTGGGCGGCTCCGGTTGCGGCAAGTCCACGTTGCTGAGGATGCTTGCAGGTCTTGAAACACCAACCTCCGGCAGTATCGAGATTGACGGCGTGGACGTAACGAAAATGGCGCCCTACGACCGCCCTGTCAACATGATGTTCCAGTCCTACGCAATTTTTCCGCATATGAACGTCGCGAAGAATGTGGGCTATGGACTGCGCAAAGACGGCGTCGGCAAAGCCGAGATCGAAAAACGCGTCGATCAAATACTGGAGCTGGTACAACTGACGGAGCTCAAGACACGCAAACCGAACCAATTATCTGGCGGGCAGCGACAGCGTGTTGCGCTTGCGAGAGCACTGATTAAGCGCCCGAAGGTATTGCTACTGGACGAACCACTGGCCGCCCTCGACAAGAAGCTGCGCGAACGTACTCAGTTTGAATTAATGAACATTCAGTATGAGCTCGGCATTACTTTCGTCGTCGTAACACACGACCAGGAAGAGGCGATGACGCTATCAACGCGGATCGCTGTGATGGATAAAGGTCGATTCCAACAGACCGGCACACCCAAGGAAATCTACGAGTTTCCAACCAACAAATTCGTCGCCAACTTCATCGGGACGATCAATACCTTCGAAGGCGTCGTTACAGTTGTCGAAGAAGAGCAGATTCAGGCCTACTGTGATGAGGCCGGAGAAACTCTGACGGCACTCGGGCGGCAGCTGGTTGAGGTTGGTCAAACGATCGACATCGCAGTCCGCCCGGAGAAAATATTTGTCAGCAAGGACAAGCCGGAGAATAGCGAGGACGTCTGCCTTGCCGGCGTCGTCGATGATCTGGGCTATCTCGGCAATCGATCCCTGTACCGTATCAAGCTCGCTGGCGGCAGGATCGTCCAGGTGAGTTCGCAGAACCGGCGTCGCTCGGTCACTCGTTTTCTCGAATGGGGCGATAAGGTGTGGCTCTCATGGACAGCACGTAGCGCCGTGGTCTTGCTCGACTAGTGGATAACAGTCTTAACAAGAACAATGAGCTTTGGCGACGCATCGCGGTCGCGACGCCGTACCTTTGGCTGCTGGTGTTCTTTCTCGCACCTTTCGCCATCATCCTCAAGATCAGTCTTGCGGATCCAATACTCGCCCAACCACCGTATACGCCATCGTTTGACAGTGACGGCAGCCCGACATTCACACTCGGCAACTACGCATTCCTGCTGTCGGACAAGCTCTACGCGATAACTTACCTGCGCTCCGTTCTGATGGCGCTCGTCACGACAACGCTCTGCCTGTTGCTCGGCTTTCCGATGGCCTACGGTATTGCACGCTCAACGTCCACAACTCGCAGCCTGTTATTGCTGCTGATCGTGCTGCCGTTCTGGATCTCGTTCCTGTTGCGTGTCTATGCGTGGATGGGACTGATGAACAATTACGGCACAATTAACAATTTCTTGATGTGGATTGGCGTTATCGATCAACCGCTCGCAATCATGTATACCGATTTTGCAACGGCGGTCGGACTTACCTATTCCTACCTTCCCTTCATGATCCTGCCCTTGTACGCATCGCTGGAGCGTATGGACATGGACCTCGTTGAAGCTGCGCAGGACCTCGGAGCATCGCGCGCCCGTGCGTTTTGGGACGTTACCTGGCCGCTGGCCATGCCGGGCACAATCGCCGGTTCTCTGCTGGTGTTCATACCGGCCATGGGCGAGTACGTGACTCCCTACCTGTTGGGCGGCCCTGATTCGTTGTTTATCGGCCGCGTTTTGTTCGATGAATTTTTCAACAATCGCGATTGGCCGCTGGCGTCCGCTGTCGCCGTCGTGCTGCTGCTGTTATTGATTGTGCCGATCGTCTTTCTGCAACGCGCGCAAGCTCGCGATAAGGAGCAGGAGGCATGAAAGCGCAATCACGATTCATTCTGACGGTACTCGCTTTTGGGTACGCATTTTTGTACATACCGCTCGTCTCCGTCGTGATTTATTCCTTTAATTCGTCCCGACTGGCAACAGTCTGGGGAGGGTTTTCGACGCGCTGGTACGGCGCTCTATTCGAAAATCAGCAAGTCCTCGATGCTCTGTACCTTAGCCTTGAAATTGCTGTTACGTCAGCGACGCTGGCGACCGTACTCGGCACGATGTCTGGCTTCGTTCTGGCGCGTTTTGGTCGATTCAAAGGTCGCACCTTGTTGTCCGGGATGGTGACCTCACCGATGGTCATGCCAGAAGTCATTACGGGATTATCGCTATTGCTGCTGTTCGTTTCCTTGCAGCAATTGATTGGTTGGCCAGGGCAGCGTGGCTTTTCAACGATTACGATAGCGCATACGACCTTTTCACTCGCGTATGTCGCGATCATCGTCCAGTCGCGACTCGTCGCGATGGATGAGTCACTTGAAGAAGCAGCGATGGATCTGGGTGGGCGACCATTGCGCGTCGTTTTCGACATCACGCTGCCACTCATCGCACCGGCAATGATTGCCGGGTGGTTGCTATCGTTTACGCTGTCGCTGGACGATCTCGTCATCGCAAGCTTTGTTTCCGGCCCCGGAAGTACAACTTTGCCGATGTACATTTTTTCGAAAGTGAAACTCGGCGTATCGCCTGATATCAACGCGCTCGCGTCGATAATCATTGCCGTTGTCAGTGTCGGTGTTGCGCTCGCATGGCTGGTGACTCGTCGATCGACGAGTCGCTAAGGCCGCGAATTACGGTCGCTGCAGTTCCTGCAAGATCCACTCAATGTAGCGACGCTCCAGCCTCTCCATGCCGGAGAATGGACCCGGCTCATAGTACTTGGACTGCACGCCTTTGGAATTATTGACGATGATTTTCTTGTCGGCCTTGGTCGTTACATCCCATAGCCAGGTCAGATCGTCTACGTTGTAGTCTTTGCCTTCAACCGCGTCACCGCGAACCAGCCAATAGACTTCGCAGTTTGAGTTGTTGTGATCAATAGGAGTGAACACATACAGGACAACGTGATCGTTGTAAGCCAATACATAGGAAAACGGGCCGAATGAAAGATCCGCATGACCACCATCATAGCCTTTGATGCTCCCCAGCAAGGGGGCGACAGGCTTGCCGTCCGGGCTGCCGGTTTCGTATTTGCTAAACATCGCCGTACGCGCATATCCAAACCCAATCTCACCTGGCCTCGCCTCAGTATCAACGTGGTCGATATCGATGTCCTTGATGCCGCATGCCGCCATTCTCTCGTGCATGTGTACTGAGGCACGTTCTCGCTTCTCGCGGTCCAGCATCATCGTATGCATCAGCGCGTATTCGGGATGCGCTGTCGCACAGTGATAACACTCCTGATAGTTTTCTATCGCCAGCTTCCAATTGGCCGGGATGTCGTAACTTTTCTGTGCAGCAACTTTCAGATTCTCAAAGTCGTACATACCCATCGGTTCCGTGAGGTCGCGAATCGCGCCGTCGATCGAGGGGGGATTGTCGTCGAAGCACACAAGAATAAGTCCATGGACCTCGCCAACTGATACCGATTTCAGTCCATGCGAAGATCTGTCGAAGTCTTCTTCCATGTTGCGTGCAGCTAACAACTTGCCATCGATATCGTACATCCAACCATGGTACGGACATTGAAACTTATCAACGTGACCGTGCTGTTCCAGACAAACCAGCGAACCGCGATGGCGACAAACATTTGCAAATGCTTTTAAGTTTCCATCTTTACCGCGAACGATGATTGCCGACTCTTGCCCGACGTTCAGGACCTTGAAATCACCGGGTTCTGGCAATTGCGAGACATGGCCCGCCAATATCCAGTTTCGGTTAACAATCTTTTCAATCTCAAGATCGTAGATATCGGGGTCGGTATAGAATCGCTGGTCCAGGGAATGACCAGGCTTTTGGCTGGCGATCAGTTCTGCTATTGATCGCCCGTCGTTTTTCATGACGGCACTCATCTTTCGTATTCCACAATATGAAACTTATTTGATAGGACTTGCTACGATATCACAGCTTAAATAAATCACGGCAACAGGGAATTCAACGATGACGGAAGCTTATGAAAATGTGCAGGATCTTTTGCAGGCAAGGAATCCATCCTTACCGGTCTATTGCGTTTACCCGCATGTTTATCGCGAATCGACCCAGCACTTTCTAGATGGCTTTCCCGGGCGCGTGCTGTATGCAGTTAAGGCGAACAATCACCCCGCTGTATTGAAGGAAATTTACGACGCCGGCGTCCGCCATTTCGATTGTGCGTCGCTGCCGGAAGTCGAACTTGTTAGCAAGCAATGTCCTGAATCGACTATTTACTATATGAACCCGGTCCGATACGAAGGGGATGCCCGACGCGCGCAGTTGGAGCATGGTGTTCGGCACTTTGTCATTGACCATCACAGTGGACTTGCCCCGTTAGTCCGGGAAATCGATCCGGCAATATCGATCATTTTTGCGCGCATGGCGGTATCGCATGCTTCAGCGCAAGCGAACCTCTCCGCAAAGTTCGGAGCAAAGCCGGAGAATATCCCGGCGTTGTTGACTGCTATTGCCGAGACCGGCGCCGAACCCGCAATGGCCTTTAATGTCGGTACCGGTGTCACGGACCCTGAAGCCTATGTCTACGCAATAAGTGTTGCTCGCGAAGCCTTATCGAAGCTTTCGTTCAAGGTTCGATTGCTGGATATCGGTGGTGGCTTCCCGCGCTCCTATCCCGACTACAAGGTCCCGGCTCTGGAGGAATATTTCACCCGCACACGAAAAGCAGGCGCCTCACTGCCACTGGTTGAAAACGGCGAGTTACTCGCAGAACCGGGACGCGCCCTCAGCGCTCCGGGCTTGTCCGCCGTAACACGTGTATTACTTCGCAAAGCAGACCGCGTTTATCTTAATGATGGTATGTACGGAATATTCTGGGACTTGCGATTCAAGGGACATGTGCGTTTTCCCTGCCGGGTGTTTCGAAACGGCCGGATACTGGAGGGTGAGACGAAAGCGTTTCGACTCCTGGGCCCAACCTGCGACTCCACCGACGAACTTCCGGGGAGAGTCGAGCTACCGGCCGATATTGAGGTCGGAGACCACATTGAGTTCGGTTGTGTAGGCGCGTACAGCCTTAGCGGTCGTACGAACTTCAATGGTTTTTTCAGCGATGACGTCATTACTATCGCCAGCGAAGCAGCGCGCCCGCCGGAATAGCAACCGTGCCCAGTCCCGATGGCGGTGAATCCGGGATATACTCGGGCAAAACTGCAGCAACTAATAATAATAAAGCCTGGGGAAAATATGACGGGGTCTTCGCAAAAGGCGCTACTGGCAAAGCACGTTGAATTTGACGCTCTTCTGGCGGCGATGGAGTCCGAGCGCGATACCGACAAGATCGAAGCTATTCGCGTCAAGATTTGGGAGAAGTTTGGCACTGAAGGGGCGGTCTTCATTTCCGATATGGCGAGCTTTTCAAGCACCTCGCGAAGATTCGGAGTGTGCCATTTTCTAAAGCTTATTCACCGCGCCAGACAGATCATCGAGCCGGTCATCAAGGCCAATCACGGCATACTGTTAAAATTCGATGCGGACAATTGCTACGCTTACTTCGAGAATACCGACGATGCGATTCGCGCGAGTTTTGAGGTCAATGCTGCCGTCTTCGCATCCAATGATGCCCATGATCATTCTGAACAAATCTATATTTCCGTAGGCATCGATTATGGGCGTCTGCTATTAATCGGGGATGGCGACTATTTTGGGGATGCCGTCAATACCGCCTCGAAGCTTGGCGAAGATCTGGCCATTCGTGCCGAGGTACTTATTACCGAGCGGGCTCTTGAACACTCAAACTTCAAACTTCCCGAGCAGGCCGAACGTATGGTCGCGCGTATTTCCGAAATCGAAATCAAATACCTGAGATTACCGATGACCGAGGTATCGTCCGTTCGATGAGCGCCGTCAACGGCAGAAGTGCGGATCTTCGACAGGTACTCGAAGTCACACGGAAGCTCGCCGCGCCGTTTGACCTGGATACGATGTTGACTGAAGTCGTCAACGCGTCCCGCGAAGTCCTCAATGCTGACCGAGGTACGGTGTTTCTGTACGACGACGCCAGCGACGAACTCGTGGTGCGAGTCGGCACGGACCTGAAGCACATTCGAATTCCGGCAAACAAAGGCATTGTTGGCGAGTCGGCACAGACCCGACAACTGATCAATGTCCCGGACTGTTATGCGGATGACCGCTTCAATCGAGCAATCGACAAGCAAACGGGTTACCGTTCACGTTGCATGCTCACAATCCCATTGATCGGTTACGAAGATTCTCTGATCGGTGTGCTGCAGATACTTAACAAGAATGATGGTGTCTTCGACGAAGAGGACGAGTATGTCGGACAAGCGCTGGCTGCGCAGGCCGCCGTTGTCATTCATCGTGCCAAGCTGACCGAAGCCATCATCGCCTCCGAACGCCTCGACCGTGAAATTTCAGTCGCACGCGACGTACAGATCGGAACATTACCGAAAGGGATGCCCGTGATCGCCGGCTACGAATTCGGTGGCGCTTTTGAGCCAACTGATCAAACCGGTGGCGACCTGTACGATTTTGTCCCTATGGGAGACGATCGATTGTTTCTCCTTATGGGCGATGCCACAGGTCATGGCATCGGTCCCGCGCTGTCCGCGACTCAGGTACGGGCCATGCTGCGTGTTGCACTCAGGCTGGGAGCGAGCCTCGATCAGGCCTTTGCCCACATTAACGACCAGTTGTGCGATGACTTGCCCGATGACCGCTTCGTTACGGGCTTTTTCGGCGTGCTGGACGGTAGCACGAACACCGTGAACTTCCATTCGGGCGGTCAGGGTCCCATCATGCATTTTCACGCTGCCAGCGGCGAGTTCGACTGGCACCCGGCGACAACATTTCCACTCGGCTATATGCCACAGAAAAATCTGGCGCCTCCGCTAACTGCGAACATGCAACCGGGTGACGTTCTGGGGCTGATTTCTGATGGAATTTACGAGTATGAAAGTGAGTCCGGCGAACAGTTCGGGCAACAGCGCGTCGCGGATATAGTGAGCAAAAATCGAAATAATGACGCACAACAATTGGTTGATGAAATGTTGCTTGCTGTGCGGCGTCACGGTGGACGGGCCATACAGGCCGACGACATTACGATTGTCGTGGCGAAGAGACTCAACGATTAGCGACGGGCATCTCGATGGAAAAAGCATTCGCAAGAAGTAACGACTCGCTGGCCGCGATCTACGAATACGCGGAAGAGATACTCTCGGAGAATGCAGTGGGCGGCGCGGCCTGTTACTCGGTGCACCTGGCGCTGGAAGAACTGTTCGTCAATATGGTCAAGTACAACCCAAATGTAAGCAGCGATATCGACGTCGATGTTGCGGTCGCGAACGGCAGGGTAAAGGTAACGCTGACGGAATACGGCGTACCTGAGTTTGATGTGACCGCGCCCAGAAACGTCGATATCGAGGCCCCGCTGGCTGAACGTACCCCCGGCGGACTTGGCGTTTATCTCATACAGAACCTTGCGGATTCGCTTGAATACGAGTACGGAGATGGCCGAAGTAGAGTAATATTTACAAAAGAATCAGGGGTTTAGAATGTTCGAAATTCAATACGGCGATGATGGATCTGTCGTCTGCACTGGGCGCCTCGACGCGGCGCAGTGCGAAAAGGGGCAGGCATTTATGGACGAGATCGCCGTGTCCTGCACACTGGATTTCGGCAATCTGGAATACATCTCGAGTGCCGGTCTCGGTATACTGCTAAAAACGCAAAAAAGACTGGCCGAAAGCGGCGCCGCACTCAAGATTGTCAACGTCAACAAGCACATGCATGACGTCTTCCGCTATTCCGGCTTTCACGCGATCTTCGACATAGAAGCAAAACAACAATAAGTCGAATCGCTCTACCAACTTTTATATCGGTCACTTGTATGTATGAGTAAGCCCGACGATAAGAAACTTATAGAACGATGTATCAAAGGTGATCGGCAGGCCTTTGAGACCTTGTTGATCCAGTACGAGAAACCCGTGTTTAACGCCGCTTACCGGATGCTAAACAACAGGGAAGACGCAAGTGATGTCACTCAGACGGTGTTTCTCAAGGTGTACGAGAACTTTGCAAGCTTCGATCCATCGTGTCGTTTCTTCAGCTGGGTTTACAGAATTGCGTTAAATGAGTCGATCAATTGGCTCGGAAAACGAAACAGGCTTGAGCCGTTGCAGCATGAACCCGCTGACGACAGCGCTGGTCCGGAACAGGAGGTCGCTAGCGCGAAAATTGCCACCGATGTGCAGGCAGCGCTGATGACTATGACGACGGATTACAGAACCGTCATTATTTTGAAACATTTTTTGGGGTGCAGTTACATGGAAATCAGCGATGTGCTTGAAATCCCAGAGAAAACAGTTAGATCGCGCCTGTATTCCGCAAGACAATTGCTGAAGGACGCCCTGACCAGTACCGGCGACTACTAATGGCTATCAACCAAGAATCCCTGGATCTGATAAACGCCGATGTCGATGGCGAGATCGATCACAAAGACAAGGAGAAGCTTGCGGCTTTGCTGCGGGATAACGAGGAGGCACGTGCGCTGCACGCCGAGCTTGCGGCCCTCTGTGGGTCGATTGAGGCGATCGAAGCCGAGTCTCCACCACCTCACTTGAGACACGTCATCATGAATTCCGTAAGACCGAACCCTGCCAGCAAGAGCTCACCAAATTTCATCGAGTGGCTGGTAGCGATGCCTGCCTTCAAGTACTCGGCCACGTTTGCCGCGGGCGTCATATTGACGCTGAGCGCAGTAAGCTCAGATCAACACACGAATCGAGCGCTTGATGATGTTACCGGACTCGTCGGAACGATTGCCGACCCGGTCAATGGAAACCTTCTGTCCTCAGTCGCGGTTGACAACGCCATAGTGGTTGGCCAGGTGTCTCTGCGCAGCGCGGGATCGATGCTGATTCTGGATTTTGACCTGGTCACCAATGGCCCGGTCGAGATTGACGCCAGCTACCCTGACCGGACGATCTGGTTTAACGGGTTTGGACAGCTTGAGAGCAGCGGCACTACGATTTCGGCGAAGTCGGGCAGCGTGTTGCTGGGCATGGAAGGAAAGCGGCGCTACGCGGTCTATTTGCACAACGGCGGCGAAAATCGTGAGATCACGGTGAAGCTTCGCTTTTCGGCGGATGGGGAAGTAGTGCACGAGACCAGCCTCAGCTACAACCCCGAAAAGTAGGGTCGCAAAGGGCCGGCGGCCAATTTTGCGGGCACTACCAACTTTATTCTGTCTGGGCGGTACTTCCAGATAAGACGAACAGCAACAGCCCTCCTGAGGGCGATAAGGGGATAGGAAAATGGCTACAAGTAACAAGTCGATCCCGGTAGTGATAATTGGCGTTGTCGCGCTGGTTTCAGTTGCCTATTTTGGGATGAATAATCCGACAGACGGCAGTAATGCCGCTGGCACTGTCGCTCCGGCGGAACGCTATCGCGCCGCGCAGCCTGACGCCGCTAACGTTGAACTCGGCGACCAGGCGATCCAGGAGTTCATGCAAACGGATACCTTCACAGCTCTGACCAACGATGCAGCGTTCCGGTCCGCGCTCAATAGCGAGGCATTCCGGTCCGCTTTGTCGAGTGACGCATTCAGAGCCGCTATGGCTAGCGATGATTTCAGAAGCGCATTGGACAGCGATGCATTCCGTGCGGCGCTGGATAGCGACGCCTTAAGAAGCGCGCTCGATAGCGATGCCATGCGCGGCGCACTGAACAGCGATGCCATGCGAAGCGCCCTGGACAGTGACGCATTTCGCGGTGCCCTAAGCAGCGACGCCTTCCGTAACTCGATGTCAAGTGACGCGTTTCGAGATGCGGTAAATAGTGACGCATTCCGTGGGGCATTGAGCAGCGACGCCTTCCGAAGCGCTCTCGACAGCGACGCATTCCGTGCCTCATTGAATAGCGAGGCGTTCCGGAATGCCATCAACAGCGAAGCTTTCAGGAACTCATTGGCCAACAGTGATGCTTTCCGTGGGGCGCTGAATAGTGAAGCTTTCCGCGGTGCGATGGCGAGCGATGCTTACCGTGATGCACTGGCCAGCGATGCCATGAGAAGTGCACTGCAGAGCGATGCTTTCAGAGCCGCTCTGTCGAGCGACGCCTTCCGCGGCGCAATGGCGAGTGACGCTTTCCGCGGCGCAATGGCTAGCGATGCCTTTCGCGGTGCAATGGCAAGTGATTCTTTTCGTAATGCACTGAAAAGCGATGCCTTCCGGGAAGCGATGGCCAGCGATGCCTTCCGCGACGCGATGGCAAGCGATGCTTTCCGTAGCGCACTAAAGAGCGAAGCCTTCCGCGGTGCTCTTGCGAGTGAAGCTTTCCGGGGTGCACTGGCAAGTGAAGCTTTCCGCAGCGCACTGGCAAGTGATGCCTTCCGGGGTGCTTTGGCAAGTGATGCCTTCCGCGGCGCACTGGCCAGCGATGCCTTCAGAAATTCGCTGCAGCGCGAGGCAATGAATAGAAACGCGAATTAGGCCCGAGCGCCTATAGCGTGAACCGGCAACAAATAGCGCTCGCCGATTAGTCGGCGAGCGCTTTCTCGCATCAAACAGGAAGTCGCCCAAGAAAACGACTCAGAGCAATAATAAACGGGGGCACCATGTTTCTTAGTGGTAAGAGAATCCTTATACGCATTGTCGTTTTTCTCGGCATTCTTCCTACCCTGCACGCTGCAGAGCTGAGCTCGATCGAGACAGCCAATCTAAGGCTGCTTTACTTCGACCCCAGCGAGACATTTCTGACGCCGTATGTCGTGAGGAGTTTCGAAAACTCCATCGCGCACCAGCGCAAAGTCTTTGACTATTCTCCGAGTGAGAAAGTTACCGTATTGCTTACGGACTTTGCCGACTACGGCAACGCGGGGGCAATTACCGTTCCCAGAAACACCCTGCTTGTCGACATCGCCCCGTCTCCATTTACCTTTGAGACCAGCGATACGGCCGAACGCATGTACTCGCTGATGAACCACGAACTGGTTCACGTCGTGTCAATGGATCAAGCTGCGGAGAAGGATCAGTTTTATCGGCGTTTGTTTGGTGGCAAGGTCGATGCAATCTCTGAACACCCCGAAACAATACTGTACGGCTACCTGACGAACCCGCGAAGGCACAGCCCACGATGGTACATGGAGGGTCTCGCTGTTTTTATGGAGACCTGGATGGCTGGCGGATTGGGACGCGCTCAGGGACCGTACAACGAGATGGTATTTCGCTCGATGGTTCGAGACGACGCCCACTTTTATGATCGACTGGGACTGGTCGCTCAGGGCACACAAGTGGACTTTCAGGTGGGTGCAAACGCCTATCTGTACGGCACCCGCTTTATGAACTACCTCGCCTATGAATACACACCTGAGCACCTCATCGAATGGAACAAACGTCTGGACGGCAGCGAACGAAGCTACTCTGATCAGTTTCAGACGGTGTACGGTCTAACGCTGGATCAGGCCTGGCAGAATTGGATCGACTTCGAGCACGAATTTCAGACATCCAATCTCGAATCCGTCCGGCAATTTCCAGCAACCAGGTATCAGAATCTGACTGACAGGGCGATGGGTTCCGTTTCACGGTCCTTTCTGGATGCCGATACCAATAAGCTGTACGGGGCGGTTCGTTACCCGGGCGTTGTCGCTCACCTCGCCTCGCTGTCACTCGACGACGGCTCCATTGAAAGGCTGGAAGATATCAAAGGACCAATGCTGTATAGCGTTACGTCCCTTACATTTGACGCGGAATCCAGGACACTCTTCTACACGACCGACAATACCAGCTTCCGGGATTTGGTTGCTTTCGACTTAAACACCGGAAAATCGTCGGTTCTCTTCAAGGATGCGCGTATTGGTAACCTCGCCTTCAACCCTGTCGACAAGTCGATATGGGGCGTGAGACACCTCAACGGCATCGCGACACTGGTTAGAATTCCGCACCCTTACAAAGAGTGGAACCAGATACAGTCCCTGCCGTACGGCGAAGCGTATTACGATCTGGACATATCTCCGGACGGGAAATACCTCTCAACATCGTTTGGCGAGATCAACGGCGACCAATCGGTGCGGGTTCTGGAAACAGCGGCGCTGCTGGATGGGACTGTCGAAACCGTCATGACTTTTGACTTTGGTCTGTCCATTCCAGAAGGCTTTGTATTCTCGCCGGACGGCAAGTATTTGTTCGGCAGCTCTTTCTACACCGGTGTGTCAAACATCTTCCGCTATGAACTCGCAAGCGGTGAACTTGAAGCCGTCAGCAATGCCGAAACAGGGTTCTTTCGCCCATTACCTCGTGAAGACGGCTCACTGATCGTTTATCACTACACGGGGCAAGGATTCGTACCCGCCATCATCGATCCGGTGCCTCTTGACGACGTTGGTAGCACCACATTCCTGGGTCACCGGGTGGTGCAGAAACACCCGCAACTCCAAGACTGGCAAGTAAGCCCACCCTCCAGCGTGAATCTCGACGAAGTCATCACAGAGGAGACCATGTACTCGCCCAGAAAAAGTATTCAGTTCGAATCGATGTATCCAGTGATGGAGGGTTACAAGGACACGTTTGCGTTGGGTATGAACTGGAACTTTTCTGATCCTATCATGCTGAACAAGCTCAAAATGTCAGCGACCTACAGCCTTGATGGTACGCTGCCTTCCGATGAACGAATTCACGTCAGTCTCGACTACCAGAGCATCGTAGTTAGCAATTCTCCACTAGCCGGAACCTGGAAAGCGGGTGCGCGATATAACTATGCCGACTTCTATGATCTTTTCGGACCGACGAAGGAAGGACTGAAAGGCAATTGGATCTATGTCGGGTATGACAAGACCTTAATCTACGACGAGCCGCAGAAGTTGAACTTCCACGCGCAGCTGGACCTTTTTTCTGACCTCGACCGCTTGCCTCGGTATCAGAATATTGATGTTACGTTCAAGGATCTGGCGAGTTTCGCGGTTGGCCTCGACTATTCGAATATCAAATCTTCGTTGGGCAAAGTCGACGATGAGAAAGGTTTCACCTGGAAAACAATCGCTGCCGCAGATCACGTGAACGGCGATACTATTCCGAAGTTCTTTGGCAGTTTCGATTTTGGTTTTCCATTTCTGTGGAAGCATTCTTCGATATGGCTGAGGAACTCGGCCGGTCTTGCTATTGGAGATCAGGACGATGAATTTGCCAACTTCTTCTTCGGCGGTTTTGGCAATAACTATGTGGATCGAGGTGAGGTGAAACGTTACCGCGAAGCGCATTCCATGCCCGGATTTGAGATTGATGCAATTCCTGGCCGCAATTTTCATCGCGCTTTGCTCGAAGTAAACCTGCCACCTGTGCGCTTCGAGAGAGCGGGCACTCCATCGTTCTACTTGTCATGGGCACGTCCCGCACTGTTTGTCAGCCACCTGACGACTAATCTCGATGACAGCCTGATTCGTGATGAAGTCAGCAGCGCCGGCCTGCAGATTGATTTTCAATTCACGGTCTTATCGCGCTTGAATATGACGCTGTCCCTGGGATACGCGAAAGGATTTGGCAACTCTTCCATTTTGGACGATGATGAGTTCATGGCGTCTCTGAAAATCCTCTAGGATGATTGCAGATTTTGTATTGCATGCCCTGTTCGGGCTGCTTCCGGTGTGCTGCTTCCTGACAGCACTCATCTATCTCGACAGCTACAAACTCATACCCTTGCGTTGGGTGTTAGGAACGATTGTCCTTGGCTGTGGTTCTGGCGTATTGAGCTACCCAATCAACTCCTTGGGTCTCGAATGGTTGAGCCTTGATTTCGCCGCTTACTCTCGATACGTATCGCCAATTGTCGAAGAATTCCTGAAGGCATCCATAATCTTCGTCCTGGTCCGACACAATCGTATCGGCTTTCTGGTCGACGCTGCGATTTTCGGATTTGCGGTGGGTGCTGGCTTTGCAATATTCGAAAACCTTTTTTACCTCCAGGCCATGCCCGACACGCAAATGGGCACCTGGATAGTACGGGGATTCGGCACCGCGATCATGCACGGTGGCGCAACCGCGATTTACGCAGTCGTCTCGGAGGCTTTGGCGGGACAGAATCCAACTCGAGGTTACGCTATTTATGTTCCGGGGTTTATCGGTGCAGTAGCTGTACATTCCGTTTTCAACCATTTTTTCTTTACGCCGATCGTCAATACTCTGTTGATCCTCGTTTCGTTCCCAATCGTGCTGAACATCGTTTTTCAGCGCAGCGAGAAATCCGTATCGGAATGGCTGGGCATGGGCTTCGACGCGGACACGGAGTTGCTTGAGCTAATCAATTCCGGCGAGTTCTCGTCCTCGAAAATCGGTCTTTACCTGAACTCACTGAAAGAGAAGTTCGAAGGACCTGTCGTGGTCGATTTGCTGTGCTATCTCCGTTTACATACAGAGCTATCCATCAGAGCCAAGGGTCTCATGATGATGCGCGAATCGGGGTTCATGGATAAGACGGGCGAAGAAACCAGAGCCAAACTCGAGGAATTGAAATACCTCGAGTCGAGCATCGGCACAACGGGAATACTCGCCATCCGGCCTTTCATGCGGATGAGCCAGGAAGACCTCTGGCAGTTCTACATGCTGTCAAACTAATGCCGTTTAGAACTCCAGCGCCAGACTCAGCGAATAGCTGCGCCCCAATACGTCGTACATCGTCGAATCCGTGTTATTCGAAAATGCGTCGGCCATTAGTGGTGGCGTAGTGTCCGTCAGGTTGGTGATCGTCAGGCGGCCGCTGATGTTGTCAGTGAAACGATAGCCGACGCCAAGATCGAGGTAAGTTTTCGACTTCGCGATGGGATTGCCAAGATCCAGATCGTTCAGGCCATACACGAATCCGTTTTCAATCAAACCGTTTTCAACCTCATCCACCCAGCGCGCGGACAGCCGAAGATTGAGGTCACCCGTGTAATACGTCATACCGAGCATGACCCGATCCGTTGGGTATGAAGTGCTCCAGCGATTCTCCTGGCACGGATAGCCGAAAGAGCCGGCACAGTCGATCACCGTACCAAAAACGGTTCCCTGGTAGATGTTCCTGATCATGTGCGTCCAGACCAGATCGACAGACAGTGAAGCAGAACCGTCGAGTATCGCCATACCGGAGGGCAAATCGGTCTCCAGGCTAATTTGAGTATCAATGCCCTCAACCTCCAGCAGGCCGCGGTTGATATTCGGCTCGAACACTTCAATCACGTCATAGGTCGCGGCATCCCGGGTGATGTTCTCGCAGAATGCGTTGCCAGTATTCGCTACGTCATAACAGGCCAGAGCCGCATCCAATTCACCGATCGTGTCTTCGACCTTGAGGTCAAAATAGTCCAGCGAGACCTGTACGCCCTGCAGCCAGTCAAAATCGAATACCATTCCAGCCGTAAAAGTCTCAGCCGATTCGGGAATCAGATTCGGATTTCCGCCGAAGATGTAATTTGTCGGCACGCCCAAATTGGCTTCCCAGATTCCGAGTTGACTTTGCGGTATGCCCGTCGAGACACAGGCATCACCGATACCTGAGGCAACAGGATTATTCGATGCAGAACACGGGTCGTTCGAGCTATTGATGCTGCCAACGAAGGATCCTTGCTCTACGCCTTGCTCCGTAAAGGCTTCCTCGAGATTGGGTGCTCGAACGGAGCGCTGGAACATGGCGCGGAATCGAAGCGGTATGGGCAATACCCACTCGCCACCGAATTTCCAGGTTTCTACACCACCCGCGTGATCGTAATCCGAGTACCGACCTCCGATCTCAAGACCCAGATATTCGGCGAATCCATGACCTTCCATCAACGGGATCGTCGCTTCGGCATAGATTTCCTTTACGCTTTCCGAGCCCTGCACACTGGCGCGAGGTCTAAAGCCCAGCGTGTCGTCACTGAAAAGAGCCTCGTCCGCCTTAAAATCACCATCGTCGCTGCGCCATTCGAGACCGACTGCAACATTGATGGGACCCGCCCATGAATCCAGCGGCGCGCCCCGGACAAAAGCGCTCACCAACTTCTGGGTTCGCGACGTTACGTTTTCGAACGGGTCAAACCGCAGGAAGTCCAGGCCTTCCTGCGAGAGATTACCCTCGCCAAACAGGTTGAGCGGTACGCAACCACCGCTAGGATCAAAACACTGGTTGGTCAGCGGATCGACGAGCAGACCCTGTTGCATACGGGACGACGATGCGTCGTTCAGAAAGTACTCCGTTTCCTCGCCTTTGGTATACGTCGCCCATACATCAAAGTCCCAGGTGTCGTTGATTTCACCACGAAGTCCTGCGACGAAGCGCGAGTAGTCGCGATCGGCAATAATGATCCGTGGCCCCAGGTCCAGCATTCGGCGACTGAAAGGCAATCCCAACATCCCCGGCCCTGTCGGTGGCAGATTGTCAATGAACGCCTGTCGCGTTGCAGGAGTCAGGACCGGATTGTCAGCGTTGATTTCGAAAAAGCCGATCGCCGGCGGCGGCGCGAGCGCGCTTGTCGCTTCGTTTTGCGCTAACTGCAGCTCGGAATAGAGCTCTATGCTGGAGCTGAGGTCGTAACGAAACATTGCACCGCCTGAGACTCGACGCAGCGGGACCTGCAGGTAATTTATAGGTGCGTAGTTGTAATAGTCCGTCGCCGGGTTATAGGCGACCGGATCGCCGTTACTGTCAAACATGACATTGACGGGACCATTACCCAAATCCATGCGCGGTGCCAGAACCCGGCCCGCAGGGATATGGCTGCTACCTGACTCTGAGACCGTCCCGTCCCAGTTATCGGTCATTGTCACGGCAGTGAATTCGCGCTCACTCGCGAAAGTGTATTCCCGGTCGTAATACCCTCCGTACAAGGTCAGATTGCCTTTGTCGAAGTTGAGGCCGTACGCGACGTTGATATCGTAGGTATCGGAGTCCCCCGCCTCCGTCACGTAATAGCTCGTATCGATAGCAAAGCCGTCGAAATCGTCCCGAGTGATAAAATTGGCAACCCCTGCAATGGCATCTGATCCATAGACGGTCGTTGCGCCACCCGTGATGATCTCGACGCGATCGATCAGTGCTTTCGGAATATTATTGACGTCTACAGCGCCGCCAACACCCGAAGGGGCAAGCCGTCGTCCGTTCAGCATCACGAGAGACCGCCCTGCGCCAAGATCACGAAGGTTGATTCGCGCAGTGCCGTCGCCCGGGTTATTCGATGTTCGACCAAAGTCCGGCTGAATCTGCGGCATCTGATTCATCGACTCTTCCAGCGTTGCATGCCCGGACGCCGCCAGAACTTCTCTGTCGAGCGTTGAAATCGGACTCGGCGCATTGAAATCGCGACGCACCAGGCGCGAGCCGGTAACAACGATTTCTTCTACTTGCTGATTGTTGTCCGAATCGGCATCCTGCGCGTCAGCAGCAGGTACGAACGCCGCCGCGAGTAACGCGATTCCACAGGCGGATCTGAATACGCCCATCTTTGCCCCCTGGAACAAAATTGTTCTTGGTTATTTGTCTTGGATTGTAACAGGATGCCCCGCTACCGGCGCAGAAAGCGTGCCGAGGAAGGCCTCAATCTGCTGCAACTCACGCTGTCCGAGGCCCAGGGGTTTCGCCTCATTGTGGCCGATCATAGCCTCGGCGGCGTCGTTATAGTGTTGCAGCACCTCCGCAAGCGTCGCCAACTGCCCTTTGTGCATGAACGGTGCAGCCAGGTTCCTGAGGGACGGTGTTTTGAACGCTCCAATCAAGCCAGAACCTGTGCGGGCAAACTCGAGCTCACCACAACGATGCAACGGATCATCGCTGTACCGACTTCGGCAATTAAACTCACTACCGAGGACTTCGGCAACGCCTGCGACACGCGCCTTGTCCGGGATATCCCCCGGAAAACTGATGACTCCCGTGTTGTGAAACTCGAAGTTAGTCAGGAGTGGGCCGTTGTGACATTGCGTGCAGTTCGCTCTGCCTATGAAGAGACGCAGTCCCCTTATTTCTTCATCACTGAAAAGCTGCCTTTGCTGATCTGTATCGCCAGCAATGACTGACGCTACGTACTCGTCGAAACGCGATGTCGTCGGCATGATCGTTCTTTCAAACGCCGCGATTGCTTTTCCGATATTCGCAAACGCCGTGTTCAGCGCAACAGCATCGGTGCTGGTACGATCCGGCAGGGCACCGAAAAGGATTTTGTATCGCGCTCGATACTCGTTGTCCTCTGCGATTACTGTCACAACCCCTGCTCGGGTCATGCCATGTTCATTCGCGTCTTCTAACGGTACCAGCGCCTGCGCCCACTGGCTGTCACGACGACCGTCCCAGAATTGCCAGGGGCTGTAAGCGCTGCCCGCAATGCTCAGCGTACGCCTATCGGTCGTCCCTATCGCCTGTGCTTTCTGTAATCCGTCGGCAAACCCTCGCTCTGCCTGATGACACGTCGCACAGGATACTGCGCCATTCGCACTCAATCGGATGTCGAAGAACAGCTCGCGACCGAACTCGACCGCGGCGGGATGATCAGCAACAGCGTTGCTGAGGTCGGGCGGCAACTCTGGCAAGGATGCTAGCCACAATGACCGGAGCGCAACCACCTCCTCATCGGTCCATTCGGGCGGCGATGATGGCCACCATTGGCATGCCCCGATCAGACTAGCCGCAACGACGAGTGCGAGGACAGTATTTTGTGAACCTGACTTCACAGTTGCAACGGAATCGTCACTGTCGACACGCCGTTGTCCGTCGTCACGCTTACAACGATTTCCCAGTAGCCCTTCATGTGGAAGCGCACGCCATCGAGCCGGTAATCGCCACCCCCAAGATCTTGCGTCACCCTCGGTTTCGTTGGTAGACCATGATCGTGCTCGGGCATTCCACCGCTCACCTCGACTGTCGCACCTTCAACCTCAATCCCGGACTCCGTTTCGATATGCAGTATCCAGCTATGCATGCGATTGATCTCCGACTCGCCGTCGAGTGTCGTGTAGCTGACCACGAGATCGTCCGCGACAGCCGCCGGCGCATACAATGAGAGACACAGAATGAGACCTACGACCGTTGCCGGCGTTTTACCGAACCAGCGCTTTAGTTTGCCACTCATTAATAAATACTGCGCTTGAATCAACACGAGCAATCCTATGAAGAATGGCCAGTAACCCCATCCGGTAAAACCAACTTCAAACGGAAACACGGCCGCATAGACTTTGCCGGTTTCCGGATGAGCCGCAGACACAATACCAATGAAGTCGCCCTCGTCTTTGAAACTGTAGTTGACGGAATAAACGGCGGGCTCAACAGCGGGAGGCTGATAGTAGACCGTCGCGCTATCCAGGTCCGGAATCTGGTCGACGTCCTCAATCCGCGCAAATCGACCCTTGCCCGTTACGTCACGGATAATTCGAAAGTCGATTGGCATGGCAGACAATGAGTCGTGCAGATACTCCATGACGAATACGCTTTCGGTCGCAACAGGAAGATCCTCACAGTATTGCTTATGCCCGGACATGCGCGGTTGATACACCTTGAAGTGAGCTCGCAGGTAGCTGACTTTAATTACACACAGATCATCTTCCTCGACGACACCACCATGCGCCTCGCTGGCCTGCGGCAGAAACGTCGCGAAGGCAAAAAATAGCAGACAGCAGGGAACGATGCGGGGCACAATCATGCGACCATTCTAACCATACTGACTATCGCCTCGAAACCATGAACCTAATCCTGAGCATCGCTGCGCTTTTGCTCGGCCCGGCAATTTATGCGGTGGGCCGCAGGAATCGGATCGCAAAACACGTACTGCACGCAGCCATTGTGCTCACTATCGCCGTGATTATCGCCGTGCACATCATTCCCGAGGCTATCGAGCACGGTGGAAAAGTGGCCATCGCTGTCATTCTGGCCGGGCTCGCGTTTCCCATACTTCTGGAGCGGTTGTTTCGAAAAGCTACGGATTCCGCGCACCTTGTTATCGTTGGCCTCGCTGCTGCAGGCCTGCTGGTCCATGCCGTCGTCGACGGCATCGCCTTGTTACCCGGAAGCGGCAAAGGTCTGGCTTATGCGATCGTGTTGCACCGATTACCGGTCGGTATGGCCATTTGGTGGGCGATTCGGCCGAACTTCGGCCGCGTGATTGCAGCGCTGGCCTTCTCGTTGATTATTCTGGCAACGACAGCGGGATATTTCGTCGGCGATCGTATCGTTGAACTGGCTGATGAACGAACGTTGGCGATGCTTCAGGCCTTCGTTTCCGGTTCGCTGATTCACGTCGTGGTTTTCGGCGTGAAGCACGATCACCATTGAACGTCGTTTCTGCTACTTGAGAAAATGACCTCGATAGAAAATTAGCGGATCCGTTTTACGGTCCTCGAATTTCAGCACTCGACCGACAATAATTTTGTGATCTCCGCCGTCGTATACATGCTCTGTCCGACACTGGAACGCCGCCGAATACTCCGGCAATAGCGGAATGCCGGCAACGCCTTCGTCGCAATCAAGTCCATCGAACTTGTCCGTGCCGCTGGCCGCGAAACGATTGCAGATATCCCGCTGATGCGTTGCCAGAACGATGACAGCAAAATGCTCCGCAGCAACAAAAGTTTCATAGCACAGAGAATCCTCGGCAATACTCCAAAGCACAAGCGGTGGACTCAGTGATACCGAGTTAAAACTGTTGACGGTAATTCCAGCCCTTTTACCGTTTTTATCAAGTCCGGTTACAACAGCAACGCCCGTGGCAAAGCAACCAAGGGCACGCCGATACTCCAGTAGATCTATTTCATTCGACGACAACTGCGACCCTCTTTCTATCCCAATAATTATAGGCAATGGCCAACAAACCGCCCGCCATCAAATGCCAAACACCCCAGACCGCCGCAATTGCAGCCGCACCGCCAACACCTTTCAGTTGTGACAACAGAATTATCAGTGCCAGCCCGGCGTTCTGAATACCGACTTCGAAAGTCAGCGCCCTGCGAACGGACGATTGCTTCGATAACAGAAACCCGACGAGAGCGCCTGTAGCGAACGCCGCCGTATTGTGCACAACCGTTACGCTCGCGAGCAAGCCAATGGCCGGCCTAAGCACCGGATAAAAGTAGATGATGCCGTAGACTATCGTCGAACCCAGGACTATCGCCCCGGCGACTGTCGTTCTTTTTCGAATACGCTCTGCAACATCTGGCACTTTTGCCGCCAGGATCATGCCTGCCACCAGCGGTATTGCGAGCAACAGCGTGGTCTGCCCTATGAATAATAACGGACTCACTTCCAGCGACTCCAGCAGCCGGGCCGTCGGTCCATACGCTTGCGCCCAGAACAACGTCGAAGTCGGTGTCAGCAGCGCGGCGAGCATGCTTGACGTTGCTGTAAGTCCCACGGACACAGCCACGTCGCCGCGCGAAAAATAGGTCAGCAAGTTGGAAACTGACCCACCCGGACAGCAAGCCACGACGATCATGCCAAGAGCGATGGAGGGCGGCGGTGCAATCAACTGCACCAACACAAACGTTACCAGTGGCAGCAGCACCACCTGAGCCACGATACCGCCAACGTAGAGTGTGGGCTCGGCGATGAGAATCCTGAAATCCTTTACGCGCAATCCTAAAGCGACACCGAACATCACCAGCATGAGCGCCAGAGCGACGCCCGCCTGTCCTAGCGGATCCAGAACTATCCTTAGTCTGTCGAGCGCTTCAATATCGATAGGGCTCATCCGTCAGTGTCGATCCGTCTCGGCGGCACCGGTGAGAAGTAGCCGACGACCAGCAGCATCACGCCGACACCCAGGAACGATATGATTCGTGCGACTGTGCCCGTGTTGCCAAGATCAATAACGAATAGTTTCATTACGACCACTATCATCAGCCCTGCGCCGGCCATCCACACGCTACGATTCATGCGTCGCGTACCCAGTATCATTCCGCCGAGTCCCAATATGGCCCAGTAGATCGAAAGGGTGCTCTGCACGCTGACAGAATTCATCAGCGCACTTGCGTGCCAGGCAAGGTCTGTCGTGTGATACACAATTCGCACGACGGCGAGGGTCGATAACAAGAAGGCCGTCCCGGCGAGCAATGCCTGTGGTGCGCGTGACCCCTCCTGGTAGCCCCATCGCCCGCTAAGCCTTTGCAAGCGAATGCCATACCAAAGCAATCCGACGGCGGCCATGGAAAGCACATCCAGGGGGTTCAGCACGGGAATGTACGGCAGCGGAGCAGGATCGCCCGGGTCGTTAAAGCAAACGCCAACGACCAGCAATAAATAGCCTGCTGCCATAACGAGCCCCGCCGCGAAGTACGCGTCTGCCTGTTTCGAGAACGGCCATCGCAGACGACCACTCGCGCTTTCGAAAAGCATCAGGAACGCGCCGGAGGCAAGAACCAGCATCGCCGCGGTGCCGGACCAAACGTCGTTGCTGACCAGTTGATCGATCTGCCAGCCCATTTCGAACGCAAGCAAACCAACGAAGAATACGGCGCCCAGTCCATGCGAAATGGACTCTGCCCGGCTCTTCCTGCCTTCGTAAACATAGAGTATGAAGACGTGAGCAACGACGGCGACTATCCATCCCGGTATTCCCAATCCCCGGAAGAAATGATCGTGTTCGAGCAAATATGCGAGCGCACCGACAAACAATGCCGGCAGCAGCGCCAACGAAACGCGACTGTAAGCTGTCCATTGGAAGCGCTTGCCGGCGTAAGCAATAGCGGCAAGGCTCAATGAGCCAAACAGCAGCAAGGCATGCAGTTGATTACTACCCGAAACGCGATCGAAGATTTCCGCCGATCCTGCGCCGAACCAGAACAACAGTCCCCACATGAGTAATCCGATGGAGATGAACTTCAGCGATTCGTCCGTGCGTTCATCCGTCCGCAACTTGCGTGCCGAATACAACGCCATCCACGCGATCATTGCACCGCCCATGAAGTTGCCATTCAGCACCGGCATCCCCAGATTGTCCGTCCAGCCGTAGGCAATCAATCCTGTGCCACCGGCCAGCGGCAGAAATGCCAACGTGATCTGCCAAAGCGTGAGCCACTGCAAACGATTGGCCGCGTAGTTCATTGCGATAAAACTGCAGCCGTAATACAGGATCGCGATTGTGAGTTCGGTACTCGCGCCGGCACGATCGGATATTTCCATGAACCCGGAACCGAACCACCAACACAGACCCCAAACGAGAAGCGCGACGGACGCGAATTTCTGCCAGTCGCGACCGCGATCATCCTTCAGCAGCATAAGGGCCGAATACAGTGACGCGAACGCGATGAGGACGCCCCCAAGCAGATTTCCGTTCAGCACCGGGATACCGAGATCGTGCACCCATCCGTAACTCAGGAACTCGACACCCGCTGCGAACGGCAGAGCAGCACCGGTCAGCTTCGCGAGTGTCGTTTTCTGCCGAACGCCAATCCACACCAGAGCTGCGCCCTCCATCGCCCAGGCGATAGCGGTCCATCGGTCATCAAGCGCCAGAGGAATCGCGATCGTACCGAAGGCCACAGCAAGCGCAATGAACGCCTGCGCCATCAACTCGAAGTTTTTCTCCTGCGTGCGTCGCAGCCACAAAGCCAATGCTGCGTAGAACACCGCGAGAACGCCTGCGCTGATCGCAAGACCGTATTCCGTATCGTTTAGTAATTGGGTTTGCAGCGCGAACGCGATTGTTGGAGTACCGAACAATAACGTGCCATCGACATAGCCACGCATCTTCGGTGGCGATCGAAACCCGAACAGAATCGCGATGATCGTATAGAACAGAAAATACAGAACGAGAAATGGCTCAGTCGACGCGAAGAACTCAGGTTCGTAATACTGGTAACCCCAAATTGTGCCGACGCCAAACGTGAAGCCGAATCCAACAATGTTGAGTTCACGCCACGACCGGTACCAGGCCACGCCCAATACCGCGCAGTTCAGGATCAGGTAATAGGTAAACAGGCCAACGTGATTACCGCTACCGGTAGATGCCAGCAGCGGCGCAAGAAAACCGCCGGTAGTTCCGAGGATGGCGAACGCACGCGACTCCTGCTTAATAGCGAGATAACCCGCCGCGGCTGTGATAATGACCAGGAGCGCAAAGGCGACGGTCGGCATTAGCAAGGCGTGCAAACGCAACGCTGCAAATACAGTCAGGAATAGCACACCGACGCCGCCACCCTGAATACTCAGCGCAAATACGCGATTGTCGTTGCGCTTCCGCCAACCGAACACCAGCAGAAACGTTGCGAAACCGGCGACGGCGAGATAACGCGCGCTCATCGGTATTGAGAACAACTCCTGCTCGACCGCGTACTTCATCAGGAACGCAACACCGAAGAAGGACAGTAGTACGCCGACTTTGACGGGAACGTTGCCCGTCGTCAGCCAACGCTTGGCAACCTCTATGGCATGCGCACCCATACCAGGCTCAGGTGCGCGTTCCGGTGCGGTTTCGTGAACGACGACCTTGGGCGCAGCGTAAGGGCTTTCCGTTGTGGCTGCTGTTGGCGCCGGAGTGGCTGTCGGTGCCGGCGCCTCCTTTGGTTCTTCGACAGGCGTCGGCTCATAGACTGAGACGCGCGCCGGCGACCCGAACGATTTCTTCGCCACCTTCTCTACCGGTGCAGTCGCCGCATTGCGCTGCTCAAGTGTATCAACGCGATTTTGCAAACGACGAATATCATTTTGGGCGGTGACCACACGATGTACCAGCCAGCCAATTAACATACCAGCAACGACGCCGAAGAAGCTCCGCCCCTCCGACATCGCCCAGCCGCCCGCGATCGCACCGATCAGACCGAAGATAAATCCCATGCTAGTTACCTCGATGCGCGTCGAAAAACTCGAACATCATACGAGAACCCCATTTATCGACCGTATAGTCCGGGGGCATGCAAAGCAATTGCTCGGGCATACTTGCGGACTGCAGCTCTGTCACGCAGTAGCCATTACTACCCCGGAACCCTGGTGTTCCTGGCCAGCGGTGATCGCCTTCCGCCCAAACGCAGTCGATCGCCGGATGATCGGTGTCCGCACAGCCAATTGAGCACTGCACCGCTTGCCCGGCGATGGTTGCCGATGCCCAATCGGCGCGCTCAGTCGCGCACGACTCACCCTTGTTCCATTGCTTAATGATGTCAGTAGTACTCGAGAAGTAGTACTGACCGGAGCTCAGGCTGCCGTCGTGCGGTACGGTCCTATCCTTGCCGCCATTGATCTGCAGCAACGGCAGCGGCTTCGTTGGCGTGCATGCGTAACCGCGCTCCAGCCTTCCCCCGACCAGCGCCGCGGCTGCAAACAACTCCGACGCTTCACATGCCATACGGTTCGCCATCATGGCACCGTTGCTGAATCCGGCTACAAAAATACTCTGCGCGTCGACATGGTGATCGGCTGCTATGACGTCGACTAGCGTTTTCAGAAATCCGATGTCGTCATGACACGAGGTCCAGCCGCACTTGCCGCAATCGCCGCACTCGGATGGGCAAAGTTCTTTCGGATACGCTTGCTCGCAGATCGGTCCTTCCGGTCCGGTATCGAAGTTGCCGGACAAGTGGTTCCAGGAGGTAACGACCCACTGCGTTTCCGCTGTATTGCCGGCCATGAACCAGGTGCCTTGCGGGTACACCATTATATAGCCGTATTTCTCAGCGTAAAAATTCAAACCCTGCTCGACTTCCGCTTCCGTCCCGGTTGCCGTACCGCCATAGCCGTGCATGAAAATCGCAACCGGGCGAGGCTGCAATCCAGAGTAGCTTGATGGTAGAAAAACGAAATACTCGCGCGTGAGCCCGTCGTGCCCCAGCACGTGTCGGGTCATCGGCTCAATGTCGAATTGATCGCTCGCTCCGACATTGGGCAAGTTGAAAGCGCAAAGCCAGAAGGCCAGCCAGATCCGTCCCTTCATGCGAACCCTGTCTCGAATCGGAAGACCCACAGTTTAAGCCAGATCGGGCTTCCGATGCGGGTTCTTGTTATCCTTGCAAAAAAAAGAGAGCACCCATGTCCGGATCCTTTATTCAGGAATTGAAGCGACGCAACGTCTTTCGCGTTGCTGCTATCTATGTTGTCGTAAGCTGGCTGTTAATGCAGATTGGCGACGTGATGTTTCCTGCGCTGCTGTTACCGGCCTGGACGGCTACCATGCTCGTCGCCTTTCTGATTCTGGGGTTACCGGTCGCTTTGATTTTTGCGTGGGCCTTTGAGCTAACGCCCGAGGGAGTGGTGCGCACCAAAGATGTGCCGGTCGATCAATCGATCACGGCCAACACCGGCCAGCAAATCAACTACGTCATCATTGCTACTCTCGCGATCGCTGTCGTTTTCCTTTTGGGGAAGGACTGGTTATCAGAAAAGACGCAACCCATAGTGCAGATTGAAGCGACGGGCAAATCAATCGCTGTCCTGCCATTCAAGAACCAAAGTGCCAGCACCGAAAATGCAGAGTTTTTCGCGGGCGGTTTGCACGACGAGCTTCTCACGCTGTTATCAAAAATAGGCGAACTCAAAGTTATTTCACGAACTTCCGTTGAGCGTCTGGATCCTGCATTGAATATCCAGGAGATAGGCGCCTTGCTGGGCGTCGCAACTGTGTTGGAAGGACAGGTTCAGCGCGCGGGCGATCGACTCCGCATCAACGTTCAGCTTATCGATACTGCGCAGGAGGATCACCTCTGGGCAAACACCTACGACCGGGAACTCTCGGCCGGAAATATTTTCGACGTACAAAGCGATATCGCGCGGACGATTTCGAGCGCATTACGTGCCGAATTGTCAAGCAGTGACGAAGCGCTGCTGAACGTCGTCCCGACCGCGAATACCGCGGCTTTGGAGCACTATCTGCTGGGTCGACAACTCTGGAACCAGTCTTCCTGGAAATCGCTCCGGGAGGCGCTGCAACAATTCGACGTTGCAACAACCCTGGATCCGGAATACGCGTATGCATGGACGGCGCTGGCCGGAACTGCCAGCAATCTGTTGCAGACGGGCGCGATTGGTTTGGAGGAATACGCATCGATTGCACGGCCTGCCGTCGATCACGCGCTCACCATCGATCCCGATCTTTCGGAAGCACATGCCGAACTGGCTGCTTTACTATGGCAGTCGGGGGATATGACTGCAGCGGAAGCCGCTTATAAAAAGGCACTGGGCCTGAATCCGAAGTCATCGCAGACCTTGTACTCCTACGGAAATTACCTGCGCAGCAGGGGCCGACCCGGCGAGGCTATTCCTGTTCTGGAGCGCGCGCTGGAGAATGACCCGTTATCGCCGTTGATATTGTTCGATATTGGCAAAGCTGAAATGCACCTCGGTAACTCGGAAAAGACCTTGTTGTATGCGGCGAAGATTCTCGAAACTGACCACGATAGTGTTTACGGCTACACGTCCTACCTGCAGGCCTACCTCTCTCGCGGGCGTTTTGATTTGGCATGGCCGTGGATGGTCAAATTGATGCAGGTCGATCCCGACGACTTCGAATTGCTTGCCTACATGATGCTGGCATCAATGCAGCTGGGTGAGCGAGAGTGGGCGGGACGCTACGAGGAACTCGCGTTCCGGAATGGAGCCGAGGAACCTGCAGTCTTAAAATACTACGTGCAGAGTCTCGACGTGCAGAATCGTTTCGCGGATGCGACCACTGTTGCCAAACAGGCACTTGGCGCAAACCTCGAGGATCGCTGGTTTTCGAATCGAATTTTTCTCCGCCAGGTGCGTGACGACGCGCTCAGAAACGGCGAGCTGGATAGCGCTCTCGCCTGGTATCAAGGCCGCACCCCGGAATTGTTCGCTGTCGATCCTCGATTATCGATCGACAACATTAATTCGGCCGCTGACCTCGCGCTGCTATTGCGAAAACTCGGCAGAGAGAATGAGGCCAACCGGCTGATTCAGTCTGGCCTCGACTGGTATCGTGCGAATCAACCCAAGAGTGGCCGCAACTATCTAACCGGTGTTGTTGACGTCGATCTTCTCGCTCTAAATGGCGAGCCGGGTGCTGCACTGGATGCACTGCGCAAGACTTTGGATTACGGATGGGTCTATGGGTGGCAGTGGTATCTTCACAGCCCCAATCTGGACACCATTCGCGAAGACCCGGAATTTCAGGGTATGCTCGCCGAACTTCAGGACAGAATGACAACACAAGCCGCTGCTATTCGGGCGCTACCCGATATGGGCGAGCTCGACCTGCGGAATTAGTGGAGAAAACATCGTGATAAAGAGAATCGCTGCGATCGCAGCGCTGACATTGTTATTTCAGGGCTGCGACCAGAATGCCGACGATGGCGTTAAAGCACCCTACGAAAGTCGTTACGCAGCCATGAGCGGCGAAAAAACCCTGCTTACCGGTGCAACAGTACTGACCGGCAGTGGCGAGCGCCTGGACAACGCCGATCTACTGTTCGCCGACGGCAAGATCATTGCTGTGGGTACCGGGCTCGATGCCGACGGTGCGACTGTCATTGATGCGAGCGGCAAGTGGATTACGCCCGGCATCATTGACGTGCACTCGCATCTCGGCGTCTACCCATCACCGGGCACCGCCTCACATTCGGACGGCAATGAAGCGACAGCACCGGTCACAGCAGAAGTCTGGGCGGAACACAGCGTCTGGCCACAGGATCCGGGATTCGTCACAGCACTCGCTGGTGGCGTCACTTCGATGCAAATACTCCCCGGCTCGGCCAACCTCGTTGGTGGACGCAGCGTGACATTGAAAAACGTCCCGGGCCGCAACGTCATGGATATGAAGTTCCCGGGAGCGCCCTATGGCTTGAAGATGGCTTGTGGCGAAAACCCGAAGCGTGTTTACGGCGCCGGTCGCGGCATGGCACCGGCTACCCGAATGGGTAACGTAGCCGGTTATCGCACCGCATGGATCCAGGCGGCAGATTACCGCAAGAAAATGGAAGCTGCTGAGTCCGGCAAAGGTGAAGCGCCTCTGCGAGACCTGAAGCTGGAAACACTAGCCGGCGTCTTGAGCGGCGAAATTCTGGTTCACAATCATTGTTATCGCGCTGACGAGATGTCAGTCATGCTCGATATTGCCAAAGAGTTCGGCTACACGATTTCAGCCTTTCATCACGCAGTCGAGGCCTACAAGATTGGTGACTTGCTCGCCGAGGCGGATACCTGCGCGGCGATGTGGGCCGACTGGTGGGGATTCAAGATGGAGGCCTTCGACGGCATCCGCGAGAACGCTGCGCTGGTCGATAAGGCCGGAGCCTGCGCCATCATTCATTCCGACGACGATTTGGGAATACAACGCCTCAATCAGGAAACTGCAAAAGTATTAGGTGCTGCTGCCCGTGTTGGAATCGATATTCCGCCCGAGAGCGCCATTCAATGGATTACCAGTAACCCGGCGAAATCGCTGGGGGTTGCCGACCAAACCGGCACGCTTGAAACGGGGAAGATGGCCGATGTAGTCGTATGGAGCGGCAGCCCGTTCAGCGTCTATTCCAAACCGGAGCGCGTCTACATTGACGGCGCACTCGCGTACGAACGGGGAAATGACAACCTGAACCCGGTCACAGACTTTACGCTAGGCACAGCCGCTTCCGCGGGAGGTGCACAATGAAACGCCTGATCTCACTATTCTTGCTCCTCTGTCTTTCGCTAGCCGCATTTGCAGACACCACGGCAATTGTCGGCGGCAAGGTTCACACCGTAGGACCTCAGGGCATTATCGAGAACGCAACGATAATCGTCATCGATGGTCGCATCGCAGCTGTCGGGTCCGGACTTGCCGTTCCCAACGGTGCCACGGTCATTGATGCCAGCGGCAAGATTGTTACGCCCGGACTGTTCAGCCCGATCGGAACTCTGGGTCTCGTGGAAGTCGGCAACTCAGCGGGTCCCGTGGACGCTTCACAGAAGGGCGCGCAGTTTACGGCCGGCTTTGATGTTGCCGATGCCTACAACGCGCGCTCGACGCTGGTTCCGGTGCAGCGCATCGAGGGTGTAACTCGAGCCGTCATAGCACCCTCCCCCGGCTCTCCTGACGCCTTTGGAAACTCGGGGCACGTGCTCTCTGGTCTAGCGGCGATCGTCAACCTTGGCGACAAAGATGCTTTAGATAAGCGTAGCGCAGCAATGGTTGTTTCACTCGGCGAGAGAGGCAGCAACTTCGCAAATGGTACACGTACCGGTGCATGGCTCGTCTTACGTAATGCGCTGGATGAAGCACGTGACTACCGCGACCACAAAGATGACTTCGAACGCGGCATGCGACGTGAGTACCAACACAGCATGGCGGATCTCGAAGCACTGCAGGGAGTGCTGGCTGCTCGTACTCCGCTGCTCGTGAGTATCGATCGTGCCAGTGACATTGAAACGCTAATTTCTCTAACCACTGAATACCGGTTAAAGGCGATTATTGTTGGCGGCGCGGAAGCGTGGATGCTCGCCGACAAATTGGCCAATGCAGGAATTTCGATCATTCTGCAGGTAACCGACAATCTCCCCGGCAGCTTCGACCAGATCAACTCCCGCCGCGGTGATGCGAAAATACTCGCAGATGCAGGCGTGCAGTTCGCACTCTCCGACGGTCAAAGCCAAACGCATAACGCTCGTAACATCACACAATCGGCCGGTAACGCCGTTGCAGATGGTCTCGATTGGGACGCCGCATTGCGGGCCGTGACCCTCACGCCGGCAGAGATGTACGGCGTGGCTGCTCAGGTCGGCAGTATTGAAACCGGGAAAGCGGCTGACATTGTTATCTGGCCAGCCGATCCGTTTGAGTTAACGACTTACGCCGATCAGGTCCTGATCAAAGGTATCGTCATTCCAATGCAAAGTCGGCAGACGATGCTGCGCGACCGTTACCTGCAGATGGACTCCGAAAAGCCACCGGCCTATCGATCTCGATAGGCCGGTAGACCCGTCTAACATTACTGCCAGTAGAACGGTTCTGTCGTTCTGCTGCCGGTGATCTTTTCGTTCATCGTCGCAGCATCGTAGAGTCGGCCATTCAACATCACCATGTTGACCTTGTCCGACTGAAAGATGTCCTCGAGTATGTTCGCATCCAGGACAACCAGGTCGGCAAGCTTGCCAGCCTCGATTGAGCCCAGATCATCACTGTAGCCCAGAGCCGCCGCCGGCGACGTCGTCGCGGTCTTCAATACATCAATCGGCGACATGCCACCCTGTGCGAATCCCCACATTTCCCAATGGCTCGCAAGGCCTTCGCGCTGGCCATGAGCACCAATGCTGACCAGGACACCGCGTTCCGCCAACTGCCTCGCTGTTCGCGCACTTATTGTGTGGTAGTAGTCGGAATCCGGCGCCAGGACACGACGCACTGAGCGTGGTTGCAGGATATGGGGCGGCACAAAGTTGGACAGTATCGGATGCTTCCAGACTTCCGATGCCTGGTACCAGTAGTCCTCGCCACGAAGGCCTCCGTAGGTCACACCCAGCGTCGGGGTATAAGCGACTTTGGTCTGGCTCCAGAATTGCAGGACGTCTTCATACAACATTGACTGGGGCAGGTTGTGTTCGATCGTACTGTTGCCATCCGCCACCATCGACAGATCCATGTGGAACTGCGAGCCACCTTCCGACACGACCAGCATGCCCTCTTCACGTGCGGCCGTAGTCACTTGCTGTCGCTGCTCGCGCCGCGGTTGATTGTAATTCTTGATACTGCCCGCACCCTGCGCTTTCAGTCGACGCAGATGATTACGCGCATCATCCAGCGAATTGATGTCCGCAAGGTAAGTCGAGCGTGCTCCGTAGACTATGTCGCCCGTCGAAAAAATTCGCGGCGCAAGAATCTCGCCAACGCGCTGCATTTCAGAAGCGGCGAAAATCTCTGTCGCGTCATTCGATGGGTCGTGAATAGTGGTGACGCCGAATGCAAGCGTCGCATACGCGGACCAGTTCTGTTCAGGAATCATGCCGACACCGGCAGCACCGTGTGCATGCGCGTCAATCAGCCCCGGAATGATGGTCTTGCCAGAGACATCAACCTGGACCGCTCCGTCCGGAATCACTACATCGCCAGCCGAACCCACTGCACTGATGCGATTGCCTTCGATGACGATGACACCGTTTTCGATGACTCCGCCATCTTCGTTCGTCATGGTTACAACGCGCGCGCCCGTCAGAGCAACAGTGGTGGTCGGAACATCGGCATTCAAGCGTATCGATAGCGACACACTTTCAGTCGGTGTCTTGTAGCCACCATCGTCGTCGGACAATTCAAACAACTCATCAACACTCGCTTTGAACAAGTTCGCCCCGAGCGTCCACGCCAGTGTTTTCCCACCGCTGATCCAGTGCGGGTAATTGCCACCGTCACCGCTGGCCTGCGTCGTGTTGACGCTCGACACCTTGGTTGAGAGCACCAGGGGCTTTCCACCCGGAGGCAAAGGCAATGCAAAAACCTGATAATTCTGACGGAAGGCGAAATGCCGGTCGTCCGGCGCAACTTCGTACTGAACGAGGTGCTCGCCCTTTGCGTGCGTATGTTCTTGCTCACCATTGAGGTCAATACTGATCAACTCTCGACCGGCTTCGCCGCGGCGGGTTATGTACAGGCGATCATTGGCGGCACCAAAATGAGGGTTGCCGCCGTCACCCGTGATCAGGCGCGCATTGCCTCCGGTAGCCGGAACGATGAATATGCCGGTCTGCATCGACCAATCGGGCGACGTCAGGTATCCACCGTCGTTGGCCCAGAAAACGATCGAGCGACCGTCCGGTGAAAACCGCGGACTGTGATAGTGCCCAGCCTGGCGTGTCAACCTTGTGCTCTGGCCGCCGGATGATCGAACGCGGTGCACATGCGCGAGAGCCTGATCGTCCCAGGTGATGAATGCAATGCTCTTGCCATCGCGCGACCACGTCGGATCGTACTCGAAATGATCCGTTGCATCGCGCGTGAGTCTTTTCGGTGTGCCGTCGGGCAGGCTCTTCGTATAGAGACGACCGGCGCTTTCGAACACGACCGCTGTTCCGTCAGGTGACGTCTCGACGTTGCGTACCATCCTGGTATCAAAGCTGGCCGGCGCGACATCAACCTTCGGTCTCGGTGGGTCATAAACGGTGCGTGTGTCGTTGACATGAAACTTTATGTCGGTGACTTGCTTACTCGCGATATCAACTCGTTTGATGGCGCCGCCCGACCAAAACACCACGCTCCCGGAATCCGGCATCCAGTCCATTCCGGGGTACGCGCCATGGGTACCCCAGACTTCCTGCAGGTCTCTGTCGAGCCCTTCATAGATGGGAGTTTCAGCGCCGCTCGTAAGGTCCTTGATAAACAAGGCGCTCTCGCCTCGAATGCGTCTGACGAAAGCAAGGTAACGACCGTCCGGAGACGGCGTCGGCCGCACCGCACCGCCCGCGCCACTGACATAGTCCTCATTGAGCCCTTTCTGAAGGTCGTAGCGGCGAATGGCCATAACCTGGCCATTCGAATCCTGCGCATACTCAAATATCGGACCCGGCGTTTGGTCGAGCGAATAGTAGATATACCGGCCATCAGGTGAGTACGCTGTCTCACCCAGCGCTTTCTGGTGCGCTTCATTGGGTCGTTCTACCAACGCAACTCCGGCACCACCATTACGATGATAGAGCCAGATCTCCCCGGTACCCGCCGAGCGCTGGGTCGTGAAGTGTTTTTTTGCGGCAATGTACTGCCCGTCGGGCGACCAGGATGGATTGTTCAACAGGCGAAAATCCTCTTTCGTAAGCTGGCGCGCGTCACTGCCGTCGGCCTTCATGATCCAGATGTTGTCACCACCACCGGCGTCACTGGTGAACGCAATCTCCGCACCGTCTGGTGAGAATCTCGGCTGCATGGACCAGGCGAGGCCGCTGTTGATAGGTCGCGCATCACCGCCGCTAATCGGTAACAGATATATGTCGCCAAGCAGGTCGAAAACGATCGTGCTGCCATCCGGGCTCACATCGACGCTCATCCAGGTTCCGGATTGCGTATCGATCGTAACCTCTCGTGGCTCTCCAGGAATGGCACCAACGTCCCAGTCTTTCTCTTTATCCTCGTCCGCGATGGCACTCACTGCGTACGACAACAGAACTGTTGTTAACAGGGTTCGCTTCAAAATCATTTTCGGCCTCACACATTCAGATCAGGTCGAGATGATAACAGCGTTCCCTTGTGCAGCCACAACACCGAGTCAGCGGCCTGCAGCATAAGGTCGCTATGCGTCACAACGATAATAGTTGCGTCAAGACGCGATAATGCTGCAATGACGTCCTTCTCGAGCCGATAATCGAGACCGCTCGTCGCTTCGTCGAGCAGCAATAACGCCGGCTTCCGATAGTAAGCGCGCGCGAGAAGAATACGCTGAGCCTGGCCGCGCGAAAGTGCCGAACCCAGATCACCGATCCTCGTCTCATAGGCCATAGGCAGTGACTCGATATCGTCAGCGATACTGGCGGCTCTGGCGGCTTCCTGCACCCGTGCCCTGTCCACCCTGTCATCGAATAGCGCAATGTTTTCGGCGACCGACCCTTTGAGCAGGGTGTCTCCCTGCAGCACAACCGCCATCTGTGCCCGCAGATCCTGCGGCGGCCAGTGGCGGGCGGGGCGTCCGCCGATGATCAGCTCGCCATCTGTTGCGTGCTCGTTGCCGGCGATTATCTGTAACAAGGTGCTCTTCCCGACCCCCGATGGGCCGGCGATTGCTGTCAGCTGTTGTTTGCGAAAGATCGCTGAACAATTTTTCAATATTGCTGGCTCGCCACTCGAGTAGGAAAAAGTCACGTCCCTGAACTCTATGTCGCCAATGGCCTGTCGCTTCGCGCCGCGCGTGTCTGGCTCTTCTTCGTTGAACACGATATCGGCCAGCCGGTTCAGCGGCACATCAAGCAATCGGTATTCGAGTACGCGATCGACGATTCCGGCGGCGCGAGTGGTGAACATACCGAGGTAGGCGACATACGCCGAGATCATGCCTATGCTGATCTGGCCGTCGAGCCCTCGGCCCGCGAGCAGATAAACAGTGACTATGCGCGCGCCCTGGAACACGACCTGGCGAACCGCGCTGTCGACGACTTGCAGATTGCCAGCCCGAATGCGTGAGTTTGTTGCACTGGCGTAGAGATTTTTCCACTCAGACTCTCGCTGCGATTCACCGTTCGCTACCTTGATCGACTGCACGGATCGGAGTGTTTCCAGAAAATGCGTTTGGACGGACGACTCACCCTGAGCGATATCGGTGGATAGGCGCAGACTAAGCGGATATATGAGTGTGCGCCACAGACACCAAAGGCCGAGAGCCGCAACCATCAGCAGGGTCAAACGCAAGTCGTACAACATCATTAGCGCGCAGATCAGAATCACAAACAGCGCATCCAGTACGAGTGCCGGTATCGACTGCACGATAAAACCCTGGATTCGACCTAATGACTGAACCCGATGCTGAATGTCGCCAAGCTCGCGACTTCGAAAATAGCGAGTCGGAAGCTTTAGTAGCCGGTGCAGGACACGACTCGTCATATCAAAAGCCGTGACATGACCCAGGTAGTGAAACGTCAGTTGTCGCATGACGTTAGCCAGGATGTGAATTAGCAGCAACGAGGAGAATGCGGCCGCCAGCGTATTCAGGAGGTAGCGGTCCCCTTTTGCCAGAACCTGGTCAATCACCAACTGCAAATAGAATGGTGTCGCCAGCAACAGGACTTCGCAGATCAGCGCCAGCATCAGTCCTGCAATGAACGTCCTGCTCAGGCTGCCATCGCGCGGTATCAGATCACTGAGCTTCAGCGTTCGAAGCAGTTTCCTGCGCTGAAACCGGGGTGCAGTGCTCACTTCGAGTGCGATTCCGGTGAATGCCGCATTTGTAGCCTGCAAGGTTTCGGTGACCTCGCCTCTCGCCGGGTCATGCAGAAGAACCGTTGTCGTGCTGACTGCCTTAAGGACGACAAAGTGATTGAAGCGCCAGTGGAGTATGCAGGGTTTACGAAGTTTGCCGAGCTCACCAAGGTCACAACGCAGGGGTCGCGTTGAAAGCCCAAGATCCTTGCAACACCGCGCCACGCTGTTGAGAGTCGCCCCCTTTAGCGACACGTTATTCCTGCGTCGCAAACTCGGCAGATCCTCCGTGATCCCAAAGTAGCCAGCAATCATTGCAACACAAGCGAGCCCACACTCAGTCGCGGTCGCCTGACGAATCATGGGCAGACGACCTCGGCCACTTGCACTGAGCCACGTCGCGATTGAAATTCGCGCTGCCACCTAGCTGGGAAAACTGCGCCGGAAACGGAGCGGCTCCAGTAACCATTCGATCAGGCTTCTGCGCTCAAGAATGATTTCTGCTGCCAACAGCATGCCAGGTCGGAGCCCCATGGTTCCGATGCTGGTCGCGACTGCGGAGTCGCTGATCTCAATACGAACCTTGTAGCTAGCCTCAAGCAAGGGAAACGATTGCGGGCTCTCGCCCGGCAACAGTACGAAGTCTGATACGCGATCGATTTGCCCGGCAAAGGTACCAAACTTCTGCTGCGGGAACGCGTCATAGGCAATTCGAACGGTCTGGCCGGTCTGCACAAACCCGGCCGCTTTGGACGGCACGTAGATCTCTGCAGCTAGTTGCATGTCCCTGGGCACAATGGTCATGAGCAACTGCTGCTGCGCAACAGCACTACCGGCGTCGACCTCAATGGCAGCGATGATGCCGCTGACCGGTGAATTCACGACAGTAAGTCGCCGCGACTCCTGCTCGGCGATCAGCTGCGATAACTGCAAATGGCGCGCCCTGAGTTCCGAACGCTCGATCTGTGCCTGCACCGGCACACTGCTCAAACGACTCGCGAGCAACTCACGCTCACGCTGCATGCTTGCGGCATCCTGTTCAAGGCGGCTGAGTTCCTGCTGTAGCGCGCTGCGATCTTCCTGTTGTCGAATCACGTCCCATTCTGTCACTGCACCATCGAGAATCGCATCCTCGAGGCGTTGCAGTTTATCGCCGCTGAGTTCGATCTGCTGCCGCTGCGTCGTAAGTCGCGCCTCGAGCGATGCGGCCTCAGTATCGAAGTCCTGCAATTGCAGTTGCAGGCTCGCGCCGTCCAGAGATTGCTGCTCTGTTGACAGCTCGAGCTGAGTGTCGATTTCCCTCTGTTCCTGTTGCAGTTGCAGCAGCGCCTGCTCGCTCTTGCTGCGCCCGTCCGAAAGGTTGGTGTCGGTGGTCAAATAGATTAGCGGCTCACCCGCTTCTACGTGATCCCCGGACCCCTTGGCAATGTGACTGACCTGAGCCGTTGTGCGACTGGCGATTCGAACCACGCCGCCTTTGGCTACCAACCAACCGCGAACGGTTTCTTTGCGCGCGTACTCCACGGTGCTAATAAACAATGCAGTTGAGACAAACAGGAGTAACACCAGGCTGTTCAGCCACAGCCATGGACGCGGCATCGTGCATATCGGACGACCCGGAGCCCTTTCAGCGAGAGACTGAATCGCCTGTCGCCGGAACAGGCTTTCTTTTTGCGTATCGGACATGTCGACAGTGTGAGTTTCGAATTGGCCGCCTGCAAAACACATTAACGAGCAGTTCTCACAGAAAGAAAAAGGGCCGCGATTGCGGCCCTTTCCCGATCAGATCGTTGCGACCCGAAATTACTGCTAGAACGTAAACCTCACGTTCACCGAATAGGTACGACCCAGGGAATCATACAAACTTGGGAAAGTATTGCCCGAGTTGAATGACGTCGACCCCGTCTCGTTGCCGAGTATCGGTGGGTCTTCGTTCGTCAGGTTCGAAACGAGAACGGCGATACGTGCATTGTCGGCGATGTTGTATCCGGCAGACAGGTCCAGGTAGTTCTGCGAATCGACGGTGCGGAAGGCTGAGAACAAGGCATTGGCCTCGTTGGTCTGCGCATCCATGGCACCGACATGACGCCACAACAAAGACGCATCCACCGAGTCCAGGAACCAGTTCACTCGCAAGGTGGAACGGAATTCCGGAACAGGATCGCACGACGTACCGTAGAAACCGTTGCAGTCTACGACCGGCGAAAGCGCCGTGGTCTGAAACTCGTTCGTCAGGTATTTGTGAGCTGTCAGTGCGACGCTCATCTCACCCATTCTGCCAACATCAAAATTCGTGTTGACGATCAGGTCGATACCTTCAGCATGGAACGACGTGAAGTTCGTGAAGTACGCTGGCGTTCCGGTTCCGGTTTCGCCAAGGGCACCACCGATTCGGACTATGCCGGCACAAGTGACCGGATCCTGCAGGACGTAGCACAGATCCAACGACTCCTGACCGGACGGGGTATCGATGTAGTCTTCGATATTAATGTCGTAGTAGTCGAGTGAGATCGTCGTTGGAGCCGCTGCAATTACATCCGTTTCCCAGACAAACCCGTAGGTACGAGTCCTTGCTGTCTCCGGATCAGGCAACGCATTCGGGTTTGTCCCAGAGAAGATATTCACCTGGCCCGAAATGATATCGGCGACCTGGCCAACCTGGCTCGGCAACATGCCCGTCTGCACGCACAGATTGAACAATGTGCTGCCCGGAGCGGGAGGGTTCGGATTGCCGATGGAACACGGATCCAATGTGGCGTTATCCAGCCCGGTTGTTACCGGTCGGAACAACTCCCCGATGTTGGCAACTCGAACGGCCTGTTGCTCCATGTAGCGGAAGCGGAAGCCATCGACGATTTCCCAACTGAGTCCCGCTTTCCAGGAGTCGGTATCGCCCTGCAGATCGAAGTCCGAGTAGCGGAAGCCAAGCTCAAGACTCAGGTTTCGAGCGAAACCCGTGTCCTGAATGAGCGGCATCACAGCCTCAACGAATGCTTCGTCAGCATGGTACTTACCCGCTACCGGCAAGCGGTTACCACCAGCACCGCCCTGACAACTGGCAGGTGCGAGCTTCAGGCACTCATCCGGAGATGAGCTGGCTTCGTCATCGCGTGTTTCAAGACCGAACGCAACCGACAAGCCGTCGTCCGCCCAGGGCAAAGAGACGTTGTCGAGTGTACCGTCGATGGACGCGTGATAAACCGTCTGCACGGTCTTGCGAATATCGCTCGCAATGGCAATGAAGTAGCCCGAGTCCCGTTGCGCATCGGTAATGGACCCCAGCGGCCCGAATATGTTTATCGGTGTGCACGGGGGAGGCGTCACGTTGCCCAGGGCGTCAATACACTGAGTTGCACTTACGGTATTGATACCGGCGGCAAGGTTCGTCAGGTTGGTGAATCCATCCCGCGTTTCGACAAAGTCCGATTCGCCGCGCTGATAGGACAGATCATAGTTCCAGCTGTCATTGCCAAACGGCAGCGTGCCACGAGCACCGAAAACGAACTGCGAATAATCGGTATCAAATACACCTGATCGAGCGCCGAGTTCCAGTGTTCGTCGACGTGCTGTCGATGTGAACGCATCGGAGGCGTCAAATACACCGTCTCCGTTGAGATCCTGGATACCCACCGATGTGAAGCCCAAAGGATCGGCTGCCAAAGCGGCCTGCAGGGCCGCGATCGAGTCGAGGTCTTCGGGCGTAGGATTTGGAATCATCTGCAAGTCTGACAACGCCTGGTTGGTGTCCGCAAGAAACTGGATTGCACCTGCGTTCAGATCATCCATGATTGTGGTTTGCGTTGCGCTATTGAAGAACGGGTTCTGCACGGGAATGGTGAATGCCGTACCGAATGTGCCCGATGGCGCGATCTGGAAATCGGATCGGTTGTTCGAGAACGATGCCCGCGCATAAAATTCAACGCTTTCACTTGCATCATAAGTGGCAACCGTTGTCGCCTGCCAACGTTCCTGAGGCGTCTGATAGTAGTTGAAAGGGTTGAAGTTGAATCGAGCGCACTCACCGACGTTCAGGTTTCCGTCGTCGAGGAACTGGTAGGAATTGCCGCTGCGAAGATTGATCGTAGCCGGAATCGCCGTGGTGGAACCTACGCCCGTTGAGTGAGCGGTGCTGAAATCAGTGTTGCCACTGCAGCCCGCCGCAGGTACTGCGGGAGCCGACCCGAGACCGGATCCGGTTGCGGATGAGACCCCGTACAATCCGTAGCTCCTGTCCGCGAGCAGTATGCTACCTCGCGAGGTATGGCCACCGCCGAGTGTGATGTTGCCTCGATCTCCGTCGAAATTCACACCCATCAGTGCCTGGATATAGTAGGTGTCATCGCCGCCTTCGGCCGTGTCTGAATAACCCATGTCAATTTCGAGACCTTCAAAGTCCTTTTTCAACACGAAATTCACGGCACCTGACAGGGCGTCGGAACCGTACACAGCTGAAGCACCGCCGGTTACGACATCCACTCGTTGCAACATGTTGACAGGAATGACGTCGGTCGAAACGATGCCGTTGATGTCGTACGGTGCAAGTCGCTTGCCATCGATAAGGATCAATGAACGCTCAGGGCCAAGGCCGCGCAAGTCGAGCGTCGCCTGACCCGCGGTGCCATTGTTTACGTTCTCGCCGTCACCGGGAATAGTAATAGGCAAGTCGCGGAACACACGTTCGATATTCGGCGTTTGTTTCTGTGCTATCTCCTCGGCGTCGATCGTCGTGATTGGGCTGGCAGCGATGACATTCTGATTGTGAATGCGCGTGCCTGTCGTTATCACCTCGTCGAGAGGTTTTTCCTCGCTATCGTCCTGGGCCATTACAGGTCCGGCCAGAGCGCCCACAATGCCAGCCAATACGGCTGACCTGGTAAGTCGACTCATAGTTGCTTGAGTTCTCATTTCTATTGCTCCCCTCGTGTAAGAGTTGGTATCGAAGCCACGTCCGGTGGACGTCGCCTGTACACTGATCAGAGCATTCAGAAAATGTGTTGTGAATATGACGCAATAAGAGTTGCGCGGCGTTTTTGCTACGGCGTTTTGGATACGTAGAAAATTTGCCTCATCATTACCAGGCTGTGCGTCATCCCCGAAAGACCGTTATCAATTCTTACGTGGAGATTCTGCAGCGACACTTTTTCGACGATGCACTTCTGCCGCGTGTCGCATCACTGCAACAAGAAATTGCGCAAGCCTTCAGGAATCGAAGACTAAATAGTCTTTTTGTTGAACGCAGTCTCCAGGTGCATACGAAGCGCGGCGGTGCCGCTCTTGCGTTGTCGTTGACGTGGACTTATTGCAATGACATCCCTGCCAACAGAATCTATGTCGGGCAACAGGTCGACGAGCTGACCAGACTGCAAGTACGGCTCACAAAGATACTGTGGCAGACGACAAATGCCGAGCCCGGCCAGTGTCGCCTCGCGGGCTTCAAGCAAACTTGACACGATGTGCTTACTGTTAACTGTTACGGTCGTGACCTTGTCGTTCTTCTTGAAACTCCAGCTATGCTTTTCAGTGTCGCTGTTTTCGACGATGCAGTCGTGGGCTTCGAGGTCGAACGGTGACGATAGAGGCGCATGCTGCGAAGCATAATTCGCCGTCGCGTAAATCGACTGTCGCAGGTAAGCAATTGTACTGGTCCAGCCAGCCGCGATATTCAGCGGTGCGAGCGATATACCGAGGTCTACGGACTCAACCGCGTCATCTGTCCAAACGGATATCGGACGTCGTTCGATTCGAACCCCCGCATTCTCCGACTCGAACTCGGCAAGTCGTGGCTCCAGGTAACGGCTGATAATGTCGGGTGGCGCCCCAACAACGATCGGCGCGGTATTCGCGATAATTGCACCTATGGTCGCTAATGCCTGCGCGTTCTGTGCGGACTCCAGCAGCAGCTCGCATTGCTCCAGACATCGTCGCCCGGCATCCGTAACTGCAATTTGTTTTGGCGAACGATCCAGCAGCTTTACACCGAGAGTCTGTTCCAGCATGCCGAGCCGGCGACTGATCGTGGTGCGTTCCATTCCCAGGTCTGCGGCGCATCGCGAGATACCGCCTGTCTGGACAATTTTGGCGAACAACGCCAAATCTGCTACCTGCTTGAGTTCACCTTGCATCGTTATAACCCCTGGTAATTTTAATTCGTCGATTGAACGTCAATGTGGTCCGTCTGTAGTTAAGACACGCCAGAGCAAGAAAACGTTGTAACGAAACGTGCGTTGGAAAATTGTTTCACGCGCAGAACGTGCGGACTTTTTACATCCAGCGAATGTTTCATCTGTACGTATTTTCTACGCATAAAAAAGGGAACCATGGGATGGCGAATGCGGTCACAAGCTTTGCGGTCGCGTTTATTCGTGAGGGGGAGCGGTGAGCACGAGAAGAAGAAGCTACGATCTGGACAAGTATGATGTCGCAATACTTTCAGCACTCGCTACCAATGCGCGGCTTTCGACTGTGGAACTTGCCGCGAAAGTGCATCTTTCACGAACAGCCGTTTCCCGACGAATCTCGTCGTTACGAAGCGCGCGCGTCCTGAATGAGGCAGCGGAAGTTCTGAATTACGAATCACTGGGATTCGGCGTTCGTGCAGTTGTTGAAGTTCGATTGCCGAGTCATGCTTCAGAAGCGCTGCGAGATCGGCTCTTGATTCAACCCGAGGTGCTGACCGTCGCAGTAATCGCCGGCGACGGCTCGTTAAGTCTCGACGTCATTGCCGTCGACACCAGCCACCTGCACTCCTTTGTTCGCTCCTTGCAACGTAGCGGTGAAACAGCAACGAAGATCGTCTATGCCGAGGACAAGTCCAGGCTTACTTTGGTCGAGCGTATGCGCCTGCTCAACGAACAGAAGGGCAACGGCCTCGTAAGTACCTAGTCCGCACTGCTATTCTCACGGCATGGAACATGCCGATGTCATCATCATAGGTGGAGGAGCTGCCGGCCTTATGTGCGCGCTGGTTGCGGCGCAACGCGGCCGCCGCGTGCTTGTACTTGAAGGCTCCAACAAGGTCGGCAAGAAGATACTAATGTCGGGTGGCGGACGCTGTAACTTCACCAATCTTTACACCGAACCGTCTCGGTTCATCAGCGCGAACCCGCACTTTTGTATTTCCGCCCTCAGTCGCTATTCGCAATGGGACTTTATCGCGCTCGTCGAAAAGCACGGTATCGCGTACCACGAAAAGACACTTGGACAGCTGTTTTGTGACACTTCGTCGAAAGAGATCGTTGCAATGCTGGCTGCGGAATGCGACGCAGCGGGAGCCAAGGTACTAACTCATTGCAATGACGTCGCCGTATCCGGCGACGGCCCTTATGCCGTGAGCTGCAGCCGGGGAAAAACCACGTGCAATTCACTCGTTATCGCTAGCGGCGGCCTCAGCATTCCAAAGATGGGAGCATCTGACTTCGGCTATCGCCTCGCCCGACAGTACGCGCTACGGGTTTTTGATACATCTCCGGGACTGGTGCCATTTACGCTCAGCAGCCCACTACTCGATGTCTGCAATCGCTTGTCGGGCGTTAGCTGCAAAGCGACAGTCAGCGCATCCGGAACAAACTTTACTGAAGACATGTTATTTACGCACCGCGGTCTCAGCGGCCCGGTGATGTTGCAGGCATCGAGTTACTGGAAACCGGGCCAGGACATACAGATCGATCTGTTACCGGGTATCGATGCAGTCGATCTGCTAATCGGCGCAAAAAGCGCGCGTCCGAAATCTCTGCTGCGCGCCGTACTTGCCGAGCACCTGCCCAAGGCCCTGGTACTGGAGCTGCAGGAACTTCACTGGCCCGCGTTCAAGGACGTCACGCTAACCGCCCAGACGGACGAACACCTGCGCTTGACGGCGTCGCGCCTGCAATCCTGGGCCGTCCGGCCGGCAGCAACCGAAGGTTATCGGACGGCGGAAGTCACGATGGGCGGCGTCGACACCGATGAGCTGTCATCCAAGACCATGGAAAGCCGGAAACAGCCCGGCTTGTACTTTATTGGCGAAGTCGTCGATGTGACCGGGCATCTGGGCGGTCACAATTTCCAATGGGCCTGGTCATCCGGCCATGCCGCCGGGCAGGCCGTCTGATAGTCCTGCTAACCTTTTCGGCAACGGGCGCATCAAAGCAGGAATGGTGGCAGTAATGAAGATCGGCGGCGCGCCGACGCAAGCGGACTTTCACGAGGCGATCTCTGCAAGATCGGATCGTTGGTATTCCGCCTGCCTCAAGATAACGCGCAATCCGGACATGGCGGCCGATGCGATACAGGACGCCCTCCTCAATGCCTGGAACAAGCGCCACCAGTTCGAGCGCACGGCGCGCCTTGATACCTGGATACATCGCATCGCGATCAATGCTGCTTTGAATCAGATCCGCAAGCATAAGCCGGGGCTTTTCGAGGCTCTGGAATCGGATATCGAAAGCGACCTCGCAACACCCGACAGGGCGCTTGAAGAACATGAATTGAAGGGCGACCTTGCTCGCTGCCTTGCCCGGTTAACCGAGCTCGAGCGAGTGTGTTTCGTACTCAAGCACCTTGAGCAGTGGCGCAACGCGGAAATCTCGGGAGAACTCGGGATCAACGAAGGTCGCGTCAAACAAGCCGTTTTTCGCGCCGTGAAAAAACTGCGCGTGAGCATGCAGGACATGCAGAGAGAGCACTATGAAAAATGATACCGAAGATCTCGTCGCGGCCTTTCGCGACGACCAGCATGCCGCACCAAAACACCTCGTCCAGCAATGGCACGACGCAATCGATCAGGCAGCCGCCATGGAACGACATCGCGCCGAGCCGCTGCGGACAAGCTGGCACCCGAGCTCCTTTTTCTGGGGCATGGCGATCAGTGCTGCGCTGGCTGTAGGAGTCGCAATCGGCTTTTTGGCCTCGAACAGCGATGATGCCGCTATCCCTCCCGCCGTGGTCATCAACCAGACGGCGTCAAATGTTATTCCGGCCGCGCTGACGCGTGGACTGCAACAACACTTTCGCAACAGTAGGGACGAGCTTTCCCGATTCGACGGCAGTGATGACTCGGCCCTGTTGGTTCTCCGCCTGATCGAACAGAATCGGCTTTTTGAAACCGTCGCTGATCAGAACAATGCCCCGGATCTCGCACGTGTCCTGCGTGCGTTTGAACCCATACTATTGCGCCTTGCGGCCACCGACATCGCGCCGGAAGATGCCGAGGCTCTTCGAACGCAGCTGTCGTTTGAACTGAATGTGATGCTAACCAAACTGGCGAAAGATTCGTCAGAAGAAACACATTCCACCTGATTTAGGAAACTGACTATGAATGCCCTGACCAAAACATTTTTCATAACCGTCGCTTTGTTGCTGACAACGGCGACTGCCGCTCAGGAAACGAATCAAGATGACGCTGAGGAACTCCGGATTGCGGCCATTGAGGCGCTGATTACAGCTCCGGCAGATAAAGCATTGCCTGTTATAAAAAAGGTTCTCGCCGCAAATCACAGTGTCGAGATTAAGGAGGCCGCGCTTTTCATACTGAGCCAGATAGACAGGCCTGAGGCACAATCTTTGTTACTTGAGGTTGCTCGTGGACAGACCGGGGAGCTGCGTCTCGAAGCAATTCGCATGATCGGGATTGGCGGCGATGGAGATGCACTTGCGACTTTGCAGGACTTATATGAAACGGGTGACCGTGAGGTTCGAGATGCGGTACTTGAGGCTTACATGATATCCGGTGACAAGAAGGCGGTTTTCGATATCGCGGTCAATGCCAAGGGCGACGACTTTGAGGAGGCGGTCGACATGCTGGGTGCGATGGGTGCTCGCGAAGAGTTGCGCGCACTGCGAGCGCAAATGGGGCCATCCGAAACACTGATCAATGCGTATGCAATTTCAGGCGACTTTGACGAACTGCAAAAGATGGCGCTGGATGGCAGCGACCCGGCAATGCAGGCACACGCCATTGAGGCCATGGGTATCGTCGGTGGCGACAAGGTTAACTCGACACTCGTGCAGATTTATCGTGATGCGGGGTCCAATGAAGTTCGTGAAGCGGCGCTGGATGGAATGATGATATCGGGACACGACGCCGGCGTACTCGAATTGTATCGAGCAGCAAAAGGTGCAGCCGAAAAGAAGGAGCTTCTGGAGTATCTCGTAGTGATGGGCAGCGACGACGTCTGGGACATCATCGACGCAGCGCTGGAGAGTAGCGAGTGATGCCGGTTCGAAAACTGCTCACCAGCTGTACCCTGATGGCTGCCATCATCTGGTGCGGCTCGTCGTCGGGCGAGATACTGTCGGGCAATGCAGATGGCTGGCACACCTGGCAGGTCGAAGCACCCGGCGCATCAACCGCCATGTGTTGTTACTCGCGGTTAGCTGCGAACGACGCGCAGCCCGGCTGTGACCTGGATGGCAGAAACCTGTCTTTCTCGAACAATATTGACTGCGCCTCTGCTCCGGGTACCGTCCAGGTTTATGTCCGCATGGTCAAGGGCATGCCGACGGATATTCGGGTACTTAGCTCAAACTGCCCTGCAACTGCGGCGTCGAAAGTACAGGATCACGGGGTCGCATCCGCGGCCAACAATGTGAGTTGGTTCAGAACGGTAATTGAAGACCGAAGGCTCAACAAGGACATACGTGAAGCAGCCTTGTTTGCTTTGGTACAGTCGAATTCGGACGAGGCGTATGCCTATATCGACAATTTGTTGAGCCAGAATTAAAACGTCAGGGTAAACGTCGCTCCGCCGGCGTCATTTCGACTCAATCGAATGAAGCCGCCATGAGCGATCATGACCTGGCGTGCCAAAGCGAGACCGACTCCGGAGCCATTTTCCTTGGTCGTAAAAAACGGTACGAAAATCTTGTTCGCCATAGCCTCGGGCACGCCAGGCCCGTTATCAATGACGTCGATAACTACATTGTTGCGACGATTCAATCGCCCACTTAGCTGTATTGCCGGCCGCTCGACACGGCTGGTACTTTGCCAGGCGTTACGCAATAGATTGAGCAGCACGGGCTCAAGCAGGTCTCGGTCAGCGTAGACATCCAGTTCGGTTGGCTGCACAGTGGACGACAGGCTCACGCGGCTGTCGCGCCATTCCGCTTCGGCGAGTTGACACACGGAGTCAAAAAGCGTGTCGAGTCGAACGCGCTTCTTCTCCGGTGGCGCCAATCTGGAAATCTGGCGATAACCGTCAACAAATTGAGTCAGGCTGTCAGAACGACGAGCAACAGTCGCGACGGCGTTGCGCAAGTCTTCCAGGTCTTCGCTCAGTTCGTCGCCATTCCTGTTCTTACTGATGACATCGTCCACAACATCGACAGCGGTTTTTGCAAGCGACGTAACCGGCGTAATTGAGTTCATGATTTCATGCGTCAGGACTCGCACCAGCTCCTCCCACGCCTGAGCCTGCGAGGCATCGAGCTCGGACTGTATATCTTGCAGAGAAATCAGCCGCTCGCTGTTGCCAGCTATGATTATTTCGGTCGTTGCCAGCGTCAGGTGATACTCGATACCCTCGACACTGAAAGTAACCAGCTCCCGGATACCGGGGACCGCCGTCGCGACCGAATCAGCGAAACGCACTCCGAATTTCCTGAGGTCCTTAAGCCGAGTTACATGTTCCGCGCCGAACAGTCGCCGGGCCGCGTTATTCTGCAAGGTGACAGTTTCATCCAGATGCAGCGTCAACAAGGGTACCGGTATGTGCTCAATCAGGGCACTCAGTCGACGCAGCTCTGTTTCCTGTCCGGCTCGCCGCGCACGCATACGCTCAATAATGTCGGTGAACGTCTCCCCGAGCACCTTAAAGTCTGCGCCGTCTTTGCTGAATTCAAAACGTTGCGAATAGTCCGCGTAGCGCGCCGCATCGAGAAAGCGTGCGATCTCCCTGTTTGTTCGACTGACAAATTGCCAGAGCTCGAGCGCGAGCCCGAATAGCAGTATTGCGACCAGAAACATTGTGCTAAGCAGACCGGGTTGCAGAGCCAACCAGACCAATACGGCCATCGCAGCGCCGATTACCGTCAGGCGAATGATCAGCACTATCATGAAGCGTCTAAAGATCATGCTTTTCCATACGTCGGTAAAGAGACGCCCGTGTCAGACCCAATTCGTTCGCGGCTCGCGAGATATTGAATCCATGCTTCAGCAGCGCTTTTTTTATCGCGTCCTTTTCCAGCTGATCCAGGTTTAACAGGGCCGGTGCGGACGCATTGCCCGCGCCTACCGACGGTTCGCTGTAGTCCAACTGCAGATCAGCGGGCTCTATGATTTCGTTTGCGGAGAGAATAATCGCTCGTTCGACAGCATGCCGCAGGGCACGAACATTTCCGGGCCAGGAGTATTCCTGTAAAGCTCGCTCCGCCGCCGCCGAGAAGCTGCGTTTTCTGCCACCGTATTTTTGTGAATATATCGCGGCGTAGTGTGTCGCTATCGGCAGTATGTCGGCCTTCCGATCTCGCAACGGTGGAACGGTAATCTCTACGGTGTTCAGGCGGAACAACAAGTCCTGTCGAAAGTGATTCTCGTTTCTGAGCGTGGTCGCCGGTACATTGGTTGCGGCGATAACTCGCACATCGATTGCCTGAGACGTGTCCGATCCAACGGCGGTGACACGCCGCTGCTCCAGTACACGGAGCAACTTGGCCTGCAGATGCAACGGCAGATTCCCGATTTCGTCGAGAAACACCGTGCCGCCGTCGGCCGCCTGAAAACGACCGAGCCGATCGTCACTCGCATCGGTGAAAGCGCCCTTCTTATGGCCGAAGAGTTCGGACTCAAACAGCGATTCACTGATTGAGCCCATATCAATAGTAAGGAAACCACGCTCTGCGCGATTTGATTGGCGGTGTAATTGCCGGGCGATGAGCTCCTTACCGGTGCCATTCTCGCCAAGAATCAAAACGTTGGCATCTGTCGGGGCAGCGCGGCTCACCATCTCCAGCAACTTCACGGTTGCGTCCGACCCGCCGATGATCCGGGTATCGGAGGCTGCGGTCTCCTTGAGCAGGACTCTATTGGTCTGTCGTAATGACTGCGCTTCCTTCTGGCTACGGCGCAATCGTATGCCGCTTGAGACCGTCGCGACGACCTTCTCGTTTTGCCAGGGTTTGACGATAAAATCCGTCGCGCCGCGCTGCATCGCCTGCACGGCCGTATTCAAGCTGCCATGAGCGGTGATCATAACGACGACAACTTCAGGATCGATTTCGAGAATTCTCTGCAGCCATTGCAGACCCTGTTTGCCGGTGGACTCCCCCGGGCCGAAATTCATGTCCAGCAGGACGACGTCGAAGTTGTCTTGGGCCAGTCTCTCCGGGATTTCCTGTGGGTTCCTGCAGGTCTCGACCTGAGCGAATTCCCGCCTGAGGAGCAAACGGCCTGCAGTCAGGATGTCCTCGTCATCGTCGACGATCAGGACGCTGCCGATACGACTGGATTGGGTGGCGTTCATAGTGTTCGAAATCGTACACTCACTGTCCGCCAGCGTACAGTTTCTTTTTGAGAAACTTAGCAATTGTTTTTATAAACAATGCCTTATGAATTGGCACGCGACTTGCTCTCTGTAAGACATGGACAAGATCAGAAACCTTACGGGCCAGACCAAGCCACCCGGGATGGGCATTTCCGGGCAGGCAATGGACCGCAAAGTCGCGAAGAAAACACCGCTAACGAAACGGCTCGGCTACCTTGCCGGGGCTGTGTTTGCTGTCACTTTTATCGGCTGGTTTGTTGACACACTGCTTGGCGGTCGCAGCCTGAGCATCGATTCGCAGCGCATCATCGTGTCGCCCGTTACTGTGGGAACCTTCGAAGATTTTATTCCTCTGCGCGGCCGACTCGTGCCACGCAGCACCGTCTACCTTGACGCCATCGAAGGTGGCCGGGTTGAAGAAATACGGGTTGAAGACGGCGCAATTGTAGCCGCCGGCGATCTGATTGCGGTCCTGTCCAATACCAATCTGCAACTGGAAGTGCTGGGACGCGAGGCCGCGGTGACCGAGCAGCTGAACAACATGCGAACGATTGAGCTGCAACTGGAGCAGAATCGCCTCGCGCACAAACGCAATCTCGTCGAAATCGACTATGAGATTAAGCGGCTGACTCGCGCCGTCACTCGTCAGCGCGACCTCGTCGCCAGAGACCTTGCCTCACGCTCGACCATTGAGGAGCTTGAGGACGAACTGAGCTACTTCGAGAACCGTCGTGCCGTCACGCTGGAAAGTCAATCCACCGACGCGCGTATGCAGGAGCAACAACTGGCGCAACTGAAGGAGGCCGGCGGGCAGTTGCAGGCCGGCCTCGGTTTTGCGAAGAAAAACCTCGAAGAACTCAATGTGCGTGCGCCGCTCGCGGGCAAGCTCTCCGGCTTCAATATCGAAGTCGGTCAATCCATCACGCCAGGCGGACGCCTGGGACAGATCGACGATCCGGACGGTTACAAACTGAATGTGAGAATCGATGAGTTCTATCTCGGACGGGTCGATCTGCAACAGTCCGCGATCGCTGAGCACAATGGCAAAGATATCGCGCTTACGATTTCGAAAATCTATCCGCAGGTTAACGAGGGCCAGTTCGAAGTCGACATGACACTGGCCGATGATCCGACGGGACTCCGTCGCGGCCAAACCATGCAGGTTCGATTAACCCTTGGCGACAACTCGGATGCCTTGCTGATTCCAAACGGATCGTTCTACCAGGAAACCGGTGGCAACTGGTTGTTTGTCGTCGCGGCTGACGGTAGCGAAGCCGTGCGGCGCAGTGTTCGCCTGGGTCGCCGCAACACCGAATTCATCGAAGTACTCGACGGACTGGAACCTGGCGAGAAAGTCATCACTTCGCCGTATACCAGTTACACAAACATGGACCGATTGGCGCTCGACGACAACTAGTTGCGACACCAGTCTGACTGTTAACAGAAGCAGGGGAACAACAATGCTCAAGCTACACAACATGTACAAAGTCTACAGTACCGACGAAGTCGAGACCGTTGCACTAAACGGCGTCAATCTCGAAATCGAACAAGGCGATTTTGTCGCCATCATGGGACCGTCCGGCTGCGGGAAATCGACGCTTCTGAACATCATCGGAATGCTGGATAACCCGTCTGATGGCGACTACTGGTTTTTCGACGAAAACATTGCGGGCTACAGCGAGACGCAGCGTAGCGCGATCCGCAAGCAGAACATCGGGTTCATTTTCCAGAGTTTTAACCTGATTGACGAGCTCAGCGTCGCCGAGAACATTGAGCTTGCGCTGCTCTATCACAACATGCCTGCGGCTGAGCGCAAGAAGCGTGTCGCCGCCGTGATGGATCGCATGGGTATCGCGCACCGCGCCAAGCACTTGCCCGGTCAGTTGTCGGGAGGACAACAGCAGCGCGTCGCTGTAGCGCGCGCCGTGGTCGGCGATCAGCCGCTCATCCTCGCGGACGAGCCTACCGGTAACCTCGATTCTGTACATGGCCAGGAAGTCATGGAGCTGCTGCGCTCTCTGAACAAGGAAGGCACAACCATCGTGATGGTTACGCACTCTCCTGCTCACGCTGACTACGCACACCGCAACGTAAATCTCTTTGACGGGCACATCATTACAGAAAATACACGCGCAGCCTAAAGCTGCCCGGCCGACATTCATCGGGGAAAATCATGCTGTGGAACAACATCATTATCGCACTGCGAAACCTTCGCAAAAACAAGTCGTTTGCTGCGATCAATATTTCCGGTCTGGCGATTGGCCTTATCATCTACGTATTTGGTGGCTTGCTGGTTGAATACGAGAACACACACGACCGGGTTTTTGCGAACGTCGACAATATCTACACGATCGGCTCTATCGCTAACCCTGAACTCAACGTCGGTGTCGACAATTTCAATGCCACGTTCATGGCTGTCGGTCCGATCATCGAGGCCCAGGTTACTGATGCGCTGGCAGTCGCGAGGACCCGAAACGAAGGCTACCTCGTGACCGTCGGCAGCGAGGGATTCTACGAGCCCCTGAGGTTTACCGATCCGGCATTCCTGAGAATTTTCGACTTTCGTTACCTGCAGGGCGATTCGACCGCGCTGGATGATCCATCAGGCGTGCTGCTCACCGAAAGGATGGCCATCAAGTACTTCGGCCGAACCGATGTGCTGGGTGAGACGATTACACTTGATAACCGCTTCGATTTCACAATCACCGCCGTTATTGAGGATCCTCCTCTCAATACGCACTTCAACTCCCTGATCTTTGCGGATCAGATGATGGGCGTCGTTGCGCCGATCAAGGCACTGGACCGTATACGCGACTACGACTCTGCCGTAGGTGACTGGAACAACCTGTCACTGGGTGACATGACGTACGTTCTGCTGCCACCGAGTCTCGACAAAGCATGGCTGCAGGATCAGATGAACGGGATCTTCGAGAACATGATTCCGGAGGACGAAGGCGACGCAATCGCGAGTCTCACGGTCAACCCACTGACTTTCGCCAACGTTGCGATTTGGGACATGATTGGCATGCCGGTGATATCCGTTATTTCTTTGCTGAGTTTGTTGGTGCTGGTCGTTGCCTGCGTGAATTACACCAACCTTGCAACTGCCCAGTCGCTGGGCCGGACGCGCGAAGTCGGTATGCGCAAGACGATGGGAGCAACGCCGCTTCAGCTACTTGTGCAGTTCCTGGTCGAGAGCCTGGTCATTGCCGGCATTGCGATGGTTATAGCCATCGCGGCGCTGGAGCTCATCATCCCTCTATTCAATAACGCATCGAACAAGGTCCTGACGCTGGATTACGTTGCGACTCTGCCGTGGCTAATGGCGACAACTGCGCTGGTCGGCATCCTCGCAGGTCTTTATCCCGCATGGCTGATTACTCGCACGAATCCAATCGAAGCGCTGCGCGATATTGCGCGCAAGGGCAAGAAAGGATCACTGGTACGTTCGTTCATGATCGGCGCGCAGTTCGCGATTTCTGCGTTCATGCTTGCCATGGTCTCAATTGTTTACCTGCAAAACGAAAAGGTTAAAGAGAGCAGCTACATATTCCCAAGGTCCGAGATCTACACCATCGACCGACTTCGGGTCGAAGGCATTTCCGAGAGACTTGACACTCTCAAACATGAACTCGAGGCATTGCCGGACGTTGACGTTGTAGCTTATTCATCGCAAGTGCCTTACGAGCAAAATAATTCCCAATCCGTGCTGCAGACGGCTCAGGGCGACGAGGCATCAGGGCTCAACCTGATGAACATGAGTATTTCGCCCGATTTTCTCGATGCCTATGACATCCCAATACTTGCGGGCCGCAATCTTAGCGCAGACATTGGCAACGATAGTCGCAACGACGAGCTGGAGTCTCTCAACATACTCGTCAATGAACTGACATTGGCCCAAATGGGTATCGCCCGGCCAATGGACGCAATCAATATGCGACTGTATTCCTCCAATCCGGAATCGACCGTACGCGAATACGTCATTGTTGGCGTCGTACCCACGCGGAACATCGTCGGACTGTTTAATGAGGAAAAGGCGTGGTTCTTTGAATACGATCCTGCCGACCTGCGCATCGGCTCCATTCGTATCAGCGGCGGCAACATTATTGACACTGTTGCTGACATTGAGAACATTTGGAAACGGGTTATTCCCGAGTTCCCGATCCAGGGACGTTTTCTCGACGAGGTATTCGACGAGGTTTACAACGTTCTCAAGTACATGAATTTTGCGCTCGGCATTTTCGCGTTTATTGCGCTGTCCCTGGCCCTGATCGGCCTGTTCGGGCTTGCGGCTTTCATGGCAACACAAAGGACCAAGGAAATCGGTGTCCGCAAGGTATTGGGCGCGAGTTCAACGCAAATTGCGCGGCTCCTCGTCTGGCAGTTCTCGACACCCGTCTTCTGGGCATTGCTGGTCGCCCTGCCCGGAGCCTATTTCGCGTCACAGATTTATCTGAATTTCTTCGCGGACCGTATCCAGTCTCCGCTTCCGGTCCTTTTAGTTGCAGGGCTGATAGCGGTTGTCCTGGCCTGGGGAACCGTCGCCGCACACGCCATTCGAATCGCGCGCTCCAATCCGATACGAGCGTTGCGATATGAATAGCGCGCTAGCGAAATTTCGGTAACAGCCCGCTGATACCGGAGCCGACGATGACCAGCGCGAACGACGCGAGATCCAGACGCAGGAAGGGACCACCGCCGTAGCCGTACATGGCCAGCAGAGCAACACCGAGACAAATCATCAGTGCGCCGGCAATCTGTCTTGCCGGCGCGGGTATGGCCGCGTCGGCCGGGCCTCCTCGCCGCTCCAATGGCGACAGCAACAGCGCCACAGGCAGTAAGAGCACGAACAATATCGCGATCCAGACCGGGCGCGACAACCACCAGTCCAGCGTTCCGGGCTCAATACCGAGACCGACGCCACCGGCGAGGTACAGCAACGCGGCGAACACGACCATGACAGTGATGTGCCAAAGATAGACCGTCATGATCATGCTGTTGATCAGCACCGTTGCGGTCCAGAGTCGCAAACCACTCAGAGCGCGACGCATCGGTTCTTCCAGCGCCAGCAACAAACCAAACTGAAATATGCCGAGCGCGAGCAGGGTGATCTTGGGTGGCAGCGTGTTGCTCAGTTCCGGATCCGGCGAGCCGACCATCGCCAGCGGATAGGGACCGTACGAAGTCAGGCACCAAAGTGCGGCGAAACCCAATGCCGAAAACAACAGTCGTTTCGTAACACGCCCAAGTCGATCATCACGCCAGGCGAATCCCAGGTGATGGACCGCGAGCCAAACCCAAAAGTAATTGGTCCAGCCGAGCCATTGCATATCCGCCGCGAAGAACGCGATATCGGTCAGCGCCGCACCGGCGACAAAGATCAGGAACGACGCAAATCCGAAGCGCTGCCAGAATTGGTAGGCCAAAGGCGCCAGTATGACGACGACTATGTAGATCGCCAGAAACCAGGTCGGAATCAATGCCGCCTGCGACACGTACTGAATAACGATCGGCCGGGCGCCGAACAGGGACATGCTTATTGCTATTGCAGCCCAGGCCACCAGCAACACAAGTAATGGCGCTACCAGGCGGTTAAGCCTGGCTGACAACCAGCCTCCGTAACCGATCCCTTTGCGCTTCGCACTTTCCAGCGACACGGCGTTGGAGTAGCCACCCACGATAAAAAAGATCGGCATGACCTGAAACAGCCACGTCATCCAGTGCAGTTGCGGCCTGCCTGCGAGCAAATGGCCCGCATTCATTTCACCGTCAACCACCCAGGCCGTCGCAATCATCCAGTGGCCGACAATAACGACCAAAATGGATACCGATCGCAGGAAATCGACATATCGATTTCGTTCTTCCGGCGTCTGTGCCGCCAAGTTGCTCGCCTGTGACCAGATATTCATGGCTGCGCTCCCGGGTTGATTAATAGGGTACTACGTCTCAAAATTGAGAATTTCCTGCCCAATCACACGAAATTTGCGGCCAATATCTCATACAGCGGCCTTGTGCAGGGGCATATTTACCCTCTGATTCTTTGGACATAAGGCTATGTGGCTACCTACATCAATCTATGAGCGCGTTCCGCACTTCTGGTTCGTTATTGGTTTGACCTTCATTTTCGGTGGCTTGTATTTAGGGGCCGAAATTCCGATCTGGGCAGTCTACTTGGTCCTGGGTTTCCTTTGCTGTGGCTTTGGGCTCGTCGTGGCTACACTTCGTATCAAGCACCGGGGTATCCGGTCTTCGGACGAAGAGGCAACCCAGTCTGACAACTCGGATGCCGTAACGGAATAGATTTAGTCCCCATCGTTCGGCCGGATAGCCGTATATTCATCGGCTATGAACCCGCTTCTCAGATCCTGCGCTACCTTGATCGTGCTGTTTTCGATCACCGCAACGCAGGCGCAATCGATTGTCGATTCGATCGCAGCCAATTGCGGCGATTGCCGCACACACATGCAGTCTCATACCGGTGTCTACGTGCTGGAGAAGGGTGAAGAGGCTCTAATCGGGCGCGCCTGGCTTACCCAACATGCCGCTACCAGTATCGACATTCAGTACTTTATCTGGAGCACTGACAACATCGGCATACTCGCAGCCGAGCAGTTACTGAGTGCTGCCGAGCGCGGCGTCAACGTTCGTGTCCTGGTCGACGACTTCCTGATTGATGCGGAAGATCAAACGCTGCTTTTGCTGTCCGCACATCCAAACGTCGAGATTCGAATTTACAATCCGAATGTAACGGTTGGCGTCGGCTTCTGGCAGCGCCTGAAAAATGCGGTGACGGGATTCCGCTCGATCAACCAGCGCATGCACGACAAGACCGCGATATTCGATAGCGTTTCGGGCATCACGGGCGGCCGCAACATGGCTGACGAGTATTTTGATTACGACCAGCAATATAACTTTCGGGATCGTGACGTACTCCTGCTCGGTAGCGCCGTTGCCGACATGCAGGAAAACTTTGAGGAGTTCTGGACGAGTGAACTCGCTGTGCCGGTTGAACTCATTTTGGATGACGACGACCTGGCCATTACACCGGCAGATGCGCAGCGCCGCTATCAAGAACTGCATGCCTACGCCGGCGACCCAAAAAATTTCGAACCGCAGGTTCGGGATGCAATCAATGGCATCGCCGAATATTTTCCGGCTCTGCTGCAAGCGATGAGCTGGGAGGACGTCGCTTTTTTGAGCGACGTGCCCGGCAAGAATTCCGGTGAGGCCGGTTTGGGTGGTGGCGGTGAATCGACCGACCAGCTGATCAATTCCGTGCAGGGCGCCAGAAACTCAATTTTGATTCAATCGCCGTATCTGATCATGCCGGAAGGTGGTATCGAGCTCTTCAGGGACCTCGTTGCGCGTGGCGTGCGGGTTCGCATATCGACCAATTCGCTGGCATCGACTGACAACATCCAGGCGTTCAGCGGCTATCAGAAACAACGCAGCGATTTGCTCGAAGCCGGCGTCGAGTTGTTCGAATACATGGACGAACCGAATGTTCGCACCGAACTCATCGAGCGTTATCCGCGCATCGCTGACAACGATCCCATCTTTGCGATACACGCCAAGAGCATGGTTATCGACGACGAAACCGTGTTCATTGGTACCTTCAATCTGGACCCTCGGTCAGCCAATCTGAATACCGAAGTCGGTATGCTCGTAAAAAGCCACGACCTGGCGCGCCAGGTCACCGCCAGTATCGAACGCGATATACAGCCCGGCAACAGCTGGCCGATTACGGCCGACTTCAACCCCGACTTCGTCGTAAGCCGGGGAAAACGCTTCAAAACCTGGATAAATCGACTGCTTCCCATGGAACCGGTCCTGTAATTCCGCTTAAGTTTTGCTATGCTCCGCGGCCCCAAACACCGGCCGGACAATAAAAGTACTGTCCGGCCCTGACTACCCGGTGCATTCCAGTGATTTCTGCAGCAAACCTGTCGATTCAGTTCGGCGCTAAACCCCTGTTCGAGAATGTCTCGGTGACTTTCGGCAATGGCAACCGCTATGGCCTGATCGGTGCCAATGGCTGTGGCAAATCGACCCTGATGAAGATTCTCGCCCGCCAGCTGGAACCCAGCGTAGGCAACGTTTCCGTGGATCCAAATGTCCGTGTCGGCCAGCTGGCACAGGATCAGTTCGCGTTTGAGAAATATCGCGTTCTGGATGCCGTCATGCTGGGCTATGCCCGCTTGTGGGAGGTCATGCAGGAACGAGACCGGCTGTATTCCCTGCCGATGATGAGCGATGAGGAAGGCATGCGAGTGGCCGATCTCGAAGTCGAGTTCGCCGAAATGGACGGTTACTCCGCCGAATCGCGCGCGGGCGAGTTGCTCGAGAGCATTGGCATTCCCGTAGAACAGCATCAAGGCCCAATGAGCGCCGTCGCACCCGGCTGGAAGCTCAGAGTACTACTCGCGCAGGCTTTGTTCTCAGATCCGGACGTCTTGCTGCTCGACGAGCCGACCAACAACCTCGACATCAACACGATTCGCTGGCTCGAAGGCTACCTCGATGCAAGCAAAGCGACGATGGTTATCATTTCTCACGACCGTCACTTCCTGAACAGCGTCTGCACGCACATGGCGGACCTCGACTACGGCAAGTTGCAGGTGTTCCCAGGCAACTATGACGAGTACATGACGGCAGCGACGCAGGCACGCGAGCGCATGTACGCGAACAACGCGAAGAAGAAAGTGAAGATGGCCGAGCTGCAGGCATTCGTCAGTCGCTTCTCCGCGAACGCATCCAAAGCCCGCCAGGCAACCTCGCGCGCCAGGCAACTCGAGAAAATCGAGCTTGAGGAAATCAAACCCTCGAGCCGCGTAAGTCCGTACATTCGTTTCGAACAGGACAAGCCATTGCGACGTATCGCGGTTGAAGCCAAGGGCATTACTAAAGGCTATGGCGAAGGACCGCTGTTCAAGAATTTCGATCTAACTATCGATGCCGGGTCTCGCGTCGCGATCCTCGGGCAAAACGGAATCGGCAAGACGACGCTGTTGCGTACCCTGCTGCAGGAAACGGAAGCCGACAGCGGTGAAATCAAGTGGGCTGAAAACGCCCAGACCGGCGTTTTTGCTCAGGACAATTCGCCGGAGTTCGAAACCGACATGACGTTGTTCGACTGGATTACCCAGTGGCAACCGAAAGGCGCCGACGAACAAATGTTGCGTGGCACGCTGGGTCGCATGTTGTTCTCAAGAGATGACAGCGAGAAGTCGGTAAAGGTCGTATCCGGCGGCGAACAGCGACGCCTGATGTTCGGCAAGATCGTGTTGCAGAAACCGAACGTTATTGCCATGGACGAACCAACCAATCACCTTGACATGGAATCCATCGAGTCGCTGAACCTCGCGCTGGAAAATTATCCGGGCACGCTGATTTTCATCAGTCACGATCGCGATTTTGTATCGTCGCTCGCTACTCGGATTATTGAGATGACGCCTGGCGGTATCATCGACTTTCGCGGTACCTATGACGAATACCTGCGTGCCCATGAAGCCGACTCGAAGACTCGGGTCGCCTGAGAGGCAGTGCTACGATAGTCGTGTATCAAGAAACTGTTGACAGTAGAGCGCCTATTTTTAAAGAATAAGTTGTCTTCCCGCAGCACAAGGAATGCAATATGCCCTATGAGCTCAAGATTAACGATGAGTCGCTCTACATTGAGAACATAGTCAGCGGATCGCTGTCGAGAAGTGATCTGGAGAAAAATACCGCGGAGGCTACCGCACTCCAGAAAAATCACGGCATCTATTCAGTACTCATCAATGCACTGGACCTTGAGTCCGTTGAATCGGTCACGGATGTTTACGAATTGCCGAAACAGTACGTTGATCATGGCGTAAGTCGATCGAGCCGTATCGCCATGGTGATGCCAAAACTCGAGTCAGCTCGAAAAATCAGCCGCTTTTACGAGAACGTGTGCATCAATCGGGGCTGGACCGTTCGCTCCTTTGAAACGAAAGGCGAAGCTGAAAGATGGCTGGAGTCGAAGCGGCCCTAAACTTCAAGAGAGAGCTGGTCTGAAAATTCCGTTCAGGCCCATCGATGTTCGCGAATAATTCGCGCGCGGTACTTCCGGCCTTTGATCGGGCGACTGCTCAACTGTTGTTGCGCCTTTTTGGCCGCAGCGTTTTGCACTGCAACGTAGCCGTAAGTATCGAATAGATCGATTGATCCCACTGCATCGCCGGGTATTCCGCCCTGCGCGGTCAGTGCCCCCAATAAATCGCCCGGCCGCAGTTTGTTTTTTCTGCCGCCACTAATTTGTATCGTCGTGAATTTCGGCTCTAAGGTATCGTCACCGCGTTTCGCATCCGGAATACCGCGTTGCTGAATCAGATTATCGGGCAGCGCTTTTTCGATTTCCTCTAATCGCCACATCTCACGATCTTCGATCAGGCTTACGGCTACGCCCACGTTTCCGGCTCGCCCGGTTCTGCCGATGCGGTGCACATAGATTTCCGCCTGCGACGGCAATTCGTAATTAAAAACGGCGTCAATATCTTTCACATCCAGACCTCGCGCAGCGACGTCCGTCGCAACCAATACGCTCGTACTGCGATTCGAAAACCGCACCAGAACCTGGTTTCTCTCCGCCTGATCGAGATCCCCGTGCAATGCCAGCGCAGAGATGCCCTCCGCCTGCAACGCTTGCGTGACTTCTGCGCAATCAATCTTCGTGTTGCAGAACACGAGGTTCAGTGCACCGCCCCAGGCGCGCAATACCCGCACTAACTCGGCGCTTCTATTTTCGCGAGTTACGGAACACCAGGTCTGTGTGATCTGGGCCGGCTGTTCATCATCGGTAACGTCGACTACACGCGGCTTGTTTTGCACCCTGCTGCTGATATCCGCAACCGCTTCCGGATAGGTCGCGCTGAACAGCAAGGTCTGCCGCCCGGCCGGAACAAAGGCGAGGATCGCTTCAAGCTCGTCCATGAAACCCATGTCCAACATGCGATCGGCCTCATCGAGCACGAACGTCTGCAACCCGCCGAGATCGATATTGCCGTCACGCAAATGTTTGTGAATGCGGCCCGGTGTGCCAACGATGATGTGCGGACTGCGTTGCAGGGATGCCGTCTGGTTGCGCAGGGGACTGCCGCCGCAAACGCTGAGAATCTTGATGTTGGGAATGGCTCGTGCGAGACGGCGGATCTCTTTCGCCACCTGGTCCGCCAGTTCACGCGTAGGGCAAAGCACCAGGGCTTGCAGCGTGAACGAGGCTTCGTCCAGCTTGTTGAGCAGGCCCAGACCGAAAGCAGCGGTTTTTCCACTACCGGTCTTGGCACGAGCAAGTACGTCCGCGCCGTCGATCAGCAAGGGCAGAGTCTCCGCCTGCACCAGCGTCATCTGCGCATAACCGAGATCTGCGAGGTTGCCCAGCAGTTCCGGCTTTAACGTCAGTGAACTGAAATCAGTGGTGTTGGCCATATCTCTTAGCGCTAACGATGCTTTGCGTACATTTTATGCACCCACTGGATGCAGGGACGCGGCTCCCAGTGTGCGACATCCTTGGCGATACGCGGCGGGTGCTCGAGTCGGTGATAGACGGGATGCTCTGCCGGCGCGGCCAGCGGTGACAACAGGCTTGCAACAGCAATGTCGGCGCGTGAGAAAGTATCGCCAACCAGGTATTCCCTGCCATCCGCGAGCAGACCGTCTATCCACTCCAGCTCACCGAGCAACAGTGCTTTCGACTCCTCACCCTGCGCAGCGCCGAGGTCCATTCTGCTCATCATGATTTTACGAATCTTGCCGAAAGCCAACGTAATCATCAGTTTCTTCGCCAACGCCAGGTCACGGGTGAATATGGGCCTGACCATCGACGGATGCTCGACCAGCGCCTCGGAGTAGTAATACCGCCGCACATGCACGCCGGCAACGTCGTCAATGCGCCGCTCGATCGCCTCGCACTCCCCCCCCAAAGGGGTCAGAGCCCTTTTTGGGGAACCCCCAAAAGGGCTCTGACCCCTTTGGGGGCGGTGGTTTCTTCGGCCCAGCTGATGATGGCCGACGAGCCTTGTATGAGCTTGCCGTTAGTGTCGAGGAAAGGCACCGATGATTTCGGCGCGCCCAGCTTTTTTGCGAGCTCCGCGTGCTCGCCCGGCGCCAAGTAGCGGAGTTCGTAGGCTATGCCGAGGTGATCGAGCGCCCATCGTGCCTTCTCGCAAAAGTGCGAAATCGCGAACACGTAAAGCACCGGCTGGCGCGTGGCCACTATCCCTTCGCCTTTTGCTTACGGTTGTGCAACTTGAGTGTGCCGGTCTTCTTGCGTGGCTTCCCGGACTTGCCGTCCAATTTTTTTGCGTAAGGTTTCCCGGGCTTGCCATCGGACTTCTTTGCGTAAGGCTTTCCGGTCTTGTCGTCCGACTTCTTCGCGTAAGACTTGCCTGGCTTGTCATCCGACTTCTTCGCGTAAGACTTGCCTGGCTTGTCATCCGACTTCTTCGCGTAAGACTTGCCTGGCCTGTCATCCGACTTCTTCACGTACGATTTCCTGGGCTTATCGTCCGACTTCTTCACGTACGATTTCCTGGGCTTATCGTCCGACTTCTTCGCGTAGGACTTCCCGGGCTTGCTGTCGGACGCCTCTGCCTCACCGTCCAATTCAATCTGCAACGGCCTGCCACATACCCTGACTTTCTTCAGGTCCATGAAAACATCTCGCGGCATGCCAGCTGGCAGATCGACCAGGCTGTAGCGCTTCTCAATAGCAATATGCCCGATGTGTTCGCCCGCAATTCCGGACTCATTGGCTATAGCACCAACAATATTGCCCGGCTTGACGCCGTGCTCATGACCAACGTCGATGCGATAGCGCTGCTTATCAGTGTCCAGTTCGGGCAATGCACGATCACGTGGCTTCTTATCGAATTTCTTGCCGGTACGCGGCCGCTCATCCTTGTACTCTCGTGCCGGGCGATCGTCTTTATACGCCCGCGCCGGACGCTCTTTGTCGGGTGCCAGCAACAAGGACTTTTCGCCGATAGACATCTTCGCCAGCGCTGCGGCAATCTCAAGTGCCGGCACATCGTGCTCGCTACGATATTGCTCAATCAGGTTTTGCATGAAGGCCAGCTCACCGCCCGCGATGGTATCGCTGATCTTTTGCTTGAAGTCCGAGATGCGTTTGTTGTTAACCGTCTCGGTGGTCGGCAACTCGAGCTGCGTAATTTTTTGTCGCGTGGCGCGCTCGATGGTGGCGAGCATGCGGCGTTCGCGTGGTGCTACGAAAAGTATCGCCTCGCCGGATCGTCCGGCACGCCCCGTTCGCCCGATACGGTGTATATAGGCCTCCGCATCGTAGGGAATGTCGTAGTTCACGACGTGACTGATGCGATCGACATCAAGACCGCGCGCCGCAACGTCGGTTGCGACCAGGATATCCAGCGTACCTTTCTTGAGGCGTTCCACCATTTGTTCACGATGCGCCTGCGCCATATCACCGTTCATAGCGGCGGCTGCGTATCCCCTCGCTTCCAGTTTCTCGGCAAGCTCGACAGTCGCCGTCTTGGTGCGCACGAACATCAGGATCGCATCGAAGTCTTCAACCTCGAGGATACGCGTCAGAGCATCCAGCTTATGCAAGCCACTGACTTGCCAATAGCGCTGCCGGATCGTTTCGGCCGTTGCCGTGCGCGCCTTGATAGAAACTTCTTGCGGGTCGTTCAAGTGACGGCGGGCAATGCGTTCGATTTCTTTGGGCATCGTTGCCGAGAACAATGCCATCTGCCGGCCTTTCGGCGTCTGGTCAAGAATCCAGTCGACTTCATCGATGAACCCCATGCGCAACATTTCGTCAGCCTCGTCGAGGACCAGTGCCCGCAGCCCATCGAGCTTCAAGGTTCCTTTACGCATATGATCCATCACGCGACCGGGCGTTCCGACGACGACCTGCACACCACGCTTCAATTGACGAATCTGCCCGGAATATTCCTGCCCGCCGTAAATCGGCAGAACATGGAAGCCCGACATGTGGCTCGCATAGCGCTGGTAAGCCTCGGCAACCTGAATCGCGAGCTCGCGAGTCGGCGTCAAGGTCATGATCTGCACGTTCTTGTCCTTCATGTCCAGACGTGACAGCAGCGGCAAGGCGAATGCCGCTGTCTTACCGGTACCGGTGGGCGCGTGGCCCAACACGTCCCGACCCGCCAACAGGGGCGGAATGGCCTGGGCCTGGATGGGCGACGGGGTTTCGTAGCCAATTTCGTCCAGCGCTTTGATCAGCGGCTCGGCGATATTGAACTCGCGAAATGACGTTATCGCGGCTGTGGAATCGGTCATGCGGATTTCCGGGGTTCGTGAGAGGTGCGGACTTTAGCACTATCCGCCCCGCTCAGACTGTAGTTCCGCCTAAAACCCTGTAAATTAAGCGCATGCCCAATCCTGACAACCAGCAACTCGGGACCGTGACTTTTGACGGCGCACCGCCACCCGGGACCATCAATTTGGGCATAGGCCAGCCGTCCGCGGACCTCCTGCCCGTCGACATCGTACGTGTCGCCAGTGAGGCGTTCTTTAAGAGTGCGCAACCGCTGGAGCTCAACTACGGTGTCACCGAAGGCGATGCACGTTTCCTCGATTCCCTCGCAAGCTTCCTGTCCGCAGGATATGGCGCCACAGCATCACCGAAGGAATTGTTTGTCACGGGCGGCAATTCGCAGGCGCTGGACCTAGTCTCCACCGTTTTCGCAAAACCCGGTGACACCGTATTTGTTGAAGAACCGAGTTACTTTCTCGCGTTTCAGATCTTTCGGGATCACGGCCTGAACATTGTCGGCATTCCCGTCGACGACGACGGCCTCTCGGTCGATGCATTGCAGCGAGCGCTGCAATCAAACAAGCCTGCTTTCCTGTACACGATCCCGAGTTACCACAATCCGGGCGGCCAGAGCACGTCAGACGAGCGACGAAAGCAGATCGTCGATCTCGCCATGAAACATGACTTCCTGATCGTCGCCGATGAGGTCTATCAACTCCTCTATTATTATGACGCCCCACCGCCCGCTTACGGGACCGTCACTGCGAGTGAACACGTCGTGTCTCTCGGCTCGTTTTCAAAAATCCTGGCCCCCGGCATGCGGCTTGGCTGGATACAAACCTCGCCGAACTTACGAAAAAAACTCGCCGCGAACGGCTTCATCAACAGCGGCGGCAGTATTAATCACATCAGCTCGCACATCGTCAGACAAACAATCGACAACGGCTCACTCGCTGCACACATCGAAGTACTCAAGCGCGTCTATCGTGAGCGGGTCGATGCCATGGACGAAGCACTCAACGAGCATTTTTCCGACATCGCGAAATGGGTAAAGCCCGAAGGCGGTTATTTCTTCTGGCTGAAGTTCGACAAATCCATCGATACAACGCCGCTGCGTGACAAAGCCCGCAACGTTGAAACCGGATTCCAGGCCGGCACCGTATTCTCCAGCCAGGGGCAATTGAAGCATTGCCTGCGCCTGAGTTTCGCGCATTACAGCAATGACGACATACGAGCAGGCATCAAACGATTGCGGTCACTATTCTAAATCCGTCACCCGATCAAGGGTGACATGGCCGGTAGAAATCCGGATACTTCGCCGCCCCACTCAGCCAACTGATTCCTCAATGTTTCGAAATATACGTTTCTACCGCCTCGACGGTAGCTGGCCCGCCAGTGAAGAAAAACTGTCGGAAAGCCTTGAGAAGGCAGCCTTTCAGCCCTGCGGGCCACTGACCGAACGCAGCTCCGGCTGGGTTGCCGTCGATAAGGACAGCAGCGAGTCACTCGCTCGACGCGTCAACGGGGCCGATCTTTTTCGCCTGCGCAGCCAGTCGCGTGTACTACCACCGTCGGTGGTTAATGAAGAGCTGGAAACACGTATCGAGGAATATCGCGAGCGTATGCAGGAAGCGCCCAGCCCGCGCGAGAAACGTCGGCTCAAAGCAGAAGCACGCGACGAGCTGATGCCGAAAGCCATGCGCAAGTCAGACCGCATCTGGGGTTACGTGGATCTCGCCGAGAACATCCTCGGCATCGATGCGGCACAGGACGCAGCGGCCGAACGTTTTGTACGCAGGCTGCAGACCTCAGTTGACGGCCTGAACATACGACCTTTGCAATTCGCGCAGCCGGTCGATGAATTGCTGAACGGCGTATTTTTTGGCGGCGCCGGCAAACAGTTTTCGGTCGGTCGTGAGTGCCGCATGCAGGACCTGGCCGATGCCGGCTCGGTGGTTCGCTGGACGGCTTTCGATCTCACAGACCCGACGATTCGCAATCACGTTGCCAACGGCATGCGTCTCTCGCATCTTGCGGTTGAGTACGACAATGTCATGAGTTGTGTTCTGAGCGACGCCGGCGTCATTTCCAAACTGCGCTTTATCGGCATGGACGATGACAGCGACGATCACAATGATCCGCTGGCACGCATGGATGCTGAGTTTGTATTGCTGTCCGGTACGATTCGCAACCTGCTGCGCGATCTCAAGAAAGCCTTGGGTGGTTTCGCTTAAGCCGCCTGGTCCTCGCCGAGTTTTCCACGCAGCCACTCATGAAAATCCCAGAGCCAGTATTCCTGCGCGACAAGCACACCGGATTCGTGTCGCGAGCTCTTGAGACCCTGCTGATTAAGTTCGCAGGCCCTGCCGTCCTGCTCGACGACGAGCCGACCCAGTTGCAACATTTTCTCGACGTCGCTCTGATGCGATTCGTACACTCCGGGCAGCAATAACCAGTCAATTACCAGAGTCACGGATTCCGGGCCGGTCGGCAACAGCCGGACACTGCGTACGTAGTCGGTGTGAGCGACCACAAACATACTCGCCGTAAACGACGCGAAACTCATGCCGGTATTTCGCTCGGCGTCGGTCGGCCCCGGTATCGGTGGCAAAGATGATAGGCCGTCGAGTGTCCACGTCGACTTACCGCTGGCTACTCGCGGCCGACCATCGTCATCCGCGTTCTCGGCGGTCCATTCCGCATCATCACCGTTGCTGATAAGTCCTTTTTTGTAGACGGGGACGAGCTTGCACAACTCGGGATGCAGTCGCGGGCAGTGATAGCACTCGCTGTAGTTTTCCCAGAACACCTTCCAGTTGCACTTCAGGTGAGCGCGCTCCTGGTGTATGGACACCATATCGGCCAACGGCCAGTTGCGGACCAGCTGCGCCTCGTCGCCAAGAAACTCGAGCAACGATTGCTCCGGCGTCGCGCGCAGATTGACGAACAGGTAACCGCCCCAGCTGTCCGAGTGCACCGAGTACAGCGAAAACGACTCCGCGTGAAAATCGTCGGTATCGATACGTGACGGCGTGGCTACGAGCTCACCATCCAGCGAGTAGGTCCACGTATGGTATGGGCAGATGATGCGGCCATTCGGAAACCGGCCCTTATCTGCGGTACAAAGCGTCGAACCGCGATGTCGGCAGGTATTGTGAAATACATTGACCCTGCCCTCGCCACTGCGCGTAACGATGAGTCGCTGGTCACCCAGCTCAAGCACGCGGTAGTCGCCTTTTTCGGGGACATCCTCGAGCCGACCGACACAGACCCAGTCCCGATACCAGACCGCACGGAGCTCGCGGACGTATTGCGCCGGATCGTAATACCAAGAGCTGGGTAGTGTCGGCTTGAGTTCCGTCAGCAATGTCATGAATATTCAGTCGCGATTGAGGCCCCGCATGATCTTACGCCAGATCGCGCCCCGATTTCCCGCTATACTGTGCGCTTTCCGGCGGGTCCAAAAAAACAACAATGTCCTTATTCGCTGAATTAAAACGCCGCAACGTCGTCCGGGTCGGTATCGCCTATTCCGTCATCGCCTGGGTCGTCGCGCAGATTGCCGAGTTCGCGTTCGAGAATTTCGGGGCGCCGGAGTGGGTGCTGAAGACTGTCGTAGTCCTGTTGCTGCTGGGACTGCCCGTTATTTTGGTGTTCGCCTGGGCATTCGAACTAACGCCCGAAGGCTTGAAGCGTGAAAAAGACGTCGATCGCAGCCAGTCGATCACATCGCAAACGGGCAGCAAACTCGATCGCACCATAATTGCCGTCCTGGTCGTCGCCCTGGCATGGTTTGCCTGGGACAAGTTTGGGGCTGAGCCGCAAACGGAACCCGTAGCAGAGTCGGTCCCGGCCAGTGAGCTTCAAGAGATCGTTAAAACCGAGTTATCAGCAAAGTCGGTTGCCGTTCTACCCTTCGTCGCGATGAGCAGCGGCCCCGATGATGAATACTTTGCCGATGGACTGACCGAAGAGATTCTTAATTCGCTGGCGCAGTTGCCGGAGTTGCTCGTTACCGCCAGGACATCCGCGTTTTCGTTTAAAGGTCAGGACGTTCCGATACAGGAAATCGCCACCGCGCTGGGTGTAAAACACATCGTAGAAGGTTCGGTGCGCCGCTCGGGCGATCGCTTGCGAGTGACCGCACAGTTGATACGCGCCAACGATGGCTTTCACCTATGGTCGGAAAATTTCGACAGCAGTTCGAAAGATACGATTGCCGTACAGGAAAGCATTGCCGAAAAAATCGCGTCCGCCATGGATGTCGTACTCGACGAACGCAAGCGCGAAGCGATGAAGCAGGCCGGCCTCCGCGATGTCGAAGCCTTTACGCTCTACCAGAAAGGCCTCGAACTCTATGAACGGTCGCACGGCGAGATCGACACGATCGATGGCCTGCGGCAAGCCAACGTCTATTTCGAACAGGTCATTGAACGCGCACCTCGTTTCTCGCAGGTCTATCTGGATCACTCCGACCTCTTTGTCCACATACTCGCCGACGACTCGGCGAACAGCCCGGAACCTGTACCGGAATCGGAGGTCGCGGGCGCCTATGCGGCTGCGATTGCGGACTACGAATCGGCCGTCCGCCACGCGCAAACCTCGGAATCACGATCCAGGACGGAGGTCGATCTCGCATTCGTCAGCGGCAATTGGCGGGGTCTCGGTGGTCGCATCGAGCGCGTCCTGGGTGATACGAGTTGCGACGACAGCAACTGGCTTTCGATCCTTGCTGACGTTTTTGGCTATTCGGAGCGCTATCTCGAACGCTCCTACCGGATTCTGGCCTGCGACCCACGGCGCTCACTGTCCTGGTTTAACAGCGCCCGGTCCGCGCTGCGATTCGGAGACAAAGTCGAAGCTCTGCGGCTGGCTCGCGAGGGTTCTGAAATTGCACCCGGCACCTGGCTAAGTCTCGAACTGATTCGCGCTCTTGTAGCGAACGGCCTTAACGAAGAGGCACGTCAGGAGATCGCCAGTCGAGTCCAAGACGACTGGTTGGCGAAAATCCTGGAGGCACTGGTACGTGCGCAGGAAGGTGACCAGGTGGCATTCGACAGCGCTTATCGTGAGGTCCGTGAAGAACTGGGCGCAGAGCTCTACTGGCCGGCTATCGTTTCAGCCTGGGGCGGCCGCCGTGACGAAGCCAATCGCATGGCCGCAATCATCGACGAACATCACTTCGGCTCCGTAACGCTGACCCAGATGACGCAGTGGTGCGCTTGCGGTGCGCCGTGGGACATTGAATACACACCGATGTTTGCCGCAGAACTCAAGGAAGGCAATCTGTCCTGGCCACCCAAGCCAGTCATGGACTACCCGCTTAAGGACTGGTAGACCCGAGTATGACGGTCGAGATAACAGCCCTGTGATCGGATGGCCAGGGCGACAGGCCGATATCCGACTCTTCTGACTCCTCGCCGACAACCGCGGCTGATTCAACTTTCACGTTCGCCGCCCGCACAAAAACATAATCGATACGATCGTGATGATCGCTCGCATCATCGGATGATGTTGTCGGCGTCCAGGTAAACCCCGGAGCCGCATTTTCGTCTTTGAAGAAATTGCGGTAAGTATCGATAAAGCCCGCCACCTCCACTCGCCGTGCCGACGGGAAAGCCACTTTCAGAGGGTGCCGGCCGATCTCAACGGCACGCGCGGTCCAGTCTCGATACGAGGGTTCATTGAAATCGCCGGTAACAAAAACGGCATCGACATCTTTGACCGACTCGAGGTCGGCGAACAGCAGATCCAGTGCGGCTCCGCGCGCGCTTTTCGCCGCTGCGACCAACGCCTCTTCCGAGTACAGAAATGGCGCATCATCGTAAGGAATTTCGAGAGCCTGGTAGGGCTGATAGGGAAAGTCCGTCAGGTGTATGTTCATGAGTGCAATCTCCCGACCACCCATATCGAAAACGACGCCAAGGTCGTTCGGCGTGCTGCGTATCACCGGGTACTTGCTGATGATGGCGTTTGCCCAAAGCGCCTCGTTCTCCTGTTGCTGCTCATACACGTGATAGCCGAGCGCCTTCGCGATATCGCCTGCGGCACTCGGTCCGTCGGGCGGACAGATGGCCGTACACGGATCGGATTCACGCCGAACTTCCTGCAGACCGACAATGTCGGGTTTGAATCTCTGAATCACCGCGACAGTCTCATCGATCGTCTTGCCGTCGTTGCTTCCGGCGCCCCAGACATTGAAGGTCATTACTGTGAGACGCAGCGGCGGTTGATCGTCGACGTCAGCGCCGCAGCCTGCGACCAGCAACAGGCACAAGATGAGCCTTACGCTCACCGATCGTCCTCAGCATCGCTGGAAGACTTGCTCTTCGAGCCGACGATTTCGAAAAAGATTCCGGCCAATGCATTGATTCGCGTCACTCGAAACATCAGCTTACTGAGCGAAATTGGCCGAACGTTACGAACTTCGCGAATTTTTGGCACAAGCAGCATGACGATCATTGCCCTTACCAGGGTGGAGATAATGAATACACCGATCAGGGGGCTGGACCAGGTGAGCGTACGACCAACGATGTCGAGGCTGGTCGGCAGTGTGCTCCCCAGGTATCCGCCCAGAGTGGCGCCCGCAAGAATTCCAAGGGCAGCGAGTACATTGTGAATGGCAAGATAGGTCGCACGTTTGTCGCGTGCGATGAGGTCGTACAGAAAGTTTGTCGCGCTTAGGGTAAAACCCGCCCACGCCAAGCCACTCACAGCCTGAGTAAATAGCAGGTACCAGAAGTTTGAAGAAAAAGTCCACAACAACGGCAGCGTCGGGATTATCAACCCCGTCGCTGAAAGGATACGGCGATTGCCGAAAATGTCGCTAATACGACCCCAGCGATTCAGGGTGAGGAATTGAGCGACTATCGCCATTCCGGTATTAGCCGTGAATGCAAAGTAGCTGTATTCCAGGTCGCGGAGCATATAGACCGTGAAGAACGGCGAGGCGATCGCCACGGAAAACTGCACCAGGGCAAAGAAGATCGAGAAGCGCACGAAATTTGAATGCCGTAAACGCTGCCACCAACCCCGCCCGACCGGAACTTCCATCGCCGCAACATGACCGGTCGGATCGTGCATTTTCGAGAGATGGTAGACGGACACCGCACGGGCAATCAGAGCGATGGAAAACAGCGCGACGAAACCGATCAGCGTGTTGCCTTCGGCTTTTGAGAAATGCAGTGTGAGACCGCCGAGAAACAGGGACACAAAAGTCACGAGAGAAACGGTTTGCGTGCGGCGCGCGAAAAATCGCCCGCGCCGCCGCTCCGGTACGATATCCCCCATCAGGCTGCCCCACTGGGGAGCGGCGAGGTGCGCGCCGCAGTGGTACAGAACAACACTTCCTATCAACATCTCGACGGCGTGATCCGGAAACAACAAGGGCAGAACGATCAGCGGCAGCCAGGCGAATCCCTGAATCGAAGCACCCATCAGGACGATCGCCTTGCGCTGCCCGGTCCATCGGCCCAGCCACGCCGACATCAGCTGCACGATAGATCCGAGCAAGGGTGGCAACGAGGCCAGCAGTCCGATCTGCGGTGTACTGGCTTTAAGGAATAGAGCGAATGCGGAAAGGTAGGTCTCGCCCACCCCGATCATCACGGCATAGGCACCCGCATCCTTTATGGAATGATCAAGTGATCTCTCGGTTTGTGTATCGGATGTGGGCGAAGCTTCGGACATCGACCTGGTGTTGTAAGCTTTTCTGCGTTGGGAGGCGCAAATTGGGCCTCCTATGCGCTGGAGAGTCAAGGAGTAAACTCACAGGTGTGCATGGCGCTTACTCACGGGCTATGATCTTTGCTGCCCGACAAATACCTCAACAATGAGTTATCTCTCAAGCATGAATGCAGCCCAGACACAGCAGCTTCAGGATTTACTGCGGCGCGGATTTCAGGCTCTGGCTGCTGGCGACGTCATGCAAGCCGGCGAATGCTGCCGACGCGCGCTCGGCATCAAACCAGACCTGGTTGAAGGGCATTTTCTCGTCGGTCTCATCGCATTGCAGGCAAAGGACCGGGATACCGCGTTCAAAGCATTTGCCTCGGTGACAAAGTTGCAGCCGGAGCACGGCGCGGCCTGGGCGCACCTTGCGAAGCTGTTTATGAATGACGGCCAGGTCAATCGCGCTGATGTCGCGTTGACGGAAGCCGTCCGGTTTGAATCAGGAAACCCGGTCGTTCAGGACCTGATGGGGTCTGTCTACACGACCATGGGTGAATACGGCCTTGCGGGCGAGTGCTTTGAGAAAGCCATGAGCGGTCAGCCCGATCATCCGCCCTTCATGCTGAATCTCGCCAACAACCACATTTACAACGGGCGCATCGATCAGGCCGAGGCCCTGTTGCAGAAAATCGTAGCTATTCAGCCGAATATTGCACAAGCACACTGGTCGCTGGCCGGGTCCCGCAAAGCAACTGACGATACGCATGTTGAAGAAATGCGCCGCTTGCTCCCGGCGGAAAGCGCGCACCAGCGGATGCAGGCTTTCTACTATTACGCGATCGGCAAAGAGCTCGAAGACCTGCAGCGCTGGGATGAGGCCTTCGAGGCCTTCCAATCGGGCGCTAAAGCCAGGCGGCAGACTGTCGAGTTCGATGAGGAAGCGGAACAGCAGATGTTCGCGTACCTGGAAGAGAACCTCACTGCGGAGTGGGCCAAGAAAGGCACCGGGCACGACAGTTCGGCGCCGATATTCGTACTTGGGCAACCGCGCACGGGCACCACGCTGATTGAACGCATCATCGGCAGTCATTCCGAGGTCCATTCTGCCGGCGAACTACAACAGTTCAGTCTCGCGTTGCGACGACTCAGCAACCACAAAGACCCGCGGCGGTTCTCGTCCGAGTTCTTTGCCGCTTCACTTGATCTCGACAGCGCCAAAATTGGCGGTCTGTACCTCGAATCCTGCAAGCGCATGCGGGGTGACAAAGCGAGGTTCATCGACAAGCTGCCGCAGAACTACCTGCTGATTCCGTTCATCCTCAAAGCCCTGCCCAACGCAAAGATTGTGCACCTTACGCGCGACCCGATGGACGCCTGTTTTGCGAGCTACAAACAACTGTTTGCCGATGCCTATCTGCATTCCTATGACCTCGAGGAAATGGCACGACATCATTGCCGCTACCGGCACTTGATGGACGTATGGCGCAGCCGCTTTCCAGGGCGCTTTTTTGACATCTCCTATGAAGACACCGTACTCGACCTCGAGCGCCGGGCCCGAGAGCTGATCGCTTACCTCGAGCTGCCCTGGGAAGATGCCTGCCTGCGGTTCCATGAACGCAGCGAGGCCGTGTCAACGGCAAGCGCGGTGCAGGTGCGCGAACCGGTACACACACGCTCGTTGGGGCGCTGGCGAAAGTACCAGCAACAGCTCGCGCCAATGCAAAAAGTCCTGGCGGACCACGGTCAATTTGCTGCTAGCCAAAGCTAACAGTATTGAGTAATGTTGGTCGCCAGCGTTCGTGGCTATTCAGGCACGAACAAAGATGTCTAGATTCGTGCGTATTCCGGGGGACCTATGAAACACGCCAATTCTCAAAAGTATTCGCGGCCACAGCGCAGTGCTGTGTCATTAGCCGTTTCAACCGCTATCGTTTCGGCCGCGTTTTCGGCGCCGGCCGCCGGCCAGGTTCTGGACGAGGTCATCGTCACGGCGACCAAGCGCGCCGAATCCGTGCAGGACGTGCCGCTCGCGATTACAGCACTCTCCGGCAATTTCATCCAGGACACGAATCTCAACGACGTGAAGGACCTCATTTCCTTCACGCCGGGAATCACGGGTAACAGCCAGGACAGCTTTATCGACGCGGTCAGTGTTCGCGGAATCCGCACACAGGACTTCGGCGTCGGTGGCGATCCGTCGGCGGCCATATTCAAGAACGAATTGTACGAAGGCCGTAATGGCTCTGCGGTTACAAGCTTGTACGACATCGAGCGTGCGGAAGTGCTGCGCGGGCCGCAGGGTTTCCTGTTCGGCCGTAACTCTATCGGCGGCGCCATCAGCGTACACACGCGCAAGGCCGATCCACAGGGTGGTAATTCCGGTTATGCCGAGCTGGATGTCGGCGAGCGTGGAATTCTCATCTTTGAGGGCGCGGTCAACATTCCGATCAACGACAACTTTGCCATGCGCTTCTCTGGCTACACGTCGCAGGAAGATGGCTTCGTCTACAACGTGTTTAGCGGCGAGGACGAAATATCACATGACAAGCAAGCCGTCCGTTGGTCCACAACCTATGAAAATGACCAGCTGACCATTGCTACGCAGCTTGAATACGAAACGCGCGAACAATCCGGTTCTGTTTACCGCGCGATAACCACGGGCGATTATTGGGACACCCTGTACGGTGTGTTCGGCGACGCCATCGTCCCCGGCGGTGGTGAAAGAGATACCGATTCGGACCAGTCATTTGGTGACAATGACGATGCTGACATACTCACCCTGGGCGTCAGGATCGATTACGACTTCGACGGCTTCACTCTGACGTCAAACACGGGCTACAAGGACCACGACTACTTCTACACCGAGGACTACGACGGCACGCCGATCAATATCAACAACTACCATCAGGACCAGACCGGCGACTATTTCCAGCAGGAGCTTCGCTTAACGTCCAACGGCGACGGCCCCCTGTCCTGGTATGCCGGTGCGTCTTTCTACAAAGAAAACATCGACGTGCTGTTTAATATGTCCGGCTCCGAGGATGCTTTCTGTAACTATTACGGCAACTATTACTATCCCGGAGAAGGCATTAGCGATTGCGCAAGCTACTACGCCTACCTCGGTTCACCTTTCACGGCCAGCCCGGACGGCAACCTGACAGAGCCGGGTAACGTCATTGGTGAATACACAGGTTGGGCAGCGTACGTTGACCTGTCCTACGACCTCACGGATGCCTTCGATGTCAGCCTGGGCGTTCGTTACACGGACGACCAGAAAGACTTCAGCCTCAATGTTCCGCAGCCGGACAGCCAGATTGGCCCGCTGTTCGCCTACGGGTTTACAACCGATGGCCCGATAAACACCTCGGAAAGCTGGTCCGATACGCAGGTCCGAATACTGGGCCGCTACCGTCTTGAGAACGACGCGATGATTTACGGCAGCTACACGCAGGGCTTCAAGTCCGGCGGCTTCGGTAGCTTCTCGCTGGTTGATAGTGCCGGCGACCAGATTCCGTGTTGCACGACTGACGTCGATCAGGCTTCGGGCGCTCGCTCGAATTCCTTCAGACCGGAAACCGTCGACTCCTACGAGCTGGGCTACAAAGGCAGCATCTTCGGCGACTCAACGGACCTCAACGTCTCCGGGTTTATTTACGACTACCAGGATCTGCAGATCAGCTTCTTTGACGGCGACACCGGTGCAAATACGGTTGAAAACGTCGGACAGGTGGACGGCATGGGCCTGGAAGGGTCGATCAACTCACAGTTCAACGAGAATTGGAGCTTGTACCTCGCCGCCAGCTGGCTGGACACCGAGGCCACCGGCCTGCAGCAGGTTTGTGACGGTGCCACGCCGGATAGCTGCGAAGGCAGTACGCTGTTCTGGGCCCCGGAATGGACGGGAGCCGCAGTACTTAATGGCAACTTCCCGACTGCAAACGGTGAGATCACAGGTAGCCTTGAAGCGTTCTGGGAAAGTGAACGCGGCGGTGGCTGGGGTGCTTATCCCGAGACCATGATTGCTGCAAATACGATCATGGCATTGCGCGTCGGGTATCACTCCAATAACAGCTGGTCTGCAACCGCGTACGTGGAAAACCTCACTGACGAGTTCACCTACGACGGCCTGAACAACAACGGCGGCATCCTGCCATCGCACTTCTTCGGTCACAGACGACCCAGAACGGTGGGCATCCGCTTCGGCTACGAGTGGGAATAAGCGCTAAGGCATAACAAAAAACGCCCCAAAAGGGGCGTTTTTTTGTCAGCTGGTTTTGCCGGTTCGATGGCTTATAAGATAGGTATCGTCTTCGAAGCAGGCACGATACTGGTCCAGTATGGCCATACCGCGTTTTGGCCTGATCGCACCGGAATCGATTTTTTCTTTCACCTGATTCTGCATGCGGCGTTGCAAATCGTTAGGGAAGTATTGCACCTGTGCGAGCATGTCCTGGATCTTCGTTCCGGGGATCACTTTCTCAATCCAAAAGTTTCCATCCTCCTCGGCATCACCATAGATATGTGCCTCTGCAACACGACCAAACAGATTGTGCGCATCGCCCATAATGTCCTGGTAGGCACCCATCAGGAAAAACCCGAGGCAATAAGGCTCACCCGGTTGCAGTTCGTGCAACTCAAGAAAACTCTTATCGTCGTTCGATGAGACGTATTGCGAAATCTTTCCATCGGAGTCGCAGGTCAGATCGACTAATAGCGCACGACGCGTGGGCTGCTCATCGAGCCTGTGCAGCGGCACGATCGGGAATGGCTGCTGGATCGCCCAGTGATCAAGCGCCGATTGGAACACCGAAAAATCGATGAGGTACTGGTCGACCAGTAATTTCTCCAGCTCATGAAATATTGGCGGCAGCGGCTCAACTTGAGCGGCGCGCAGCAGGCGCAGTATCGCCGAACAACTGCTCCAGTACATGCGTTCGATCAATGCATTCTGCGGTAGTGGCAGGTAGCCCATCGCAAACAACGTCGATGCTTCCTGATGAATTTCGAGGACGGAATGATAAGCCTCGATCAACTCATCAGTATCGACGTCGTCTGCATTGGCCTCGCTAAGCCATTGCAGAATGTCGTTGAGATTGGTGGACAGTCGATGTGAATCTTTCGGCAAAGCCTGTGTCCGGTCGGCGTTAGCCTTGCGAAACGCGCCAAGTGTTTCGACGACCAGAACCGAGTGATGCGCAGTCATCGCCCGGCCGCTCTCCGACAACAGGATCGGGTGCGGCACTTTGCGCTCGTCACAAACATCCTGAATCGCAGAAACGACGGCGTTCGCGTACTCCCGCAAACTGTACTGGATACTGCCTTCCTCGAACGCACCCGTGTAATTCACGCCCAGTCCGCCACCAACATCAATGTATTGAATCGGCAGTCCCATATGAATCAGCTCGGCGTAAATCTGTCCTAGCTCTTTGGCGGCTTGCTTGAGTTGGCTGATTTGCGATATCTGGCTGCCAAGGTGAAAGTGCAACAACTTGAATTGATGCTCGGCCTTGCTTGCCTTCAATGTATCGACAATCTGCATCAGTTCCGGCAAAGAGATGCCGAACTTGGACTGGTAGCCGCCACTGTCCGCCCACTTCCCGGCGCCCGCCGTTCGCAAGCGAACTCGAACACCGAATTGCGTCGTCGCATCGGTCTCATCGGCGAGTTCAACCAACTCCTCAAACTCGGCGAATTTCTCCATGACGGGTATGACCTGCTTACCAAGTCGCTGACTCGACATGATCAGCGACAGCATTGAGCGATCCTTGACGCCGTTGCAGATCAGCAGGGTATCGTCCGATTCAAGGTGTGCAACGGTCGCGACCAACTCGGCCTTTGAACCGCACTCAAGACCCAGGCCATAGGGCTTGCCGGCGTCGAGCACTTCCTCGACGACTTCGTGCAACTGATTGACTTTGATTGGATAAATTGCCTGATAGCTGCCCTCGTAACCCGATTCGCTGATGGCTTCGGCGAACGCGAGGCTGATGCGCTTGACGCGGGCTCGCAATACGTCCTGAAATCGCAGCACAGCCGGGAAGCGCACACCGCGCGCGCGCAGTTCCGCAACGACGTCCATGATGTCGATGCTGAGGGACTCGTCATCAAACGGCTGCACAGCCATGTGACCCTCTTTGTTGACCGCGAAGAAACCGTCGCTCCAGGCGTCGACGCGATAGTGGTCAGCTGCGTCCTCGGTACTCCAGGTAGCGACTGGTGTAGATTTGTCTGCTGTCATGCTCGTAGCCTTGCGTTCGTAATCGCGTTGGGTCCGGTAGTCTACCGGACTGGCCCGAACTAAAAACCCCATCACCCGGAAAAGGTCGTAGAAAACCAGCGCTCAGGTCTATACTGAGGAGGTAAGCAAAAAAACATAGCAGGGGAAAATCGTGAAAAAACTATTTCTGGGCGCGCTTGCGTCAATTGTATTGCTCGGCTTCTCGGGTGGGGCGTGGGCCGATTCGGTGGTCGAGGTCTGGAATTGCAAGCTTATTGCAGGCAAAACCATTGCGGATGCACAGGCCGTCAACAAGAGATGGGTTGCCTGGATGCGCGCGAATGTACACGAAGAAATCACCAGTTCGGCGCTAACGCCGATCGTTGCTGATCTGGGCGGCGTCATGTACGCCGACACTTACCCTGACATCGCCACTTGGGCTGCCGGCGAAGAAAAACAAATGTCGGCCGAAGGAAAGGCGATTGAAGATAGTTTCGGAGAAATACTGCTGTGCAGCGATAGTCAACTGTGGGCACTGCATACTACGGAATAGAGCTCAAACCAACACCGCATAAGATGCTGAGCTACCGACACGCCTACCACGCCGGCAATTTTGCTGATGTTATGAAGCACGTGGTGCTGACAGCAATGCTCAAGTATCTGACGCAGAAGAACGCGGCACTGTGCTACATCGACACACATGCGGGTGCAGGTGCTTATGACCTGCGGTCCGACTATGCGCAGAAAACCGGCGAAAGCACGGAAGGGGTAGCAAAGCTCTGGAGCAGGAAGGATCTGCCCGAGATTGTTAGCGACTACCTTACGTTGCTGGGCGCATTCAATGCCGCTTCCGATCTCACGACGTACCCCGGTTCACCTGGAATAGCGGCGGCGCTGTTGCGACCGCAGGACCGTCTCGTGCTCTGCGAGCTACACAGCACAGACTTTCCTTTGCTCGAAAAAATGTTTACGAAAGATCGTCGCGTGCATTGTCATGCAGAGGATGGCTATCGCTTCAGCAGAGGACTCGTCCCGCCCATAGAGCGGCGCGGCCTGGTGCTGATGGATCCGTCTTATGAACTTGCCAGCGAGTACGATACGGCGATTGCTACGATCGCGAAACTGCATCTAAAGTTTGCAACAGGAACCTATGCTTTGTGGTACCCGATACTGGATGAGCGACGGACCGATATGCTGCGGCGACAGATCGAGCAACACCCGATTCGCGACGTCCTGCATCTCGCGCTACGAGTAGCGGACAGAGCATCGCTTCCCGGCATGTACGGCAGCGGCATGATAGTCATCAATCCACCGTGGACCCTGCGTGCTGCAATGGAGACTGCGCTGCCCTTCTTGGCGGCGGAACTGGGCGTGAATGACAAAGCGGGATTTGAGATCGACCAATGGGTGGCGGAGTAAAGATGCAGGTAGTTGCGACGCAGAGTGCCGACAGGAATTAGCATGCTTGGAATCAAACCAAATCCACTAACTACCGAAAATCTGCGCGGAGATATTTTCGGCGGAGCGACGTCCGCGATTATTGCGCTGCCCCTGGCGCTCGCCTTCGGCGTAGCATCGGGGATGGGGCCGATCGCCGGCCTGTACGGCGCCATTTGTGTCGGGCTGTTCGCCGCCCTGTTCGGTGGCACACCTTCGCAAGTATCGGGACCAACAGGTCCCATGACCGTCGTATCCGCAACCGTCTTCACTCAGTTTGCGCACCAGCCTGTACTTGCTTTTACCGTTGTCATGATGGCGGGAGCATTTCAAATACTGTTTGGCTACCTGCGTATTGGACGTTATATCAATCTCATGCCGTACCCCGTGATATCGGGATTCATGACGGGCATCGGTTGCATACTGATCATTTTGCAGCTGGAACCGCTTATCGGCCATGTCGCGCCGCCAAATGTAGTTAATGCATTAACCGCGTTGCCAAGCGACGTTGTCACTATCAACTGGCATGCGGCCGGGGTTGGTATTTTATCGCTGGCGATTTGCGTGTGGTGGCCAAAACGACTAACGCGCGTACTGCCGTCCCCACTACTTGCCCTCATTGTGTGCACTGGCGTGGCGCTTTTTATCGCCGACATACCGTTGCTCGGCGAGGTGCCCTCGGGATTGCCAACGTTGCAAGTCCCACAGATCAACTACTCACAAATAAGTTTCATGCTGGTGAGCGCCGCGGTGCTGGCCGCGCTGGGCTCCATCGATAGTCTGTTGACTTCACTGGTTGCCGACAACGTCAGCCGCAGCTTTCACGATTCCGACAAGGAGCTTGTTGGTCAGGGGATCGGCAACCTGGTGGCAGGTTTCGCAGGTGGCTTGCCCGGCGCAGGTGCCACGGTGCGCACGCTTGCCAACTTCAAAGCGGGCGGCCGGACGCCACTTTCCGGCGTATTGCACGCGCTGATATTGTTATTGGTCGTACTGGGTCTCGGACCGATCGTCAGCGTGATTCCTCACGCCGCGCTTGCCGGCATACTTCTAAAAGTTGGTATTGATGTTATCGACTGGCGTTTTATCAAGCGCTGGCACCGGGCACAGAGGCGAGACCTCGTCCTGATGCTGGTGGTACTTATACTGACGGTCTTCGTCGACGTAATCACGGCGGTCGGTGTTGGCATCGTAATGGCCAGTCTCGTATTTGTGAAAGAGATGGCTGATGTACAGGTTCAGTCCATCAGAACCATTGTCGATGACGTTGATCACGAGCTTCTGTCCGATGCCGAGGCGGCGGCGTTTCGGCAGTGCGATAATCGCGCTGCCATATTGCACTTGTCCGGCGCGATGAGCTTTGGTGCTGCAAACGAAATGATGCGCCGAATCGTGGCGGTTCGACCTGTTGAGGTTCTGATCATTGACCTGACTGATGTGCCAAGCGTGGACGGCAGTGCGGCCCTAACTCTGGAGGAGATCATGCAGCGCGCGATGGATGTGGGTCAGGAGACGCTTGTTGTCGGCATGCAGTTCGGCGTTGCTCGTGTACTTGGCCGCATTGGCGCCCTCGATGACCTTCGCGAAGCGATGCGCTTTTCGACCCGTGTCGAGGCCATAGAGGCTGCCGTACAAATACTCGCGAATCGATCGGTTGAAGCAGCCCGATGACGGCCGTGAAGCGCGCTATACTGACGTCTTAGTGCCGAGCCACCCGGAGGACGATCAAGTATGCAGACTTTTGTCGACCCCTTGTTACGCGCAGCTCAGACCTCCGGTACTCGGACCGCGATCATTTCTGAAGACCGTTACTACACACATAACGATCTGCTTTCTCGCTGCCGCCGGCTTGCAACTGTTTTGAAGGGACTCGGCGCTGCGCCCGGAGATCGCATTGCCATACTTGCCGCTAATACCAATCACTATATTGAGGTCTATTGCGCCGTGCCAGCCGCCGGCTATGTCCTCGTGCCACTGAATACGCGCCATGCTGAACCAGAGCTGCGTTACGCGATGGAAGATGCCGGGGCGAAAATTCTGATCAGTGATCGCGATCCCGGTGCATTGCGTGACCTTGTCGCTTCCGTAGTGATGATTCCTGACGACTATGAGCCAGCGCTGAAGTCAGCACAGGAAGGTGAGCTTGGCGTTGGCGTCACGGAGGAAACTCTGGCCGGCCTGTTTTACACCGGCGGTACTACCGGTGCCTCCAAAGGTGTGATGTTGACGCACCGCAACCTGATCTCAAATACCTTCCATTTTTGGTCCGTGGCCCCTCCGTCCGCCGACAACGTCTTTCTGATTATGGCGCCACTGTTTCATGCCGCTGGCTCCAACGGTGTATTGGGCGGCATCTGGTCCGGCAGTTGCCAGATCCCGCTGAAGGTTTTCAACCCCGCCGTTGCGCTTGATCTTATAGAAAAGCACAAAGTTACGAACACACTCGGCGTACCCACGATGATCGCGGCGATCGCCGAGCTACAGCTTAAGGAACCCCGCGACACAAGTTCGTTGCACATGATCGGCCACGGTGGCTCACCCATTGCCACAGAAGTTGTGCGCCGCGCCGCCGAGGCGTTCCCAACAGCCGAGTTCGTACACGTTTATGGCATGACTGAAGCATCACCCTTGGTCACGGGTCTTCGTGACGAGCAAAAACTGCTGAATGTCGATCGCGGTCGATCCTGCGGCCAGGCCCTGGTCGGGGTGCAGACCAGGATCGTTGACGAAGCCGGCAAAGAGTTGCCGAAAGGCGAAGTTGGCGAGCTTGCGGCCAGCGGCCCGAACATCATGAAAGGCTACTGGAACAAGCCGGAGCAAACAAAAGAAGTGTTACAGGACGGCTGGTACCGGTCGGGCGACATGGGCTACATGGACGATGAAGGCTATGTATTCCTGGTCGATCGTGCCAAGGACATGATCGTGTCTGGCGGCGAAAACGTCTACTGCTCGGAGGTTGAGGAGGCGCTTTACAAACACCCGGCCGTGCTCGAGGCAGCCGTCTTCGGTGTTCCTGATGATGAGTGGGGTGAAACCGTGCACGCGGTCGTCGTGCCACGCTCGGACATCACGGCCCACGAATTGATTGTTTTTTGCCGCGAGCTGATCGCAGGTTACAAAATACCCAAAGCGATTACGCTGTCATCCGGTGAATTGCCGAAGTCCGGTCCGGGAAAGATCTTAAAGCGTGAATTGCGAGCGCCGTTTTGGGAAGGGCGGGACAGGAAGGTTAACTGACAGGATCTCAACGACCCGGGATCGAGTTGCTCTGCCAAGTCACAATGCGTCGAGAACGCGCTTCAGTTTTGCCTTGACCTCTGCCGCCAACGGAATGACGGCCGGATTATCCACCAGCCCAAGAACGGCGGCCGGGTCCATAAAGCTGACATGTACCTTGCCCGACGCGTCTTCACGCACGAGGACATTGCACGGCAGCAACAGGCCGATATCGGGCACTGCCGTAACCGCCTGATGAGCTAGCACCGGGTTGCACGCGCCGAGTATCCGGTACGATGGCATTTCTTCGCCGAGTTTCTTTTTCATCGTCGCTGCAACATCGATGTCCGACAGGACTCCGAACCCCTCGACGGCGAGTTCAGCTGTCACTTTTGCAACTGTGGCGTCGAACTGCAGATTCACCGACTTGCCAAAACCGAATTTCGAATCCATCAGTTTCCCTCCGGGCAATAGATTTCCTGGAGCAGATGGATCACGCGATCGGCCGGTCCAGGTGCCAGCCGATAAAAGATAGTCTGGGAGTCCCGCCGGGTTTCCACCAGTCCCTGCCCTCTTAGCCGTGCCAACTGCTGGGACAACGCCGACTGGCTGAGCGGAATCGACTCGTTGAGTTCGCCGACCGAACGCTCGCCTTCCGCGAGCGAGCACAAAATCATCAGCCGGCTTTCATTGCCCAGCGCTTTCATCAGGTTGGCTGCCTTGGCGGCGTGCTCCTGCATCAGGTCCAGAGAAATATTCATATCTCGTTGTTTTTCCATAGTTTTTGTCGTCTCAATCCGTGGCCTTGCGGTTATCCGCAATGGTCAGCTTGAGCAAATATAGAGGATACTACTTTAGATGTCTATAATTTAGTCTTTACTAATTTAGTATGACGGCATATAGTTGGCTGCAATTGATAGCAGCGCGATTGAGGAGACCGGACATGGCGAAGATAGTGGTTATGGGAGCAGGCATCGGAGGCATCTCCCAAGTCTATGAATTAAAAAAGGAATTCGGCAAGAAGCATCAGATCGTCCTGGTCGGTGATTCCGATCGCTTCGAGTTCACTCCTTCCAATCCCTGGGTCGCCGTGGGCTGGCGTACTGAAGATCAGATGACCATTCAGTTGCCAGAGCTGATGAAAAAACACGGCATCGAATTCCACGGTCAGGGTGTACGGCGCTTACATCCGGCTGAGAACAGACTCGAGCTAAACGACGATAGCGTTGTTGAATACGACTATCTCGTGATTGCGACAGGTCCGAAACTCGCTTTTGAGGAAGTGCCCGGCCTGGGGCCGGACGGCGGCTATACGCAATCCATTTGCAAAACCGGCCATGCCGAAACCGCACTTCTGGACGTTAGCAAACTCGTGCAGAAACCAGGCCCGGTAATCGTCGGTGCGGCGCCCGGCGCCTCCTGTTTTGGACCCGCTTACGAATACGCTTTCATCCTCGATACCGAGCTCAAGAAACGCAAAATTCGCGATCAGGTGCCCATGCATTTCGTTACGCCGGAACCGTATATCGGGCACCTCGGTCTCGACGGCGTTGGCGACACAAAAAGCCTGATGGAGTCGGAATTCCGTGACCGCCACATCCACTGGACCTGCAACGCGAAAATCACGGCGGTCACCGCTGGAAAAATGCAGTTCAGCGAGCTTGATGACGACGGCAATGAGAAAAAGAAACATGAACTGCCGTTCGCGCACTCGATGATCTTACCGGCGTTCAAGGGCGTCGATGCTGTCAATGGTATTGACGGCCTCACCAACCCTCGTGGCTTCATATTGATCGACGAGTATCAGCGCAATCCAAAATTCCAGAACATCTATGCCGTCGGCGTTTGCGTGGCGATTCCTCCCGTTGCCGCCACACCGGTTGCTACCGGGGCACCGAAAACCGGCTACATGATCGAGTCGATGGTGACCGCAACCACGCACAACATTCGCAATGCGATCGATGGCGATGCCCCTGCATCCCGCGCAACCTGGAACGCCGTATGCCTGGCGGACTTTGGCGACAGCGGTGTTGCATTTGTCGCATTGCCACAAATTCCGCCGCGCAATACGAACTGGGCCTCTCGCGGCAAGTGGGTCCACCTTGCCAAGATTGCTTATGAAAAGTACTTCATGCACAAAGTCCGTGCCGCAAAGACTGAGCCCTACTTTGAGAAGACCGTACTCAAAATGGTTGGCGCCACACGACTCAAGGAAACCGGCAAATGAAAAAGTGGGCCATCCAACTGGCAACTGAGCGACCGAAGACCGTCTACGCCGCCGTCGTATTGCTGGTACTGCTGCTCGGCTCGTTGATCGCCCGTATCGAGATCGATACGGACCCCGAGAACATGTTGCCGCCCGAGCAATCGGACAGGCAGTTTCACAATGCCGTTGAGGAACGATTCACTTACCACGACGTCATCGTGATTGGCATCGTCAATGAAACGCACCCCAACGGCATCTACAACGTCGAGTCCCTGGCGACACTGCACAATCTCACACAGTCTGTGCTTGGTCTGGACGGCGTGATCGCTCCCGACCTGATGTCACTCGCAGTGTCCGATAACATCGATCAGGAAGGACCGGGGACAATACGCTTTGAATGGATGATGCGTGACGCTCCGCTTACGAATGAACAGTCGCTTGAGATTCGTGACAAGGTAAGCCGCCTGCCCTTGCTGTTGGACACACTGGTATCGGGCGACGGCAAAGCTGCCGCGATTTACGTTCCGATCGCGAGCAAGGACCTTAGCTATCCCTTGTCGACGAAAATTCAGGCGCTGATAGACAACCTGGACTCGGACGACGCTTTTCACATCACTGGACTACCCGTCGCCGAGGATACTTTCGGCCACGACATGTTTGTGCAGATGGGAATCTCCGCCCCGCTCGCCGGCCTGATGATATTCGTGCTGATGCTGTACTTCTTTCGCAGTGCGGCGCTCGTTGTCGCCCCGATGCTGGTCGCAATGGCGACGGTTATTGTCAGCATGGGACTGATGATCGGCCTCGGGTTCACGGTGCACATCATGAGCTCTATGATTCCGATCTTCCTGATGCCCATAGCCGTCGTTGATTCGGTGCACATCATGTCCGAGTTCGCCGACCGATATCGTCCGGGCGATGACGCAAAATCCGTAATCAGCACGGTCGTCGAACACCTGTTCACACCGATGCTGTTTACGTCACTGACCTCAGCAGTCGGTTTCCTGTCCCTGCTCCTGACGCCAATTCCACCGGTACAGATATTCGGCGCGTTCGTCGCTTTTGGTATTCTGCTCGCGTTTGTACTGACGATAATTCTGATACCGGCCTACATCGTTCGTATGAGTCCGGCCGCACTCGAAAAGCTCACAGCGCACTCGAAAACACCGCACACCGAAACGCTGCTCGCTCGTACCTTGCGACGTAGCGGCCGATTCGCGATCAAGCGCGCGAAACTGGTCGGCGGGATCGCCGTATTGGTCATCGCTCTGAGCGTTGCTGGAATTTCTCGCATCCAGATCAACGACAATCCGGTGCGCTGGTTCAAGGCAAACCATCCGATACGCGTGGCCGATGATGTTCTTAACGAGCACTTCGCAGGCACCTACGATGCATTTGTTGTACTCACGCATCGTGATGCGAATGCAGTGCCGACGTTCATAGCGGCAGCCAAGCCACTTGTAAGCAGTATTGCAGAGCCCTACGCAAGCTCCGTAAAAGCACTGCTGGATGCCGACAGCGAGGACGCGAACGCTTATTACGGCAAGCTGATTGGAGCCGTCGACGATGCCCTGTTTGATGCTGACGAAAGTGTGACCGTCGATGCGCTGGAGCAGCTAATGATGCTGGCCGAAGGTGCGCAGAGTGCGTCGATGTATTTTCAACGACCAGATGCCCTGCAGAACATTGTGCGACTGCAGACTGCACTTAACGAATCCGGGTTCGTTGGCAAGACCAATGCCTTACCCGATGTCGTCAAAGTCGTCAGCAGAGAACTGCGTGGCGGCGCAGATGACGAGTACCGGATTCCCGGCACGGTGCCAGCAGTTGCCCAGACACTATTGCAATACCAGTCATCGCACCGGCCGCAGGATCTGTGGCATATGGTGACACCGGACTATTCTTCTACGGCAATCTGGTTGCAGCTCAAGAGCGGCGACAACCAGGATATGAGCCAGGTCATTGCCTATCTCGACGATTATGTCGTGAACAATCCGTTGCCGGCGGATGTAGAGCTGCGCTGGGCAGGCAAGACCTACATCAACGTCGTATGGCAGGACATGATGGTGACCGGCATGCTGAAAAGCCTGCTCGGCGCATTCGCTTTTGTGTTCGTGATGATGGCATTTCTGTTTCGCAGCGCCCGCCTCGGCCTGCTGGCGATGGTGCCCCTGTCGGTCACAATACTCGGCGTCTACGGGTTGATTGGCTGGATCGGAAAAGACTATGACATGCCGATCGCTGTGCTCTCGTCACTGACACTGGGCTTGTCCGTCGATTTCGCCATACACTTTATTGAGCGAGCGCGGGCCTACCTTCGCAGCAGCGGATCGTTCGAGGTCATGCAGAAGCAGATGTTCGAAGAGCCCGCACGCGCCATCGCGAGAAACGCGATCGTCATTGCAATCGGTTTTACGCCGCTGTTCTTCGCACCGCTCGTACCCTACATCACAGTCGGTGCGTTCATGGCCGCGATTATGACCTTATCCGGCGTCACGACCTTGCTGTTGTTGCCGGCACTAATTTCGATCGCAGGCCCTTGGTTATTTCCCGAAATGCAGGAGTCCCGATAATGTATAAATCCTTCCTTACGGCCATCGCCACCCTGGCTCTGACGGGCTTCGCATACGCTGAATCGCAGATCAGCGCCGACGAACTTGTTGCGCGAGCGAATCTGGCCGCGTACTACGGCGGCGCGGATGGTCGGTCGGAAGTTCGCATGATAATCAGCGACGCCCAGGGTCGTGAACAGCGACGCCAGTTCACGGTTCTTCGACGTGACGTCGAGGACGCGGGTGACCAGCAATTCCTGGTTGTATTCAGTCAACCTTCCGATGTTCGTGACACGGTATTTCTTGTCGATAAACATGTCACGCGCGACGATGACCGGTGGTTGTATTTGCCCGGCCTCGACCTCGTTAAGCGCATATCCGCAGGCGATAAGCGTACAAGCTTCGTCGGCGCGCACTATTTTTATGAGGATGTATCCGGGCGACGACCGTCGGAAGACACACACGAGTTCGTCGAAACGACCGACGCGTTCTACGTGCTGAGGCACGTACCTGTCGATCCCCAGAGTGCAGAGTTTGTCAGCTATGTGACTTGGATTGATCGAGAGACCTACTTACCGATGAAGATTGAATACACCAATGCCGCCGGTGTTGTGTACCGTCGTGTCGAGGTGTCTTCGGTTGAGTCCGTCGATGGCTATCCTACTGTCACCACGAGTCGGGTTTCGGACCTGCTGTCAGGTGGCAGAACGGACATGCAGTTTCGTTACATTGCCTACGACATCGGCGTTCCGGCGGATGTCTTCACGGAGCGCTCCCTCAGGAATCCGCCACGTGAGTGGCTGCAGCGTAAAGCGGACTGATTGCTGCGAACGCCATGAAGTTATTTGCACTTCTTTTATTACTTCCCATTGCTGCCCTCGGGCAGGACGATGTGTGGGATGACGAAAGCTGGGGCGACGAGGTAGCGATCAGTCGCTGGAGCGGCTTTGTTGAGGCGGGTATTGGGTCCCGTTTTAATGCAGACCCACTCATCGATGAGAAAAACACGCTGGAGGATTTGCGCTGGCGTGTTGAAAGCCGATGGCAGCCCGGGTCAAGCACCGTCAGCCTCAAGGCGGACGCTGGTTATGACGGCATCGAAAATGAATGGCTCATCGATGTTCGGGACCTTACCCTCGCGTTCGCTGTCGGCACTGGCGCAGACATAAAGCTCGGCCGGCAGGTGCAAACCTGGGGCACGGGTGACCTGGTCTTTCTAAACGACCTGTTCCCAAAAGACTTCGTGTCGTTTTTCTCGGGTCGGGATGATGAGTACCTGAAGGCACCGGGTGATTCGCTGCGGATCACGCGTTACTCGTCGTCCGTCAATATCGACTTTTCCTGGTCGCCCGTGTTCGAACCGGACGTCTATCTGACGGGCGAACGTTACTCTTTCTTTTCTCCGCTGGCGGGTAGCAACGTCGCACCAAATCCACCGCTTGCAGCAATCGAACCCGATACCTCGTTCTCCAACGGTGAGTTCGCGGTGCGTCTGTTCCGGACGATTGAGGGTCGCGAGTACGCGGTGTATGGATACAGCGGTTACTTCAAGCAACCGAATGCACTGACGCCGTCCCTTGAAGCAACGTTCGCACCGATGAGCTCCATCGGCGCAAGTCTGCGACAGCCGACCGGTCCGGGCCTGTTCAACACCGAATTCGCCTATTACGACTCGCGCGACGACCGCGACGGCAGTAATCCACTGTTACCCAACGATCAACTGCGATTTCTGCTCGGTTATGAGTGGGAAGCAAAGCCGAACTTCACTGTTGGACTTCAGTACTACATCGAATGGACACTCGATCACGATGCACTGCTCGCCAACTCGCCGTTTCCGCAATACGAGCCTGACGAACATCGTCATCTGCTCACCAACAGGCTGACCTACCGCGCCGGCCGCGACAAATATACCTGGTCCTTGTTTACCTTCTACTCGCCCAGTGACGGTGACTTCTATCTGCGTCCCGCGTTCACCTATCGGCACAGCGATGCCTGGTCACTCACGGCCGGTGCCAGCCTGTTTGGCGGCAATGACGAGTACACATTCTTTAATCAACTGCAGGACGCGAGCAACGCCTACCTGCGCTTCAAATACAGCTACTAAGGAGAACTGAAGTGGAAAGAAAAATGTCTTTGGAACACGCCGTCGAGGCATTCGCCGGATTCATGGTCTTGTTATCGGTCGTTTTGACCTATTTTGTGCACCCGGGTTTTATCTGGCTGACTGTGTTCGTTGGCGTAAACCTGTTTCAACAATCGTTCACAGGATTCTGTCCGGCGGCGATCGTCATGCACAAGGCTTTTGGTTTCAAGCCCTGCGCCGACGTACGGAACTAAGGTTTAGAAAAACTTTCGCGCCATCCCTATTACATCATCAAGACCGACGCCATCGCCGCCGCCGACCAGACCGCCAAGCAGGCCGGGCAAGGAGTTATCCAATGACTTGCCCGAGTTGCTGCTTTTGCTCAATGCACCCATAGCCAGGCCCGCCAACATCGGCAGAGCTTTCTTGATCAATCCAGCGTCGATTCCGGTACTCGCAGCAGCTTGTGTCGCGACGTTGCGGCTAACATCCTTGCTACCGAAAAGGTGACCGAGAATCTTGTTGCCATCATCCCGGCTTGCCTTCGACTGCATCAGGTCCGGATCATCCAGGTAGCGTTGATGGCCCCCACTGCCCAATGCTTTTTTGAGTGCGTCAAGGCCACCATCCGCCTGCGCCTGCTTCTGTACCCCACTCATCAGTGCCGGCGCGAGTGCGCCAACCAGCGCACTGGTCTTTGCGGCATCGAGTCCGAGTCCTTTCGCGAGACTACCGAGGCTCTTATCACCCCCCGATGCCTGTAACAGGTCCATTAAATCCATAAGGTTCTCTCTATAGTATTTAGTCGCGCGGAATTTTGATTTTCTGGCCCGGGTAAATCTTGTTCGGATCAGGAATCAGCTCTTTGTTGGCCGCGTGTATGCGCGTGTATTTTGAGGCGTCACCGTAGAAATGCTTCGCAATCTTTCCGAGCGTGTCGCCGCTGACAATTTCATAGTACTCAACGGTTTCCTTGGGTTCCTGGGGCTTGGGTTTCGGAAATGTGAGCCCTTCGGCGACAACCTTCTTGACGCCCTTGACGTCTCCCGCGATAAGTATCGCGTTATTGCGTGTCGCCTCGTTGACGCACTCGCCACATACGGTCGCGACGCCGTCATCGAAATCAACTGTAATGTTCTTTATTCCGGACAGCTTTATTTCGAGATGTTCCTTGATGCTATCTGCCGCTTCCGCATCCGTATCAAAAAGCTGACGCCCTACGTCTTTCGCAAAATCGAACAAGCTCATATTCATAGTTCCTTTCAGTGGGTTTTGCGCTCGATAAGCAAGCGATGCCCGCGCACAGGCGCGGACACCTTCGCGCTATCTAGCTTTCTTCAACAACCTTGGCATCCGGCGCAGTCTTTGCAACGCTCTTGATACCATTGTCGCAGGCCGCTTCTGAGGCGTAATTTTGGCTGGTGCCGATGACCTGGCCGTTGGAGGCTTTGAGGTTAAAGCGGAACTTCCCGCCCGCGGCTTCTGCCTTAGCAAACCGGTCAGGATTCACGCAATTCTTTTTGATGGAAGCGATGCCATTCGCGCAACCGGACTTGCTGCTGTAGCCTTCACTCGAAAGTATCGTTTCACCATTACCGGCCTTCAATCGAAATCGAAACTCACCGGCTTTATCTTTGTAACATTCGAACTTACCTGCCATTGTTTAATTCCCTTCTGTTGGTTAAATGCGATTCTCTAGTCTTTAAGTATGAAACTGACTTTCATTGTTACTCTGTATTCAGAGATGTCGCCGTCTTTGACGACCACTTTCTGCTCTTTTATCCAGGCACCTTCAACATTTTCGATCGTTTTTGAATAACGCTTTATGCCTTTCTTAATAGCGTCTTCGAAGCTCTTGGTTGAGGAGGACGTGATCTCCGTGGTACGTGCAATGCTCATAAAAACTCTCCTTCATCTTGTTGTGTTCATACTGCCACGCGGTATTTGGGATTTACAATTTTGAGCGGGGACTCAATTTACGATACTGGCGGCGGATTACGGTGCTTAGTGCGGCTGCCGCTCGACTTTTGGCATGGCAAAGAACTGCAACTCGGCAAGGTCACCAGAAAGCGAGTCCAGTTTTACCTCGGGCTCATTCCTTAGCTGCCCTGCTATCCGGTGAGCCTCGGACAGGTAATGGCGATACAACTGCTGACGCACTGCCAGCGAGAGTACAGCAGGCTCGCTTTCCTGACTGGCAAGCGCCTCGTCCAGCGAAAATCGCCGCAGCTCGCCGCTAGTGCCCTTGTGCGCCCACGTACCTGTGGCAAGGTCAAAATCGTAAAGGCTCAGGAAGTGATGGCCATGGCGTGCCAGGAAACGCACGGCCTCGATCACGTAGTCTGCCTCGGTATCATCCATGACCCAATGCAGGCCGACCCGACACCAGCCGGGCTTAATACCGCAGAACCCCTGCTTGACGGCCGAGCGATACTTCTCGGACGTCAGTTCATCGATTCCCAACAGGCGATGGCCGTACGGACCGGCGCAGGAGCAACCAGCTCGTGACTGGATACCGAAGAGATCATTCAGCAGTACGGTCAGGAATTTGTGGTGCAGGAATCGGCCCCTCGCATCCTTGATGTTGAAAGAAATAATGCCAACGCGGCTACCAAGGTCGGGGTTGCCCAAAACCTCGATGTTTTCTTCCTCACCCCAGCGTCGCAACGCACGATCCGTGAAGTCTTGCTCACGTTTGTGAATCACGTCTGTACCGACCGCATCCTTGACCTGAAATACAAGCCCCGCCTTAAGCGTCTGCAGCACACCAGGGGTGCCGGCCTTCTCGCGTTCCTCGACGCGCGGAATAAAGTCCTGGTCCGTCATGCCCACGTAGTCCACGGTTCCGCCCGCGCCCACGCTCGGCGGCAACGCGCAATCGTAGATACGCTCGTTGAAGACCAGCACACCGCTCGATCCCGGTCCGCCAAGAAATTTGTGCGGGGAAATGAAGATTGCATCGATACTTGGATCTTCGTCTTCGTTCCGCGGTTCGGGGTTCATGTCGATATCGACGTAAGGCGCACAAGCTGCAAAATCAAAACACGCGATCGCATCATACTTATGGAGCAATGTCGCGATCTTGTGCACATCCGAACGCATCCCGGTTACGTTCGACGCAGCCGAAAACGATCCAATGCGCTTGCGATTCGCATAACGCGGGTCCTGAAGTAATTCTTCCAGGTGTGCAAGGTCGATACGGCCTGCGGCATCCATGCGCACCTGTATCGTCTTCGCGATGGACTGTCGCCATGACACTTCATTGGAATGATGTTCGTAGGGGCCGATGAAAACGACAGGCTGCGTTTTCGCCAGCGCTTCGGTGTCCAGCACGCCAGCGAGATTTTTGCGCGTGGCTGGAGACAGTGTTACGCCTATGATTTGCTGCAGCTTGTCGATTGCCCCGGTCGCGCCTGTGCCACAGGCGATAATGCGACCTTCCAGCCCGGCGTTCACTGACGCCTTGATGGCATCTTCAGCCTCGTGCAGCAAATGGCTCATGCTGCGCCCGGTGATGTCATCCTCGGTGTGGGTGTTCGCGTAGATGCTTTGCAGGCTCCGCAGGTACGCCTCGACGAAACGCAGACAGCGGCCAGACGCGGTGTAGTCACAATAGACCATTAGTCGTTCGCCAAAGGGCGTCTCAAACGTGGAATCCACACCGACGATTTGTTGCCGCAGAAAAGCGGGGTCGAGCCGCGTTTTGCTCATAACGATTTAACCTCAATGCCTGATATGGAATTTGACCGGGGACAATAGTCCTGCCGCCTTGCAGCACACATACTTATACCGCGTCCGCCGTATTATGCCCTTATTCGCTGCCCGGCGTTTCAGGTCTCTTTAGTTGGATTCGGGTATGATCCAGGAGCATGAGCACCAAGAACTTAAGCCCGTCGGGCTCTGCTGTTGACGAAGCGGAGGCCTTTCTTGCGACGCATCCTGAGATCGAGGCTTTCGATATTGTTTTGCATGACAGTAATGGAATCGGTCGCGGCAAAATCATCCGTCGCGGCGAGTTACTGTCAGCTTATGAAAACGGCCGGTTGATGCCTATATCAGTCCTTGGGCTCGATATCTGCGGTGAGGACGTCGATGAGACCGGCCTGATCTGGGATCAGGGCGATGCCGATCGACGTGCCTGGCCGGTGCCCGGCACGCTCGCGCCGATGCACGGCACCAACCCACCGCGCGGTGAATTCCTGATGTCGCTCTATGAACTGGACGGCAGACCCATGTCCTCCGATCCTCGACATGCGTTACAGGCGCAGGTGGATGCGTTAGCCAGAGACGGACTGTTTCCCGCCGCCGCATTCGAACTCGAGTTCTTCCTGTTAGCCAACGACCGTGATTCAGAAGGCAGGGTGCGTCCGGCTGATGCCGTACTCGATGGACGGACTTCATACAAGACGGAGGTCTACTCGGTCGATCATATGCACGGCATGGAGCCGCTATTTTCGGACGTCTATGCGGGTGCTGCGGCGGCCGACATCGACGCGGAAACCGTGATATCGGAGTACGCGCCCGGACAATACGAGTTCACACTACGATATCGCCGCAATGTCATGCACGCAGCCGATGATTTGATACGACTAAAGCGCATCGTTCGACTTGCTGCGCGTCGTTTTGGCGTAACGGCATGTTTTATGGCTAAGCCGATTGAACGTTACGCTGGGAGCGGCATGCATTTTCACGTTTCGCTGCAGGACGGCAATGGCAAGAACGTATTCTCGGATAGCGAAGAAGGTATCTGGAACGATGCACTCCTGCACGCGATCGGGGGTATGCGGGCGACAATGGGTGAATCGATGCTGGTGTTTGCGCCGCACTCGAATTCTTGGCGACGCTATTCCAACCAGAGTTACGCACCCGTCTCCGCAAACTGGGGTGTCAACAATCGGTCAGTGGCACTGCGCGTTCCCGCCGGCGAAGTTTCCGCTCGCCGCATCGAGCATCGGCCGTCAGGTGTCGATGCGAATCCATACCTCGTCGCAACCACCATATTGGCTGGGCTGCATCAAGGTCTGAAGCAGAAGATCGACCCGGGCCCACCGACGGTCGGCAATGGCTACGACGAGGACGAACGCCAATCCACAGTCATACCACGGGACTGGCTGTCAGCCATTCTGGCCGCGGAGAATTCCGAGTTCCTGAAACGTGCCTTGGGTGATGACATGCACCGAACCTTTGTTGCCGTGAAGTCGGCGGAGTACAAACGGGTATCGCGTACGATTTCAGACGTGGATTACGATCTGTATCTGCATACGGTTTAATCAGGAGAACGGAAATGCCCAAGTACAAACTCACGTATTTCGATTTCGACGGCGGCCGCGGTGAGCCGGTCCGTATCGTGTTTCATGCGGCGAAGATCAAGTTCGAAGATCACCGCATATCGTTCAAGGACTTCGCGGAAGTGCGTAAGAGCGCTCGTTTTAACGCACTGCCGGTCCTGCAGATCGATGGCGAGCAGGTGACCCAGTCCAACGCGATGCTGCGTTACCTCGGAAAACAATCGGGCCTCTACCCGACCGACGATACGCAGGCTTTGTATTGCGACGAGGTGATGGGTGCGGCTGAAGATCTCAGTCATCACATCGGCCGCACGATGGGCATGCAGGGCGACGAGCTTCGGCTCGCGCGTGAAAAGCTCGTGGAAGGTTGGCTGCCGACATTCCTGCGCGGCATGGATGCACTCCTGACTCGCGGTGGCGGAGAATATTTTTGCGACAATCGACTTACCGTTGCCGATCTCAAGGTCTTTATAGAGACGCGCTGGCTGCAATCGGGCGCGCTTGATCACATCCCGAAAGACATCGTGAAGAAACTGGCTCCGGCGCTCGCCGAACATCAGGAACGCATCACCAAAGATCCTGTTGTCGCGGCCTATTACGCGAGCCGTGCGTGATCAGGCACCTGCTTGCTGCGTTTGCGATTCTCGTCCTGGCGCTGGGCTGCACGAAACAGCCGGCGACCACCGTCGTTGCCGAGGGCGCAAGCCTGATTCTGACGAACGCCCGGGTCTATACACTGAATTGGGACGAACCTGCGCTGGATGGCACGGCGGGCGTGAATGCGCCGCACAATGAAAGCGGCTGGCACCCCGATGCAGAAGCGGTCGTCGTAGATGGCGGCGAGATTTTGTATGTTGGCAGCAATCAGGACGCACTGGCGTTCAAGGGCGAAACCAGCCGATTGATCGATCTGGCGGGCGCGACCGTGATTCCGGGCCTGGTTGATTCACACACGCACGTTTTTGGACTGGGCGGTTTGCTGGATCAGGTCAACCTGGTCGATGTGGCAACAGAGGAAGAAGCTATTGCCTTGATTGTCGAGCGCGCCAGGACGGTGCCCAAAGGTGAATGGATTGTCGGCCGCGGCTGGGACGAAGGCGCGTGGGCGAATCGCTATCCCGACAAGGCACTTTTGACGGCGGCCGTGCCCGACCACCCGGTTTTCATGGACAGCCTGCACAGTTTCGCCGGCTGGGGTAACCAAATGGCACTCGATGCGGCACGCATCACGGCAAGCAGCACGGTGCCGGTCGGCGGCGAGATGCGCCTCGATAGTGATGGTCAGCCTAATGGCCTGTTCCTGAATAATGCCGTCGATATGCTAAGGAATGCGATTCCTGCGCCGTCCCGCGAAGTACTGACCAATCAGTTTTTGCTGGGTCTCGGACAAATGGCCAAGGACGGTTATACCGCCGTACACGATGCCGGGCTGGGTGCTTTGGAGATGAGCATTCTCGAAGAACTCGAGACAAACGATCGACTTCCCGTTCGCGTCTACGCAATGTTGTCATTGCGCGATGAAGACCTGATTCGAACGTGGCTTGCGAAAGGCCCGGACAGTGATGCGGACAGCATGCTGGTGACACGCACTGTCAAAGCGTATTACGACGGTGCGCTGGGTTCGCGCGGCGCGAGACTGCTTTACGACTACGAGGATCAACCCGGTCATCGTGGCATCAGCGGCGACGGCTATGGTTTCAACCAGGAGTTAAATGCCGAGGCGATGAAGGCCGGATTTCAGATTGCGATACACGCAATTGGCGACGCGGGTAATCGCGAGGCGATCGACATCCTGGAGGTAGTATTTAAGGAAGATCCAGCGACGGCTGCAAACAGGCATCGCATTGAACATGCGCAGGTTATCAGCCCGGAGGATATTCCGCGTCTCAGTCAACTCGGCATCATCGCGTCGATGGAGCCGCCGCACGCGATGGAAGACAAAACCTGGGCGGAAGAACGCCTCGGTGCTGAACGCATACTCGGCGCTTACGCGTGGCGTAGCTTGCGGGAATCCGGTGCGCACCTGACTTTTAACTCTGACAATCCCGGTTCGGACCACAGCATTTTTTACGGACTGCATTCGGCAATAACACGGCAGGACAAGAATCACGAACCCGAGGGAGGCTGGTACGCCGAGCAAAGGGTGACGGCCGACGAAGCCGTCCGTGCGTATTCCGGATGGTCCGCTTACGCGAGCTTTCGTGAGGACGAGACCGGCGTAATCGCCGCGGGACGATGGGCTGACCTTACCGTCATGGACATTGATCCCTTCGTGCTGGCTGAAGATACGCCCAGCGACATCCTCAATGGCCAAATCGTTATGACGATCGTCAACGGCGAAGTCGTCTTCGAACGAAACTAGAAAAAGGGCTCTGACCCCTTTTTTTGTTTTTGTTCGACCCTCGATCCTGCGTTCGATAAACTGTTGCGATGCGTATCGCTCTTATCACCATTCTATCGACGCTTCTCGCTTCCTGTGGCGGACCACATGATGCTGCCGAAGACGATCTCCTCACCCTTACCATACTCGGCACCAATGATGTGCACGGCGAATTACTGCCGAATGAATTCTCAGGTGGCCTGACGACCTTTTCGGGATACGTTGCCGCCATGCGCGCCGCGCGTGCGGAGGACGGTGGTGCTGTGCTGCTGATTGATGCGGGTGACATGTGGCAAGGCACGCTCGAATCCAATCTCGAAGAGGGTGCGGCGGTCGTCGAGGTCTACAACGCGCTTGACTACACGGCAGCCACGATCGGCAATCATGAGTTCGATTTTGGTCCGGTTGGCGAGCTGGCCATCCCGGCCGGACCTGGGGATGACCCGCGCGGAGCTTTGCGACGGCGAGTGGCCGAGACAAACTTCCCCGTGCTCAATGCCAACATCGTCGATCGCTCAACCGGTGAACTCGTCAACTGGGACAACGTCAAGCCGGCGATCATGGTTGATGCAGCCGGCATCAAAATCGGCATCATTGGCCTGATCACGTCAAATGCGTTGCAAACCACTATCGCGGCTAACGGTGTGGGCCTTGAGATCGCGCCACTGGCCGATGCCGTCATTCGGGAAGCCACCGGTTTGCGCTCGCAGGGTGCGGACATAGTCATCGTGGCGGCGCATGCCGGTGGTGAATGCACTGAATTTAGCGATCCTCTGGATCTGTCATCCTGCAACCTCGGTGCTGAAATCGTGCGAGTCGCTAACGCGCTCCCGGCCGGGCTGGTCGACCACATCATCGCGGGTCACGCACACAAGGGAATCGCACATGTGATCAACGGCATCGCCGTGACATCCAGTTACTCGAACACCTATGCGTTCGATCGGGTCGATTTTTCGATCGACCCGAAAACCGGTCAGGTCGTCAACCGCAAAATTTATCCGCCGCAAATCAACTGTCCGGCCTATTTCCTGGCGAACGGTGAATGTGCGTGGACCTCCAATAATTCAGAAATCATCAAACCTGCAACCTACGAAGGTCGCCCGGTGCAGGTCATGCCGTCGGTTTTGAAAATTGCGGAACGCGCGGAGGCCCTTGCTGCCGCCATCAAGTCCCAGTCTCTGGGCGTGACTCTGGATACGCCGTTTGAGCTGGCCGGCAATCCGGAATCATCGCTGGGGAACCTGTTCACCGACGCTGTGCTTGAGGGTGCCGATGCCGACATTGCCATCCACAATGTCTCCGGCGGTATACGCACAATCCTGCCCGCCGGAGAACTGACTTTTGGCCGGGTTTTTGAAATGTTTCCGTTCGACAATCGTACTGCGATTATTGAGCTATCGGGCGCTGAATTACGCCAGGTCATTTCGACGCAGGCGAAAAAGCAGGCAAGGCGCGTCGGTTTTTCCGGCATGCGTGTCTTCATAGGCTGCAATGATGCCGCGATGAATATAGAAATGATCTTGAACGATGGCCGCACCATTGCGGACGATGATCGACTGCGGATTGTCGCCAATGACTTCCTCACACTGGGTGGCGACGGCATTCTGACTCCGGCAATGCCTGCGGACGGCTTCGAGTATGAAGACAGTTCGGTCCTGACTCGAGACCTGTTGGTGCAATGGTTCAAGGAGCGCGGCGGCCACATCACAGCAGCCGACTTCGACAGTGCAGCCAGTCGCCGTTGGAATTTTTCTGAGTCTTGTGTTCTATAAATCAATAGGACTGGGCGCTTTAGCGCTGGTTCTCGCCAACGCGGGAATACTGCTCCTCTATTTCGTACACGACGTGACCTTATTTCAATTGGTGCTCGTGTATTGGTGCGAGTGCGCGTGGATCGGAATCTTCAGTGCACTAAAACTTTTGGTCGCCTCAATCTTTGGCGACCCGTACCAGAATCGATGGGCCGACGTTTCACCGGGTGCCTCCGTATTCTCCTCTCTTTTTGTCATCGTGTTTTCCGGCTCGGCATTCATCACCTTACTGGGTATTTCGCTGATGGCCGTTCTGTTCGCCAACGATGCACTGGCGCTGAGCGCCCCCGGCGACGACATGATGAATCACATCGGCCTGGTGCTGGGCACCTCGTCTTTGTTGTTGACGGCGCACGCACTTTCTTTTGTCACCAACTTTCTTTTATTGGGGGAGTTTCGGACGGCCAAGGTGGGTGCTCTGGTCGCTTTGCCGTTCAAGCGTTCCCTTGCGCTGCTGTTCGCGATTTTGATAAGCCTGAGTTGCGTTGCACTCGAGCCGCGCTACGCAAGCACAACGACTTTTGCCGTTATTGTCATCGTCCTGAAATCGCTATGGGATCTGTGGCTACATATCTGCGAAAGACGCGCATTTCGCGCATGAATCGTCAGAAAAACCTGACAATCTCCACCATCGCCTCAGTATCGAACCTGCAGTACCTGAGCAACTGCGCCTCAAGTTCGGCCTTCCTTGCCGGAGTCGTCTCTGCCTTGATCGCTTCCAAGAATCCGTCCGATGCACCCATACCTTCGTTGATGCCCTCCAGCCCGGCGTAGCTCATGGCCGGCACCATCGCAGGCAGGACCGCCTTGATCGACCACGATCCCAGCATGTTCGGATGATAGTAGTGCGCTTTGACGATCGGGTGCAGGTCGAAGAGTCTGTCGACGATAGCCTGCAAGCGCGCTTCGAGGTCGGGGAACATGTCTATCAAGCCATTGATCACGCCCTTCTCGTAACTGGTGTACATCAACACCGGGCCTGAGTTACCCAGGCACTCGATCATCTTCTCGGCCAACGCACGCATGGGTGGACTGCCCGACAGGTCCAAAAACTCTTCGTGTGCCAATTCGCCATTGTCACGCTCAATGTGGCAGGACCACTGCACAGGAACAACCGCATAAGGCCTCGTCTCCGCCCAGATCGGAACCGCCGGTGCGATCGTTTCAAAATCGAGGTAGTAGCGTGGATACGGCAAGGCATCGAGAATCTCCTTCGCCCCTGGGATCACCTCGGCTTCCCCGGTTTCTGTCACACGATGTATCCGCTGCTGCAATTCGGCAGTGATGTCTTCGCTCGCAACATCGCGAATGTCCCGGTGCCCGGCGATCACCCATTCCGCAAGTTTGGCTTTGCTGCCACCGAGACCGGTCACCGGGTACTCGGCATCCGTCGGCCAACAGTAGGACATGAACTGGCACTCGTAAGGCTTATTGCATTGCATTCCGACATTGATCAGCGGCATGGGTCCGGTCACTGCGTCCCGCGCTTTCGCAACCAGCTCGAGGACATCACGCTCCAGGTCGCGAACTTCGTCGGTCAAATCATTCTCGAGCAGCAGCCCGCCGTAATCGCCATCACCCCGGTAGACGAACTGGTTATCAACATGCGCAAGCGCAATCGAGTTGACCCTGATGCCGGAATTGCGCAACACCCAATACTGAATCGCACAGTCCAGCACGTGATAGTCCTTCACGGACGTTGAGGCTTTCACTTCGATGACGCGCCAGCCGTCCTCCTCGGGAATCATCACATCGGCGCGTATCAATACGCCTTCGTAACGAAACGTCGCTTCGAAAATGGGGAACTTGCCGTTGGCAACCAGCCGCTTGGTCTCGGCTTGCATAGTCTTGAAATTGAACGCAACTTCAACGGACTGATCCGTCCCGTAAAGCTGCTGCGCGATATCGCCGATCTGGTTGCCGGTCGCAAACAGGGATTCTGTTTGCGAAGAAACAATCCCAAGCTCGGGATGATGTTTTTCGAGATGCAGTTTTTTCGCACACTGCCATGCAGAAATTAACCGGGACTTGGAGAGAAATGGCTTCATGTCAAGACACTAGCCGGCCATGCTCCGCAAGGTTGCGGCCAAACCGGTGCGCGCCCTCGCCGTTGCTGCAACACCGTCGGATTCAAGTGCTTTAGCCAGGGACTTCAGTTCAGCTGCCAGCTTTCTATCACGCCCGCCGTCCTTTGCGGCCACTCGCTCCAGCACCGCATCCAGCTCGGCCAGCAGAGATTCCGACAAAGCATTGCTGCGTTGCAGTTGATCGATATACGCCCTCGCCACAACCGGCGACACTGGCCATGTCACAGGGAACTGCTGCTGCGGATTGAAGAGCTCACCGTGATCTGCGATGGCGGCAGCAGCTATTTCATTTTCCGAAATGTACTCACTCGGCAGCAGTGCGAGAACGTCCAGACCGCGAATGATCTCGGTGCCGTATATTCGGCCTTTGTAAAAATAGGTCGACCAAAAGCCGCCCGTTACGAGCTGTTCCGCGTCAACGGGGCCGCGATCAAAGTAGGCGATCTCAACCGGCTTCGTCGAGTCCGTAAAATCAATTACGGAGAGGCCACCCTGATACCAGGCTTGCACGAATATATCGCGACCCGGCACCGGAATGATCGAGCCGTTATGCGCGACGCAGTTTTCCTGCTCCACCTGCGGCGCCGGAAGCTTGAAGTAGCTTTGAAACACCAGCTTGCCATCGACGATATCGTAGATCGCATCTGCACCCCAGGTCATCGGGTCGTAAGTGCGGCAACGCGGCCGCGACCCGCCGCCCCACTCGTCCGTGAATATGACTTTGCTGCCATCGTTGTTGAAGGTCGCAGAATGCCAGTAGGCAAAGCCGGCGTCGCTGACAACGTCGATGCGCTCCGGATTCCGCGGGTCGGAGATGTCGAACAGGATGCCATTGCCGGAACAGGCACCACCGGCGATTCCGAGTTCGGGAAAGGCCGTGATGTCGTGACATTGATCGGTTTGACTCGTTTCCTGCGTTTCGTCGCCATGGTCGCCACCACGCCAGAGCCCGGCAAGAACACCGGTCTCGGGGTCAGCAAACACAGCGGGGCTCGCGACGATGCGCGACTTCGAAGGATCGGCAACCGGAATTTCGATGACATCGATGCGAAATAGTGCCGTGCGATCGTCGCCCGGCTTCTCATCGAAACAACCCGCCAACTCCTCCTCTTTGCGAATTGATGAAGTACCGGAGTTATAGACGACGATGATGCCGTCTTTACCGGGACCGGAGATGACGGAGTGCGTGTGCGAGCCACGACAGGTTTGCACTTGTCCGACCTGCACGGGACGTGTGAGATCGCTGATATCGAAAATGCGGATGCCGCGAAAGCGATCAGCGCTGACATCTTCACTGATACCACCCAGACCGCAATCGACGCGCCCTCGCGTTTCCTGCGCCGACATGATCAGCAGATCGCCGACAATCGAAACATCACCCTGCCCGCCGGGGCAGACGACCGAGCTAATGAGGCTCGGCACGCCATCTTCGCCAAGCTTGTAGGCGTTAAAACCGTGATAGCTCCCGGCCACCAATACGTCGCCCGAGAACGCCATGTCGGTGTTCGAGAAGCTCAACAGCGGTGCGCGCGCATCGGATTCGTCGGGTTTTTCCTCCTCCGGTGTTTCGGCATTCGGATTGGGTGGCGGCAATTCAGCGGGATTCGCCGGATTAAAAAAACCGGCAGGCTTTCCTTGGGAACTAACGAGCCGCAGGTTCAGTATGGCCTCGCCGGCATCAGTAATTCCCGGTGCCAGCCCGGCACGGGCATCCGGCGACAGACTAACCAACAACGCATTCATGCGTTCGATTTCGGCCGTTTGGCCGTTGGTGATTTCTGTCGTGAACTCGAACAGGACAGGATCGTAGGCAGAGCCCGGTAGGTTCAGAAGCTCCTCAACCATTTTCACCGCGCCTTCATGATGCTTGATCATCAGGCTCAGGAACTTTTCATCAAACGCCGTGCCTTCCGACCGTGCAAGTTCCGCCATCTGCTCGGGCGTCGCCATGCCGGCCATGGTATGCGAGGTGTGCATTGCAGAGTGCGCCGTCGGATCGGGAACGTTCTCGCCACGGCTCTGCAACCACTGTTGCATAAATGCGATCTCGTCGGCCTGCGAAACGTTGATGCGTCCCGCGACATCAACCAGCTCTTGCCGGTTCGTACGCGCAGCGACCAGCTCTGCCATCTGCACGGCCTGGTTATGGTGCGGAATCATGTCCTGCATGAACTGCGTATCGTTGATGGAGTAGCTGGAGTTGGCGATCTTGATCGCTTCCTCTGCGCTAAGCTCGCGCGGCGCTACTCCCGGCGCGCCGGGCTGAACGATGGGGGCACTTTCGGCGAATACCAAGCTGGCACAGAACAGCAAGATCAGGCTTTGTGTTAATCGCATTTGAAATTTTCCTTTGCAATTGCCCTGCATTTACTCTCTAAATCATCTGACACAGATTTAAACACAGCCAACTCCGCCAGACCGGCTCTTTTTGTGTCGATACCGCAAACGCTGCGTTAAGATTGCCTCCGATCTGCCAGCCCGGACCAGGAACGGACTCCATCATGAAATTCAGCGATATCGTCGATCTGGTTGCTCTTGGTGCCGTGTGGGGAGCGTCCTTTTTATTTATGCGTATCGCGGCGCCCGAATTCGGGCCGCTCGTTCTCGTCGAAGTCCGCGTGGTCATTGCCGCGCTATTTCTGCTGCCCATATTTCTGCTGCGTAACGAGGTCTCGGCACTGACATCCAACTGGAAAAAGCTCGCGATCCTCAGCATCATGAATTCCGCCGCGCCCTTCTTTCTCCTGACCTTCGCAACACTCAGCATCACCGGAGGCTTCGCCGGCATCCTGAATGCGACGGCGCCAATCTGGGCTGCAATGATCGCGTGGGTATGGTTGTCCGACCGGCTCGACCTGAGCAGAATCATTGGGCTATTGATCGGTTTCGCCGGCGTGCTGCTACTCGTATGGAACAAGGTCAGCCTGAGTTTCGACGGTACGACAGTGGCGATACTGGCCGGGATACTCGCGGCTGTTTTCTACGCGGTCGGTGGCAACTACACCAAGAAACACATGAGCGGCATGAAGCCATTGGCGATCGCGACGGGCAGCATGATTGCCGCCGCAATCCTCCTGCTGCCCATCGCCATCTATTTGTGGCCGAGCAGCCTGCCTTCGATGCGCAGCTGGATCGCCGTGATCATCATGGGCGTCGCCAGCACCGGCATTGCCTACATTCTCTACTTTCGACTTATACGCAATGTGGGCCCGGCCAAGGCGATTACCGTCACCTATCTAATACCGGCATTCGCAATGCTGTGGGGATTCGTCTTCATCGATGAAAAAGTCACACCGATCATGATCGTCGGGTGTGCAATCATTTTCGTCGGGACCGCACTCGCGACCGGGATGTTGTCGTTCGGACGTATTCGATAGACTAGCCTCATGATTACGATAATTGGCGCGATGCTGGGCGCACTCTTCGGCGGATTTCCCGGTCTCTTTATTGGCGGACTCGCAGGCTACCTGGGCGGCATAGCCTTGCAAAACTTTGTCGTTGGCAACCTCAGAATCGCACAAACTCAGTTGATCGACTCGACGTTCTCCGTCATGGGAGCGCTGTGCAAGGCTGACAATATTGTTACGCGCGATGAAATCAACGCGGTTGAACGCGCTTTCGACATGCTGAATTTGCACGGTGACGCGCGCACACAGGCAAAGGCTGCCTTTAACCGCGGCAAGCAGGCCGATTTTGATCTCGATGCCGCCGTCGATCAGTTCGCCGCAATCGGGCGTGGCCGGGGACCGCTACTGACCTTGTTCCTGCAATTGCAGTGCATGGCGGTTGCTGCCGATGGACGCGTGGATCCCGCTGAGCACGCGATGCTGGTGCGTATCGCAGGGCGTCTCGGGTTGACGGAAGCTGACGTCTCGCAGCTTGAAGCGCTGTTGCGTTCAGCGACGGGCGGACAAAGGGCCGGCGGCGGTCCTCCAAGGCCGGACCGCCTTCAGGACGCCTACGCCGCACTCGGCATCACACCGGAAGCGAGTCCCGCCGAAATCAAACGTGCCTATCGGAAACTCATGAGCCAGAACCACCCCGACAAACTGGCTTCGAGAGGACTACCCGAAAGCATGCGGCCGGTTGCCGAAGAGCGTTCGCGAGAGATCAATTCTGCTTATGACATGATTAAGACCGCGCGATCGGACGTAAGGTGACGGACGTCCGTCAATTTGTTGGCGGAAATCGTTTGATAATTGCCGCAACGGCTTCCTCAATGGCGGGCGAGGGATCGCTCCGATCTGCGCTCGTGACCGATTTGCTGGCCCATCCATGCCACACCGGTTCTTTGCTCTTGCCGTCGAAAATATCGATTCCCAATGTGCCTTCGGTGTAAGTGCGATGCACAACTTCTGTTTGGTAATAGTATTGGCCATACATATGCCAGCCCCACGCGCCCCCGTATGCCGATGGATAGGAGGTGGAATCAATCTTCTCGCGGGTTCCAACCGTATAGGCCACTACGAAATCCGCCTGCTCACGATTCTCGACATAAAGAAATCCTTTTCGAACAAGCTCATTTTCAATCGACTGAACAATCATCTTCCGTGTCAGCGGGCTGATCGTCTCTCGATGGCCGCCACCAATGATCAGCGGATTCTCAGCAATCCACGCGAAAGACTGATAATTGTCGAATGACACGGACTTGTCGTGATGCGCACCGGATCTGACGGTTGCGCAAGCACTTAGCAGCGCACCGAGAAGAAGCACGACAGCAATCATTCGACGTTGTGGACTGAAAAACGTGACTCTATTCATGATTCGACTCCTTACCACCGATGACTGCGCCAATGACCTCTCCCTCCAGCTCTTTATCACTGTCAGGATTGATCCCGTTTCGCCTTGTGCTCGTCCTGATGGGCCGAAAATTCCTCAGGACTCACGCCACCGTTGTCGTCGGTATCAATCTCGGCAAACGAGGGTGCGTTGGCCAGGTTTTTCATCTGGCGGCCTTCCTGAGCACGTTTTGCGATGCGCTCGCTACGTGCCTTAATGAATTCTTCTTCAGTGATCGTGCCGTCGGCATCGAGGTCAAAGTCAGCAAAGGTCGGCATGTCCATGCCTTTGGTATTGGGCGTTCCTTCTGCGTACAGCGGAGCGCTCATCAGCAGGCAGATCCCGACGAACGGAATTGCGACGAATCTTTCAATAAGTTTCATTTAGTGTCTCCTCACTTGTATCCATTGGTACGGGTATAATCCGACCACCATGGCAAGGATGCGGAATTGATGTTTCCGGCGGATTTCGGGAACGCGTGAATTTGTTACAAGGTGTTTCCGATGAGTCCTACTGATGGTGGAAAACCCGCCGATGACGCACAACTGCTGGTCGTAGATGACGATCCTGGCATCCGCCAGTTGCTGTGTCAGTATCTTGGGGAACAGGGTTTTCGGGTCTCCGCCGTGGAAGACGGCAGGGGCATGGATGCCTGGCTTGCTGAAAATGAGACCGACCTGGTTATCCTCGATCTGATGCTCCCCGGCGAAGACGGGCTGTCGCTGGCGCGGCGATTACGCGTAGAACACAAGCTGCCCATCATCATGATTTCGGCCCGCGGCGAGGAAGTTGATCGCATCGTCGGCCTGGAGGTCGGGGCCGATGATTACCTGCCAAAACCCTTCAATCCGCGCGAGCTCCTGGCCCGGGTTCGAGCCGTGCTGCGGCGCAACTGGCCGAGTGAGAGCCCTGAGTCGGGCACCGAAACGAAATTCAATTTTGGACCGTTTCGCTTCGAACCGGACAAGCGCGCCCTGTATCGGGATCGCGATGAGATAGAGTTGTCGCGGGCCGAGTTCGATCTTTTGAGCGTCCTTGTCGAGCACCCTAATCGAGTTCTTAGCCGGGATTTCATCATGGAATGCCTGGGCGGGAATGACCGCGACCCGTTCGACCGAAGTATCGACGTCAGAGTTACGCGGTTGCGACACAAGATCGAAGATGACCCCGCCCGGCCTCGCTTCGTGCGCACTGTCTGGGGAGTCGGCTATCAGTTTACGCCTGCGGACCCCACGCCTTGAAGCTGGTGCCACAATCATTGCTCGGGCGAACTGCGTTTACCATTGCGCTGACCCTGATGGCATTCACGATAATTTCTTTGGGCGCCGCCGTCTATTTTATAGCGATACCGATGGCGAAGCGCTCAGCGGACGATTTTGCAGCGGTGATCGTGTCGGCGGCGCACAGCATAGAAAGCCTGCCAAAAGAAATGCACGCGGAACTGCAGCAACAATTGCTGCAGGATCATGGCCTGATCGTAACAACACAGACTCGCACCCTGCCCGAGAAAGACTTTGATGTTCCCTATTACCTGTTTTTTCAGGAATCTTTGGCCCAACGGGTAGGACACAAAGTGTCGATAGTTGAGTCCACGAAAGGCCCGTTGATCTGGGTAGATGTTCCCGCACACGAAATGATTGTGCGCATCGGCTTCGACAGGACGCGACTGGGGACTAATCCACCCGTGGTTCTGCTTGCGGCGATAGGCGGGGGCGCATTGCTGACGTTTCTCGTGAGTTTTCTCGAAGTGCGCCGGGTGAATAGGCCCTTGTCTCAACTATCCACCGCCGTGCAGGCAGTAGGTCGCGGTAACAAGCCCCCCGCGCTTTCTGAGCAAGGACCCAATGAAATAGCCGAGTTGGCACGCGCGTTCAATCGCATGGCATCCAATATAGAGGAGCTGTCGAAAAATCGAACCGTAATGGTCGCCGGAATTTCGCATGACCTGCGTACGCCACTGACTCGACTCGGACTCGCTGTCGAGATGCTCGACGATGATTCCGATGCCGATCTCATTGCCGGCATTCGACGTGACCTTACAATGATGAATAACCTGATCGGGCAGTTCATGCAGTTCACGAAGGGACTTGATGATGCGTCACCGGTACAACTGGACCTGCAGGAAATCGTCGCGGCACAAGCGGAGGACCTGCGCCGCTCAGGCACCGAGGTTCAGGTAATCGGTTGCGGGCCTCCGTGCACTTATGTGGCCGACCCCGTCGCGTTACGGCGCGTGTTAGCGAACCTTCTGGAGAATGCCGCGCAGTATGGCGACGGCGAGGCGATCACTGTCGACATACAGTGCGAAGTACACTCGATCCGGATCGAGATTTGCGACCGCGGGCCCGGTATCCCTGCCGACCAGGCGGAGGCCGTATTTCAGCCTTTTCATCGCCTGGAAACGGCGCGCAGCAGCAGGGCTGGCGGGAGTGGCCTGGGGCTAGCGATTGCCCGCCAGCTGGCAATCAAACATGGCTGGACGATCCAGCTATTGCCGCGAGACGGCGGCGGAACTGTGGCGCGAGTGGACTTGCCTATCGGTACATGATTCTTTTCACGTGCACCCCGGCACCCCAGTCGGGGCTGCTGTCTGTAAGCCCGGTTAAGGCATAAAAATGCAGCCGCCAATGCTCGTTGAAGCGGCGTGATACGAACGCACTTATCTCCTGAATTGAATCGCTGCCACTGATGGCCGACTCACGATAGTCGAAGAACAGGCCACCGTTTACGTCGGGCGTGAACTTGTAAGTACCGCCGAGAGAGGCCATCAGGACGTCTTCGAAGTCGATATCGATTGGGTCACCACGAAACTTGTAACCGGCCGACCCTATCAAAGTGAAGTCATTCATAAATTTGTAGAGGTCTGCCTGGACCGAGTAGTCGTTTTCGCCGGTTCCGAGTCCCTTATCTTCGTCGGCCGTTCCGAATTTGACTTTGCCGGTCAGATCCATCGCGAGCCCCAGGCGTTGGCTGTTGATCACGTCAAAAAAAGTGACACCGCCAATGATGTCGCCGATGCCGCTTTCCGTAGTGATTTCACCGCTGCCCGGCAGGGGCTGCCCGTCCGGGTCAAATATGGTGCCTTCCGGCGCAGTTACACTGAGGTAAGGCACAGTGAGACGAAACGCAATATGCCCATAGTCGAGCGTGGCCGTCACTGGAACGTAGGTGTCTTCGATGTCCTCTTCACCGCCGTAGGTGCCGCTCGTGAAGTCGACACCCGTGGAAAGAGTGAGCCTGAGATCGTAGTCCTCGGCCACTGCCGTCACACCTTGCAGCATGATCACACAGCCGAGCAACGGCATTATCTGAGCTGGTCGAATATTCATTTTACTTTCCTGGCTAGAGTGGAGGCTTGTCGGCTCGGTGAAGCAGGATTCGGCAAGCGCTCCTGGAGGAAAAAAAGGGCCGGACCAGGTCCGGCCCCAACCTGAGGGCTGCTGGTAAGGGGGGGGGTTACTCAGCTTCCTCGATTTCAATTTCAAGATTCAGCGCATGGGCTCTCGCATTCATTTGTTCGCCGTGTTGCGCTTCTAACTGCTGACGCTCTGCATCGGAATCGGACAATCGCAATTGCTCGCGGTACTCGTTGCGTTCCTGCACGCTCATGAGCTCGCCACCGTAGATCGGTCCCTGGCCGGGAGGCACGAGGTCTTTGTCTTGTACCCGTGCGCGCTGTTGCATCGTGTTTTCATGCTGTGCCTGGAACGTCATACGTGCCTCCTCAGAGTTTGCGCTGCCCAGTCCCTGGCGGTACTGATCAAACTCCGCCGGCGACATGAACTCATGGCCGTAGATGTCCTGATCTCTGAGATTGGCAGGATCGTGGATCTGGTCCTGATCGCGGTCGCGGTCGCGATCCTGATCGGGGACATCCGTGCGAGAACGGTCCTGACTACGATCTCGATCGTAGCCGCGATCGTACGTGCGACCTCTGTCCATCTGCTGGCCTCGGTCCGCGCTTGCGCCGCCTTGCTGCCCCTGTTGGGCGAAGCTCGACATTGATGTCAATGCGAGAATCGACGCCACGAAGATGCTGATTGCTGTTCTGGATTTCATGACCTGTCACTCCTTGTGTCGTTACGGACCCGATCGCGTGTTCCCAGGCGATCGGTCTATGACGATGAGTGTCGGTCAGTACTGTTTCAGTGATATTTCCAGGCTCAACAGTTTTGTTACAAATTGTTTCTCACAAGGCCCGTAGGCCTTCGAGACTGTGTTGCAAAAAGCTTTCGAGGCGTCGACCACAGAAAAAAATCAGCGAACCATTGGGCATTCCGTACTACACCCCTGTACTGCCGGCGTAGCATCCAATCGTCAAATCCGACCCACCAGGGAGGTCGCAACAATGAAAGCCCGACAAAATCTAGTAATTACGGCAATGGCGGTTCTGCTCGCGGCGGGCTGCAGTGCAACGCATCATGCCCAGGACGTTCGCGAAGCTGACGATACCGACCGAATCACCGTCGGCACGGTACAAAAGGAAATCACGATCGGAATGTCGGCCGCGGAAGTCGCCGCGGTACTCGGTTCCCCGAACATCGTCACGACCGAGGAAGAGCGCCAGGAAACCTGGATCTACGACAAGATCTCGAGTGACGTCACCTACTCGCGCAGCAGTGGTACGGTCGTTGGGTTGATCATTGGCAGTTCCGGCGGCGGTGTGGGCGCCGGGTCAACGAATGCGGGATCGAGTTCCAGCTCGCAACGTACGCTGACCGTCATCATCAAATTCGATACGAACAGCAAAGTCCGCGACTTCTCCTACCATACGTCGAGATTCTAATGCGCCGCGCCGCATACTCTCTGCTGCTGGTCGCGTGCCTCAGTGCTTGCGCGACACCGTCGATCCCGGAAACCGCTTTGCGATTGCCCGAGAGCACACTGGATATTCGCTCGATCCAGACTCGAACGCTGGAAGCTTCGTCCGAGATCAATATCCTGACCGCAACGATTGCCGTCCTTCAGGACATGGAGTTCCATATCGATCGCATCGAAAAACCACTGGGCGTAATTACGGCCTCCAAGATCAGCGATGCCGACGACAAGGAACAAAAAACGGGGTTGTTCTTGCTCGATATGTTATGCGCGGTAGGCGGAGGCGGCGGTTGTGATGCAAGCTCAACAGCCAGGGATGATCAGAACATCACCCTGACTATGGTCGTAATACCGAGCCAGTCGCGCGAAGGTGAATACCGGGTGCGAATTACGATTCAACGAGTAATCTACGACAAAATTGACCGGGTGCTGGTACTGGAGCGCATCGACGACGCGTCAACTTACCAGACAATATTCGACAATCTGCGCAAATCGCTCTTTATAGAGGAAGGTAAAACATGAGCCGGCCACAGGAATTCATAGTATTGCTCGGCTGTTTAATACTGGGAGGCTGTGCGACCACAACGCCGACGAACATCGCCGGTGGCGGGACGCAGCTCGAAACACGCCAGATTCAGACGCGGCAGTACGACACACTCGACAAAGCCATGACGATGCGCTCGGTCATCGCGACCCTGCAAGACCTCGGCTTCACGATCGATCAGGCGGATGCCGAGCTTGGCACCATTACTGCAACACGCCTGCATGAGTACACAATGCGAATGACGGTCACGGTGGTAAAGAAGGAAGGCGATCAAATCTCTGTACGAGCGAATGCCCGCATCGGGGAGAACGCCGTTACGGACGCTGCGACCTACCAGGACTTTTTTGTTGTACTCGACAAAGCGATGTTCCTGACACTGAACAAGGTCGACTAGTTGCCGCCAAAAAAAGAAACGGCGGCATGATTAGCGCCGCCGTTCCTTTTTGGCTCATCCGATACCGATCAAAGATCGAAGCGATCGAGTGTCATCACCTTATTCCATGCATCCACAAAGTCACGCACGAACTTCTCTTCTCCGCCGACTTCTGCGTAGACTTCCGCGATGGCGCGCAGCTCGGCATGTGAACCGAAGACGAGATCAACAGGCGTCGCCGTCCATTTGATTTCACCCGTGCCACGATCACGTCCTTCGTATGTGCCCTCGGTGCTTGACGACGGCGTCCATTTTGTCGCCATGCTGAGCAGATTCACGAAGAAGTCGTTACTCAGTGTGCCAGGACGGGTCGTGAACACACCTTGTGGAGCTCCGCCGGAATTCGCATTCAGTGCACGCATGCCGCCGACCAGCGCGGTCATCTCGGGTGCGGTCAACGTTAACGTGTCTGCCTTGTCGACCAGCATTTCCGCGGGTGACAGGGAGCTGCCCTTGGCATAGTAGTTGCGGAATCCATCCGCTGCCGGTTGCAACACTGCGAACGACTGAACGTCGGTCTGTGCCTGCGTTGCATCGGTGCGTCCCGGTGCAAATGGCACCTGCACATTTTGCCCGGCATCCTTCGCCGCCTTTTCAATCGCCGCGGCGCCGCCGAGTACGATCAGGTCGGCCAGCGAAACCTTCTTGCCGCCGGACTGTGCGCGGTTGAAGTCTTTCTGGATGGCCTGCAATTGCTTCAGAACTTTCGCCAACTCTTTCGGATTGTTGGCTGCCCAATCCTTTTGCGGCGCGAGGCTGATGCGCGCACCGTTCGCTCCACCGCGCATATCGGTGCCACGGAAAGTGGCAGCGGATGCCCAGGCTGTCCTGACCAGTTCCGGAACCGTCAGTCCCGAGTCCAGGATCCTGCTTTTCAGCGTTGCGATGTCGGCTGCGTTAACCAGCGGATGATCGACGGCAGGAACGGGGTCCTGCCAGAGCAAATCCTCTGCTGGGACTTCCTTGCCGATATAGCGGGTGCGCGGACCCATGTCGCGATGCGTCAGCTTGAACCAGGCTTTTGCGAAGGCAAGTTCGAACTCCGCGGGATTCTTGAGCCACCTCGAAGTAATCTTTTGATACTCCGGATCAACCTTCAGCGCGAGGTCGGTGGTGAACATGATGGGCGCATGCCGTTTCGACGGATCGTGCGCATCCGGCACCAAAGTTGTGGCAGCTCCATTCGCAGGAATCCATTGAGTGGCACCTGCCGGGCTCTTCGTCTGGACCCAGTCGTAGGTGTAAAGATTGATGAGATAACTGTGAGTCCAGGCAGCCGGGTTGACTGTCCAGGCACCTTCCAGGCCGCTGGTAATCGTATCGCCAGCATTGCCGCTACCGCATTTGTTTATCCAGCCGAATCCCTGTTCTTCGATACCAGCGGCTGCCGGCTCGGCATCAACACAATCAGCCGGGCTCGCGGCACCATGCGCTTTACCGAAGGTATGGCCACCCGCAATAAGTGCGGCCGTCTCTTCATCATTCATCGCCATGCGGGCGAAGGTTTCGCGGATGTCTTTCGCTGCCAACAACGGATCCGGGTTGCCATTGGGGCCTTCAGGATTAACGTAGATCAGGCCCATCTGCACCGCGGCCAGCGGGTTTTCAAGTTTACGGTCACCGCTGTAACGCTCGTCGGCCAGGAATTGGTCTTCGGGTCCCCAATAGACCATGTCGGCTTCCCAGTCGTCTTCACGACCGCCGGCGAAACCAAAGGTCTTGAAGCCCATGGATTCCAGGGCGACATTTCCGGTTAGTACCATCAGGTCCGCCCAAGACAGGCTGCGACCGTATTTTTGTTTGATCGGCCAAAGCAAGCGTCGCGCTTTGTCGAGGTTGGCATTGTCGGGCCAGCTGTTCAGCGGCTCGAATCGCTGTTGACCACCGCCAGCGCCACCGCGGCCATCAGCTACGCGGTAAGTGCCCGCGCCATGCCACGCCATGCGAATGAAGAACGGACCATAGTGACCGTAGTCGGGCGGCCACCAGTCCTGCGGCGTCGTCATCAGGACTTCGATGTCCTTTTTGACGGCATCAATATCAAGAGCGGCAAAGGCCTCAGCGTAGTCAAAGTCTTCGCCCATCGGATCGGATTCGACACCGTTGTCGCGAAGTGGACTGAGGCTCAGGTTATCCGGCCACCAGAACTGGTTGGACCTGGGTTCGCCCGCCGCACTGGCCGGGCTCGACGTCACTAGCAGCGACATCACTACCGCCAAGGCGGCAAGTAAGCTCATCGTTTGTTTACGCATTTGTCTGCTCCCTTCTGGTAAAACACATAGTGTGTATCGATACAGTAAAGCGAACAGTATTCTGAAACTAACTCATTTTCTCGATCACAGTGTTCTGTGAAAACTAATCACGGTGCTGTCGATAACATACTCAACACACTCGGCCTCACGCAGAGCCGAGTCAATTCGCAGTTCTACTTAAGGCGCTATCATGGGATCCTTAGTTAAAGCACACAGAGAGCGCTCACTACACACATGTCCGTTTCAAGTCTTGAAGATCTGGGTTGGGGCCCTTTCCATGAAAGGCAGCGGCCGCTCCTGCCCGACGTGGAAGGTAGTCCGGCACGGGTACTCGATGTGCATCGTTCTCTCGTGCACGTTGTTGCGCCAGGCATCGACGCCTCGCTGCCGACACCAAGGAACATCAAGAACGGCCCGATCACCATCGGCGATTGGGTGTTGCTCGATAAATCACATCAGAAAATTGTGGGTGTGCTTGAACGCAGTTCGCTGTTCCGTCGCAAGGCGCCGGGAACCGATCGCCAGATCCAGCTGATAGCCGCTAACGTCGACACTCTCCTCGTCGTTTCTTCCTGCAATCTTGATTTCAACGAAGCGCGGCTTGAGCGGTATCTCGCGGTTGGGCGTGAAGCGGGAGTGATGTCCGTTGTCGTTCTGACGAAAGCCGACCTTTGCGACGATAGCTCAGAGTACGTAAAACGTGCCACCAGGCTATCGCCCGGCTTATTGGTTGAGGCGATCAATGCACTGTCAAGAGAGAGTCTTGCCTGCCTGGATGCCTGGCTGGGCAAGGGCCAGACCATAGCCTTGCTGGGATCGTCGGGCGTCGGCAAGTCCACGCTCACGAATACGCTGCGCGGAACCAGCGAATTGGCAACCCAGGAAATACGAAGCGATGACGACAAAGGTCGTCACACTACAACGTCGCGGCAAATGTATCCGTTACCCGGTGGCGCGTGGATTGTGGACACTCCCGGCATGCGGGAGCTGCAACTGACAGATGTGCAGTCCGGACTGGACGATGTCTTCGCCGAGATAACGACGCTTGCGAGCGAGTGTCGATTCGCAGACTGCGGCCACCTCGCAGAACCCGGTTGCGCCGTTCAGGCCGCCATCAAGTCCGGCGAGATTGATGCGGATCGTTTTGCACGCTGGAAAAAACTCATTCGCGAAGAAGCGCATAACCGGGAAAGCATTGCCGAGCGACGCGCACGCGACAAGTCGACCGGCAAACTGTACAAAAGCGTTATCAGCGACGCACAACGAAAGAAAGGTCGAGAAACGTAATACCACTGTGGCCGATCAGAAACTCGCGCCGCCGTCACCCAGGAAAGCGAAAGGCATCCAGTAACCAGGATGCTTCAGCGCGTCGGGCGAGTCGTCACGCAGCTGCGCCTTGGCATCGTGCAGGGCATCAGCAAAGCTAGCGCCCTTACGTACGCGACTAACGAAATCCGGTATCAGGCGCTGCGCAGCATCGCTGGACACTTCCCATTGCGTTGCCACAACACCGCTTGCACCGGCCAGGCGGAATGCCTGGTAAAAACCCGATAGCGAATCGAAATAGATCGAGCCGTTGCTGGCTCGGGCCGTATCACACGCGGACAGCACGACGACGGGTCTGCCGCGAAGCCGAAGTGCGGCGATCTCCGACGTGCTCATGAAGCTCACCCGGCCATCCTGAGGCCGGCCGAGCAGCAGTGCCGGCTCCGTCAGGCCGATGGGTTCCAGGCGGTCGCCGGGTACACCGTGCGTTGCAAACGCGAGCAGGTCCCAGGCGCCCTCGCCTGCCAATTTCGCGACGTTATCAACGCGCGCGTCGGGTCCGAGCAGCAATCGAGGTTCAACGGGATCGAGCGCGCGGCTAAGCGCAAGTGCTTCATTGGCCGTCTCGGGCAAAGGAGCCAGCGTTATTTGTCCGTTGTGGTCGGTTCCGGCATTGCGAAAGCGACGTCCTTCCTGCGGTGGCGGGCAATCACCAGCCGTGAGACAGGCGATATCGCTCGCGGACGATTGTGGCGCTGCGACTGCCATCACACGCAAAGTATCGACGCGCTGTTCGCGCGTAGCGCTACGGGACTCGACGAAATCCGTCAGGCTGGAGTTCAAGGTCACGGTGAAGCGGTCGAACAGCAATGTGCCGGACTTGTCGACAAACACTTCCGGCGACAATCCGGCCAGCGCATCCGGTCCTATCCAGACGATGCGGCCCATTAACTCCAACCCGGGTTCCAGTGGCGCAATCGTCAGGTCGTACAACTCGCGAGCCGTCGCGCGGTCAAATTGCCCGTAGCGGCCGCCCGCATCGGGAGTCAGGTTGTCGACCATACGCGCTACAAGATTGCGTACGCGCAACTCGCTGTCGCGCGTATGCACGACACGAGCCGAGTCTTTCGTGATGAGGAATCTCAGGTAGTCATCATCGACGCGAGCAATGTAGATGACCGCCTCGCGCGGTCGTATGGCATCGCGAATCGCCTGCAGGCGCGGTGCATTTGAAGCCAGAATCTCGTCTGCATGTGGCAGTCGACGCTGCATCTCCTGCAGTGATGCGTGCCGACCGTTGAAGGGCTTCGCGGCTTCATCGTAGCGACGATGGATTTCATTCAGCTGCGCCCGGCTCAGTGGGCGGTCGTCAACCTGCACCGTCTGAATATAGTCCAGCAGCTGCATCACTCCGGCTCGAAACCGAATAGCAGCCGCTGAACGTCAATCACCAGTTGTTCTTCCTGCTGCGAGCGCGTCGACATTCGTAGCTTTTGCCAGCGCAGCGAGAGATCGGTGAGGTTCAGGAAATTCGATTGCACCGCGAACAGCGCGAGATCAAAAAAGCGTTCGTCACGAGTGGATTCGTACAGCGCGAGCGATCGTGCCATGTCCTCCGTCTTTCCGTACTTCCATACATCGCGATAGCCCGGGTTGTAGGCTTGCATCAGCATGCGCGACATGGCCTCCGCGCCGTTCAAAATTGAATCCGCCAAATAGCGATCAATGTCTGCAGGTGTATTCCTGGCCACCTGCATCTGGCGAACGAGATCTATCCGGTAGCGGCCGACCATGCGTCGATAGTCCTGCGTCTGGTAATTCTGAAACAGAAAACGTTTTGAGTAGGTATTAGCGGCCGGGTCGAAGATCAGCCTTTGCTCCATCGCACGAACTTCATCGTGAATCAATTCAGCGCCATCCATGATGCGCAATGCAGCATCGTATTCCTGTGCTGTGTAATGCTCTGACGGAATGTTGATGAAATTGTCGATTGCGGCGCTCGTCGCCCGATCCAGGTGATCGACGGGCAGCATTTCGGCACCGCGTTGTGTCGGCAGCGGCCGCGAGAATATTATTCGCAGCAACTCAAGTTGCGCCGTTGCGTCCGGATCGATCATTTCCCGCATCCGACTAAAGACGACGACCTCGAGCGCCATGCGATCCGCCGGTGACGCCCGGGTAGCCGCGTCCCCGAGGCGCAGGAACTCAGCCACGTCGGGATGCGCTAGCGAGGTATAGGCATACAGGTAGGCTGCGCGCAGCGCGTCGACACCCGCCAGCATCGCCGCGCGACGCTCGCCGAGTGCAGCGACACGTCTTCGAGCATCGTCCGATGGCCAGAACTGCGCGCTGGTCAGCACACGCATGAGCGGCAGGTCAAAAATCGCACTATCGCCAGCGGTCGATGCGTACGCTTCTACAAAGCCCGTAGCGGCGTCCTCGAAGTTGGCCTCGACGCGCTCGAAGCGCGTCGTAAGAGCACAAAGGTAGCCGAGGTTGCGGCCATCGGACTTTCCGTCGATACGAACGCGAAGTAGATCGAGCGCCTCTTGAAGCGCCCGCTCGCGCAGACTATCGCGCCCCTTATACGAGGCGTGATAATCGAGCTTGCCGTAAATATCGATCACGGCGTTGCGGGTGTCACTCTCCACATCGCGCAGAATCGCAAGCTGCGCCGCCTTGGCCGTCGCGACATCAGCATAGTCGAGGCACGGCACAAAAAAATCGTAGGCCAGCGCATTGTTTATCGGATAAGCGATGGACAACTGTACGCCAGACAGGGTTTTCAGGCCGGCGATCAGTGCATAGTCAGCATTGGTATCTTCGCGCAGCGTCCCGGGCCAGGCACTCTCTGCTATGAGCAGCACCAGTAAAACAGCGGGCGCAGCGCGGCGCATCACAGGGCAGCGATCTCTGCAATCAATGTGGCACGGTCGATATCGTCCGCGGACAATTCCAAAACACCCTGGATAGCCTCAAATTTCCAGCGACCGTTATCGAATTCCGCGAGCTCGACCAGGCGCAATGCATCACCGGCTACGCCGAGGCGTTCGTCAACTGACGTGAGTGTCGGCAATGCTGCAACGCCATTTAAAACGCCGCGAGCCTGCAAACCGTCTTTACTGTCGACGACCACGACGTATTCCTGCCCGGCCTCAATATCGACATCGTCAACAAATGCATAATCGCCATCGGACACGCCACTGGCGACATCGCGTCCGGTCGCAGCGTGCTCAATGCGGTAACTAGCCGAATCCAGATCGAGGTTCCAGCGCAGGAGCAACGAGCGCTGCCCCGCAACCAGCGCCTGTGCATCGCCGGCAGAAAAACCATCTAAAACGAGATCAGGGACCTCGCCATCGCTGCGCGTAACAAGATTGCGGCGCGACATCTGATTATTGCGAAACACCTTGTCGGACAGCGCACTCAGCATACCGCCAAACATCGTCCGCTCTTCGACCTCCGCGCCAACCGTAAGCGGCTCACCCGTGCGCGCAATCACGTCATCACCTGCGAATATTTTCACTTGTACAGTCGTGTTAGGAGATTCAACAACGAGTCTATCCCCTTCATACAAGGGCATCATGAAGGCTACTTCCTCGGTCTTGCCGTCTCGCGACACTTTTGCAATGCCGGTGTCTGCCGTTTCGATACGCATCACCATTGCGGCCGCGTTGTCGGCCGCAAAACCGGACGGTGTCAAAGACAGTAATACCCATACGCCCGCCAGGGCGCGCAGAACTCTCGCTGTCATGCTTCCTCCTCCCGGCGTTCCCACTCCCATGGAGTCGACCACCATTCGTTGAATGCCGCGATTGCAGCTACAGTTGTGGCGCCAAAACTCGCACCTACAAGTCCATTCCAGTCGCTGCTTCGGAATGCGTAGAAGTAATAGACCAGAACCAACCCGTCGGCCGCGGCGAAAGCCAGCCATTGCACCAACGCTGGGTTGAATATCCCATGCGCGATCTTACGCACCTTGGGCCAGCGAGAACCCGACCGCAGTCGGGCACGCAGCCGCTCGAACGCCGCCCAGACCAGGTGAATCATTACGACGGCCGCGAGCGCAATCGCGAGTTGTGCAATTTTCGGCAGCCTGTTTGGCGGACCTGTGTTGATTAGCGCACGCGCTGCGTTGCCAAGAATCACCGAGCCGGACATGTAGCCGACCGGCGTTGCGTGGTCATCACGCGAAAAGTCGTTGGCGGCCGAGACGAGAACAATGCGTTGCGTCGCTATGGCGCCGAGACTTGTCGCGCGACCCGCACTGCCACACGCCTCCGGCGAAATGCGGCAGTAGTCGACGGAAATGAGTCGCGGCAGACCATCCGCTGCATAACGACCGCCGCTACCACTGGCCAGCGCGTCAACACTCGTCTGGTATTCGATGAGACCGCTCTGTGGCAAGGTCTCTGCGAAGAGTTGCACGGATGCGGGTCGCGATTCACGGCAGTGCAAGTCGGCGGAATGCATCGCCGCATCGACGGCTGCAAGCGCACGATCGAGGCTCGCTGTAACGTGTCGTGCCCAAACGTAGATGGCTACCGACGGCAGTGCAGACGAAACACCGTCACCGCTGCGATCAATACAACTCCAGTACTCGTAACTGCGGACAGTGCCGTCCGCATCTGCAAACGTTCCAACGCCTGCCCAGCGGATATTGCGACTCGCCGTGATGACCTCGTCGAGATGACGGTACGCGGGAACATCGTGGTATGGCACATCGTAAAGCGGATAAGCCAAAACAAGGAGCGGCGACTCCGGATCGTCCGACCAGTCGCCGAGGTACTCGACGAAGCGATCGACTTCTTCGATATCGTTGCGTGTCGCAAGATCCACATCGAGCACGATCGTCTCGCGGCTGCTTCGCGCTGCCTCAAGCATGTCCCGAATCGCGGATAACGGCACACGTGTGGGTAACCCGAGTTTCGAGAGTGCCTCGTTGTCGAAGGTCAGGTGCAAGAGCCCGGGCGCTGCGTCGGCACGAGCATCCACGGAAAGAGTCAGGTAAAAGTCTCTCAGGCCCTGGTCAAGTTGAGACACTATCGTGCGATCCAGCCAGCCGGCGGTGGTGATGGCCCACACCAGCACCGCGATCATCGTAGCGGCGATGAATCGAGTCGGATTTCGCGGCGATCGTCCCAGAGTCATTATCTTCTTGCCGTTCTTTTCTGGCGCTCTGTGTGCTTCCGCCGGTCAGAATACCGGATTGGAATTCAACACGCACGGACTACGTGGCCAGCACTTTCAGCTAGAATGGCCGTCGAAGGATTTGAATAAAGAGGACCACACAATGACCACTCGCCTCCTGATTGCCTTGCTCTTCATCGGCGCCGTCCACGCAACACCGGCAGCCGCCCAGGATGCCGATGGCTGCGAGGACCACGGCGCTATTACACGCTATCCGGGATCAGTACTTGAGTGGTGCAAGACTGACAATTATCTGCCTTACAAAGTCCCGATCGGACCTGTCACCGGTTATCGTGCGATCGGCGAGTGGATAGAGACAGAAGGTCGCGTGACGCGCAATTTCTATTCACTAACGGGCGGCGAACGCACGCACCCCGAGGTCTGGAAAAACTATAAAGACGCGCTCGTTGCCGCCGGATTCGAGATTATTGCCGAGGGTATGTTTCCGGCGAGCAACGTCAAAGGCGATATTGGCGGTGGCGGCTGGCAGGGCGTCTACTACGCAAACAATCCGTGGGGCGAAGCCGGACCCGTGAACAAAGTCGTCAGCGGAACCTCCTCAAGCGGTGGAACCGGCGTGGTTTTTGGCAAAAAGGAACGTGCCGAGGACACACTCTACGTACTCGTCTCACTTGAACAACATTCCAGTGACGAAGTAGCTACATTAATCACCATCGTCGAAACCAAAAAAGCTGAGACCGGGCTCGTCGTCGCGAATGCCGAAGCGATGGGGAAAGACATCGAGGAACTCGGCCGCACGGTGCTCGACGGGTTGCAGTTTGAGCACGACTCCGCAACGCTGATGGCGGAATCGAAACCCGCATTGGACGAAATCGCGAAACTCCTGACGACACTGAGCGGCAAGAGTTTCTACGTTGTCGGTCACACGGATTCGACCGGAACCTATGCATACAACACGAAATTGTCATCGGATCGTGCGATGGCGGTGCGCGCAGCGTTGGTGCAGGACTATGGCATCGCGTCCGAGCGTCTGGAAGCGGCTGGCGTTGGTCCGCTGGTGCCGGTATTTACGAATAGCTCGGAGGGTGGACGCGCCAGCAATCGCCGCGTGGAGCTGGTCGAGCGCTAGAACTCAGGCCGATCGCGTTTGATGGCATCGTTGATTTCATCGATGCGCTCTATCGTGTTGCGATAACCTGCCTCAATCACCCGGTCAAACGCTTTCCAGTCGAGCATGTCGACCCCCTTCAGACTGGGCGTCAGCAGAATATTGCTCTGTTCGCGATTGGCGGCGGTGACCTGCTTGGTACTGAAGCTGCCCGCGCTCAATAGCAACTGCAGTATGTTCGGCGCCCTGCCGCTGCGTATGAGTTGCAGGCGCGACAGAGCGGACAATTCATCGACGTCGTCGCAGCTCGCCAGAGATGATTCGCTGCTAACGTCGACGCCAATTATTCGCCCACGACCGAAGCTGCGCATAACATCCACAGGCAGGTGATTGACGGCACTGCCGTCCACCAGTATCTGCCGGTCATGGAAGACGGGCGGCAGGATACCGGGAATTGCTATGGACGCACGCAGACTCCGCCACAGCAGGCCGGAGCGATGCACCACCATTCTGGAAGTCACGAGATCAGCAGAAACGCAGAAGAACGGCAGCGCCAGGTCTTCAATTTCTATATTGCCAACCTCGCCCCTTAACAGGCGTGATACACGTCGGCCGGACGATAGAGAGATCAGCGGAACGGTGTAGTCGCCTATCGGGTTTTGATCGACAAAGGTGCGGCGGTATTTTTCGGTCAGCTGCTCGTTGCTCCAACCCGCCGCGACACCTGACGCGATGATGGAACCGATACTGGTACCCCCACAGTGATCGATCGGGATGCCGGCCTCGCGCAAGGCTTTGACGACACCGATATGGGCGAAGCCGCGCGCACCGCCCCCGCTGAGTACGATCCCGACGGCATTGCCTGTCAGCAATCGTGCGAAGCGTTCGATGTCGTGGCTCGAAATGATGTGGTGGTGCTTCTTCGCCGCACAATGCTTCAACCAGCGCTGTGCGGTGCCGGGACGCGCCAGGCGCCGATGTTGCACCACGAGTTCCACTTTCTGGGATTCCGTTTTCTCGCAGCCCGCTAAAGCCTGACTGAACCAGGGACGCGGCTCATCACTCGAATCGACCAGCAAGATGAGTGTGTCGGCCTGCGCGATGCACTGTCGTGTCCACGGAGAATGGCTGTCGTCGGCGACGAAAACGACGTAGTCGCGACGCGACTCAAACTCATTGAACCAGGCACTCGTGTGCTGGTGTGCCCGATCTTTCGCGAACAACTCTGTCTTGCCGTACTGGCTCATGGCGTCCACCAGCGTTCGAGCAAACGCCATCGCGTCCGCAGCCTGACCATTACTCAGCACGGCAAACGACCGCGACAGGTTTTGTGGATGCTGGGAACGCTGTGACTGCTCGAGTCGCTGCAATGCCAGGCGCGCGATGTGCAGCATGGCCGTGGGGTATATCTCAACGAGGTCATCGAAGGCCGCTTTGGAAAACCGCACCAACTCGGTATCCCGTATGCTTTTGATGGTCGCGGTGCGGAGTCCACCGGACAACAACGCACCCTCACCCACCGTTTCGCCGCGTTGCACCCGGCCGATCATCTTCACCCGACCGTCGGCGTCGCTGCGATAGGCACCGAGGGCACCGCTCGTGACGGCATACAACGAATCCGCCGCCTCCCCCTGTTCGAACAACACCTCGCCACTCGGCAGGCAAAACCACTCCAATTGATCCGCCACAGCCACCAGTGTTCCCGGATCGAGATCGTTAAACACCGGCAGCGACGCGAGCACCGCCAGGGCATTACGATCAATGAGCGTGTTGGGCGGGAATTCTCCGGTCATAGCCTGATCCATATTGTCAGGTACCATTGGGCGAATGTAGCCTCATTCGGTGTGGCCTGAAATACCTTATCGGCCAGCCGTTAAAAGAATTGAACAGGGCCTGACCTGCATGCTGCACCTAACGCTTCACTTCCTGGTACCTGCGCTCGTCGCTGGCGCGTTTTTCCGGCCCGAATGGCGGAAGGCGCTGCTGATATTGATCGGCACTATGCTGGTCGATATCGATCACCTGCTGGCCAACCCGATTTACGACCCGGAGCGCTGCAGCATCGCGTTTCATCCGCTGCATTCCTACTGGGCGATCGGGATTTACTTTGTTTTGTGCTTCCCGAAACAAACACGGCTGGTCGGCATCGGCCTGATGATACATATGGCACTCGATTTGATGGATTGTTACGTATGACGAACAACTTTGTGCAGTACGAGCTGAAGGATCAGGTGGCAACGATTCGCATCGACGATGGCAAGCGCAATGCCTTGTCGCCAGAGGTGCTACGCGAAATTTACCAGGCACTTGATCGTGCGCAGGCCGATAAAGCGACCGTGATTCTGACCGGCCGGGAGAGTGTGTTCTCGGCAGGCTTCGATCTTAAGGTCATGAAACGCGGGGGGATCAATGCCATCAACATGTTGCGTCTGGGCTACGCACTGACTGCCCGGGTATTGGCGTATCCCTACCCGGTGATCGTTGCCTGCAATGGCCATTGCATGGCGATGGGTGTGTTCCTCATGTTGTCAGCCGACTACGTGATTGGTAGTCGCGGCGATTTCAAGATCGCCGCCAATGAAGTGGCTATCGGATTGACGATGCCGCGGGTCGCGGCGGCGATGTTGCGACACAGGCTGAGCCCAGCCGCTTTTCAGCGCGCGGCAAACTTGTCGGAGTTTTTCGATGTTGATGCCGCGCTCAGCGCCGGATTTTTTGACCAGCTGGTGGAGCCCGCTGACTTGATGGCCCGTGCCGAGGCATGGGCGGGAGAGTTTCAGAAACTCGACCGTCGCGCACACACCGGGACCAAACGCAGAATTCGAGCGGCACTCGTTCGGAAGATTCGCTTCAGCCTGCCACCGGATTTGTTCGACGCCGTGTTGATGGGATTGCGGGGAGCGCGACCGCGGTAGAAATTGGCGACCACCTGCGGCTCTCGGGCGGCATCACAGCACGGCCTGTGTCATGATTAGCGCCAGTTGCAGCAGGTAGGAACGCGACCCTTTCATGGCAGAGTCGACGGAAGAGCAAACACTTTACTCAGCAGAGGCAGAGCGCCTCGTACTGGATGCGATTGCTGCCCGGCAGGTCGCTGACTTCTCATCGCTACCCGCGCCACAACGAGTGCTGAGCGCCGAGTTTCTGCAGGCACTGATTTCCGGGTCGCATGCGAGTCACGGAGAACTTTGTTGTCCATTGCGCATCAATGGCGCTGAGATTTCCGGAGCACTTCGGCCCCCGACCGGCATACGACACGCCGGCAACACTGCACTGCAATTCCGTTCCTGCAGCTTCGACGCACCCGTCGATCTGAGCGGCGCCGAATTCCTGGTCCTGCGATTTATTGAGTGCACCTTGCCGGCTTTCATCGGTGCGAGCCTCAACGTGCGCGCTGATCTCGATCTATCCGGTTCAGAGTTTTCCGGCGTCAGCGAGTACGAATCGGAATTGAGCCAGGTCGGCACCTGCTCGATCCACCTAAGCAATGCTCGCATTGGCGGCCGCCTGGTCCTCAGTTCGACACCGGCATCCCGCTTCAGCGCTGCCGGCACCGTGCGGCTCGATGGTGCTCAAATCGACGGCGACGTCACACTGGCCGGCGCTCTGCTGGATGGCGGAGAGCAGGCAGCGCTGAGCGCCCGATCGATGATAGTCGGCGGCAATGTTCGCCTCGCGCCGGCGGGCGGACACCGATGTGAAGCTTACGGAGAAGTTGCGCTCGCGGCCTCGCAGATCACCGGCGACCTCATTTGCGATGGCGCCCGGCTGATCAACCCCAGGGGACGTGCGCTGCACTGCGAAGATTTGAAAGTGGAATCCGTATCTCTGACGTCCAGTGACGAGCCCTACCACCTGTTCGAGGCCAGCGGCAGGCTCAATTTTCTTACTGCGATCATCGGCGGCAGTTTCTTCCTGACCAATGCCCGTCTGACGCCGGGGCCGGACTACAAGGGCCTGCTCACCGCCGGCGGTCCCGTGATGGCGAATCTGCAGCAGGTGCGTATTTCCAACGCGCTGGCGCTGCGCAATATTGGTGCCTTGCCGCCCGGGGACGCTGCACCGGCGATTCACCGTATTGCCGAACCCGTCAGGGGATGGCTGCTTCTCACAGGCGCACAGTTAAATTCGATTCTGGATGACGTCGCGACGGGTTGGCCCGCACCGGGTTTTCTCGACCTCGAGGGCGCTACCTACTCTCGCGTCCGTCACATCGGGCGCGGTGACCTGATCAAAGAAAGCATTGCCTGGCTGCGCCTGCAGTTTCCAGGCGGCCGGCCCACCAAGGGCAGTTTCCGGCCGCAGCCCTACGAACAGTTAAGTCGCGTCCTTCGACAACATGGCCAGACGCGGGAGGCCGACGCGATCGCCGTTGAAAAGATCCGTATGCGCCTCGCGGCTCGCGTTGACAAACCCTGGACCCGAATTTTCCCGCGATTGCTGATGATCATCAGCCACCACGGTTATTCAACCAGTCGCGCCGTCGCCTCTTTCCTGATCTTCGTGTTGCTCGGTGCCGTGATGTACTCGTCGGCCGTGTTTGTATTTGGCCAGTCCTTTGTGCCGGTCGAAAACCCGCCCGAAGCGGTGACCTACGATTTCGCTTTTGGTCTCGCGCAACTCACGACCGAGCACGGCTGCCCCGGGTTCGATGCGCTGCATTACGCACTGGATGCGGCCATGCCCGTGATCGACCTTGGCCAGGATCTGCGTTGCCGCTTCCTGCCGGAAGGACCACTGCGATGGCTGTGGTTGCTGCTGAACAGTTTCTTTGTCATCGCCGGGGCCGCTTTGTCGGCGGTGGTCGTGCTGACGCTGACAGGTGTGCTGCGGCGGGATTGACCGGCAGGCCCAACACGCTAGCTCAGTTTGAGTTGGCCGCTATTGTCGATATCCAGGCATTTGTCCTCGAAGAATGGTTGCAGCGCTTTTGGCAACGCCAATATCGGGTCGCCGTCGTATTTGAACACCGTGTCGCTGGACTGGGGTTTGGCCAGCTTCAGCGTCAGGAATCTCTCATCTTTGGGGACGACTCTGAAACACTTGCCTTCCTGGTCCGGGTTGTCGGTGGCGGACAGTGAGCGATGCAGTTGGCTTTTCGTGTTTTGTGTCAGTTCAAGCATTAGTCTCTCCAGAATGTTTGTCGGTTCGGGGTCGCTGGTGGTCAAAGATTTTGCCGTATGTCTGCGAGTCTCTCCTTGAGGGCTTCAGACTCGCACATGCCACGAATCAGGGTTACGCGGGCTTTGGACCTGGGCTTGACGCTTCGAAGCGCTTCGCTCAAGCCTGCAACGGACGAGGAAAGTCTCTCGTGCAAAGATCTTTCCAGTTCATTTGACGAGTACAGGGCTTCCGTCGACTCCGCGAGTAAGCTCGGCAGTGCATCCAACATGTTGGCCTCTGTCGAATTTGACCGGATACGGCTCCTGTCGGACAGGAAGTGACCAAGCTCTTCGATCTCTCGTCGCGTTAGCTTCGCAGCAACATGCGGGGGGACCGAGTCGAGGTGCGCGTCGAAGGCGACTACCTTACGAAGTTTGTCATTGTCCCTGCTACAAATGATTTTATTGCCGGCAATGGTGAATTTCATTGTTGGCGCTCCCTGTCAAAATCTTTGGCTGGCGCTTTCAACGGCGTTCGCCCTGGCCTCGAGTTCCATGATCTTCGCGTTGACGAGATCAAGTTTCTCTCTTGCCTCTGCAATGCATTCGTTTTTTTGGTCTGTCATTGTCTCCTCCGGGTTGGTTTCGGTTACACGAGGCGATTGGCGCCTCGCTCGTTTCAGGCCGACTGTCGGCTGAGTGTCGTTGCTTCGTCGTCCCGTCTTTTTTGCTTCATTTTGAGCAATTCTTTCGCGGAAATGATCTCGTCGAGCGTGTTGACATTGATATCCTGTATCGCCCCGCCTTCATTCTCTACTTCCATCTCGGCGCGGATGTCGTATTCCCATGCCTGCAACATGCGATTGCGTAGTCCAATACTTATCTCGGACACATTCGCAAGTTTCAGCGGCGATTCGAAGGTGCCTTCGGGATCAACGATCGCGTGTTCCAGGTCGTATTTCGGAACTCCGTAACTTGGCACCGAAGCCGCCTTTGGTACGCCTGACAGGTCGCGGTCCTTGACAACCAGAATGTCGCAGCTCATCGCCGCCAGTACCGGTTCGACGGTCACCGAGCTCACCAACCGTTCCAGTCGGCTGATGTTCCTCGCACCCATGATGATCATGTCCGCATTGACGGCCTCTGTAACTTCGGAAATCACCTTGTTCGGCTGGCCTTCAGCAATGTGAACTTTGTCTCTGGAGATATCGAAGTGCTTCGCCAGCGCTTTCACGGCGATGTAGTGACGTTTGATTGTCTCCGCGCGCAACTGGTGTTGATCATCGGGTGGAACGACGACCATTTCGGAGCCGCCGACGAGGGCCGGTGTTGCTGGCAGCTGGTAGGCATTGACCGGGTAGATTTCGGCCTTAAAGGTATCTCTGACAAACCCTGCGGCTCGGAAGAGGTCGTAGTCCGGTGCCTTGGTAACGTCTCCAGGAACTCCGCCCTGGTGTCCGACGGCGGCAACCACGCGGTTGATTTCTTCTATGTCGTCATTCACAAACCAGGTGTGTACCGGAGAACGCCTGGCGAGCTCCCAGTCCGTGTTGGTTGTTATGCCCAGGTGATAGCTGTGCTCCCTTGCCTGTTTCATAACCAGATCCGGGCGAGCCTCCGCGGTCTTTCTCAGGATGGCATCGACCCTCGGGTAGTCCCAGCGCACGTCGTAGCGCACGTTGGCGCATTCCTCTTTCAGGCGAACGGCCATCTCGGCCAGTCGAGTCGCGTCTTTTTCAGTCAGGCGGTCTCGTTCCTTTTGCCGCTTCTCGTCCGAGGTAAACAAGCCGTAGTCCGGCCGGTCTTCGTAGCAGGCGTGGAATAACTCAAGCTCACAACCGGTGATCCGGGCCAGGGAAACGACGCGTCGAATCAGCGCAGACTCCATCGGCTTGTCGGTTTTGATCAGGTCGGGGCTGAGTATGACCAGTACCTTGTCGATCTTTGCCATCTTGGTCATGTGAAACTCTCCTGTTAGCAGTTCCGAAGTGGCAAATTACTTTAACAAACTAAGTACTTTTGGTCAAATTGGCGCCGACGCATCCTGATACGGCCCGCCACTGACCGGTGAAACCGCTATAAATACTTTAAAAAATAATAAGTTATTGACCAACTGCAAAAGGCGTCGTATATTGCCGCAGCGGATAATTAATTTAACGGTAAAAGTAAATGGACAGTCGATCGCAGACCGCATTGGTGGCGCTGAGGCGCATCCTGCGGGTTACGGAACTCAATGCACGCAAACTGGCTGACCGCTCGGAACTGACCGCATCGCAGCTGCTCGTGATGCAACAGGTCGAGCGGAACAGGAAAGCCCTCCCCAGCGCGATCGCAAAAGCCGTGGACCTGAAACAGGCAACGGTAACTGTATTGCTCAACAAACTGGAGCAGGCAGGACTGGTCACCCGGCAACGTGATACCGAAGACCGGCGAAGGGTCTGGATAGAACTGACCCCTGCGGGCCAAGCGGCCCTGGACCGGTCTCCGGATCTGCTGCAAACCCGATTCGAGCAGGGATTTAACAGCCTGGAGGGTTGGGAGCAGTCTATGATGATCGCTATGCTGGAAAGAGTTGCTAAGCTGCTCAACGCAGAGGAAATTGAGGCGGCGCCCATTCTGGACGTCGGTGACCTGGACCGAATAGTTGATGATTATGCCAATGAAGAGTGAAGACCGAAATCTGGCCCTGTTCTGTGATTTTGAGAACGTTGCTTTGGGCGTGCGCGATGCCCGCTACGACAAATTCGATATAGGCCTTATCCTTGAGCGACTGCTGCTGAAAGGCAGCATCGTGGTGAAGAAAGCCTACTGTGACTGGGACCGATACAAGCAATTCAAAGCCGGCATGCACGAGGCAGCGTTTGAGCTAATCGAGATTCCACATGTCAAAATGTCGGGAAAAAACTCCGCTGACATACGCATGGTCGTCGACGCACTCGATCTTTGTTATACGAAAGAGCATATCGACACTTTTGTCATTATTTCCGGCGACTCGGATTTCTCGCCACTGGTCAGCAAGTTGCGAGAGAATGCCAAGACCGTCATCGGTATTGGCGTCAAGCAATCGACCTCGGATTTGCTGATCAGCAATTGCGATGAATTTATTTTCTACGATGAGCTGGCTGCGAGCGAAACCTCGGACGCTACTGTCGAAACCACCAAAACCAAATCGAAAAAGACTGCCCGAAAAACAAAGAAGAAGGCCGTGGCGAAGAAGGCGGATCCTGCCCAGGAAGCCATCGACCTCGTCGTCGAGACCACACTGGCTTTGTATGCTGAGCGCGGAGACAGCGAGAAGTTATGGGGCTCGATGATCAAGCAAACTCTGAAACGACGACGCCCCGGATTCAATGAGTCGGCGTATGGTTTCAGCTCCTTCAGCGACCTCCTCATTGAAGCGGCTAACCGCAAACAACTGACGATTGAGCGCGATGAAAAGTCGGGCGGCTATATCGTACGGGGAACGTCGGGTAGCTAAAACACTGCCAATACGAACTCGCCGCAAGCACTTTCCTCTACTACGTATTTCGCCAATCGCAATGGAGTGATGGGATACCTCGGTCATCTTGCTGCGCGTTCGCGTCGGCAGGATGACGGCCGTGGTAACGATCTAAAACGATCAAGGAGACCCATCATGAAACGTTCATCACTCACCTGGGCAGCTGCGACACTGGCAGTTGCGCTTGCAGGTCCGGCATGTGCACACGAAGCCGGCCAATGGATACTGCGCGGCGGTGTCGGCATGGTAATGCCAAAGGATGACAACCTTACACTTCCGGAAATTACGATCGACAAGTTGACCGTCAACGGTACCGTACAGGTCGATGATAGTGTCAGCATGACACTGACTGGCACCTATATGTTCACCGACAACTGGGCTTTCGATGTCCTGGCGGCCTGGCCGTTCAAACACGATGTCGACCTCGATGCGACGATCTCCGACGGTTTTACCACTGAGAGCGGTACGGTACCTTTCGGTGAAGTCGAGCATCTGCCACCGACGTTCTCCGTGCAGTATCACTTCTCGCCGGAAGCAAAATTCCAGCCCTTCGTTGGCCTGGGTGTGAACTACACGATCTTCCTATCCGAAGATCTGACGCAGGACATTATCGATGCCGGTATCGTTGACTTCTCACTCGATGATTCCTTCGGTGTCGCCGCCCAGATCGGCGCAGACTGGATGCTGAATGATCGCGCATTGATCAACTTCGATGTTCGCTGGATCAATATTGAATCCGATATCACAGCGACGGTTGACGATGGCATCAGCGCACCCGCAACGGGACAACTGGGTACGGTCAAGATTGACCCCTGGGTGTTTGCCGTTAACTTCGGGTACACGTTCTAGGCTGGTCGATCAGTGTAGGACTGGATGAGGGCGAGAATCGACTGAGGCCGATTCTCGCTCAAGCCGCCCGGCCACCGCGAAGCATCGCCAGAACCCTGCCGAGAGCACTTTGACTCGGCTCAAACGGTTTCTCATCCCAGTTGCTGTCGGTGAAGTACTCCGACGCGTCTTTAGCGCGGGCCGCTGTCGCAAAATAGAAATCGGGGAGTTGTCCGGTCTGATGTACGGCGTTGGGATAGAACGCCGTGAAATTGATTCTGTTGTCGCGATAGCTGTAACTTCCCATGCCGCAGCCGGATGAGTTGGTCACCAGCTCTCTTTCATTTAAGGACAGCGCGGTTCGTGCGCCAGCGGCGTCACTCGCTGCCCTGAATGGAAACGACTGAAGAATGAGCAGACCATTACCGTAGTTGGGATGCGGCCGATTGGTCACCATCTGGCACAGTGATGATTTCGTGCCGTACGGAAACTCAATAGTTGCATTCGCTGTGCCCAAAGTACCCATCAGGCACGGGGGTTGTTCAAAGAATTGCTCAGCCAGCGATTCGAATTCAAATTGCGTCCACTTCGGCTGCGCTTCGCCTATCGGTAGAACAACGTCGGCAACCACGCGCGTCAACTCATCGGGCAATTCGCGGACTCCGCTTGCCGGGTGTTCGCTCATCGCGGCTGTCGATTCCGTCAGATCGGCCAGCAGGGATCCGAACCTCGCCGCCTCTTCGAACTGGGTTACGGAAATCATGCTGAGTAGCACGCGCATCCATTCTTGGTTGTTCGCATGAACTCGCACAAGCGCCTTAAGGCTCAATGACTTGTTTTTCTGAACGTAGACCGGCCCCGACAGGGAAGCGACGGGCATCAGCAATGAATTCAGCGACAGCAAGGTTTCGTCGCTGAGCTCTACGTCGCGCAGCATTTCAGTGTGAATCGAAATCCATTGCGCCGTGTCACCGGCAGGGCCTACTTCTTCGCCGGCGATCTCAATAGTCTGGGCGTAAGTGGCCGGCCACCAGGTAAAGCCATTGGACTTTTTAACTGACCATTCCGGATCGACCTTCAGTTGCTCGCGATAGAGCCAGTCGATCGTCTTCATTCCTGCGTTCATGAGTGCCTCCACAAAGTCGCCTAATTTATGGAAACAGTCTAGAGAGCGGCTAACGGGACATCTTGTTCCTTTGCATCAGAATGTAGTCAATTTGCCCCAGGAATGTGTGCGCGGATGAATCGACTCGGTCTACTCTGCGGTCGCCGACAGGTTCAACAGCGCTGGAACGTCGCTCGGCTTGTAAAGACCCATCTGCGTTAGATTGACCGGTTCCGTGGGTTGTGCCGTGACAACCAGGGTGGTCTTTCCTGCAAGATACTCTTTGTACGGCTCGATGACGTATTCGTCGAAGACGATGCCATTGCTCGCACCCAGGAAGTGCAGTGCGTCCAGGCGGGCTTGCAGCGTTTCTTCCGGTGACAGACCCAGTCGCTCACAGTATTTGCTGACCCGTGCGTTTACTGAGCGATCCGTCAGCACGAGTTTCAACTGGCCCAGCTTACGGCTGGCCATCGCATCTCTTGTCAATGCGACGCCTGCGCCGCGGGCCAGCGTGAGGTCAAGTTCAGCGTCCCACATCTCGTCGATGGACGCGCTCATACTCATCATTTCGTTGGATTCGGACTTGCGCAGGTACATGGCGAATGACATCAGTTGCTCGTCGTAGCCGAGATCGACCAGTGCTGCAGGAGACAGGCCGTACTTGCCAACGCAACGCACGCCGGGCTCGTCAACATCTGACGGCGAACCCAACATCTCGAGTCCGAGATCATACATTTTCTGGTTGTAATCCGCGGTGACCGGAACGTGCATGCCTTGCACGACAAATCCGATGTACTCGGGAAACTCACTTCCGGAGAGTCGCTTGCTGGCGGCGATATCACCAAGGTCCATCAAGGTCAGGAAGCTCGGCGTATCGATACCGAAGTGGTCTACACGGACTTCATCGTTGAACCCTTTGATGATCACTCGAAGGCCATCGACCGTCAGTTTGCCGGACATAGTCGAACTAACACCTTCGTAGGTGACCTTCGCATAAGGCGACATCATGACGATTGCCGAGTCCAGACCGGATTCAACCTTGTGATGCAGGTACATTTTGGCGCCACCGTAGGCGAGGCCGGCGAGCAAGATTGCCCAGATAATCAGGTTCTTCATTTTGAGTCCGAACGGTTAGCGAATAACCACCGGATTGTTGCGTTTCTCAACGCCGCGAAGAACCTCAGGCGTCACAATTCGGGGAAAAAACACGGGTGGAGCGGATTCTCAACCCTCTGCTGGCAGCGTAACGCCCAGGCTATGCACCGCGCGGTGCGCCTCTTCAATCGCCGCTTCGGTCATGGCGTTGGACGCGGCGTCGGTGCCCGCGAAAGCGATGTTTCCCACGCGCTGCCGTGCAACTTCCCATGGACGACGTTCGTGTCGCCAGTGCTCCGGCCACCACGCGACATCTCCGGATTCGGCGTCAACCGAATACGCATAGCCGTGCGACCAGCGATTGACAGTGATGCCTGCAATATCTCGCGCCGCATCGAAACCACCTGCACCCAACATTCGGCCAAGCTGGTCACGCGCATTGCGCTCAAATGTTGCAAACGGTGTTTCGAGCAACTCGCGACGTCCTGCCTGGAACTGTTCGTGCGCCGGCAATCCTGGCGCCAGCGGTATGTGCTGCAAATGCAGAATCATCGGCTCATCGGGTGACTGCGGCGCGCGGTAGTCGCCGAAGCTGCTCGAATGATCTACGCCCACTGTTTGAAAAAAGCTGCCCGGACAATAGGCGCGTGTCAGGCCAAGTTTGGCGAAACTGCTCCAATTGCGAATCAGCACACTGGTATAGACGAGCGGCGAACGGATGGACTCGCCTAGCGCCCCAGCCTGATCCTTTGGCACATCGGGACAGACAAAAGGCAGCATCGAATGATAGCCGGCCCAAACGACCTTCTTCGCTGTCACAGTACTGGCTACGGCGCCGCGTACGTACGTTACATCAACGTCGGCATCCAGATCATTGTTCTGGTGGCGCAATTCGACCACCGTACTGCTGAGCCGAATGCGAGTGAGACTTTCCGCTCGATCGAGTTTTGCGTAGTCGAACTTCGCACTAACGATGTCCACGATCGAACTGCCGGGTGCGACTTCAGGAATGAGCTTGCGTACCAGCGATCGGGCGACCGACGCGTTGCCATCCGGAAAGTGAAATCCGAAACCACCCTCTTCATCAGATTCTTCGTCAACGTCTTCCTCGCCAAAGTTCATGCCCGCGAATCCAGGATAGCCCTCCTCCCAGGCCAACCAGGCAGGCAATGCATCAGCCCCAATTGACCAGACACCGTGTGGTCGTTTTTGCAAAAAGGTGAGCGCCTCCTCACCCATGCCCGCGAACCTTTCAAGATATTCACGCCAGGTGTGGGACTCGAGCACGGCGAGGCGCTCCGCCGGTGTCATGCCTTCGAGATAGTCTTCTTCATCGGCGAACAGTCGCTCGAGCTCAGCCTTGGTTGCCGCCGATAGCGGTGCATCTCTCATCGCACCGTTGCGTTCGGTGGCGAGGTAGTCCGCGCCGAAGGTCTCTTTGTCGTAGAAAGTGCCACTGGCCATTTGCAGCGCCGCGTAGGGAGTCTCGCCCTGAAATTCGTCCAATCGGTCGATCGGGATACCAATCTCCCGCATCACCTGCTTCGCCACCGCCGGGTAAGTTTTTGGCGCCGAAATTTCCATCGTGCCGCCGAATCCAACCAGCACCTGATCGTCGATCGTGAACTCGTTGCGTTTCGCATGGCCGCCAAAGTCGTCGTGATTGTCGAGGATCAGGATGCGTGCATTGGCGTCAACATCACGGCGATAGATATGCGCGCTCGCCAGGCCGCTGATGCCTGCGCCGACGACGACAAGATCGTAAGGCTCGTCGATTCTTTCACCGGTCCAGCGCTGGCCTTGCACAGCGGCGTGGGCGATCTCGAACGACCCTGGGTGAGAACCGCGCATCCCGGTCGCGGCCGGAGGATAGTAAGTGGCCGTTGCCGCACCGATCGGGGCGCCTGACTTTCCACAAGCCGGCAACAACGCCGCAGCGACCGCAATGCCAACGCCGTTCATGAAATCACGGCGTGAGATAGGCCGGTCCATACCCAGACGCCGATCACGCGAATCCATCAAACTTCTCCCGAATAGCAGTCTTTACGAATGGCTATTCGGTCGCCGCCATTTCCGTGTAGTGCACACTGATCACCTTCCACTTGCCGTCAACCTTCTGCCACACATCCGTCTCGAATGCCCTGATCGATTCTTTCGATCCGTCCGGCGAGCGCGTGGTGTTGTCGATGAAGGACGTCGAAACGGCGACGTCGCCACAAGGCAAAACCTGAACCTTCAGATCTGACATCTCGTTCTTCTCGACACCGCCGCCCGCTGCCATGAATTCCGGCCAGCTTGCCTCGTAGGCCGCGAGGTCCTGTCGTTCACCGGAGTAAAACAACGTTGCGCCCTCGGCGTAGTACTCGAAATAGGTGTCGGTATCGTTCGTGGCGTAAGCGTGATCGAACGCTTTGATCGCAGCGTACAGATCTGCGGGTTCCTCGCCATGGTGATCCGCCAGCGCTGAGAACGACAGCAGCGAAATAAATAAGCAGCTTGGAATTCTTATCATGGTGTGGACCTTCCTGATTGTTGTGGGCTGGGACGTAATCGTCTCGCTCTTTGATGGCCAAGCTTATATTGCTCGCCACCCTGATGTCACCCGAAGGGCCGCCGCGTACGGTGGATTAATTATACGTTTGCATTGACATAAAGAACAATGCAGACGCATAATTAACCATGTTCTCAGATATCCAGCTTCGCGAGGCCTTCCACTTCTGCTTCCTGCATCGGCTGCTGAAGATTTCGGATATTGACCTCTATGTCTTAAAGGGTGGCATCAACCTGCGCTTCTTTTTTGGCAGCCCCAGGTACTCGGAAGACATGGATCTGGACGTTGTTGCCGGCAGCGTCGCCACGCTCAAAAAGAACGGCTACAAGATTCTCGAAGACGCTTCGTTCGTTCGCAGCTTGCGGGTATTTGATATTGACGCAATCGACGTGAACGATCCTGCGAAAGCCAAGCACACGGAGACCACGCAGCGATTCGGATGCTCGCTGGTTCGTGGCTCCGGCGTACGCCTTCCCACACGAGTGGAGTTTTCGCGCCGGGCTGATGACCCGGGTGATGCGGCCGATATCGAATTACTCGATGCCGCCATTGCGAAGCCGTATCGCAAACTGGCGTTTCGCTGCCGCCACTACAGCGGCAGCGCCGCGACTGTGCAGAAGGTTCATGCGCTGGCGGGCCGCGCAGTGACCCAGGCACGGGACGTGTTCGATCTCGGCATACTGCTCCGTGGTGGATACCTCCGCACAGCGGTCGCCGCGGGCGCGCTCAAGGGTGCACCCGTGCGAGCGGCCATCGACTGCCTGATGGGACTCGGCTGGGAAGACTACGACGGACAGGTCGTGCAATATCTCGACGACGATAGCCGCAAGGAGTTCGGTCACCGCGAGGGCTGGATGACGCTGCAGAACAGCGTGTTCGAAGCGCTGCAAGATCGTGCTTGAACTTAACAGCAGCGCGGAGTTTGTCATCTTCACCACGCGCGACTACGCGACGGCCGGCGGCATTTCCCTGTCATCCGCATCGCGACGCCTGCACAGACTGTCGGAACGCAAAGCCCTTACACACGTCACCAAGGGAGTGTGGGCCAATACAACGCATCCGCACTTTCATCCGCTCGCCTGTGTGCCCTACCTGTTGGGCAAAGAACAGGGCTATGTTTCTTTTCTTAGCGCGCTGCACCTGCGCGGTGTCCTTGCGCAAATTCCGCGTAGCCACCAGGTTGCGACGACGGGCCGGCCTCGCGTGCTCGACTCGCCGGTTGGCAGGTTCGAGTTCCTGAGAATCAAACCGGAACTCATGCGTGATGGCGTCGACTGGAGTGACACGCACCAAGCCTTCCTGATCGCATCAGCCGAGAAGGCGCTGCTCGATACGCTTTATATCGCCACGCGAAAGAGCAAGCGGTTTGCGAGCCTGCCCGAACTTGATCTGGACAGCACGTTTCGCCGCCGGGAATTTGAGCGGCTATTGAAGCAACTGGCGTACCCGGTACGCATACGATCGGCCATGGTGTCACGCTGGAAGCGGTTGCAGGATGGATGAATCCGGCGGCGAACTGGCGCGAACGTCCGTGTCTAGTCTGTTCGATACACGGATTCTCGGCAAAATGCGCTCTATACTATGAGCAGGCGCAGCTGCGGGTCACGAAATGGACTCAGAACTGTTAAAAGGCTTTTACCTCGCCGATCTCCTGATCGAGCCCGTTAAAGGGCGGGTCACGGGCCGGTCATTGTCTGCGCACCTGCCACCGAAGGCGATGGAAGTGCTGTTGTGCCTGGCGAGCAACCCTGGAGAGCTCGTCACCCGTGAGGATCTATTGAGCGCAGTCTGGGGCGTCAACCATGGCAGCTCGGAAGCGCTCAGCCACGCGGTCAGCGAATTGCGGGTCGCTCTCGACGACCACCACGACAACCCGAAGTTCGTGCAGACTTTGCCGAAACGCGGTTACCGGCTGTTGCTTGACCCCGAATTGATATCGGAGAGCACCTCATCCGTCGTACTCGGGACCAAGAACGGTGCACGCATCTCTGATTTTGGGTTCCTTGAGAATTTGCAGCGGCGCGGGGTACTCGAGACCGGTCTCGCTTATCTTATCGTCGGCTGGTTATTGATACAGATTGCCGACATCGTTTTCGAAAAGCTGCTGCTACCCGATTGGGTTGCAACGTTCGTCACGGTCCTCGTCATAGCCGGATTTCCAATTGCGGTCGCGCTTTCGTGGTATCTCGAGTTTCGCGATGGCCGAGCAGTCGCGCACCCGGCTTCGGAGGGCGGTTCGCGTAGGCGTCGTTTCAGCCGCACTTATTTGACCGTCGTCGGAGCGCTCGGTATCGCCTCGATTCTGGTCTACGCTTATGACCAGAGCGTCGGTTTACCAAAAGCCGCACAGCCCATCGTTGAAACGGCGCCACTCAGTGTCAACCCGCCGCCCGTGGTCGAAAATTCGTTCGCTGTGCTGCCGTTCCTGAACCTCGATGGCAGCGACGAAACGCAGATTTTCGCCAACGGTCTCGTTGATGATGTCCTCACACAGCTGTCGCGCGTCCCGGGCCTACGCGTCGCCTCGCGCGGTGACTCGTTCACGCTCGAGCCGAACAGCGCGTCGCAAACAGTACGCGACCGCCTGCGGGTGGAGATGTACCTTGAGGGCAGCGTAGAAATGACGGGCGATAGGATGCGCGTAACCGTGCAGATGATCGATTCCGAAAACGGCTTTCATATCCTGTCGCGAAGGTTCGACCGGCCGCGTGAGGCCTTCTTCGAAGTACGCGACGAAATCACAAGCCTTACGGTCGCCAACATTCGCGTGGCACTCCCACCGGGCCTGCGTACCTCGTCACTCAAGCCAACCGCGGATCCGTCGCTCAATGCGTATGTTTTGTATCGCCGTGGAATCGATGCCTCACGGCAGCCGAGTTCCATCGACACGATTTCAGCCGCGCTTGGTTGGTTCGACGCAGCACTAGCTGTCGATCCGGAATACGCAGCAGCGCACGCCGGCAAGTGCGCCGCCTACGTCGAAGGCTATAAGGAGGAGGATAACGCAGTATTTATCGCAGACGCAGAATCCGCCTGCGCGAGAGCACTCGCGATGAATCCCAATCTCGATATCGTGCACACTGCCCTCGGCGACCTGTACCGCACTACCGGCCAACTCGACAATGCGGAAGCAGCGTACCAAAGAGCGCTTGAAATCGATCCGTCGAACGTTGTGTCGCTGACCGGACTGGGTGAAATCTACATTCGAAAAAATCGCCCCGATGACGCCGAAGCCAGTTTACGGCAGGCCATCGGCTTGCACCCAGGCAATGCTTCGACCTACAACACGCTCGGTTTTTTCCTGTTCCAATCAGGACGGTTTGCGGAGGCTCAGCAACAATACGAGTACGTCGTCGCCCTGGAACCGAACAACATGAACGGTTACGCGAACCTCGGTGCTGCATACATGATGCTGGGCAACTTCTCCGCGGCAGCGCCTGTCTATCAAAAAGCAATTGATATAGAACCGACCAAAACCGCCTACAGCAATCTTGGGCTAATGCACTATTACCTCGGTAATCTTGAAGTCGCTATCGAAAGCCACGCAAAAGCGGTCGAGTTGAAACCCAACGACTACCTGGCGCGATCAAACCTCGGCGATGCACTTTGGATTGCCGGCCGCACGGATGACGCCCGTCGCGAGTTCGCTACGGCCGAAGAAATGGCCCAGCGGGCCCTGAGTGTGAACCCGAACGATCCTTTCACGATGATGGACCTCGCCTGGATCCAGGCAATGCTCGACAAATCGGCGCCCGCCCGAGCTCTGATCGCGAGGGCGCTTGAACTCGCACCGGATGACCCTTACACACACTACATCAATGCGCTGGTCTACCTGCGCTCGGACAACAGGGATGCCGCACTGGACGCGCTGGCAAAAGCGGCGGAACTCGGTTATTCCCGTCAGATGCTGGCGGCGGAGCCACACCTCCGGCCGCTGATCGGCGACCCGCGCTACTCGAGAATTGTCTATTCCGAATGACCTACCCGGCCGGATCCGGGCTAAGTGGCCGATTTAGTACTATGCTTACAGCATAAAAAACGATTGGGGAACAACGATGAAAAAAACATTCCTGATATCGGTACTGTCGCTGCTCATGGGGGCCTGCGTAACGACGGAGGATGTGCCTGGCTGTGAAAAGCTTGGCGGTCAGAAGTCTGTAACTATTAGCTACAGCGAAAGAGGCATAACGGTCACACCGCATAGGTCGGTAAAACGTAAATCGGTGTTTATCGTCCGTCTCGACCCAAAAACGAAGTCCGACAGAGAAAGGGTAGTCACAATAGTCGGAATGAGTGTGACTCCTGGCGGCGACGGCGTTAAAGACCCCAATTGGCTGGACACGAGTGACAACTACAATACGCGGAAGAGGTTTGCCTACTGCTCACCTGACACGCCTGCAGACGAGGAAAAGAAGGCCCAGGTTTACAAATACTCCGTCGACGTCGAAGGTCTTGGACTCATAGACCCGCGCGTTGAAGTCACGCACTAGGCAGCGGTGAACAGGTTGCGCTACTGAACGTAACTTATCGTGCGTGTTGCGCTACGAAGCCCTCTATCGCGCTCAAGGCAGCAACAACGTTCGGTGCGGCCCGCGCGACAAACTCATCCGAGTTTTTGCCAAGTTTTGGCCAGAGCTTGAGCGCCGTCCCACCATCGTAGTCGCAACCGGACAATCGCAGGCACAACTTATCCGGGCGTTCGCCGAAGGAGCTTCCCGCGAGTGTCGCGACGCCATGCTCTTCGAGTAATCGATGCGCCAGTTCGCTCGATGTGCTGCACACGCCTTCGAGCCGCTGTGTAAAGTCGGGCCAGTTGTAGAACCCGCCCTGTGGCGTGTGACATTCGGCGCCGAGCGCGCGCAGCTTCCCGGCGATGTAGCGATTGACGCAGGCGTGAATATCGGTGGTCGTGCGAACGAACTCTTCAACATCCGCGTGCCCCTGGTAGGCGTCAATCGCCGCGTACTGGATTGGCGTCGAGACGCAGGACCAGGTTTCGCTGGCGACACGACATAGGTCATCGAACAGACCGGTCGCGGCTTTTGGAATCAGTGCAACGCCAAGCCGCCAGCCACCGACCGACATATGTTTCGAAAGGCCGGTCGTGATTACTGTCGACTCCGGCAGGTGGCTTGCCGCACTTCGGTAACGGTGGTCGTAGGAAAGACGCCCGTAGATCTCGTCGGCGATCAGAATAATTTTCTCAGCTCGACAAACCTCAGCGATCGATGCCAGCGCGGCGTCGCTTGCGGTAAGACCGGCCGGATTACTCGGGTAATTGAGGATCATTTTGCTCGGCGACATGCCAGCCGCGCGTGCCTTGGCTATGGCCTCACGCAGCACCTCTGCGTCCATCGACATTCCTGTGTCAGCGAGTTCAAGCGCAACAGGAATAACCTTCTGCTTGAGCAACGCCGCCTGTGGCGCGTAACTGACCCACGAGGGAACGGGCAGCAGGACATCGCCGGAAATACACATTTGAAGCGCGAATAACAAAGTCTTGCTGCCCGGCCCCACCAGAACATCGAAGTCATCCGCATTGATGCCAGCGAGTTCTGCGTAGTGCCCGGCAATCGCCGCCCGAAGTTCGGGTAGACCGGCAACCGGCAGGTAACGCTTTTGTGCCGAGTGATCCTGAAGAGATTTCACGAGCCGTGGATGGGCGGGAAACGGTGCTTCACCGAATCCCATGTGAAAAACCTGGCGCCCGCTATCACGCATTTTTACGACAAGCTCGTTCATGGCCAATGTCGATGAGATGTCATCTCGCCGCGGTTCGGTACGACTCACTGCTGCTGTACTCCTGCAACACTCGAACAAATTCATCGGCGAGTTTAGCAGTGTCAGCATCGTCTCGTTACTTTCTCGCACACTGCCCAGCCGCGCTTGCTAAGCTCGGTCAATGGCATCGATCCCCGACTACCACTGGGCCGACTACGATGATGAGGCGCTGCTCAAACTGCGCTTCAGCAGCCTGCGCTTGCGGCTGCGAGACAACGCCGTTTGGCCGGACGTCCTGCGGCTGCACAATGAACTGGAGCGGCGCGGCATCCGGTTTCGACCCCATGTATGGCTGTCGTACGACTGGTTTTCCCCGGACGGCATTCCCGGTTTTGCGATACCGTTCTACGTGGCGCATCCGAGATTGCAGCAACTCGAGCGCAATATCATGGGTGAAGTCGAAGGCGGCTCAAGGAAGTGGCGCATGCGCATCATGCGTCATGAAACCGGACACGCCATCGACAACGCGTATGCGCTCAGGCGACGCACGGACTGGCGGCGCGTGTTTGGCCGCGGTACTGCGCCCTACCCGGACGACTATGCGCCACGGCCAAACAGCGATCGTCACGTGCTGCACCTCGGCCACTGGTATGCACAAAGTCACCCGACCGAAGACTTCGCAGAAACCTTTGCCGTCTGGCTGCAACCGAAAGCCCGCTGGCGGCGCGAGTACGCGGACTGGCCCGCACTACGCAAACTCGAATTTGTTGATCAAACCCTCGAGGAGATCGCGACAAAGGCACCGAAGCACAGCGACCGCTCGGTGATCTATCCGCTGGCAAAACTCGACCAGACACTGGGCGATTACTATGCAACGAAAAAACAGCGTTACGGTGGCGAGGAACGCCGTTACGACGAGTGGATGGCGCGCGTGTTCATGCCGCGCAGCCGCCGGCCCCGTGGCACCGCCGCCAGTCGTTTCGTACGCGAGATCGAACCGCAGCTCAGGCGCCTGCTCGAGCGACGCGCGAGACTGCATCCCTATTTTGTAGACCACGCCATACGCACCGTGACGCGACGTGCGCGACTGCTCGATCTCGTATTGCGCAGCTCGCGACGTGAAGCCAAGCGGCCGGTGGTGCGACTGCACGAACGCATCGTGCTCGATATTCTCAAACGGAATCGGGAGAACTATGCCTTATGAAACGCCGACGCATACTGCTCATGACACACGAACTGCTTGTTCCTCCCGAGAGCCTCGAAGGACTTAAGGAAGAAGAGATCGACCTGTTTCGCACCGAGAACCATGTGCTAACGACGCTGCAAAAGTTGGGGCACGACGTGCGTGTGATAGGAGTGTGGGATCGCCTCGCAGAACTGCGCGAGGCGATACGCGAGTTCAAGCCACACGTCGCATTCAACCTGCTTGAGGACTTTTCGGGGATTGCCGCTTACGACCAGCACATCGTCGCTTACCTCGAGATGCGTCGGCAGCGCTACACGGGCAATAACCCCCGCGGCCTGATGTTGTCGCGCGACAAAATCCTGTCCAAGAAATTGCTGGCCTGGCATCGCATTGCAACGCCGGCCTTTCAATTGTTTCCTTACGGCAAAAAATTCGTGGAACCGAAGAAACTTAAGTTCCCGCTATTCGTGAAATCCGCAACCGAGGATGGGTCCTTTGGCATAGCGCAAGCTTCGATCGTTGCCGACATGGCCGCCCTCCGCGATCGCGTGACGTTTATTCACGACAAAATAGGCAGCGATGCCCTGGTCGAGGAGTTTATTGACGGCCGCGAACTGTACATCGGCGTGCTTGGCAATACGCGACTCACAGTGCTGCCGGTCTGGGAGATGAATTTTGGAACCATGGCGAAAAATCAGCCCGGCATTGCAACGCAAAGAATGAAGTGGAGTCGCAAGTACCAGGAGAAGCACGGTGTAACGACGGGACTGGCAGAAGACTTAAGCGATGCCGAGGTCAACGGCCTGGTCAAACTCTCGAAACGAATCTACCGCGCCCTGCACCTCAGCGGCTACGCGCGCCTCGATTTTCGGATGCGCGCCGACGGCAGCGTGTTCCTGCTGGAAGCGAATGCGAATCCTGCGTTGACCGAGGGCGAGGACCTTGCCGAATCCGCCAAGTCGGTCGGGATTGAATACGATGCGCTGATTTCTCGAATTGTTAATTTGGGGCTGTCGTACATGCCGGAGTGGCGGATGTCTGAGTGACGACCTCGAGCTAAAGCTTAGTACGGTTTCAGATTCAAGCTGCGCTGAATTTTTTCGAGCACACCACCCGGCACGCCGGCTTCTTCCGCAAACGATGGCCACTTCGCCACCGTCGCCTGCACCTCGGCCACAATTTTCGCAGCGCGCCCCCGTTTCATCGACGCGGTCCTGGCGCAGGCGTTGAAATCCTCGAGCGTAAATTTGTCGCGCTTGCCATTCATCGTCATCTGGTGGCTTGCCGTCCATGCGCCCGCAGGATTAAAGCTGTAGGTCACATCAAAGGCCGGCGATAGCGACCACTCACCGGACTTATTCATGAGGAAGGCAATGTTCTTCACGTGGTCATCCTGGTTGCGGGCGACGATATTGAACGCCGTACGCCGAAACTGTTGCTCGATGTCCTGCATGGGCAACTCCAGTTGCCGCATTACGAGCAAAGCCTGCTCGTAGCTGTAGGCGCCCGCCATGTTGTAGTCGTAATGTGCGAGAGCGCCGAGGGACTGCATGTGGCGTTTTTCGCCGGTATCGAGGCGATCGAAGCGGCGCGTCATGAAATGCGAGCGGCCATTCTCCTTGAACAGCCGGCACTCGTTGATGTCAATTCCGCAGGCGAGCGCCATCCGGTAGTACGCATACTCGATTAAGCCGTACCCTGTCGGATCTTCCAGTTCCTTGTCCCGGTTGCCGCTGACGCCGTCAAATTTCAACAGCCAGTATTCAAATCCCTCGCCGGCCTTGACCTGGCCGGAACGCACTTCATTGGTTTTCGGGTTCCACGCAATGACCGCCTTCGCTCGCGCACCACCGGCGGATGTGCCAACGCGCAGAATATCCTTAAGCGCGTCTTCTTTGCCTTCGGCCGCAAAGGACGCCTCAAGATTATTCCGTTGCGTCAACACCTCCGATGCAAGCTCAACCAGCTTGCTGACTTCGATGTGTGTCGTCTGCTTCGCCCTGGGGCCGATGGCCGGGGCGAATTCGAGTGCACCGATGCCGCGTTTACCGGTATAGCAAAGCCGTTCAACCGCGTTGAAAGAGTGCGGTTGCCGCCCCTCTGATGCCAGCCAGGCATCAATCAGCGCGGTGCCGAATTTGTCGGGCAGGGAGTCGGCCAGCAGGCCGGGCAATCCAAAAAAAGTCGGGCGAGATAACTCCGGAAAGCGGTACACGCGCCGGGAAAGCGGCATCGCTATCGGCGCGACCTGGATGCGACTATCGGCGAAGGCGGCATCGTATTCAAAGCTGGCGACGTCCTCCCCGTCCGCGAGTGAGACCGCACCGATGGTTTTACCCCACAGCCTGACTTCGGCCAGCGTACTCACGACGTCTCATCCCAGCGCCAGGGTTTGCCCGTCGTCTTTGCGGCCCGTTTGCCCGACGCCCGCTTTCGGACCTTGCCCTTATGCCTCAGCAAATCCATCGGTCGCGGTCCGGATTCCGGTATCACGCTATCCAGCCCGGAAGCCGCGTCCAGCACCCGCAGCACACGAACCAGGGTCGCCAACTGCGACGCTTCCCCCGCCTCCATACGCTCGAGCGTGCGCTTGGCGATGCCCGCCTGTTCGGCCACAGCCGCCTGGGTCAGCTGCATTTCAACCCGGCGCCGGGCAATCCGTGCGCCCAGTTCGGCCAACACGGCGTCATCGTTCAGTAAGCCAGTGATTTTCATAGTCGTCATATATTACGAGTATAGTGGTTAAATTGCTATATATCGTAAGTTATTGCGATTTATAACTTAGCCCGCTGATTTGGTCAAGTCGCAATATTTGACGATATGTGCTGCCTGCTTGATGAGTCGCTCGGACGAATGTGGAGTACTCTTAATGCACGCGACGGAGCAGCCGCAGCGGGTGCTCGCACAGAATTGATTCGGAGGAATGATCATGTTCAACAAAAAGGCTCAGGGCGAGGACGAATCCAGAATTAGTCCGCCATTGCGGATCGGTGAGTCGGGACCGGTACGCTCAAAAAACGTTTCCGTCATCGGGCCGACGCTGGTTTTCAGGGGAGAATTGTCGGCCGACGAGGACCTGGTCATTGAAGGCACGATCGAGGGCACTATTGCCCACCACAAGAAGAATCTGACGGTTGGCCCCAAAGGCCGGGTTTCGGCCGACATTCACGCGAGTTCGGTGCTGGTCGAAGGCCACCTCGATGGCGACATTCACAGCGACGGGCTGGTGTCGCTGGCCAAGGGCGCGACCGTGAACGGCAATATCTACTGCGCGCGTCTCGTATTGCAGGACGGCGCCCACTTCAACGGCAAGGTCGTGATGGAGAAGCAATCACCGCTGAAAATCGCGCCCAAACCGGAAACGCTCGACGATTCGAACACGAATACCGAAAAAAATAAATCGGCGTAAAACGAGACTTTGACTTGCGATCGATTCGCACGTGGCGACAAGCTGCGCGACATGCTGGATGCTCACCATGTGGACTACCAGGCCCACAACCGACCATCTACTGAGGTGACCGAGCCTCAAAGACACTTCGTACCTCATCCATGAGGCGCGGAATGTCTTTTGCATCCAGACCGTCAACGGGTATCGGCTCATTAATAATAAGGCGTACCTTGCCGGGCAACAGATCGAGGCTATCGGAAGGCAAAACGTCCCCGGTACCAACCATGGTTACCGGCAAGATCGGCAAGTTGAGATCGAGCGCAAAACGAAATGCGCCTTTCTTGAATTTCTTGAGCACGCCATCGCGACTGCGAGTTCCTTCCGGAAAAAACAACACCGACGTTCCGTTAACGATCTTGCTTTGAGCCGACTTTATCGTCGCGACCGCCGCCTTAGGGTTGGATCGGTCGATAAAGATATGGCCCAATTTTTCACAGCCGATACCCAGACCAGGAATGCTGCGCATTTCCTGCTTCATCACCCATTTGAAATCAATGCCGATGAATCCATACAGCACAAAAACATCGTAAAAACTCTGGTGATTCGCAACCACGACATAGGATTGCTGCGGGTCAATATTTTCCCGCCCCGTGACTTTCACGGGCATCGGTGTCAGCCAGGCATTCAGTCGTGCCCAGGCGGTGCCACAAATGAGACTCACCCACCGTGACGGCAAGAAGGCCGTAAGCACGATGGTCAGTGAGCCCAGGAGTAGCGTTGTCACCAGCAGGAACGGCGCACAAATAAGCCATTTGTAGGGCTGGTAGAGCAACCAGCCAAACCAGCCCAGTGGACTCAGCTTACGAGTATTCGAAACAAAAACGCCCAATCTATTTAGCCAATACTCTGTCTGTCTTCAGGGTCTGTGAGGAGATTGCGGTAGGGGACACTATAGTACAGATTCTCGAAGCAATCTTTTTCCGAACAAATCCCGATCCCTTCCGCCTGCATAGATATGGCGATAAAAAAGGGTGAAAGACGATGAAAATGATCAATCGGGAATCTATGCAGCGACTCAGAAAACTGGCGCTGATCGTTTCGCTTTCTTTAATGCTGTCTGCGTTTCGCAGCACCGAGATTGAGACGCAAACGAGTCCGGGCTATGGCGACTACACTTTCGACGCGGTTTACGTGCAGATACCCACCAACAATGTCTATTTTGAAGAGCATGTCTTTGAGCGGCTCGCCAAGGAGTTCAAGAAGTCGAAGATCCGCATGTACACATCCGGCGATCTCTTTTCTCCTTTCAGGTCCTGGACCGAGGAAGAAAAGGCAGAGGTCCTGGCCGCTCGCGGAATTACCGCTACCCTGGTCATCTCACTGCAATCGGCCAGTTCGCGTAGCAGTGCAGGCACGGTATTTTTCGATGCCGATCTGGGTATGGCGACGTATGTGCAAAGCAGAAACGATCGCGCGGTCTTTCATGTCCAGTTGTTCGACGTGGCGACGACGAAAATTGCCTGGGCTGCAATTCTGCGCACGCGCGGCAACGGAACACTGTTCACCACCGACAAGAGCGCTGCGAAGGCGGTTTCGAAACACCTCGCCGAGTCGCTTCGAGCGTCGGGCCACCTGCTAAGATGAGCCTGCCGGGCATGTGTCGTCGAGTGCTGCTCCCACAAGTGGCTATCTCCTATATCGTTGCAAGCTCGGTGCAGTTGCCGAGGCTACGATATTGGGAGGCCATTAGTGAGCGCAAACGAATTGACCGGTCTGATCAAGCAATGGCAGGCCGGTGACGATGCAGCACTTCAGGAGCTCATGCCTCTCGTGTATGAGGAAATGCAGCGGCTGGCCCGGCGGCAAATGCGCGGCGAGGCGTCGTCACATACGCTGCAAGCTACCGCGCTGGTCAATGAAGCCTTCGTGCGCCTCGCGGATATCAGAATCGATTACCAGGACAGCGCGCACTTTATGGCGATGGCGTCCAAGACTATGCGACGTGTCCTTGTTGATCATGCGCGTAAAAAGAAAAGTGCCAAACGGGGTGGCAATGAAAGAAACCTTACACTGGACGAGAACATGATCGGCACCACCGATAGCTCGGCGATTCTCGATCTGGACGTCGCATTGAATAAGTTGGCCGAGGTCGATGAGCGACTCGCAAGCAGTGTGGAGCTCGTGTTCTTCGGCGGCCTTACTTACGACGAGGCAGCGGCGTCGCAAGGTATCAGCAAGACTTCTTTGTTTGACGATCTGCAGCTCGCAAAAGCGTGGCTGAAGAATCATATGTCCGATAGCTAAGAAAAGGGATCCACGATTGAACAGCAATGACGATCCACGATGGCTGAAGGTGAAACAGCTGTTCAAGGCCGCCCTCGCCTTGCCTGCAGAATCCCGGGCAGGCTTTCTTCGCGATCAGTGTGGCGATGACGCGGAGCTGATCGCTGAAGTGTCCGGCCTTCTGCAATCTGCAGCGACCGACGACGACATTGGTGAAATTGTTCGCAACGCTGCCAGGGAAGCTGTAGCCGCCACAGCGGCGGCCAAAATCGACCAGCGCGTTGGCAACTACAAACTGATCGAGCTCGTCGGTACCGGAGGCATGGGCAATGTTTATCTCGCCGAGCGTGACGACAATCGCTTTGACCATCGCGTCGCGATAAAGCTGCTGCACGCCAACCTCAAAGACCGGTCGCTTGTTGAGCGTTTCGAATTGGAACGGCAGACGCTCGCAAACCTGGACCACCCGAACATCGCAAGGCTACTGGACGGCGGCGAAACCGACGACGGCACGCCCTACCTCGTGATGGAGTATGTCGACGGCATTCCAGTCGACAAGTATTGCGACGTAAACCGGCTGTCCGTCGAACAACGTCTGCGGCTGTTCCAGAAGATCGGCGCCGCTGTTGACTACGCACACCGAAACCTCGTTGTGCATCGCGATATCAAACCTTCGAACATCCTGGTGTCCGAGTCGGGCGAGCCCAAACTCCTCGATTTCGGTATTGCCAAGTTCATTGACAGTGCTGCGCTCAACTACACCATTGCGCCAACGCGGCAGGGGCTAGCCGCGATGACGCCCGAGTTCGCCAGTCCCGAACAGGTTCGAGGCGAGACCATTACGACCGCCACGGATGTCTATTCGCTGGGCGTGCTGCTCTACATTTTGCTGAGCGGACGCAGGCCCTACCTCGAACAATCGACCAATATGGCGGCAATTGCCAGGGCGATTTGTGACACCGAACCGAGCCGGCCCAGCACCGTAATCTCGTTGGGCGACGAGCGCGACGATGTTGTCCCGCAAATTGTTTCTTCGCGCCGGACGTCAGTTAACAAACTATCCCGGCTACTTGCCGGCGACCTCGACAACATCGTGATGATGACCTTGCAGAAGGAACCGGAACGACGCTACCCGTCAGCCCGAGCGCTGACCGAGGACATCGACAACTACCTGGCGGACGAACCCGTCAAAGCGCGTCCGGATTCGCTGCTGTACCGCAGCGGAAAATTTGTACGTCGCCATCGCTGGGGAGTGGCAACGTCGTTATTGATCCTCGCGCTGGTCATTGGTCTGCCGAGTTATTACGGCGTGCAGGTAACGGAACAGCGGGACCTTGCACAACAGGAGGCTGAGAAAGCGGCCAGGGTTTCCGACTTCATGCTGAGCCTCTTCAAAACACCGGATCCGAGCCAGGCCCAGGGTGAAACTATCACCGCGAGAGCGTTGCTTGACCAGGGTGCACTCCGAATCGAGCAGGAACTGGCTGATCATCCCGAGGTTCGAGCCGCGATGCAGGATGTTATGGGCGGTGCCTATCAGGGCCTCGGCTTGTACCAGCAGTCACGGACCTTGCTCGACAATGCGCTGCGAACACGTGAAATGCTGTATGGCCGGGTGCATCCAGATGTCTTGCAAACAGCGTCCAAAATTGCAGGCCTGACGACATCGACAGGTGATTTTGCGAAATCAGAAACCCTGTATCGGGAAGCCCTGCAACTGAGCCGGGACCTTTACGGCGACGACAGTTTGAGCGCCGCCGAATTGCTCACGGGACTGGCCAACGCGATCTATGAACAGGGTCGCCAGGACGAAGCGCGAACGCTCTACGAAAGTGCGCTCAACATGCACGCTCGTTTGTCACCGAGCCCGAGTCAGGCCAAGGCGGTGACCATGCACGGTTACGGTTGGCTGTTAACGAACATGGGTGAGTTTGCCGAAGCCGAGTCGGTCTTGCGGTCTGCTGTCGCGATGCTGCGAGAGACCGCAGGCGAATTGCATCCGGAGGTGCCGGCCGCGATGAATCACCTGACTTATGCCCTGATGGACAGCGGCCAGTGGGATGCCGCCGAGGTCAACATGCGGGAAGGACTGGCACTTAACATCCGTATCCTCGGCGAAGAACATCCGAGCGTTAGTGCTGACCTGTTTACGCTGGGTACTATTTTGCAAGAGAAAGGACGGTTTCTGGAGGCAGAAGACTTGTATCGCCGCGGCTTGTCCATCGATCTTAAATTGCTGGGCGATGATCACCCGTATATCGCAACCGACAAGAACAACCTGGCCAGCGTTCTCAAGTCTCAGGGGAAGTACGACGAAGCAATAGAGCTTTATCAACAATCATTGGCGCTGAACCAACAGCTATTCGGCCTTGAGCATCCGGAAACGGCAACCAGCATGTCGAACCTGGGCCTGACGTTTTTGCAGCTGGGGGATTTCGATGCGGCACGTGACATGCTACTCGAGGCTGGCCGGATTCGAGTCGAGGTGCTGGGCGACGAACACCCCGCAGCACTGTCCAGCCAAAACCTCTACGGCATCTATCTGTATCTCGTAGAGGACTATGACGCTGCCAGGTCACGGTTCGAAGACACGCTGGAGAAGCGTACGAAAGTGCTCGGCGAGTCGCACACGTCGACCGTTAACACGCTTCTTGAGCTAACCGAAACACTGCGGGAGATGGAGTTGCTCGACGAAGCATCTGCAGTGTTGGGGCGCGCGCAGCAAATCGTCGACACGACACTTGGCGAAGAGCATCCGATTCGAATGCGGGCGACCTACATTCAGGCGACGATTCTTGACGCCGCGGGCGACGTCGAAGCAGCGCAGGATTTGTATCGGCAGACGATTGTGCTCTATCGACAAGTTCTTACACCCAACCATCCTCGCCTGGCGGTGGTACTTATTGCTCTGGGCGAATCTCTTATTCGTAGTGGGCCGGCGGACGAATGTTTGCCGCTGCTGCAAGAGGCTTTGTCGATACGGGAACAGATCCTTCCGGACGGTCACTGGGAGATTGCGAAAGCCCAGGGCGTGCTCAGCAGCTGCCAAACCGCGTTGGAGGCTCACCGGGCGGCGCAGTAGCCGCAAAACGATCTTTCTAAACTATTGATCTAAAAGAAGAAATATACAAACCCGAAGTTTCTCCGAACAGTTCCCGCCTTATCGCGCCTTTCTGGATAAGACCATAGAACAACTTCCGGAGATGGAGATGAGAACTCGGGTACCAGCGATCAAGCGGACACACGGCTCCAGGGCACACGCCACGCGCGCATTCTGCGGCTCCGCGCTCTTAATGCTGCTTGTCGGTCATCCAGCCATTGCAGCAACACCGGCAGACAATAAGACGCTTGAGTTCCTGGCGAACTCGTCCACTTTAACCGAGATAGCAAGCATACCGGGAGGGTTCCTGCCACCGCCTCTGGGGACGGGGTCGGAAGCGATCGGCGTCGCTATGAATATCGCGTCGAAGAATATTGCGGCGAGCTTCGATGGCCCAGGGGACTGGTCTGCCCCACTTAACTCGCCTGGCCAGAATAGCCAGACCGGAACCAATTGCGTTTACGAATTCGAAGAACCCGTCGTCAGGCATCTCGACGACCGCATGAATGGACTCGAATCTGATTACTCGCGTACCTTGTTCTTTCCCTTGCAAAACCTCGAGGACGTTTGGGGCGACCTCAATGACGGGGACAACGTGGATAGTGACCAAGTCCGTGTCTACCATCCAAACGCCGATGTAACGGTGAGTGTCACCAACCCCTACCTCGGCCAGGCCGGATTGCTCGAGAATCCGGAATTTCCTTCCGGACGCCACGTTCTGAATTGGAAGGCCGAAACACAAATTCATCCGGTTCTTGATGTCGCATTGCCAGCGGCGCTGTTCGCCGCCAGTTCGTTCTCGGAATATGATTCGGCTCTCTTCGCGACTACAGAGGCTGCGAAGACAAGTATCAAAAAACAACAAACACGCGCAAAACTGATACGTACCGCAATCAAGCTCGCAGACGGCTTTGGACTTCTTTCCGGCACCGACCCGGATCCTAGTCGTTTGGAGCAATGGAAAAAGAGGACGTCCAGAGTTTCGGCAACAAACCGAGACAGCCAGATACTGACAGTATGGGACTCCAACAAACCGTACGTAATCGATGCTGACAACCTGCCCGTTACCGGACAATCTCGCCAGAACACAATCGTCGAACAGTCGTTAACCTTAGAAGCGACCGACTTTGGCGGCGTCAGGTTTTCGCGTGTTCGCGAGGAATTGATGAAGCAGTTTGTACCGGTCGACGATTGCGGCTCCGCGTTCGATATCATTCCCGCTCTGCCTGACTCATACCTGCTGGCGGTTGATGTTGATGAGGAAGTTAACTGGACCATCAACGAACTGGGCGGTGGTCCGTACAAGAGTGATTTCCCGATCCCGGAAAGTAACCTCTCGCTGGATGGCGATCAGATCAGGATGAGCTTTCTACAACGCGTCAAGGTCTTGGATAGACAAGCGCCGTTGCTCTTGCCACCCGCAGGGTTTGCCCGATACGACGAAGATGGCATTGATCTGACCGTGGGCGAGTTTCCACTTGGCCAGCCCCAGGTCGTCGACCTGGCTGACCCGACGCCTTCAGTATCCCATGATGCTCCCGACTTTCTCGCAGGGCCGCCGCCCGGAGCCGACGGTATTCGCCACATCATCGAATGGACAGCGAGTGACGGTACCAACCAGACGCTCCCACACACGCAAATCGTTACGCTGAAACGACCTGGCACGAATACAGCGCCGACGGCAGTCGCTGCGAATGCGAACGCAATAACGTCGAAGGCCGTCGACATACAGCTGACCGGAGTCGACACCGACATGATTGACGGCATGGTCGACCCACTGGCATTCAAGATCGAAGCGTCACCCCAATACGGCCAGTTTGAAGCACCCTTGTACCCTCATTTCATTGAGGACTTTCGGCTCAGCCCAACCGGAGAACGCGACGAAGGCGACAACACGTCTCGCGTAAGCCCGCTGCTGCATCTTGCTGACGACTTCAGGCTTGCTGCCGCCGGGGGCGGGGGCATTGTCATCGGTGGCCCTGAACTCAGACACGCCTTTATCAACCGGGAAATCTGCGTTACTCCGTCCGCAGAAAGTATCGCGGCTTTTAACGGCAAGATTCCCGTGAATTTCGTCTACAGGCCGAGCCACGTTTACGTCGATGACGACGGTTTCTATTTTGTCCGCGACTCCTTTTTCGAATGCAACGAAAGCTCCGTCAACGCGAGCGAGTATCCAAGAATCTCCAAGTGGAACCCTGACGGCGAGCTGGTGGATGTTTTGGTATTGAAGACCTACCCATCGACTGATTACAAATCCATGAATTGCAGTGACGATCCCAGCTACCCGGGCTCTCCGTCCGGCGTGCCGTTTGTCGACACGCGTGGGACTTTCTGGATCACCTTCAAGGTTGCTCGCCCGGTCGTTCCAGGTAGTGGCGCATTCTCGATATGCAGTATTCCGAACACACTGGATAGCTTCGACGTGCACGGTAGTTTTACAGTAGCGGGCCAAGAAGAGACGGGGCGGATCGACAACTATCCGGCAACCACAGGTATAGCGGGCGACGAGAATGTCGGCCTCATTTACGAATCTACCCGTGAATCCGGAATTTACGCACACCGGTATGACAGAGCCGTGCGGCTGGTTGGCAACTTAACAACGACCGGGCCGGACACCATTGGAAGCCTTGACGTATCCGGCATATCGAGTACCGAAATGTTTCACTCGCTGCGGATAGACACCACTGGCAATATTTATGTGCTGCAGGGCGACAGGATTCACAAATTCGCCGCGTCGAGTCGAACGTCTGCGTCATCCTGGGACCTGGGCGAATACATCGGTTGGCTGGGAGCTTGCGACTCAAACAAGGTCGACCCGGCAACCGGTGTTCCATACAGTCGATGCGATGTTCCAAACGGTCGCTCGAAAGGATTTAGCTGCACTGACGCAAGCTGTAACCATCCGGCAACACCCGGATCTGATCCCGGACAGTTCAACGCGCCTGCCAGCATAGAAATTGATCCACGGGACGTGCTCTACGTCGCGGATACGGGGAACAGTCGCGTACAACGATTCGGACCCGACGGGACTTTCGCCGGCGAGGCCAAATCGACCGGCACCGGTGTAAACCAGGGAGACGAGCCAGGGTTTATCATCGGCAACATAGGGAGTCCTCGGCAGATCTCCGTAAACTCGACCGCTTTTTTCGTAATGGAACCAGCCAACAATGAGGGCGACGAGTTTCTGCATTCGTTCAAGACCTCTCCCTTTCGCGACGTTACCGACAGCAGCGCGACCGTTCGTTATGTATCAGACTTTAATTTCCAGGGTAACGACTCATTTGCTTTCTCCGTCGACGACGGCATCGACAAGAGTTCGACTGTCGCAGTCAACGTCAATGTGACGCGAGCATTCAGAGCACCGGAAAACCTTGCCGCTACTTGTTTCTTTGTCGATGAAATCGGAACTCCCGTGCCCTGCACGCTCGACGAGGACACGAGCATCTATATTCACCTTAGCGCCGATGATCCCGATGGCTTCCTGAGCGATACCCCATTCGGGCTCGATACGCTGTCATTCGACATTATTCAGCAGCCCGAAAACGGCACGCTCATTCTTGACGACCCGGCACTGAAAACCGACAACGCGATCACCCTGCTATACACACCGAAGCCGAACTACAACGGTAGCGACAGCCTGACATTCACCGCATCCGACGGCGTCAAGACCGCTGCCGAAATTGGGCAGGTCCAGCTGAGTATCATCGCGACTCCCGATCCGACCGTGATTGACATGGGCGACCCCGTCACGGCCGCACGGGGCTTTCCGGCCGTAATGATCGCCGAGTTTAGCGACGTTGATCAGGACCCTGATTTCCAGGCTTCTCTTGACAGTATTTCCTGGGGTGATGGCTCGGGGGCCAGCGGTCCTTCCTGGGCAGGTTCAGGTCGTTACGACGCCAACGGTCGAGAGATCAGTCCAAAGATGGATTTCGAACTCGGCAGTGGCGTGCTGGTTGGCACGCACACCTACTCAAGTTCAGGCACATTCACGACCAGGTCCACGATGCTGAACGCACCGAGCGATCCATTCACCGAATCGCAGGGAGCCGGAACGGTCACGGTCATCGAGGCAACGGTGCTTAATACGCAACTAACGGCCCCTGCGAGCGCAGTGGATCCGGATGTCGTGTTTCCGCTTGAACTTCAGGTTCGTAATCTCAAGCCCGAGGGTTGGTCCGGCCTGACAGCCGCCAATACGAAACTCTCCATCGAGGTGCCTGCCGGTCTGACTATCCTTTCGGTCGACGCTCGCTGCGTGCAGGGCTCGCCGATCTTGTGCGATCTTGGCGATCTGGCGCCCGATGCGCTGACCACGATCGCCCTCTCCGCGAGGATTGATTACGCCGCCGCTATTGTTGAAAGCCAGTTCACGTTGACGCTGCAGACAACGGACGACGGCCCGAAGATCTCGACGTACAACGCATCCATTGCCTCTATCTCGATTGCCGATGATGACGATGACGGCGTTTTCAATGTCGATGACATGTTCCCGGACGACCCGCGCTGGAGCGTTGACTCGGATGGTGATGGCCTCGCGGATGCCTGGGAGATCGAATTTGGATTTGACCCGAATGCATTTGACGATGTCACTCAGGATCATGATGGCGACGGCTACTCTCTGATCGACGAGTTCCTGAATGGCAGTGTGCCCTGGCGTGACGAGATTCAAACACTGGCGAATGGCCATGACATTGCTGCGCCGGATTTTGTTTTTGGTGACGATTTCGGTCGCGTCATAGCCGGTGGCGACATCAATCAGGATGGTTACGCGGATACCGTCGTAGGTGCACCCTTCTATACCGGTGGCGGTGCTGCGTTTATCGTCTATGGCGGACCTGACGGTGCACAAGCGCCGCCGCAGATCGTGCCGCCGAGCGGCAACATGAGCCAGTTCGGCCGATCTGTCGCTGTTGGTGACTGGGACGGCAATGGCATGCCGGATCTTGCAATAGGCTCGTCCGGTTCGTTCAGCATTCACTACAACAACGGACAGATTCTCGATCTGCCCGATTATGTGGCACCGAACACGGGCATGACGCTCGCGAGTGGCGATCTCGATGGCGATGGTATCGACGATCTTCTGGCGACGGCAAGACCCACTCCGGAGCCCAACTTGATCAGCTTGTATCTGTCGTCTGACGGTTCCTCACCAGACACGAGATTTGTAACACCAACAATCATTCACTCCAACCCAACGGTCGGCCTCGGCGACAGTTTCGCGATCGCCGATATCGACGGAGACGCAAGCGCCGATCTGCTGATCGGGGCCGGCTTTGCCGGGAACGGTGAAGTACACGCATTCCTCGGAGCGCACAACCAGTGGCAAGCCGGAACGGGACTGACAACCTCCTTCGTATTGCTGGCACCGGCAGGCAACTCCAGGTTTGCTTACAGCATGGCCAGCGCTGCGGATATCGGCGGGGATGGAATTGATGACCTGGTCGTCGGTGCTTACGGAACGACCGGCAATGTCCTTGTTTACGACAGCGCGAGCCGCTACTGGGATGTTCCAACCGGACAGGCAAGTTTTGCCGCGGCCAGCCAGGTGATTGGTGGCCTCAACGACCAGTTCGGCGTAAGCGTAGCGCTGGGCCATCTGGATACGGATACCTATGCCGACCTTGTTGTTGGTGCAAACAGAGCGGGGGAACTGAACTCTGAAGCTGTGGGAGATTACGGCCTCGCCAAGATCTACCGTGGCAGCCCCACGGGCTTGCTACCCAATTCACAGGTTGAGGAGTCAGAAATTATCCTGGCTCATATGGGGTATAACGTAGCGATCCCTGGCGATATCAATGGCGATGGCTTTGATGACATCGCGGTTGGTGCGCCACACTTTACGGCTGAGCTGCCGGGTTTCGTGCGCTTCTTCTATCACTCCTTCACGGCAAGCAACGCAGGTCCCGGCACGGACAGTGATGGCGACGGCGTCGCAGATGAGTTCGATGCCTTCCCGTTCAACCCGATGGAAACACAGGACAGCGACGGCGACGGAGTCGGTGACAATCGCGACGCATTCCCGTTGCAGGCGGAGTATCAGTTCGACTCTGACGCGGACGGCATGCCGGATGCCTATGAAGTCGCTTACGGACTGGATCCCGACGACGCCGCCGATGCCAATGGCGATCTCGACGGTGACGGGCGGAACAATGTCGACGAGTTCCAACAGGGCACAGCGATCGATCAAGACGATGTGATTCCGGCACTGATGATCCCGGCAGATATTGTCGTCGACGCGATCGGTCCCCTCACGAATGTCAGTCTCGGTGTCGCAAGCGCTGTGGATGTCAAAGATGGCCAATTGGTGCCGACGATCAACCGCTCGGGTCCGTTTGTGTCCGGCCGGCACGAGATCGAGTACAGCGCAACGGATTTGTCCGGCAACACAGCCACCGGCACGCAATGGGTCGACGTGATTCCGATGGTCAACTTTTCAGGCGAGTTGCAGTACGCCGCTGAAGGTTCGCAGGCGACGATCCAGGTACGTTTGAGCGGCGATGCGGTGAACTACCCGGTTAGTTTGTCGTATGTCCTGAGCGGTTCAGCGACCGAGGGCGATGACTTCACGATCGCCAGCAACACGCTGAATATTTCGAACAGCAATGTGGCCAGCATCGACGTAACGCTGCTTGCCGACGGCCTGACGGAAGGCGATGAGACCATCATTCTGACGATGGGCACGCCGGTCAATGCGATTCCTGGCAGCACCGCCGCGCACACACTGCAAATCGTCGAGGGCAACATCGCACCACAGGTTGACCTGACCCTGGAACAGGCTGGCGACCTTCGTTCGACGATAGTGAGCACCGATGGCGACGTAGCGCTTACCCTGAACGTTGACGACGCCAATCCCGCAGACAGCCATGTCTTCGACTGGAGCGGTTCGGACAATGCCCTGGTACCGTCCAACGGAAATACGAGCCCGAGTTTTGTTGTTGACCCGCTCGGACTGACGGCTGGCATCTACCTCGTTGACGCCACCACGACCGACAGCGGAACACCCGGCCTGTCGGCAAACGCCAATCGCCTGTTGCGTGTCGTGAGTGAGGCGCCGTTGTTCGAGCCGGGTATGGACAGCGACGGCGACGGCATGACCGATATCGAGGAAGGCCTGCGCGACAGCAACCAGAACGGCATTAGCGATTATCTCGATCCGACGTATGTCGACAACTATTTGCTAACGACAGTCGGCGAGAATGCCGGAATCCAGGCTCCTGAAGGTTACCGTCTCAGTCTGGGTCGAACCGCTTGGGTCGTGGGTAAAGGCGCTGCAGTAACGCTGGCGGACATCGCGGACTTCGGCAGCAATGGTGGCGCGGCACTGCACGCCAGTGATGACCGCTTCGACTACTCGTCGGGAATCTTCGATTTTGAAGTCGGCGGGTTGCCGGCGAAGGCCGCCACGACGGAGGTCGTGATACCGCTGCTCAGCCCTATTCCGGCGGACGCAAGGTACAGAAAATATTTCGAGAACATCGGATGGCTCGACTTCGTAGAGGATGAACGCAATGCGCTTGCGTCAGCACTGGGCTCGCCCGGTGTTTGTCCTGCACCGGGCGCCGCCGACTACTCGCCCGGACTCACGGCAGGCAACCATTGTTTGCAGCTAAGTCTTGAGGATGGCGGCCCGAATGATACGGATGGCATTGCTGACGGCGTCATACGCGACCCGGGCGGCGTCGCTACAGAAGCAACGCCGCTGTCACTCGAGCTACTCTCTCTTGCAGCGTCAAACGCAACCGTGAACCGCGGCGCAAGCAACATCGTGGTTGTCCGCTTCCGCTTGAACAGCAACTCGAACCAGGTGCAACTCAGTATGCTCGAGTTGGCGGCGTCCGGGTCCGGTAATGATGCGACGGACATCTCTGCTGTCACTCTGTGGGTGGATACAAACTCCAACGGAGTTGTCGATTCCACCGATGTACAGATTGGGCAGGGCAGTTACCAAAGCGACAACGGCGTGCTGGTCATGACCTTGTCGACACCGCAGGTACTCGCCGTAGGCAGCACTGATTTCCTCGTGAGCTACGCGCTGTAGTCCTCTACGAACTAACGATTACGCAACTGGAGTCTGACTATGAAACACCTAGGCGTTTGCAAAATAATCCTCGCTTCGGCTCTGGCCACCACCTTGTGTGCCTGCGGCGGCGGCGGTGGTGGCGACGGCGGAGGATCCAGTTCTGGTGGCGGTGCAACCACAGCGCCGGTCACCTACAGTGCGAATGTGACGGCACTGGTCCTCGAAGACACGCGTTCTGGCGAGGGAATCGTCGTTGATGGCTTGCCACTGGCCGGTGCAACCGTCACGCGAAACTGAAGGTCAGATATGGTCGCTTAGTCGCACTCGAAGTCATCGGCCCCCACCGGCCGGCATTGCGGTGGAAAGCCGTGCTTGCGCCAGTACACGGGCATGCCGGTTTGACGCATCAGCCGCTTGCGATGCGGCGAGTTGCGAAAGTCCTGCGGGTAGGGAAACCACCAGTAGGGCAGATCGCTACTTTGCAGCTGATCGTACTGGCGGTAGAGAAACAGAATGTCCGGGTGGGCTAAGCCAAATACCGGTGCCGTCGTCCCGGCTGGAATATAGGCCTGGTTGATGAGCGTCTTCTCGGCCTGAAAGTCGAACGAAGGGTTGGTCATCGCCCGGTATTCATAGACAGTCGCCTTGTCAACTCCACGCCCCGTGTTAATGGCGGCCAATGCGATAAGGGCCGTACGCTCCTCGCCCGTGGCGGCATAGAGGTACAGGAACGGAGTTGAGTTGACGAAAAAACCGTGGCGCAGCGTCGTCTCATGAATTTCCAGCGCACGTTCCGTATCGCCGGCAAACAATACCGCCATCGCGAGGAAAGAACGGCAAATTTCGTAGGCGGGATCGATGTCGAGGCACTTAAGCGCGCCTTGTTCCGCCCGATCGAAAAAGCCGAGGTCCAGGTATACGACCGTTCGCCACAGGTACGCCGTGGTGTTATTGGGGTCCCTCACCAACGCCTCTTCGAACAGGGCCAGCGCTTGCTCGTAGTCGACCGGATTGCTTGAGTTCAAATTCATCGCGAGCACGGCGTAAGGCAATGACAATTCAGGGCTCAACTGAATCGCCGTTTCGGCAGCCTCACGTGCCAGCGCAAGGTAGTCGCGATCGAAATATCCCCAGCCTGGTGCGATGTTGTAAATGGCTGCAAGCCCCGCCCAGGCGCGCGCGAAACCGGGGTCGGCGGCGACAGCCTGCTCGAACAGATCGATGGCGCGTGGCAGACTGCGGCGCTCGGTAAACAACTGCGAGGCCTCAAGGTACAGCTCGTAGGCATCGATGTTTTTGGTGTCCGCGACATGTCGGGCCGTGATGAAACCGGCGTCCATGATGATGCCGAGCTGCTCGACGATGGCTTTCGCAATGTCATCCTGGATCTGGAACAGGCTTTCAGCCGTCAGCGTGCGATCGTAGGTCTCGGACCAGAGGTGCTGGTCGGTTGTGGCATCGATGAGCTGCGCCGTGATGCGCACGGTATCGCCGGACTTGCGCACGGATCCCTCGAGCACATGCCGGACGTTCATTTTTGCGGCGATGTTCGGCACACCGAGCGCTTCCTGTCCCTTGAAGCCCCACGAGGTCGTACGCGACGCGACTTTGAGGTCCTCGATGCGCACCAGCACGTTGAGAATTTCCTCGGCTATGCCGTCGGAGAAATATTCCTGGTCGCCGGCCGGCGATAGATCGGCGAAGGGTAATACGGCGATGGACTTCGCAGGCACCGTTGGCGATTTCGTTTCACCCGACGCAGCTGTCGCTACCGGCGCTGCAACGGGGGCAGACTCGGGCAGCATGCGGTCGAGAACGACGACCGAGATCGCCACCACGAGCAACACGATAATCACGGTGTTGATGCGCTTGCCGGTCTGCGTCGTAATGGACTGGTTGCGATCGACCTCTTCCTGCCGCTTGACGCCTTCGGGCGTCATCTCGTAGGCCCACGCGAAGATCACCACGGGAATAAAGCCGAGGATCAACAGCAGGACAACGATCGAGCCGACCGATTCCGGCACATTGAGCAGCGACGACAAAACGTCAGTGAGCTGCAACAGCACCCACGACGACACCAGGTAAAGAACCGCAACGCGAATTACGTTACGGCGTTTGAGTTCTTCGAATAAAGACATCTATTTCCCGGCGGTGTGAGTAAGTTGTTGTTGCTATTGTTATTTTTGTTGCCGGATTCTCGCACATATTGATAGTTGTGTGTGAGCAAGGCGAACCAGGAGTGAACTACTGGTACCGCCGCCCCGCGTGTTCGAGCCAACCCGCCGTATGTCGCCCGGCTGGATCATGATGCGTCCAGTGGATGACTCCGCCCTGCGCGTTGGGCTCATACTCGCCGTAGAACGACACCGTGTCTCCCTCTCTTAGCGATGGCACGCGCGGCGCCAGATCAATATTGTGCGCGACCAACAGTGTCTGACCGGTGCCAAGCCGCAGAATAAAACGTTGATGTCGGCTACCCTCGTTATCGTCGGGCAGTACGCGGATCACCGTGCCCGTGGCACTGACCTGTTGGCCGGAATGCCACTGCCCGCTGGTCTGCGTAGCCGGCGCCTCGAATGCGCTCGGCGCGTTGTTTTGAAACGCTGGATCCGCCTGCTGGAGAGCGTAATACGCTCCCGCAGCGGCCAGGACGAAGAATAGAATTCTTTTCATAATTCAGCCTGATTGCACTACTTGAAATGGATTCTTGCATCGCGAGGGGGCCGTGTAGACTGTATGCCCATGAAAGGTCGTTTCGCAATAGTGGCAACGATGCTCGTGGCTACGAGCGCCGCAGCCGATACCGAGATCCACCGTTGTTCGCTGGAGGACGGCACGATCGCCTTCCAGGAAACCCCGTGCCCCGAGCCCGCTGTTGATGTCGATGACGGCGGCACACCCGCGGCTGCCGCTGATGACTTCATCAATCCCTTCGACGAACCCTCAACCCCGCCGACGCCCGCCGAACCAACGCTGCCCGAATCGTTGACGCAGGACCGTGCCGAGTGCGAGAAAACAACGCGGGATGCGATCGACGCGATTGATCTCGAGATGCGTACGAGCACCTATACGAAGGATGAGGGAGAGGAATACCGTACGGAGCTGCTCGCGTTGACGAAACAGTTGCGTGCTTGCAAGCGGCTGTAGGTCTGATGTTAGGAGTTCGGTCCAGGTATCCACCATCACCGCACCGCTTTCATGCAGAATCCCCACTATGAACAAATTTTTCAATGAGCTTCGCCGCCGGCGCGTGTTTCGCACCGCCGGTTTGTATGTTGTAGCTGCCTGGGTAGTGCTGCAGGTTGGTGACCTCGCGTTTGAGTCATGGGACGTGCCAGAGCAAGCGATGCGTTTCCTGTGGATTGCATTGCTTGTGCTGTTCCCATTGGCGATCTTGTTTGGCTGGCGCTATGACATCACCTCCTCCGGAATCGTGCGTACGCCGAAAGAAGGAAGTAACTCAAGCCTTGCGTTGCAGGCTTCGGACTACGGCATTCTCGCAGCGCTCAGCGCCATCGTCATCGTCAGCGCGTATTTTGTCGCGCAGGAAGTGTCGGATTTACCGGAACAGGACATGCGCGCACTTAAAAGCGCAAATGCATCCCCCGACAAGGCAGACCCGCTCTCGATTGCCATCTTGCCGTTTGCAACACGCAGCAATCTGGATGAAACCGCGTTCTTCGCGGATGGGATGCACGACGACCTGCTCACTTCGCTCGCCAATGTGTCGGCGCTGAAAGTGATCTCTCGAACCTCGGTGCTGGGGTTTCGTGACTCGGCGAAACCACTGCGCGAAATCGCAGATGAACTCGGCGTCGCCAACATTCTGGAGGGAGGTGTGCAAGCCGCGGGTGACAACGTGCGCATTAACGTGCAGCTGATTGACGCGCGTACCGACGAGCATTTGTGGGCCGCGACCTACGATCGTCGCCTGACGGTCGACAATCTGTTTGCAATTCAAAGCGAGATTGTCGAGCGCATCGCGAGCGAGCTTGCCGCAACGCTTACGGCGGATCAGCGCCGCCGCCTCAACGCGCAGCCGACCAATAACATGGAAGCCTACAGGTCCTACATCCTCGGCAAAAACAGACGTGCGACCGCCTCGTTTGAAGCCCTTCGCGATGCCGAGGCACACTTCCGCGATGCGATCGCGCTTGATCCCGACTATGTGATGGCACGCGTCGGCCTTGCTGATGTGATTCGGCAACTGACGAAAACCGGCGCCGCAACGACGGAGGACATGATCGAGAACGGCTTTGAGCATATCGACTATGCGATACAACTGGATCCTTTCAATGGCTACGCACAGGCCGTCATGGGTACCTACGAATCCCGGATGGGCGTAGACGATTTCGAGGTCCGTTTTTCGCGCGCGTTGGAGCTCAGCCCGAACAACGGGGATGTGCTGCAGGTGTATGCCGCTTACCTTCGCGGCAAGGGACGGTATGCGGATGCATTGACTGTGCTGCGCCAAGCGCTGGAACTCGATCCTTTATCGGTTCTGCTGTACCACGATCTGGGGAGCTCGCATATCGCACTCGGACAGTTTGCAGAAGGTCGGGATGCCTTCTTCCGTATCTCGCAAATCAATCCGGACAACCCCTTTGCCGTGCACGGCGCGGCCCAGGCAACCATCATGAGTGGGCAGGTGGTTGAGGCGGGCTACTGGTCCGATGCCGCAGCAATCATGGACCCTGAGGACTTCGAGAATCCGGCGACCTCCGTGATCGTCTATGGGAGCGCCGGCAATCTTGCAATGGCCGAGAAAAAGGTCGCTGAGGCACTGGAACTCGGGCCGAACGAGCCCTACCCGCTGGCGGCACAAGTATTCTATCTGCACATGTCCGGCCAGCCTGATCGCGCGCTTGCGATCGCTCGCAAAGCACTTGCCGCACAGCTTGACGATCGCTGGGGCAGTGACAGCATGTTCCTGCGCACAGTGCGCGACGAGGCCCTGCGAACAGGCGACTATGGCGAGGCACTCACCTGGTATGAGCAACGCCTGCCCACGTTGTTCAGCGAACTGATCACGCTCAACGGATCGAACATCGAAAAGGCCGCCGACCTTGGCCACCTGTTACTCGCGGCCGGGGAAAAAGACCGCGCGACCTACATCCTGCAGAGCGTGGTCGACCGCTATGACGAGCTGTATACCGTTGGCTCCGCAAACTACCCACTCGGCTCGGCGAAAGCCCAGGCGTTGGCATCGCTGGATCTTCCGGACGAGGCGCTCGCGGAACTGCAGCGCATCGTCGACGATGGCTGGCGCATTCGCTGGCGCTTCAACACTGAAATGAATCCGTCATTCGAGACCTTGCGAGACAACTTGCAATATATGGCGATCATTTCCAGCATCGAACGCGACATCGAGCAGCAGAACGAGGCGTTTGCCAATTCTTCGATGGCCAAAAAGGCTGGCACCTAGGATAACCGCGACACGCAGCTCTGCAGAGGCGAGACCAGCCCCCTTCTCTCTCGCCCAATTCGCGATCTCTCCGTCGCGATTCGGGAAAGGATTACAAGCGTCGATGATCACTTTGCCATTGATCTGGTCCGCCAGGTCCTTGCCCACGTCAGGCAACGCACCATAAGGAACCGAGACGATGAGCGCAGCGCATACACGCAAGACTCACGCATCGCATTTATTGATTGCGCTATTATCCAGTCTCCACCGAAACTGCAGGAAGTTGCTATGGCTATCGATTTCGAACTGAACGGCGAGAGTGTGAGTCTGGATGTGGATCCTGCCATGCCGCTCTTGTGGGCAATCCGTGATATCGCTGGGTTAACCGGCACCAAGTACGGTTGCGGCAAAGCGCTTTGTGGAACCTGTACCGTCCACATCAATGGACAGCCGATGCGATCCTGCGTGCTGCCGACATCGGCGGCCCAAGGCGCCAAAATAACGACGATCGAGGGCTTAAGCAAAGACGGCAATCATCCGGTCCAGGTTGCCTGGCGGGAACTGAACGTCGCTCAGTGCGGCTACTGTCAGTCTGGCCAGATAATGAGTGCGGTGGGGCTCCTGGAGCGCATCCCGAATCCCACCGACGCCGATATCGACGAGGCAATGAGCGGCAACATCTGTCGATGCGGGACCTACACGAGAATTCGCAAGGCGATACACCGTGCTGCGGGGGACAAATCATGAGCGAACTTCGGAAGATCAGTCGCAGAGAATTCATGAAGCGTACCGGCCACGCGGGTGGCGGCCTCGTATTCGCTTTGACTTTTGCCAGTGCCTGCCAGCCGGACGACGCAGCGGTAGGTCCGGCTGCGAAGGCAAGCGCGTCAGTAGCGCCGAACGTCTACGTCAATATTCGCAACGACGGCATCGTCGAGATCTATTGCCACCGCTCCGAGATGGGCCAGGGCATTCGCACTTCATTGCCGCAGATTATTGCTGACGAGCTGGAGGCCGACTGGGACAAGGTCGAGGTCATCCAGGCTATTGGTCACGAAAAATACGGGGACCAGAATACCGATGCTTCTGCAAGCATTCGTAATCATTTCGACTTGCTGAGAAATGCTGGCGCAACCGGGCGCGACATGATGATCGCGGCTGCGGCGCAAATGTGGGCCGTTCCTGCAAACGAATGCGTGGCGCGCGCGCACGCCGTGCACCACGAAGCTAGCGGCAAGTCGGCTGGCTACGGCGAACTCGTCGAGACCGCTGATGGCATGCCGCAACCGGAAAGCGCTGCGTTCAAAGCGCGAGAGGACTACCGCTACATCGGCAAGCCGATGGATACCATTGACGGGCGGGCGTTCACGACCGGTGGCGCCAAGTACGGCACCGACACCGTGTTGCCGAACATGCTGTACGCGGCTATCGAGCGCTGCCCCGCGTTCGGCGGTACGGTGACGTCATTTGACGACGCGGCTGCACGAGCCATTGCGGGTGTCGTGGACGTCATCCGGATGCCGGAGCCTACCTCGCCACCACTCTTTAACATCCAGGGCGGCATCGCAGTGGTAGCCAACAACAGCTGGTCTGCTTCCGAGGGCCGCAAAAAGCTCGAGATTCAGTGGGACCGCGGCGCAAATGCGGAACACGAGAGCCAGGCGTACAAGGAAGGCTTGATTGCATCGGCATCGGCACCGGGTGCGGCTGTCCTGACGCGCGGCGATGCCGATATCGAAACACACAGCCAGCATGAGGCGGTCTACTACACGCCGTATCTCGCGCAGGCGCCGATGGAGCCGCCTGCAGCGACGGCCATAGTCAACGAGGACGGTAGTTGTGAGGTCTGGGCCGCCACTCAGGCCCCGCAGACGGCGCGCAACACAGTTGCCGCTACGTTGGGAATCGACAAAGAGCAGGTGACCATGAATGTCACGTTGCTCGGCGGCGGATTTGGCCGCAAGGCGAAACCTGACTTCATTGCCGAGGCCGCCTGGCTTGCTCGCGAAACCGGTCGGCCGGTCATGGTTGCCTGGTCACGTGAGGACGATATCCGGCACGGCTATTTTCATTCTGCCAGCGCCCAGTATTTCCGTGCGGGGATGGACAAAGATGGCACAACCCGGAGTTGGTTACAGCGCAGCAGCTTTCCGTCGATTGCCTCAACCTTCGCGCCGGGCGTGACCGGCCCGAGCGAGTTCGAACTCGACCTTGGCTTGCTCGATGCTCCGTGGGACGTGCCCAATATGCGCATCGAAACCTGCGATGCGACAGCGCATGTTCGCATTGGCTGGTTACGATCAGTATGCAACGTATTTCACGCCTTCGGCGCCTGCGGCTTTGTCGATGAACTGGCACACGCCAAGGGCCAGGACCCGAAAGAGCATTTGCTCGAATTTATCGGGCCGGCCCGAAAGATCGATCCCGCGGATGATGCCGCGAAGTACGCGAACTACGGAAATGACCTCGCCAAACACCCCGTGGACACCGGGCGCTTGAGCGCAGTTACCCGGAAAGTCGCCGACATGGCACTGTGGGGCCGCGATTTGCCGAAAGGTCACGGGCTGGGTATCGCTGTACATCGCTCGTTCCTCTCTTACGTTGGCGCGGTCGCCGAGGTCAGCGTCGACGAAGGTGGCAAGCTGGTCGTGCACGAACTCTGGATCGCGATCGATGCCGGTACCGTCATCAACCCGGACCGCGTTCACGCACAACTGGAAGGCGCAGGAATATTCGGCATGAGCCTTGCTTTGCACGGAGAACTCACCACAAAGAATGGCGGCATAGTAGAAGGCAATTTCGATTCCTATCCAATGATTCGAATGAGCGAGGCGCCAGCGAAAATTCACACCCATATCATGGAGTCTGATGCACCTCCGGGCGGTGTCGGTGAGCCGGGCGTACCGCCCATCGCACCGGCCATCGTCAACGCGTATTTCGCGGCGTCTGGCAAGCGGGTACGCGAATTGCCGCTCAGGAATGCAGGCCTCACGTAGGACCTGCGCAAAGGAAATGATAGTGGGCAACGACGGTTGCCTGTCACGAAAAACTCTTGCGTATAACTGGCAGGCGGTAGGTGATCCCCGCTGGAGTGTAATGAACCTACTTGGTGTTGCCTGTCCAGCCCGGGCCACGAACAGCCCTCCCAGGCAAAGCGCCGGTATGCTCACCATCTTTCAACACCTGTTCGCCGTTGACGAAAACGTGCAGCATGCCGGTCGCGTACTGGTGTGGTTCGACGAAGGTTGCGTGGTCCTGGATGGTGTCCGGATCGAAGACGACCACGTCAGCGTAATACCCTTCTTTTAGCTCACCGCGTCGATCGATCTTCAAATTCTGGGCCGGCAGGGCTGCCAGCTTGCGAATAGCCTCCTGCAATGTGAGCACTTTTTCCTCACGAACGAATTTACCCAGCACGCGAGCGAAACTGCCGTAGGCCCGCGGGTGCGGGTTGCGTTTCAGGAATACACCCTCGGGCGCCAGCGACGCCGCGTCCGAATTGAAGCTGACCCAGGGCAGAGAAACGGCGCGTCTTACGACATCTTCAGATTGTGTGAAGTAGACGGTGCCAATCCGGCTGCCGTCTTCGACGATCAGGTCCAGTATCGTTTCTTCGGGGCTGGTGCCGCGCATAGCCGCAACCTCGGCGACCGTCTTGCCCGTCAGTGGTTTAAGCGCGTCATTCTTGAAGCCCACAAGCAGAATATTGTCGGGCGTGCCCGCCATCAGGAACATGTTTTCCCACTCATCGGACGGCGTATTCATTTCACGGATAATCTGCTCGCGCAGTACCGGGTCGCTCATTCGTTCCAGCGACGCCTTGAAACCGCCTTCCTGGACCCAGGGCGGTACCGTGACGTTCAACCCGGTCGCGCCGGCCGGGTAGGTGTAGACATCGGCGGTGATCTCTAAGCCTTCGGCGCGAGCCTCCTCGACCATTGCAACGGCCTTATCGAACAGGTGCCAGTTCGGCTGGCCCGATGACTTCAGGTGGTAAATTTCGGCGCGGATGTTGGCCTCTCTTGCGATCGTCAGCAATTCATCAATAGCCGCAATCATGTGTGCGCCTTCGTCGCGCAGGTGCGAGATGTACATGCCATCGTATTCGGCGGCAACTTTGGACAGCTCGATCAGTTCATCAGTGTCAGCAAACAGACCGGGCGGGTACATCAGCGACGACGCGACACCGAGCGCACCCTCCTCCATCGCCTGTCGAACCAACGCACGCATCTGCTCGAGTTCGTCGGCGGTCGGCGGACGATCTTCATAGCCGATGACATACGCGCGCGGTGTCGCCGCACCGATAAACGACGCCACATTCGGCGAGATGCCACGGCGCTCAAGATACTCCAGGTACCCGGCCAGTGTTGTCCACTCGACATCGTAACGAATGTCGGATTGCTGGCTGAGCATCTGCTCCTTCATCGCATCGTTGAGGGGCCCCATCGAACTGCCCTCGCCCATGATCTCGAGCGTCACGCCCTGGCGTATGTCGCTTTGCGACCGGCCATCTTCAATCAGCGACTCGTTTGCCCAGGACATCATGTTCACAAACCCCGGTGCCACCGCGAGGCCCGCGACATCGATCTCGACGTCTGCCGTGGCTTTGCCGATGTCGCCAAGTGCAACGATGGTGTCGCCGTCAATCGCAACATCGCCAACGTAAGGCGCCGTGCCACTGCCGTCGTACACCGTGCCACCGCGAAGGATAAGGTCGTACGACGGCGGCGGCGTGCAGGCAACGAGGCCGAATGTTGCGATGAGCGCGATGACGGCCAGATGGCGTGCAATTCGTAATGAGTTCATGAGGACTCCTGCGGCAGCGTGTGTGGGTTGAACCGAGTATAGAACGATAAGCGGCACATAGAGCTAAGTCTCCTGGTACTTTCGGCCCCGAACAGCTCCTAGTAGTATCGATCCAAGCTGGATTCGGGAGGATACTCTTGTTGTCAGAAAGGTCTGCCGGTTGGCACCGTCTTATTCTGCTGATACTGATGTCCGCACTGACCGCTCAAACCGGGGCCGTCGAGACGGAGAAGGATTTCGCCAAGTGCCAGGAGATGCTGGGCAAGTACACCTCGTGGCTTGAAGAGAAAGCCAACAACGCGCAGCGAAAACACGACGAAACGCTCGATGCGATGATCGATCGCACGGCGAGAGAAGCTCCCGACGTGGCGATGGAAAAAGAACACCTCCATACGATCGCCAATAGAATCACGGACTTATATGAACTGGAGCACTACCGACGGGCGCTGGTTGACGAGCCCATCGCAAAGTTCGCCAATGTCGAGAACACTGCGGATTTCACGTGCTACGAAAGGAATTTCATCAAGAACGGCGTCAAACGGATCCTGAAGAAGTACGAGCAGGTCCTGGAAGAAATTGAAACCGCCGTTGCAGATCGAATGGACATTGAGCGTCTGGGCCCGGACGAGGGATTGGTGGTCATTCTCATGTACGTCGAAGGCGTCGCGGAGCAGGTGGACATCAACAGGCTCGGTGCGATTGGTGGCGGAATACGGTTTGGGCCGATTCGCAACAAAGATTTTTTCCGCGTGTTCAAGGTGAAGGCCGGCAACTATCGATGGCACTCCATTTGGTATAAATCCTGGTTCGGCCGAACGATAGCCCACCTGAGACACAGTGAAACCGACTTCACGGTAGTGGCAGGAAAGCTTAACTACAGCGGTGTATTCATCTATAAATCGGAGCGCGCGATGGGCTACTCCACCAAAGTTGCCGACCGCACATCGGTCGTGTTATCGCTGCTGGAAAGTCGCTACCCGGAACTCGTGGATGAATTCGCGGTACACAATGGCCTGACCTCAGACAACCGATTTATTGACTTCTACTTCAATGAAAAGCAGGCGGCTCGAGTTGATGACGACGGTGCGTAGCCTGGTTGCCGTGCTGTCGCTGTTTGCAGCGTTTGCGGCGCTGGCAGACGATCAACAACAGGCAGAAGCGGCAGCAGAACAGTCCTCCGGCGAGTTGACGTTTGATGATTTGTTTCGTCAGTCGGCGATACGCCATGCTGCCTTGTCGCCCAATGGCGAGCACATCGCTTTTTTTCGACACAACACTTTGGTAATGGGCAAACCGGGCGTCGGCTACTTCAATATCCAGAATTTCCATAGTCGCCTGTTTGTCGAGGATCTGGACTGGATCGGTCCAAACACGGTTTGGGTGAACTCATGGGACCCAAAGAACGGTCGGTATCTGAAGACTGCGCTCCGATTCAGCGATCTCGGTGATTCCGGGTATGGTCTGGGCATGTACGTGGACCACACCTATTTCGGATACGTCAGTGACTTTCTGACCGACGATGAGTATCACATCATAATTGCGCGGCCCGAGCTTAAGGACGAAACAGTCACCGCCGATTTGTACAGAGTGGATGCTTTTAGCCCGTTCGATGAGCAGCTCACCGACGGAAACCGCATCAATACGGGCTCGGAGGATTTTTTCTACTACCAGAAAAACTCGGCCGGCGAATATACACTCGGTATCCGTTTCACCGAGGGCGTTCCGGAAATCTGGCGCAAACTGCCCGATGCAGAGGGCTGGGCCCTGATCTGGACCAGCGACAAGGAATCGACATTCATTCCCTGGCGCATGTCAGACGACGCGCTGACTTTGTGGGTATTAACCGATGCAGAATCCGACCGCATCGTAGCAGCGGAATTTGATCTTGAAAGCGGTCGGATCAGCAATGTTCTTTTCGAGCACGAACGCGTCGATGTCGATGCGATCCTGATGGCCGAAGACAATAGCGAGCCCGTCGGGGTAACCTACGTTGAGCAGGGCCTGCTTCGATATCACTTTTTTTCCGAAGAGCAGAGCCTGGAGCACGAACGTCTCAAGAGTTACTTTCCGGACCAGGGCATAGTGACTGTCGGTTACGCAGCCGGCACCGATGCGCGACTTGTGTTCGCTTCGTCACCGACGGAGCGCGGCAGCATTCATGTTTGTCATCTGCAGAAAGATGAATGCAGCCTGGTGGAAGCTATGGCGCCCTGGATGGAGGGCAAGCCACTGAGTAAGACCATCTCACTTGCGGTGCAATCCTCTGACGACCTCGTCGTCGATGCATTCCTTACCCTGCCAGTCACAGGCGACGAACAGGTTCCGCTTATCGCCATGCCGCACGGCGGTCCTATCGGGGTAAGCGACGACCGGTATTTTTCGTCGGATGTGCAGTGGCTTGCGCACAACGGCTATGCCGTTTTGCAGATCAACTACCGTGGCTCGGGTGGCTACGGTAAAGATTTTGCGAGCGCCGGGCTGCGCCAGTGGGGTCGCGGTATCGAAGACGACATCGAGGCCGCGGTTCGAACTGCGATAGAAAGCCATCCCATAATCGATGGTGATCGAGTCGGCATCTACGGCGCCAGCTACGGTGGCTATTCCGCGCTGATGAGCGTGATCCGCAATCCGGAGCTGTTCAAATGCGCGGCATCATTTGCCGGCGTAACGGACCTGACGCTCTTATTCACGCAACACGGTAAAAAGCGTACCGAACGACTACGTGAAATATTGATCAAGTATGTCGGCGACCCGAATATCGACTACGCGGAGCAAACTGAAAACTCACCCGTCTACCGGTATCGGGATATCAAGCGACCGATTCTGCTCGCGCACGGTATAGACGACCCGGTCGTGGACTTCGAGCATAGCTGGCGCATGCAAAAGATGCTGCGTCTCGCGGGTAGCGCACCGCAGTTCATTTTGCTTCGAGACGTTGGCCATGGCTTCGGTTTCATCGACGAGGCGAAGGAGCTTTACGATCCTTTGATGGAGTTCCTCGATATGCACCTGAAGCCGGCTAACCCGTCCCCAGCCGACGCAGGATAGCCAACGCCTGATCAAGATAGCCGGCACCGAACAAGTTCAGGTGATTGAGAACGTGGTAGAGCTTGTACAGCTCGAGACGCTCCGTGCTGCCGGGCGCCAGCGGCCAGGCGCGTTCGTATTCACGGTAGAACGCGCCGCTGAAACCGCCGAACAACTGTGTCATCGCGATGTCCGTCTCGCGATCGCCGTAGTACACGGCCGGGTCAAAGATTACCGGCACGCCGTCGGCTACGCCCCAGTTGCCGGCCCACAGGTCGCCGTGCAGCAATGACGGTGCCGGATCATAGCCCTCGAAAAAGTCGCCGAGCCGCTCCGCGAGTTGGCTACCCCGTTCCTGCAACTCGCCCGCGTAACCGTTCCGGGCGGCCAGGTCGAGCTGAAACTGCAGGCGATGCGCGCGGAAGAACGCGACCCAATCGCGGGTCTCGGGGTTGTGCTGTGGGGTCGGCCCGATCGTGTTTTCGCGGTGCCAACCGTGCAAGTCCGCCGTGTGCCGGTGCAGCGTCGCGAGCTGTTCGCCGAGCGAGGCCGCATCGTGTTCTCCTCCAGACTGGAGATTGAGGCGCTCCATCTCGATGTAAGCACCAGCCGCGTCAGTACCGACGTCATAGACTTCGGGCACGCGGACGGCGCCGGCTTTCTTTAATTCCGTCAGCCCTTCGGCTTCTGCCTCGAACATAGGCAGTGCGGATGGTGGGCCCTGCTTTCTGAAATTGCTGGGTGACATGGGAATCAGGTGGCCAGGCGCGCGGCGGAGTGCTGAGTTTACTGCAGTATCATGGGCATCATGAGCAACGAGTAATGGGCTGGGTTTCAACGCAACAATCGCGTAGCCTATCGCCACTTTTTTAAATGACCTGAAGGCCCCATCCACATGTTGAAAAACGCCAATCTGCCGGTTCTCCTGGTTCTGCTGTTGATTGCTGCCTGCCAGGGACAAGACGCGGACACGCCCCCTGCCGCCGAAGTCTCCCAGCCCGAAACAACCGAACAGACTGAGATGACCGAGATGGTCGGTTATCTCACCGCCCAGCGCGGTAACTTTGCGTCACTCGAGCTGGATCAGGAGGCTATCGCCGCTGTTGCTGACGGAGTGCAAAAGGGCTTGAGCGGAACAATGAATATTGACGATCTGGACCAGGTAGCCATGCAGGCGGCCTTTGGCCAGGCGCAAGCCAGGGCTGAAGCACTGCAAGCCGGAGCCGAGGAGATCCCGGAGATTGATACCGAGGCCTTGCGAGCGATCGGTCTTGTGATGGTCACTCAAACCGGTCTTAAGCAGCTCGGTTTTGGCGCGGACGATGCCGCTACCATCGCCAAAGGTTTCATCGCAGGCGCAAGCGCCACCGAGATGGACCCTGCTGTGGAGGCGAAGATGCCTGCTTTCGAGGCTTTCATGAACGAGCGCATGGCTGCGGCGCAAGAAGTCGCCGCTGCCGAGGCTGAAGCGGCCGCCGCTGGAAACATTGCTGCCGGGAAGGCCTTTTTCGCGACACTCGCTGAGGATCCCGATGTTGAGAAAAGCGAGTCGGGTTTGCACTACAAAGTGCTCGACCCCGGCACGGGTGCCAAACCGAGCCTTACGGATAGCGTGCTCGTGCACTACAAGGGCACCTTGATCGACGGCACCCAGTTCGACAGCTCCTACGATCGCGGCGCCCCGGCAACGTTCCGACTCAACCAGGTCGTGAAAGGGTTTGGCGAGGGCCTGACGAAAATCGGTGCTGGCGGAAAGATCATCCTCTACATACCGAGCGATCTCGGCTACGGCAATTCACCGCGGCCTGGCGGTGTGATCAAGCCTGGCGATAGTTTGATTTTTGAGTGTGAGTTGATTGAGGTTGATGCGGGTTAGGTGGCGGTTCACGACGATGCCAGCCGTGTTGTTCGGGGCACCGTCCGCGAACTAAGTGGCGGCTCCGACACGCGGATTTTCAGAACGCTGAGTGATCGATTCTGTTTTTGTCCTTCAACAAGCTACCAGGGCGGCCATTGCATCACCTTTTACGGCGACGCGCAGTTGCTCCACGCAGAATTCCCGCACGAACTTCGAGCTAGGCTGTTTCGAATGCTTTTTCGGTCGCGATGACCAATCCTTTCAGGAATCTGATCGCCTTTTGTAGCTTTTCTTTTGTAACCGGGTGCGCCAGCACTGCGCCCTCCGCAACGACCCGAGAGCGATGCACTATATCGCCGCGCAACTTCATGAACATACTTAGTGTGTCTCTTACGTCCGGCAGCTTGTAGTAGCCCCAACACCAGAACTTGGATAAATCGACTCCGGCGTAGTCTCGAAACAGCTCCGCAGTTTTGTCGTACGTAGGGTTATGAAGTCGCTTGATTTCCACGTCGAGCTTCGACTCGAGGAGCTGAGCAATATCTTTATTGCGTAACTTGCTGAGGCGCTCCCGCGTAGCTTCCAGCAATCGATCCTCGACATAGGTTTCCCACGCGGTCATTGCCATGATCAACCCGGCCCGTTTTAGGACCTCGATTTCTGGCGGTGGCGGCTTAGTGTTTAGTGAATCGAAATGCTTGAGTAAGTTTTCTGCATCCTGAATGAATTCCTCAAAGGCATCGCTTGCATTCGACATTGACGTTTCCGGTTGGTTAGTTGCGCGGTCGAGTTTCGCCATCGACTGAGACGAAAGGCCGCAGACTCTCGAGTGTTTCGGGTCCAATTCCTGCGATCTTGGCGAGCTCGTCCACTGTTGCATATGGCCTGCCCGCTATGATTTGCGCCGCTCTTGCTGAGCCAATGCCGGGGATGGAAATTAGCTCCTCCGTGACCGCGGTGTTTACATTCACGACGAGCGAGCCTTCTGCGGGCCGGAAGCTATCCCTCAGGTCTCTCGCGTCTCGTACAAGCCATATTGCGGCGCTCACAACAACGATGACTGCGGCCGTTATGGTCAGAATTTTCGCCGAATCCACCGACCGCCTCCCACGTGGGTTGCGTTGCCGACGCTTGTCAAATTTGACGACTTTCATTTCAGGCCAAGAGAAATAATTGGCGTTGCCGCTGCAGGATATCGTCATCGTACTTTTTTGGAGATGGCATATCAGTCTTCATCCAAATTCGCCCGAAAAGTCTCTATCCACGGACATTCTTTCTGCACGACCAGCTCTAACCGCACCGTCGCTCTGGTCATCGCGCAATACAGAATCCCCGTCGCCCAAGCGTCTTTCTTGATGGTCTTATCCAGATCCACAAGAACTACGGCTGGAGCTTGCTGTCCCTTAAACCTGAAAATCGTTTCGAAAGTTACATCACCGTCCGTATAGATCTGATCGTTTTTCGCGTCGTATTTTCCTGTAAATTTCCGGATCTTGTGTTTCCCTATCTGTAAAGTCTCGCCAAGCGCCGTAGACTGAGTTCCGCGGCAGGAGACGATAGCGATATCCTCAGGTTTGAATCCGACTTTAGATAGTTCGCGAATTCGTCTTTCCAGTATTCCCACTATCTCTGAGGACTTCTCGTAGTCGTACATCACCACGCCAAGGCCAGGCAGCAAGTTGCGCTGATCAAATTCTGACTCCAACGTGCCCTTGATGAAACCAGCGATGGAAAGTGGCGTTCGAAAATTTCCTGCCTCTCGATAGGTGACGAACCCCGGTAAATCGACAGACTCCATGTCGCGAAGATTCTGAAGCGGATCTTCAAGCCAGAGTTGTGTCGCGTCTTCGGCAAGAAACATCTGGAGAATGTCATACCACTCCGACGTGAAGTCCTGTCCCTCGTCAACCACCAGACAATCGAACCTGGGCGCGCCCGCGAGCGTCACCGCGAGCAACTCTTCTTGGATCTCCTGCCAGAAATTCGGCTCGTCCGCCTTGTTGAAGTCAATTTCGATGCCCAACCCCTCGGCCATTTCTCTACAAAATCCGTGGTAGGTGTTTACCGTCACACCGGCGGGTGCTTGTGCAGCGAATTTGTCGGCCAATGGACGATTGAAGCAAAGCAGGAGTGGTCTTCGCCCTTCTTTGAGCGCTCGCTCGCAAAAACGCATTGTTACTTGAGTCTTGCCCGACCCCGCTGTTCCAATGATTCGCAAACGAAACGGCGAAAACTCAAGACTCTCGATGACCTCCGATAGACCTTCCAGCAGATGACAGTAGACCTGGTTCTGTTTCGATTTGTAAGAGTTGACGTCCGGCGCAATTCGAAAGCCGTTTAGAAGAAATTCGTGTAGCTCGCGACGGAGCACTGGGTCCTTCTCTTTGTCGGACCGCATCAACTTTAGGATTTTCGCAGGCAGCTCTGCCTTTTGCGTCGCGTCTACTGTGCGTTGGCTATCAACGGCAACCGAGTTCCTATCGATCAGGCGATGGTCCGGGCAGTAGATCAGGTAATCAACATCTATAGATCGATTAGAAGCCCTAGATCGAGAAAACTTGGTTCTTAGGTTTCCCAGGTTTCGTTGCACTTGCGAATAGACCAGCTTCGTCTTGCCGCCGTAGTAGCGTTTCTCGAGGCCCTGTGGCGACTCGATCATAGGACCATTTTTCTGCTCAATAACAAGCACCTGGCCGGCATTGTTTACGATGACAAAGTCAATTTCGCCGAAGTCTGTATATTTCGGACGTACCGCGCTCCAATGGACACTGTGGTAGACGAGGTATTCATCAGGCAAAACATCGCGAAGTGCGATAAGAGTCTCAAGCTCGTCAGGCGACTCGCCGCCCGCTTTGGCTGCCTCAATGTCAGATGGAAAGATCTGGGCCATCGAACCTCGTTCCTTTAGCCGGATTGCGCGATTTCGTCTATATCCTCGTTGAGCAGGCTCTCCGCAGGAAGGATGAGAGTCTCATTATTCAGGTCGTACGGGACCACATGCAGCACTTCGGCACCTTTTCGGTACCAGAATGGTTCCAAAGGCGCGTTAAACGTATCCGAGGCGGGATAGACCAAGAGAACCTCCCGGTATTGCTGATTAGCAAGGTACTTCTTGGTGTAGCCAAACAACTGATAAATATCGTTTTGCGATATGCCGTACTTGTCGCTTCGATCTGCCTGGTTGATGAGCTTCCACTTGGTGTCTGCAATTACGTGTTTCTGAGATCGTCGGAACAGTAGATCGGGCTTGAGTTTGAAAATCTTCTGGTTCAAGTGCTCGTCGATTAGGGCCTGGCCTGTCGCCTGTGCCGAGACTCTCCAAGCCTTTAGCTGTCCAGGCAACTTCGCGGCAACGTAGGCCTCAAATACTTTCTCCATGGGGAACAACATAGACACGACTTGATTCTCGCCCTGATGCGTCAGTGGATTCAGACTGAACAGGATCAACTTACACAGCGGCATCGCCGGCGCATAATGCTGCACAAGTCGATCGCGTTGCACGCGCTGAAAGTCGCTTCGAGGGGCAGCAGTACCCGGAACGCCATCGAACCAAAACAACAGCTCCCGACACCGCTGATGATTCCCCGCATGCCGCGAGAGCTTGTTAACGACGAGCAGTGCACCTTTGATTAGCCGATTGATTGGCCGATCGGCATCGTATTCATCGAACTGGCAATAGACGCGTGCAGAGTTGTAGGAGTTTCGCCGAATATGCTCCGTCATCTGCAATTTTCCACGAAGAAAGACCAAGTTATCTTCTTTTGCCACATACGTTCGCGCTATACCCTTTCGAACCAGCGTGGTGACTTGCTCGAGGTAACACCGCAACAACAACTCAAAAATAGGCATGTTGTGCGCTTCGAGGTCCGCGGCTGTTCCTTCGAAAAACGGCGAGTCCGACAGCTCAATGAGCATCTTGATCAATAGCTTGCGTGCATGATCGTGTTCGAGTCGTTTCGATATTTTGGGTAGAACTTCAATCTGCACGCCATCTGCAAGTCGAACGACGCCAACAAAGTTCTGCACCCGAAGCTGTTCTACACCTTTCGGCCTAAGGTAGGTAAAGACTGGGGCGTAATTAGGCGAGTCGTCTTCGTCGTGATCCAGCAAGGTCAGAATCGCGTCAAAGTGCTTCTTCGTCAGCCGTAGATTGCCATCCGGCGAACTCTCGTCGACATCCGCTTTAAAAATCCGCCCGAATTCGGCAACGGACAACATGATCGCTACTCTAGCTCCGCAACTGATTCGTAAATCTTTCGGAATGCTTTCGGATTGCTAAGCGCTGCTTCATTTACGGAATACACGACCTTCGCGTGTGAGCTGTTGCCTGAAAATAGCCCGTCGCTCACTTTTGTGCTCATCACGAACTGCGCGCCGGAGTCATCGATCTGGTCGTCGGCCAATACCGCCCTCACCTTGCCCCAGTCCTCAAAGAAATACTCGACCAGCAAAGGGATGATTCTTCGTTTGAAAATATTTCCCAGCGATTCTTCGCTGATGAAATAAGCATGGCCGATCATGTGCTCGCGATCAAACAACGCCTCGATTCTTTGGTTGATCGTGCCCAACATGCGAGCGACATCGATAGTCTCCCCGCCCACGTCTCGCGACTTGAGGATTGATGGAACTGGCATCAGCTCCTTGAACTCGAATCGCCGCCGCAACGCAGTGTCGATGTGGGCAAGCGATCGATCGGCAGTATTCATCGTGCCGATAACGTCCAAGTTTCTAGGAACACTGAACAGGTCGCCTGAGTATGGAAGAGTCACGGTCAGCTCGTTCGGCGCACCCGATCGTTTATCCTCCTCCAAAAGAGTGATCAGCTCGCCGAAGATTTTGGAAATGTTGCCGCGATTGATCTCGTCAATGAACAACGCATAGCGATTGTCGCCGTCTCTTCGTGCACGCTCGCAGATTCGACGAAATACTCCCGCCTCCAATGTGTAACCAACGCCACTACTTTCGGACTCGCCTTCACTAAGGACCGGGCGGATCCCTTCAACAAATTCCTCATAGCTGTACGACTGGTGGAAGGTTACAAACGCGTACCGATGAGCGACCTTCTTGATCTCGTCCGGTCCAGCTTCAAATTTATTAATAGTATCAATGACATAACTTCCCGACTCGGCCCAATCGCTCACCAAGCTCCAACGACTATCTTTGTCCTTATAGAACCAGGCCGGTTCATGCCTTGTTGTCACGTTCACATGCTCGCACTCGGGCACTGTATGTTCCTGCAACGTCCCCCAGATCGTTGCGGACGGCGGCGACTGACGACTTAATGCCCTCATTTTCGAGGCGATGTATTTGTGATCGACGATCTCGGCAACTTTGACAGGACTATTCCCCAAGTCGTGCAACGCTGCTGAAACCACGTCGTACCAAGTCATCTGACCAATGGTTGCGTCCATCCAGTCTTCAGTCGTTGATTCTGGCTCCTCGTCTGTATAGTCGGGAAAGTACTCGTTTCTCAGCGCGTAGGTTTTGCCCGTTCCGGGTGGCCCATAGAGAATAATATTCTTAGACATAGCGTGATACTCGGTGCCAGGTTCTTCGACTGAATATTCAGTCGAGTCTTTAACGTTTCTAAGGATGTACCAAGGAAAAGTATTGAAATAAGCCAGGTCCGAATCATCCACTCCTTCCTTTAAGAGGAAGTTTCGGATCTCTTCGCTTAGTTCAAACCAATCGTCGGTGCCGCTGGATTGAAGGCCGTAATTCGCGGCGAGTTTGTCTCGAAGGTCGCGCAGGTCGGAGGCCTTCACGATTGTCGACAGGCGAGACGGATGAACTGCAGAAAAAACGCGCCGTGTCAGAACCCTCGGTATTTTGCGTATTTTGTCATCGTCTCGCAGCTGTTTGAAATCCTCGCATATCTTGTCAAATGTCTGTTTGTCGGAATTTTCTACGATCATTTCCGTGAAACGACGCAGATGTTCAAGATTGTCGGTGAAGTCGGACTCCGAGATAACGCCTTGGCCGGCGCTTGCGATGCCATTCTTCATTTTCAACCAGCACCTGGCGAGCACTTCGTTGGAGTAGGATCCGCTGGTAACTGCAGACCGAACCATTTCCGTAATTTCTCGGTAACCGGCGATCCAATCCTTCCGCGGATCCAGGCGCACGTACTCCTCGAACAACGCGCGCAACGAATGTTGATTCACGTTTTTTGACCATAACGAATGCAGCCCAGATCGATATTGCTCCCTGATCGAAATACCGGATGACTGCGGCGACCACTGTTGGTCGGGAAAATTGGCACTTAACTCTGATAAGGGCAGGTATGCACCGGAGACGCCGTCACGGACGTCCTCAAATTCGATCATGACGTATCGCAGGTCTCTGTCTTTATCCTTGCGCCAGTGGGGAGCGACGAAGGTCTCGGAACACGCCCGCGCTTTCGCAATTACCCCTCGTGAATCACCTGTGCCAAGGCGAATCATGTAGACGGGATCGCCTGATCTCACATCACTTGAATGGCATGCCCACAGAGTTCGATCGCCGGCCGCATATCCGAGGTTCCCATCAATCCCACCAGCGCCGCCGTGTCCTTGCTGGACGGGATTCCACGTCAACAAATAGGTCGGCCTGGCCTGGTCCAGATACTCCCGGCATACCTTGGCTGCACCATGGTCGGCTATCTGCCCTTTCTGCAATATATTGCTAAAAAGCCCAGGCACAAGATGCTGATAATTTGTCTTCGCCGCAATGTCGACGTCGACTAGTTTGATATCAGACACTGTGACTCGGAATTCGTCGCCCTCGATTTCGACAGCGTCGATCGAGCCCTCGCCAAAGACGTGACTCGACTCGCCCCGATTCAGGAGGACGGCCAGCGATTGCGTTTCGAGACCTTTCGCAACACTTGTTTCGTACCAACGGCGGTGCTTGGGATGATCAGTCAGATCGAACGTGAAGGTTTGCTGTGATGCATCACCGACTGTATCTAAGTCGAGGCGAAGAACCCATATAGGAACAATGCTCTCAAGATACGAGGGATCGTCCTCAGCTGCATATGTACTTATCTTCTGATGCACCCATAGAAAACTCTGAACATCGACGAGGTCCCGCGGTCGCCATCCTCCAGCCTCGATGGCTTCTTTTACATCGATTGTGAACTGAAGAATCTGGTCATACTCGTCGGCTTCGCCGATACAATGGCCGCCAACCAAGTCCACCATCGATCGCTTGTACTCCCGAGTTTTAACGAAGACATATTTGGCTGGGTTGAACAAAAATAGAAAGAACGTTGCGACGGATCGCTTCATGGCCGCGCCGACTTTTTCGCCAACGCCTGTTGCGAGTTTTAGTAGTTCTTCCTGAAAATCGGAAACCCGCTCGGCCAACGGGCCAGATTCGTCTAACAAAGCTCCAACGGCTCGTGCAAAAGAGATTTTTCCCTTGTTGTCCAATAGGCGCCCGAAATTCGAATAACGCCATCCCACCAGGTTCTGTGGATTTTTGCCGTTGGATTCCAGTGGCCGAGTAAAGAGACCGAGCAATTCATCCCCCAGGGCTATCAGTTCTGCGTCACTTCGTGGCAACACAGGGAAGTGTCGCGAAAACTGAGCCCTGAAAGCCTCGACCAACTCGATCTTGTAATTGCGCTCCCGCTCTAGATACTCAGGAACGTCAAATGCTTCGCCATTGGGAAACGCCTTAAGAAAGGAGTCTTTGTATTCGGCGAGTTTCTCGAGATCTATTGCCATTCAGGACCCTTGAGCCGACGAACTAAGACAATATAGGTTACAGACATCCTGTGGGTATCGACATCCACTTATCGGACGCTCGCCTGAAGAAAAATGCTCTCCCGATGAAACTCCAAGTACTGGCGCTGTCCCGACGAGAATGACCCTACGTTCGTCCGAGCATCGGTCGGCACTCCCATTCGCTGCAATGAATCATGATGCGCAACAGGCGAGATCAGCAGCCCTCCATTTGATTCGAACGAAATATATCCTCGATCGAACAGGTGATCGATGCTGGGTGTCAGCAACAGTCCGTTTTCGGCATCCAATCTTTCCTCCGCCGTCTCGCAGTTGCGCCAAGGTTTTGTATGGCTCGCGATTAGGTGATCAATTCGATCGACACCGGTAATTCGACACCTCTTTTCAATACTATGGACGTTCTTTTTGAACTGCCCCTGGCCGCGACGAGCCTGCACCAGGGCAGTTTTTTGAGTGTCATCTAGAGACAGATCTTTGCCAATCTCAGACGCGAGATGGTCCTCCCAATCTGATATTTCTGGCTGAGGCTCGGGCAACTCATCTGCAATAGAATCAGACGCGAGATTCGCTTGAACAATATCTTTTGCCTGACGCCCGATTAGCCCGACCAGAGCGCTAGCCAGACCGTCAGGCAGAAGCGTCAGGTATACGCCTTGATTGCCACGTCCGCTGGCCTGCAAAGGTGAGTATCTGCTTGGCAACAGCGAACGGATTGCTTCTATATGATCGGCCGGCCGGACAGGGTTGCTCAATCGAAAGTATCGAACAGCAACCTTCCACCCAATTGCACTCCAACTCGGACCCGTCGATCCAAACTCGGCTGGTTTCGGCGACCCATACGCTGTTGACTGCGCGACACCTATCGCAGGAATGTACGTATCGGAAAACGAAAATATGACGTCGCCAGGCGCAACTTCGCGCATGTACTCGTAGAACGGATTTCGGGAACCATCGGCCTTACGTTTTGGGGACCACAAATATCCGCCGTCAACCTCTTGGCTGAAAGTTTGATTTTGGTTAACCCACCAGTAACGCATCAGGCTAGATCTCTAATCCCCAATCTATGGTAGTCAGTCGCTCGAACTCTCTTTGTCATCGACTCGTTTAGCATCGACAACTGTGTATTCCGTACGGCGACTACTACGGCTGGTCAATTCCTCGATCAACATTCCGGCGAATGCCCCTCCAGCACCAAGAACCACCCAAAGCGGCACTCCGATCGCAGTGCCAAGCGCTGCAATGCCCGCCCCTTGACCCCCAAATACTGTCAAGCCGACCGCCATACCGGCAATTGATAAACGACCCTTCGTACCTCTGTCGTCCCAAGCCAACCGCTTGATCTCGCGCCCAATGATCTTAGCTGTTGGCCATATCACTTTACTTTCTAAGGTCAAAGCCAATGCCCGACGACCTTTTTGATAATTCGACAATGAGCTGTGGCGAATCTCGAGCAATTGCTTTGTCCAATCCAGTAGGGCCGATCTCTCGTCATTGGAGGCTTTTTCTGCAACCGTAACAGCAAGCTTCGCCTGCGAATCCAAGTCGTTACTCATTGGTCAACCTCCAAACCAGGCTCGCCCAAGTCATCAGCAATCAACTGCTTCACGCTGCAACGAACCATTGTCGACAACCATTAGGCGATAAAGCTCGTCGATCGACACCAAAGATCGATCTGCACTGCTCGGTTCAGCAAACGCATCGGCGACCTTAGAAGTCCTAATTGTTGTTTCCACTACACTCTCCCGCCCACACCTTTAAACTTCTCCACAAACGCGGCGATCTTTTGGAAGACACTTTGCTTCTTTGTCAGGTACTTAGGATTCAGTGGGCTCATCTTGGGCAGAATGGCGTTGAGCTCTGTCCCCGCGTCGCTGGCATACTCTCTCCTTAGCGACGAAGTGATGTAGCGTCGGGCTGCCTCAGCATTCAGGCTTTCTGCGTTAATTAGCTCCTCGGCCTCCCGTTGCTGCTCGGCCTGGGCAAAAGCAAAAAAGGCTTCGATCACGGTGGCTTTATCACCAAGCTGATCGAGGTCGGTTTGGTTGATAAAGTCCACTACCAGGCTTTCCTTCGCGCGGTTTCCCAGGCTGGCACGAATAACACGACGTACCTCGTCAACCAGATCGGCTTTGCTCTTCTTCTTTTTGTTGTGTTCAAAAATGAGCTCCAAAATGTAGTCTAGGTTTATCTCCTGGGATTTTAGCAGGTCGACCTCAAACACCACGTCATCCCAATCAATGGTCGACTGGTCTTGCTCGTCAGCCGATTTCTGTCGGCGTTGCCAGTCGCGTATATCGTTGTAAGTCGAACGGTAATCCTGGAGCTTGCGCTCGGTTGGCAGGCGTATGTTCTTCAATTCGGCCAGTTTCTCATCATCCAGATAATGTTCGGCTTTAAACGCCTCTTCTGCCTCCGAGTCTTTAATATCCAAATCTTGCAGGGCCTTCAGACTGGCAAACTCATCGTAGTTTTGCAGTATGTTTTCGACCCGCAGGTATTCGCCAAACAGCTTGGCAAAGTCTTTCTTATCTGCCTCTTTCTCAATGGCAGCAGGATCTGGAAAGCGTTGCTCCAGATCATTGACCACTTCCATAAAACCGCGCCGCGCTTCACCGGTAACCACATCGGTAAAGCCCTCCATGTATTCTTTGTAGCTCTTTTCCAGAACTACGTTTTTAGTATTTTTATCGCCAAACAGCGTGATGGCATCGATGGTGGCCTTTTCCAGATCGCGGAACGTGACGATATTGCCAAAGGTTTTGGTGGCGTCATAAATACGGTTGGTCCGCGAGAAGGCCTGGATCAGCCCGTGATAGCGCAGGTTTTTATCGACAAACAGAGTGTTCAGCGTCGGCGCGTCAAAGCCGGTGAGGAACATACCGACTACAACAATCAGGTCGATTTCCTTGGACTTAACTCGCTTGGCCAGATCGCGGTAGTAGTTCTCAAAGCCTTGGCTGTCGACGCTGAAATTGGTTTTAAAGAAAGCGTTGTAGTCAGCAATGGCGGCGCTCAAGAACTCCTTGGCGCTGGAGTTCATCGCCGAGACTTCAAAGCTCTCATCCGGAATATCGCCCACCGCTTCCTGCTCTTCATTGGCCGCAAAGGAAAATATAGTGGCAATTTTCAGCGGCTTGTCACTCTCAGCCTGCAACTTGTTCAGCGTTTCGTAATACAGTTTTGCCGCATCCACACTGCTCGCAGCAAACATGGCATTGAAGCCTTTGGCGCTGGCTTGCCGGCGGTGGGTTTTCTGACGGTAGTTATTTAGGATGTACTGCGAAATTTCCTGAATTCGATCCGGGTGCAAAAGAGCTCGCTTGTTTTCCGCCGCACCAAGCTTTTTTTCGTCCTGCTCGGTTTCAATCGCCTTGAACTTCGGGCGCACATCGTTGTAGTCGACTTTAAACTTAAGCACCTTTTCATCGCGTATTGCATCGGTGATGACATAAGAATGCAATTCGCGACCAAACACACTTGCGGTGGTTTCGGCACCGAGGGCATTTTGCGGGAAAATGGGTGTACCGGTGAAACCAAACTGATAGAAGCGTTTGAATTTCTTCTGCAGGTTTTTCTGCGCCTCGCCGAACTGGCTGCGGTGACATTCATCAAAGATAAACAACACTTGCTTGTTGTAGACAGCCAGGTTGCCTTCGCTCTTCATCAGGTTGTTTAGCTTCTGGATGGTAGTGACGATGATCTTGTTGTCATCTTTGTCCAGATTCCGCTTTAACCCTGCGGTACTGTCAGAACCGTTCACGCTGTCGGGTGAAAAGCGCTGGTATTCCTTCATCGTCTGGTAGTCAAGGTCTTTGCGATCAACAACAAAGAACACCTTGTCGATAAACTCCAGCTCGGTCGCCAAACGTGCGGCCTTAAAACTGGTGAGGGTTTTGCCGGAGCCGGTGGTGTGCCAGATATGACCACCCCCTTCCGGCTTACTCCAGTGTTTAGCTTCATAGGAGCTTTTGACTTTCCACAAAATGCGCTCAGTTGCAGCAATCTGGTATGGGCGCATCACCAGCAAAGTACCGCTCACATCGAATACTGAGTAGTGCAGCAACACGTTGAGCAATGTATTTCTCTGAAAAAAGGTCGCGGTAAAGTCTTTCAAGTCTTTAATCAGACTGTTATCCGCCTTCGCCCAGTTCATGGTGAAGTCGAAGCTATTCTTGTTGCGGGCCGTGGTATTCGCGAAATAGCGGCTATCGGTGCCGTTAGAGATCACAAATAGCTGCAGGTACTTATACAGCGAATGCTCACTATTAAAGCTCTCTTTGCTGTAACGGTGCACCTGGTTAAAGGCTTCACGAATGGCGACGCCACGCTTTTTCAGTTCGATCTGCACCAAAGGCAAACCATTTACAAGCAGCGTCACATCGTAACGGTTAGCGTAGGTGCCAGTTTGCTCGAATTGTTTTATCACCTGTACTTTATTGCGGGCGATGTTCCTTTTGTCGAGCAGATAGATGTTTTGAATGCGACCATCGTCAAACACGAAGTCGTGAATATAGTCATCGTGAATCTTGCGCGTTTTATCCACGATCGTATCGCTGGGTTTGTCCAAGTAGGTCTCGACAAAGCGACGCCATTCGCCTTCAAGAAACTCGATGCCATTGAGGGCCTGCAATTGCACGCGCACATTAGCGAGCATAGCCTCAGGGTTATTCAATTCAGGAAGGAATTCATAGCCCTGGTTTTGCAAATCCTGAATAAGCTCACGCTCCAGGTCAATTTCGCTTTGGTAGCCTTCAGCGACCTGCCATTCCTTGCTGTATTTATCGAGAACGATAAAGCGCTTCGACTCGGCGATCGGCCTGGTGTAATCAACCATTCTGGTCGTCCTGCTTCCAAAAGCCGTGCTTGCTTACTAGGTGATTAAGCAATAAGTTAACTGTCTGTTTCTCTGGCTCGGTCGGCTCTGCCACTTCTTCATTTGACAAAGTTCGATGACTGTAGAAATTCATCACAAGTCGCGAATAAGACTGTTTATTCTCGGGCAGCAAATCAGACCATTGAGGATGACCTAGAAAATTGGCGGCCTTTTCATACAGATTTCTAAGCAGCATGAAGTGGTAGCGCTGGACTTCATTCTTCTCAATTGCCTGCTCAATTAGCTGCTTAATATACAAGTGGTATGAAAAGCTTTTATTTGAATCGCCCTTCTTCTCTTCAAGGTCAAAGGTGCCATCCTCATATCGCTTTAGAACTTGACCACTCTTTGCTCTAATCTCGTTGTAAAGGACATTATAAAAGAGCGGGTTATGTGTCGTTATTATAAATTTGAGCTCGGAATCGCTGGATCTAATTAGTTGTGCCACATCAATAGCCAGTTCAATTAAGTGATTTTCATCTAAGGATGTGATCGGGTCATCAATAAACACATACTCAAGCTGGTCAAATTGATTGGTTTCGCGGTCGTCAGGCTCGGTAACATTCAGGATACTGATCACTTGCTCGAGAAGCGTGTAAAAAATGCTCCAGACAAAGCTACTTTCTTCGCCTTTAGCGAGTTTTAGATTCCCCGACTTTTCATTGCCACCACGTTCAAGCGTAAAGGTGACCTCAGAAAAAGCCTTTACCAATAGGTCGTTGCCAGCATTATCTTTTTCTGTTCGTTGCTCATTAAATTGTGGCGTGAGCTTGTTATTGGCATAGCGCTGAAAATTAGTAATAACATTTTGATCTTGTCCTTGATCTATCAACACCCATTCGGTGAACGAGTTGGGCTGAATCTTTAGCTTATGGTCAGCATCATTATCCAGATCGTTATCCCAATAGAACAAATCTTCGGTTAAGGCGTTGTAGTAGAGAAGTTTTTTTCGCGAAAGCTCAAATTCTTTACCGTCATCTGCATTCTTGGGCGCGATTAGCGCTTTAAATTCTCGCGAGAGGCGGGTTTTACCCGAGCCATTAAAAGCATAGATTAACTGCACCTTTTTGTTGGAGCCCCTTAGCAACTGTGCAATTTGTGCTAGCGTCTTGCTCATATTAGGCGGCTTCCTCTTCCGGCTCGGGAAAGCTCAGCAGCAGATCTCGGTAGTACTCGAATTGCTTCTGGCGCAATTCGATTTCGCGGGGTAAGCCTTCGCTGATGGAGTTGGTTAGCGCGTCGAATTTATCGAGGATGGCGACGATGCGTGCTTGTTCAGCAAGCGATGGAACTGGTATCGGGAAATTTAGGAACATCGGCCTACGAAGTGAGGTAACAGATGAACTCACAGATGCTTTTTGTATGTACTCATAGAAATATGATCTTATGCAGTGATATACAAATCGCGGATCCATTACTTGGCTGGGGACGATTCGATATGCTCGCTGATGCAGTGCATATTTACCTTGGGCATAATGAAATACTTTCCCAACCCCGGCGCCATCTCCGGCCGTGATGATTGCTATTTCATCAAAGTCAAACACGTTTAGACGTAACGGCTCACGCCCTCGAGCATAAAAAATATATTCACCATCCTCAATGGCGTCTTGTGTGTCATGACTGCCTGTGCCGATTACAGCAACTTCTCCCAGAGTCTTCCACTCCACCCGCCTATCGGCGGGCAGGCCTGTCTGCCCATCGGGCAGATCAAAACGGAGCAATTGGTCGCGGTAGTGGTTGTATTGTTTTTTGCGGGCCGTAAGCTCGGCGGTAAGCTCGGCGGTAAGCTCGGTAAAGGTGTCCAGAATGCGAACTATTTCGGCCTGGATTTTCAGCGATTTTTTGGGGTTGTCGGGGAAGGGGATGGGAATTTGGATTTCGACCATCTTCCCTTTAGTTAGCTTTGCTCGACCCCCACCCGATAAAAACGGGATGAAATTAACAGTACATAGATAGTGATATAGAAACCTTGAGTTCAGCCTGGTTTTTCCACGGATAACGTGAACGTGATTGTTCGCCCAGATTCTTCCTGTGACATATTGAATAGAGTACTTCTCTAGACTCGCTGAGCCGTCCTCGGCGATAAGAACATACTCGCCATCGTGAGTATGACCATCGACATAATCCTGAATATTATTAGCCCCGTAGTAAGGCGTTTTTCCAGGTACGCGTATGGACGCTTTCACAGGCTTCCGCCCACTGTTCGCTATCTCAACAAAGGTGTCATCAGCCAGAGGCTTCCACTCGAACTCAACCCCATCCAGCAGGTGTTCCATAAAGCTTATGTTGCTCATGCTTCCAACTCCTCACCTTCAACCTCCGCCACGATTACATCAATATCCTTGCGGAGATGATCAATCTTAGTGACGGTAGTTTTTGGCTCGGCGTTAAGCTGGGACATATCAGGCCGCTACCTCTAAATCAGGCTTAGGAAAGCTTAGCAATAAATCGCGGTAGTACTCGTAGTGCTTTTGGCGCAATTCGATTTCGCGTGGCAGCCCTTCGGCGATTAAGTTGGTGAGGGCGTCAAATTTATCAAGGATGGTAACGATGCGGGCTTGTTCGGTGGACGATTTTCCGGGGTCGTTCGGATATGGAATAGGAATTCGTACCTTTGAAATCCCGTCGATTAGCAACCTTTTTACTTTACCTCGACTTACATATTTAGCTTTCTCCGCAATGAAACCTTCAGTTTGCAGACAATAAGATAGATATTTTGGATTCAAGGAGTGGCGGATAGCAAAGCTGTCGTCATGAATAGCTACTTTTTCATCCCCCAGCCAAGCGACAGCCTTACCAACATCTTCGATAGTTTCACCTACACTGGCCACAACAACGTCATTAGTCTCTGCATAACGAAGTGATTCTGCCAAGTCAGGTCGAACCTCCGAAATTGCTCTCGTAGATGAAGTGCCGTAGTGGGTGTAAATTTCGCCATAATGGATAACCTTAATACCCCCATCTTCTACATAGTCTTTTTTGGTAAATCGCTTTCCACGAATAAATTCGCCAATATCCCCCAACGTTTTCCACTCCACTTCCCCATCTTCAAAACTCAATAACTGGTCGCGGTAGTGGTTGTATTGTTTTTTGCGGGCGGTAAGCTCGGCGGTAAGCTCGGCGGTAAGCTCGGCGGTAAGCTCGGTAAAGGTGTCCAGAATGCGGACGATTTCGGCCTGGATTTCCAACGATTTTTTGGGGTTGCCTGGGGAGGGGATGGGGATCAGGAACTCATCTGTATCTGGCGTTGCGATTTGTGGCATTTGCATCCTGCTACCAATGGCCTGAAAGTGTGGTTCATTTAGTTTCAGAAAGTGGTGCACGAACTTAATATGGATCGCATCATTATCTGAGTAATACGACCACATTTCGTTTTTATGCGAAAACGGTTTTTCATAGTACTCAAACTCAATAACCCCACGAGACTTCACAATAATAGAGGGCTCTCTATTTACGTCTTTTTCAGGTATATCTTCGAAATCCACGAATGCGACAGTTCTACCACCTGCAAAAATCTTTAATGGCGCTTCGTCTTTATGAAGCGCTTTCATCTGACCCGCTGTGATTTTTGTGCCTTTAGTACGCACAAGTACGTCTTTTAATGGCCTCCAATCCAACTCAACGCCATCCAGCAGCATTTCCATAAAGCTCAAGCTGCTCATGCCTCCGGCTCTTCGCCCTCAATCTCCGCCACAATCGCATCGATGTCTTGGCGCAGTTGGTCGATTTTGGCGACGGTAGTCTTTAGCTCAGCATTAAGCTTTGTAATGACTACCACTTCCCGAGTGTCTTTGACTTCTACGTAGCTACTGACCGACAGGTTGTAGTCGTTGGCAGCGACAGTCTCAAATGGCACGGAAAGGGTGAGGTGGTCGACATTTTCCTTGGTATCAAACACCGCCATGATCTGTTCGATGTGCTGATCGGTCAGGATGTTGTTATTGGTTTCTTTTTTGAATAGGCCGCTGGCATCAATAAACTGGGTGTCGGTATCGGTTTTGTGTTTGGACAGCACCAGAATATTCACGGCAATGGTCGTGCCATAGAACAGATTGGGCGCCAGCGAGATCACAGTTTCCACGAAGTTGTTGTCGACCAGGTATTTGCGAATTTTCTGCTCGGCACCACCGCGGTAGAAAATGCCAGGGAAGCAGACAATCGCGGCCCGGCCTTTGCTGGAGAGGTAACTGAGGGCGTGCAAAACAAAGGCAAAGTCGGCCTTGGATTTGGGCGCAAGGACGCCCGCAGGTGCAAAGCGCTCATCGTTAATCAGAGTCGGGTCGTCTGAGCCGATCCATTTCACCGAGTAAGGTGGGTTGGAAACGATGGCATCGAAAGGTTTGTCGTCGCCGAAGTGCGGGTCCATTAATGTATTACCCAGCTGGATATTAAACTTGTCGTAATTGATGTTGTGCAAAAACATGTTCATACGAGCCAGGTTGTAGGTAGTGTGGTTAATCTCCTGGCCGAAGAAACCCTCTTCAATAATATGGGCGTCGAAGTGTTTTTTGGCTTGCAGCAGCAGCGAGCCTGAACCGGCTGCCGGGTCGTAAATTTTGTTGACGCTAGTTTGCTTGTGCATTGCGAGTTGAGCAATCAGCCGGGAGACATGCTGCGGCGTAAAAAACTCACCGCCGGACTTACCGGCATTGGCGGCATAGTTAGAGATCAGGAATTCGTAAGCATCACCGAACAGGTCGATATGGCTGCCTTCGAAATCACCAAATTCCAATCCGGCCACGCCTTTCAGTACATCAGCCAAGCGTTTGTTCTTGTCTTTTACAGTGTTGCCGAGGCGGTTGCTGGTGGTATCGAAATCGGCAAACAATCCTTTGATGTCGCCTTCTGAGGGATATCCGCTGGCCGAAGACTCGATAGCGGCAAAGATGGCTGCCAGGTCGGTGTTTAGGCTCTCGTTGGTATTGGCGCTTTTGGCGACGTTGGCAAACAGCTGACTGGGGTAAATAAAGTAGCCCTTGGTTTTAATGGCGTCGTCTTTAATATCAGGGGTGATGACCTCATCGCCCAGTTCAGCATAGTTAATGCTGTCGTCACCGGCCTCAATGTAGAGAGCAAAGTTTTCGCTGATAAAACGGTAGAACAAGGTGCCGAGTACGTATTGCTTAAAATCCCAGCCATCTACTGCACCGCGTACATTGTTGGCGATGGACCAGATTTGGCGTTGCAGGGCGGCGCGTTGTTGGGCACTCGTCATTCGTTTATTCCTGTTTTAGTACGTTTGATACGCTCTGTTAGCAAATATGGCAACTGCCCATCGAAGTATTTTCTCAGTCGCGACCCGCGCAAAAACTTCCGGTTTCATGAGGCCGACCTTGGCAGAGGCTCTGCGCCTTGTGACAAGGTGTTCATGTAATCGCTATAGACAAATACCTGATTGCGTTTCTTGCCTGTAATTTCTCTGAGAATACCTAGCTCGACGAGATGATTCACTGATTTGCGAACGGTCGGTGCTGACATTGACAACTCTTCCGCAGCCTTCGGTACAATTAGTGCTAGCTTTGATTGCAGATATTGGTGAACCCGGTGCGCCGAGCCCGCAGGCCGGCCTAGCTGTTCAATTCTTTTTTGATCAGCTTCGAAGAGTGCGAGAATCTCTTTTGCTGCATAAGCTGCCCGATCGGCGGTATCTTGAACACCCTCCAAAAAGTACTCGAGCCAACCTTCCCAATCGCCATTGGTTCTGACCTGCTGCAGCTTATCGTAGTAGACGTGCCTGTGTGTTTTGAAATATAGGCTGAGGTATAGATTGGGTTGGTGAAGCGCGCCGCCGACAATGAGCATGAGCGTTATAAGTAGGCGGCCAAGTCTTCCGTTTCCGTCCAGAAAAGGGTGGATAGTTTCAAACTGCACATGCACGAGTGCCGCACGAACCAGTAACGGTAGTTCATCAGACTCGTCGTGAATGTACTTTTCGAGATCGCTCATGCATTCCGCGACCAAGTTTGGTGGCGGAGGTACGAACTCCGCATTTCCTGGTCGAGTGCCGCCCAACCAGTTTTGGGAACGCCTGAACTCGCCCGGGTCCTTCGTTTTTCCTCGACCATCTTGTAGCAAGATAGTGTGGAGTTCCCGAATTAGGCGATTGGACAACGGCATTCCTTCTGCCAGTCTTTTGAAGCCATGGTCGATCGCGGCAACATAGTTCGAGACTTCCCGAACATCGTCAAGAGGCACATTTGGCGTCTCGCCATTCTCGTACAACAACAGATCGGACAAGGAAGACTGTGTCCCCTCGATCTGGGCGGAAAGCAGCGCCTCTTTCCGGACGTACAGATAGAGGAATAGAGACGGGTCCGGCAGTATCGACGTAGCACCATCGAGGCGACCCAGCGCTCGATTGGCTGTCTCGAGCTTTCCGTACATGGTGCTGAGATCCAGCTGTGGCTTGGGTGGCAATGGCGGTGGAACATAGGCCCGCACTTGCTCTCCACCAACCGTGGCGGTGGCGTAGGTTCCGATTCGGCTCGAAGCTTTCTCAGCCATCCCCATTTGGGAATTAATCCTTTCTTAGCCGGTTTCACTAAAAAAGGATACGCCATTTTCCTTTCTTTGTGAAGCTGTTGCGTGCGGGAGATCTTCCCGTTCCCGAAGTACCACGCTCTACAGATGCCCTAACCCACGTCCCAACTAAGTACGTCAGCCTATGCTCTCGGCCGCAGATATACACCAGGTCTCTCACTACCAAGAAATGCTGATACTTAAGTATTGTCGGTACGTCCCCGTAGGTATTGCTCTAGATACCACCGGACATGTTTTTGCCTCCAACGGCGAACCCCAATCTGCCACCGGCATCAGATTCGGTTTGCGATAAGCGCCGACAACCTGCTCCCGGCAATGGCCCAACTCCGTCGAGACCAACAAACGAGCACTTAGGCTAGGCATGCGGCGCTGCAGCACGCCGAAATCAGTGACTTCAGGTCGCACGATATGCACCGCATATGGGCGACTTGGCATGCCAGGCAGGAACTAGTTTGCAGGAATTGAAGGAGCTGGGTAGCTGGGCTTCATACAGCATGGTTCTTCGATTCGGACGCCTGGCTGTCGGTCAAATGGCAACCGCAGCTAGGCGTATTGACGGCGCGCTCAACGATTTCGGCAAAGACTGACAACGGAACGGCCACACGGTCCTCGTCAGCAAGACGCTACTATCGAACAACAAACGTCGGGGTGCCGCCGAGTCGATCAATTTCAGATACGCCCGGTGTTGCGAGCCAACTTAAGAATTCAGATGGATCGAGCCTACCGGAATGAACCCTGAGCATCCCCTCAACAAAGCAGCTGTGCTCAACCAGTGTAATGTCGACAGCGGCACCTGCCTTCTTCTTTGCAGTCTCATCAAAAGCGGGCTTGCCAAGTGTTACCCGCCTCATGCTCGAAGCATAGTCAGCAGATTTTTGTAACACAGCCCAGGCTTCTTCCTTTTTTATCAGCGCTGGCGTTTTGCTACATGTCTTGCATTCCAGCAACACCTCTAAATCACCTAGCTGAATAAGCAAGTCAGGTACGTTTTGCCGGTCACCATTGTCGAGGATTGTGACCACCCAGGCTGTTTCAACGCTCAACAAATCGAAAATGGCGGTTTCGTATTTTGTGCCCAACTCTTTTTCACATGAGTCGACAATACTTTCTATGCCAAGCTCCTTGGCCGTGCGTTTGTGAGCTGACGAAAGTCTTCCTCGTTGATTACCGACCGAAGTAGAGGCCGCCTCGAGCAGCATTTCCACTCGTTGATTATTGCGAAGTAGTTTTGTTAGCTTTTCCTTCGATGCTTCAAGAACATGATGTATCGAGGTAATTCCGATCGACACCAGCGCCATTGCTCTTTGTCGACCAAAACCCGGTACTCGGTATCTCTCCGCAACACGCATGATGTCTAGGGCTTCCGCGGGCGCGCCCCAACGCACCATCCTAGCTAGCATCGCGATCTGGTTGCTGACGTTTTGGCTGCACGCCAATTCAGGAACACATGCCAACTTATGGAGACCGTCTAACATCCACGCTATGTCAATCGAAAGCCGATGAATCGAACCTGACGGGATTCCCGTCGCAAAAGCGATCTTTCTTTCGGCGAGACCGCTCGCAAAAAGTACTATCGCATGTGCGCTTTGTGCGACCTGGGCATCGTTATGATCGAACGTTGCTGCGGTTTTCTGGCCCCTCCAAAATTCTGAGCTGCCTTGCGACGGGCCTGGGTAGGGCAAGAAGCGCGATGGCGTGTCGCCGCGAAACTCTTCGCTACTGCAAATGGCATAGACAAGACCAGGAGCCCAGCCGTCAAAACTATTCGCCAACTCTGGACCAATCTTTTTTAGCATCACGGAGAGCTGTACTGCACTTGTTGGTAGCAGGCCAGACAGCGCAACGCCCTGACCGAGTGGCGTTATGAAAATTGACCCGTCGTCTCCTTTGAGAAGCTCGTTCTCAATTAGCCAATTTATTGCTGCCCGACTCTTTGCCTCCAGCTGCTTGAGTTTTTCCGGGTTTCTATCGAGTGTCTGATGCCAGTACAAAGTATTGCGGAAGAACTTCATCAAACCGTCAAAATTGGCCACGAGACGACACGCAACTAATGTAAGTATGGTTTTTCGAAGGCTCAACTTGATAAGTTGTGAATCGACTCGAGAGTTTGCAGGCAGCACCAGATTATTTGCGTGAGCCAGTTCTACCGTATTTCGGGGTAGCAACACAGCAAACCCGTCGGCGTGCATTCCCAGGCGCCCAGCTCTACCTGACATGTTTCTATAGTCAGACAATGGCAACATGGAACCAGCCCTGTCACCCCATTGGAACGTCAGCTTTGGAAACACAACGGTTCTAAATGGAAAATTTACCCCAGCGGCAAGTGTCGACGTAGCGAAGCATGCCTCGAACTTTGAACCGATGAAGCCCTCTTCGACAACGCGGCGTTCTTGGGGAGAAAGATCGGCCGTGTGAAAAATCACTCGTCTTTCTGCATTTTCTCGCAGACTCGCGGAGGATTCGGTGGGCTCCGAAAAAAGGTCTAACTGCTCGGCTAGCGCAATGCCCTCCCCGACTCTCGGTCGATTCTGTCGGAAAGCGGTTGCATAATTCACTGCTTCGCGACGACTTTCCGTGAATACGAGCACTGGACCACGTCCCGCCTTCAGAAGTTGGGATACAACAGAAGAAATGTCGTCACTCTCAACCGAATATGGACCAATTTCAGCTCCTGTATCATCGCCAAACGTAACTCGATACGTCTGATCCCCATACCAAATCTCCTGATGAAGAGGAACGTCGCGATTGCCGCTACTTGTAGTACCACAGCGCATCCAGTCGGCAATGTCTCCAGGGTTCTCAACTGTCGCTGTCAGTGCTACGAATTGCTTCAAGCCTCGCTGCCGAAAGACAGCACAGAGGGCCTCTATGTCCGGCCCACGGCCACGTTCGCCCAGAATTTGTAGTTCGTCAGCAACTACTAGCGCGTCGGAGGGGTTGAGCTGACCAGTGAGAATCAAGCCCAAAGCCTTTTCGTAGGTAGCCACTGTCAGCCGCGCGTCAATGTCTCCTTCTGTTCTATCGCCTGTGCTTAAGCCAACCGACGCGATCGGATCTGGCGCGGAGTCGCCAAATCGACCTTCAAAATCACGATACTTCTGATCAGCCAAAGCCTTGTGCGATACAAGATAAATCGCTTTGATGCCTGAGCGTAAAGCAGATAGAACTGCAATCTCCCCAACAAGGGTTTTGCCAGTCGATGTTGGAGCGCTGACAACCATACTTCGGCCGTCGGCAATTCCCGCTTCAAGGGAGCGTGCTTGAATTTCCGTAAGCTCTTGGATGCCCCACGAAATGAGACGTTCTGCAAGCCAGCGGCCGACCCCGGGGCCCGATATATTATGCACATCCATACGCGTACCAATAGACGATGTATATATGGTACCTCGATCCCAATTAATTGTGGGCGCACTTTGAACCTGGCCGCTATATTCGCGCCGAAGTTGAATTTTCACGAACATTGCTTGAGCACCAATATCAGCAGGGACGCCGGGGTTGGTGCTCGACTAGCCACCAATTTGAGACGACGGGAAATCTTTCTTATGTCTATTCCGAATGTTGTGAAACACCAGAATATGGAAAGCGAGCGGTGCCGCGGACGTAGCTGACGAATAGACCGTAGTGCTTAGGTGGCACAGTTCCGGCACAAGACCGAGAAACGACAATTCGGATTCGTTTCGAAACTTCCTGAAACGAATGGCGGGTAGGGGCGTAAACGAACCGCCGACAAGCGGATTTGCAGTTCGCAGATACAAGGAAAACTTGACAAGACACCCTACTCATCCTCCCCCCTCACCGCCACCTGCACCTCCCTATCCAACCCCACTGTCGCCCCCATAACGATCGGCCGGCAACTAACCTCGCAATCCTCCACATAACTCTGGTCCGGCTAAGTCGTGGCGGTTATCTATGGCCCACAATACATGACGTATATAGCCAGAAAAGGCCATAAGACGATTTCAGCGGGTAACCCCATCGAAGACTAAATGTTGTGATGTCCGTGCTTGTTCGATGGGCGCACCGAGTAAATACTCTGCTGTTCGCGAACTTGAGAGGAAACGAAGGATGGACTCGTTCTGGATAGCCGCAATCGTCGTCGCAATCATCGTAATCTTCATAATCGCGTCGAAGGGAAAGAAAAAGCCCAGGCGCATCATCCTCTTCAGGAAACGGAATGCCTTGTTCACAGCGGCCGAGCGCTCTTTCCTTGGCGTACTTGATCAAGCAAGTGATGGTCATTATCGGGTCTTCGGCAAGGTGCGCATTGCAGACGTGATCTTGCCGGCCAAAGGACTTGATAAAAGCACGTGGGCGCGCACGTTCAACCGGATCAAGGCCAAGCACTTCGATTTCGTGCTCTGCGATCCACGAACGTTGGACATTAAGGCCGTCATCGAGCTGAATGACAAGAGCCACAGCAACAGTCGTCGCATCGAGCGAGACGAGCTTGTGGGAATGGCCTGCGCGGATGCAGGCCTGCCACTTAGAATGGTGAAGGCCCAGAGAGCTTACTCGGTCGAAGCGATAAAGCAGGTTGTTAGTGAGATCGAGGCCGAACTTCGAATTGAACCGAATGGCGAACCGGGCGCCCGCAAGAATCCAATGCTGTAGCAATCGATCCGGCGTGCTCGAACAGAGATTTGAGGCTTCAGTTTCGCTGTGCCCTTACTAGCTCTCTGATTGGCGAAACATGCCATCTATTCGCCTGGAGTCTCTTCTGAACAATTTTTCGGTACCGAGGCGGCTCGGGCGGTCGCTTGCGGCGATGTCGAGTCTGATTACAACGCCTGCAAGCCGCGACGACCTCTAGTTCTCAACTCGCTTACCATCCCAGGCAAACACCCCGCCACTATCCGACTGACCAACCTTATCGACCACAGCAACGAGATAGCCAGCCGCTGTTTCGGGAGGGAAGAGTTTTTCCGGCGCCGTCCCTTTCGAGTACGGTCGCGATAGCCCGGTGTCGACGGTTCCCGGATGCAGTCCGACAACAATGGATTTCGGCAACGATCGAGCCTGTTCAATAGCCAGTGTTTTCAGCAGCATATTCAACGCAGCCTTTGACGCCCGATACGAATACCAGCCGCCGAGCCGGTTATCGCCAATACTTCCGACACGAGCTGACAACGCAGCGAAAACCGTTTTCGATTCTTTGCGAAGCCGGGGCAGGAAGTGTTTTGCGACCAGCGCGGGCCCTGCTGCATTGATAGCAAACACCTGGGCGAGCTTGTCGGCATCAATATCTCGCAGGCTCTTCTCCGGCCTTAGCGCATCACCCGACCAGAGTATGCCGGTCGCGACAACGACGATGTCCAGCGGCGATTCAGAGGATGCCAGCGCCGCGCCATTCGCAATCGATTCTTCGTCGGTGACGTCGAGTTCGCCGTGCGTGACTTTGGGCGACTCGATGGGGCAATGCGTTCGCGATAGCGCGTAGACCATCGCAACCCGGGGATGCTGCGAGAAGAGTTCGACTAAAGCCGCACCGATGCCGCCGCTTGCGCCGACGACAGCGATGCGCATCCCGTCTGGAAAAGTCTCAAGTGTGTTTATTGCCGATGTGTTCATGTCCAAAAGGCGGCACGTCCTTGTGCCAGCACAGGGGGTGGTGATTAGTTCGGCAGAATAACGGCATCGATTACGTGGATAACGCCGTTGCTCGCTGCTATGTCCGTGGTTACAACATTGGCATTGTCGATTCGTACGCCACCGTCGACGACGGCAATCGTTACGTCAGCGCCGTTTACGGTTGTCGCACTGGTGAGCTTGATCACATCCGCGGCATACACTTTGCCCGGTACGACGTGATACGTCAGAACAGCGACCAGCTGATCTTTATTTTCGGGCTTCAGCAGGTTCTCGACCGTGCCATCAGGCAGCTTGGCGAACGCCGCATCCGTCGGGGCAAAAACGGTAAAGGGACCGTCGCTTTTCAGGGTATCGATAAGGCCTGCGGCTGTCAGTGCGGCAGCCAGCGTGTTGAACTGGCCTGCGCCGACGGCGGTATCAACGATATCGAGCGTCTTTGCTTCGCCTTTTTCGTGGTGACCGGCGTTAGCGACGGCGGCGAACAGGCAGAGCGAGAATACGGCCCAGACGAGAGAGCGGCCAGTGGGTGAGGTTGTCATTTGCTTGTCCTTGATTCAGTGGATTTGGTGTGAGCCGCCACTCTACGGACCAGGCCATGCGCGTTGGTGTCAACGCCGTATCCAACTGTAACCGGATGTATCGGAGATCTCAGGCATGGGCTGCTGCAGCAGCTGCCGATTTCATACGCGACTTGCGTATATACGTTACTTGCGTACGCATGCGGTCGAGTATCGGCCCGCGCCAAAGGTTACACCGCAGGAACTCATCCGCCTGCGCAAGCGACTGAAGATTTCCCGCTCACTATTTGCCGCGTACCTGCGCACCAACGTGCGCACGCTGGAGAACTGGGAACAGGGACGAGCCAGGCCGAACGCACAGGCGGCCTTGCTGATCCACCTGGTCAAACGGTATCCCGATACCGTTCAGTGGCTCGCGGCGATCTAGAGGATATAGAGAACCGCCCCGTTTATTCCGCCCTACTCATCCTCCCCCCGAACGACCACCTGCACGTCCCCATCCAACCCCACCGTCACCCCCACAACAATCGGCCGACAGCAAACCTCGCAGTCCTCAACATAACTCTGCTCCGCCACCGAGTCCTCCACCAGCACAGAAATAGACTCCCCGCAGTACGGGCAATGGATAGGCGTTTCAGAGATCTCAGGCATGCCGAAAGTGCGCTTTCTACTTCCAGATTTCGATGTTTCGATCCGGACCCGGTTCAATGCCGTAGTGTTCCGCGAAATTACCCTGGTTAATGGCGAGACCGATATTCAGAATGTCATTGACGTACAACGCCGGGTCGCCGAGCGCTACTCCGCCGAATGAGCTCACATAGGGAACTTTTTGCTCGAACAAAATCTCCGTCCCATCACTAATTCTTACCCAGACAGAATCGCCCACGCCTGCTCCAAGCTGATCAAATAGCTCGGCGTCAATATTGGTCCAGACATTGCCGTAATGAATATCCAGAATCGGGATGTTGCCCTCAATTCTTCCGTCGGTGAGGGCCGGTTTCTTGTATTCGATACTAACCACGGATCGATCTTCGGTGGGACCGACCTGCTCGTAGCTAATGACTCCCGCTGCCAGGCGCGCGCCTGTATACGCATAGACATCGCGACCGTGAAAGGTGTGTGAGCGTTCGGAGCCTTTGAACCGGTTTGCGGTCTCGTCGATGCTGCGAACTTCTGCAATGCCCAATGATTCTGCCACCAGTGTCAGTGAACCGTTATCCGGGCTCACGAAATAATGGCCGGACTTCGTTTTCAGCACGACAGACTTTCTGTCGGTACCGACGCCCGGGTCGACTACAGAAACGAATACGGTCCCTGGCGGCCAAAACCTGGCGGTCTGATTCAATCGGTAGGCTGCTTCCCAGATGTTGAACACCGGAATTTCATGGGTGATATCAAACATCTTCAAGTCCGGCGAGACACCGTAGGCGACACCTTTCATGGACGCAACGGCGGGTTCCTCCAGGCCAAAGTCGGATTGAAAGACCAGCGCACTCTGAGACCACGCGACCTGGCTGGCACAGAAAAGAAAGATGCCCAGGGATACCGGGACTGTATGACGTTTAAACACTGTTCTCTCCGTTAAAGGCTATGCTGCATCACGCTGCGGGGAATGATCGCGCCGCGATGCTGGACGACCAGCGCTGCGAGCTGGCTTCCGTTCTTCGCCGCCTCCAGGGGTGGCGTTCCAGCCAGCCGCGCAGCGAGGTAGCCGGCATTGAACGAATCGCCCGCAGCGGTCGTATCCACTACGTCTTGAACAAGGACCGGCGCCACGTGCGTAATCGCGGCATCGTCGGCAACGAGGCTGCCTTCGGACCCTCTCTTCAGCACGATTTCGCGGATGCCCCAGGAGCGCAAGCGCTCAATCACTTCGTCGTTGGAATCGTCGCCGAACAGCAGCCGCTCGTCGCTGGCTGTGGGGAGCGCAATATCGGTGGTGCGGTACATTGCCTCAAATGCCGCTCTCGCTTTAGCGATATCGGGCCACTGCCTGGGGCGATAGTTGTTATCGAAATAGACCTGTCCGCCATCTTGTCGATACGTTGCGAGAAATTCGAACAGCTTCGCGCGAGCTTGTTCACGGTACAGCGATAGTGTGATTCCCGAAAAGTACAAGCTGTCGAACTGGCGCAATTGCTCGAACACCCGGGATCGTCGCGCGTCGTCGTTAATCAGACGTCGCGCCGGCGATTCGAGACGCCAGTAGTGGAAAGACCGTTCACCACTCTTGTCAACATCGATCCAGTACATCCCTGGCAGACCGCCTTGTTCGCGGCGTACCAGCTCGCACCCAACGCCTTCGGCACGCCACTGTTGCAGCATCCAGTCACTCAAAGGATCGTCGCCGAGCACAGTAACGTACTGGACACCGATATCCTGCCTCGCGAGATACACGGCAAGGTTTAGCGTATCGCCACCGTATGCAATTTGCGCATCAATGGTTGAGAGCGAGTAGCCGTCAGCAGAAATCTTCGGCCGGAGCTCGATCATGCATTCGCCGATAACGGCGATTTTTTTGTCGTTAGCCATTGTTGGGCCTCTCTTGCGGACGAATATTGTACTTTCCTTACTCGCCCGAGAATATGTTGATGTAGTTCTGATACCGAAAAACGCGGTTTCTGGCATTGCCGGTTGCTTCGAAAAGAATCTCGAGCTCTGCCAGTCGATCGATCAGTCTGTTTGCCGATGTAAAGCTGACACCAAGCATTTCTGCAATCGGATTCACAGATACCAACGGAAACCGAAATAGCGCCTCGTGTACTTTGAGTGCATTACCGGCCACTCTCCCCAGTTCGTTTATGATTTTGTTCCGATCCGTTTCGCGAAGACTCACTATCGCACGTGCGGTTTCAGTTGCCTCTCGCGACACGTCGGCGACCCCGCGAAGAAAGAATTTCAGCCACGCCTCCCACCCGCCATCTTTCCGGATGTTTTGCAGGTGTTCATAGTACTCGGCACGATTCGCTTTGAAGTAGTGTGACAAATAGAGGACAGGAGACTGCAGGGTCCCTTGCTCGCACAACAGAAAGGTGATGAGCAATCGCCCTACACGCCCGTTACCATCGAGGAAGGGATGAATGGTTTCGAACTGAGCGTGCGTCAGACCGATCCGAATCAGCGCGGGCATTGAATCTTTTGCGTGCATGAAATGCTCGAGATCGCTCAGAGCGTTTGGCACCTCATGTGGGGGTGGTGGAATGAAGGTCGCCTCGTTCAGCGTTGCTCCGGCTGGCCCAAGCCAGTTTTGTGATTTCCTGAGCTCACCTGGCTGAAGGTGGGCTCCGCGCACTCCTCTTAACAAGCGCTCATGTATTTCCCGAATGAGGCGCACTGAGATTGGAAGCTCGTTCAATCTTTCGAGGCCGTAATTCAATGCGGCGACGTAGTTCGATACCTCGTCGACGTCTGCCGGCCGGTCGGGATCCAGTATGCGAGCCTCGGCCCGCAACAAGTCATTCAGCGAACTTTGGGTGCCCTCGATTTGGCTGGAAAGTACCGCCTCTTTTCGAACGTACATCAACACGAACAGATTCGAGTCGGGCAGGGTCTGGATCGAACCGTCCAGGCGACCCAGGGCGCGATCCGCTGTGGACAAGAGTGTTTGCAGCTCCTCGTCCATAACAACCGGCGGGTCCGGCGGCAGGGGCGCAGGGATAAAGGCCCGGTAGCCACTTGCCTGTTTTTGGTAGGTGCCAGCCCTCATGATGGCGTTCGCCCCTAGAGCACCTCGTTCGCGGTAACTCTATATTTGCAGTAGACGCGAATATAACACATTTTCTCGTCTATATTAAAGCTTGGTGATAATAAGCAAGGATATTGCCCGCAAATACTCGGTTGCCGCGAATACGCGGATTTTGACTTTCCGGCGATGAGGACAGCCGCGAATGCCCTCAAAACTTGGCGCAATTTAGAAATCCCCGTGCCGCGCGAACAGATATCTTCCTGTCTCTGGCGATAAATACCAAAACGGATGGAAGTATGCGGACAGGGCAGGATCTGATTACGGCGACCGTGCCGTTCACGGAAGAATCTACAAGAACCAGTTGGTGGTACGTCGGCTCCACCTTTGCCATGTTGGTAGCCGCGCTGGTTGGTGCCGCACTCACTACCTGGTGGCCGCTGCGACTGGTCTGCTCCGTGCTTGTGGCCCTGTTGATGATGCGCACCTTCATCACCTTCCACGACTACATGCACCGGGCGATCCTGGTTCGATCGAAAGTTGCAAAAGTCCTGTTCTCGGTCTATTCGGCGCTGGCGCTGACGCCACCGCGGTCATGGAAGAAGAGCCACAACTTTCATCACGGGCATGTCGGGCAGATCTCCTCCGTGAGCGTCGGTGCATTTCCGATGATCACAACGAAGATGTGGCGAGAGGCGTCGTGGGGTGAAAGAGCGAGCTACCGCATCATCCGGCATCCGCTCAGCTTGCTGGCCGGCTATATCACGATCTTTTTCATTAACGTCACCTTGCTGCCCTTGCTGCAGGACCCGAAACATCATTGGGATTCGGCACTCGCACTGGCCGGTCACGTGGCATTGATCACCGTGCTCTGGTTAGTCGGCGGTTTCGCAACCGCGTTCTTTGTCGTGTTATTGCCGATGACCCTCGCCTCGGCGCTGGGCAGCTACCTCTTTTATGCCCAGCACAGTTTCGAGGGCATGCACATCCTGCAAGGCGACGAGTGGTCCTACCCTAAAGCCTCCATGGAGTCGTCGAGCTACTTGAAACTCAATAAGGTCATGCAATGGTTCACCGGCAACATCGGTTTTCACCATATCCATCACCTCAACGTGCGCATCCCGTTCTATCGATTGCCCGAGGCGATGGCGGCGATCCCGGAACTGCAGTCGCCGGTGACGACGACGCTGAAGCCAGGGGATATTCTGGAGTGTTTCCGGTGTTGTCTTTGGGACGAGGATTTGCAGAGGGCTGTGGCTTACGGGGATGCGTGACGATCCAGCCGTTCCCTCGCCTGCTAATACTCGAGGCAATAACGAGATTCGATAGTCATTTTTCAGCTACCGGCTAGCCATACTCGCAGCCCAGACTTGCGTTCGGGCTACAGGAGGTTGATCCAGTGGGGTTCATTGAACTACACTCTGGTTCATTGGGTCATAGCTGATGCAGACCTTGGTTCCGATTGGATCCTTTGAGGATAAGGCCCGTAAATTGTTGGGCAAGACCGGGTTTGACAACATGCTCGAACTCCTGGCGCGACGCCCCAAGGTGGGACGGATAATCGAGGGCACCGGCGGACTACGAAAGGTCCGCATCGCACGGCCAGGCAAAGGTAAGAGTGGCGGTACTCGAGTTATTTATTACTATCACAGCGAAAGACGACCGCTCCTCCTTCTGCTTATTTATGCAAAAGCCGCGCAAGACAGTTTGACCGACACACAGAAGGCACAGTTGAAAAAACATGTCGACTCCATCATCGACGATTTCGACTAGGAGGCTTTCGATGGACAAAAAGCTTTTCAAGGAACTCGACGCCAATCTAAGAGCAGCGGTTGATATAGCTAGCGGCACTACCGCGCCGAAGACCGTCTATGTCGTTTTATCTCCTGATGAAATCAAAACGATTCGCAAAGACGTCAACATGTCACAGGCTGCCTTTGCCCGATCATTCCAGTTAAGTCTCGACACGCTTAAGGGATGGGAACAAGGAAAACGAAAACCCGACGTGGCCGCTGCTAACTTTCTTCGCATGATTAAGGCGGACCCCGAATTCGTGCAGCGAACGCTGGTCGCATAGAGTATCTGCATCGAAATGGGCTACCATCGATAACTGATGCCCCCTAGCAAACGTGCGAAATGAGCAGCACCTGTCAATCTGCGACCGAGATAGCCGACGCGCTGATTGCAATGCTCGGCAAGACCGTCGTGCTGGGTCTGCCGATCGGCATCGGCAAAGCCGTGCACATTGCCGATGCATTATTCGAACGCGCCGTAGCCGACCCATCGATTTCGCTCACGATCTTCACCGGACTTACCTTGTCACCGCCAGACGTCAAACCCGGTCTCGAGTCCCGGTTCGCCGGGCCACTGCTAGAGCGCCTGTACGCGGACTGGCCGACGCCCTCTTACGCCGAAGCGATCGCCGCGCAAGAGCTGCCCGCGAACATCAAAGTCCGGGAATTCTATCTCCGGCCCGGCGCCTACCTCGGCAACGAACTGGCGCAGCAGAGTCATGCCAACATCAATTACAGCCAGGTCGTTGATGAACTGATGGCGCTCGGCGTGAACGTCGTCGCGCAGTTGGTCGCGTCTCATGAATCGGCGGGCAAATACAGCCTCAGCTCCAACCCCGAGGTCACGCTCGACCTGCTACCGAGACTTGAAGCGCGACGACGTCTGGGTCATGCGGTCGCCATGGTCGGCCAGGTCAATAACCAGCTGCCGTACATGTTCGGCGACGCCGAGCTGGATGCGGATCGTTTCGACTTTATTCTGGACAGCCCCGACTGCCAGTTTCCGTTGTTCGGTTTGCCGAACAGGCAAGTGACGCCGGCTGACTTCGCGACCGGCATGCATGTCGCGAGCCTCATTCCGGACGGTGGCACACTGCAGCTCGGCATCGGTTCGCTCAGCGATGCGGTCGCGCATTGCCTGCGACTTCGTCATGACTCGCCGGACATCTTCCGTGCCGTGCTCGAGCAGCTTCCCGGCGGTACGCGATCAAAAAATCGCTTACAGCAGCCCGTGGAAACGTCACTGTTTGAACAAGGACTGTACGCTTCGACGGAAATGTTGAGCGACGCCGTACTCGCGTTGTTCGAGCACGGCCTGATCAAACGACCCGCCGACGAACAGGACGACACGCTGATTCACGGCGGCTTCTTCATCGGCTCGAATGCGTTTTATGAAACACTGCGGCAAATGCCGCCGGAACGCCGGCGACGCATCAACATGACGCACATTTCTTTCGTTAACACGCTGTTCGGCGACGAGACGCGTAAACGCCTGCAGCGACAGAAGGCACGATTCGTCAACGAGACGATGATGGCGACACTGCTGGGCGAGGCCATTTCCGATACGCTCGACGACGGTCGTGTTGTCAGTGGCGTCGGCGGCCAGTTCGATTTCGTATCGATGGCGCACTCGCTTGAGGATGCGCACTCCATCCTTATGCTGCGCGCCAGCCGTAACAAGGCGGGCCAGTCCCGGTCCAACCTGCGTTGGCACGGCGGGCACGCGACGGTGCCGCGCCACCACCGTGATATTTTTGTGACCGAGTACGGCATCGCTGCAACGCGCGGCAAAACTGATACGCAAGTCATTGATGCCATGTTGCAGATTACGGACTCGGCCTTTCAGCCGGCATTGGTGGCCGAGGCAAAAGCGGCACACAAGCTGGCGGCTGACTACCGCATTCCCGACGACGCGAGGAACAATACACCGCAGGCAATACGGCAGGTTTTTGATCGTGCCGAGCTACGCGCGAGGTTCCCGAGCTATCCGCTGGGCACCGACCTCACCGCTGCAGAACAGCAACTCGCCCCCGCACTCGAATGGCTGCAATCGAATACCGCCACCCCGGCGGCCAAGGCTCGCGTTTTGCTGGGAGCACTATTTACCAACGAGATAGACGACCATCACACCGCGCTCGATCGCCTCGGCCTGAGCACGGCATCGGGCATCAGTGATCGACTGCAGCAGAAGCTCGTTAACTACGCATTAAACAGGACAGGATAATGACCGCAAAAGGCAAATCGCCGTCGGAATCGGCAGTGGAACAGAACGTATACAAGATTTTTCCGAATGACCTCAACTCGGAATACACCGTGTTCGGTGGGTTGGTCATGGGACTTTGTGACCGCACGGCATTAATCGTCGCCGAGAGACACAGCGGCAAATCCTGTGTCACCGCCGCCGTTGACAGTCTTGAATTTGTTGCTCCCGCTCGCTCCGGCGAAACGCTGGTCGTGAAGGCCGCGATCAATCGTGCCTGGCGCAGTTCGATGGAGATCGGCGTGCACGTTGCCGCTGAAAACAGCTATCGGGGTGACACACGACACGTCGTGTCCGCGTACCTGACCTTCGTTGCGCTGGACAAGAAAGGATCACCGAAACCGGTGCCCGCGGTGCTTCCTGAAACAGACGTGGAGCGTCGCCGTTTTGAAGCAGCGGGGGAACGTCGCAATGCTCGCCTCGAGTTGCGCGGTGCAAAGCCGCCGAAGCGGAAGTAAGTTTTTGGCAGACACGGCCGTCATGCATTAAAGTATCAGGATGAATACAAAACTCCTGACGCTCCCAACCCTCCTGATCGCCGCGCTCGTATTGACCTCAGCGCAAGCACAATCAGACTCACCCTTTCACATCACCGAAGTAACAAGTTTCGATGAACCCTGGTCCATGGCGTTCCTCCCCGACGGCCGCCTCCTCGTCGCCGAGAAGAAAGGCAGGCTCATGCTGGTTGGCCAGGATGGCCAGTCATTCGGCTCCGTCAGTAGCATGCCGGACGTTGACTACGGCGGGCAGGGTGGCCTGGGTGATGTTGTCCTGCACCCGGATTTCGAGGAGAACGGCCTTGTCTACCTGAGCTACGTTGAGGGCACTGTAGGCCAGACTCGCGGTGCCGTTGTTGCCCGTGGAGTCCTGACGCTGACGGGCCGCGGTGCCTCGCTGTCCGGGCTCGAAGTTATCTGGCGCCAATATCCGAAGATGGTCGGCCTTGGACACTACGGTCATCGCATTGCCTTCGACGCTGACGGCTACCTGTGGATCACCTCGGGTGACCGGCAGAAGTTCACGCCGGCGCAGGACATGCAAAGCAACGCTGGCAAGATCGTTCGATTGCACGATGACGGATCTATTCCGTCCGACAACCCCTTCGTTGATTTGTACAGCGTCGATGCGTTCATGGACAACGAAGGCGTCTATCCCGAGATCTGGACACTGGGTCATCGCAATCCACTGGGCATCACGTTCGATCTCGACGGTCGCTTGTGGGTCGCTGAGATGGGTCCGTCGGGCGGCGATGAGCTGAATCTCATCAAACGCGGCGCTAACTATGGCTACCCGGTGGTTTCCAACGGCCAGCATTACGACGGTCGCCCGATTCCGAACCACGATACGCGACCCGAATTCGAAGCACCGCGGATCACCTGGACCCCGGTTATCTCGCCCGGGCACCTGATGCTCTACAGCGGCGATGCGTTTCCCGAATGGCGGGGCAACCTGCTGGCCGCCGGATTGTCGTCGCAAGCCATTATTCGCATCGAGCTTGATGGCGATACGGCCCGGGAAGCTGAGCGTTTTGCGATGGGCGCGCGGATTCGCAGCATCGTGCAGGGACCGGACGGTGCCTTGTGGGTACTGGAAGACGAGCGCTACGACAGCCAGGGTCGCTTGTTGAAACTGACGCCGAAAGACCGGTGAGCACTGAATTCAAACTTAACGGCAAGCCTGTCCGCATCGACGTGGACGGCAGCACAACCTTGCTCGAAGTGCTGCGCAATGACCTGGAATTAAATGGTCCGAAGTTCGGCTGTGGCCTCGCCCAATGTGGCGCCTGCGCCGTGTTGCTGGACGGCACTTCGGTTCGCTCCTGCGTTACTCCCGTGAGCCTGATCGCCGGAAAGGATATAACGACGATCGAAGGTCTCGGCGACAGGGAAAATCCACATCCGCTGCAGAAAGCTTTTATTGCCGAGCAGGCCATGCAGTGCGGCTATTGTGCGAGCGGCATCATCACCACCGCGGCGGCGCTGCTCGAAGTAAATCCAACACCATCGCGTGACGAGATTCGTTCAGCTCTATCCGGTCACCTGTGTCGCTGCGGCGCGCAACCACGCATGATTCGCGCTGTTGAACGTGCGGCGCGCGAGATGCAGGGAGACGACGCGTGAGCGTGAATCGGCGTGAGTTCCTGCAGGCCTCCGGCGCTGTCGTTGTGTACTTTTCCCTCACGGGCTGTGAGCCGTCCGTCGACCCGCTGACGTCCGAGAACTTCGACAATCGCATCACTTTGCACAGCGACGGTTCAGTCGAACTGCTGATGGGGAAAGTGGAACTGGGGCAAGGTATCGGCACCGCCCTTGCCCAAATCGCCGCCGACGAGATTGGTGTCGCATTCGAGAATATTCGCTTGATTGGTGTGGATACGGATTTTTCTCCGAACGAGTCCTATACCTTCAGCAGCATTTCGATAGAGCAAAGTGGCACTGCGGTGCGCGCCGCTGCGGCCAAGGCGCGCGAGTACCTGCCGAAAATATCGGGCAGGGCTGCGGCTGTACGGTCGAATGTCGTCGGTGAGTCCGTGCAGCGTATTGATATTCCCGGGAAGGTTTTCGGCGAGGTCAGTTTTGTGCAGGACCTTCGCATCCCGGGGATGGTGCACGCGCGCGTGCTGCGACCGCCGGCAGAGCGCGCAACCCTGGTGAGTTTTGATGAAGATGCGGTTGCCAGCCTACCCGGCGTCCTCAAGGTCGTTCGCGACGGAACGTTTGTTGGCGTGATCGCCGAACGCGAGGGTCAGGCGAGAGCCGCCGCCGCGGCATTGCGCAGCAAGATTCGCTGGTCATTGCCGGAGGACTTGCCTGCGAATGATCAACTCTACGAATGGTTGAAGAACGCCGACTCAAGAACCGAGGAGATCGTCGCGAAAGGCGCTGCGGAAATGCCGCAGTCCGCTGCACGAATGCATCGCGCCAGCTATCAACGGCCCTATCATGCGCACGCCTCCATTTCGCCATCGGCCGCGGTCGCACAGTTTGTCGATGACAAACTGACGATCTGGAGCCATGCGCAGGGCATGTACCCGCTCAGAACCGGCATCGCAGTGACGCTCGGATTGGCACCTGAGAATATCCGCTGCGTTCACATGGAAGCCTCCGGGTGCTACGGGCATAACGGTGCGGACGATGCCGCCTGCGATGCGGCAGTGCTCGCGATGCAACTACCGGGCAAAGCCGTGCGACTTCAGTGGGAGCGTGCGGATGAGTTTCTCTGGGAGCCGCTGGGGCCTGCGATGCATATCGAAACGCAAGCGGTCCTTGATGAGAGTGGCCGAATATCGAACTGGCAATACGATCTGTGGAGTTGCCCGCACGCGAGTCGGCCACGCGACGCTGCAAGTGCGGGTCACTTCATCTACGCACAGCACAAGACTGACCCGCTTGCCGTTCCGACACCGTATTCCATTCCGCAGCCCACGGGCGGCAGCGACAGAAACTCAGTACCGCTGTATGACATCGACAACGTCCGGGTCAACAAGCACTTCGTGACCGACATTCCGATTCGTGGCTCGTCACTTCGCGGCCTCGGCGCGTACGGCAATGTCTTCGCCATCGAATCGTATATGGATGAACTGGCTGACAGCAACGCCGATGATCCCTTCGAATTCCGCGAGCGCCACCTCGCGAACGCGAGGGCACTGGATGTTTTGCAGCGGCTAAAGAGCGAAGTGCACTGGGACGAGCGCCCGTTGGCCGGCACCGGCATCGGCTGGGGTCTTGCATTCGCACAGTTCAAGAACCTCTCAAGCTATATTGGCATCGTAGTGCAACTGCGAGTGAACGATCAGTCGCAAGCGATCGAATTAATCAAGGCCACTGCAGTCTGCGACGCCGGATTGATCGTCAATCCGGACGGCATCAAGGCACAAATTGAAGGCGGCATCGTGCAGTCGGCGAGCTGGACGATCAAAGAAGAGGTACAACTGTCGAAACGCTCACGCGAGTCACGAGACTGGAGCTCCTATCCGATATTGCGATTTGATGAAGTTCCGGAAGTGGAAGTATTCCTGATCAACCGGCCCGAGGAAAAATCCGTTGGCGTTGGTGAGACGGCGCAAGGACCGACGGCCGCCGCGATAGCGAACGCCGTTTTTCACGCGACGGGCAGGCGACCTCGACAACTGCCTTTTACGCCCGAGCGATTGGGGAAAATGCATGTTTAACCGAAGAACCTTTCTGCGTAGCAGCGGATCTCTGGCTGCAGGGCTGGCACTCGCCGGATCCCCGGCGCAGCTGCTGGCAGAGTCGCGCAAGGAAATCTTTGTCGCGGGCAAGCGAGTTAAAGTCATCGACATACACGCGCATTGCCTGTTCCCGGAAGTGGCGACCATCATTGCGGGCACGGCGATGGAGAGTGCCGATCTCAGTGCTTTCCTCGCGCTGAGTCCCAAACGCATCGATGAGATGGATACTCGCGGCATTGATATCGCCGCCCTCAGTGTGAATCGCTTTTGGTGGTATGCCGCTGATCGCGATCGCGCTGCAAAGATCGTTCAGTTGCACGACCAGGGTCTTGCGGATTGGTGCCAGCAATATCCGGAGCGCTTCGTCGCCCTGTCCTCGCCGGCACTACAATTTCCGGAACTTGCCGCAACGCAACTGGAATACGCGGTAAACGAGCTTGGCCACAAGGGCGCCTCGATCGGTGGGCATGTGCAGGGCGTTGTGCCCACGGATGCGATGTACGACCCGTTCTGGGCGAAGGCCGAAGAGCTCGGTGTGCCTGTGTTTGTGCATCCGGATAACGCCACCAATCTCATCAAGCCGGGCTCACTGGATGGCGCAGGCGGCTTGCTCAATGTGATCGGCAACCCGCTGGAAACCGCCGTTTTCCTCACGCGCATGATTCTCGAAGGCACGCTTGACCGCTTCCCCGGGCTGAAAATCGTCGCCGCTCATGGCGGTGGCTACCTGCCTTCCTATCTCGGCCGCACTGAAGTGGCCTGTGACCGGAATGGCGCCAACTGCGCCAACAAGAAATCGCCGAGCGACTACCTGAAGGACCAGATCATCACTGACACCATGGTGTTTTCGACGGAAGGCCTGCGACACCTGGTTGCTGAAACCGGTGCAAGCCAGGTCGTTTATGGATCCGATATGCCCTTTACATGGCCGGACACGATCAGTCTCGTGACGGACGCAGCGTTTCTTACCGACGCTGAGAAGGTCGCCATACTCAGCGGGAATCTGATCAGGTTGCTGAAAATCTAGGCTCGCAGCTGCTGGCCGATGGGAAGCTTGCGGATTCTTTTCCCGGTCGCCGCGAAGATCGCGTTCGTTAAAGCGGGCGCCGCTGATGGCAAACCAATTTCCCCGACGCCGGTAGGCTGGTCGTTGTACGGCAGTATGTGCGCCTCGAACCGAGCGGGTATCGCAGCGATTCTGGCTATTGGGTAGTTGTCGAAATTGGATTGCTCAACCTGGCCGTTGTTGACGGTTATCTCCAACCCCAGCGCCGTGCTCAGCCCGTCGATGGTGCCGCCTTCCAGTTGCGCTTCCACCCCGTTTGGATGCACAGCCAGTCCACAATCAATAGCGGCGACGACGCGCTCAATCTTCAGGTCACCGTCTTTGACACTCACCTCGATCGCGTGCGCCGCGTAACCGCCGAAAGTGAAATGCGCTGCGAGACCAATGCCGTGTCCCGCTGGCAGAGTTTTTCCGTAGCCGATTTTTTCCGCGACAAACTTCAACAGCCGCGACAGCCTGCCCGGATTGAACGTCGGCCCGCCGTGATTGCCGTACTCAAGTTCACGCTCCGCACCGTACAGGTCCAGGCGCAGCTGCAGCGGATCCTGCCCGGTCTCGTGCGCAATCTCGTCGATGAAACTCTGGATCACAAACGCATTGGCCGTGTGCGCCGGGGCACGCCAGGAACCGCGCGGCAGACCGATGCGGTTGTGAAAATACTCCAGGCGCATGTTGTCGACGATGCGTCGTGGGAAATCATCGTCGTAAAGCTCCGCCCCGAAGAGCTCTTCGTCCGGCATGTTTGGCCGACGATAGTACTTGCTGGCGCTCGCCAGTCGCTGCGTCCAGGCGACGACCCTGTTATTCGCGTCCAGCCCCACCTGCATCTCGTGCGTTCCGGCCGGGCGATAGAAGTCATTCCTGATATCGTCTTCGCGTGACCACTGCAACTTGATCGGCCAACCGGTCTGTTTGGAAATCATCGCCGCCTCAGCGACGTAGTCGTTCGTGAGTCGACGACCGAAACCACCGCCAACACGTGTCATGTCAACACGAATATTCTCGCGCGGCAATCCAGTCACGGTATTGACGGCACGCGAGGCACCACTCGGACTTTGTGTCGGCGCGATGATGTGACAGCTGTTTTCCTGCACATAGGCGTAGCAATTCTGCGGCTCGAGCGGGGAATGGGAGACGAACGGCACCTCGTACTGGCGCACCAGCACCCTAGCGGCAGTAGACATGGCGGTGTCAAAGTCGCCATCGTCCACGACGCGCTGACCCTCGCCTTTGAGCATCTCAATATTTTCCGCCCAGAACCTGTCGCTGCTGTCGTTTGCGCTGGGACTTTCATTCCACTCTATCGTCAACGCGGCACGACCTTGCATTGCCGCCCAGGTCGAGGTCGCAACGACTGCAACACCGCTCGCGAGAATTACATAAGGCTCGCCCATTGCGGGCCCGTCTATCCTGACAACATCCAGCACGCCGGCCACCTTGCGAGCTTCGGTAGCGTCGAAACTTTTTACTGTTGCATTGAGCACCGGCGCACGCGCGATCACTGCATAACGCATATCGGGCTGCACGGTATCGATACCGAACTTGACCGTCCCCGTCACGATACCCTTCGCGTCAACCGTCTTCACGCGTGATCCGACAATTCGGTAGTCCTTGATATCCTTGAGTGGCGGACTTTCTTCGGGAAGATCGAGCAACGCAGCCTCGGCGACCAGGTCGCCATAAGCAATCGCCTTACCCGGACGGCCGCACACCACGAAACCCGGACGCGTATCGCAATCGCTTTCAGCTACGCCGAGACGTGCAGCGGCCGCCCTGACGAGTTGACCGCGCGCTGTCGCACCAACCTGTCGCATGTACTCCCAGTTGCTGGTAACACCATCGCTGCCACCGGCGCCTTGCGGGCCGTATTTCCACGTAAAACCGTCGTCCGTTTTCACGATGCCAAGCGGCATCGATCGTATGCTGACCATCGACCAATCGACATCGAGTTCTTCGGCAACCATCATCGGCAGGGCCGTTCGTGTGCCCTGCCCGATTTCCGGTTGATTGCTGCCAATGATGACGCGACCGTCAGGTTCGATCTGGACGAAGAACCCGATCATACGTTTGCCGCTATCGCTGGCCGCACCGACAGTCGGTAGGCCCAGGAACAGACCACCACCTACGCTAACGCCGGCGACCAGGAATTGACGACGGTTCATACCGCTCATCACCGCGCTCATTTGCGATCACCCGCGGCGCTTAGTTCTGCCGCACGATGAATCGCCTTGCGAATTCTTGCGTAGGTACCGCAGCGGCAAATGTTAGTGATGTTGTTGTCGATCTCCTCGTCGCTCGGCTGCGGAAACTTTTTCAGGAAATCGACTGTCGCCATGATCTGGCCGGCCTGACAAAAACCGCATTGCGGCACGTCGTGCTCCAGCCATGCCTGTTGCACGGGATGGAGATGGTCATCTTTAGTGGCGAGGCCTTCGATAGTGGTAATCGCCGCATCCGCGACCGCCGCGATCGGCACCACGCAGGAGCGTTGCGCGACGCCGTTGATGTGCACGGTACACGCGCCACATTGTCCAATGCCGCAGCCAAATTTCGTGCCCGTCATGTTGAAGTGGTCGCGCAGCACCCAGAGCAGGGGCGTCGTCTCGTCGCCGTCGAAAGTCGTGGTTAGATTGTTTATCGTGAATGACAACATGTGGCACGGCGCTCCCGTTTTCTGGTTATTAAGGTCCTAGATGCACTAACGGGACGAAAGGTTTCGAGAAATTCGATGAACCGTTCTTTATCGGCGACGAGGCGAACTTAATTCGCGTTACCCAGCATGGCCACAGAGAGAACTTCAGCCAGTACGGAAACAGCCAAAGTGCGCGGATCTTTTGCCGACGGAACCAGGCCTACCGGGCCACGCAGTTTATTCATCAAACCGAGGTCGACGCCCAACTCGCGCAGCGTGGCAACCCGTTGCTCGGCGGCTTTGCGGCTGCCCTGTGCGCCGATATAGAAAGCGGATGTCTTCAATGCTTCCGCGAGTATCGGCGGCTCCCAGTCATGATCGTGGAAGAACAGCGTCACCGCCGTGCGGGCATCGGTTGCGAGTTCTGCAGGGTACTGCGCTGATGTCAGGTGCCGTGTTGCACAACCTGAGTTCGCGCCAATTTCCAGCGTCTCCCGGTCCGGTGACAGCAGCAGGTTCGGATAGCCCGCGGATTGGACCAGCGCGGCGAAGGTACTCGCTTCGGGGCCCTTGCCAAACACGTAAAACAATATCTCGGGTTCGATGCGGATGCTCAAGGTGTTTTCGTGTCGCACCGTGCGCTTGGAGTCATCGAACGACATACTGCCATCGTCCAGATTGACGACCAACGTGCACGGTTCGCGGGATTCATGTTTCTGCAGTAATTCATGCAGCACTGCCCGATCGGGCTGCGGCAGCAACACGATCTCCAGGCCACCACCGCAGGGCAACTGAATATCGATGAAAGGCGAACCCTGACCGTACACAATCCGGCGCGGTGCGTTGGCCTCGCGCGCGGCGCACGCTTGTAACGCGATGTCGGCTTCGATGCAGCCGGACGACAGCGAGCCCACGCGGTCCTTATTGCCCAGCACTGTCATCATTGCACCGAGTGGGCGATACGACGGCCCCTCGATCGCGGAGATGATCGCGAGCACCGCATCCTCCGGCGCAGCGAGCAGCGCGCGCACCGGTGCGACCACCGTGCCATCAAATGGCAATGCACCGTGAGTTGCGCTCGTCATTGCAGGTCCTCGGGTTTGTCGATATCCGGATTTTCGATGTGCTCACCCAATGTGACCACGCTGTACTTGCCGGAGTTCACGATTTGTCGCGCTCCCTCGTCTCCGGATAAGCCGGCCAGAGACTCGAGCGTCGACTTCGAGAAAATGGCGGGCGGGCCCATTGTGGCGTTGTACTCGGACATGATGATATCGGCGTCCGAGGAACACCACTTGTCGACTAGCTTTTGCAAGTAAGGTCCGTCGATTAGCGGTTGGTCCGCTAACACCAGCAGTACGGCGTCGGCGCGCGCGCTGCAATGGCGAACGCCCGCGGCAATGCTGCTGCCGAGGCCATCAGCAAACGACGGGTTGTATACCGCTTCGTCAAACAACCCGGATGCCTCCGACTCGACCGCGCTGTTGTTGTGACCGGTCACCAGTACAACGCGTCCTTTCGCAACATGGCGAGCGGCGTGCAGTGCGCGGCTGATCAATGACTCGCCGCGATACAACTCGAGTAATTTGGGCCGCCCGAAACGTGATGCGGTACCGGCCGCAAGCACAATCGCCCAGAGAGAGTTCGGATTGCGATCTCGAACTGCCATTGCAGTGGTTTTATTCAGATTCGCAATCGAAAAGCTCGATGCGTGCATCCGGACGGAACTGCCAGTACTTCGCGAAGGTCATGGGCGAAGTCAGTGTCGCAGGATCGGTAACGACCATCGTGTAATCGAGGTGGCCGCCGCCGTCGCGCAGCTTGAATGTCTCGACGACGTGAACGTCGGGGCTCTGCGGAATCGGTTTCGGCAGCGACAGGACATCGAGATAGGCGTAGTTAATCTTGCTCGTCGTTACCAGCAGTGTGTCACCGTCCCAGCGTCCGCTGGAGTAGCCGAGGTGTCCTGGCGTTGCGTCGGTATCATCGTGCACTGCACTCATATGAATCTCGCGCACGGCGTCATATTCCTCGATCTTCAGCAGAATTTTCTCGCCGGCATCGATGAGCTGGATCGGGTAGGGCTGGGCCATGGCGGACGGCATGCCCTTCGGCGCGCAATTGGCCAGCGGATCGTCACGATCGAGGTCGATGCCGGCCATTGTTTCTTTGGCGGCTTCAGTAAACGGGTGATTCTTGCTGGTAAACGGGAACAAAGGCCAGCTGCCGGGATTGCCGTAGTCGGTGGTCCAGACAGCAAATATCGAGTCGGGGCGATCACTCGGATCGACGTCCAGCACGGCGCCGCGCAGGTAGTCGGAAGTGCCAACGATGTCTTTTGCGAAATGCGGTTCCGCACCCTGTTGAAATATCACTTCCCTGCCATCGGGGAGCAGCATGTGAAACATGAACATGGCGTTTTCGCGGCGTTGCGCCGGCGGCCCTGCGATTTTCACCGCATCGCCAACGACCAGCACTTCACGATTGACCTGCATGCGATGCAGGTTGCTGAGCGAGTGGCTCTCGATATCCCAGACTTGTCCGGACGTCGTGAGCACCGACATCTTCACGTGCGGGTTTTTCCAAGTGACCGCCTGAATAGTGCCTTCGATTTCGACGGTCTGGCTCAGGTCGAAGTTCGCAGCAAAGCTGTGATGTGCGCTGGCTATCTCTAATGGCAAAACCATGCAAAACAGGAGCGCGGTGACTGCAGTGGCTATGCGATTCATCGAAGGATTCCCTTGAAAATGGTGCTTACCACTCAGGTCGGTATTCCAGAGGAGCATCAGCCTCGACCGGATTCGTCAGTTCACCCAGGCCATCGATCGAAACCGTAACACTGTCGCCCGGTTTCATATGCACCATACCCGCATACTTGATGGGCCCGCATTGATTTTCAATCGCACCTTCGGTGTCGCCCGGCTGCGGCGGCAATGCCCCCGGTGTGCCCATCACGATCACATCGCCGGCGCGCAGAGAATAACCCGTTGAAAGATACACGATCAGATCCTCAATATTGAATATCAGATCATTCAATTGCACCTCCTGACGCACAACACCATTGATTGTTGTTCGCAAAACCTTTTCGTAGGGATCGCCAAACTCGTCCGGCGTCATAAGCCAGGGACCAAAACTGCCGGAGGCCTCAAAGTTTTTGCCAACACCAAATTGTCGATTGTGTTTTTGAAAGTTGCGCACGGAGCCTTCGTTATAAATTGAGTAGCCAGCCACGTGTTCGAGGGCTTTGTTCTTGGGTATGTGTCGTCCGCCGCGGCCAATAATCACTGCCAGTTCGCCTTCATAGTCGAAAGCACGATCGATCTCCGGTGGCGGCGCGAGCAAGGGCTGCAGATGACCGACGTGTGCAGCGGCAACGCGCAGGAATACATGCGGGAAGTCTTTCGAGGTCGTCAGCCCTGTCTCTGCAATGTGCGAATGAAAGTTCAATGCCAGGGCCCAGATCGAATGCGGCTCCGGGATGACCGGATCCAGCTGCACGTCATCAAAGGACGCAGTCGCTGCCTGTCCTGCAACCGCTTTTGCAACTCGGGAAAGTCCGTCCGGCGTGGCTATGATATCCACCAGTTTGTTCGGCAGTTCCGGAGCAACTTTTGACAGCTCCACAAACTCTGTATCACTGACCATTACGCCCAGGCCGGGCCTGCCATTAGCTCGATACGAAATTATTCTCATGCAGGATTCCTTGGTTTCTTCACTCGGGTTGTCCCGGGCCCGTGTATTTCAGGACGCGCAGGCCGGACGATGCGTCCGGCACGTACAGCAAGCCGTCATCGCCAATAATGACGTCGTAGGTGTGTGAGCCGGCATAGCCGGATTTGTCGATGCCAAAGTCTTTGTCGATGCCGTAGCGATAGTAGCCCACCTCTTTCAGGTCGGTCGGGTCTGAGATATCGATCGCCCGCAGGCCTGCGCCATACCACGCCATAAAATACAGATCCGGTCCCCATGCATTGCCGAGGTGAGACGAAGCGCCAATCACGAGGGGCTCAGAAGTGACCACTATTCGATATTGCGACGGATCCGCAGGTTGCTGCGGATTGTCCGCATCACAAGCCAAGTTCAGGTCGGTCATGAAGTGCGAAGTTATTTTCGGGTTTTTCTCATCGCTGATGTCGAACATGCGCACGTGTCCGTAAGGACAGGTGAAGTACTCATCGGACATGATCAGCAGATTGTCGCGTCCGGGAATGAGTTTTGCCGAATGCGAGTTGCCGCAGGCAGCCGGCACGCCACCGGCGGCCTGTATGCAGGCATCAATGTCCGGGTTGCTGGGATCGGCGCCCGGAATCATGTAGTCCATGCGCGAAATGAATTTCGGTTTCGTCTTGTCAGTGATGTCCAGTATGACCAGGCCGGCCTGATGGTAGGAAAGATAGGCGCGGGTTTCGGTGGCCACCACGTAGTGCATACCAACATGCTTGGTCCATTTGTCGTTCGCGGTTTTCACGACCGGGAAGATAAATATGGGTTGCTGCTGCCAATCGCGAATGCTGTCTTCTTCCGGTGTCTTCTGACCCGGGATCCACCACTTGCCGGTCTCGACAGGCTTGCCCGGATCGCTGACATCCAGCATCACGAAAATTTTTCCGATGAACCCTTCGTACTCTGAGCCGACATACAGATTGTTGCCGACGAAGTTGAAGTGATGCACGCCGTGATTGTCGGGGTAATGGTGGGTCACGGGATCCGGCGGTGATACTGGCGCCGCCCAGTAGGACAGGAATTTCGGATTGGCCGGGTCGGACACGTCGTAGAATTTGACGCCGTGATTACCTTCCTGGACTTTGCTGCCTGCGCGGTAATGTTCCTGATTCACGGCGACAATATTGCCCGGGCCCTTTTGTACATAGTGGCTGTGTGTGTTCCAGCCCGGATCCCAGCATGCCGGCGCTTTCGTGCCGGCGGCGATTTGCGGGTCGTCCCAATCGACTTTGCAGGGTGATCGAACGGGCAGGTTCGGAAACGGATACTTGTCGGACCAGGCGATATGACCGCGAGGGGGCGACGGTGAGTTCAGCCGGTCGTAGGTGTACACGGTTGCGAGACGGACGGGTTTACGCGGGTCCGATAGGTCGACCGTGGCAAAACATCGGTCAGAGCCTGCAATGTCCGGAGTCAGTGTGGACGGGTCGTAGCAGCCGGAATAAATGATGTTGCCGTCCGGATTGGGCCACGGCCCGAGTTTCGCGTAGGCGCCAAGATCGACCTTGCCATCAGCGGTCACAGCGGTGCCGACGCGCTCGAAGTTCCAGATATCTTCGGTGGACGCGGTCTCGTCCGCGTCCGCCCACACAGGCTGAACGAGCAACGCAGTTATCACGAATAGCAGTCTGTTTTTCATTGTCTCCGAACCACCCAGATGTAACCCGGTACGACGACGTACATCATGATCAGGTAGGCGACGGGAATAATCACGAACTCTGCGCTACCCATGTAAGTGAGTGACAGGTAAATCGCCAGCGCAATATTCTGTACACCTATCTCGATAGCAAGCGTCCGGGTCTGCGGCACTGAAACTCGCACCAGGCGTGCAATCAGCAAGCCGCCCGCAATCGTGCAAATGAGCAGTCCGGTAACCAGCGCAACAGACGGCAGCAGGATAGGCAGCAGTCCGCTGAAGAATCGGGATATCAGCACAGGGGTCAGAGCCGTCAGGAGCAGGAATGCCGCTGTCGACACCCGGCCTTTCCATTTCTCGGCGAACGCCAGGTTGGCTCTACGAATGACCATGCCGACCGCCACAGGCATGAGCATGATGACGGCGATGTCACGCATCGTCTTCGCCAGGGGCAGTGAAACGTGTATGCCCTCCCCCAGCACCAGCCATGACGAGAGATTAAAAACGAAAGGCACAAAGATGATCGCCAGAGTAGCGCTGATGGCCGTGAGTGAAACGGAAAGTGCAACGTCACCGCGCGCAAGGTAAGTGAAATAGTTGGATGACGAGCCGCCCGGACAGACACCGACCAGAATCAGCCCGGCAGCCAAGGCAGGCGTCGGTGCCAGAAGTGCGATTGCGGCAGCCACGACCGGGAGCAGCACCAGTTGCCCGGCAAGCCCGGCGAAGACGCCGCGCGGATTGCTGGCAATCCTGCCAAAGTCCTGCAGCGTGAGACCAAGACCGATGCCCAGCGCGATCAGCATGAGGCTGAGCGTTACAAGATTCGTGATCCCGAAGTTCACTTAACTGCCGGCGGCATGACGACTAACATCACGGCCTGTTCTGCGCTGTCGTTCAAAACGGCACGCACCACCCCTGCCGGGATATGGCAACTGTCGAAAGCGCCAAGTACGATTTCCTGATCGTCCGTTCGGACCGTGATGCGACCATTGATGACGACGTATATCCGCTCGATTTTTGACGCGCTCATTTCGGCGCCGCCGCCCGGCTCAAAGGTAGAGAGGCCAACGGAGGCGAACTTCGCGGGCGTTGTTTTACCGCCCTGCAATGCCTGGGCGATCATCTTGAAATGCCCGGGCGCGTCATAGGCACTGGCGTCTTCTGCACGTGTCACTGTTATTTTCATTCGTAAAACTGGTTGAGTTTTAGGATTGCACAATATACAAAGTTATGCGCATTATCCAAAGACAATTTTCATCACCGTTGATATTCCGATTGAGGCGCTCGTAAATGGCAGACACCAAGACCGGCAGCAAGAACTCGACCAGTCGCTTGAGCATTCAGTCGGTTGAGATCGGGGCACGCGTACTGTTCACGCTGGCGCAGTTTTCGAAAGCGACGAGCCTTACAGAACTTTCGCGCAAGCTGGGTCAGGACCCGGGCAACGTGCGACGCTATTTGGTCAGCCTCGTTAACTCGGGTCTGGTTGTGCAGAACTCCCGTCAAAAATACGATCTCGGCCCGGCGTGCGTGCGGCTGGGTGCCCTGGCCATGGCGCGCATCCCCTACATCGAGATCGCTCGCGAAGAGGCCCGGCGTCTCAGTGACACAACCGACTGCACGGTGGTCATACTCGTTTGGGGATCCAATGGGCCGGTCATTATCGATCAAAAGGAATCCACGCAAGCTATCTCCCTGGTCGGTCGGATTGGTTCGACGCTCTCCCCTGTCTACTCTGTTTCCGGCCGCGTGTTTCTTGCCTATCGCGGCGTGAAAGAGGCGAAAAAACTTTTTGATCAGGAACTGCGACGCAGCCAGCGCGGCACCAGTAAGTCGCAGCACAAAAACATTTCTTTCAATGCTTTCAAAGAAATTCTGGATGATATTCGTAGCCGTGGCATGGGTCGTGTTCAAGGCGACTACACTCCCGGCCTTGACGCACTGGGCGTGCCGGCCATGGACGCGGACGACCGGGTGCAGGTCGTGCTGACCTTAATCGGGCAACACGGCAACATCGATGTTTCGTGGAGCGGCAAACCGGCAACGGAATTGAAGAAAGCGGCCAAACGTCTGTCAATCGCGTATGGCAATGTCGTGGATCCCAATGAATCCGGTGACGTCACAAGCTTTGCTGAACTCCCGGAGCTCAACGGCTCGTAACTGAGCACAGGTACTTTTCTAATTGTGAAACAAAAAACAGCGGGATCTCCTGCATTGGATAGTGACCGGAGTTTGGCAGGACCTCCAAACTGGCATTGGGATACCACTGCATAAACGTCTGCGTCATGAACTCGAGGTTAAGGTTCGGGTCGTGTTCACCGATCATGACGTGGACAGGCACCGTCAGCCCCTTTACGTGTTCTGCAAAATCCGTTTTGATAAACGCCCTGGCATAGGCCGCGTAAGCCTCTTCGAGACTGGTGTCCCTGGAGTGTTTTACGGTTGCCGCGGTCCACGTCGCCGGGAGGCGATTGCTGACAGAGTGGTTGGCAATCATGGCACGCATTTCGTCGCTACCCGCCGCGCCCATGAACAAACCCCACTCTTCTTCGCCAAAAGGCAAACCGCAGGCGGGTACAGGCGTGACCGCAGTACAGGATAAAATTCGGTCACGCGCGTCGACTGCCACGCGCTGAATAGCCATACCACCCATCGAATGGCCGACCAGGTGAAACTGCTGCCAGCCCAGGCTGTCTGCCAGCGCGACGACGTCAGCCGAGATTTCCGCCATCGTGTAGTCGCCTTTCCTGTGCATGGATTTTCCGTAGCCGCGGTAGTCCATGAACACATAGGAATATTCCTCGGAATTTAAGTACGGAAAAATGCCGCTGAATATCTGGCTGTCGCCAAACCACCCGTGCAGCACCATGACGCACCGAGCGCCGTTACCTATCTGTGTATAACCGTTCTGCAATTCAGTCTCTCCAAAACCGCTACATTGTCGACGGCAGCCAGAGCACGAGCGCGGGGAACAGGACCAGCAGAATCAGCTTGACGATATCCGCCGCCACAAAGGGCAACACGCCCCTGAAGATGGCTGGCATAGGGACATCACCGCCCGCGATTCTTTTCAGGACAAAGATATTGATGCCAAACGGTGGCGTGATCATTCCGGTTTCGACGACCACGACCATGACGATGCCCCACCACACGAGGCTGTAACCCATGTCGGCGATGACAGGTGCGATGATGGGTACCGTAATGACCATGATCGGGAACGGGTCCATGACCGAGCCGAGCAGAAGATAAAGCGCCAGGAACACGGCGATGATTAACAACGGGACGATATCCAGTCCCTGCACGAAATTTGTGACCAGTTCCGGCAGCCCGCTGATGGCCACAAAGAAGGAAAAATTCACCGCGCCGATGATGAGCAGGAAAATCATGGCGGTCATCGCAGTGGTACTGGCCATGACGTCCCAGAACGCCTTGCCTTTTAGTTTGCCGCGGAACAGGGCAAACAGGAACGCACCGCCGGCGCCAACGGCGGCGGATTCGGTTGCGGTAAAGACACCGCCATACAAGCCGCCAATGACTACGGTGAATAACACGAGTACTCCCGCGGCGCCTTTGACAGCCTTGAAGAGTTCAGCGGATGATGACTTGTCTTCAGATCTTGGCGCGGCTTGCGGGTTTAAACCAACAACGATCCTGATCGTGATGAGGTAGCCGATCACCGCAATGAACGCGGGGATCATCGCCGCGACAAAAAGTTGTCCGATCGATTCTTCGGTCAGGATCGCATAGAGAATAATTGCCGTCGAAGGCGGCACCAGTTGCCCCAGTGTGCCACCGGCGGCTACACAGCCTGCCGCAAACCCGGGGGCGTAGCCGCGTGAGCGCATTTCGGGCAAAGCGACCTGCCCGATCGTAGCCGCTGTTGCGATCGATGAGCCAGTCAACGCTCCGAAGCCCGCACAACCGCCGATCGTGGCCATCGCCAGACCGCCGCGAAACCGGCCCAACACCGTGTGTGCAAGTTTGTAGATATCGGAGGATAAGCCTGCCGCTGCCGCGAACCCGCCCATCATCAGAAAGAACGGCAACACCGCCAACTGTATGTTGCTGAGATAGTCGGCCGCTTCGCTGCCCAATACGCTGAGCGAAGGGCTGTTGCCCAGAAAAACCGCGGTGCCAAGTACACCGGTCAAACCGGTTGCCGCGGCCACAGGAACAAACGCCAGCGCCAATAACCACAACGCGATAAACAAAACGCCGACCCACAGGCCGGCGTGATCAAGCGCTGTGGGCACGAAGGATTCCGCCATTCGTCCCAGTCCGAATACCAGGGCGCAGGTGACGACTATTGAGAGGACAAAGTAGACCACCAGCTGCCGGTCAGTCGCGGTATCACCGGCAGCCTCTTTCAGATCCTTTAGGAAAACGATCACCTGGGCCAACGTCGCCAGCGCCAGCATCACAGTGACCCCCAGCATGAACGGAGCCTCTGGAATTTCCAGAAACAACGAGATGGCATTGCGCTCATGCAAGTTGATGGCATGCATGCCGACTCGCCACGTTAGCAACACGAACAACAGCAGCAGAAAAGCGCTGCCCACCGCAGTGCAAGTCAAGCGTGTTTGTTGCGAAACATTTCTTTCAAGAATATCGATAGTGAGGTTGACGCGCGTCGTCACACCGGCCGGGAAGGTGGCGGTGATCGCCACCGCCATACTCAATTGAATAATTTCATTGACGCCGGGTACCGATGCATTGGCCAGCCAACGCAGTGCAATATCAACAACGGTAAGAATCGCGATAAACAGCATGACCAGTACGCCGACACTGGCAATCTTGCCGCTGACGCCGGTCGCGAATTGCTCAAGCTTGTCGATGGCGTGGGTCATTCCCCGGCGCCTCGGAGAATCTCGATTTCCTTACGAAACTCAGCCAGCACGCTTTCGCCATTGGGCGTGCTGGCAACCCATTCATCGATGATGGGTTGCAAACGTGCCTTCCAGCGCAGGGCTTCTGCCGGGGCTATGTCTGCAATCGTCTGATTGTCCTGTTTGCCAACCCGCTCGCGAATTCTTTGTGCATCGGTATCGCTGTGCGTGCCGGCCCATTGCGTGAGTGATAGCCCTGAGTTGTTTTCTATGGCCTGTTGCGCGGCTTTCGGTAGTTTCTCGAAACTGTCGCGATTCATAAAAATCATTGCCGTCGACGAACCCAGTGGTGCATTCAGATGAAAACGGGTGACCTCATCGAGCTTGAACGGCGCTACGCCCGTCCACGGAATCACAGCGCCATCAAAGACGCCCCGGTTGAGACCCTGATAGATGTCACCAGCGGCTGCTGTGACGGGTGAGGCGCCCAGCAAAACTACGGTGTCACTCTGCAACTTTCCTGCTGTGCGCAGTTTGATACCGCTGAAATCGTCCATCGTCAGAATCTGCCGTTCACTGGTATGCAAAGCAGAATTCGGAAACATGAAGATCGCCAGCAGCTTGATGTCTTTGAATTCGCTGCTGATAACGCCCCGTTCGTACAGCCGCCACAGTGCAATGGAGCCCTCTTCGGCGGTTTCGATCTCAAAGGGGAGGGAGGCGACATCAGTCTGCATGAACTTGCCGCCTATCGGCGCGAGCGATGTAAATGCCATGTCGACAACGCCGTCGGTCACGCGGTCATACATGTTGCGATAGTTGCCGAGCGGTGACGAGTAGAAGGTACGAATATTCAAGGTGCCTTCAGACTCAGCAATGATCTTTTCCAGCCAGGGCTCGAATACCTCTCGATGCATGGACGCACGCGGCGCAGCGGGTGAGGCAAAATTCAAAGTGTCGGAAAGGGCGGCGCCCGACAGCAGCAACGTGATTACGGCGATGAACGTCCTAACTCGCATCGGGCGTTCGCTCCCTGACAGTTGCCAGCAGGTGCTCCTGCACGCGTTTCTTCACGGCGGCTGCGGTTTCTGGCGTCCAGCAGCGAAAGCCCCGCCCGGTTTTCATGCCCAGATGACCTTCTGCAATCAAGGCCCGTAAGTACTCCGGTACTTCAGCAGTCGTGTCGAGGTCAGGGAGTATGTTGGCCAGGATCTTTTCGGTCAGGTCCAGACCAACAAGGTCCGACTGTTCCAGTGGCCCGAGGACCGCAAGGCGCGAGCCGAAGCCGAACTTGCAGACGGTGTCTATCGTTTCGGCGTCGCACACACCGGCGGCAACCAGGGCAATGGCTTCTCTTTTCAATGCGTGTTGCAGGCGATTGCCAATGCAACCCGGAATGTCATGGCGAACGTGTACGGGGACCATGCCGATATTGTGCAGCGTGTCGATCACTGCCTCGACGTCAGCCAGTCGGCTCATGGACGTCTGCACGACTTCAACAAGACGAACCGCATGCGGTGGATTCCAGAAGTGCGTACCGAGCAAGCGTCCGGGCCGCTGCAATGCGCCAGCGATCTTTCGTATCGGTATGCCGGACGTATTGCTGGCGAATAAGCAGTGCTGTGGTGCGTGTGCTTCGATGCTTTCGAAAATACTTTGCTTGACGTCCAGTGTTTCCGTGGCGGCTTCGATGGCCAGGTCGGCAGAGGACACGGCGTCGCCGAGACTCGTGGTGGCATGAATGCGGTCTGCAATATTGACCGGCGTATCCAGCAGCGCGCAAATATCGCGAACACCCTGAAGGGCGTGCGCAAGCACACCCTCGTCCTTGTCGTGCAGGCGAACATCGCGCCCGGCGGCGGCGAACAGGTAGGCGATGCTGTGGCCCATCGCCCCGGCACCGATGACTGCAATATTGCTGAAGCTACGAGGCGTGTCGCTTGCTGTACTCATCCAGCGGTGAAACCGCCATCGATATACATCACCTGGCCCGTGCAAAAAGAAGACGCGGGAGACAGCAGGTAAATGGCCATACCCACGAAGTCCTCGGGTTCACCGAGTCGTCCCAGCGGAATACGCGACATTGAGCGCTTCCGGGTCGCCTGGCCAAGTTCATCGTCGCTGTACGTCCAGGCGGTCAGTTTGGAACGGAATATGGTTGGCGCAATGGTGTTCACTGTAATGCCGTATTGTGCCCACTCGGTGGCCAGCACGCGTGTCAAAGAATCGACAGCGCCCTTTGATGTGCAATACGCGGTATAGCCGGAGATGTTGCCGTGGCGCCCGCGTACAGAGGACACCATCAACAGCTTCCCCTTGATCTCCTTCTTGATCCAGTAGCTACCCACGGCCTTGGCCATGAACCAGTTGCCACGCACATTGGCATCCATGACGGCCTGCCAGTCAGCGTAATCCATCTCATGAATGAAGCCGGCCTTGTTGTAGCCGGACGCAATCACCAACAAATCTACGGCACCAAAGCGCACGATGGTTTTGTCTCGCATCATCCTGGCGTCCTCGAGACTGTCGGGACGATGATTGAGGACGAGTGGCTCGCGCCCCAGGCTGCGAATCTCTTCAGCGACTTCCTCCAGGTCAGACTTCGTGCCACCGGCAATGGCGACGTTGGCGCCTTTTTGTGACAGGGCGATAGCGACTGCACGCCCGAAAGCGCCGGAGCCGCCGGTGATCAGGACCGTTTTTCCGCTGACGTCGAATAATGAATCAGGGTCCTGCAATGCGGCCGAGATCACTGTGAACCTCCAACGGCGACTTTGCCGGACTCTATGCGAAAGCCCTTGCCGGAATCGACGAGCGCGACGACCCGCAGCGTACATCCGTCGCCCTGCGGCCAGCGCCATGGGAAACACGCGAAAGTGCAGCGCTTACCGGTCACTTCGTCCAGGCGTCCACCGATGTTCTCTATGCCGGGAATACCATGCGTCATCAGTACTTTGTGCGACGGCTCCCAATAAGGAAAATCGTCGGCAACTTCACGGCCGCCACTCCACTCACGGTACTCGTCGATCAGGTAGGGGTGGGATGGCCCTGGGCCGTGCTCAACCAGTTTGGTACCCAGTGGGTGGTCCAGCGCCTGAACGTCGATACCGACCAGTTTCACGCCGCGCTCCGCAAGCCAAACGGCGGCTTCGGTATAGAGCCCGGGCGAATAGGCGAAGTAGTCATCGTTGTCGCCCCAGTTGTGGTGACTGCCGGTGTTGATCATGACGATGTCACCGGGCTCGATTCGAGGCGTCGCGTTCTCGAGGTCCTCCGCAGTGATGACACCCCATTTGCCTTTAGGAATTGAGACGGCAACTCCGGTACCAAAAAATCGCCACGACTCGTAGTCACCGAGATAGGGCGTGTTTTCCAGCACATGTATCGGCGCGTCCATATGCGTGCCGCGATGCATGATGCCGTCGAACTCCAATACCTGCTGGCCATTCATGGCATGCCAGTGCACGGTATTGATGTTGACACCGGCCGACGATGGCCACTGCGGCATGCCATGTCCCCACGGGTGACTCAGGTCGAAGATTTCCGGATCGGGCTCTTTGCTTAGCATGTCATTTGCCTGTTTGGATTCATGGTGTTGGCTCTTTGCTGTGTTGCTCGTTTACCGCGTAGGACGATGAAGGATCCTGAATTGCCATCAAGCGCACGATGCAGGCATCTCCCTCGAACCACTTCCAGGGAAACGCCTGAAAGGTGCTGCGCACGCCGGTCACTTCATCCAGAGCCCCACCCACGTTTTCGATGGTCGGAATTCCGGCGGACAACAGCGTTTTGTGCGCCGGACAGAAATACGGAAACTGCGCATCAGGGTCACGCCCGGTTTCGCGTTGGTACTTCTCTTTCAGGCGCGGCATTAGCGGACCTTTGCGATGTTTGGCCAGCGCACTGGCCAGCGGATGATCGACATTCGGCGTATCGATGCCGAGCAAGCGAATCTCCTTGCTCACCAGCCACTCGGCCGCATCGGTAGACAATCCGGGCGCATCGCCAAAATAGTCCTGTGAATCCGAGTAACGGCGATGCCATCCGGTGTTGATGATTACGATATCGCCTGCGCCGACGTCTGCATCGAAGGGAGCGAGATCGGCTGCAGTGATCAGTTCCCACCGCTCCTTTCGGATATTCAGCACCGGGCCATTGCCAAAAAAGCGCTCTACTGGAATTTGCCCAACACCAGCGGCACCCGGGATCAAATGCAATGGCGCATTGACATGCGTCGAGTTGTGCATCGTCAGCTTGACGCGCTGCGACATGACGCCGTGAGCCGCGAAGTTCACCGAACGATAGATGAGCGTGTCGGCGAAGCCGGGGTAAATGGGTGTGTGGTGCCCCCATTCGTGGCTCAGCTCAAAAAACAGCAAGCCATTGGCCGGATCGAGCATCGGCGAGGTTTGCGTCTGCGGCGTGTAGTTCCCTGTGGGGATAGCGTCGTTGCTCATGATTCAGCCAGTTATTCTCGGTATTCGGTGATTGCATAATATACAAAAGCTTGCCGAATGAGCAATCACCGGCATCCAGAAAAGGCTACGTCCGTGGAGAATAAGCCTTCCGAATAACCCGGATCGCGAATACACCCAGTGGCACGTATATGACGCTCCAACTCAGCGCCAGCATCACTTCGCCCGTAAGCCAGTTCAGGGAACCATCCGCCGCCAGCATCCCGGTGGCCGACTGGTAGGGGCGTATGTAGTAGTGGATCAGCACCAGCGGCATGATCAGCCCGTTGGCGATCAGGAAGGCCGGTGCAAGGTAGGTGGTTCGGGTCTTCTTCTCGCTGATTTCGTCGACAGGCGTCTGGTGCAACTTATGCAGGTAGGTTTGTTCTACTTCGCTCACGCTGGTGACACGCGATACCGCCATCGTGACGATGAGGCTCGCGACCACGCCGATGATTGCCGGATCCAAATAAGACGGCAGATCGATCATGCCAATGAACTCGAAAAACTTCGGGACAACGTTGAACACGAGTCCTGAAATCATGCCCCAGAATGCAGCCGCTTCGGTGATGCGATTGCTCCAGATGCTCATGAAACCGACCGGGCCCCACGAGGACGCAAACACCGTAGCGATGAAGGTCGTCAGCCAGAAGATGTCCGGCGGGAATACGAAGGCTGCCGCGAGCACGAGCGTACCGATGACAAGCATCATCGCGCGACTGAAGAGCAGTGTCTTCTTTTCATCGTCACTTTTGTGGATGCCGATATCGTTGCTCGCACTGAAGCCGACGAGTGACAGGAAGGTCGAAGCCGATGACAGTATCGCCGCAACGATGCCGGCCAGCAGCAGTGCACCGAGCAGCGCCGGCAGCATGTTTAACGATGCCCAGATCGTCGCGCTTTCGTAGGGCTCGATATCCGACTTGCCGAGGTTGATGGCGCCGCCCATGCCGTAGACCATGACCTGCAACAGCGCGACAACCACGCAGGCAATAATCGCGGCACGCACAACGACATGCTCATTTTTCGCCATCAAGTGGCGGCTGGATTGCCAGGGGCTGACCGCATAGACAAGTGCCCAGCTGAAGTCGATCACCAGTGCCCAGATCAGGTAGTCCATCGGCGTCGGCCACTCGGTACCTTCGCCGACAATGCCATGCCACGACATCAGGTCCGTCTTGTTTTCCACCGCGACCAGGCTTTCGATGATGCTGGGCCAGCCGCCGTAGTGATCCAGCAGGAAGACCATCGCGCCGAAACTCGCGACCGTGAACAACAGGAACATCAGCGTGTCGGTCAGAATGACGCCACGTGAGCCGGAATAGATCGTAAACAGCGTGTAACTCAACCACGCAACGATGAGCGCTTCTGCGTAGGAAAGATCCGACAGTTGCGATAGCAGTATGCCGGCGCCCTGCGTCACGGCCAGGAGATAACCACCCAGGGCGAGAATAATCGTGAACCCGGCCGTCGCCTGAACCCGTGAGCTGTTGAATCGCTGGCCGAAGAAATCGGCGACTGTCCTCGTACGGCTGCGCCTGAGATAGCGGCCAAAAAAGAGGGCGCCGATGACGTAACCCACACAGGCGGCTTGCGGGAACAGGACGTAAGGTCCTGCCTGGCCGGCGTACGCAAAGCCGGCTTCGCCGAGGAACATCGTGGAACTCATCAGGCTGGCGACCAGCGTACCGACGATGATCAGCGTCGGCGCACGACGGCCGGCAACGTAGTAGTCATCGAGCTGTTTGATGCCGCGCCCGGCATAGCCGCCGATCGCGATATAGACGAGGACACTGATCGCGATCGTTATCGTGTAGATGTCCATTGGCCGGGGTTAATCGTCTTTGAACTTCATCTTGCGTAACAAAGCCTGGAAGCGGGGATCATCCCGAAGCGGAATGAAAAGAAAATTGCCGTTCAGGTAGCTCAGGCCCGGGTCGCGGATAACGTAGCCACGCTCCAGCCACGTCATCGCGTTGTCGGCATCACCCCACTGCGCGTAGATCGCGGCAATCTGGAACGACGACGACTCACCCGTGGTACTGACCAGGCTCTGCAACGCGGCCACAGCGTCGTCTCGCCGTCCGAGGTGATGATAAGCAATGGCTTCGCCCGTCAGCTTGAGGAAATCGTGTTTCTCCTTTTCGAATTCGTCCAGCGCCTTCGCGTAGTCGCCCTGCATCAAGCGCAAGTACCCGCGGCCAAAATACATCCCTGTGCGGCTCCCATCGACGTCCTCGAGTCGATCGTAAATCTGCAGCGCCTCGTCAAACTGCCCGCGTCGCCCAAGGCCGTAAGCCAGGCTTCTCTGCGCATCCCAATTCAGGGGGTCTTGCGCAACGACTTGCTGTACATCAGCGAGCGATGCATCGGACTTGCCGCGTATGTCTTTGAGTTGCGCCAGCTTCAAGCGGATGTTGGTATCGCCCGGCCGCAGTTCCAGTGCCCGCTGCAGCGAGCCCTCGGCGGCAGCCCAGTCCCAGTCGTAAGACAGCTGGATGCCCGAGAGCGCAACCAGCCCCTCCGGCAGATCGGGGTTTAGTTCCAGCGCCCGCAATGCACTGGTCCGGGCCTTTTCAAAGCCTGCGACGAAATCCGTGTCCGAAAAACCGGTGATATAAGCCTGCGACTCCGACAAACCGGCCCAGGCCAGTGCCAGGTTCGCATCCTCTTGCAGGGCGCGTTGAAAATGCCCTAGCGCCAGTTCGTGGCCCTGCAGATTGCCGCGATTCGCTTCGTGGTGACCTTTCAGATACTCGTTGTAAGCGCTTCCCGTGTCCTCTGAGACGGGCTGCTGGTTTTCGGCGCTGTGGCCGAGCAGCGTGACGCGCATGGCCTTGGCAACTTCGTTTGCGATTTCGTCCTGCACCGCGAAAATGTCTTCCAGCGTGCGGTCGTAGGTTTGCGACCACAGGTGATAGCCGTCGGCCGCGTTGATCAGCTGCGCAGTAATACGAATCTGCACTCCGCTTTTCTGCACGCTGCCTTCGAGGACGTGTGCGACGCGCAGTTGCTCGCCGATGCTGCGCAGGTCTTCATTGCGATTCTTGAAAGCAAATGACGAGGTGCGGCCCGCCACCTTCAACTCGTTCATCTGCGCCAGCGCATTCAAAAGGTTCTCGGTGAGACCGTCTGTGAAATATTCCTGGTCCTTGGAAGGACTCATATCCACGAAGGGCAGTACCGCGATCGATCGTTGCAGTTCGGCGCGGCCCTCCGTAGCCGCCGCGCCCGGCTGCGGGCCAGCCCCGTCATTCAATACGAATTTGTCGATAGCAAAGTAGCCGAGAGCCAACGCCATTACCGCGAACGTAATCCTGTTGAGCTTCTGCCCGGTCTGCGCCGTTATGGACTGGCTGCGATCGACGTCTTTCTCGCGCTTGACGCCTTCCGGTGTAATCTCGAATGCCCACGAAAAGAACAGAACCAGCGGCAGTCCCAGCAGCAGAAAGACGACAAAGGTCTTGAGCACCCACTCGGGCGCGCCGAAGTTCTCGAACGCAAACTCGGCGACCTGCGCCAGCAACCAACTGATTACGATGTAGGCCAGGCCCACACGTACAACGTTGCGTCGCTTTAACTCCGCGAAAAAAGACATGTCGTTCGTTTATCCCCAGCGGCGCACTTGTTGGTGGCACCTTCGCGACCATTATGACCTGTTGAAGGGCGCAACGCACCTGTGGCACGACGCCACCGAATATGACTTAATGCTCAACACCGAAACATCAGGCAGAAAATAATAATGACCGTTGCCACACTGATGCGCAGTACAAAAACGTCTCTCCTTTTTGCATTCCTGTTGTCCGCTGCACCCGGCGCCTATGCGGAATGGTCGGTTCCGGACGAACTGCAGGGCAAAGTCGATGTCCTCAACGACGAACAAACTCAGTTCATTACCTCGGGCGCGATACTTGAGATCATTCCGGAACGTCAGCTGCTGCACGAGCTGACCACCCGCGACGCCGAGAGCCTCGGTAAGCTTGTTAATGACCTGATGTCGGTGTCTGATCGGATGGCTTACGACCCGGAGCGCGATATGGGCGCCGCGCCTCTTAACCTGGCCTCCAAGCGATACAACCGCGGTACTTTGCCCACGCCCGCGCCCTTGCGTGAAGACGAGCGAGCGGATGGTCCCTTTAGTGTGCATCGCTATCTGTATCCGAAATCCGGCGTGCCGACATTCGCCGGCGCCAATGTCGCGATCTGGCCGGAAGACCTGGTCGCCGGCAATGTCGATGTTGCGATCATCGGCGTACCGCAGAATATGAGCAGCGGACGACGCGATTCAGGCGCAGGCCCGGACGCGATGCGCGGCCTCAACACGATCGCGACGCGGGATGTGCAATCGCTGCTGAACCCGCTCGAGGTCTTGTCGGTCGTCGACTACGGCAATCTTTATACGGACTCCCTCGCTAACGAGCGCACGATTGAGCATGTCGCCGATATGGTCGGCGAGGCCGCGGGCACCGGCGCCATTCCGATGCTGGTGGGCGGTGACACATCGATGCTCTACCCGGGCGTTAAAGGCATCGCTGACGCCCACGGTGCAGGTAGCTTCGGGTTGTTGCATTTCAGTGCCCATCCGGATGCCGAGCGATTCGGTGATCACACGATTTCGGATCGCCAGGCGCTGTTCCTGCTGCTCGATCAAAACATTGTGGACGGTAACGAAGTCGTACAAGTCGGATTGCGCGGACCTGCCGTCGATATCGAAACACTAGAATGGCTGCGCGACAAAAAGGTGCGCTATCACACCATGGCGGAGGTTCAGAAGCGTGGCGTCGATGCGGTCATGACGCGCGTGCGGCGCGAAGTCGACAAAGGACCGGACACCTGGTTCGTCTCCATCGACGTCAGTGTCATTGATCCTTCGGAATTGATTGCCGCCGGCCGAGCAACGTCGAAAGGCCTAAGCGTTGGTGACGTCGCCGCGACGATTCGATACGTGTGCGCCGCAAAAACTGTCGTCGGCTTTGAAATTACCGACCTCGCACCGATGCTGGACTACTCCGAATTGTCGATAAGCAATGCCAATGCCCTGCTCAATGCCTGCCTCGTTGGCATCGCTGTGCGTAAAGCGGGGCTCGCACCGGACTACATTCATCCCCTGGCTCTTGATCATGGACAACGATAACGTGCGCCCGCAGCCACTTTGGAGAAGCGTGATGACTTTGAAACTTCGTAATGTCCTGATCATCGCTGCAATGGGTGCGACAGCGCTGGGCGCGATCGCGAGCGAAGTTCCCGATACGCCGGAGCATGTCGTGGGTGATGCGGCTTATCCCTTCGATACGGTCGACCCGCGTGATGAGGGCGAAGAAGCCATTGAATTGCCGGAGAGCGTCGCGGCCAAACTCGCCCTGCTCACCCCGGAGGAACTCGCGTTTTTGAACAGCGGCAAAGCCGGCGCACTGGAAGGCGTGGTCGAAGAACTCGAAAAACGCTCGCCGGAGGAGGTCAAAGCCTGGGTCGGTGCGAAGCAGCAGGTGTGGGAGCACAACCGCTACCAGGAAGGACGCGACCTGCCGAACGTGCCCTACAACACGGACTCACCGACATTCAATGCCTGGAATGCTGAGCGCCCGCGTTCCATGGATCCGACGCGTAAGGACGGCCCCGTATCACTGGGCCGCTACGACGGCAGAGGGGGTCCACCGACCTTCGGCGGACATCCGCTCGCACTAACGAAAGCAGACCTGGTCGCCGGCGAAGTGGACGTCGCAATCCTTGGCGCACCGCTGAACATGGGCTCGGGCTGGCGCGACTCCGGTGAAGTGGCCACGGTCGATCTTCGTACGCTGGGCTGGCCGATGGGTTCGCATGACCAGTATGTGCAGATCGAAGCCGGCGATGTACTAAAGATTGTTGATTACGGCGACGTTGCCGTCGACAACGACAGCACCGAACGTTCCATGCAGCACATTCGTGACGTCGTGCGCGACATTGCGTCGACCGGGGCGATCCCGATGATAGTCGGTGGCGATCACTCCCTGGAGTACCCGAACGTTGCCGCACTCGCCGATGTGTATGGCAAAAAGAAGGTGTCAGTGATTCATTTCGATTCGCACTATGACGCGTGGTGGGGTGGCAGTCACCTGATCAGCCATGGCTACCCGGTGTATCGATTGATCAATGAAGGTCATGTGCGTGCCGCCGATTACATCCAGGTTGGCCTGCGCTCCAGCGGACCGGACAAAGCGGGCTTCGAGTGGATGCGCGAACAGGGCATGCGTTATCACACGATGGCGGAAGTCGAACTACGCGGTTGGGATACGGTTATCGACCGCATCGTCGCAGAGGCGAGCGAAGACGGTCGCAAGCTGCACATTTCCTTTGACATCGACGTGCTCGATCCGGCATTCACGCCGGCGACCGGCACGCCCGTGCCCGGCGGCCTGACGATGCGTGAAGCAATCACCATCGTGCGGCGCCTCTGCGCCGAGTCCAATGTCGTCGGCTTCGATCTCGTGGAGTTACATCCCGCACTCGATCCCACCTACAAGACCACGCTCAACAGCGCGCACATCATCAAAGCCTGCCTTACCGGTATTGCGATGAACAAGGAAGGCCTGACCGGCAAACATTACCTGAGCCCGCTGTCATCGGAACACGCCATCGACGATTACTACGGCGATCAGCAGCAGTACCTGGAGGCGACGAAGGCTGAGGAAGAGAAAGCCAGGGAAAAAGAAAAGGACGCTTCAAACTAAGAACCCTCTGGCATTCCCTGGCCATGTCGGTAGGCTGGCGGCTAATCAAAAGGTAGCTACTTATGTTCCGATCGTTTGCAGTAATTGCAGTAAGTTCTGTCGCTTTGCTATTGGCCTCCTGCCAGCCGGAACCGCCGGTAAGCACACGTGCCGCGGTCGACGCGCTGGACAAGGCCACCGCCGATGCCCGCAAGGCGCGGATAGCGAATATTGAGTACGAAGTGCAGGTGGACATCGCAACGAGCGAAGTAGCGCTCGTCGGCGAAGTAAGTATCCAGTTCGACTTGTCCGATGCTGCGTCCGACCTGACGGTTGATTTCACCGGCGGCGAACTGAGTTCGGTTGTGGTCAATGGCGTTGCGAGCACCGCAGATTACAACGGCTATTACATCACGCTCCCTGCCGGGCAGTTACAGCTCGGCGCAAACACCGTTGAGATCGCTTATCGCCATCCCTTCGGTAACGACGGCAATGGCCTGCACCGCTTTGTCGATCCGGAAGATGGACTGACTTACCTCTACACGTACCTGTGGCCTTATTACGCCAATCGCCTGCTACCGTCCTTCGATCAGCCCAACCTCAAAGCGAACTTCTCCTTGCGTGTGCTTGCGCCGGAAAACTGGACGGTAGTTTCGATGAGTCCGGGAAGCGCAGAGCCCGCGGCTGATAATAATCAACTGTGGACCTTTACGAAGACACCGAAGATTGCGACCTACATGTTTTCACTGCACGCCGGGCCTTACGCGGTTTGGACCGACGATAGCGGCAAGGTCCCGTTACGTTTGTTTGCGCGTCAGTCGCTTGCAGAGTACGTGCCGGTGGATGAGTGGTTCGACATCACTAAAAAGGGCATGGCCTTCTACAGTGAGTACTTCGATATCCCCTACCCGTTCGAGAAATACGATCAGCTGATCGTGCCGGAATTCAATATTGGCGGCATGGAGAATGCCGCGGCTGTGACTTACACCGAGAATATTGTACAGACGCAGCCGAGTAATCGTACTGAGCGCCAACGACGGGCGAGTCTTCTACTCCACGAGCAGGCGCATATGTGGTTCGGCGATCTCGTGACACACGACTGGTGGAACGGCATGTGGTTGAACGAAAGTTTTGCCACGCAAATGTCGACTCTGGCGCAGATCGAAACGACCGAATTCCAGGATCAGTGGCACGGCTACTTTGCCTTCAGTAAACAAGAGGCGTACCAGCGCGACAGTCGAGTGACGACGCACCCTATCGAGATGCCGGTGGCGAGTTCCGATCAGTTTACGGAACTGTTTGATGCGATCACTTACCAAAAAGGCGGCTCCGCGCTAAAGCAGTTACAGCACAAGGTCGGTGCCGAGAATTATCGCCTGGGTGTATCGACGTATTTAAAGGAACACTCGTTCGGCACGACGGAGCTTTCCGACTTTATCGAGCACCAAAGTAAGAGTGGCGATATCGATCTTAGCGGCTGGTCCGATGACTGGCTGATGACGACCGACTTCAATACGCTGGCGGTTGAGACTGAATGTGAGGATGACACGCTGCGTTCGTTGACGATCGTGCAATCCGCTTCCGGCGAGAGCCCGGTGCTGCGATCCCACGAAGTGGAAGTTGCTTTGTACGACAGCAACGCAGCAGGCGCTCTCGTCGTTACGCATGCGATCCCTGTTTCGGTCGCAGGTGAACGTACGTCGGTGGACCTTGTCGCGGAACTCGCCTGCCCGATGCTCGTGAATCCGAACTACAGCGATTGGACCTTCGCCAGAATTGCGATCAGCGATGACGATGTGAGTGCACTCGGCGAATACCTGGCCGCCATCGAAGATCCCCTGTCGCGATCGATGTTCCTCGTCGCCCTGTTCGACCGAGCGATGGCCGGCGACACGGCTATTACGAGCTACATCGAGCAGGCACTGACGCTCGCGGAGACGGAAACGAACATGACCGTTCTGCAGCAGATCACTGCGTCACTCGCTGACTCAGTCAGCATCCTGCAACGCCTGCGGCCAGAGGCAGATAGCGTGCTGCCCGGTGTACTAAAGCAGATTGAAGGCTTTTCCTTGATGAAGGCCGAGTTTGCGGAGACGCAGGACCTCAAGTCACTTTGGCTGAACACGTTTTTGTCTGTCGTCTCGAGCGAGGCGGGTATTGGAACTGCCAGAGCTTTGCTTGATGGCGAAGCAGAGATATCCGGCGTCGAGATTTCATCCGAGATTCGCTGGCAACTCCTTATCATCCTGAGTCGTCACAACGCGGATGATGTCGAGGAGTTGCTGCAGGCGGAAATCGAACGGGATTCATCGGACTACGGTCAACGACAGTTGCTGAGTGCACGCGCCGCCGCACCTGATCTCGTGAACAAGACTTTCTGGGTGCAAGAGCTGCAATCCCCGGACCTGCTGACCAGTCTTGGGAAGCAACGCGCCGTCATGAGTGCGCTCTTCCCGGCGACACAAACAGCCTTGCAACTTGAGTTGCTGCCGCAGTTGCTGAGCGCCCTGCCGCGAATGAGTCGTGAAGCGGACCCTTATTTCCTGACGAGTTACACCGGCCTGTTGACGCCCATGTGCCGGGCAAAGAGCTCTGCCCTGATGCAGGCAACGCTCGATGAATTCGGCGCACAGCTAAACCCAACCGCCCTGCGCTTTCTCCGCGAAGCACACCAGATGGATGCGGAATGCCAATCCCTCCGCTCTTCGCAGTCCCCCTAAAGGGGTCAGAGCCCTTTTTCACTTTCTCAAAAGGGCTCTGACCCCTTTAGGGGGGAGTGCTAGCGCATGTTTCTGCGGTAGACGAAGTGCAGTCCGAGCAGAATCATGCCCACAACACCTGCAATGCTGTTCACCGGCTCGAAGATGAAGGCCAGCCAATCTGTATTCAGGTCAACGAGGTTTGCACCGAGTGCCTGCGTCAATGTCCCGACTGAGTTTTGCAGTGGCGATGACGGAAGAAACTCAAGCAGGAGTATTAATGCGGCTATCACCAGACGTCCGGAAAATACCATCCGACGACGTCTGTCGACTCGTGCCATCACTTTCTCAACGAAGCCGTTTTCGTTGAACTCGGGGCGCGCCTTATCAAACAGCGCTTCCAATACCGGGTCTCGATCATTACTCATGATGCGACCTCCTGATCCGTGGATTCATCATAGGCAGACAACAATTCACGCAAACGAGCACTGCCGCGTCGCACATGCGATTTGACGGTGCCCACCTGGATGCCGGTCATTTCTGCTATTTCTTCGTGCGTCATCCGTTCGTGATACGACAAAGCGATACAAAGACTCACCACACCAGGTAACAAAGCCATCGCCCTATCGAGATCCATTCCGATCGATGTCTTGTCTTCCTGCGACAGCGTTATTTCCTCTTCGCCTTTAGCGTCGCGCAGTGCGTCATTCTTGCGTATGTACTGCAACCACTCATTGATCGTCATTTGCTTCAGCCAACTGCCAAACTTTTCCGCTTCGCGAAGTTGCGATATTTTTCGCCACGCGCGCAGAAAGACCTGTTGCGACAAGTCGTCCGCAATGTTTGCGTCGCCGCTACAACGGCGCAGCAAAGATCGCACCCAGACCTGGCGCCGCCGCACGAGTTCCGTGAACGCAAGTCGATCGCCGCTCGCCGCCAAACTTGCGATCAGCACCTCGGGACCTTCACGATAATGACCAGGCTTGGCCGACATCAATCAGCCTCGATCTTTCACCTGATCTCGCTCTCGCCACCGCGCGGCCATAACGCCGGCCATGTAAATGCCGAACCCAATGATTCCGACCAGTAAGGCTATGCCAATAAAGATCTGTTGGACCTCTCCGTCGTCGTTCGGAATGAAATGTCCAAAAATGGCGAGTCCGGGGGCGACAAACATCGTGATGATGCCGCCAACCTTGAGGTCCCGATCACCCTGCGAGTCGTTCTTAACAGATCCGAGCATCTTGTCGATTAATGCAGCATCAAGATGCTGGCCACTTTCAACGACGCGCCGCAGCGTTTCCTGCTGTGATTCGCGTTTGCGAATATCGGACCAGATCCCGGCCACCACGACGGCTGCGATAAACATCCAGAACCCGAAGGCCGCGAGACTTGTCATGCTACCCATTTTCGATCTCCAGAATTGAGGGGCTATATACAAAGAGATGCGAATTTATCCTCTACAGATGCACCGCTTGCAAGAAAATGGCAATAGACGCGGCGGCGCATATAAAATAAGTATAAAAATCAAGTAGATAACAATGAATCTATTTTCGTTGAGCGTGAAAGCGCTGGTCGTTCTATCTTTGTGTTTTGCAAGCCTGGCCTTTGCCCAGGACGATGAAGGACCGATAACCCAGGGTGACGATGCGGTCTACGGACGGGGGTGTGGTCGTCAAGTACAAGCCCGGCAAGCGGGAAGCCGCGATGCAGATCATTTCCGAGCATTTCATGCCCGCCGGCAAAAAAGCCGGCACACCAGCGCCGATGGCATTTCATTTCCAGACGGGCGACTGGGACGCGGCATTCACCTGGAAACTGGAAGGCGGTATGAAGGACCTGGAGTGGTACACATCGCCGAACAACATCACGTTCAGGACAGCACTTGCGGAACTGGAGGGCAGCGAGGAAGCGGCTCAGGCGTTGTGGGATAAGTATTATTCGATGGTAGCCAAGCAAAAGGTCGAAGTCGGTCACTGGCACGTGCCGAAAGAGGACTAAGCTGTAACGAAATTGGTCCGATGAAAAGGGCTCTGACCCCTTTGGAGGGAAACTTCCAAAAGGGGTCAGAGCCTTTTTTATTGCTCCTTTAACCCATCGGCCGCGGCGCGGTAGCTTGCTAGCAGAGCGGCGTCTTCTTCGCTCCAGCCTTCGCCTGCGTTTGTGCGCGCAATCCCCATGAGCTGCGCCGCCAGATCGGTGTCGCCCCGATGCCACTCGAACATTGCCTGCAGCTTCAGGCTATCGGCGTCTTCGGGGCGCTCGGCGGACGCTTGCTCAACATACGGTGTTGCTGCCGCGATATCTCCGATCGCGAGATATCCGTGGCCGAGAAGAATATGCAGGGACGCCTGCACAATCGTGTCATTGATCGATGTTGCAAGGGCAAGTGCCTCCTCAAGTAGCTCGATCGCCGCGCCATTCTGACCTTGTGCAGTGTGAACCGCCGCTAACGTTCTCAATGCAGCAGATTCTTCCCTGACCTTTTCCTCGTCTCGCGAGCGATCGAGCAGCGACGTTGCTATTGCAATAGCGCCATCGAAATGACCCAGATCGATTTCCGCTTCTGCTATTCCAAGGCGTGCAATAAACACATTGTGTGGATCATCTGTTGCGCTAGCGATCGTCTCGACGGTCGCGTAGTGCCCGGCGGCATCGGCCGGCCTGCCCAACCCGGTTTCGGATCGTGCGATACGCAGCAGCGCGGGAATTTGAATCCCTGACGCATCAATATCAATGCCAATGTCGTAGGCCTGCTGCGCGTATTGCAGGGCCCGTGTGAAATCGCCGCGTTTCACGGCGATGTCCGCAATGCTGATCAGGCTTGATGCAATGCCGTATCGATCGTTGAGCTCGCTTCGAACGGCCAGTGCGTTCTCCGCCGCATCAGTGGCTCGATCGTAGATTCGCAATTGTGTATAGATATCGGCTAGACGATTCATCGCGGAGGCTTCGTTGCCTCGCTCGCCACTTAAGCGAAAGCTCTCGATGGCCTGCAGCGAGTATTGCTCGGCGGCTTCGATTTGACCCATCATAATCATCACGCCCGACATGTTATTGAGCAGAGAACCGGGCAACACCTGGATGTCGGCGTCGTTGTACACCTGTTCTGCCTGGCGCATATAGGCCATCGCAGCCTCTGTATCGTTGACGTTCTTCTCGACCAGGCCGAGGTTCTGGTAGGCCGTCGCGACACGCAACTGATTTCCAGCCTGCTGCGACAGCTCGGCGGACCGTTGAAAAGCCGCGCGCGCCAGATCGTGTTGACGATTTCTCCAATAGACAATACCGAGTGCGTTTTCCGTCGCCGACTGCTCCCTTTCCATCCCGGGTTTCGATGCCTCATCACGTAAAGCAACCAGTTCGCGTTCGGCCGTTTCGAAGTCGCGCAAATTCCGGATTGCGAGTGCGCGCTCGTAACGCGGCCAAAACAGGTGCGGTTCCTGCTCGATGATGACCTCGAACAAACTCTTGGCATCTTCGTATCGGCCCTCATGATAGAGCGACATGGCTTGCGCGTAGGCCAGGTTCACGAATTCGTCGTTACTGACAGAGGTGTATTGCACAGATTCGGGCGTGCCCTGCACGATCAGGCCGCGAACGGTGTCGATAACATTCTTGATGAGCTTCGTCGGTTCTTTGCCCACGATGGTGCGGCGCGTCGGTCGTTTGTCGACACCCGCCAGCGTGTACGTCAGGCGATAAAGTCCTTTATCGTTTTCAATTCGGGCCGCGAGTATGTGCGTGGCCGCTGTCGTCTGCTTGAGTCTTTTCCTGAAATCACTGCCCGCTGCAACAAGTTCAGTGATCGGCGCATCGCCCGCCAGGCCCGATACCGTGCCTGAGCTCACAGTCTCGAAGCCACTGTCCTCAAGCATGCGACTCATCAGCGCAACGAGACCATTGGAAACCCAATCCATTTCACTGTCGCCGGTTGCGTTCTCAACCGGCAGAACTGCGAGCCGTACTGGTCCTGTTAGTGCCGGTGGGGAAAGGTACGACCACGCGGCGACAATCACGACCAACAAAACGGTGGCTGCAGCAGCGATCATTAACGGTTGTCGATTGGCCTCACGCGTTGGCGATGCAGCAACGACCGGCTCGACCTCGGCAACATCAGCGATATCGGCGATATCCGCCGTGAAACGATAACCGTGCCCGTGCACCGTCTTGATAATGGCCTGCTTGTCCGCATCGTCGCCGACGGCCCGGCGCGCCTTCATCACGCATCGCGTCAGCGCCGTCTCGGTGACGATACTTCGCGGCCACAGGATGTCCTGCAATTCATCCTTATCCACGGCGCGATGACGATTGCGAATCAGGTACAGCAGCAACTCGTAAGCCTTGGGCTGCACGGTAACGACAGCACCTGCCCGCTCAATCTCTCGACGGTCTGCATCGACGGAACAGTCGCCGAACCTGTAAATCTCTGGTTTTTTTGCTGCTTCTTCGGTCACTGCCCTTGAATCCGACGGCGTCATCTAATGGTCATCGATTAGTCCCGACGCGGTCAGGACAGTTGACGATGATACGCGGAGACTGCAAGTCAGACCATAAGCAGATTTGCAGGAGAATCGAAGTGAGTAAGAAACAGCAAGCAGACGATCGTCCAATCGTTGTGTGTATACACGGCAGCGCGAGCACGGGCGGACAGTGGCGATCATTCAGACGCGCGATAAGGGGGCGGTGCCGTGTGTACACACCGGATCTCGTCGGTTACGGATCGCGAAAATTTCGTGCAGACGGGCACTATTCGATGCAACAGGAAGTCGACGCGATCATCGAGCAGATAGGCGATATCACCGAACCCTTTCATCTCATCGGACATTCCTACGGCGGCGCCGTCGCAAGCTACTTTGCGAAACAGTATCCCGACCGAGTTCGCAGCCTGACCGTTTATGAGCCGGCGAATTTCGCGCTGTTGTTCCAGGAAGGCGAGCACACGGACGCGGCAAAGGAGATTTTGGCCGTCGCCGGGAAGTTCGTTGGCGGTGCAAGTGGCGCACTGGCGCGCTGGCGCCTGGCGCGTCGATTCATCACCTACTGGTCAGGCGTGAAAGCCTGGCGCGCTTATCGATATTCGCAGCGCCGTTGGCTGGCGAGCGTAGCGCCAAAAGTCGCGGCCGAGTTCAAGGCAATTCGTGACGCCGTGGATACGCTTTCCGACCTCAGCGATCTCAGGATGCCGGTGAGAATCCTGTGCGGCACGCGCACCCGGCAGAGTGCCCGGCGAGTTTGCGAACTCATGGCGAAGCAGATCAAGGACTCCCGCTATCTTCAGCTCGTCAACCTGGACCACATGGCGCCGCTGACGAAGCCCAACAGCGTCAACCCCTTGCTCGTCGATTATGTCGTTCCGAGGATCGAACCGACGGCGGCAAGCGCCGGAGCCAGACGCGCGTAATGAAAAAGATTTTCACACTGTCATATGGTGTCTTGTCCTACCTCGCGTTCCTGGTGTCTATCGCGTACGGGATGGCGTTCTTCGGCAACCTGTTCGTATCGCGAACCATCGATGGTGTGGTCACCGTGTCCTACAGCACAGCTATGCTCGTTAACCTGGCCTTGCTGTTCGGGTTCGCCTTGCAACACAGCGGCATGGCGAGAAAGTCATTCAAGCGCAGCGTCTATTCCCGCCTGCCTGCCTGCCTTGAACGCAGCACCTATGTATTGGTATCGAGCGTTGCCCTGCTCGCTCTGATGGTGTTCTGGCAGCCGATGGGTGGTGTGGTATGGGCTGTCGAAAACGCGGTACTTTCGGCGCTGATCCACTGCGTCTATTTCCTTGGCTGGGCATTGATGCTCAATGCGACCTGTCTTATCGATCACTTTGAGCTCTTCGGCGTACGCCAGGCGTGGAACTACTATCGGGATGGTGCATGCGATTGCAGCAGGCTCAGAACGCCGGGCATGTATCGACACGTCCGGCACCCCATATACCTCGGGTGGCTGCTGGTGTTCTGGGCGTCGCCGATCATGACCGTGTCGCACCTGGTGTTCGCTGCAGGCACAACTATTTACGTACTCATTGGAATTCAGTTTGAGGAACGCGACCTCGCGGCTGAACTGCCGGATTACCGGCAGTATCAGCGCAAGGTGCCTATGCTACTGCCGTCCTGGCGTAAGCACCTGCTTCAAGATAATTCGCGAGATGTTGCGTGATGTCGCGCGCATCGTCCTCAACGCCGTGGATGAAACTCGACTTGCGACGTCGCAATACCGGTAACCCCAGGACATACAGACCGGGCGCATCTACCACCCCACCGTCGTGCTGCAACCGACCTTTGCGATCGAGTACGGGCACGTCGAGCCAGCTGTAGTCGGGCCGGAAACCGGTCGCCCAGATTACCGTGCGAACATTGCTCTTCAGGAAATCCAGAGCCAGCGTCGGCGATTCATCGACGCGCGTAGCATCGAGACGTTCCGGCGCGTCGCAGAGCACGGAGTTGCGCAGCACCCATGCGTCGATGCCGTCCAGAAATCGATTCATTTTCAAATCCGCAAGTGCGCAAACGTTGCGCAGGGAACCTGAGAACTGCGCGACGCCGTCGCGCACACCCATCAATCGGCCGGCGATTTTCACACCATTGTCCGACAGGCGATTGAGATCGAGGATTGCCATCTCGTTCGAACCGACCAACTGTGGCGACGGCAGGCCGCGCGCGCGATTGACGTCGTCGACCTCGTCGTAACGTTGGTTGAGCAGCTCGGTTCGGTCGAGCCAGAACTGAATGTCATGGCCACGATAGCGGCGAGGCATCCGTACGTGTTCGCCGGTAGCAATGATGACCTCATGACCCGCCTGTCGAATTTCGTCAGCGAGTTGCAGGCCGGTGGCGGATGCGCCGACGACCAGTACGCCGCCCGGCTCCAGATTTGCCGGATTGCGGTACTCTTGCGGTGTCAGGGAGCGAACGCCGGCCGGGAGGTCGTTCGCGACACCTGGCTTGTTCGCAATGTTGCAGGCGCCGCTCGCAATGACGACAGCGCGTGTTTGCCACACGCCCTTGTCGGTTTCGACGCGATAGCCGTCTGCGTTCGGCCGCACCGAAGTCACCGTCGTATGGGTGCGCACCGGCGCGCCTGAAAACTGTGCATAGCCTTCGATGAAGTCGATCACCTCCGGCATGCTCATGAAATTGTCCGGGCTGTCCCCGGAGTATCGGAATCCGGGCAGGCGGCTTTGCCAGTTGGGCGTGAGCAGTTTCAACGAGTCCCAGCGCTCCTTGCGCCAGGAATTCGCGATCTCACCGCGCTCGAGAACGACGTGGTCGATGGACTGTTCGTTCATGCAATAGCTCGCTGCCAGGCCGGCATGGCCGGCACCAATGACGATGACGTCAGTGGTGCCGGCTGACCGGGACCGATTTGAAAATCGATCTCTCACTGGTTGACCTCGACATTAACGTCAGTCGGGTTGGTGATGATGTCGAACACGGCCGAGCGCTTCTGCGACTGTGCAACGAGCGCCTTGATCTCATCATCGGATGCATCGGCGTCGATCTGGTAGCTGACTTTGATGGACTTGAAACCGTTACGAACATCGGCGTCGATGCCCATGATGCCCGCCAGGTCCATCGGTGCTTCGATGGTGGCCGTTACGGAGTGCAGCTGGATGCCACGATGCTGTGCAACCGAAGCAATACCGCCGGTCAGACAACCGGCCAATCCAACCAGTACCACTTCAACCGGGCTCGCACCCTTGTCGGTCGCTGCGAATATTTCGGGATGATCGGTATCGATGCCAAAGGTCTTGCCACGACTCTGTTCTTCACCCAGGCCAAAGAAGCCCTCGATGTTCGACTGCGTGTGTACGCCACCCTTCCACTCGCTGTTAGCGCGCCAGACGAACTGGGCCGCTGCCGGCATATCAGTCAGGGCAGCGCGTGCGCCCAGCAATGCTTCTACATTGACGCCATTGTCTACTGCATTTGTTACTTCACTCACGTTATCTCTCCTCAGTTTGGCAGCGGGATTGCTGCCGTGCGGAGCGGATAGTGCGGAGAGTCGGGCGTTCAGGCTTGACCGTTAGTTGACTATTTTGTGACCCTTGTAATAACCAATAAAATCACTCACTTAAATCATTCATGACCACGTCTTCCTGGCTGGATATCGGCTTGCCGACGGTGAGATGCGACCTCAGGTCTTCGTCAATCTTCATGAATCCGGCATCCGGGAGCGATCCAACAGCGTCCAGGACCTTGGTGAAAAACGCGCGGCCCGCAGACGTCGCTGCGATGTCGAATACGTCGGCGTCGGTATAGCCGTGATTTTTGAGCCGCTGCACATCATCCGCCGTGACAGTCGACGCATCCCGCGCGACCTTTCTCGAGAACCGCATCATTTCCTGCTCGGCATCGGTAACTGCATCGCAGGACTGTTGTGCGGCGATCGCCCTGATTTCGTCAATACTAAAGAACGGGCGCAGCGCATTGCCGTGCGCCAGGGAACAAGGCGTATGTTTAAGTTCGTGGGCAGCCGCGAATGTGATCAATTCGCACATCCGTTTATCCGTCGGCCGATTGATTTCCGCCAGCAGTTGGCCCCAGCGCTCCATAACGGCTGGGCGATGACTGAAAGACTTCGCGTAATTGGGTACGTAACCCCACGCCTGCTGTTGCCGCTCGTACATTTCACGGACAGCACCTTTGGCCTCATTGACCGGTACAGTTTCGATATAGCTCATAAGTAATCCTCCCGAGCTATAGAGTATGCGTCAGTTGCGGTCCGGTCATGACCGATACCGGATCATTTCCTGACCACTGTCGCGACTTCCGTCGACAGGGCTCGCCTTCGTCGTCCTCATTCTCGCCATCGTTTATGCGTGGCGCCTGAAATCGGCCCATTGGCGCGACCCCGCCGTATTGGAAAAGGTGATGGCCGAGTAGTTCCGCCCTCCGTACTAGTGGCAATTGAAGCCAATTCGCAAAAGCAAATGCAGCTGCATTGCGCCGCTCAATCGCTCAAGAAGCGCCCTTTCCAGCCGATAAGTTCTAGGTATGCGGGCATTTGTGATGCTCGTACCGATATCGATTACTGGAGGCCCACGATGTTTCCTTCAACGACCCTTATTATTAGGGGCGCTCATAGCCTTGCTACGGGCATTCTCACCGCTGCCCTGCTGGCGATCCCGGGCATTGGCCACGCTGCGGCTGGCGATGGATCCGCCGGGCTGGCCGATCTCAGCCTGGAAGAGTTGCTCAACATGGAAATTACGACCCTGTCGCGGAAGGCGGAGGATCTTGCCGATGCCCCTGCGGCCGTATTCGTAATCTCACAAAACGACATCGCGCGATCCGGTGCACGCTCGATACCGGATTTGCTGCGCATGGTACCTGGCATGCAGGTCGCACAGATTGACAGCAACAAATGGGCAGTCACAGCGCGCGGCGCCAACGGTCGCTTTGCGAACAAGCTGCTGGTGCTCATGGATGGACGCTCCGTTTACAGCCCGCTCTTGTCCGGTGTGTACTGGGACGTTCAGGACACCGACCTTTCGTCTATCGAACGTATTGAAGTCATTCGCGGGCCGGGCGCAACCATGTGGGGATCGAACGCGGTCAATGGCGTCGTCAATATTATTTCCAAGAAAGCTGCGGATACCCAGGGTGCCGCACTCAGTGTTATGGCGAGCGACCCGTCGGGTGGCGAAGTGGTTGTCCGCTACGGCGGTCAGTCAGAAGATCTTGCATATCGCTTGTACGCCAAAGCCTTCGACTACGACGGCAACATCGATACGCTCGGCATGCCTGCCGGTGATGACTACGATGCCGTTCGCCTGGGTGGACGCGCGGATTGGGCAAACAACGAGCGCGTCAGTGCGTCGCTCACGGGCGAATACTACGTTGGCGAATCGGGCGAAATGTCGATTGTCCGCGACATTGTGCCGCCGTACGAATCGATCTCGCAAGCGACGTCCGACGTCGAAGGCGGTTTTCTGCAATACAAATGGACGCGGCAATCCGACAACGGCGGCAGTCTGCAGGTACTGAGTTACCTTGTACATGAAGAGCGCGACAGCTATTCCCTTTCCGAGAAACGCGATACCGCGGATCTCGATGTTCAGTATCGTATCGGTGGTCTGGACAAGCACGATGTCATGTGGGGCCTCGCCCTGCGCTACACGCGAGACGATCTGGTCGGTTCAACTGAAATTGATATCACGCCGAACAGCGCAAGCCAAAGAATCTTCAGCGCTTTCATTCAGGACGACATTCAAATTACGGAACGCTTGCGCCTGATTCTGGGCAGCAAGTTTGAGAGCAATTCCTTCAGCAGTCAGGCGGTCGAGATCGAGCCGAGCATCCGAGCGTCATACCGCATCAATGACTATCACTCGGTTTGGGCTTCCGTCTCAAGAGCTGTCCGCACACCATCGCGTGGCGAACTTGACGGCATGGTTGTAAACGCCGTTATACCGCCGACGGCACCGCCATTCTCCCTGCCCGTACCGATTCTCGTTACCTTGCGCGGCAACCGCGATTTTGCAAGCGAAGAAATAGTCGCTTACGAGATGGGATTTCGTTTCAGGACAGACCGGCTATTCGTCGATCTTGCCATGTTCTATAACGACTATGACGAGCTTCGCAGCGTGTCACACGGCGACACCATTTGCCAACCAAGCGGCGACCTGATCACAGTGAACCCGGCCTGCCTCGCCACCTCTCCCTATGTTGAAACACCATTTAATCTTGAGAATGGCTATTTCAGCGAGTCAGTGGGTGCCGAACTGTGGGTGTCCAGAGAGATGAACGACTGGTGGAAGCTACAGGCCGGCTACACCTACTACCACTCCATTGAGCCAAATGACTCGAACCCATTATTGCTGACGTTTGCAGAGGACAGCCCGGAGCACCAGGCTTCCGTGCGCTCGTCAATGGACCTCGGCTCCGATTTGCATATGGATCTTTGGCTGCGATACGTCGATGAGCTTGAAAAACAACAGATGGACAGCTACACCGCGCTCGATGCCAGAATCAGCTGGTCTCCTCGTGACACTTTTGAGTTGTCCGCCGTTGGTCGCAATCTTATTGCCGGCCGACATATCGAATTTGTTTCCGAGCTGGGCGACCTGGTGCCAATACAGATCGAGCCACAGGCTTACATAGAATTTCGCTGGACGTTTTAAGCGACCCTTCGGGAATCGATCTGGATATGGAAATCAAACCAGTCACGGGCAAGCTACTGCCGCTAGTAATGCTGTTTCTGATCTCGGCGACGGGACAGGCGGAACAGATTACGGAGTACGCAGTGAAGGCGGCCATTGTCGTCAAGATTACGAAGTTCGTAAACTGGCCGACCCGGGTTGATGCCAACAGCGAGCTGATCCGATTCTGCGTTGCCGGTAGCGGCCCGATCCTCGCCGAGCTCGCCAAACTGCAGGTACATTCAGTTCATGGCCGCTCGCTTGCGGCGCGCGGCGTAACGCATCCGGAGGACAGTGTCGGTGCCTGCGATGTCCTCTATATTGGCCACGAAATTGATGAAACGCAGGACTGGTTGGACAAGGTCTCGCATATGCCGGTATTGACTGTCGGCGAAACCAAGAGTGGCGGCGACGCCGAAAATGTCGTCTTGATCAGTATTCGCGACAACAAGGTTCGGTTTGCCGTCGACGTTGCCGCAAGCGACAAAGCGGGCCTCACGATCGGCGCGCAGCTGTTGCAACTGGCGGCGATGAGCAGCGGACGCTAGCACGATGTTACTGCGCAGAATTTCTAACCTGCCCATCACGCGCAAGCTGACACTGATGTTGTTGCTTAGCGCCACGATTGCGGTACTCACGGCATCCGCTGCGTTTGGCATCTCCGAGGCAATCAGCTACCGAGCGAATGCTGCTACCAGCGTTGCAACGCTAAGCGACGTGGTTGGTACTAACAGTACGGCCGCCATTACTTTCGAAGACGCCGCTCTCGCATCGCGGGTGCTTGGATCATTCGAGGCCGATGAGAACATTGAATACGCGCGCATGTTTACGACCGACCAGCGCGTGCTGGCAACCTATACCGGCGTTTCCGCGCAGCGCGTAACGGACGAAACCCCGCTGGAACTGGTCGCCGTGGTATCCGAATCGGGCGAAGGGGCGCACCGCTTCATTGGGCTCCAGTACCTCGAAGCAGTTCGACCCATATTTTTCGACGCCGAGCTGATCGGCTTCCTGTATGTGCGCGCATCGATGCGTGAGGTCGTTGCGACAATGTGGCGCATCGCTTACCTCGCCGCAGCCACGGTACTTGCTGCGATCGGCATTGCCTGGTTGGTCTCGGTACGCCTGCAATCCGTTGTGTCCGGCCCAATCGTTTCGCTATCGAACCTGATGCGCCGCGTAACCACCGAACGGGATTACAGCCTCCGCGCGCAGCCGAACAGCGGTGACGAGATCGGCACCCTGATGTCGGGGTTCAACGAAATGCTCGGGCAGATTGGTGCGCGAGATATCAAATTGGCCGAAACCAACGACGCATTGCTAAAAGCGATTCGCGACTCAGTGCATGCGAAGAACACAGCCGAATCCGCCAACCGCGCGAAAAGTGATTTCCTCGCGCGTATGAGCCACGAAATTCGCACACCTATGAACGGTGTACTCGGCATGTCCGAGTTGCTGCTGGCGTCGGATCTCACCAGCACCGAAAGAAAGTTTGCTGAAACCATTCAACAGTCCGGGGAAGCACTGCTTGCAGTGATCAACGACATTCTCGACTTTTCGAAGATTGAAGCGGGTCGTCTCGAACTTGAAGAGCACGATTTTGATCTCGAAGAGGTAGTCGAAGGCATTGTAGATTTGCTGTACAACCGCGCGCGTGGCCAGGGCGTCGAACTTATCGGCTCCATTACGCCCAAAACAAACTCATTCGTGCGTGGAGACGCAGTTCGATTGCGGCAGGTCATAATGAACCTTGTCGGCAATGCCGTGAAATTCACGAGACAGGGCGAGATTGTTCTGCGTGTATCGACAGTTGCGAGCGACGACGGTGAAGCACTGTACAAATTTGAGATCACCGATACCGGCATCGGCATTGATGAGAAGAACGTTGCCTTAATATTCGAAAGCTTTGCCCAGGCCGACGTCTCGACCACCCGTGAGTTTGGCGGGACAGGTCTTGGTCTTGCTATCAGCAAGCAGTTGGTCGAACTGATGGGCGGCGAAATCGGTGTCGAGAGTTCAGTCGGCAAGGGATCAACATTCTGGTTCACCGTACCGCTGAAGGCCAGCGAGCAGCTGGCTCGCAAATCCGGCGCAAATCTCGAAGCGTTAATCGGCATGCGGATGCTGGTTGTTGACGACAACATTACCAATCGCTCACTACTCGTCGAACACCTCGCCGCTTTGCGGGTTGAAACAGTAACGGCACGCGATGCGGAAGAAGCCACCGCGATTCTCGAGTCTTTTGCTGCTCGCGACCAGATCTTCGACCTGATCCTGATCGATTACTTCATGCCCGGCATGGACGGCCTTGCGCTCGCTACCGTTGTCCACAATAGCGCGACTTTCGGCGACCCTGGAGTGCTGCTGTTGAGCTCGGCCGGCGCCACTTACGACAACCGAACGCTGCGTACCGCCGGCGTCGATCGGTGCCTCACCAAACCCGTACGGCGCGCGCAGCTCTACCAGTCCATCGTTAACGTACTCAGCAACGGACATGGACATGAGCCGGCGAGCGGCGCGGCACAAGAAACAGCGCCGACGGAGCTGCCACTTCGCGGGCTCAAGGTGCTGCTGGTCGAGGACATCGCAATCAATATGCAGGTGGCGCGGCATATGCTGCTCGGTTTGGGTTGTTCAGTGGTGGAGGCGCAGAACGGTCGGGAAGCGCTTGCTGCAATAGTCGAGCACGACCCGGATGTCGTGTTGATGGACTGCCAAATGCCGGTGATGGACGGTTACACAGCGACGAGAACGTTTCGCGAGGCAAACGCGGACGCGGACAACCACCTGCCGATCATTGCATTGACTGCCAATGCTCTCGCCGAGGATCGCGAAAAATGTCTTGCGGCGGGCATGGATGATTTCATTAGCAAACCCTTCAAGCGCGACCTGTTACTCGAAGTGCTCATGCGCTGGCAAGAGCGCGGTACGCGCGAGTCGAACAACAGGGAAAAGCCGGTAGTGCAAATTGAAGCCGCGAACGACCTTGATGTTCTTTCGGTTATTGACGCTGATGTGCTGCGCCAGATTTCCGAGATTGATCCGGCTGCCGGGAGAGAGCTCGTCGTCAGCGTGATCGACACCTTTATCGAGAGTACTGAATCGCTGATCGTGGACCTCATCAATGCGCAGGGAGAGGATGACGCTGAATCTATTGCGCGCCTGGCTCACGCATTGAAATCATCAAGCGCCAATGTCGGTGCTCGTGAGTTCGCAGGCCTCTGCGGCAAAATCGAAGCCGCCGCCAGAAGTCGCGCACTGTCAACGATCAACGAAGAATTAGGCCGGGCCGCAAACGACTATTCGACAGTCGTCGCGCACCTGAAACATGCTCAAAGGGAGTTTGCTGCATGAGCGACACGATTTACGTTCCGAACTTCGTGCTAATTGCGGATGACGATCCGGGCATTAGAAAGGTCATGCGCGCCGCGTTGCAACAAGGTGGCTTTCAGGTCATAGACGTGGCAGACGGGCAAGCTGCCGTGGAGAGCTTCAAGAAATATCTGCCCGGGCTGGTACTGCTGGATGTCGAAATGCCGGTCAAGAATGGCTTTGACGCCTGTGCGGAGATTCGCGCTTTGCCCGAAGGCGAGCGTGTGCCGATTGTCATGGTGACGGGGCGCGATGACATCGGGGCCATCGACGAAGCGTACGACGTTGGCGCTACCGACTTCATCTCAAAACCTATTAACTGGCCGTTGCTGGGACACCGCGTTCGTTACATTCTGCGTGCGACTACGCACCAACAAAAAATGCATGTCAGTGAGGCCAAGAATGACGTCCTGCTGCGTACCGTGCCTGACTCCATGCTCATTCTTGCAACGGACGGCACGATCGTCGAGTACATGCCCGGCAGCAGTTCGCATCCGCTGCCAGCCCCGGCGAATGATTGCAAGAGCGTCGCCGAATATCTGCCGCCGAAAATCGCCATGCGATGGCAGCAGTTACTGGCAACGGCGACGCGCGAAACGGATCCAGGGCATTGCGAGTTTTCGCTACCGACCGCCGACGGCCAGCTTGCACACTATCAGGCTCGCTTCGTACCGTACATCGAAGACAAGACTCTGGTGATGGTTACCGAGTTCACCGAACGCAAACTCGCCGAAGAACGCATTTATCGACTGGCTTTCTTTGACACGCTAACTGGATTGCCAAATCGAACCTATTTTCTACAGCACCTTGCAAGAATGTTCGAGATGGCCCGCAAGAAAGGTTCTCGTGTCGCGATTCTGTACATCGATCTCGATCACTTTAAGCGCATCAATGACAACCTGGGCCACAGCTATGGCGACGGCGTCCTTAAAGCAATCGGAAAACGGCTGACAAGCTGCATTCGAAAGCATCCGGCGTCCGGCGAAGCAGGCAGTGCAAACTTCGGAATTGCGCGATTGGGCGGCGACGAGTTTGCGTGCGCACTGGATGATGTCGAGGACGATGATGTATTGAACTCAGTTGCCGAGAGAGTTCGGGCTCGGCTAAGCGAACCTGTGACGTATCGGGGTCACGAATTTGTTGTGACCCCGAGTATAGGAATTGCACTCTATCCACAGGATGGCGAGGACGTCGGAGATCTCCTGAAGCACGCCGATGTCGCCATGTACCAGGCTAAAGGTGCGGGACGCGATAGTGTGCGTTTCTACTCGAGCACGATGAGCTTGCGTTCGATGCGGCGTCTCGAACTGGAAGGTAAGCTTCGGCGTGCGATTGAAGATGGTGATCTTGAGCTGCATTACCAGCCCAAATGCAATTTGCAGACCGGCCGGATTATCGGTGTTGAGGCTCTGACTCGCTGGAAAGACGAGAACGGTCAGTACATTCCGCCGTCGCATTTTATTCCGGTCGCCGAGGAATCAGGTCTGATTACCGCATTGGGCGAATGGGTGTTGCGCAAGTCCTGCGCACAGGTTCGCGACTGGCAGCGTACGCTCGGCGTGGACATGGAAATCGCAGTCAATGTTTCCAGTCAGCAGTTCTACCAGAGTGATCTTAAGAACACCGTGATGAAGGCCATTTTCGAAGCCTCAATTCGACCTAACCTTCTGCAGCTTGAGCTGACGGAGAGCCTGTTGATGCGCGATGTGCAGAACACGATCGATACGCTGCGCTACCTGAAGGACTCGGGCATCACCCTCGCGATTGACGACTTTGGTACGGGGTACTCCTCATTGAGCTACCTGAAACGATTCCCACTCGACTTCCTGAAGATAGACCGCTCATTCGTAGCGGACCTTGAAGACAGCGATGACTCAGCAGCGATTTGTGCCGCAATTATTGCCATGGCGCACCGCCTGGGTCTTGCCGTTGTCGCAGAGGGTATCGAAACCAAGGCGCAGCTCGAATTCCTGCGTTCACAGGGCTGCGAGCTGGGACAAGGCTATCTCCTCGGCAAGCCCATGCCAGCGAAGAGTTTCGAACAGGCCATTCTCTCCAAGCCGTCGCTGGCCGCAAAAAGAGCGAGACAATAGGTCACGTAGCCTTTCTTACGAGACGCCCTGACCTTTGGCCCAAAACCAGACCAGCACGCCGATCACAATCGCGGGCAACGCAATGCCCATTTGGCACAGGTGCAGGGTCCTCTGGGCGCCTTCGATCTCACTTCGAAATCCGATCCACCCCCAGACGGCGGCGAAAACCGAGCCAAGCGCCAGCCCGACAAAATAGATCGCGAACAAGACGATGACATACGCGAGCCCCATGCCGGGACTGCCCTGTTCTGTGTGGGGTGCACTACCCATATTTTTCAAGAAGGCCAGCGCGGCAAAAGGTACCGCCCATGCCAGCACCTGACAAAGAACGATCAGGATATTCAGTGCTCGGCTATGAAAGAAAAACCGGGGCAACCGTCCGGTTGCAGCGCGAGGGTTCACGACGGCCCAAATGAGCATACCGGTTACAGCGATCGCGAGCATGCCGAGAAGATAGCTTCCCGAAAACGGTTCGGTCATGTGGTTGCGTGCGATGACCGGCAAAACGACGAGCGCTAACGGCAGCAGCATTACCCATACTGCCAGGCGACGAAGCTCCCGTCGGAAGAAGAAGCTCCACAAAGCGGTCACGAAGAATACGGCGGTGATCGCGACATACAGGAACAGAAAATACAATATGCCCCAGTCATTGTTGCCGTTCATAAGCACCCGCAAAGCCAGCGGTATACCCAGCAGCAACTCAATAAAGCGGAACAGGGATAGCGCTCGCGACATTGCGGTTCCGTTGGATGATCGAAGCAAGATCTTAATACGTCCTGCCACAAAGATTTATGATCGGTCTCTCACAATTAGCCGCCCGGAATATCGGTATACTGTGCGCTTTCCAGCAGGACCAGCGACGCATCATGTCATTTTTCGCCGAGTTAAAACGCCGCAACGTTGTACGAGTTGGCATTGCCTATGCCGTCATCGGCGCGATGGCCGTGGCACTCGCCTAATTCATCTGGGAGCGTCAAGCCGACGTCACGCCGGTCGAACCCGACGCCGAAACCAGTGTTGCGGTGAGTACTGGGGAAAATCAGATTACTACGGCTACATCATCCTGAATCATGACAGTTCTATAGACGAAAAAGGGCTCTGACCCCTTTAGAGTTTCCCTCTAAAGGGGTCAGAGCCCTTTTGTTTTTACAGGCTGCCGGTTACGTTCAGGAAGACGCCCTGGTGGTCAAAGCTCAGGTCTGTCAGGTTGTCGGAGAAATCCGTGAAGTTGTAGCCCAGGCCGACTTTTACGTTGTCTCCCAGATATCGCGACACGGTGGTAAGAAAGCCGCTGCGGCTTTCGTTTAAGTCCGGCATATCCAGCAGTCGTACTTCAGCCAGGAACTCCCAGTTGTCGCGGAATCGATAGTCGCCGCGGAGTACGTAAAGGTGCGCGTTGTTATCGAAGAACGTCGGGTCTTCGCGATCCAAACTGATTTGACCAAGACGGTACGCATATTTACCACCAATCGAGAACCGCGGCGTCACGTCGTAGGTTACATCAGCGGCTGCGATGTGACTCTTTTGAATGAACTCAGCAGCAATGTTTTGTAGCGTAACCTGATCGGTCGTCGGCACATTGTAGAAGTAGGTGTACTTGATCACGGTATTGAGACGATCATTGTTAACCGGGCGATAGGCGTAACCGAGCACCGCCTCAGTAAAGCCGCCGTCGTAGAACGTGCCCAATGTACTCTCGCTCTCGGAGTGATTCAGCTTGCCGGTAATGCGACCTGATGGTCCCATCTGGTATTTGAGGCTATTGCGAAACAGCCAGGTCTGACGTTCATTGCGGCTAAGATCCAGCTGTTCGACATCATCGTTTCGATACTCAATGCCGCTCAGCAATTGAAGGTCGCCGCTTGCATAGCCAACCTGAATACCGCCGGCAATGCGGTCGGTTTGAGCGCCGGTGTAGGTGTCTTGCAATGCACCGATGTCGGTATTCAATCCAAGACTCCAGTTGCCACCCGAATTGAAACTGACACCGGTCGAGTGTGTCAGCCCCATCATGCTGTCACTGCTCTGGTAGCGCTCCTCGAGAAAGACGCTCGTACTGTCTGAAAAACGTGACTTGACGCCGGCGATCAGATTTCCCTGCCCGCCGCGAGCAGTGGTCAGGCCATTGTCAGCGCGCTCGTTTTCGAGCGTGTAATTGAGATACATACTCGTGTTGTCGGAATACTTGTAGCTCGATCCGAGCCTCCCGCCGCCGCCAAGATCACCATCGGAAACCTCCGCATTAATCTGCAACTGCTCCGAAATCTGCGCCGTGCCACCCAGGCCAGCGCGCGCGTTCTCCTGCCGGCTGCCGGTTACATCCAATGTCTCCTGCACAAATCCGTAAACATTCCAGTCCGATTTGGAATCGTAACCGACCTGCACAACGGCATCGGTTCGCTCACCTTCGTTCTGCGTCAAAGGCACGATAATCGATAGATCCGAGCGTTCGTCCTCGCGATAGCCAACGCTGACATCCCAATGATCGCCGATTCTGTAGCCGATGTTGTATTCTTGCGCACTCGTCTCGATTCTCGTCAATTGACTTCGATTATCGATCTTGGCACCGAATGTGAATCGATCTGCGACGGGCAGGATGAATGTGCCGCCGTAGTTCTTGGTGTCTGTTAACGCTGTCAGCCCCGGTGCCGAATAGCCAGCGTCGACTTCCTGTACATACATTGTCATCCGCGCGTCGATTCCGAGGTCAATGACGTCGTCGACCTTCCAGCTGATGTCCGCTCGACTGGCATCTGCCTTGGCATTCACAAATTGCGTGGCATCGTAGCTGTTGAATTCATAGCCGCCATCCGCAGAAAAAAGTGGCATCGACAACAAGCCTTCACTCGTCGCCTGCTGTACCTTCAACCACGACTCAGGAGCAAGCCGCAACGTCAGGTCGGCCGCCTGCAAAGTACTATCCTCGCCGTCCTGTTCATTGACGTTTGAAGTGACGCCAAGTTTTACGTGATCACCAAACCAGAAGTGACCCTGGCCGCCGACAGACAACGCATCAATCGCGTCGAATCCCGGGCTGTATTCATAACGCACGACCAGGTAAGCCTCGTCGCCCGAAACAGCACCACTGCGAACCAGCAAATTGTCGTTCACCGTTGATGCCAGCGGCTCGGTCAGCACCACGCGGCCCTGCAGGTAATCGATATCGTAGTCCGTCATGGGCGCCAGGTTGACAACCCCGGTTACGATGCCCGAATCCTTGTCGCGCAGCTCGATACGGACACGCTCCGATCCCGTCAGCAGATCCTGGCGACTCAGGAAGAACAGCGACCCGCCGGTACCTCTGAATTCCTCGCGACTGCCAATCGTTCCCGGCTCGGCTGCATAGACATCCGCGGCGTATCGTTGCTCGCCAAATTCGGTAGTCGCATCGGATTGATAGTGTGCATTGGCGCCATAGAGTCCACGGTCGACGTGTGCCAGCTCGTTGTTCACGTAGCCGACCTTGAAGTTGCCCCACATTCCGTAGTTGTCGTCCTGACTGACGCGGACGAAAAATTTACCCATCGTCGGCGCCATCTCTTCGACAGTGCTGTCATCACCGAAGGTCGGGTAGTAGTACTTTTCATCAATGCGACGGAAAAACGCATCAGGAGACTTATCCATAAAGCCGCTGAATATGTCCTCAATCGACCCTTCCCGGGTATCTGCACTGGCCATGACGCGCCAGTGATCGCCAAACTTGCCGTTGACGAAGAACGCTAAACGACCATCAACATTGGAATTCGGATCTGTGCCCGAGTTCGCACCCTGCAGCAGCTCCATGGGACCACTCGACTGGTTCTCGGAAATCGTCAGGTCTGCCATACCGACATAGAACCAGTCCTTCTCCTCGAACTCCAGGTCACGCAGATAAAGCTCGCCGTAACCTTCTTTATCCAGCACCGCAACTTCCACCGTGTGCAGTCCCTGCGGCAGGATTTCTTCGGCAATGAAGCCGCCGTTATCGTCCACTGGTATTGGACGCCCGGCTACCCAAACCTGTTGCGTATCGGAAATTCCGCTGCCGCGGACGCTGACCGTGCCACTGCTAAGTCCGATATTGTGCAGGCCTAATGTATTTTTTCCGTAGGCCGCATACAGTGCGCCATCGTGATTCGAATCCAGCCTGTTTTTATCCTGCTCAATGGCATCGGTCGGAAACTCCGCGTCATAATCAATCGACAACGCTTGCGGCTTCGTTTCGTCAAAATTGCCGTCCGCACCGTAGGCTCGCAGCACGTAGGCTAACTTTTCGACCGGCGCCCGGAAATCGTCAGATACCGGTCGCCACCGCGACGTGCCATCGACTTTCAACTCGATAATATCCAGCGGCTTGCTTTCGAGTGATTGTCCGGTTTCGAAAACACGTATTTCGGCGCGATCAACAAAGTGTGAGTAGTTGGTGTACATCCGAAATTGCACATCTGTCGCTATGGTTTCGCCGTCGTCAAGTTCAACTACGACAATTCGCTCCGGCTCTGCCGACACACTCAGTCTCGGAGCTGATTTCATATTGTCAAAGCCAAATTGGATATCGGCCTTCGCGAGAGCAACGTCAGTACAGCGTTGAATGTCTGCCGAGCTTCGCTTGGGATCGTCGATAGGTTCGCCGTCTACGGTGATCCGCATCATGTTCAGCCCTAAGGCATTCTCCGGGCTGATTTCGCGTGTCATACGAGTTACATCCACGCCTTCGTAATCATCCAGGAGCGCAAGTTCATCGTAAATCACCTGCACCGAAACGTGCGAAGTCTCTCCCTGGATAAACCCGGCATTGACGACATCATCCGAGTGCACAAAGCCGCGGCCTTCGAATTCGGCCTGCGATGGATCAAGATTCATGTCGACGGCGATCTGCTCCATTGCCCGACGGGCTCGCGATGCGGACAAGCCGACGTCGTCCTCATAAACATCGGCCGTACGACGAGCAAGCCCCTCGTTACGCGTATAACCCACGAAGCGCAGCCGTGGATTGGTTTTATCAGCGACATCCTGAAGTCCGCGCAGCAGGTCGGCCGTATATCCGACCTCGATAACAGGTCGGCCATTGGCAAACTGAATATCGCCAATCGTCCCCCAGGGCGGATCGTAGACCTTCGTTACCATCTCCGCGCCGGCATCACCTGGACACATTTGCGGTTCGTCCGGCAGGTCCTGTAATGGATCGTCGTACCAGAATTCAACTTCGACGCGGCGATTGAGGGCTTGCCCCTGCGCGGTCGCATTGTTTCCTAATGGCCTGTCGGAACCGCGGCCATCGCTTTCAATAATACGGGTCGATAGCGCCAGCTTGTCCTGTACAGCCAACGCCACTCGACGTGCGTTCGCTTTGGACAGGCCAGTGTGGTCTCCGTATATGCGCTCCGTACGGCCGGTCAGTGGTATCGCGTCGGTGTAGCCGATAAATTTCACAACGACATTATCTTTACCTTCGAGGTTGTCGAGTCCCTGTCGAACCTGCTCGATAAACGCATCACCGATTTCTACAGTCTCCGTGCCGTAATGTAACGGTGCGATCAGGTTCTGAACGCGAGCGCGCCGCGCATGTCCATCGATGTACCTCAGTTTGCAGACGGTTTCGATGCGGCAAACCTTGACCGTCGTAACCTCGTGCTCGACGAGATACTCCTCGATACCGACCTGGTCGCGAACTTCGTCATACCAGACCTCGACTTCCACGCGACGATTCTGTGCGCGTCCTGTCGCGGTGCTATTCGATGCGACCGGGCTCAGGTCTCCCTGCCACGAATACGCAACAGCCTCCGCGGGCAACGCCAGCGCGGTTTGCATGTACTCCGCGACTTCCCCGGCCCGCTCTTGCGACAGTCCCATGTTGTCACCGTAGATATTGACGAGGCGTGGCGACAGCGGTTGATTGTCTGCGTGACCCACGAGGTGCAAACGAACATTAAGCCGGTCTTTCAAACCATCAAGAATCTTGCCGAGAGCCTCAACCGTACCGTCAGGAATTTGTGCGACACCCGTCTCGAAGAGTATCGGCGCGACTACGTTGCCGAGCTTGATGGTCTCCAGGCCATCCTCCAGCGTTTCGCGAGTTACGATCTCATCACTTGCCTCGGTATTGAAGCGGCTTGGATCCTGCACCCACTGTGTAAACGTCAGATCATTGGTCAGGTGTCGCTCGACAGCTTCACCGAGCGGCATCTCATCGACATTCTCCGCCGTCGCAATGATCGGCAGCCATAGCAATAAGGTAGTCAGACGGGTCAGCGCTTTCATTGCTCGGCCCTCCGTGGCTGTTCGGCCGGCTTGCCAAGGCGCCAATGAATCTCCGGCTCGATGACGAGCTCATAACAACAGTCAAGTTCTTCCCACGCATCCGTGATCTGAGATTTCAAACTGCCCAGCCTTCGTTCTACGAGCGCTTCGGATTCGACATCCGCGACATAGGAAAGGCGCAAAGTCGCGGGCGCCTTCTTCAGCTCATCGATCAAAAGGGCAATTCGTGGAACCCACTGCTGGCGCATTGTTGCTTCGTCGGGCTCAAACACTGCATCTGCGATGTCGAGACCGACAACGCGGTGAATCGAAGCACCAAAGTTCAAACGCAACGCTTTACCGCGAGTAGCTCGCTGTACCTGCACTGGGCGTGTCGACGCACGGAATCCGCTGGGCAGGGTCCGGTCATCCAGCTTCAGCACAAAATTGCTGCCGCGGTTTTCGTTCGGAACAATAGCGCAGGTGATGTGGTAGCGACCGTAGGCATCCGTACTGGCAACCAACCCGGTCGCTGTTACCAGGCGCACGCCGGCCAGCCCTTCTTCGTCTTCGCCCTGATAACCGTCGCGGTTTGCGTCATTAAAGACCTTGCCGGTGACGTCGGTGCAATCGAAAGTCGGATCCGGAATGATCCGAACCATCGCCGATGCCTCTTCGGAAATCGGTGCACCCAGTATCGAATTCATCGCCTGCGCACGATTCACGAACTCGCCTTCAGTGAGTCCGGCGCCCGCGGCGAGCAACAGTTTGATGGTATGGCGACCGTCCACGGCCAGCGTAAAGTCGGACCAGGTCAGCTCACGCCCGACAATAGTGGGTTCGAGTGGCTGATCGTCGAACCTTGCCGATCCTTCGATGTAGCGGAATCCGGCCGGGAAGCGATCAACGACGTCAACGTCTTGCAGGGCGACGCCAAAGGTATTACTGATTGTAATGACGTACGGAATCATCTGGCCGCGAGTCACGTTCAGCATCGGCGTCGTCTTGGTGATTGCCACTGCGCCGCCCAGTCGCGGATCCAACGGTACGTGGTTGTTGAATAGCTGGCTCGAGCCGGGTGACTGAGTAGCGTCCAGCCTGAGGAAAAGATAGTAATCCGTCGCAGAACTTTGCGCCGGCACAGAAGCGGGCGGCGCGAATTCTGACAGCTGTGCTTCACACGTCTGCGCCGTTGCCACAATCGCGTCCGTCGCCGAGCCCGGACAAGCAGGAACATCGAAAGGAAACGTCGTCTGATCCGATGACGGCGGAATCAGCTCCGATACCCCCGGCACGTAGCTCGTGTCAGGAGCGACGACTTGTAACAGATAATTCAGGCCGCTCGGGCATGCCGGGTCCGAAAAATTAATGTCGAACTTGTAATAACCATTCGTGACAGTGACCTGGCCCTGGTGATTCGGATCGTCAAAACACACGGATGGCAAAGCCAGGCCATTGCGCGCATCCACGAGCGTCACGATTGCGCCGTTGACCGGCGTCCTGGCAACCGAATCGTAGATGACACCGTTCGGGTCGACCGGCATGTTCAGGGCCAGCAGGTTGCTGCCTTCCTGAACGTCAATTTCAGTAATATTTTGCTGGCCGTCCGTAAAATCAGAATCCGTCATGCCCATCAAGGCTGTCGTTGCAACGGCGCCGGGCGCACTAAAGCGCAGCGAATAGAACTGGCCGGGTACATAGTTGGGTGCAACGTTGGCGAACCGGTAATAGCCATCAACGTTCGTCTGCATCGATCGAACCAGGGCGCCGTCCAGCAGCAGATCTACCGTCCAGCCCTCCAGCCCTCGCTCGCTCAGATCGGGCGTATTGTCGTGGTCAGCGTCGTGCCAGACCTCGCCACTCACCATGCCGGCATTCGGCATCGCGCCAACATCGATCATGACGACGGCATCCGCGTACTGCTGAGGGTCATCCCAGTAGACGCGCGCGGTGTTGACGAGGGTAGTACCTTCGAGGAGCGTCGGATTGATAATCGCCCTGAAACGCAACACCACTGATTCGCCGGCCAACAGCGGACCGTAGTCAGTGAAGTAGTCGGCTGTAATCACCGAGCCAGCGACGCTGACGCCGTTAGCCAGGCCGTTCATAGTAGCCGACTGATCGACGTACATCAGATAGCCGGGGTTGGTCTCATCGAGATCGTCACGAATGGTGACGTAGAGCGCAGGTACCGCACCAACGTTCCTGACGGTGACTACGTACTCAAGCGTCGCACCGGCAATAGCGGGGCCACCGTCGACCACCGATACTTCCTTGACGATCATCATCGTCTGCGCATCACCTACAACAACCACCGTCGGTTCAGGTCCTGTTGCCGGATTACCATCACCATCGGTGAGGAGGTTCGCGACTTCATAACTGTATACAGTCGCCTGGTTAACAATCAGCGAGCCGCGAGGCGTTGCAAGATCAACCCGCAAATCAAACTGGACTACAGCCGACTCGCCGGGCGAAAGAATTCCTTCGCCAGGACCGGGGTTTGGCAAATCCGCCGAGCTTACGTCGATTCTGGATGCGAGCGGGAAAACGCCGTTGTCCGGAACGCCGATCGGCATTCCATTCAGGGTCGTACTATCGGCTTCATAGGTCGTATACGTCGGCACCTCGTCAAACAGCTCAACGAGGGTCGCTGGCACACTGCCGTTATTGTAGATGGTAATTGTGTAACGCAAGACGTCGTCGGGATCGACTATGCCAGGCGAGCCATTATCGACCTGTAGTGCGGCGGACTTGGTGGCAAAAAGCAGCGGGAAGTTGCCAACAATATCGCGCGTTGGATCATCCGCAAGCTCGGTGCGTGGATCGTCGGATGGCACGTCGGCGATATTGAAGTCGACAGCACTAACAAATGCCTGGTTCGAAATGACCGTACCATCCGGTACATCAGGATTTACGATGACATCGAATGCAATGGTCGCCGTATTGTTTGCTACGCCGGCATTGAGCACACCCGGTGTCGCGTCCTGTGGCGCGTTAACCTGAATGCCATCGATCAGTGGCGAGCCCCCCGCCGCATCCGGCACAACAACGCCGTTCAAGGTGGTGCTGTCTGCTATGTAGACCGTGTTCGCAGGAACCTGGTCGACGATATAGACACTGGTCGCATTGTCGGTACCAACGTTTTGCACGGTAATCGTGTAACGCAGCCTCTCGCCGGCCAGGAGTACATTCGGATTTCCATCCAGATAACTGGAGATTTTCTGAACAACAAACTCGGGTGCCGACTCAATCAGAATCTCGGTCGGATCTTCATCACCTGCGACATTCGGATCAGCAGCGCCGTTGATATACGGGTCATCACTGACGGCTACCGTGTAACCCAGTGAGGTCGCCTGCGACTGATTCAGAACTATGCTGTCGTTGGCGATGACCGGGGCGAGTTGAACTTCGAACTCGATGGTTATTTCTTCTCCCAGCCCGCCAATGCTGAGGTTGCGAATGTCGAGCATGCCAGTGCCAGCGGCACCGCCGTTCGCATTGGTGTTTGAATCGTCGGCACCCGGAGGCAATTGTGTGACGTTCAAAGTTCCGGCCTGGAACATCGGTGTCGCATTCAGGCTGTCAAGCTCGTCGACAATATCGAAGCTGTCGAGCGGGGAGTTACCCGCATTCTCGATGCGTAATGTGTAACGAAGCGTATCGCCCGGCGTTGCGACAGTGCCCGGGTCTTCTCCCGTCGTCACATTGATGATCGTCTTTTCAAACTGCAGCGACGGCAAGTCGACGATGACGCTGTGCGCGTCTTCGTGATCGCCCACGCCAACGGTGCCATCGGTCAGCGTGCGCCGGTATTCGATCGAAGCGTCCTGGTTATACCACTGGGTCGCGCCGGCCACGTTCGTCAGCGTGACACCATCCTGAGAGTCAGCATCGAGCTGCGTTCGATACGCGATTACCAGATGCTCATTCACGCCGACGACCGACGCGGCGGTCTGTGTAATAAAGGTGAGCTCGCACGCGGCGCTGTTGTAGGCGAGCGAGTAGTCCGCGCCCTGCACCAGCGGACCTTTCCCCGGTACCGGGGTGACGCCATCGGCCTCGTACACGCGTGCGCTCTGGATCTCTGGCGTGGCGTCGCACATTCCGCCGGTTGGGCCATCGGGCAGACGGTCGACAATGGTCGCGGTGTGCGCGTCGGCCTCGCTCCCGTTCTGCACGCCGATGACGAAATTGCCCCACTCGCCGAGACGCATCATCGCCGGACCGTTTTTCGCAACCGAAAGTCCCGGCGGCAATGTAAATTCTCCGACCAGACCTGTGCTGTTAACGATGGTACTTTCTCTCGTGATGAATTCGTCGACGGCACTGCCGTTGTCGAGGAAGCTCATCTCCAGGGTGTAATCCACGCCACCCACGTTGAACGTCGTGGGGTCGGCAGAGGCGACGATCGTCACGCGGTCCGTACACCCTTCGCCGACCGGTGTCGGATAGGGACAGGGGTTCAGGTTGTTCGGTGTTTCCTCGTGGTTTAGCGTGAACGAAAAGGTCAACGGACCAGTAGGCACACCATCAACGGCCAGCATGAGCACCACATCGAGCTCAGCCGAAACCAGGGAAGGCTCGCCGACCACGAAATTCCGATGTTGAAACATGCCGAGAGAAAAGTAGGGGATGGGCCCTGGCAGGTCGAATGGCGGTGGCAGCGTTGCAATAAAGTCATAGCCACTTTGCGAGCCTGTCGTCGTGCCCCAGCTGATGCTCGAAATTGGATCGCCGTTCGTGATGACCGGGTCGCCCGGCTGAACTCCGGGCATGCTATCCACCGGATCACGCCAGGATCCAACAACAGATACGAACGTGATCTCGGCCGCCAAGGCGCTACCGGTCGGCACTAATGTCGCCAATGCAAGAACACATACAGCGAGCAGCCGAACGGACATTCGATGAGCTACATCAATGCATGCTGAGACATGTAATCGCACCCGAATGTTCATCCGTGATTTCTGCCTGCGAATGACGCCATCACCGTTGCAGATAGCTCGTCGACGATCCTGTCTCGTGAGCGGTCCCGCTGCCGTTGAGCGATGTGCTCATCAGGCCAGTGACTTTGCCTTTTGTACGAATCTAAACGTGATAATGGCGCAACAACGGTCACCAAAAGATGAGCTGCATCACAGTGTTTGGGTTTGACGGGAATTACGTCAAAAGAGCGTGAATTCACTACTGTTTAAGGCGCGTCACGCAGCCGGGAGGAAGTCAATCGGGTAGATTATGGTAACCGCGATGATGTCTTCCTTGGCGCCAAAGTCGAACCCGATTACGCGTTCGACGACCTGTTCCGCAAGGGTCGGTGCATTCATATCTGAAGACTGCATGACGCAGTACGAGACTGTGCCGTCCGGCTCAATAGTCAACTTCAGTGTGATCTGACCGCGAAGCGTTGGGTTCTTGCGTAGCTCGCGATTGTAGAGGCGATATAACGAGGCTTTGTAGCGATCGAACACGATCTGAATTTCCTCATCGGTACGGCCAGCGTATGCACCACCGCTAAGTGGACGATTCGATGCGCCTGTACCGCCAGTGCCTATCGAACTCGCCACCCGGGAAACCTGAACACCCTGTATGCCCTGGCCTCCACCGCCAACGTCGCGACTGATGTCCGCAAGATTGATGCCGCCACTTGAGCCCGGCGCATTGCTGGTGACCATGGCCCGAGACGACCGACCCACCGCGGTTTCTCCGGCGCTGCTGAATCGCGCCTGTGACCCGAGTTGCGCAGCCGGCCGCAAGCTTGCCTTACTTTCGAAGCTGTCACGGAACGCCAGTATGCCTTTTGATTTCACCTGTTCTTTCGTATCAACCTTCACATTCTCTGCCACGACCGGTTCGCTAACGGCTTCCGGAACGGTTTCTTCGGGCAGGGTTTCAGCGAGCGCCTCCGGTTTCTGCTCCGGCTCCGGCAGTTCTTCTTCGAAAACTGGCTCAGGCCTCGGCTCCGGCTTCGGTTGCGGTCTGTTCAGCTCCACCAACCTGGCGACGCGTTCGGGTACTTCCGTGATCCGCTCCCGATCGGCGATAGGGATGGCGATGGAGCCGACCAGAATCGCCATAACGACGGACGCGGCAAGCGATGACCACAACGATTTGCGGTAGCGCTCGTCTTCTTCATTGCCGCGCGCCCACGGCATTACCTGAGCGTGCGGACGAACAACATCCGCGTCACGCTCTACAAGCCACTCATTCCTCAGCGCTTCCTGCTGTTCTACGATGTCCGCGAGGTTGTAGTGCAAATCATCCAGCGATTGATTCTGATCGCCGATCGCCTTAAGTACGAGATCGCGACGATCTTCGGCGCGGCTGATCTCAACACTGTATTCGTCTATCTTGCTATGTGCGGCTGAGAGTTTCTCGGCGCGCGTTTCGGCGTCGTCATGCGACTGCCAGAAGAGATCCGCCGCGCCCAGATTCTCGAGCTCTTCCAAAGATCGACAAACCTGGCCCAGGACTTCGAAGTCATGGCCCTTGGCCGCGAGCGCCGTGAGCTCGTCGTTCGCAATCTCCAATCGCTGCTCAAGTTCCGCCAGCTCGCGCTCGGTCTTCTCGAAATCCGTTCGAAGCGACTGTTCAATATTTTCAAGTTCTTCGGTCACGCTGCCACCTTCATACTTACGAAGCTAGTTCGACGCCACTTGCGTGCCGCCTTTTTGCGTCACGGCCAGTGAAACGTTCTCGAAGCCCTCTGCAGTACACGTCGACATGATCGTCTTGACCACGGTAAACGGCACTGATTTGTCGGCGAGGATCGTGACTTCCTGACTCGTTGCTGCAGCCAGGGTGTTCACGCCAATTACATTCTCCTTGAGCTCTGCGAGTCGGGCGGTAATCGGGCCCAGCACATTGACTTTACCGTCAAGAATTTCATCAACCAGGGCAACCAGTTTTCCTTGCACCAGCACCTCGGTAGGACTGATGAAGATCACCACCGTTTCTCGGGGTTTGGTTTCGACACGAGATTCCGGCAGGCTGACTTCTTTCGGTGTATCCAGCACTTCGACAGAGCCGGAGTTGACCAGCAGAAAGAACACCAGGATCGTGAAGACGTCCATCAAAGACGTGAGATTCATCTTTCCGATCTTCGTCCGGTTGCGGCCCATGCGCTTGACGCGACGCGAATTTCTCATGGTGCCTCTCCCACTGAAATGTCGGAGAACAAGGCGTACAGCTCGGGCTCATTCTCAACATCAGTCGGAACTTCAACCGTGCGAACAGTATCCATGACCTGAATCAGGTAGTCGTAAGGTATGAACGGTTCCATGAGCACTGAAGCGGAATCGAGGTCCGGGTAATCCTGTTTGAGCGCCACCATCATGTTCGAGAGTTCCACGAAGTCGTACTCTTCGTCCTTCTTCGGAACTGTCGCAATAATCGCCTGCCCGTTGCTGATCTCAAACCCGGGCTCTCTGACGATAACTTCAACCCTGAAACTTTCCGGCTGCTGTGCTGCGCCATTGGCGTTGCTTGGCAGATTCAGCTCCACGATAGTCAGGCGCGAGAAAACGGCGGTGATCAGGAGAAACGGGATCAGCACCACCATGAGGTTCAGGAACGTGGTGACGTCAATCTCGTAGTCGTTACCCTTACGACGTTTGTAATGATGTCTGCGAGCCATCTGCGTTACGCCTCAACGGCACGCTGAGCCCTTCTGGAAAACACGTTTAATGCCTTGACGGTTGCCATCTCAAGGCTATCGACGATGTCACCCGTTTTGCTGGTCAGAACTGCGTGCACAACCAGCAAAGGAATGGCAACCATCAGTCCAAACGCCGTTGTGTTCATGGCTACCGAGATGCTGGCCGACAACAGGTCCGCCTTTTCCGCCGGGTTGGCGTTTGCAACGGCGGTGAATGCCTGGATCAGGCCCATAATCGTTCCCAGCAGTCCAAGCAGTGTCGCAATGCTCGAGGCGAGCGCAACATAGGGGGTACGCTTTTCGAGGCGCGGCACAATCTCCATCATGCTCTCCTCCATCGCGATCTCTATATCTTCGCGTCGTCGAACAGCGCCTTGCAATGAAAGCCCCATGTTTAACACCTGCGCGATTGTTGACTCGTCCGCGCCTGTCATTTCACGAGCCTCGGCAAACTCACCGTTGTCCAACAAAGGCTGCACTTTGCTCCAAACCGCCTGATTCTTGTTCGTGATCAGAGTGAGAGTAACGAAGCGTTCAACCGCTATTGCTACACCAAACGCGAACACCAGGAGTATTGGATACATGAACAGACCACCCGTTGCGAAGAAGGCTACAATCGAATAGAAAAAGTCCATTTCTAAATCCTCATTTGACAAAATATCCCGACATTGCAGTCGGACAACGGCCAGAGTAAATGCGAGGCCCCAGTGTTGTACGTGACGTAGCGCACGTTCGTTGATTATGTTTGAAAGATTGTTGGCTTCCTTGAGCCACTTCACATGATCTCAGGGTCACACAGGCCGACCAGGGGCGGTCGACAGACAGATTAGTCGTCTGATCGGATCTCGAAGTACTCGAGTTCGCGGAGAAAAACTTCTTTATCGACCGGCTTTGCCCTGTCATCAAGCGTATCCGACAGGCCTATACCATCGCCCATTTCAGACGTTTTCCACGGCACTATCACGAGCGCCTTGGGTGTTTCCTCATTGCCCAGGATCGACATACCGGACATTTGCTTCGGACCCGTGTCCTCAGCCGCCATAAGTTTCTCTTCGGAGGGTGCATCGACGTCGGAGTCCGTTTTTTCAGGCGCCTCACCCTCAGCGGCAACATGAAGCGGCAGCGTGAGGATAAGCAGTAGAGATAATATTCTGATCATGACGTCACCTATCGATCCATACGGTTGCGCAGGTCAGCAATCCACATCGATGCTTCTTCGTCGGCCGGTACCGTAGCCATATAGGCCTCGTACTGATTGAGCGCGCACTCGAGATCAGCCAGGTAAAGATCGCAGAGGATCGCAAGATTACGGCGCGCGTGATGATATCCAGGGTATACCGATATAGCGGACTCGTAGTGTCGCTTGGCATCGACGAAACGACCGGTCTTTCGGTACACGATGGCAAGTTCGTTGTGTGCAACCGGATGGTTAGCATTAAGGTCAAGTGCGATTAGCAGGTTGTCTTCGGCTGCCTTCAGCTTGCCCTGGCGATGGTACGCAATGCCGAGGTCTATTCTTGGCGCGGTTGCAAAAGGTGCTGCTTCTGCAACCTCTTCAAGAATCGCGATACCCCTGTCCAGATTGCCATCTTGAAGGTAGTTCAGCGCGTCGTAGTATTTCAGACGATCCGCCTCACTCACCCTGACATCTTCGGTGATTGTGAAACCGACAGCCTCCTGAATTTCGATACTCGCACTGTTCGGCTTCGGTTTTGTCGTTGCAGTACAACCGGCGAATAAAAGCATGCTGATCGACAGCACGAATAAAGCGTGCGCGCGCGAGCTCATCTTTTGAATACTTGCTGCAGTCATTTCGATTCGGGTCACCTAGTTGCTACTGACAAGGCCGGGGTATTTTTCGGTGTCAGCCTCGTCGTCATCGACAGACTGTGATTCCAGCATTTCAGCGACACCTTCCGCTTCGACGCCTGGTTCCGGCGCTACGGGCATTCGATACGCGAAGACATCGATCGATCCAAGGTAACCTTCGCTGCTTTCATTCTTCGCATAGCGGCCCGGCATCATTGTTGCGAGTTCATTCAGACTCTTTTGCACCCACGCGTTGTAGACACCAGCGGCGAGCAGCTCGAAATTGGCCTCGTGAATTTCGATCGAACGTTCCTCGAAGGGCCATGCTTCTTCTTCGATGACCAGTTCGTAGTCGTCGGCCTCCGCAGCAGACAAATCCCCCGGACGCTCGGATTGCATCAACGCATTGCTGAATTCGCGATACGTTTCAGCGATGTAATACGTGGCAGCCGCTGTTACCTCGGCAACCTCATAGTCAACCAGCTTTTCAAGCGTGACCAGGGTGCCATCCATGCGGGCCTGCTTTTGCGCGAGGCTGGCCTCGAACGGCTGCACAAGCTTAATGGACGCATACTGCTCGAACTGTTGTTCCGCGAGAATCAACGCCGCGCCAGCGGCGAGAAAACGGCTACGATCGGTCCTGTCGACTCCAGCGTCACTGTCGAAGGCGACCATCGCGGCCAAAGCTTCAAAATAGCGTTCGTATTCGGACTGCTCCTTGAAAATACCGGCCAGACGCTGTTGTGTCTCGACGGCATAGTCAATGGGTCTCGGATAGTCCTGTACGTATTGCTCATAGACTCGCACAGCCTCGTCGATTGCTTTAGCCTCGTAGTAGAGATCACCTGCGGTTAGCAGCGCCTCCCGACTCAGCTCGACATCATCTGACTCCAGGGCGATTCTTTCGTGCTCAGCGGCAGACCGTGCCAACTGGCCATCTTCACGGTAGACCCGTGCCAGCTGTTTCGTCGCGTCATTGTGCAACTCGTGCTCGGGATTCGAAATTCGAAATTCTTCCAGCACGTCCGCAGCCATGGACCAGTCCTGCAGATTCATCAGAGCCGCAGCTGCGTCGTACTCGGCTGCCGTCCGGATGCCGGATGTTGGCGCGAGCTCTTTGATGCGCAGAAAGTGATTGGCGGCCGCTCGATAGTCTTCGAGCAAGTTCGCCTGTTCCGCCTGTTTGTATATCGACGCAGCGAGGCCGTCGATAACGGCAGGTCGCGACTCATCGTCTTCCGGGGTCAACAGCAGAACGTTGGCATAAGCATGCTCCGCGTTCTGGTACTCCGCTGTATCGATTGATGAATGTGCAACCACCGCCCAGGCCGAACGACGCAGGTCAGCATCTGCTGCCGGATAGCGCTCGATCAATTTACTGGCGGAACCAATCGCACGAACAAAGTCTTTCATTTCATACAGATCATCTGCAGCAGCACCAAGTACTATCGGCGCTTGTTCATGTGCCACAAATGTATCGGCGAATCGCAGGGAACTTTCTACTGTCAACTCCTTTACCTCGCGGCGCCGAACTCCGGTCACTTGCTCCAGTTCCTGACGATAGGAAAAAACAGCGGCATACCCTGCAGCTGACGCCTGGTCATGGTCGGCGTACTCATAAGCTGTGCGCTCATACTCGAGTGCGGCAGTACCAAAATCGTCATTCTCAAGCAGCAGATCCGCGAGTTGATAGTTGATTTGTGGCGATTCTTCATCGGCCGGGAAGGAATCCAGTAATTGTCGATACCAGCGATGTGCTTCATCGAAACTCTTGGGCTTTTGTGCGATCAGAGAGTCGTCCTGATAGAGCGCGTGATAATGCCCCGCCAGGTCGGTCAGGTTGGTTTTCAGGAACTGGGTGACCTCGGGCGAGTCCGCAACGTCATGCTGATTCCAGAACTCCGATGACAACGCGTAACGGGTCGCAAAATCCTTCTTGGCATCGACCACGAGTAACGGGAAATCGGCCTTGTCGAAGATGTCGACAACGCGCATGCTGAAGTAAGGCGATTTCTTGTGGTAGGGATTTCGCTCGACAAACGATCGATACACGGAAGCCGCGTCGTCGTAACGTAGCGTGGCAAAGTAGAACTCGCCCAGATTGGCGTAGATCTTGTCGGCGTAGTTTCGGTGGCCTTTTTTGGAGAAGTACTCGTCAATTACATCTGAGTCACCGAGGTTTGAAAAACTCAGGCTGATGACCCGGAAGGTATCGGTTATACGATGCTCTTCAACATCTTCATGCTGCTCGAAATCATAGCCAATCGTTTCCTGATGATCGAGCAGCGCTATAAAGCTATCCAGCGCTTCGTCATAAAATTGTTGCTTGTATAAAGTCCAGCCCAACTTGTACAGCGACAGCTCGTAGAATGACGAAGTGTCACCCATTTGGATCGCCGCGTTGTACGCAGATTCTGCGTCACGGTAGTCGCGCCTGACAAAGTAGTACTCGCCACGGCGAAATTGCACTTCATCGACATAGCGAGAGTGCGGGTACTCGCTGACAAAACGATTCATTACGTCCATGGCTTCATCGGGCTGTCCGATTTCGTCATAGGCACGCGACATCTGGTAGAGAACCTTGTCGTTTCGTTCGTAGTTCGGATAGGTTTCCAGAATAGTCTTGTAAGTTTCGATCGCCTCAAGCGGACCGGCTGGAATTAGTTCCCCGGCAATAGCTTGCGTTTCTGCTTCGGCGGTCTCTGCTGGCGCGAGAAACTCCGCCCGCTGGATCGCACGTTGTTCAAATTCCTTATCGGATTCCGAGGCCGCTACGGGACCACTCGAAGTCCTTTCGACGGATTTGTCAGTGCTTCGATCCGCGGCTTCCGGCGCAGCCATCTCACGAATCTCACCATCGCCGATCACGCCATACGCCTGCTCGATCTGAAGATCTGCCATGCGCCGCATTGCTTCGGGTGTCTTCGCGCTCTCCGAGGTTTCATTGAGGTAACGGCGATAGCTCTCTGCTGCTCGCTCGAGGCTGTCATCAAGGTAGACGTCCTGAAGATCAGCCTTAACCATACTGAGTTCGGCGAGCGTGCCGGACTTCACCGTCGACGAACTGCATGCCGCAATCGATGCTGCGGCCAAAATGATTACCAGTATTTTCCTGATCATGGCGACTCGACCAAATTGGCCTGGGCCTGAGTTGCCCGGTCGTAGCTGTCCGCCAGGGCGAATCTCGCCTTGTCTCCGTAGTCTTCCAGGTGATCACGACGCGCGACGAGCTCGTCAATCGCGAGCTCTTCGAGCAAGTGGCCCTGCCGGGCCATAAGCTGATCGATCTTGTCGACGGACACGTCTACGCCAGCCCGCAAGTGTCGCATCGGCTTGTCGTAGCCAACATAACTATGCGTGGCGGCTTGCCTGCTACGCACATACTCGTCGTATTCTGCCTGAACCATCGCCATAGCCTCGTCCAGGCTACGTACGTTCCTATCGAATTCAGTCAGTCGCGCGTGATACTCGGTTTGCAGCGTATAGCTAAGCACACCTTTCAATCGCTGCAACCGTTGCAGTGTTTGCTCGCTCACTGTGGTCTCAGACGCGAGTGATGCTTCAATCGATTCAATCTGGCCAAGAATTCTCAGCTCTTCGGGTGTTGCCAAAAACTCAGGACGGGGTGTCGTCAACAAATCGTCGCGACGTTTGACCAGCATCTTGTGCTGCTCAAACCGCAAGCGCATGCGTGAGTCAATCTTGCGAAACGCTTCATCGACATCGGGCAGCAACGGTTCATAGTGATCTGACCGGATGCCGACCATCTCGTCATAGGCGTCGAAGTCCCCTTTCCAGGTCAGCAGCCTGCGGCGCAGATCGGCGAGATCAAGATAGTTCTGCAGACCGGTCTGGAAGTCATGAGAAGCCAATAGCTCCATCAGGTAATAGGTTTCCGGCGTCTCCGGCAATGTTCGCAGTCGAATCACCCAATCCTTGTTCTGGCGAATCTCCTCTCGAATCAGCGCTACCAGAAAACTGCCGTCACGAATGCTGTCGATCGAGGCGTTGAGCTTTTTGATTTCAACACCAAATGAATCGAGGGCACGGCCGTAGTGAATTGCAGCTCGACCATAAATATTCAGCTTGCCGTAGGCGTACGGCAAGGCCAGGAGTGCTTCCTGGGTGGCGCTGTCCGTAACTTCGCGGTCGGCAAGTAAGCTCCACGGCACCACCGCCCTTTCAAAATCACCCGTCGAACTGCTGGCCCAGCCGGCACTCAGTAGCGCCTGATTGGCGAACGGTCCGTCGAGCCGCACACGATTAAGGGGCTCCAATGCGCGATCAAATTCGCCGTCCTCAAGCAGAATTGTTCCGAGCACCAGGTTCGATTTGTCACGAATCGCGAGCTCAGCAGAATCGTCAGTTTTGATTTGACCGGCGCGGTTGAGTTGCTCAAGTGCCGCACTCCGCTGACCATTTTGAAGGTAGGCGATACCCAGGTTGTAGGAGGCGAAGCCACCGTATTCCTTTGAATTCTGCAGCCCCAGCAGCACTTCTTCCGATTCAAGGTTCTTGCCCTGCGCGAGGTATACGTTGGCGCGAAGGAATTCTATGTCGTCGCGGATCGAACGCGGTATTTCACCCTGGATTCGGTCCAGTGCCAGCAACGCGTCTTCCAGTTGCTGCTTCTGGAAATGAATTCGTGCGAGTCTGTAGGCCGCATCGTTACGGACGACCTCGTCGACTGCACCCTCGAGAACAGCCGTGATCGCGCGCCCGGCACGATGATGCATCCGGTACCGCAACTCGAAGTCGCCAAGAGAAAATTCCGCATCGTCCATGTACACGAAGAGTGAATCGAGCTCCGATTCATCAACCTGGCCGTGCTGTTGTACTTCTGTATCGAGGCGCGCGAGCGCTTCAAAATAGCTGCCCTGATGAGCAAAGTAGAGCGCCTCTCCGTAATAGAGGTCCGTGAGCTCTTCACCACTGGCCGAGGTCACCGCCAACAGAGTCAGCAGCAGGCCTGTTGCAAAATTTGATGGCCGGAACATGATCTACCAGTCGCCGACTCTGATTCCGTCCGTCCCGAAACCGGGCGCGGCGAGCGTGATGCCCATTGCCTTGGGTTTCACGCCCTTGGTAAGGACGAAGCTACCTGTTTGGTTGAAATCGTCGCCGTCCCTGAGTTTGCCTATCATGGTCACGCTGAGCTCGTGATCGCCTGTCGTCAAATTGCCCGTGTAGACTTTCTGTACACCGCCGTGCTTCAAGGCGTCCAGCTCTTTGAAACTGTAAATATGGTGGGTGGCAAGCTCACCATTGATCTTTATCTGCACGGCATCCAGACGAAAATCTTCATTTTCAGCCAGCGCCACGAACAGCGACACTTGAGTGTTGGACGGAAACAGCAGGCGCTCTTCCAGGGTATTTAACTCGGAGGCAATACTCAGCACATCCGACTTTATTTCCTGCACCTGTCCGTCCAGGCTGCGCATGTTGTCGCCTGACAAGTCCTGTGCATCGGCGAGCAGTGGACTGATGACCAGCATTAGCAACACTGATCCGCGTAATAGACTAGACATCGCACAATTCCTTTTGGTCTTACATAATCCATCCAAACCAACAGCCACGGACCAACGTCCGATGTTTTTCCGCGGCGGAGACCAGTTTCAGGGATGCAGAGAGGAAGGTCTGTGAACTGCTCCGCAGAACAGTCGGCCGTTCGAACCTGTAAAGTTCCGCTATGACCAAACTCAAATACCCACATCTCCTCGCCCCACTCGACCTTGGCTTCACGACGCTCAAGAATCGCGTGCTCATGGGGTCCATGCACACCGGCCTCGAAGACGGCAACAAACACGATCGCCTTGCGGCCTACTTTGCCGAGCGTGCCCGAGGTGATGTTGGTTTAATCGTCACTGGCGGGTACGCGCCGAATCGGGCTGGGTGGGTTAAACCCTTTGCGGGCAAACTCAGTACCCAACGAGAAGCATCCAAGCACCGGCAGGTCACCGATGCCGTGCATGCTGAAGGCGGCAAGATCGCGCTGCAGATACTGCACGCCGGGCGCTATGCCTATCATCCGTTTGCGGTCGCACCGTCACGCATACGTTCGCCGATCACACCGTTCACGCCGCGCGAACTATCAACATCAGGTGTCGAAAAACAAATAAGTCACTTCGTGCGCTGCGCGAAGCTCGCGCGCGAAGCCGGCTACGACGGCGTCGAAATCATGGGTTCGGAAGGCTACTTCATCAATGAGTTTCTCGTTGCGCACACCAACCAGCGCACGGACCGTTGGGGCGGCGACTACTCACAACGTATGCGTCTTCCAGTCGAAATCGTCGAGCGTACGCGGGAGGCCGTGGGTAAAGATTTCATCATCATTTATCGCCTGTCGATGATCGATCTGATACCCGACGGCAGCAGCTGGGAAGAGACCGTTACGTTAGCAAAGGCTATCGAAGCGGCTGGCGCCACGATCATCAATACGGGCATTGGTTGGCACGAAGCGCGCGTGCCGACGATTGCGACGTCTGTGCCTCGTGGCGCTTTTGCCTGGGTGACGAAGAAGATGAAAAGTGAAGTCACTATTCCTTTAGTGACTTCCAACCGCATCAACCTGCCCTCCACAGCCGAAGACATACTCGCTGGCGGCTGCGCCGACATGGTCTCGATGGCGCGGCCCTTGCTGGCCGATCCGGAGTTCGTACTCAAAGCACGCCAGGGCCGCAGCGATGAAATCAATGTCTGCATCGCCTGCAACCAGGCCTGCCTCGATCACACCTTTGCCAATAAGATGAGCAGTTGTCTTGTGAACCCGCGAGCCTGTCACGAAACCGAATTGAATTACCCTGCAACGAAAGCCAGGCGTAAGTTTGCGGTTGTCGGTTCAGGCCCGGCGGGCATCTCGGCCGCCCTGGTGCTGGCGGAGCGAAGCCACGCTGTGGAGCTGTACGAAGCGGCCGCGGAAATCGGCGGGCAGTTGAATATGGCCAAGGTCATTCCTGGCAAAGAAGAATTTCACGAGATGCTGAAGTACTTCGCGCGGCAGATCGAACTCAAGGGCGTGCATGTGCATCTGAATACGCGCGTGCATGCTGACGACCTCGCGACCAGGAATTACGACGGTGTCATTGTTGCTACCGGCGTCACACCTCGCGATCCGAAAATCGACGGCCAGGATCACTCGAAAGTGCTGAGCTATATTGATGTGTTGCTGAAGCGGATGCCCGTTGGCCGACGCGTCGCAATTATCGGTGCTGGTGGTATCGGTTTCGACGTCGCTGAGTTCCTTTTGCACGACGGACATTCACCGACTTTGGATCTGGACGAATGGCTGGCCGAATGGGGCGTGGTTGATCCGGCGGCTGCCCGTGGCGGATTGTCGTTGCATCGCTCGCAACCGGATTCCTCGCGACGCGAGATTACACTGTTGCAACGCAAGGCCGGCAAGCACGGCGCGAATCTTGGCAAGACCACAGGCTGGATACACCGCGCTGTGTTGAAGATGAACAAGGTTCAAATGATCGGCGATGTGAATTACGAACGCATTGGTGACGAAGGTCTGCTGATCAGCTACGGCGATAACCGCGAAAACCCCACCTGGATCGATGTCGATCACATAGTGATGTGTGCCGGGCAGGTCTCTTTGAGCGAGCTGGAAAAACCGCTCAAGGCCGCTGGTATCGCAACCCACGTGATTGGTGGTGCTGATCTCGCAACCGAGCTTGATGCGAAACGTGCGATCGACCAGGGGAGTCGGCTCGCCGCAACGCTTTGATTCAGAGTAAAAAAAAGGGGCAGGCTCTCGCCTGCCCCTCCACTTTCACTACGCCTTAGCGTGCAGTAATACGCAGCACTACGCGACGGTTGGCAGCCTTACCGGCTTCCGTTTCATTGGTGTCCGTTGGCTGTGACTCGCCGTAACCACGTGCTGTCATCCGATCCGCGGCAACGCCCTGTCGAATCAGGTAATCACGCACTGTTGCAGCGCGGCGAGCTGACAGCGATTCATTGTATTCAGCAGCGCCAACGCTATCGGTGTGACCAGCGACTTCTACCTTGATGCCCGGATTCTTTTTCAAGGTCGCTGCTGCATCGTTAAGAGCAGATTCTGCGCCGGCAGCGAGCAGGTCCGAATTGCGTTCGAAATTTACGCCCGGCAATTTGATTTCCGCCATGATTTCGCAGCCATTAATGTCAACTGCAACACCGGCCGTGGAGTTCGGGCACTTATCGAGGCGATTCACAACGCCATCCTTATCACCATCGAGTTCACAGCCATTGGCATCAACAGCTGCACCGCTAACGGTACCAGGACACTTGTCCATGTCGTCAACTACGCCGTCGCCGTCAGTATCACGAGGAGCGGGCGCTGCCGCCGCCGGGACAACCGCTGCAACTACCGGCGCCGATGTCTTCTTACCAAACGGGAACTGCACGCCGATGCTGAAGAGCTGGTCGTCCAGATTTTGACCGTAGTTGTCGTAGTTGAGATAACGATACTCGCCACGCAACGACGCTCGGCTGTCGCCGAACACATTAGCTAGGAATCCGGCACCAATATTGTAAACCGTGTCGCTGTCGTGCGCTGTGCCTTCAATCTTCGAACCCTGGAAACCGATGCCTCCGAGCAGAAAGGGCTGAACCTTGCCGTCACGGCCCAACACCAGCAACAGATCGCCGCCCAATGTCTTGTTTTCGAAGTTGCTCGGGCCGTCGGCTCTCGTGCCGCGCAGATAGCCTTCAATATTCCACATCGGACTCAACTGTGTGCCGATGCCCATTTGAATTCCGAAACCATCGTCCTGATCGAAAGCTGAGTCCGGATCCAGGTAGGAACCGAGCACGTAGCCATAGTGGTCGTCGGGACCGGCCAGTGCCACGCCACCAGCTGTGGCGATCAGTGTCATTGCGGTTATCGTTTTCAAGTAATTCTTCATCAATACTACCTCTGTAATTTTTTGCGCTTGTACAAATCAGCTCAGGGGGTCCGGGCCGAAACAGGAGCGCTGTATACACGATTATTTGGCAAGAAAAAAGACTCTTCTTGCAGCATAGCGGGATGGCGGTAAGGAGCACCGCCCGTTCGCAACCAAATCCTGACCTCCTTGGAAGAGTCAGGCTTTAGTTTGGCGGCAGTGTAGAAGTACTTTCCTGAATGGCACCTGAACCCCGAAAAGGTCAATGCGCGTGTAACAAGATGTAACCGATCGGCCACCGAGGCGACAATTCCGTATATTCAGCTTTGCCATGAATTACCCTGGAAAAATCGATCGCGACCATTCCGTGGTCACGCGCCAGCCGTCAGGCAACCCGGAAGGTAAAGGCCTGAACGGCTTCCTGCTCGACTGGTACCAGAGCGCGCCGCGCGGTGTTGTCGCAAAATCTCGCCGACAAGTGCTTGCTGAGCTTTTTACCTCCATGCTCGTCCTGTCTGCAAATTTCAAATTTCGCCCGGCGATCGGCGTTGCCACTTATCTTTACTGGATCAATGATGAGTGGTCACTGAGTCTCATCGCACCGTACGAGTGGTCCGACGCGAGACGCTCGGGTTATGCCGGACAATGTGAACTGCAGCGAGATATGACCTGGACGATCACTCCATCCAAGCTGCTGGCTGAAAGCAATCCCGTGTCCAGGTCTGTTAGGCAGTTCTTCGACACTTTCGAGACGACGCTGGACACCGACCTTGAGCTTGAAGAAATCCTGCCGTTTTATGTCGCCAGGCTGCCCTACTACCAGCGATTGTATGCCAACGCCCTAAGCCGCTCGGTACGCGCCGCCGTGATACTCGGTAACCAGCACGAGACCAGTTGTCGGCAGTGGACCCGGCTGCTTCCGCAACTGCGGAACGTACTGCCGGCTTACAGGGGCTGATCGCATGGACATGCCAACACTATTGATTACGGACTTCACTTCAGACAGCGCTGACCTCGGCTGGTATGTGGTGAACGATAACGTCATGGGCGGACGGAGCGAGGGCGACTTCAGGATTGAAGGCGGCGAACTCATCTTCACCGGCCGCACGAATACGAATGGTGGCGGTTTCAGCTCCATACGCAGCAAGGCACTGCAGCTCGATTTGTCGAACTACGAAGGAATCCAGTTACATGTGCGCGGCGATGGTCGACGCTACACCTGGCGATTGACGACCGACGTAAGCTGGCGCGGCAGGGCTATCAGCTACTGGGCCGAATTCGAAACCAGTGAAGGAAAATGGACGAGGATCAGCATTCCTTTCGCGAGCTTCGTTCCGAGATTTCGCGGCAGTCAGCTCGATGCGCCAGAACTCGATCCCGGGAAGGTCACCGGCATGGGCCTCATGATTTACGACAATCAGGATGGCGTTTTCGAACTGCGCGTGGAAAGCGTAAAAGCACTAGCGATTGTGCAAAATCCTTGAGTCGTACGCCCAGTGCAGCAGTGCCTGGCGCTGCTTCGGACGGCAATTGAGGTCGTACTGGTCGCAGTTCTTTTTTATCTGCGCGATATGCCGGCGCATCGCTCGCCAGCGCTTGATTTGACGCTCATCGTCGGCGCAGCGTCGGCCCTGGTAGTAGCGGCAATACCATTGAAACCATCCGCGCGGATCATCGTCCCAGATCCAGCCTTTGCGCCGCCACTCGGCCAGTGGCTGCGACGCCGTGACGCCGTAGTAGTTGATGCCGGGATCAGCACGGTCGGGACTTAATTTCGCCTTCAGAAACCAGTCTTCCGGAAATTCTTCTTTACAGTCCGTCATGTATTTTCCGCCGAACACGCCCAGTTCGAGCATTTTCTTCGGCGTAAGGTCCGGCAGGAAATCTGCAGCAAAATTTTTTCCCGCCGGTTCCGACAGGGTATAGCGATACCCTTTTTGCATTCGATCGTGCACCACGACTTCACGATGACTAGGCACCGAGATAATCCAGCTTGCTTATACTAAAGGCCGCTGGCTCCCTGCCAATAAGATCTCTCACAATTGTCGGGTCCGCGACATTACCCTCTTCCAGCATACTTAGCTGATCGCGGGTCACAGGAAAAACAGGAAGCCAGTCAAAAAGCGACGCACCAACATTCATCAAACCAATAGGCATGGACAGAAACCACTTATGGCGACCAACTGCCCCGGCAACTCGCGACACCATTGCCTTCCACGTCAGGACTTCCGGTCCGCCCAGCGAGTAGGTTTTTCCGATGCATTCGTCATTTTCAAGCGCAACGACAAAGGCACTGGCTACGTCCTCAATGTGTATGGGCGACATCACTATCTCTCGGCCACTTGACTTGCCGCTGCCGACAAAATTGACGGCCGGAATGGGTGGGCGAACCATATCCTGGAACAGTTGCGTCGCGAACTCCATCGTCCCGCGAGGGTTGCCGAAAATGACGGACGGGCGAAACACCGTGACATCGAGGTCGCTGTCGAATGCGTAACTCTCGGCACGACACTTGGTTTCCTGGTAACGGGTGCCCGGTATCCTGACACCATTGGCGCTCATCAGCAGGAGTCGCTGAACGCCAACTTCGAGCGCGGCGTTGACGGTATTGACCAGTCCCTGATACTGCGTCGACTCAAAGGTAATTCCTTCCCGGCGCCGCTCTCGCAGGATACCGACGTTGTAGATGACGGCCTCGCATCCTTCAAGCAGACGGCGAATGGATTCGCTGTTTGCGATATCCCCGCTCACGACCCGAACCTGCTCCGCTTGCCTGACTTTACTTTCGCTGCCCTTTCTTACCAACAGTGAGACTGAGTGCCCGGCGGACAGCATGGCGTCGGTCAGGTAGCTGCCCACGAATCCGGTCCCGCCGATGATCGCTACTCGCATTGATCGCTACTCTGGAATAGCCGGATCGTGAGAAACGTAAATCAGCTCATCGACCGGAAATTCAAGGTCCCCGGCTTTTTCAACGAGGGACTGCACGATATCGTCAGCCAAGTTCGGAGAACGCGCGAGAATCCAGAGGTAGGAACGATTCGGGCCGACGACGAGCGCGTACTCATAATTCTCTGCGTCCAGTTCGAGGATATTGTAGCCACCGTAGAACGGCCCAAAAAACGATACCTTGAGCATGCCAATGTCCGGCGCATCGACAAAATAGGCCTTGCCAATGGCTTCCTCCCATTCGCCCGTTTTAGTGCTGTAGCCACGGTTCACGACGCGCACTCCACCATCGTCTTGCATGGAGTAATTTGCTGAGACATTTGTCAGCCCGCGCTCAAAGCGATGATCGAGGCGAGCGATCTCGTACCAGGTGCCAAGGTAGCGGTCGAGCTCAAAACCGGACACAGCACTGGTGCCTTTCGGCAACCCGGTACAGGCCGAAACCAGCAGCGTTGCCAGGATCAGCAGCGCAGAATATGTCTTCGTCTTAGCCACCGGCCCATCCTTCATGACGAGCACCCGGGCGTACCAGGTGCATTTGCACGTTACCGATGGCGCGCTCGATGAACGCACTTTCGCAATAGCAAAGGTAGAACTGCCACATACGAATGAAGGGTGCAGAGTAACCAAGCTTTCGTACTTCGTCGATGCGAGCAAAGAACCGGTCATGCCAGTGCCGCAGGGTCGTCGCGTAATGTGGACCGATGTCCTCAAGATGCACAACGCGCATATCCGTATGCTTCGTCATTGTGCGCGTCATGTCGGTAACTGATGTCAGACAGCCACCAGGAAAGATGTAGCGCTTGATGAAGTCAACGCCGGTTTTGTACTGCTCATAGCGCTGGTCCGCAATAGTAATTGCCTGCAACAGCATCTGGCCGTCGTGCTTCAACAGGTCGCGGCACTTTTTGAAGTAGGTATCGTGAAACTCGTGCCCGACAGCCTCGATCATCTCGATCGATACCAGCTTGTCATAGCACCCTTCAAGATCACGATAGTCCTTGAACAACAGTGTGATTTTGTCCTGCAGGCCGGCATCGCTGATCGCTTTCTTTGCATACTCGTACTGCTGCTCCGAAATGGTTGTGGTCGTAACGTGGCAACCGTAATTGCTTGCGGCGTGTATAGCGAAACCACCCCATCCTGTACCGATCTCAAGGACCGAATCAGTGGCAGTCAGCTGCAGCTTCCTGCAAATACGATCCAGCTTCGCCGTTGCCGCCTGCTCAAGTGACGTGCCCGGGGTATCGAACCAGGCGCAGGAATACATCATGCTCTGATCCAGCCAGATACGGTAGAAATCATTGCCAAGATCGTAATGCGCCGCAATATTCTTGCGACTGCCCTTACGAGTATTCTTCCTGAGGGCGTGGAACAGCTTCTGCAGCGGCTTGCCGAGCATGGAAAGCCCGGAATCCACCTGCTCAAGAACCTCACGATTGCGAATCATGATGCGCAGCATTTCACTGAGGTCATCACACGCCCAGCGACCGTTGATGTAAGCCTCACCCGCCCCGATGGATCCACCAAATGCGATGTCGGCATAAAACCCCGGATCCAGAACCCGTATCGCTACTGTCGTCGGGAAATCTGCGGTCGCTGCGCCAAATGACACCTGCTCCTCGCTATCGCTAACCACGATATGGCCAATCTCCAGTTTTCGAAGTCGCGACAGTACAAGACGGCGTGCGAACCTGTCGAACCACCCTGTTGCCGTTACCTGCCCGGTGAACTCCGGCGCATCAATCGAGACATTCCTGGTATTCATTGCACAACAACCTCATCTTTCTTGCCGGGATGTGGATGAAAGGGCACACGCTTTACCCATAGGCGCAGCGCCTCCCAGTAAATTGCGCCGATAATCTTGAGCGTCATCAGCGGGAACCTGACGAGTACGCCGACCAGCGACCAGCCAGTAATACTCTTGCGATTCAGCGTCATCGAAGCACTAAAAATCCGCTCGCCCTGTTTCGAGTCAGCCATGAAAACACTGAGCTTTTCGCCGGGGTCCGACAGTACCCATTGATAATCGACGTCCATCGGCATGAATGGCGACACATGCATCTTTTTCGCGGGTTTGAAATGCCAGGACGACGATGAGTTCCTGCCTTTCGGGCAATCAAGCACGTAGCTGTCGCGCTCGCCCCACGGAGTGTTATTGACTTCCGACACGATGAACTCAAGCTGTTCGTCATCGTCGGAAAAACAATAATAGAAGCTGACCGGGTTGAAGCAATAGCCGAAGTAGGACAGATTCGTAAGCAGGCGAATCGGCCCGCTCGGTCTGCGCCCGGTCTCTGTTTCGACAAGGTCCCTGACCGAGTCGGCCAGCGGCTGCTGCTCTGGCCCCAAATGATCTCGTCGTCGAAATCTTGCGATTGCCGGTTTGCAGGCGGACCAGAACCAACGCTTTTCAAATAGTGTCGGCAGTTCGTCAAGGTCGAGATACATCATGAATAATCGGTAATCGAACTTGTGCAGTGCCGGCCTTATTCGCGTGTGGCTAACTCGCCCTTCGTAGATGCAGCTTTTCATTCAAAAGCCTCCTCTCGAAACTGCCCAGCGCATTCAGAGCACTGACGACACCGTCTTCATGAAACCCGTTCCGCCAATACGCCCCACAGAAGAAGGTACGATCATGGTTGATATCCGCCTGTCGTTCTTGCGCGGCGACAGACTCGCGAGAGTAGATCGGGTGTTTGTACTGCACCGTGCGAATGACTTTGTCAGGAGCTATCTGCTGAGCGTTGTTCAGGGTCACGAGGTATTGGTGCCTCGACTTGAGTCCCTGCAGGATATTCATGTTGTAAGTAACAGCAACATGGCGGGTCGCGTCGTTCGGAATGTGATAATTCCACGCCGCCCATGCCCGGCGGCGCGCTGGCATTAGGGATTCGTCGGTATGCAGAATCGCCTCATTGGGCTGGTACCGGATAGCACCAAGTACCTCGCGTTCTGACTTCGTTGCGTCCGCAAGGAGTGACAGGGCCTGGTCACTGTGGCAAGCAACGAACACGAAATCGAAGACCTCTTTGCCGCCGCTAGCCGATTGCAGCTCGACATGATCACCCGTACGACGAATCGACAGCACCGGGCTGTTCAGTCGAATTCGATCGCGGTGGGCAGCGACGAGCTTGTTCACATACTCGCGGGAACCGCCCTTGATCACGCGCCAGACCGGCCGGTCCTTGATTTGCAGCAGGCCGTGGTTGGCAAAAAACCGAACCAGGAACTTCACGGGCATTTCCAGAATGGAACGCGGTTCTGCCGACCATATGGCTGCTGCCATGGGAATCAGGTAGTGCTCGGTAAACTCGCGGCTGTAGGCCTTTTCGACCAGATACTTGCCAAGCACCTGAGACTCGTCCAGTTGTTCAAGCTCGGTGGATACCGTCTTGTTGAACCGCAGGATGTCGCGAACCATGCGGTAAAACGTCGGCCGAAGAACGTTTCTGCGCTGGGCAAACAGTGAGTTCAGTGTCGTCCCGCAGTACTCAATACCGTCATCTTCGGCGCGGACGCTGAAGCTCATTTCGCTGGCCTGTGACTCCTGGCCGATCTCATCCAGCAGGCGAATGAAATTCGGATACGTGCGATCGTTGAAGACGATGAAACCCGTATCCACGGCGAGTTCCCGGCCAGCCTCTTGAACGGTCACAGTGTTGGTGTGACCACCGACATAGGCACCGGCCTCGAACACAGTTATCTCGTGTTGCTGATTGAGTTTGTAAGCCGCGACGTTGCCGGCGATACCTGCGCCAATGATTGCAATCTTCACGACATCACCAGCGCTGCGGAACGCGTTGCAACAAGGAGATGTCGTAGCCAATCGATTCGACAAAAGTCACAAGTCGATCGTAGTCGGCGTCAGAGATCGTCGGTGTGCGTGCCATTATCCAGACGAAATCGCGTTTCTGGCGCCCGACTACCGTCTGCGTATAGTCCTCATCGAGATAGACGATTCGATAGTCGGCCTTGATGGGCCATATGAAACGCATGCCCCAAAGCGCGTTTGACTCATCATCGCTGACAAACGCTTTTGGATTGTATTCTTTGACTTTCCCGTCAAAGCTGTCGGCCCTGAAGGTAAAATGCGTTGCGATGGTTCCGTCATCATTCAGGCTATAGGTCTCCACGGCGTTGTGCGCGTCCTTTTCAAGAAAGGTCGGTATGTTCGCGATGACGTACCAGGGGCCCATGAATCTATCCAGGTCCACGTGGTCCACTGTCTCCATTTCAGGTCCTTTCGCAGCGCACCCGCTCAACAGGATTGCCGCCAGTCCGAAGATCACTAAGAATTTCTGCAGGCGCATATCAGGATAACTCGTAGCGGATGATGTGCCCGCCTTTGGCGACCGACTCCAGCCCCACCCACTCCTTGTCGGATGAGTACCAGATTGTCAGGTCGATTTTGGATGCGGCGAGCTTGTAGCGGGTTGCGGTAACCGGCTTGCCACGGATCATGAGCACTTCATCTCCCTGTTCTTCGACGCGAACATCCAGGTACTCGCCCGTCTGCGGGTTCAGTAGCTTGGGCTGATCAAGAATCTCGGGGTTCCAGTACGCGAATGTCATGACACACCTGGGTAGCTCAGTGGGTGTATCGCCCTGCTTCACACGAAACCCGGTGGCGTTTTGTTCTCCGGAGACTTGTATGCGCTTGCCATTGGCGTTGGTGTCCGCATCAATCTCAAGCAGGCAGTTCCCGGTCCAGTTTTCTGCCGCGCTGTGCTCGTATTGATAGGCAGAAATGAATAGGATTTTGTAATTGAAGCTCGCCTTGCTTTGCACCTGTCTTTCGCTGCCTGACCCCGACACTGTGAACAGGTGTTTGCCGACCTTCTTATTATTAAGGTACACGTCGAACTCGAGAACGGTGTTATCACTAGCCATCTCCACCATAGTCTCGACTGACGCTAACGCCGGTGCCTGCAAGCAAAACAGTAGGAACAATACGATTCTGGATCTCATGACTTGGACTCCTCAATGGCCGCCGGCAAACGCCGGGGTCCGGGAAAAAAAGTGTTCGTGCGACGGATGTACTCTGCGTACTCTGGTCGCCGGCCACTGATCGTCTTCTCGAGCATTGCAACGCCCGAGACTTTCAATAGCAGAGCACTCATGAGCAACGGCGACACGATGCTCCACCAACCGCCGGAAGTGACCGCAAACAGGTAGAACGCCCACCACATGCAGAACTCACCGAAATAGTTCGGATGCCGCGTGTATCGCCAGAGCCCTGTATCAAGAACCTTGCCGCGGCTATCCTTCTGCGACTTGAAGCGTGCGAGCTGGAAATCGCCGCCCGCCTCGAAGACGAAGCCGAGCAACCAGAGCGCGGCTGCGAAGTAATCGACAACGGTGAGGGGCGCGTCGACGGTGATCGCTGGCAGTAGTGGCAAGGCCACGACCCAGGCGAGTACACCTTGCAAAGCAAACACGATGTAGAGACTCTTGAAAGCAAAGCCGGGTTCGTTGTTCGCGCGTATGGTCTGGTAGCGATAGTCCTCGGGCCGGCCCCAGTTTCGAGCAGTAATGTAAACCGACAGACGCAGCGCCCAGATGACCACGAGGACGAGGACAAGTTGTCCTTTTGCTCCTAGGGGAAAGGATTCGAACGCGAACACCAGCGCGGCAATCAGCAGGAACAGCGACCACAAACTGTCAACAAAGCTAACGTCTTTCCTGACGACGCTAACCATCCAGCTGAGGATCGCGATAGCGAGAATAACCAGCAGGGCGAGCATGTAGGGATGCTGAATCATTAGCTACGCCCGGCTATCCAGACGCGACGACGGCCAGGCATGCCGTCCAGATGCTCCGACAGCCACATAAGCATCGGCATCATGATCGCCCAGCCAATCGCGAGAGCCGCGAGAGCGGCAACCTGATTAGTAAGGACAATACCGCCCAACGCCTGACCGGCGATGTATGAGGCCGGTCCTCCGTAGAAACCAAGAAGTGCCGCGAGTTTGGGCTTGCCTCGGAGCCAGCGCATAGACACATTCAGCGTCATCGCGAACAACATCCACATCGTGATAATCCAGTACGGCGCAACGTACGCGCTGAACAAGCCGGACTTATAGGTAACCCAGCCAGCGGCGACAAGAAAGCTATCGAAGCACAAGCCCATCACACCGCAACTCAAGACCAGCAACGCTTCCTCAAATGGCTTGCGGGCTGTCTGCAGGTGCAGAGCGAACGCAACCAGAGTAACGAGCGGACCGAGCCAGGGCATTTGTTGGGCGCCACCAATAACCGACAGCAGCCAGGCGGTCTGAAAAACAACAATGTTCGCCAGCAGCAACATTTAGCGGGCCGCCTTTTTGAACAGGTAATGGCCGACGAACCATTCGTTGCCTTCGTCATAATCGAACAGCTCTGCACAGGCCATGAAGAAGATGCGCCAGCGCTGCCACCATAGCGAGGCCTTTTCCTCGCCATAGCAGTCGACCAGTATCGGCATGATGGCGCTCTCTTTGCTGTCCATATTGGCCAGCCAGGCATTGCAGGTTTTGGCGTAATGCTGTCCATTCCAGTGCCACTGGTTGACGATGCTCAGGTTTTCGGCGAAACGCAGCGGCAAATTGGCGCTGGGCATTATCCCGCCACTAAAGAAGTGCCGGCTCATCCAGTCTGCGGGTCCCTTGTCGATGTACTCGTAGGGCGTCGATTTGTGACAGAACACGTGCATGAAAAATTGCCCGTCAGGCAGCAACCACTCATTGATACGACGATACAATTCGCCGTAATTACGCATGTGCTCGAACATTTCGATGGAAACCACTCGATCGAAACGCAGATCGGTGGAAAAGTCATTCATGTCGCACACAACAACATCGATATTCTCGATGGACCGTTCGGCGGCGACCTTGAGAATGAAATCACGTTGTGAGGTGGAGTTCGAAACAGATGTAACGGATGTGTTCGGGTAGTGTTCCGCAATCCAAAGTGACAGCGAACCCCAGCCGCAGCCAAGGTCGAGTACGCGCATTCCGTCTATGATGCCGGCGCGTTTCACGGTTAGCTCAAGTGCTGCGGTTTCAGCTTCCGATAGGTTGGTGACGTCTGCAGGCCAGTAACAGCAGCTGTATTTGCGGTGCTCGCCCATCACTTCAGAAAAGAATGCGGCCGGCACCTCATAGTGCTGCTCGTTTGCAAGATTCGGTACCAGGGCGATAGGCGAAGCGTTCATCATTGTGACGAAATGATTCGTCGCTTTCGCAGCGTGCTCGATGTCGCCGGAGAGAATCTCCTTGCGCTTGGTTTCCAGCAGGCGGCGTATGCCGGCCCGGATTACGGTGTCGGGAACCAACCCGGATTCGGTCCAGTTAACAGCTCGTGCAGTTATGGCGCGCATTGCGGCCTCCAAAATAGTCTGGAGACGAATATACGGACGGCCTATAGCGCCAACAACGGCTTACAGCGCTTTGTTACATTCCCTTACAAATGCGTTATGCGTTGCGCGGTGCGGGGTTCCGGAACGCGATGCCGGGCATACTGGGACAAGCTCGAAATTCCGCAGGTACCCTTTCAGACCTGTGGAATTCGGACCTCAAAACAGGCCCCGGAATCCGAGTTTTCCTTCAACTTCAGTGAGCCACTGTGTGCGCGAGCGACGAGTGTTGCGAGATACAGGCCCAATCCTGTTCCTCCCGACTCGCGGTCTCGTGACTTGTCGCCACGGTAAAAAGGCTCGCCGATGTTGTCGGCGTCCTCCTTTGGCAAGCCGGGTCCATGATCCCTGACCTGGAATACAAGATCTGCACCTTCTCTTACGACCTTCAATTCCACCGGACCATCTGAGGCTTTTGAATAGCGAAGTGCATTGCTTAAGAGATTTTTCAACAGTAGCGTAATGCGCGCCTCGTCGATATTCGCCCGCAGCGTACTATCGCCTTCACTAAGCTGAATTCGTTTCCGGTCTCTTGAAAAAAAGTCGTTCAGAAGCTCGTTGATCAGGTCACTGACTAGCACATTCGTTCGCGTCAGAGCAGCGTGCCTGACATTGAGTCGTTCCGCCTCCAGTAAGGCCGCAACGATCTTTTCCATTTCGAGAATTTCTTCCTTAAGGCTCTGCTTTTCTTCTTTATCCTCAAGAAATTCGAGCGTTAGCCGCATTCTCGACAACGGCGTGCGCAGCTCATGGCTGATCCCCAGCAACAGCGCACGCTTCGCATCCAGCATGCGCTGGACATCGGCAGCCAGCTCATTGATATCGTTCGCCAGGTCTCCCAGCTGGTCGCGACGAATGTTCTTGATTCGGTAGTCGAAGTTACCTCGTCCAATGTGCGCCGAGCCCTCACGTATTAATCGGATGGGTCGAAACAACCAATTGACAGCCGCGTACGCAACAAGAAGAAACGTCAGTCCCAGTGCAACGATCATCCAGGTCAAATCGATACCGCTGGAGACATCCGCAATTCTTGGACTGGCAACAACGATATCGTATTCGCCCTGCCTCATTTTCAGGAAGCGGTGTTTCTGCCACTCCGCAAATTCGACTCCCTCCAACTCGTCCACCCACGACCCCGGGTCGTCGCCAAAGGTTGGGCTTGGCGCGAAAACCAGTTCACTAAGTTGCGGAAAATTTGTATCGGAGGCCCAGTCGAGATCAGGTCCCAGAATTCGGATATCGACAGGGACGCGCTCGGTGATTCCGATGGCTCGCTCTATGCGTGGCGGAGAGCCGATGTCATTCAGCACATAACTGACATGCAGCGACAAATGACCGCTGATCAGGCCACGAATATCATCACTGTTGTAGACGACCCTGATGGCTTTGATTGTACCGAGTACAAACAAGCCGCCGAGCAGAAAGAAGATAGCCAGTAGGCGAAAGGACAGGGATCTAGAGAATTGCTTAAGCATCATCCGCCGGTATGCCGATGAAGGAATAGCCGCGCCCCCAGATGGTCTGTATGAATCGCGGTGGCTTGCCGGTATCACGAAGCTTTTGTCGCAAGCGGCTGACCATAATGTCTACGGACCGGGTTAGAAGCGCCGCATCAATGCCGCGCAGCTCGCTCAGAATCTCGTCGCGGGACAACTTACGCCCCTGACGTCGTGCGAGTATCAGAAGCAACTCGTACTCCATCGATGTCAAATCAACCGGCGTATTATCGACCTGCACAGACCGCGTTTCCGTGTTTATGGCTAGCCCGTCAAAAGCTAACGTACCCATTACTGAACCGACCTGCTCCGCGCGCCGCAGCAGCGCCTGTACCCGCGCTACCAGCTCGCGAGGCTCGAATGGCTTACCGACATAATCGTCAGCGCCCAACTCCAGACCGGAAACACGATCGATCACATCACCCCGCGCCGTCAGCATGATGATCGGTATGTTGCTCTTCTTTCGCACTTCCCTGCAGATATCAAAGCCGCTCATGCCGGGCAACATGACATCCAGCAATAGTAAATCGGGCTCCGTTCTGGCCAGCTTTTTAAATCCGTCCTCTGCATTCAGAGCACACGTAAGCTTGATATCGAAACGCTCGAAATACGCCTTGAGCAGGTCTGAGTGTTTCTTGTCATCGTCAATGAGTAAGACTTTGGCCATGGGATAACTATACCGTTTGCAAACAAAAAAAGAGCGCTCGGATGGGGGCCCGAGCGCTCCGAACCCATTGGGTTCTAAAAGCCGCCAGAAATCGAATTACGGCGCCGGACAGGCTGTCACAGCGGAGTAATCAATGACCAGAGGCAGGGGGAGAGTTCCTTCGCTACCGTCAGTGTTCGGATCACGTGCGATCACATCGAGTACTTCGCCACCGGTAAAATCAAGGCCCAGCAATTCAATTGCGGCTGTTTTGGAACCTTGTGGCGTTACGATAGCGTCGTACATGCCATTCGCGATCGACAGCATTGGTGTGCTTGCGCCGAACGGCACCGCAGCGAAACTCGGCATTACCATAGCGTCGCTGATGTCCGTTCCTGCGGCGACCAGGTAGAGGTCAACTGCCGGAGTGGACGGTGAGCCATGGGTAATTCGCAACTTGGTTTCAGTGAAAACGCTGCGTGTGTTGCCGACCAGTGGCAGCGCAGTAATAGCCGGTGTTCCCATGCTCAGGAAGCCGGAGACAATAGCGGTTGCCTCGTCACCTTGATCCACCACCAGCGGAAACTGCAAGGGCACGATAGTGTTGTCGGCGTTCGCCGCTATGCTGATGGTGTAGTCGCCCGGAGCTGGCACACTGTTAAGGTCGCAGAATTCACCAAACGATACGTTGCGCACCAGCGCGATCGCCTCGTCCCCGGCTGTAGCGTTCACGTCCGCCAGAACATCGACGGCCGGCGCATCCGGAGAAAGGTGTACCGCTACAACGGAGGCCGGCGTATTAACGTCATTCAGCTGCGACGCAGTAGCGCCGTCGAGAACAATCAACTGCACTGGCGTATCGCCGGGACCTACGTTGTCGACCGCAACTATCATCAGGTCGGCACCAGCGGGAAGGTCAATTTCACCCGAGTCGTAAACCGCTGTCTTTGTCGCATCGCCTGCAACAGCAATTCGGATCTGGTAAGCGCCCGCAGGAACCTCCAGGCGACCGGTGTAGGCCTCGAAAGCAAGTGGGCTCATCGCGCCATTCACTGGAGCACTGGCCAGGAGATCAGCACCGAATGCCGTCACGTAAACGTCTACCGGGGGTGCGGAAGGTGATGCATGCACGACCTGAGCTCTGAAGTAGCCGTCAGTGATACGCTCGTCTGAGTTGTTGACGATTGGCAACGCGCGAATTCCTGCTGCAACCGTATTTACAGCTATAACGCTTGCCTCGGTGTTGTAATCCAGGTCGACATCAGCGTCAATTACCACAGCATTGCCGGCAGGCGTAATTGCTTCGACCTGCACTACGTTTTCTTCAACCACAGCAATGAATCCGGAACCCTGAGCATAGTCAACGCCCGTTAGTGCTGTTGCACCATTGACCCAGATGTTGACTGCCGGTGCGTCCGGTGACGCATGCAGGGCACGCAACAGCGGGGTCGCCTGGCATTCCAGCAGTTCCGTTGACGTAACTTCGCTGGTCTCCAGAACATCATTGCGATTCAGGTCGAGTCCGCTATCCAGGGCGAGACCGCCGCCAAGGCAAACAGCATCGCCTTTCGGAATGTCACGAGTTGCAACCAATGAATTTAGGCCGTCGGCCCCGTTGCTGCCATTTGTACCATTCATACCATTGTCGCCTTCGCATGCAGCAAGGAACACGCTTGCAGTCAGCAACGTTGCCAGGTAGGTGGGGTGTTTCATGTCGCTCTCCATACAGTTAGTTTGTAGGGAGATCGTATTGAGGACGCTTTGTCAGTTCTGCCCGATCACGTAACAGATTGTTTCAAGTTGTAACCGCAGAAACGCACATCCATTACGTAATCCGCGTTATCCACGCTTCACGTCGCAGGCGCCACATCTGTCGCACGATCCAGTCGCTGCGTTTCTGCAAGTAGGGCGTCGGGTCGTTGGCACGAAACTGTCGTGGATTGGGCAACACGGCCGCGAGCAAGGCCGCCTGCCGATCGCTCAAGCGCTTCGGCGTCACGCCGAACAAGGTTTGGCTCGCAGCGCCTGCACCATAAATCCCCGGTCCGAACTCCGCGATGTTCAGGTAAATCTCGAGGATGCGTTTTTTCGACAGGCAGGTCTCGAGGACAATCGTTAGCCAGGCTTCCAGACCTTTGCGCACGTAGCTACGGCCACGCCACAGGAACAGGTTCTTCGCTGTCTGCTGAGTGATTGTCGAGCCGCCTCGAAGATAGCCGCGTTTCTTCTGTTCACCGATCGACTTTTTAATCGCTTCCGGGTCGAGGCCAAAGTGATCCGCAAATCGCTGATCTTCGGAAGCAACCGCCGCAAGTGCGATGGCTGTTCCCAGCTGATCCCATTCGACCCATCCATGTAGCAGCGGACGGCGATCGCTGTCATCCAACAGCATAAACGCCGTGGTCGCGGGTTCGATCCAGCGTAGCGGCAGCACCAGCAGAAAGCTGCCCGCAATGAACAACAGCCCTGCGACGGCCAGCCCCCGCAGCCAGCGCTGCCACCGGGGCGCCTGTTTCTTCTTACTTCGCCTTTTTCTCATTAAGACACACAATACCGCGTTCAAAGCAGGCGCGATTCTACAGTGACTTTGCCTCGCCGTATCGTGCTAAAGTCACTGTCGGTTTCGCCGAGTCGCTCAACTTATGGACAAGTTTTTCAAAGAGTTACGCCGACGTAACGTTGTGCGGGTTGCCGGTGTCTACGCCCAGCGTCAATAACCAACAGTAGGAAACAACATGAATAAGCTCGTCCAGTTTGTCGTAGCCATCGCAGTCGCGTTTTTCGCGGTACCGCAGACAGTCTTTGCCGACCACAATGAGTCGATACTCATAACAGGCGCCAGCACGGGTATCGGCCGCAACCTCGCCGAGTCACTCGCGGCGGACGGCTACCACGTCTATGCCGGTGCGCGTAAAGATGCAGACCTCGCTGAGCTCAATGCGATCGACAACGTCACCGCCGTAAAGCTGGACGTTACCCAACAGGACCAGGTCGACGCAGCTGTCGAGATGATCACGAAAAAGGGTACGGGTCTGTATGCCCTCGTTAACAATGCCGGCGTTGGTGGCGGGGACACAGTTATCGACACACCCATTGAAGACCAGACCTTCGTCTACAAAGTTAACGTTGAGGGCGTTTATCGCATCACCCAGGCTTTCGCGCCGCTCATCATCGAATCCAAAGGCCGCATCATTACGACAGGGTCAATCGCAGGCACGATCTCTGCATACCCGGGGTTCACGGCCTACAGTGGCAGCAAGCACTGGATCGAGGCATTCACCGATGGCTTTGCCACTGAGGTAGAGCCGCTGGGCGTTTCTGTTAGCGTGGTTGAGCCAGGCAACTACAAGTCAAACATTCGACGCACCAGCGTTGAGCGCGAACTTGAGCAAGTGACGTCCGACGGTGGCGAAGTGACCGCGGAAATGAAAGCGGCCTACGAAGCGACAGCCGCACGCGAATTGTCCTACAAGGAACCGGATGAAGTGACGGAGGCGTTCATGCACGCTCTGTTCAGCGACAAGCCATTACGTCGTTACGTGGTCGTCCCGAACGAAGCTGAACAGGAGAGAACGATCGGCACGCACATCAACGAGCTGGTACAACTAAATCAATGGGGCCCCTATAGCTACAGCCGTGATGAGCTGATTGCAATGCTGGATGCCGCACTGTCCGCAGGCACTGCGGCTGACTGAGCCGGGATCTGCGGTTAGACACCCGGCTATGGCGATTAGTACCTATACAACTAAGACAGCAGGGAATTGATAATTATCACTCCGGCGTAACTGGTACGAGGAGTTGCTATGAAGTCTTACATTCTCTGGGTTTTTTGTTTTGTCCTGATCGCAACGGCTTGTGCGGTGCAAGATCCGGCAACGGAGACCGATGCCACCACTTCCAGCAACAGCGTCCGTGCAAGTAACAGCGCCCCGCCAAGCAATAAGTTCGTGGACCACATGCACGATCACGCGGAGAAACTCGTCGACCTGAATGTCGCCCTTGACAACGGCGACCTGGAACGAGCTTCAATACCGGCCTTCTGGTTATCGATCCACGAACCTTTGCACAAAGTGCCGCGTAAATGGCGGCAGTACATTGAGGGCATGAATGCGGCAGCTCACGACGTTGAATTTGCAACGGATCTTGCAACCGCACGCGCCGCGTCGCAACGCATCACCGAGCAGTGCCAGGGGTGTCACGCGGCTGCCGAAGTAAGCATCGATCTATAGATCAATCGTGGCCGATGGGTCCGTCTTTGAACAGGTAGTCCTTTAGCTCTTTATCGAAGCTTGGGTCACGTCGTCGAATCCACTCCAGGACCATGGCGGCGTGCTCCTTCTCCTCGTCTCGATTGTGCGCGAGTATTGCCTTGAGATCCTTGTCCTTGCAGGCATCGACTCTTTGGTTGTACCAGTCCACCGCTTCCAGCTCTTCCATCAAAGAAGTGATCGCTCGATGCATGTCTCTCGTTTCGTCCGAGAGTTCATTGACCGGTTCGTGATAACCCTCATTTGCCATATCAATCTCCATCCGTTGCTGTGTCGGGAAGTTACAGTTTCTGCCACTAAATATACGACGAATTCTGCCCCACTGAGCTAAGGAATACCCCCTATCGGCCGATACCCGCCTGTAAGTGCCGCAGATCGGAGTGCCTCAATGGCCAAAACAGGGAGCTGGATGAAGATTCTCGGAAACACCGGAAAGCAAAAGGTGTTGGTCCGTGTGGGCGAGAAGATGGAGCAGCTGACAGAGACGCAGTCCTACCGATTCGTCGAGCTGACCAAAACCGAGGCTTCAAAAAATGACGCGTCGTCCGTTAATCCGCTGGACGACCTGCGCTATGGCCTGGAAGACGCCGCGTTTCGATTGATGATCAGCGAAGACGAATTGCTGCAGCGTGCCGCCGCGGGGACAATTCGCCTTTACTCCGATGCTTCCGGCCTGACGGGCCGCTGGCAGCGCGGGCAAGTCGATATCGATGCAGTACGGTCAAGCGCGCGATTACTGAAGTCCGGTTTCCTTGCACTCAGTGTCGACGCCTGCGCAGAACTTGCGAACAAGGGGCGCGCACGCGTTACGGTATTCGAGCTTCCTGCTTCGGCCAATCCGGCTGGCACCAATGTTGATCAGGAGACCCTTCAAGCGCTGAGTGCCTGGGGGCACGGAAACAAACAGTTCCAACCGCAAGAGCCTGTCGAGATCGATCGGAACGACGTCGTGTTACTTTCGCCATTGCTCGCGTCCGGCCGTTGATGTCGATAGTGAGTGGTGATAACCGGGCTTCGTTAGTGCCTGCGTGCGTTGCCCGAGATATCAGGCAACAACGCCTCTTTGGTTATTCGGGCGCGTAACAGTCGGGCTGGTCTCCAGCATCGACTGGTAATGCTCGTATATCGGCCCCGAATCAATACTATTCAGGTAGGACGAGTACGCGAGATGGCTCACCAGGAAACGTTTGTCCGCTATCCAGGGCGGCAGATAACGTGGCAATCGACACAGCCCCAACGCCGAGAGCTCGCACAAGACCGGTATGTCTTCAATATCGAGCTTGCCGCAAAATAACAGTTGCAAGCAGTCCGAGCGGCCTGCGGTCACTGCGGCGAGCAGGAAACTGTGCACACGCAAGAGACCGTCGAGATAGACGATGTCTTTGGTGAAAGGCGCGCCGCCTCCCGGGACGCCGCCGCGATAGACACGCCGTGCATTTTCGAAGGCTTGCTCAGGCGTGTCGACTTGCTCCATGAAGAACCGGAACACTTCGACGAAATCGGCGCCATCTATCGCCATTTGCGTGGCGATGACGCGATCGGCAAGACGATGGAAACGATCGATATCCATGGAGCCCGTGATAAATTCGGCGAATACGGCGAGCCCCTCCTGGGTTCGTGTCGACCCGGGGTGACTGGCGCCGAGAATTCGCAACTCTGTTTGTGCAATACCATTCAGTGATGTGGCGACATGCACATAGGCCTCATGGTGAATTAGCTGTGCGATATCCTTGTCAGTGAAACAAGCACCGCGTCGGATGCGAATGCGTTTCGGACCGGCTAACGCGTTGGCGGACAGATCATTTACAACCTGCACCTCGGGTGCCTCGTCTCCAAACATTTCCTCCGCGGCCACTGTCAGTCGTTCGGCGACATAGTCCGCCAGGTAACAGGCTGCAGGTGGCGCACCCAGATCGACGTGATCGAGTTTTTCAAACACTTCGCGAAGACGGTTCGCAAGGTCGAGACTCGTCGAGGTTTCGTCGGGCAAAGGATCGGTCGGCACGCCGTACAGTGCGCGGGAGTGTTCCAAAAACTCCGCAGTGCCGCATGCGGCCAGCAGTCGCGAACTGGACTCGATCTGGTTGGCCGTTTTTGTCAACCAGTTGCTGATGGGCGATTCGTCGCCGATTAACGCGCGCGCTTCTGCCAGGCAGGCACGAGTCTCGCTTGCATCGAAGGGTGGATACTCAATCTCCGGCAATTTGTACGCAGCATTCTTCAGGAAGTGGTCACGGTAACTTCGCGGCCATGCAATGTGCGTCAGTACACGAATCGTCCTTGCCGCACGGTACAACAGGCCGGCAGCCGAGCGAATTCGATCTTTTTCGTGCATAGAAATGTCCTGCGTGGCACTACTTCGCATCAAGAGGTTTAAGCGCTTGAATGTCAAGTAGAACGTGCTCTGGTCGCACTAAATCGCATCGCTCTGGAGATGCACCGCCGTTCAGATCAATTCATCGATTCGCAATTGCCTGGCGATTACGCTGGCCTCCTCCAACAGGACATCGGTCATGCTGTCTTTTCCGAAGCAGGTCGACTGGATGGTCCAGATCCGCTCGTGACTTCGACCATCATAGAGATTGCTTATCACAACGACTGTATGTGCCACTTTCACTGAATCCGGTTCGGCAATAACGTCATGGTCGTACAGGAAGTAGTCCACGGGGTCACCGCGACGACAGGTGGACTTTAGCTGCTCTCGACCGCCCACCACATCCATCTCGGTGCCGACACTGGCGATGTGGGTAATCAGAATTCCGTCCGCTCCGACCTCATCGGCGACTCTATTGATGTCGTCCTGCGTAACGCCTTTACTGGTATCGAGCCTGGAGTAGACCGGAATTGCGTCGACTTTCTCTTGCCGCAGTTTGGCGACGACCTCGACCTCGAAAAACTTTTGTTGGCCATGATCGCTGGAAATATCGACCACCAGCAGTCGCTGATAGGGCGTGGTCTTTTGCGTTGGATCGTCATACAGCTTTACGACACTGGTCTGCGGTGCACACGCACCCAATAAGCCAAAGGCTATTGCCGACAAAACCAGCGCCCGGGTATCAATACGCATGTCGAGTGTCCTTTCGAAGACCTACACCTATGGATGTTACGACGCTTCATCCCACTCATCATCGGTACATACCCCTAGGTACTTAAGTGCAGGAGGTCATTAGTATTTTATTGAGGATCTGAATAAGGAGCGTGCTTTATGGCTATGCAACTCCAGTTTTTCGGCGCCACAGAACATGTCACCGGGTCGCTTTACCTGGTCCACGCAGGCGAGCACACGGTTCTGCTCGAGTGTGGGCTGATACAGGGCGGTAGTTCAGACGAGGCGCGTAACTCGGATCCTTTCCCGGTACCCATAAGCGAAATTGACGCGGTCGTGGTGAGCCACGCTCACATCGACCATTCCGGCCGGATTCCGTTATTGGTCAAACGCGGCTATGGGGGACCTGTTTATGTGCAAAACGCGACGAAGGCGCTTTGCGAAATCATGTTGCCGGACTCCGGCTACCTCAATGAAAAGAATGCCGAATGGGAAAACAAGAAGCGCGGCAAGAATGGTAAACCACCCGTGGAGCCTCTCTATTCACGAGCCGAAGCGGAAGCCTGCCTGTCGCAATTCATCGGCTGCAAGTACGAGGACAGCATCGAGGTAGTACCCGGACTCAGTCTGCGTTTTTACGATGCCGGCCACATTCTGGGCTCCTCGATCGTCGAGCTCGTCTACAAAGAAAAGGGCCCCGTTCGAACGCTTGTATTCAGTGGCGACCTCGGATATCGCGATGCGCCGGTCATGAACCCCCCGAAACGCTTCCACCATGCCGACGCGGTTCTGCTCGAAAGCACTTATGGCGATCGTCTGCACCGCCCCTTCGCCGAAACGATCAAAGAACTTGGCGAGCTTTTTGACTCGGCTCGCGCCGACCAGGGCAACATCCTGATTCCTGCTTTTACAGTCGGCAGGACCCAGGATCTGCTGTACCTCATGGCCGAGCACTTTGATGAGTGGCAGCTGCGGGACTGGCAGATTTTTCTCGACAGTCCCATGGGAGTGGACGCGACCAAAGCCTACTCGCGGTACCGGCATCTTTATGGCGCGAAGCTATTTGGTCCGGACTCGAGCCTTCCTGGCCTGCCGAATTTGCACATGAGTCGCAGCACGGAAGAGTCGATGGCAATCAACGAGATTCGGTCCGGAGCGATTATCATTGCGGGTAGCGGAATGTGCACGGGCGGGAGAATTCACCATCACCTCAAATACAATATCAGCCGGCCCGAATGTCATTTGGTAATTGTCGGCTTCCAGGCTAATGGCACGCTGGGTCGACGGCTGGTGGACGGCGCTGACGAAGTGAAGCTGTGGGGTGAAGATCGAAAAGTCCGAATTCAGTTGCACACTATTGGCGGCCTGTCTGCGCACGCCGATCAGGCCGACCTGATCGACTGGTACGCAGGATTTGAAAACCGACCGCCCGTTTACCTGGTACATGGCGAACCTGAAGCGCAACAACCACTCGCGGCCTTGATGAAAGACAAGCTGAATGCGCCGGTTACGATTCCCACGTACGGGCAGCGCGTTGATATTTGACGGTGGCCTCGGCCCTGCACCTATTTGCCGGGCTTGTCGGCGTTAGCCGCCATTCTCCTCGCTTCGCTCAGGGCGGAAGCCATGATTCCCAATCCGATTTCGAGGTCGATTATTCTACAACCAATCGCATGAGCTCGGCGGAGATGATAGCGCCGTAGGTACCGAGCGCGTAGCCCAGCACGGCAAGCAACACGCCTACCGGTGCCAGCGCCGGATGGAATGCTGCCGCGACCACCGGGGCCGATGCCGCGCCACCGACGTTTGCTTTGCTGCCGACTGCCACGAAAAAGAATGGCGCGCGCACTATCTTCGCCACAACAAGCAGCAGGATCACGTGCACCAGCATCCAGACGAGGCCGACTACGAACAACACTGGTGCGTCGCCAATCTGGAACACGTCCATGCGCGTGCCAATGATCGCCACCAGCAAGAAAATGAACACGCTGCCGATTTTTGAAGCGCCCGCGCCTTCCAGGCTACGAAACTTCGTAAAGCTAAGCGAAATGCCAATGGTCGTGGCGGTGATTACTATCCAGAAGAAACCGCTCGTCAATATCGTGTCTTTCAGTGCGTCATACTGCACGAAAAACGCGGTAGCAACTTCACCGACCAGGTGCGAAATACCAACAGACACGAACGCGACAGCGGTAATCATCATGAAATCAATAAGACCGCTCGTGCGCTCGGTCTCTGCCGTATAGTTTTCCATCGTGCGCTTCAGGCGATCGATCGCCGAGGTGTCTGCTTTCAACCACTTATCGATCGGCGCGGGATTGCCCGCACCGTAGAGTAAGAACGCCATCCAGATGTTCGCAACGACAACATCGATCGCCACCATCGCCGCGTAGCGATCCGGGTTGTATCCATAGACTTCCAGCATCGCGGTTTGATTGGCACCGCCACCAATCCAGCTACCGGCGAGTGTTGCGAACCCGCGCCAGACAGCATTCATGCCTTCGCCGCCGACAGTCTCAGGACTGAACAGCGAGACGATAAAGATCGCAATCGGGCCACCGATAACAATACCGACCGTGGCCGTGAAGAACATGATCAGCGCTTTGGGACCAAGCCCTATGATCGCTTTCAGGTCGATGCTCAGCGTCATCAATACGAGGCAGGCCGGCAGAAAGTAGTCTTTCGCGACCGGCCAGAGACTGGAACCTTCGCTGGATATCAGTCCGAAACTGTTCATCAATGAGGGCAGTAAGTAGCACAGCAGCAGCATCGGAACGAAGGTGTAGAAAGTCGTCCAGCGGCCACCGAGGTTGCGTGTGTAAAACACCAGCCCCAGGACGCCAACGAGCAGTCCCAGCACTATTGCGTCATTCGTGATCAGTGGTGATTCCATTAGGTGTTCCCCTATTATTATTCGTGGCGCTTTTCGTAGGCGTCGCTGTAGCGAAAAATGCTTCCCATGCCGAGCTTGCGGCCGTTAGCAAACTCTGCGCCTCTTACGGTGACATCGATCATCGCCTCGCCAATCCGCGTTGCTCGAACAGCCGCCCCTATCGGCGCGAAAAACCAGTAAAGCACATCTTGCCCGAGATGTGCCTCTTCCCTGGTCGGACCAATATAGTCCGGACGATACGCGATGACCCGAAGTTTCGTGCCCTCGGCAAAACCAAACAGGGACTTTTCAGCTCGCAGCTTCTCGCGTACCCACATCATTCCGGAGTCTTCAGAAAGATCACTGGAACTGATGAAGTGAAATGAAATGTCCGGCTTATCACTGACCGCGAGCCAAGACGCAACAAACTGCATCGGGAAATCGACGTGAATCCGGCCGTAGGTTTCTTCATCAACGCCGCGCGCACTGATTCCGATAGCCCAATAGACAGCATCCAGGTCAGCGATGTCATTGAGAATAGCCGAGTAATCAAGGTAGTCCTGGTGCAGGGTCATCTGCACTTTGCCGGTAGCAACGCCCTCTTCTATTCTCTCTGTCGTCCGACGGGTATAGACATGAATTCTGCCAACATCCGGTGACGCCATGGCGGTCTTCAATATACCGTCTCCGGCAGTGCCACTCGCACCGAAGATCGCGATGCTTAACGGCTCCGCCGGCACCACAACAGCAATTGGAACAGCACTGTCATCCATTGCGAGACTAATGGCGCCATAGATGTAGACCATTGCAAACAGCACCAGTGGCGTCAGCAACACCGTCTTCAGTCGAGGAAGTTTCATAGCAACCCAGCTAGTTTTTGTGTACGAATCGGCCCATTATATCGACATCAACGATATCGACATCAACGGCCGGCGCGCCCAAACCGAAGGACGGACGCCCCGTATACGAGGGATTGCGTCCGGACTTCGTCTGGCCAGCATCTGCCTGAGACTTTAGAAGCTAAAGTTCACTCCGGCGCTGAACGTTGTTTCTGCGCCGTAGAGGCGTGCTCCCACCGGAATATCGGAACCTGAGGCGCGGTTAATGCCGGCCAGGTGGTCCTGGTAGGCCTTGTCGAATACATTATCGACCCGGGCCTCAATGCGCCACGATTCGTGAGCGTGCCAGGCGAACGCGATATTGAAACGCCCGTAGCCCGGTGTTTCGTCCTCATCGTTGTACATCGATACCTTGTCCTGCCGGGCGTAAGCCATGAGTTCCGGCTTGATGGACCACTCTCCTGTTGTATAGGTCAGGCCGATGCTGCCGTTGAGTGGTGCGAGCCGATAGAGGTTGTCATTAACATCGGTTCGCTTGCCGCGGCTGTAGCTTGCGATGCCATCGAGAAACCATCGGTCGCTCAGCGTCAGCTTCCACGCAAGATCTGCGCCCCAAATTTCGGCATCGACATTCGCGAACTGCAGCGCGGGTGCGCCCGTCATCATTATCGACACGCCATTCGCCAACATGTTCGTCGACGGTATTCCCTGAATGTAGCTGTCTACTTTTCGGAAATAGATCTGCGGTGAAATGCTGAATCTGTCGAGTTCGCTGGTCAAGCCAATGACAATTTCGTTCGAGCGCTCATCGCTGAGCCCGAGATCACCGATATAGGTACGCCCGTCGGCAAGCCCACCTGTAGCTTCAAGCGGCAGCCACAAATACAGTTCCTGATACGACGGCGCCCGGGTCTTCGAGCCAAGCTCTACGATCCATTCCGTGGTCTCCGATAGTGCGTAGCGATATTTCGCGACCACATCGACGCTACCCCAATCGAGACTGCGATCGGCCGTGTTGAATGCATCTGCGAGCATGTCGACGCTGGTCCCCATCATCCCTGACATGCCCGTCGCTCCCACGATACCCGCGTTGGTTCTGACTACTTTGTACCGCGCACCCACTTCGTAGCTCGCCCGCTCCCGATCCGATCGCCATTCTGCGAACACGCCGTAGACATCGCGTTCAACAGCATTGAAGTTCGTTACTGAGAACATCGCCATATTTGGATTGCTAATGAGTGCGTCGTGATCTGCGAGTATGCCGTCGACGCCAATACGCAAGTTACTCTCGTTGCCATCAATGCGGCCACTCAGTTCGAATTGTGCGCCCGAGCCGTGGGTGAGGTTCTGACGGTATTGCATCGGCATTGGCGCACTCCTCAGGGAGAAGTTGTCCATCAGGTGCTCAACGTCGTTCCAGGATACCCGGCCCTGCAGGAAGAGGGAGTCCGTCAGGCTCGTGCCCAACTGCAACCCCGCCATGTCGGTCTGGATGTAGCGGATGTCCATCGGCAATGCCGGTGTGCCGGCATCGGTCGTGTCCAGCTGCCCGGCAAACACAAGCAGGTTGGTGTCACCATTGTTGAAGCCGTAGCTCACGTCATAGCGCTCGCGGCTAAGGCCCGACGGCCGAATCTCACCCACCGGCGTGTTGATATCGTCCCCATCATCCAGTTCGGCCACGAGCGAAACGCGGTTTCGTTCATTCGCAAGCGTGAATCTGGCCGCCGTCGTGCTGATATTGCCGTTGTCTGAGAATCGCGTACCGAGTGAGCCGGACGGCGAAAAGTTTTCGCCGCCGAACTGCCCTCGAGCGAGCTTGGTGTTGATGTAACCGCCGATAGACTCCGGAGACCGGGATACGCTGGCGATGCCGCGCTCGACCACGAGTTCCTCGGTCATCATCGGCGACATGTAGGACAGCGGCGTATCCATTGCATTCGGGCCGCCCGAGATAATGCCAAGATTGTCTATATCAACTGCCACGCGATCGCCAAACATGCCGCGATACTGGGCGATGCCTGTAATCATGCCGTTGGTGTTGACGTTGGCCCCCGGGATGTCCTTAAGAACCGCCGCAGAGTCGACCAGCATCTCGCGACTGACTTCAATACGTGTAGATGTCGTTGTTACGGATCGCCCAACGACCACAATTTCGTCCGGCGCTACACCGGCATTGGTACTTTCTTGTCCCACGCCGACGGCGGGAATCAGAATCAGCGCAGCAAGTGCGACCTTCTGAATAATATTCATGATATTTACTCCTGAAAAGCAGATCGAACCGCCAGGGCGAATTCGCCCGGCGATCGAGGTAATTTGTTGTTAGCTTTTCAGGCAGGTGGGCCGCGTGACTCGTAATTCCTGCGAGGAACGGCTGTGAAGCCGACGGAGTATGGAACAGCGGCGAATTCGGGAGATAACGGAAGCGTCGTGAACTGTGCCAGGTCGCCCACAGCAAAGGCTGACAACAGCAAATGGCCTACCGGGCAATGATGGTTGTCGTCCTGATCGGGGTGGTGCTGATGATGGCTGTGATCGCCGGCCAGCGCTTGCATAAACCCGGCCGGAACATTCTCGGGGCAATACTCGAACAGCAGGCCGCTGCCAGCCGCGGACGGCATGTACCCCACTGGAATTACAGCGCGCAGCAACAGCGCCGCTCCAAGGAGCAGCGTTAGAACGTGTCGCAGATTATGTCGATTCCGTTTCATCCGATAGCAACAATATAGACACTGATCCCTGTCAGAAACAATAGGGTGAATAGCTTACTTATTGACTGTCGCCGCTTCGACTTCGGGCTCCAGCTTTGTGATGGTAACGCCGAAGAAACCGTAGGCCACTGAAACCAGGGGATTAATCAGGTTGAAAAACGCGAACGGCAAATAGGCGAACGTAGCAACGCCCAGCGTCGCTGCCATATACGCCCCGCAGGTGTTCCAGGGCACCAGCGGCGACGTCAGGGTTCCACAGTCTTCGATAACGCGAGACAGGTTTCTGGCATCGAGATTTCGCCGCTTGAACTCGGCTTTGTACATCCGTCCGGGCAGCACGATGGCAATGTATTGGTCGGCCGCAATGATATTGATGCCGATGCAGGTAACGGCGGTCGTCAGGATCAGCGAGCCCGTAGAATGCGCCGCACGCAACGCAGACCGAACCAGGCGCTCCAGCATTCCGGCATGCTCAAGCACCGCGCCAAACGACAGTGCGCAGATAATCAGCCAGATCGTGGTCAACATGCTCGCCATACCACCGCGGCTCAGGAGATCATCCACCGCAACAACACCGGTCTCCGAAACGTAGCCGTTGGCCAATGCCACCCATACGCCTTTTGCTAACGCAAACGGTCTGGCGAGATCGTCTGCACCGGCCAGCGCGACAACGGCGTCCGGCTGTAACCAGATCGCGACGACGGCGCCGGCAAGCGCTCCGATCAGAATGGTGGGTAAAGGCGGAAACTTGCGCGCTGCAAGTGTGAATACAAGAAGCAATGGCAGTAGCGCGAACAATGACAGGTCATAGTTCGCAGCCAGCGTCTGGGTCATCTCCTGCAGCTCCGGGCTGCTGAGTTCGATGTCCGCGCGCAGACCGAGAACCAGGAACAAGATCAAAGCGGTCAGAAACGAGGGCCCGGTTGTCCATACCATGTGACGAATATGCGTAAACAGGTCGGTGCCGGCTACCGCGGGGGCGAGATTCGTGGTGTCCGATAGCGGTGACATTTTGTCGCCAAAATACGCGCCGCTGACCACCGCACCGGCCGTAATCTCAGGCGAAAGCCCGAAACCCAGCGCAACGCCGATCAGACCGACACCCAGGGTTCCGGCAACCGTCCAGGAACTGCCGATGCTGACCGACGCAACAGCACAGATCAGGCAGGCCGCCACGTAAAAGAATTGCGGGTGCAACAACTGCAAACCGAAGTAGATCATTGCCGGCACAGTACCGGCCATCAGCCACGTACCGATGAGGGCGCCGACGGCCAGCAGGATCAACATCGCACCCATCGCGGTGCCGATGCCTTCAATAATCGCCTTCTCGACGTCCGCCCAGCTGTGCCCGTTGCGAATAGCTATGACCGACGCGACCATGGCGCCTATGATCAGAACAATCTGATTGGCGCCGCCGGAAGAATCGGATCCGAACAGATAGACCGCACCGGCCAGTAGTATGACCAACACGATGACAGGTATTAATGCGTCGATTAATCCTGGAGCTTTCGGCTTATCCAATCGACTCTCCGATTTCAGTTTGCGACGAGTCGGTCGTGCCGACGAAGTATTTCCTGCAACTTACTGTGGTCAATTCCCTTGGCATAGTGGCCAAGTTCTCCCGTCATATCGCGACCTGCGATCAGCGCATTGATGATGGCTTCCTCGGTTGCGCGCACGGTCGCCTCGAAGAGCGGGTTCATATTGTCGTTCGGAATGGAGTGAATTGTCGCATCAGGTATTCCCTGCCCTGCCTCCGCGTTTGCCGTGGACAGAGCGATGAAGATGTCGCCGGATCCGTTGTGACCGGTAGCGCCAAGGGCACCCATTGCCAGCGGAACCCTTCGTGCGATGCGCTTTAGCTGGTGTGGCAGCAAGGGCGCGTCCGTCGCGACAACCACAATGAGTGAGCTGTGCATTTGCTTATCCCTATCATTGGGCAAATAGACCAGGTCTCCATCGAAGTGATTGCCGACCGGTATGCCGCCGACACGCAACTCATTCCTGCTGCCAAAATTGGCCTGCACCAGCACACCCACAGTGTAGCTCACGCCATCTACCTCAATGAGTCTTGATGACGTGCCGATACCACACTTGAAATCGAAACAGGTCATCCCGGTACCACCGCCCACACTGCCCTCTGCCACTGCACCGATACTGGCCTTTTGCAAAGCAGCCCCGGCATCTTCCGGACGAACGTGAAGCCCGTTAATGTCGTTCAGGTGTCCGTCCCAGGTTTCACCGACGACCGGATTTGACCAGTAGTAGCCGGTACTGTCAGCACCACCCTGTGCGACCCGCCATTGGATAACGCCTTCGTGCACCGCGCCAACGCTGTGCGTGTTGGTAATCATCACGGGACCTTCGAGAAAGCCGCCTTCCTCGACCCACGTCGTACCTGTCATTTCGCCATTACCATTGAACGTCGACCAACCGGCGTAGACATTGGTGCTCATGCTATCGCGGCCGCGCGGTAGTATGGCCGTTACGCCGGTGCGAACTGCGTGATTGTCGGGAAGATCTCGAATGATCGTTTCATGGCCGACCGTCACGCCCGCGACATCGGTGATCGCGTTCAGCGGACCGGGTACACCGTCAAACGGAATGCCAAGATCTCGCGCACGCGGCGGTATGCTGTCTGCAAATGCGGGCAAAGCGATCAGCGTAGAAACTAGCAACAGAAAAAACTTCATCATCAATCTCTTCAACAAGGGTGAGGTATTCAGCCTCGAAACATTTCCGGATTCTCTTCAGGGCTGTGATCAGTCGCGAGCGAAACGATAACGAGCAGCGGCAAGCTGACGAGCCAACCCAGGTAAGACGATGACACGCCAAATGGCTCGTCAAGAATTACCCACAGGACAGCAGCCCCACCGCCGCCAAGCATGCTCCAGAACGCGCCGCTCGCCGTCGTTCTCGGCCAGAACAACAGGCCCAACATCGGGAAGAACAAACCGGCGGCACCAAAAGTATATGCATAGAGAATGAGTTCAAGCACGTTCGGCACGAGGTAGGCCATGCCAATGCTGAGTACGCCGAGCACGATAGTCGCCGTGCGCGCAACGCCTACCAGCGTCTGCTCGCTGGCATCCGGTCGCAGGAATTTCTTATAGATGTCGTTGGTATAGATCGCAACGGGACCCATCAGCACTGAGTCGGCGGTGGACATCACGGCCGCAATGTAGGCGGCGATCACAATGCCGGCCAGACCCGCAGGTAGCAGCTTCATGATGATCATGGGGGTTGCCATCTCCGCATCCTGCAGGTCCGGCATTAACATGCGCGCGATGAGGCCGATTAGCGTGCTGCCAATTGCGAACAGCGGCCATTCAATCGGAACGCCGGTCAGCAGGAATGCGCGTCGCGCCGTTTTTTCATCGCGCGCCGCAACAATGCGCTGCATAGCGGCGATCGAAATGAACCACACAGGGAAGATGGCAAAGAACCAGCCGATGAGATCTTTCCAGCCGACCGCACCCCATTCAACCAGCGAGGCTGTCTCCGGATTCGCAGAGAAGTGCGCGACGATGCCGCTCCAACCGCCGACGGTGTATAGACCTATCGGTACAGCGATGAAGACGATTCCGATCAGCAACACGATCATCTGGAAAACATCGGTATAGATGACTGCCTTCAATCCACCGAGCGCCGTGTAGGCGAGAATAACGGCGCCGGATGCCACCACCGCAATCGTCAGGTCTATGCCGATTGTCGCCTGCAGCAACTTGGCACCCGCGATGATCTGCCCGCCTGCGAATGTGAACCAGGCGATACCGATGACGATCGCGGCTACCGTGCCGGTGCGGCGATCAAAGCGCGTTTCGAACAGGTCGCCCGTCGTGAGCCCCCGCACACGGTCCGCCCAACGCTTCACTTTCGGCACCATCAGGAAAGAAACCAGGACGACGCTGAGTCCCGAGATGGCGATCAGCCAGGAGCCCGAGATGCCCAGCGTGAAACCCAAACCGCCCATCGCGATGCTGAAGCCACCGCCAAGATCAGTGGCAGCGGTCGACGCTGTAGTCTGCAACAGACCCATATTGCGATCGGCCGCAAGAAACGATTCGCTTTCGCCGCTGCCACGTTCCTGCCGGGCGACACGCAGGCCGATCCAGATGAGCACTACGAAGTAGATGCCGATGGCGAACAGGTCCAGCGTTTGCAGTGACATTTATCGTGTCCCGTGCCGTATCGGCATTAGTCGATCGGATAACGTTCCAGTAGCGGACCCAGGGCAGTTTTTAGTGGACCCAGATGCGATTCGTAGTTGCGCCATTGGTCCAGACCTTGTTTGAAGACCGGCTGGCGTACCTGCTCCGAACTCGGTGTGCGGATCGCTCGCTCCGTTTCATAGAAGCGCAGGCACTGTTCCTCGAATTCGAGTCCACAATAGTCGAGCACCTTGCGAATCTCGGTTTCGGAATCGGCGACCATGTCTTCGTACTGCACACGGTGGACACGACCCGGCAACACCGTGTCCCAGTGGTCCATGAGCGTCACGTAATCCCGATAGTAATGCGCAACATCGTCAAGCTTGTAAGTGTAAGCCTGTCCCTGGGCGAACAACTGTTTGAAGCAGGAAAATCCGGCTGCCATCGGGTGGCGACGGGCGTCGATAATTTTCGCGTTGGGAAGAATCAGATGGATCAGGCCAATATGCTTGAAATTGTTTGGCATCTTGTCGATGAAAAACGGTGGGCCGTGACGCTGCACTTGCGTTGATGCGATATAGCCGTCGCCCAGCGACCGAGCCACTTCAGCCGTCAGGGTCGTTAGTATCTCGGGATAGTCGGATGACGGGTTCTTGCGCGACTTGTTACCCAGACGACGCGAGATAGCAATGATGTCCGGCAATTCCGACGTGCCCTCTACCTGCGAGTGGCTGGCGAGAATTTGCTCGAGCAAGGTAGATCCGGCGCGCGGTAAACCAACGATGAAGATCGGATCCGGCGCATCGCTACCCCATCCCTTGCGTTCCTCAAAGAAGGCGGCGTCCAGTGTCTTGATCTGTCGCACCGTATCAAAAACATTGATTTTGGCGTTGTAGCGATGGCCTTTGCTGCGCAGCGCGTTGCCCCGCGCATAGTAGTCGAACGACTCATCAAACTGCTTACGATCTTCCATCGCCTTACCCAGCGCAAACAACAAGTGAGACTGGTCATCCGGGTCGCCGTCTTCCTCGTCAATTTGCGCCTGCATTGCGGCGATGTCCTCGTCCGTAAATCGGAAGGTCTTCAGGTTGGCGAGACTCCAGTACGCCTCGCCCGTTTGCGGTCGTAACTCAATCGCTGTTCTGTATTCACTGATTGACTCGTCCAATCGACCGACGGTCTTTAGCGTATGCCCGTAGTTCATGTGCGCACCGGACTGACGAGGATAGGTTTTCAGGAATTCTTCGTAGAGTTTGAGCGCCGGCTCGTGATCGCCCTTTCGAACCAGGAACGAACCTTTTAACAAGCGATAATTCGGATTGTTCGGTTCAGCGAGCAGCAGTTTCTCGATCTCGGCAAGCGCTTCATCCAGTCGCTGGCGACGTGACAAGGCGATCGCCATATTCTGCCGTGCAAGATGAAACTCGGGTGCCAGTTCGAGGCATCGCTCCAGAAGGTTGATCGCATCATCAACCTGCCCGACCTCGATGCCGATAGCCGCGAGCATGCGGATCGCAATGACATCGACCGGATCTTTTTTAAGAACCTCTCGTGTCAGGCGCTCGGCTTTGGGCAATTGCTTTTTCCGCAAATGCTCGGCCGCTTTGATCAACTCCGGATGTCGCGTAGAGACCTCCAGGTGCTTGTCGTAGGCATGCTGGCTGCCCTGTTCGTCTCCGGCAGCATTGAGATAGTCGCCAAGTGACCGCCAGGCCGATGCATGGCGCGGGTCCTGACGCACAATGTCGTTCAGTATTGCGATTGCCGTGTCGACGCGATTATTGGCACCCAGGCAAATAGCGTATTCATGCCGGATATTCAGGTCCGTATCGGCGTGTTCGGCGATGGGCGTGATGGTCGCGAGCGCCTGCTCCGCCCTGCCCTGCAAGCGCAAAGCGGCTGCCTGGATGTGCCGGGCGGACAGAGATTCCGCATGGACCTTTAGAATCTCGTTTGCCTGCTCCTCGGCAAGTTTGGGATTGACGGAAAGCAGGCTGACCGCGTGCCGCAACGCGGTCTTCAGTTCAGTATTCTCGGGTTGCCTTGTCACGTTACTGTTTCCGCGTGTGTTTTTGACACTATCCACTCATAGTCTATTGCAAAAATACCACAGCTATTCGGTGACCACCGTTAGCTATGCTTTGACTCTTTATCAGTCCCGCTATATTGTCAATGCTGTCGGCATACTGTTTTTCCGCGCTTCGGTGCCGTCAATGTTGCTCTAATACAACACTGTTGTGCGCCAGCGCGCACCCACTCAGAGGGACTAGGAAATGAAGCAGTTCAAACGCAACCCAATCGCCTCGGCAGTCTCAGCCGTTGTCACGGGCTCAATGATGATGTCCGTCGCTCCGGCTCAGGCACAGCAAGCGACCGCGCCACTCGAAGAAATCGTAGTGACGGCGCAGAAACGAGAACAGAACCTTCAGGATGTTCCGATTTCAGTTCAGGTTCTCGGCAATCAGCAACTTGAACAACTCAACCTGAACAATTTTGCCGACTACATCGAATTCCTGCCGACAGTTTCGTTCCAGTCGCAGCGACCAGGCGTTTCGCAGGTCTATATGCGTGGCATATCCAGTGGCGGCGACGGCGTGCATTCCGGTTCCTTGCCGAGTGTCGGCGTGTATCTCGACGAACAACCCGTCACGACGATCAATCGCGTTCTCGACGTGCATGTCTATGACATCGAACGCATTGAAACACTGGCTGGGCCACAAGGCACCTACTTCGGCGCGAGCAGTCAGGCCGGAACGATGCGCATCATCACGAACAAGCCAAAAATTGGCGAGTTTGAGGCGGGCGTCGATATTGGTGGCAGCTCGGTCACGGACGGCGATATTGGCTACACCATTGAGGGATTCGCGAATATACCGATCAGCGACAATATGGCGCTGCGAGTCGTCGGCTGGTACGACGAGTCACCGGGCTATATCGACAACGTGCTGTCCTCAATCACCTTCGAGGGTGTTGGCGAAACCGTCGACAATGCCGCGCTGGTTGAGGAAGACTTCAACACTTCGACGAGCGTCGGTGCTCGAGCCCTGCTCAAAATTGACCTCAACGATAGCTGGACCGTCACGCCAGGCTTGATGGCACAAAATCAGGACACGAACGGCGACTTTTCCCACGATCCGGAAGATCTCGGCGACCTGCAGGCGCAACGTTTCTACGACGAGTTCTACGACTACTCCTGGTACCAGGCATCCTTAACCGTTGAAGGCAAACTCGGCGGACTTGACCTTGTGTATGCAGGCGCTTACTTCGACATGGACCAGGATTCACTTGACGATTACTCGCACTACGCGCAGTACCTCGACAATTACTACGGCTACTACGGTGGCTGCTATCACTACGATTCAATGGCGAATTGCACCAATCCAAGCCAATACATCCTCAGTGATGAAGTATTCAGCAAGCAAAGTCACGAGCTGCGACTGCAGTCGGATGCGGATCAGCGTTTCCGCTGGATGATCGGCGCTTTCTATCAGCGACAGGAACATAACTTCGATCTGCGCTGGGTAGCCCCGGACCTCGATCCGGTGTCCTCCGTTATCGAGAATGGCCATGTCGCCTGGCAAACAAAACAGGATCGCGTCGATCGTGACGAGGCACTGTTCGGCGAAGTGAGTTTCGATGTGACAGATTCCCTGACGCTGATCGGCGGCGTGCGATTCTTCGATTTCGAGAACTCTTTGGCAGGTTATACGGGCGGCCTTGGTCGCTGCCTCGATGTGAACGACGTGCCGCAATATCCTTGTTACGACCTTGCACCCAACGTTGGCGACGTATCTACGGGCGACGGTGAGACCATCAAAGTCAGTGCTAACTTTAACGTCACAGACGACAAGATGTTATACGTCACCTACTCCGAGGGCCTCCGACCTGGCGGTGTGAACCGTTCAATCGCGGCGGGACTACCGAAGTACAACCCCGATTTCGTCGACAACTACGAATTCGGCTGGAAGACGATGTGGGCAGATGGTCGCCTGCGCTTCAACGGTGCCATATATCGTCTTGACTGGGAGAACTTCCAGTTCTCCTTCCTTGACTTCGATATATCACCACTGACGATCATTCAAAACATCGGTGAAGCGAGTACTACGGGTGCGGAGTTCGACATGGTTTATGCGGCAACTGACGCACTCACCTTGTCGCTGTCTGCCTCGTACAATGATGCCGAGCTGGAACAGCCGTATTACCGCAATGCGCAGGAAGAAATCGATGGCGATCCACCGCGTGCACCAGCGGGAACTGAGATGCCGTTTGTGCCGAAACTGCAGTACTCCGCTATCGGTCGATTCGAGTTTGAAACCTCGCGTGTCCCGGGTTACGTACAGGTGGCTCTCTCCTACACCGATGAATCCTGGAGCAATCTGGAGACGGCTCTGCGAAAAAGACAAGCGGATTACATGATCGTAAACCTGGCTACCGGTATCCACGGTGAGCAATGGTCACTCGATCTGTTTATCGACAACGCAACGGATGAGCGAGCCGAAATCGTTCGCTACGGTAATGACTACTATGATCCGTATGACGCAATCACTCAGGACTCGGCCATTGCCACCAACCGACCACGGACCATCGGTCTGCGCTACGGGCGTCGCTTCTGATCAACTCCACAGCGGCATCGCCCGCTGGTGGACCGTGATTGATACAATGGCCATGGATATCCATGGCCATTTTTTTTGGGAGCAATCTCTTGCCTGACAAACTGCGTCTGACCAATCTCGTGACCGGAGCGTTGCTTATGACGCTGTTCGCAACCAATGCACTCGCAGATCGGCGTCCTGTGCTCGATCAAATCGACGTTCCACACAGTTATTACTTTCGGGAAATGTACCTGCCACAACTAACGACGGGCCCGAGTTCGCTGGCCTGGATGCCGGACGGCGAGAGCCTGATCTATTCAATGCAAGGCAGTCTGTGGCAGCAAAGCACCGACTCCGATGTTGCCACCCAGCTTACCGGCGGGCCCGGCTACGATTTCCAGCCGGACGTTTCGCCGGACGGCACTCAAGTCGTGTTTGTGCGTTATCTTGCGGACGCGCTCGAGCTCCAGATTCTCAATCTTGAGACCGGTACTATCACGCCGCTCACGAAAGGCGGCGCTGTGAACCTCGAGCCACGCTGGTCGCCGGACGGCAATCGACTGGCATTCGTCTCTACGCAGGGTACCGGTCGCTTTCACTTGTTTGTCGGCTCCTGGGTGGAGGAACTATGGCAGGCAGAGGCGCTGCTTGAAGAACGCGAGTCGAAGATCTACCGCTACTACTACAGTCCCTACGACCATGAACTGAGTCCCGCCTGGGCACCTGATGGCAACTCGCTCTTTTACGTCAGCAATCCGGAGGTACCTTATGGGTCCGGCGGCATCTGGCAGCTTTCACTGCAGAAGGACGCGAAACCGAGGCTGGTCCGAAACGAGGAAACTTCGTGGAGTGCGAGTCCGGATATCGCACCGGACGGCCGGCGCATTGCCTACGCGTCCTACCTTGGCCGGCAATGGCATCAGTTGTGGGTAACGCATGTCGACGGCATCGCCGAACCCTTTCCGCTGACTTACGGTGACTTCGACATTACCGCGCCGCGATGGTCACCGGATGGCAACAGCATTGCCTATGTTTCGAATGCCAGCGGTGATACCAGTATTCGTATCCAGGACTTTGTCGGCGGTCGTACGACTGATCTCGTCACGAGTAGTCGCGAATTCCTCGTACCAATGCTGGACTTTGACCTTAAGGTCGTCGACATCTACGGCAAACCGGTTGCGGCCCGCGTTGCCGTCATCGGCAGCGATAACCGCAGCTACGCGCCGCTCGACGCGCGCATACACTCGGACGACTCCTACGATCGCGACACAGGAAAGTTTGAGCCCAAATATTTCCACACCGACGGCAGCGCCCGACTGCAGCTTCCCGCGGGTGCCACGCACGTCACAGTATGGCGCGGTTACGAAAATGAGATTGAGAGTCGCCTGGTCAATATTGCCGCGGGGCGAGACAATGCGCTGATCCTTCGTGTGCGGCCGCTGGACCTGCCTGAGGAATGGGCCAACTGGGTAAGTGGCGATGTGCACGTACACATGAACTATGGCGGCACCTATCGAAACACGCCCGCTGATCTCGTAGCACAGGCACGCGCTGAAGATCTCGATGTCGTGTTCAACCTGATCGTAAACAAGGAACAGCGCATTCCCGACATTGCCTATTTCGATACGGCACCGGATGAGGCCTCCGACGACGATGTCCTGCTGCAACACGCACAGGAGTTTCACACCAGCTTCTGGGGACACCTGGGCTTGCTCGGCCTCGATAGCCACCTTCTGATCTCGGATTACTCGGCCTATCCGTATACGGCCGCGGCTAGTGTTTTCCCGGACAATACGACCATTGCAAAACTGGCGCGTGAGCAGAACGCGGCGGTGGGCTACGTCCATCCGTTTTACTGGCCACCACCGGACCCTAAGACGAACAAGACGCTGACGAGCGCCTTGCCGGTGGACGCCGCACTTGGACTCGTCGACTACTACGAAACTGTCGGTTTCGCGCACCACCGTTCATCTGCGGAGGTCTGGTACCGGCTGCTGAACTGCGGCGCGCGAATTGCCGCGGCGGGCGGAACCGACGCGATGGCGAATTACGCGTCCCTGCGTGGACCGGTAGGACAGAACCGTACCTACACCCGCATCAGCGGCGAACAAACCACGACGACCGAGAGGCGCGACGCATGGATTGCGGCATTGAAAGCCGGCGCATCGATGGCGACCAATGGACCGCTGCTTTCATTGCAGGTCGATCAGCAGCGTCCGGGTGGCGAGATCAGGCTGGCGGACAAGAAGCAGAGCGTCGATTACAAAGGGTTTTTCCGTTCGGCAGTGCCGGTCGACCATCTTGAGCTGATTCAAAACGGCGAAGTTGTTGCGACGTTTGAGTTAGCCGGTGATCGGACTTCGGCCGATATTAGCGGCAGCGTCACCGTCGAGGAGAGCGGCTGGCTATTGCTGCGCGCCTGGAGTGAAGCCGCGCACCCGAAGATCTTCGACGTCTATCCGTACGCGACAACGAGCCCGGTTTACCTCACGGTCAAAGATCAAGCGCCGCGCTCGAATGATGATGCGGACTATTTCCTCACGTGGATCGACAACATACGCAACGCCATCAATGCACGACAGGACTTCAACAACGTCGCAGAACTGCAAACGATCACGACGAACCTCAACCAGGCGCAACAACACTACGAGGCTTGCCGCTTATGAACCACCGACTGCTGGCTACCTTGTTTGGCATGGTGCTGATTGCTGGCTCGCAAAGTGCCTGCGCCGCTGAATCGTCCGATGAGGCCTTCGCCGAAGAACTGCTGGCCGAGCTCGTCGCCATTAATACTGCGCCGAGCGGCGGCAATGATATGCGCCTGGCCGTAGCCTTGCTGGCGCAGCACCTGAAGAACGCCGGCTTTGATGACGATGAACTGTTCGTGCTTGGCGAGACCGAAGCGCTGCAGAACCTAGTCGTCCGTTACAAAAGCCGGGCACCGCTGCGCGAGCCGTTGCTGATGATGGCGCACATGGACGTTGTCGAAGCGCTGCCCGAAGACTGGAATTACGCGCCGTTCGAGATGACCGAGGACGACGGCTATTACTACGGGCGCGGCATTATCGATAACAAGGCCGGCGTTGCCACGCTGATCGCAAACCTGATACGCCTCAGGAAGGAAGGCTTCGAGCCGGATCGCGATCTGATCGTGATGCTAACCGCGGACGAAGAGTCGACGGGTGACGCCGTGCAGTGGTTGCTTAATGAGCACCGCGAGCTTGTCGACGCCGAGTTCGCTTTGAATACCGATGGCGGGCCGCTGTTGCTGGTTGACGGCGAGCCGGCAGCGTTGATGCTGCAAACCGGCGAGAAGATTTACGCCTCTTTTACGCTCGAAGCGACCGACCCGGGCGGCCACAGTTCGCGGCCACAACGTGACAGTGCAATATCGCGGCTCGCACGAGCACTGGTCGACCTGGAGGCTTACGAATTCCCGATCGACCTCAACGAAACAACGGCAGCTTTTTTCAGGAGCTGGTCAGTCGTGGCGCCGCAGGATGCGCCCATCTTTGCTGAGGTACTCAGTGAGAATCCGGACCCGGAGCTGCTGGACAAGCTTCTTGATGAGCACTACTACAATGCGATAGCGCGCACGACTTGCGTCGCGACACAACTCAGCGGCGGACATGCGGAGAACGCGCTGCCACAAACCGCGCGCGCTGTTGTGAATTGCCGCTATCTGCCGCAATCGGATATCGAAACGGTGGTCAACGTATTGCGAAACATCGTCTCGCCCTACGACGTAACCGTAACCAGAATCGGAACACCGACGCCCAGTCCGCCATCGCCACTCAATCCGCATATCGTCGAGCCGATTTCGAGGCTCGCACAGAGCATGTGGCCGAACATAGCCATCATTCCGGAAATGAGTACGGGGGCAACGGACGGCGCGTTTGTGCGCAATGCCGGCATCCCCGTCTACACAGTTTCAGCCATAGCCAATGATCCAAACGATCTGCGCGCCCACGGTCAGGACGAGCGCATCGGTGTGCAGGCTTTCCGTGATTCGACCGACTATTGGTATTTGTTGATTAAAGCGTTCGCCTCGAAGGCTGAGTAGAATTTTTTAAAGAAGTTGTCACCCCTGCCGACACAATAGGCATGGAGCATTCAAATCATCAACACATCGGGGACACGATTCGTATTCGTCGGCCGCCGAAAGTATTCACGGACATCCTCGGTCGCACAACCTGGATGAGCGACGTCGAACCGCTGGAACTCGAGCTAGAGCTTCACGCCATCATCAGCACGGATCCCTACGACCTTCGCCCGAGCTTCTGAGGCTCAGAAGGCTGCTTCCCGCACCTTAGGGCGGACCCGACCGGGCCGCTGTTATTTCGTCGTGGCTAAGCTGCCTGTGACCTGTCGCCGAGTTTCAAAAAAAACAGTTTGACATTCCCCTCGTCGCGCATATAGTCGCGAAAATTATGCGGGTCAATGCTCGCACGACCCGAAGGGCCGGGCCGGTTTTCGACTGCAGGTCGCCCAACTGCAACTAGGTAACGACCATGAAAACCGCCCACGAACGCGCGGAAGAACCTCCTGGTAGCCGGTTAAACGGCGGCCATTCTCAAGAAACCAAAATACACCCCGATGTCACTCCCGCGTCGCGACTGCTGAAGTCGCGCCAGACGCGCGAGCGCTCGCAGTTTCGCGTGTCCGAAAGGTCGCGAGAATTCTTGCGCAAATTCTATCCGGACACCTCGCTCGACGAGTGGAACGACTGGCGCTGGCAGAATCGCAACCGCGTCCGCACGCTGGCCGATCTGGAACGCATGATCGAGCTGTCACCGGAAGAACTCGGGGCGATCAAACGCCACAGCGGTGCTTTGCCGCTCGGCATTGTTCCCTATTACGCCAGTCTGCTGGAGCCGAACAACCCGATGCAGGGACTGCGACGCACGGTCGTGCCCGTACTCGGCGAGTACGACACGTCTCGCGGCGAGAACGAAGATCCGCTCGGTGAAGACACACACAGCCCGGTACCGGGTCTGGTGCATCGCTATCCCGACCGCGTTCTGTTGCTGGTAACCAACTTTTGTTCGGTCTATTGCCGTTACTGCACTCGCGCCCGAATGGTGGGTTCGGCGGGCGAGCGAGCGGTCAAGAAGACCGATATCGAAGTCGCTTTGGATTACATCGAGCAAAATAAGGTCATTCGCGATGTGCTGATCTCGGGCGGCGATCCTTTAAGTCTTGATGACGATCGACTGGAGTACATCCTCGGCCGGCTGCGCAAGATGCCGCACGTCGAATTCCTGCGTATTGGCAGCAAGCAGCCGGTCGTTCAGCCGATGCGGATCACGCCGGCTCTGACGCGAATACTGAAGCGTTATCACCCGCTGTGGATGAGCCTGCACTTCACGCACCCGGATGAACTGACGCCTGAAGTTGCGGAAGCCTGTGCGCGCCTGGCGGATGCCGGTATTCCTCTCGGCAGCCAGACCGTATTGCTGAAGGACGTCAATGACAATGTCGAAACCATGACGCAGCTGATGCACGGCCTGCTGAAAAACCGCGTCAAGCCCTACTACCTGTATCAATGCGATCCCATCAGTGGTTCCGCGCATTTCCGCACACCCGTGTCGAAAGGCGTCGAGATCATTCGTGGCTTGCGTGGACACACGACAGGCTATGCGGTGCCGACCTTTGTTGTCGACGCGCCTAACGGTGGCGGCAAGATTCCGGTCGCACCCGACTACACCAGCGGCTATGACGGTAACGATCTATTGCTGCAAAGCTATGACGGCGGTACCTACCGCTACCCGGACTCCGGACCGCAACTGGCTACTCTGAAAGGAGATGCATCATGAAACAGACATCTTTTCGCATTGGCATGACTTTCGATTTACGCGACACCTACCTTGCTGAAGGCTACAGCGAGCTTGAAACCGCCGAGCTCGATCGTGCCGACACCATCGACAGCATCGAATCCGTGCTTCTCAGCCTCGGTTACGAGGTGGATCGCATCGGTAACGTCAAGCAACTCGCGAAGCGTCTGGTTGACGGCGATACCTGGGACCTCGTGTTCAATATTTGCGAAGGCATGCACGGCATCGCCCGTGAAGCCCAGGTCCCGGCAATGCTCGACGCCTACCGCATCCCTTACGTGTTTTCGGACGCCCTGGTCTGCGCGCTGACGCTGCATAAGGGTATGACCAAGGACGTCGTTCGGGCAGCACAGGTTGCCACGCCGGATTACCTGGTCGTTCACAAGATGGCCGACATCAAAACCGTCGACATCGAATTCCCATTGTTCGCAAAACCCATTGCCGAAGGTACGGGCAAGGGCATTAGCGCCAAGTCCAAAGTCAACGATCTGGGCGAGCTGCAGCGCTTGTGCCGACACTTGTTGAAAGAACACAAACAACCGGTACTGGTAGAGCGCTTCCTCCCCGGCCGTGAATTCACTGTGGGTATTACAGGCACGGGAAACCATGCAACAGCACTCGCCACTCTGGAGATCGTGCTGCTGGATGGCGCGGAATCAGAGGTCTACTCCTATCACAACAAGGAAAACTGTGAAGAGCTGGTCGAATACAGGCTGGTGCCCAAGAGTGCACTCAAACGCCAGGTCGAGGCTGTCGCGTTGAGCGCCTGGCGCGCTCTCGGTTGTCGCGATGGCGGGCGTATTGACCTTCGTCAGGACCAACACGGGCAGACTCATTTTATCGAAGTGAATCCGCTCGCCGGGTTGCATCCCGAACATTCGGACCTGCCAATCATGGCGACAATGGCCGGTGTGAGCTATACATCCCTGGTAAGCAAGATCATGCATTCCGCGATGGATCGATGCGGCGGCCTCCAGCTCGCCAATGTCCGACTTGCGAATTAACCCGTGACTGCCATACCGATTACAAACATCAATCGCTCCGCGCTCGTCATTCATGAGGCGATTGGTGCGGATGCACGCCCTGATGAGGATGACACGCTCACCCAGGTGAGGTACGTGTCGGAGGCGTTGCAGGAGTCAGGCTGGGCGGTATCTACGTTAGCCGCTGATCTCGATCTTGCCGCGGTGCAAGCGAAGATTGCAGAGATGAATCCAACCCTGGTGTTCAATCTTGTCGAGTCGCTCGGCGGTGACGGTCGCCTGATTCATTTAGTGCCGACTCTGCTGCAGTCATTCCGGGTTCCATTTACGGGATCGGGCGCCGACGCTATCTATCTGACGTCGCAAAAACGACTGGCCAAGCGCATCATGCGCGCCAAAGGCATACCGACACCCGTTGATTTCGGACCGCGGGACGCATACTTCGGCCAGGCTACGACGTGGATCGTCAAGTCCGTGTGGGAGCATGCATCCCTGGGGCTTGACGACGGCTGTGTGGTTAATAGCCTGTCAGCAGCCCGAAAGCGTTTTCGCGCTTGCAAAGCCAAGCATGGCGGCAAGTGGTTTGCCGAGGAGTTCATTGACGGTCGGGAGTTCAACCTGTCGTTGCTCGAAGTTCACGGCAACCCCGAATTGCTACCCGTCGCCGAAATGACTTTTGTCGATTACCCGCCGGACAAACCACGAATCGTCGGCTACGCCGCCAAGTGGGATCAAGACGCGGCGGAGTTCACCGCAACGCAGCGTGTTTTTGCCAAGCTGCCTGCCACCGAGCTGGAAGTGCTGCGCAATGTCGCACTGCAGTGCTGGACGGTTTTCGGACTAAAGGGCTACGCCCGAGTTGATATCCGTTTGGACAAGGCAGGAACGCCCTGGGTACTCGAAATTAATACAAATCCCTGTCTCAGCCCTGACTCCGGTTTCATCGCCGCCGCGATAGAATCAGGTCGAAGCTACAATCAACTCATAGACCTGATTACCGCTGCGACCGACCGAGTAATTTAATGTTTCGCATACACAAGATCTTCGATGTCACGACACCGACGAATCGCCAACTGCTGTCTCAAGTACAGGCGATGTTGCGCGTGCAATTCAATGCCCTGAGCGAGAGCGACATCACCAAGCTGCCAGCGCAGCTTGCCAACCCCATGAAATACCGCTTTCGCTCCATTCTCCTGGTCGCCGAAGACGGTAACGCGACGGTGCGCGGTTTTGCCATGCTGATGCACGCGCCCGACCTGCACTTCTGCTATCTCGACTACATCTGTGCCGGGCGTGGGGAAACGGGACGTGGCATCGGCGGTGCGCTGTACGAACGCGTGCGGGAAGAAGCCGTTCAACTCGGCGTTTCCGGCATCTTTCTGGAATGCCTGCCGGATGATCCGGCACTGTCGCCGGACCCGACTATTCGCAAACAAAATGCGGCACGCCTGCGATTCTATGAGCGATTTGGCGCACGGCCGCTGGCAAACACGGCCTACGAGACGCCACTGACGGCTGACGATGCCGATCCACCCTACCTTGTATTCGACAACCTTGGCCAGAAAGCAAAGCTTGGACGTGACGACACTCGCAAGATCGTAAGAGCGGTGCTTGAGCGCAAGTACGCGAACGTTTGTCCTCCGGAGTACATCGACAAGATCGTTAAGTCGATCAAGGACAATCCGGTAAAACTTCGTGAACCGCGCTACGTGAAGAGTGGTGAAGCGGATGTCGCACACCGCCCGAAGCAACGCAGGATTGCGCTGATCGTCAATGACGGGCACTCGATACATCACGTCAACGACCGCGGCTACGTTGAAGCGCCAGTAAGGATCGCGTCCATCACCAAAGAGCTCGACAAGACGAAGATCTTCGAAACACTTGCGCCAAGAAAATACGGAATCTCGACCATTCAGAAAGTGCACAAACCCGAGTTTGTCGACTTTCTGCAGAAGGCCTGCGCGAACGTGCCGCCCGGAAAGTCCGTGTACCCCTATGTGTTTCCATCGCGCAACCGTGCACGTCCACCCAAGGATCTGCCCCTGCGCGCAGGTTATTACTGTATCGACACGTTCACGCCGCTGAATGCCAACGCCTACAAAGCGGCGCGTGGCGCCGTCGATTGCGCTATGACAGGCACCGACTGGCTACTGGATGGCGGCCGCGCCGCTTACGCATTGGTGCGCCCACCGGGTCACCATGCGGAGAGCGAAGCCTTCGGCGGCTTCTGCTACTTCAATGCCGGTGCCATAGCGGCGCATCACCTGAGTGAGCATGGCAAGGTGGCGATGCTGGATATCGACTATCACCACGGCAATGGCGCCCAGGAAATTTTCTATCGCCGCAAGGATGTGTTTACTGTCTCTCTGCACGGTCATCCGCGCTACAGCTACCCCTATTTCTCCGGATTCGAAGACGAGAAGGGTGAAGAAGAAGGCAAGGGATACAACCTCAACCTGCCGTTAAAAGAGAACCTGGACGGCGCGGCGTATCGCAAGGTGCTCGCTGTCGCGCTGCAGAAAATTCTCAAGTATCAACCACAATTCCTGGTTCTGGCCCTGGGCCTCGACACGGCCAAGGGCGACCCGACAGGTTCGTTCTCACTGATGGCCAAGGATTTTCGTGAAAACGGACGCATGATCGGCGAACTCAATCTGCCGACACTGGTTGTGCAGGAAGGCGGATACAAGACGCAGACACTCGGCATCAACGCACGGAATTTCTTCACGGGCTTTTGGGAAGGCATTTCGAGTAAAACCGGCTCCGCAAGCTGATGTCCTGGCGAGTCACGGTACAGGAATCCGACGCGGCGGCTGTACACACTCTGGTTAAAGAGACGGGCTTCTTCTCGAAGTCCGAAGAACTGATAGCGCTGGAGCTGGTCGAGGAAACCCTTGCGATCGGCAAAAAGGCCGGCTACGAATTCGTCTTTGCTGACCTGCCCGACAGTCCGGGCAGCCTGCTCGGCTACACCTGTTACGGCCCAATTCCTGACACAGAGTCCAGCTTTGATCTGTACTGGATCGCTGTCTCGCCCAGGGAACAGCGCACAGGGCTAGGCAGCAAACTACTGCGTGAGAGCGAGCGTCTCGCCTTACAACAGGGCGCGAGGCGCATGTTTGTCGACACATCAGGTCGCGAACAGTACACACCGACGCGCAAGTTCTACGAACGCATGGGTTACCGCATCGAGGCACGCCTCGTGGATTTCTACGCGCCGGGCGACGACAAGGTTATCTACGCCAGGACCCTCTAGAATCCGGCCACTCCGGTCGGCCAGGCGGGTGAGTCTCCCAGGTCGTGACTACCCTTGGCGTTCACGTGGCGGATGGCGGCGTGCATGATTTCAAGACCTTCGCGAAGGACAGCCTCGTCCATGTTCAATGCGGGATACATGCGAATGCAATCCTGCCGATCGCTAATCGCCCAGACACCGTTCTTCAGCATCTCTTCGCGAACGGCGCGGGCAACCCACCAGTTCTTGTCATTGTTGTCCGCTTGCGGTTCATGAAAGCCGACGCCGAGCAGCAAACCATTGCCACGTACCTGGCGCACGATGTCGTACTGCTCCCATTCACTCATGAGCTCTTTCGCGATAGCGCCGAGTCGGGCTGCGTTTTCGACCAGGTTATAGCGTTCGTACAGTTCGAGCGTTTTGATACCGGCAGCGCATCCCGCCGGTGTCCCTGCAAAAGTCGATCCTGAGGCAAACTCGTCGTTGTCACCCAGTATGTCGTCACGCGCTACGATGCCGGCGCAGGGTTCGATGCCGCCGGAAAGGTTCTTGCCGAAGACGAGGATGTCGGGCACGACATCGTAATGTTCGATACCCCACATCTTGCCGGTGCGGCCGAGTCCCGTCAGGACCTCGTCCGACACCATCAGCCAATCGTTCTTGTCGCAAACCGCACGGATGCCCTTAAGGAAATGGCTCGGTGGTATCCAATTACCGCCTTCTGCAAGACCGGGCTCGATCAGGATCGCGGCGATACTGTCGCGCGGCACCATGCTGTTCGGGATGTGGTTGTCGAGGTACCAGAGGCAGTAGTCGACGTACTGTTCCTGTGACATGCCCGCAGGCATGACGTCGCTGTACGGATACGGCGCGCGTATGACGCCGCCGGTCCAGGCTTCGAGGTAACGGTTGTACTTGCCATCCAGGCCGCTCATCAACTTGGCGCCGATGCTGTTGCCGTGATAGCTCGAACTGAAACTGATGACGTAACGTCGCTTGGTATGCGTTAGCGCAAGGTGTACAGCAGCTTCGGCGGCCTCGGTTCCGGAAACTTCGTAGTTGAGTCGCGACAAGGACTTGTCCGGCATAACTGCCACCAGCTTTTCGGCGAGCTCATATCGCAATGGGTGGTCGTAGTGGAAGCCGTAGCGCTTCAACGCCTCATATACGGCTTCGATCACCTCAGGGTGCGCATTGCCCACCGGATTCGTCGCCCAGCCATTCTGGAAATCGATGTAGCGCTTGCCATCCAGATCCCAGATGTAGTCGCCTTCGGCCTTATCAATGACGATCTGGCGCGCTGCACGGAATCCGCGGCGCCCGGCCTTCTCCATTTCAGCCTCAAACTTGAGGCCATTCCTGAATAGCGGGATGCCACGCTCCAGCATCGCCCGTGTTTTCTCACCCGGAAACTTGTTACTCATACATCCCTCTTGATTATTCGAGCTCGGGCAAAATGCTGTGCAGCACGAGCAAATAGAAACTGACGATGCCCACGATCTTACCGTCCTCGACGACCGGCGCATGGCTGATACCGAAGTTTTCGAACAGCCGCGCGCAGTAGCGAATCTGCATATCGGGGCGCACACTCAGCACTGGCTTTGCCATTACCTCGTAAACGCTCACGCGCTCCGGCGCCCGGTCTTTGGCAATTACCTTTTTGGCGACGTCAGAAAACAACAGCATGCCGTACTCGTCTTTCTCATTACGCCGTCTGACAATCAAACTCGTCGCGCCAACCTCTTTCATGACTTTGAGAGCCGACAGTACATCCAGCGTACCGTCCACTTCCGTCACTTCCTTGCGCATGCAATCGCGCACTTGTCCCCACTCTCTGGTACTCATATTCTTTCCTCCACAACTTCGCCCAGCTCTTTACTTTGATGCATAACGCCTACCGCGTCTTCGACATCGATGACCACCGCGATCCCGGTACCCGGCGTTGCATCAAACTCACCGACAGCACCAATATGTTCAAGTATATGCCGGCTGAGATGCTCTTCCACAAGCAGCAAAATTACGTCTCTTTGCGAAGCGAGCGTTAAGCCGAAGAAAGTCTTGCTCTCTTCAAGGCCTTCTCCGCGCGCGTTGTTGATAACGGTACAACCCGTCGCTCCCGCGTCGCGCGCTGCCTCCATGATCTTTTGCGTTTTGTTGTCTTCTATGAAGACGACGATTAGTTTAAAGTGCATTTTGCTCTTCCTTTTCAGTTTTGCGCGTTGCCGTAAAAAACTTTGGCATACGCTCTTTTAATACTGCCAGCTGGCCATAGGCCAGCACGGTGATGATGGGAAACAAGGCTGTGAATGCGACCAGTCCAAAGCCATCAAGAATTGCGCTGCGCCCAGGCACCGATTCGGCCAGGCCCAATCCCAGTGCGGCGATCAGGGGCACAGTGACGGTAGAGGTTGTCACGCCTCCTGAATCATAGGCCAATGGCACAATGAGTTTAGGCGCTACCGTCGTTTGCAGAATCACGATCAGGTAACCGGCGGCGATGAAGTAGTGTATCGGCAACCCGGTGACAATTCGGTAGCAGCCGAGTCCGACGCCGATTCCGGCGCCAATGGCGACAGCCACGCGTAAGCTCCAGACGCCTATGGCACCACCCGACACTGCGTTCGCCTTCATCGCAACTGCCATGAGCGCCGGTTCGGCGAGCGTCGTGCTAAAACCAATGGCGCACGCGAAAATATACACCCAGTAATAGTCTTGCCATGCGAGCTTATCAACGGTTTTGCCGACTGCCTGAAACAGGAACTCGGGATTAGTCAGCTGTTGAGCCATGAGTTTGCCGAGCGGAAACAGGGTCGTTTCAAGCCCGATCAGGAACAGGCCGAGGCCAGCCACAACAAAAACAAACCCGACTACGATCTGCTTACTGTTGGCAAGCGGCTCACCAATGACCAATCGTTGGAACGCGAACAGAAATACAGCAATCGGCATTACATCCAGTGCGCTGGAAGCAATGAACTGCAAGGCGCCGAGAATCACATCCATTGGGTAACTATCCCGAATGAGAGCACGAACAGTATGGGTGTGAGCGACGCTAACGCGATGAGACCAAATCCATCCGTCATAGGATTGCGGCCGCGCAGCGAACTCGCGAGGCCGACGCCCAAGGCAGTGACCAACGGCACGGTGACTGTCGAAGTCGTCACACCACCCGAGTCGTAGGCAATACCTATGATCTCTCTGGGAGCGATTGCCGTCAGCAGCAGGACCAGGCAATAACCTGCGATGATTAATTTGGGCAAAGACCAGTTCGCCAATATGCGAAACACGCCGATGATGAGTCCGACGCCAACGGCAAGTGCCACCGTTAAACGCAGGCTCAGCGCGTACTCTGCTCTGGCTACGTCCGAATTGGGGATGGCATTCGCATCTGCAGCGACCTCTGCCGCTTCGGTAGCAATGGCAATGAGGGCGGGTTCTGCGATCGTCGTGCCAAAACCCAGCAGGAATGCAAAGACTACGAGCCAGGAAACGCTGCCCTTGCGTGCCAATGCGTTTGCCAGGCCCTCACCCACCGGAAACAGTGCGAGTCGCAAGCCGAAAAGAAAGAACGCGAGGCCCGCGATGACAAGGAGGACACCAAAAACCATCGAAAGCAGATTCGCAACCGGTTCACGAAACACAAAAATCTGGAATATGCTGATCACGAAAATAATCGGCAACAGGTCGCGCGTGCTGTTCAGCGCATCATTGGCCAGGGTCTTGAGCGAGTCTTTCAATCGATGCTCTATTTAGCCGCGAAATATTCTGACAGCTGCTCCAGGAACACGTACTCGTCGACGCCTTCCTTGCCTACCGGTTTTGGTTGTGCGCCCAACATCGCGATAACCAGATCATTGTCGGGGTCAACGAACACATGCTGCCCGAAAATTCCGATCGCCGCGTAGCTGTTGCCATGCAACGGCCACAACATGTAGCCGTACTCCACTACCTGGTTATCGACCGTCTTGCGCGAGCCCGCTTCTGACATCCAACCGTCCGGCAAAACGCTTTCGCCATCGACAACGCCATTTTCGTGCATGAACAGTCCGAAGCGCAGGTAGTCCCGCAGGGTCGCCGAAAGACCGCTGCCGCCCACCTCAAGTCCATCGGGCGATTCCAGCCACCAGTTCGCATCCGCTTCCATACCGGCCCTGGACCAGATTTTTTCGGACAGGTATTCGGCCACGGGTCGTTCGGTCGCTGCTGCAACCAATGCACCAGCGACGTGCGTTTCACCCGTGCTGTAGTTCCACAGAGTGCCGGGTTCAGCGGCTCTCGGTAACGAGCCCATGAGGTCGAGTATGGCGCCGGGTTGCTGCCCGATCTGATCCTCGAGCATGCGCCGTCGGTCTGACTGCGGATCGGTGTAGGTTTCATTCCACGCAACCCCCGAAGTCATCTGGATAAGGTTTCGTACCGTGACTCCGTCGTATGCCGTGCCCTTGAATCGTGGCAAATAGCGAACGATCGGATCGTCAATAGACTCGATGTAGCCGTCCTTGATCGCCGCGCCGACCAGTATCGCCGTCATGGACTTGACCACCGACATCGACATCCAGCGTGTGTGTTCGTCGTTGCCGAGAAAGTATTTCTCGAATTTCACGTCGCCGCCGTGAACGATGATCAGGCCACTGACGCGATTCAGTGAAATGACGTCGTAGAGGTCGTAGGATTTGCCGGCATGAGTGAAGGAGAAGTCGCTCAGATCGGATACATTATACGGCAGTTCCCTAGTGGTATCGCCGCGTCGCACAAGCCGTGTCGGAAACAGTCGATCGATGTTACGAAACGTATTTACCTGAATATCGGGATAAAGGGTGCCGTCGTAGACCTCGCGAACCGAGCCGATCTCCTCATCCGCATGGCGATATCCGGCATCAACGGTAACATCGCTCGTACAACTCACCACGGCGATCCATGCCAGTGCAATAAACGGTATTTGTAAGGTGCGATTAACGGCCAACAGAGTTCTCCTTGCAGCTTATTTTTCATCCTTTGCATCATACTATGCCTGCCGTGTGGAGTGCTTTCACGATATCCATTACAGTACGACAAACCTTCGCGGAACCAATACTTTATGAACTCAAAATTGCCCAAACTGATCGCTACTTCGGTTGTGCGTGGCAGTCAGCAGGGAGAAAGCCACGGTGGCATCTACATTGTCGATTTCGAGAACGAGCATGGCGATCTACGGGTCGACTGGAACACCAGCGACATCGATTTCGAAGGCCGTGGCGCAGACCGGGGCTTGCGTGGCATCGCGTTTGACGAGGACGACATTTACGTTGCGGCGAGCGATGAGCTGTTTTGCTACGACCGTGACTTCAAGGTCGAGGACTCGTTTCGAAACCGCTATTTGAAGCACTGCCATGAGATCAGCAGGAAGGGCGAGCACATTTTCCTGACTTCGACCGGGTTCGACAGCCTGTTGGCGTTCAATCTCGAGACTCGGCGCTACGATTGGGGCTTCAAACTCGAACAGACCTATGGTCAGTGGTCCGGCTATACGTTTGACCCCTTGCAGACCACCGGGCCGGCGCCCGTCAACGACTTCCATATCAACATGGTGCACGTCGATGATAGTGGAATTTTTCTTAGCGGCTTAAAGACCGAGTCGTTGCTGCACCTTAACCACCGCTGGGAGGTGTCCGAGGTTTGCTCGCTGCCCGCCGGCACTCACAATGCCAGGCCCTGGCGAGAGGGTGTGTTATTCAACGATACGGCGAGTGACCGGGTCCGCTACGTCGGGCGTGGCGGCCAGCAGGATGCATTCCGGATTCCTGTCTATGACGATGCCAGGATTCATTTTGCCGGGATCGATGATTCAAAGGTAGCCCGCCAGGGCTTTGCGCGCGGCCTTGCGGCCCTCGATGAAAATCGGGTCGTCGTCGGCTCATCGCCATCGACAATTTCTGTTTACGATTTCGAGTCCAAGCAGATGATCAGGTCTGTGAATCTCTCCATGGATGTTCGCAACGCCATTCACGGTCTCGAGATCTGGCCCTTCGATTAGTGACGCAAAAAAAAGGCCGGGGATTCCCCGGCCTTTTGTTTGCTTTTGTCTACCGCGCTCGCTAGTCGCCCCAACGCTTCATGAAGCGGACACCCACTTCCATCGGTCGATTGGTGAAAATACGCTGGGTGTGAGCCCGGCCTTCAGCGACGTTAGATGCGCCGTACTCCCATTGTCCATCGTTGTGGGTGAACTGGGCCCGCTCGTCGGTCAGGTTGTTGACGAAAATGGAGGCTTCCCAATCGTCACCTGTAATGCCAAAACGCAGATCGCCGATGAGGTAAGCGTCATTAATGAACTGCGGGTTGGAACTCTCAGCGGGCGAAATTGGTTCGATAATGCTGACCGAGTCTCCGCTGTAAGACCATTGGGTACGAATGAAGGCATTGTTGGCGCCCAGGAACTGAGTCGGCCAGTGATATTCAACCCAGGCTGCCGCCTTGAATTCCGGCACCAATGGCATGCGTAATCCACTCACAACATCCGGAATACCGTCGGCATCCAGGTCATGGTTCGTATCCGTTTGCGCCTCCATAAACTCAGCGTTCATGCCAAGCACCCAGTTCTCTCCCACCGCCATATCCGCCTCGATATTGACGCCGGTCATGTGTGCCTCGCCGAGGTTGGCAACAACTCGCTGCCAGGGCTGGCCACAGACGCCCGGGATCTCATCATCCGGGAATCCGAGTCTGGGGCAGTCGGTGCTGGAGGGATCCGTCAACTCATGCTGATAGTCCGACCATTTCATGTGGTAGGCCGTCACGTTGAAGCGCCCCGCACCGGAACCGAAAGTCGACTTGTAGCCGAATTCGTAGTTATCCATCAGGTCCGACACGTAAGTGCCCGGGAAGAAGGGCTCGCCGCGCTGTCGGTTGATACCGCCCGGCCGTTTTCCGCGCGTGAACAGACCGTAAACCATACGACTGTCTGCACCTGCATCGAAGGAGTAATTCAAAGCGACCTTGGGGATGAATTCCTTGTCGGTTCCTATTCTCGCCTCGGGTGCGACGTACGGCTCCGGCGAATCAAGCGACCCGGGCCGGTTTACGAAATAATAGTTGGTATTCGAGCGGTCGTAGTAACGCCCGCCGAGCGTCAGGTCCATTTGATCATTGATGTGCCAGGTGAGCTCACCGAACACGGCCTTTTGCTCCCAGTCGGTCTGACTCGCTGAGTACCAGCTCGAGGTGGCCTGGGGATATGCTTGCTCTCCCCAAATTTCATATTGCTGCAACGCCAGCGAATCCTGATAGAGACTTACGCTGCCGTCACCGCCCATCGTTGGCGCGGCAAACGAAGACTGATAGTCGTCGTTAGTGGTTTCGTAGAACAAGCCGACGATCCAGTCGATCGTGTCGCCCTGCGAGGACAGACGGAACTCCTGCGTAAACTTATCCGTCTGGTTATTGACGAAACTTGCGTTGAGCGTCTCGCTGTCTGCCGTCGGGCCCGTGCAATAAACCGGGTACCAGATGACGTTGCCGGTGTCCGGGTTCACGGCGTAATACGGTGCTGTATAGGCAGCATAGCCGGAGTCAACGCAATACAATGCAGTCCAGTAGTGCGCGTAGGTCGTAACGTCAGACAGATACTCGTTCGTACGATCAAAGTACGAGGTCGCCGATACGAGTTGCGCAAACCCAAGGTCACCTTCCAGCGTTAGCGAGAACAGGCTGAATTCATCCTCGGTCCATTCGTCGTGGAAGCGAACCGTTTGCAGGTCGCCGACATAGGGATCGTAATAGTTGTCAGCGCCCATGTCTGTATTCTGGAAAGACGCATCAATGGTCGCAGACCAGTTGTCGCCCATATTCCATAGTAAACTGGCACGCCCGCCGACGATGTCTGCGTCGTTCCAGGCGCTTTCGACAGACGCGGAATTATCGAGCGTGCCTGAATCTGCCGGGTAGGCCTGTCCAAAGAAAGACGAATCGGCCGTGTGGCCGTAGACGTTATCAATAAAGCCGCCATCGTGATCGTTATAACCGACGAGGCGCAAAGCCACCTGGTCTTCGACCAGCGGCATATTCAGGACCAGCGAACCGCGATAGCTCATGTCACTTTGGTCACCAGCACGAACCTCGCCGTCGAAGATGGCCTCAAAACCAGTCGCGTCGGGTCTATTTGTCACGATGCGCATCGTGCCTGCCTGGGCATCAGAACCGTACAGCGTACCTTGTGGCCCTGCCAGCGCCTCGACCCGGGCGATGTCAACCATACGGACGTTCGGCTGGCTGCCGGTCGTTGTGATCGAGATCTCATCGAGATAGACCGACGAGGTCGACGCCGCAATGTAACCCGGTGATGTGATCGCGCCGCGGAAGACGACGACGTTGGAACTCGCGCTATAGGTGACTACCGACACCGAGGGGATAAAGCGTGCGTAGTCTTCCATGGCTTTCGCGCCCATAGCCGCAAGCGTGTCCTGCGACAGGGCCTGGATAGCAATCGGTACGTCCTGCACGGATTCGCTGCGTTTTCGCGCGGTGACCGTAATTTCATCAAGAACCTTGTTAGCCGGCTTGGCCGTATCCTGTGCGTGGACGGCCTGGCCAGGTGCGAGTGCGGCAGCGACGGCGGCTGCGACTGGCGTAAGTAAACTCCGCGACTGTAAGGTCATAAATTACCCCCGAATTGGTACGTTAATTGTCGTTTTAGCGCTCTTAAGCCCTACCAATCTATGCCAGAACACGGCGCTGACTCAAGTGAAATCAAAAAATAGATCATCTTCATTTCGGCTGTAACTATTTCTGAGACCGTTGTATAGCGGGCGTTTCATCCAGTAGCGGCTGCAAAACCTGCAGCAGAGAATCGAGATGGGCCTCGTAATGACGCCATAAATTGACCGACGTTGAATAAATCGGCTTGCGAACCTGTTCCGAGCTCGCCGTTTTGACCGCTCGCTCAGTTTCATGAAACCGCAGGCAGGATTCCTCGAACGGCAATCCGCAAAAGTCGAGAATGCGCCGAACCTGAGCCTCCAGATCACCAACCACGTCCTCGTAGTGCACGTCGAGTACGAACCCCGGCATAGCCTTGTGCCAATGATCCATGATGCGCTGATACTGCAGGTAGTATTCGCCCAGTTCTACCAGGTCATAGGTGAATGGCTGACCACTGGCAAACAACTGTTTGTAGGATCCGAAACAACTGTCGAGCGGGTGGCGGCGGGCGTTAATGATTCTTGCGTTCGGCATCGCCATGCGAATCAGGCCGGCGAAGACGAAGTTATTCGGGTTCTTGTCGATGAAGTACGGCTGCCCGCGGCGGTGCTTGGCCGTGCTTTCGATATATTTGCGCCCCATTCTCGCCCATCCGGACGGTTTCAGGCCTGCAACCGTTTGCGGAAACTTCTGTTTGCCGCGCGCGCCACGACCCATCGCACGTACAACTCGCGAAAGGTCACCCAGTTCGTGGGTTCCTTCGACAACACTGTGGCTCGCCAGTATCTGTTCTATGAGCGTTGATCCGGAGCGCGGCAAACCGACGACGAAAACCGGCGTTGGATCAACGTCAGACTCGCTGCCCTTGCCAAGATAGGCTGCGTCGAACAGTTCAATGATGCGATCCGTCGTAACTTCGGTCTCGACCGGGTCGTAGGACTCCGACCTGCGCTTCAGCAGATTGCATTTCTCAAAGTTCTCGAATGCCTGGTCGTAATTTTTGCGGCCCTCGTATTCGAGGCCCAATGCATTGTGCACTTGCGCGCGCGACAACTCGTCAAGGTCGCCGCTATCCAGCTGCTCGTGCATGGCCAGCACCTCGGATTCCTCGAAACGAAATGTCTTGAGATTGGCAAGGCTCCAATAGGCTTCCGCATGGCCATTACGCGTTTCAATGCATTCGCGGTATCGCGCGACTGCATCGTCCTGCTTGCCGATCGTTTTCAAATGGTGCGCCATGCTGCACAGGGCGCCGGTTTTGCCCGGTGCGAGTTTCAACACCTTCTCGTAGCCGGCGATAGCTTCTTCATGACGATCTGCGACGCCCAGCATGCTCGCGTGCAACATGTGAGCTTCAGGCATGTCCGGCGCAAGCTCGATGACTTTCTCCGCACTGGCGATTGCGTCGTCGAATTCCTCCATCTTTCTTTGCACGTTGGCGAGGTCCACCCACGCACGCGAGTAGTCCGGCGCAAGTTCGATGGCGCGACGCAGAAAGACGACCGCCTCGCGATACTGTTCATACTCCGCCGCAATGCCCGCCAGTAGTCGTGACGCTTCGACATGCTCCGGGTCCTGTTTGAGAATACTGCGATAGATAGTCTCGGCTTCGTCGCGTTTGCCGTTCTTCTCATGCTCCGCCGCCCGCGCAAGTTGCTCGGCGAATGCCACCTGCTTACGACGCAAGCGACCACCTGCGACACCCGCCGTTTTGGCATCCAGCAGCATTTTCGCTCGCTCGATTTTTTCCGCGAGAGCGGCTCGCCCGGGTTCCAGGCGCATAACTATTTCGTAAGCATCCAGAGCTGCGCTGGCATCACCTTCAACAAGCAACAAATCGCCCAGTACATCGTGTGCTGCAGGGAAATCAGGATATCGTTGTAGCGCTGAATCTGCGTACCGGCGCGCGACATCGAGTTGCCGCATCGCGATTGCAGCGCGTGCTGCCAAACACATCAGGTTGCCGTCATCCCCGCAGGCAAGCAGTCCTTTCTCCGCGGCGTGCATCGCGGCCACGGGGTCGTCACCCTTCAATAGGGTCAGTACTGAATCAAAAGTTTCTCGTTGTTTGTTGGACATCGAACTCGGTATGCTCCTGCTACCAGCCGGCATCATCCGATGCGGGCGTCGATTGTACAAGCGACGAGATGACAGGCGAAACCAGAAAGACATTCCGCAATGCGGTGCGCAACAAGGACTTTGCGCTGTCCGCGGAATTGTTTTTGCACCCGGAGACTACGGCGGCGATGCTCGGCGAGCAGACCCTCCTGCTGCGCAATCACGTCGACGGCTTGCTGGTGACGGATAACCTCGGCGGCAAGCTGCACATGTCACCACTGGCTGCCGCGAGTCTGGTCATCGCCAATGGTGGCGACCCCATCATGCAACTCTCCTGTCGCAACAGGAACCGAATTACCCTGCTCGCCGAGTTGCTCGGTGCCGCGGCACTGGAAGTGTCAAGCCTTCTGCTAATACGCGGCAGACGAGTTCCGGAAGGTTTCGAACCGCGACCACCCGCAGTATTCGACGTTGATGCTGCTGAGCTGATCGCGATGGCTACGAAAATGAAGCTGGATGAACGGATGACAAATCTGCCGGACTTTTATGTCGGCGGACTCATAACACCTCATGAACCGAAGCCCGGCTGGGTCCCCGAGAAGCTCGAGAGAAAATCCGACGCCGGCGTACAGTTCGCACTGTCACATATCTGTATGGACACCGCTATTTTGCGGGCCTATATGGAGCACATCGTTGCCTCCGGACTGAAGCGACGCATGAACATATTTGTTTCCCTCGCGATATGCAGTTCAGCTGATGATGCACGCTGGTTGCGAGAGAGCCTTCCCAATATTCGCATTCCTGACGAATACATAGCACGACTTGAGCAAGCCGCTGACGCAGAGGCCATGGCCGTGCAGTGCTGTGCTGAACAGCTGCGCGAACTGCAGGACATTCCGGGTATCGATGGCGCGCATTTGATCGCGACGCGGAATCTCGCAACGATTAATGCCGCGATCGAAGCCGCCGGCCTGGATAGCGGCGTACCTAACCCTTTCTAGTTATCAGGCATCCAGGTCAACACCTTGTGCGCTGCTAACCAGGATCACTTCATCGAAGCCCTCTGTCAGTACTTCGATGTCCTGGAAAAACGGAATGTGTTCGCCTTTCGCCGGCGGATCGAAACCCATCAGGATGACGGCCGCATTCTTCGACAGGTTCAGCATTGCCTCGCGTTCGTTTTCCGATACCACGATCATCGGCTCTATTTCCAGACGAGCACGCTCAGCCAATTGCGACAGATGCTCGCGCGCCTGATCTCGACCGGCCTCATCCGGGATGACGTGGATCAGGCGCGTTTTTCGGCGTCGGAACTCATCACTCTGCGTTAGCAGGTGCGCCAACAGCAGCATCAGCGGCCCATTTCTGCGACCGTGCCACCAGATATGGATCTCGCCCGGCGGTGCCTCCCAGGCCTCGAAGTCTGCCTCGGACTTAACAACGACGATGTTGCGCTGCAAGCGCTCACTCAGCCGCAGAATGTTCGAGAATCGTTCGGGTTCGGCCGTGTTGCTGCTCCAGCCGAGCAGAACAGTGTTGGGTCGGACGCCGCCTATGCCATGGCAGAGCAACAGCGATTTCAGGCCCGCAAGTAGATCGTCGTCCACAACGACAGCCGGAAATGCCTCGATACCCTCTTCGGTGATCGTCTGCCTGACCAGGCGCTCGAACTTCTCGCCACGCTCAAGTCGATCTTCCGCTCCTTCCGATACGATCTGCCCCAGGGAAAGTACACCGCGGCCAGCCGTTAGCCACTGACCGTATTCGAGGATGCGGCGGCGCCCCGTGCTGGCTGCGCCCAACGCGAGGATGATCGGTCGCCAGTTTTTTGCATGCACGGGCTCTTTCTCAAGCTTTAAGAGCGCAAGCCTCGCACGCTCAAAAGCCATACCGCTGTGCACATCGCCCCAGCGTGCCTTGATATCAATACGGCGTATTGACCAGTAGAGCGCCACCATGGCAAACAGCGAGATGACCGCCCAGAGTGCGTCCATTAACAGCATCGCAATGAGACAGCCGAGTGTACCGAGCAACGCCAGCCAACGGTTGCTGAGTTTGAAGCGCGGACGGAAACTGGGGTTGCCGGAGTAATACTCGTAGAAACACGCGAGGTTCAGCGTGCCGTAGGTCACCATGAAAAACATCGTGATGATCGGCGCGATTGCATTCAGGTCACCCAGCAGGATCGCAGCCTGGCTGACCAGCGCCGTCAGTATTGTGGCACGCCTGGGTTCGTCCGCGCTGCCGCTGCCACGTCCCAGAAAATTCAGTGATTTGAAAACGCGGTCACGTGCGAACGCCTGCAGGATGCGTGGCGCGCCAAGCATGCTTCCCAATGCCGATGACAACGTGGCCGCAAATACGCCAGCAATAATCAGTGCCGGCCAGATGGCGACATCATTCATGATCATGCTGTTCGCGCTCAGGTCCGCGCGGTCCACACCGCCGGCGAGCAGCAGGATCAAAGCCAGATAAACCAGCGCCGTAACACCGATGGCTGAGAACGTGCCCACGGGTAAGGATTTGGCGGGGTCGCGCAGATCGCCGGACATGTTGGCGCCCGCCATGATGCCGGTCGCGGCCGGGAAGAACAGTGCGAACATGACCAGCGCACTCGCTCCGTCGGTGTAAGCCGGTGACATATTGGTGGCGAGTCGGGCAAAGGAAAACATCTCGCCCGCGCCAACAGCAAAAGAGATTAACGCCGCACCCAATATCAGCAGAATCAGGTACTGGATCCGGATAGCCCAGCCAGCGCCCACGAGCACCGTAACAAGCACGGCCGCGTTTGCGATCGAAGCAACCGTACGTTGATCCGAAGCAATGTCGGGAAATGCAATGACGAAGGCTTCGGCGAAACCAATCACGTACATCGCAACCGAGACGCTTTGCGCAAAATAGAAAACGAATGCTATTCCACCGCCGAACTCAACACCCAGACTGCGGCTAATAAGGTAATAAGCACCGCCGCCTTTAACGCGCGTATTGGTGGCGATCGCTGCCAGCGAAAAACTGGTCAGACTCGTAATCAGCTTCGCGCACGCCAGAATCATGATGGCGTGGACGACGCCGGCCTGGCCCGTGATCTGGCCAAAGCGCAGGAACATGATAACGCCGAGTATCGTGAGCACATTCGGCGTGAATACACCGCCGAAGGTGCCGAACTTCGATTTCAGGCGCGATTCGTCGAGAGATGCAGCGGCCACTACTTAGCGTCCGGTGCCATTTCGGCATCTGCAGCCTTATCGTCTTTGCGCTCGTAGGGAACGCCTTGTTGCATTGCAATTTCAGCCAGCGTGAGTTCGCGTCCAAGGTAGGCCGCATGATCAAGTCTGCTGATCCAGCCATTTCGAATCAACATGATGCAAATATCGCGCGCGGACTTGCCTTGAACCAAACGTAGCAGCTCGCCTTTAGCGTTGTAATGTTCAACGACGATGGAGTCTTTGTCAGTACCGATAATGTACCTGCCAGCCTTGTCGTTCTGGTAGTCATGCACAATGCCGATGGGCGCGATGACGCGCTGCACGCCGAGGGTCGTGTCGTGACCCTGCACAACAAAGCCCGCGTCAGGTCGCTGACCTTCACTGCCGTACTTGATGACACCGGCAACAATTTTGTCAACTTCATTGCAGTCGAGCATGTTGACGACGTGGACTCGTTTCTGCAGTGCCGCGAAATCGAAGGTCTTCAGTTTGCCGCGCGCGCCATGGGCGATACGACGCGCTTTTTCAGAGATACTCTGGTCGTCATCAAAAAGGGCACAAAGCGCTTGCAGCGCCGGATAGTCTTTGCCTTCCACGCCGCCGACCATAACTATGCAATGTACTGCGAGGTTTGACTCGACATTGCGAGTCAGCTTCTCAACATCCGAAGCGCTTTGGCAGTTCGAGCTGATCATGCACAGTCCACGAACTGACAGTGCCGCAAGCGTTTCAGCTAAAGCTTCATTGTCCGGCATCACCACTATGACCGGAGCTGTGTCGTCGATGACATGATACCGCCCAGCGACGAATGGCCACTTTTCCGCGCGATGCGTCTTGAAAAGCCGCCCGCTAAAAATGTTCTTGAGCTTGTCAGTAAGTGCCACCCGATAACTCCATGTCGACCAGTGCCGACAGCTGCAGGGTTCAAGGAAGGCGCAAGAATACGCCGCTTGCCGTCATAAGCAATACCGTATAAAAGGGGCCCCGACTGGCGCGAGTTATGGAACAGAATGAGCACTGAAATTAAGAACCCACCCGAGCATTTTGGCGCTGTATTGGGCGTCGCCCCCGGCAACGTCGAGGTGTACTCCAGCGATTACAACACAGCCAGTGATGAGGAATTACCGACTCGACAGTCCTACCGCAGTTATATCGATGACGTATACATGGGCTACAAGTGGCAATGCGTGGAGTTTGCGAGACGCTGGCTGTATATAAATTTCGGTTATGTGTTCGACGATGTCGCCATGGCCTACGACATCTTCCGGCTGCGGGCGGTGCGTGCTGTTCGCGAGAACCGAATCCTGCCGCTGCATTCGTTTCTAAACGGCTCGAGGCGCCACCCTGAATACGGCAACCTGCTCATCTGGAGCGAAGGCGGCGACTTCGAGACTACCGGCCATGTCGCTATCATTACTGAAGTTGACAATGACTATATTCGAATAGTCGAACAAAACTATCGTCACCGGCTGTGGCCTGCGGGACAAAACTACTCTCGACAAATCGAAGCTGAAGTCAGCGCTGACGGCAGTTACCAGATCAAGTGTCCAACAGGGGATCAAGCCATTCTCGGTTGGATGAAGCAAACAGACGATGACGCTTACGCCGAGAAGTTTGTGCCATTGGATCCGGAACTTCTCAAAGTTCAGGCACGCCGGGCCAAGCCGGTTTCGAGCGCGAGTACTGAGTGGCTGACTCTCGACAATCCCACTGAGGCCGCTTACGTGAAGAGTATCGGTGGCCATTTCCTCACTGACAATCCCGCCGATCAGGATTTGTACTACTGCATTACCGAAACCGCAGAGGCGGAACTCCGACGCGCCACGAATGAGCTGCACGCCCTGTTCATGCATGCGACCGACAGGGTTCTGAGCGATGACTCACTACTCGAACAGTTCAAGTTGCCGCGAGCGTTGTGGACCAAGATTCGTCAGTCCTGGAACAACCGGCGCAACCAGATGATCACCGGTCGCTTTGACTTCACGTTGTCAGAGCGCGGACTCAAGGTTTACGAGTACAACTGTGATTCGGCGTCATGCCACATGGAAACCGGGAAGCTGCAGGGGGATTGGGCGCGGCACGTGGGCTGCGACGACGGCGACGATGCTGGCGCAGCACTTCGTGGTTTGCTGCAGGACGCGTGGAGCCACAGTGGCGTCGATAGCACTCTGCACATCATGCGTGATCGCGATCTTGAAGAGAGCTACCACGCACTCTATATGCAAGAAGCGATGACGGCGGCCGGTGTGCGCAGCAAGATTATCCAGGGCGTCTCCGGTTTATCGTGGGCCAATGATGGCAGCATAGTTGACGCCGACGGTGAACGAATCCGTTGGGTCTGGAAAACCTGGTCGTGGGAAACGGCACTCGACCAGCTACGCGCTGAATGCGAGGACGATGACATTCAACTTCGCGATTCGGCACCCAAAAAATCACACGACCAGGCGCCGCGATTGATTGACGTACTGTTGCGCCCCGACGTGATGGTGTACGAGCCCCTGTGGACCCTGATCCCCAGCAATAAGGCGATATTGCCGGTACTGTGGTCGCTGTTTCCCGATTACCCCTACCTGCTGAACTCGAGCTTCGAATTGACGGACGAGCTTCGCAGTACCGGGTACGCCATGAAACCGATCGTTGGCCGTTGTGGCGCCAACATTCACCTTTACGGTCGCGACGATAAACTGCGCGCCAGTACCGACGGCGATTTCGACAACCGCGACATGATGTACCAGCAGCTCGCGCCGCTACCGAACGTCGCCAACCTGAACGTGCAACTGAATACGTTCTCGGTCGCTGGTCGCTACGCCGGCGCGTGTACACGCACCGACAAGTCGCTGGTTATCGTCGGCAAGAGTGACTGCATACCCTTGCGGGTCATTCCGGATACGCCGCCAGCTTGAAGTATTGCCATACCCTTCAGTGGTGCTATGCTCCGCGCCCCCTCGGCCTCGTGGTATACGAAAATGAAGCGAAAAAGCGGCAATTTTGCCGGCATTCTGGCGATGTTGTTGCTGGTCTGCGGCCTGCCGAAACAAGCCGCTGCCGTTGATCAGGATCCCGGTATCTGGACCATCTTCACCACTTCCGATGCGTTCGAGACAGCAGATGGCCCATCTCGCTGGCGCTACTGGTTCGACGCGCAGGCACGATTTTTTGACCCGGGCAACGGCGCCAAACAATACCTGCTGCGCCCTGCTGTCGGCTATGACCTCAATGACAACGTGACCGTGTGGGCGGGATACGCGCGTATTCGGACTGACAACAAGTCCGGCGATAGTGCTGACGAAAATCGCTATTGGCAGCAGGTGACCTGGACCGCAGCACGCTGGGACCACGGCTCGCTTTCGATGCGAGTGCGACTCGAGGAGCGCTCAGTCAGTGTGGGCGATGATCTGGGATTGGTATTGCGTTATATGGCCAAGTACACACGTCCTATGGGTGATACCGGCAAGCGCGATTTCGTTGTTGCGCTTGAGCCGTTTTTTGCATTGCGGGAAACGGACTGGGCCGGCACTTCGGGCCTGCGCCAGAATCGACTGACCGCCGGGGTCGCCTGGAAGTTGTCAGACAAGACTACTCTTGAGACCGGTTACATGAATATGTACAGCTGGGCCGATAGTGGCGAGGACCGCATGTTTCATCTCGGCATTGTCAATCTGAAAATGAAATTCTGATTTACGATGTAGAATCCGAGTCTGAAGTCGCCTGGAGATCCTCGCCAATGAAATTCTTCCCAGCCACATTATTTTTGATTTCGGTGCTGCTCGTTGGCTGTACGCAGCAAGCCCACGATTCTGAATTTGAACGACTGGCCGCCCGCGCCGAAGGCATCACCATCATTCGGGATGATTTCGGCGTACCACATATCTATGCGAAGACTGACGCGGACGCTGTGTTTGGCATGCTCTACGCGCAGAGCGAAGACGACTTCAATCGCGTCGAACAAAATTACATCTGGGCTATAGGGCGCCTCGCCGAAGTTGATGGCGAGAAAGCGCTGTACAGTGACTTGCGCGCGCGGCTGTACATGACCGTTGATGAGGCGAAGGCTGCCTATGCATCGGCACCTGACTGGTTAAAAGCACTCTGCGACGCCTTTGCCGATGGCGTTAACTACTACCTCTACACCCACCCCGACGTGAAACCCCGCCTGCTGACGCACTTCGAGCCGTGGATGCCGATGTATTTCAGCGAAGGATCTATCGGTGGGGATATCGAACAGATTCCGCTTGCGGGCATCAAGGCCTTTTACGGTGGTGAGAAAACCCCGTTCGTTGCCAATAAAGTGCCGGACGAGCCCGCCGGCTCCAATGGCTTTGCCATCGCGGGCAGCCTGACGAAATCCGGCAACGCGATGCTGCTAATCAACCCACACACGTCGCTGTTCTTTCGCGGCGAAATTCACGTGGTTAGTGAGGAAGGCCTGAATGCCTACGGCGCGGTGACCTGGGGGCAGTTTTTTGTTTACCAGGGATTCAATGAGAATACCGGCTGGATGCACACATCGACAAACGTCGATTTCATCGATGAATTTGTCGAAGACGTCTTTGAAGAGGGCGGCAAGCTCTACTATCGCTACGGCAATGACAAGCGCGCCGTGACTGTTACTCCGGTGACGCTGAAATACAAAGACGGCGCTGCCTTGGCCGAACGCACGTTCCCCATGTACCGCACTCATCATGGCCCTGTAACGCACGAACTCGATGGCAAGCCTGTCGTCACAAGAATCAACTGGGATCCGGTCCACGCGCTGGAACAATCGTTTGTACGCACCAAGCTTAGCGGCCACGATGAGTTTCGCGAGATGATGAACATCCGCACCAACTCCTCCAACAACACTGTGTACGCGGATTCCGAGGGAAACATTGCCTACTACCATGGCAACTTCATTCCCAAACGGGATACGACGTTTGATTTTTCGAAACCGGTGGATGGCAGCGATCCGGCAACCGACTGGTTGGGATTGCATACAGTTGATGAAACCGTAACGCTGCTCAATCCGCCCAATGGCTGGATACAGAATTGCAATTCGACACCCTTCACCGCGGCGGCGGAGTTCAGTCCAAAGCGCGAAAACTATCCGTATTACATGGCGCCCGATCCGGAAAATTTTCGCGGCGTTCACGCAGTAAAGGTTCTGACCGGGCAGTCCGCATTCACTCTGGATAAATTGATCGAACTTGCATACGACCCCTATCTGCCCGGGTTCGAAAAACTCATCCCCGGTTTGATTGCCGCCTACGATGATGCGGGCCAGGATGATGCGCTCATCGGCGTAGCCATCGATGCGCTACGCAGCTGGGACCTGCGCGTCACGGGCGATTCGGTCGCAATGAGCCTGGCACACCTTTACGGCAGCTCGTATCTGAAGAACGGCGCGCTGCCCGCGAACCTGCATGCGGCTTCGCAGATGGAAAAGACGGACTACTCCGGCACCGGCTCCGATCCTGCCGAACGCCTGCAGCTGTTCACCGAGGTCGTCAACCGACTGCAGTCTGATTTTGGGCGCTGGGACGTGCCCTGGTCGGAGTTGATGCGCTATCAGCGCATCAATGGCGATATCGTCCAGGCTTACGACGACAATGCACCGTCGCTGCCGGTCGGGAATATGGCTTCCGCTTATTGGGGATCGCTGGCCGCTTTTGGCGTCAGGGCCGAACAGAATACGAAACGTCTCTACGGTCATCGCGGCAACAGCTTTGTAGCAGTCGTTGAATTCGGCGAAAAAGTGACGGCAAAGACCTTGCTGGCCGGCGGTCAAAGCGGTGACCCCAGGTCACCGCATTTTGATGACCAGGCACAGCGCTATGTCGATGCAGACTTCAAAGACGTAGCCTACTATCGTGAGGATGTTGAGCGCCGCGCCACGCGTACCTATCGTCCTGGTCAATAATCTGTTCCGAGGATCTCCGTGATGTTTGACTACCCAAGCTTTCGGCACCTGTGCTCTATCGCGCTGTTGCCATTCCTGATTTCTGCGCCGTTACACGTGCACGCCGAAAGCGAAAACTCCGTTGTCGTTGCAGCCCATATTCAGGAAGACATGTCGGCGCTCATGCAGAGCGCGCAGTTGCGGGCCGCATTCGACTATGTGGAAGCTGCGGATACGGAGTTTCTCGATGATCTAATTGAGCTCACGGAAATCCCGGCGCCGCCTTTCGGCGAAACGCTGCGCGCCGAACGTTTTGTGGAGTTCCTGAGAGCCGCCGGTCTCGACGACGTGCACATCGACGACGTGGGCAACGCTATCGGCAGGCGCCCGGGTCGGGGCGGCAATCGTACGATTGCTGTTGTTGCGCATCTCGACACCGTGTTTCCCGAAGACACGGATGTCACCGTACGGGCAGAGGGCGACACCTATTTCGCACCCGGTATCGGCGACAACACTCGTGGCCTCGTCGTGACACTCGCTATGCTGCGCGCGATGCAATCGGCCGGAATCGAAACAGAAGCCGACATCCTGTTTGTCGGCAATGTCGGTGAGGAGGGGCTGGGCGACTTGCGCGGCGTTAAGCACTTGTTTCGCGACGGCGCCCAGCCTATCGAAGCCATGATTGCGGTTGATGGTGGCGAAACGAATCGAATCATCTGGGGTGGTGTTGGCTCGCATCGCTACCGTGTTACTTACAAAGGCCCGGGCGGCCACTCCTGGGGCGCATTCGGCACGGCCAATCCACAACACGCATTGGGACGTGCTATTGCCTTGTTCGATGAGCGAGCGGCACTCATTAGCGGTGTTGGCGAGAAAACCACCTACAATGTCGGTCGCATAGGCGGTGGCACTTCTGTTAATTCGATTCCATTCGATGCATGGATGGAAATCGACCTGCGTTCCGGAAACCAGCAACGACTCGATGAAGTCGACGCGGTGTTGCAGGCGGCCCTGCAACAGGCACTTGATGACGAGAACTCGGGCCGCCTTGAAGGCGACCCGCTGACAGTGACGATCGAACGTGTCGGCACGCGCCCTGCCGCGCAAGGCAACCCTGACTGGCCACTGCTGCTACATGCAATGGCTGCCATGCAGGCGATAGGCGTAACGCCGGAGCTCAGAATTTCTTCGACGGATGCGAATTACCCAATATCCATCGGTGTGCCAGCGATCACGATCAGCCGCGGTGGTATCGGCGAGAACGCTCATTCGCCACAGGAGTCCTGGCGGAATGTGGACGGTCACGTCGCAATTCAGATCGGCCTGCTGACGCTAATCATGCAAGCCGGGCTCGCGTCTGATTGACCGAAGCAGGTGTGAATGTCCTCTGCGCTGCCTGTCTTTCCAAGCGCCGACAAGGCATAATAGGCTACCTGCCAAAACGACGACTTTCCACGGCACGTCGCGTCACTTTCTTAAGTTTCTTATAATTCCGGAGTAATACTTGGTTCCTTTTTCTATTGCGGGCATTCAAACACACGTGCCCGCGCTGCATAGTAATGTTGATGCACTGCTGCATAAGCTCGAACTGACCGTCGCGCAGTATCCCTGGGTACAAATGGTAGTGATGAGCGAACTGGCTTCGTTAGGGCCATTAACGCAATTTTCCCAGCCCCCGAACGGCCCGGTAGAAGCCGCCTTCCGCGAGGCTGCCGCCAAGCATGGTGTCTGGTTGTTGCCCGGCTCCTTTTACGTGACGGGCGAAGACGGAAAGATTTATAACACGGCGCCCGTCATCAATCCGCAAGGCGAGGTTGTTGCGCGTTGCACCAAACTGTTTCCATTTCTTCCTTACGAAGTGAATGTAACTGCCGGCTCAGAGTTATGCATATTTGACGTTCCGAATGTTGGTCGTTTCGGTGCTTCTATTTGTTACGACATCTGGTTTCCCGAAACAACGCGTGCGTTAACGTCCAATGGTGTCGAGGTGCTGCTGCATCCGGTACTTACCGGCACAGTAGATCGCGAGATAGAGCTCGCAATTGCGCGCGCTACAGCCGCTCAATTTCAATGCTACGTGTTTGACATCAACGGCCGCGGCGCGGGTGGTGTTGGTCGCTCAGCGGTAGTCGACCCGTCCGGCGTCCTTCTGTATCAAGCGGGTGCGGGTGAAGAAGTTATTCCGATGGAAATAAACATTGAGCAGGTCAGGCGGCAACGTGAATGTGGCCTTCGTGGGCTCGGTCAGCCACTGAAGAGTTTCCGCGACAGCAAAATGCGTATGCCCATCTACGAGCCAGGAAACAAGGAAGCGTCGTTTCTCTCCACGCTCGGGCCGCTCGAGCTACCCAGCAGAGGCTCACGCGCCGGCGTCGATGTTCCTGCGCCGAGTGCACCGAAAATTATCTGAATCAAGCGTTAGGCTGCTCGCCGACGCTCGTCACTCGTGGCCGGAGTGAACCGCAGTGCGCTGATGCGCCGCTGACTTGGAGAATCAAATGAAGACAGTTTCGGACAAGTCCAACCTTACGACTCAGACACATGACCTGTCTGACGATCACTTCAGCGCCACGCAGTTGCGAGCTGATCGCTGGAGTGATTTGCAGGATGTCAGCCAGCGATTGTCGCAGGCGGCTGAGGACGGCAAAGGCACCAAGCGACTCCGTGAGCAGGCTCTCGAGCTTCTGCACGCCCTGGAGCCGATCGAGATGTTTTGGGCGTTTCCGGGTCACCTGGTCTTCGAGCGACTGACATCGCTGCTCAACAGCGATGAATTCGATGATTTCGCGACGGCGGTACGGCGAATCGTACGCGCGACCTCCAGTGGCTACTACCGTCGTCGAACTGTGCCACTCATTGGTGATGAAACGGAGCTCAGCACTGGCAACGAGGAAGAAGAAAGTCCCGAGGCACGTGCGTATGCACGACCGTATTTCGAAACTCTGTTTGTTGACAACATGACGGTGCCGCAGGAGAAGTCACTACGCGCCAACTTGCGCAGCATACGTCAGCCAGAAGATCCATTTATCTACGAGCCGGTTGTAGCGCCGTCTCTCGAAGATGCCCTGATTGCCGTCATGATCAATCACAATATCCAGGTCGTTATTGTGCGTTTTGGATTTGAGCTGCGCTCGCGCAGTCGACTCAAGGCACTGACTCAGTACCTCAATGGTGTCGACTACGAAAGTCTGCAGGGCCTTGAACCGCATGAGTACGGCGCTGAACTTTGCCGACAGATTTACAAGGTACGTCCTGAACTGGACATCTATCTTGTCACCGACCGTGGCGTTGAAGACATTGCCGGTCGTGACCTCGGCAATTGCCGCCGCATCTTCTACAACACAGAAGATTTCACGGAACTGCACCTGAATACACTGCGCGGCGTTTCCGAACGATACGAAACGCCATTCTTCAGCGCGCTCAAGGCCTACTCAAAAAAGCCGACCGGCGTTTTTCATGCGCTGCCCATTAGCCGCGGAAAATCGATCGCTCGTTCGCACTGGATTCAGGACATGGGTGCGTTTTACGGACCCAATATTTTTCTTGCCGAAACTTCGGCCACGTCAGGCGGTCTCGATTCTTTACTCGAACCCTCCGGGCCTATCAAGCGCGCACAGGAACTGGCTGCTCGCGCTTTCGGGGCGAAGCACACCTACTTTTCCACTAACGGCACTTCAACCTGCAACAAGATTGTGGTTCAGGCTTTGATTCAACCCGGCGACATCGTACTGGTCGATCGCGATTGTCATAAATCGCATCACTATGGCCTGGTGCTGGCCGGCGCGGACGTTGTCTACCTCGACAGTTACCCGCTGCACGAGTGGTCCATGTATGGCGCCGTGCCACTGCACGACATCAAGAAACAACTATTGGACCTCAAAGCGGCCGGAGAGCTTGACCGGGTACGCATGTTGTTGCTGACCAACTGCACCTTCGATGGCATCGTCTACAACGTCGAACGCGTCATGGAAGAGTGCCTCGCAATCAAACCGGACCTCGTGTTCCTCTGGGATGAGGCGTGGTTCGCATTCGCGCGATTCTCGCCAACCTACCGCCAGCGCACCGCTATGCACTGTGCCGAGAAACTGCGCAAGCGCTACCGCTCTGACGAGTACCGCGCCGAATACAAAAGGTGGGCCGCGAAAGCACCGAAGGATGAGAAGGCCATGCTGACCACTCGTCTCATGCCCGACCCGGATAAGGTTCGTGTACGCACGTATGCCACGCAATCGACACACAAAACGCTGACGTCATTGCGTCAGGGCTCGATGATTCACGTGCACGACCAGGACTTCAGGGGCGAGGTCGAACAGGCGTTTCGAGAGGCTTACATGACGCATACCTCCACGTCGCCTAACTACCAGATCATCGCATCGCTGGATGTCGGGCGCCGCCAGGTGGAGCTGGAAGGTTTTGAGTTCGTACAAAAGCAGATCGAAGCGGCGATGGTTATGCGGCGCGCCATCTCGTCGCACCCATTGCTCAAGAAGTACTTCGAGGTGCTCGCCGTCGGTGACATGGTTCCGGCACCGTACAGGGCGAGCGGCATCGATGCCTATTGGGATGAGCAACGCGGCTGGAGTCAGCTCTGGGATGCTTTTGCCGATGATGAGTTCGTACTCGACCCCACACGGGTCACACTAACGACCGGTCTCACCGGTATCGACGGCAATACATTCAAGAACAAATACCTGATGGACAAGTACGGCATCCAGGTCAACAAGACCTCGCGAAACACCGTTTTGTTCATGACCAATATCGGTACGACGCGATCATCGGTTGCCTATTTGATCGAGGTGCTGGTGAAGATCGCTCGGGAGCTCGATGCCGAGAGCCAGGACGCCAGCATGATGGAGCAGAAGGCCTTCGATAATCGCGTGCATTCTCTGACCAAGGAGCTTCCCGCACTACCGGACTTTTCGCGGTTTCACGAAGCGTTTCTGTCGCATGGCGAGCGTACCGTCGCCGGTAACCTGCGTTCGGCCTTTTTCCTCTCGTATGACGAAAAGAAGTGCGAGTATTTTCCTTTGCATGGCGATGGGATTGACACGGCCATGGCGAGCGGTCGTCACGTCGTGTCGTCGGGTTTTATCATCCCCTATCCGCCGGGATTTCCAATTCTCGTGCCCGGCCAGGTGATTTCCTCGGAAATTCTCGACTTCATGCGCAAACTCGATGTTACTGAAATTCACGGATACCGCGCCGAGTTCGGCCTGCGTGTATTCACCGAAGAAGCTGTAGCGGCAATGGGAGCTAACTAATGGCAAGCAGACGCAAAAAACTCAAGAATATTTCCGAAATTCGCCGGTTCTTTCACAGGAACGAAACGCCGATCTATTTCGTAAGCGCGACCAACTTCAATCTGCTTGGTCTCGACGAGTGGGTTCGGAACTTCAAATATATCAACTACATTGATTGTTTCGACGGTCATCATCCGAACGTCATTGTGCCAAGCAAACAGTCGCACCCCGAGTTTGAGTCGATCGAAGATATCAACAACTACCTGCTGCAGCACAAAGATGTAATCGATCGCATCAAGGCGCGCGACAAAGACGCTAAGTTCGTCTTTCTCATGTTCGATGAAAAGACTGAGAAGCTGGTTAAGGAACTGGGCGGTGAGGTCTGGTTTCCGAAAGCCTCACTTCGCGGTCGTGTCGATAACAAAATCGAGACGGTGCGCATAGGTAATAAAGCCGGTGTTCCGAGTGTGCCGAACGTATTGGCCGAGATTAACAGTTACGCCGAACTAACGGCCATCGCAAAAGAGGCTGGCGTTGGCAAAGACCTGGTGTTGCAGTCTGCTTTCGGCGATTCCGGGCATACGACCTTCTTTATCAAGAATCAGAAAGACTTCGAAAAGCATGAGCACGAGATCGTCGGGCAAGGCGAAATCAAGGTCATGAAGCGTATTAATTGCCGCGGCTCTGCCATTGAAGCGTGCGTCACTAAGCGCGGCACGATCGTAGGGCCGATGATGACGGAGCTGGTCGGCTTTCCGGAGCTCACGCCGTATCGGGGCGGCTGGTGCGGTAACGAAATTTTCGCCGGAGCATTTTCGAAAAAGGCTCGCGAGCAAGCGAGGGAATATACACAGCGGTTTGGCCAGCAGCTGGCTAAAGAAGGTTACCGCGGCTATTTCGAGCTGGACTTTCTTATCGATCAGAAGACGCGCAACATTTACCTAGGCGAATTGAACCCGCGCATCACCGGTGCAAGCTCGATGACCAATCACGCGGCTTTCGCGCATGCCGATGCGCCTTTGTTCCTGTTTCACCTGCTGGAATTTTCCGGCGCGCCATTCGAGCTCGATATCGATGAACTGAATGCTCGCTGGGCGGAACCGGAGAATATCGACAGCTGGTCACAGTTGGTGATCAAGCACACACACGATAGCGTCGATGTACTGACCAAAGCGCCGGAAAGCGGTATCTGGCGTATGCAGAAAGACGGCTCGGTCGCTTTCAATCGCTTCGATTATCATCGGCGCGCGGTGGAAAGCGAGAAAGAAGCATTTTTCCTGCGCATACTGCAGCCGGGTGACTACCGCTACGAGGGCGCGGATCTTGGCATCCTGGTTACGCGCGGTCGCTTGATGGACGACAAGTTCAAGCTAACGTCACGGGCGAAGAAGTGGATTGCGGGCATACGCGCCCAGTACGCGGCAGAGCCGCTTACATCGGCCGCCGATGCGCCGGTGATTTCGGAACCGGCGTTCAAGATGCTCTAGCATGCAGGTGACGTTCACGGCCATTGATGAACTCCAGCCCGGTGAGAAATGGGCGGAGCTTTTTCATCAGCTATGGCCGGCCTACCGGCAGTGGTGGCTGTCGGAAGGCGAACTCACACGACCGACCTACCTCGAGTCTCTACGAGCGCTCGAGACTCACATGCCGGAACTGCTGCCGGTGTACAACAAACTGATCGAACTGGCGGGCGGCAGCGATCAGGCCGCGCGGTTTCTGGCGGGTTACTGCCCGCCGCCTTACATGGCCGGTTGTTCGCAGGCGATCTGGCCGGGACCGGAGCCGTTGCTGGTACGCAATTACGATTACAGCCCGCGTGTATTCGACGCGGTAATCCTGCGTACACAATGGCTAACACGCAAAGTTGTCTGCATGGCCGACAGCCTGATCGGTGTGCTCGACGGCATGAATGATGATGGACTCGCCGTGTCATTGACCTTCGGCGGCAGGCGAATGATCGGCAAAGGATTCGGCATACCCATCTTGCTGCGTTATGTACTTGAGACCTGCAGCAACGTTGATGAGGCGGTCGAAGTGCTGCAGCGCGTGCCCTGCCATATGGCGTACAACGTCACGCTGCTGGATAGCGCGAAGAACTATCGAACGGTGTATCTCAGCCCGGATCGAGCGGCGACAGTCACTCTTTCGGCGGTTGCTACCAATCACCAGCACGAAGTTGAGTGGGCTGATCACGCCCATGAGACGGCCTCTGTGGAGCGGGAAGATTACCTGCTGAAGAAATTGACACAGCGAACTGATCCGGCCGCAAGGTTCATCGCTGCGTTTCAACGACCGCCGTTATATTCGCTCAATTTTGAGCGCGGTTTTGGCACCCTGTATACGGCCGCCTATCGACCGGACCGCGGCACGCTGGACCTGCACTGGCCGGGCTTTTCCTGGTCGCATACTATCGACAAGCTGGCGGAAGGCACTCGCGCAATCCGCTACAAGGGCTTGGACCCTACCGGCTCGTAACTCCAATTCAGGAGCGACACGATGAAACGCTGGATAGCATTAGCACTGATTCCCACGATGGCGCTCGGGGGAGACACCGATAGCCGCTTGTTTGAGTGGCTTGAAGGATGTTGGTCAACACCCGACAAGCGTTCGCAGGAAGTGTGGGTTATCGACAGTGAGCAATCGCTGGCCGGCTTTGCTGTCTCACTATCGAACAATGCTGTCGGTTTTTACGAAGTCCTTACGATTAAACAGAACGAGAGTGGGTCCTGGGTCTACGTCGCTCATCCGTCGGGGCAGGCAAGCACTGCCTTTGTAGCCACCGAGATTGGCGAGAGCAGCGTGCTGTTCGTCAATCCTGACCATGACTATCCGCAGGAGATCCGTTACCGTCGGGAAGGTAAGCAGTTGCTGGCATCCATATCCCTGCTTGGCGGCAACAACTCCAGATCATTCGACAAGCTCGCTTGCGAGTAGCAAGCCGCGGTCACTAGCGGCCTATTCGCTCGTCGAACCCTGCTGAAATTGCCGCGGACTTAAGGTTGTCCAGCGCTTGAATGCCCTGGAGAAATTGCTCTGCTCAGAGAAGCCCAGCAGGTATGCGATCTGTGCGTGCGAATGCTTCCTGTCACGCAGATAATTTTCCGCAAGGCTGCGCTGCGTGCTTTCAAGCACTTCTCTGTAACTCACACCCTCTTCCTGCAACTGCCGCTGCAACGTGCTGGTACTGCGATTCAGGCGACTGGAAATGAGTTCCTGCTCGACCTTGCCAGAGGGCAAGAGATCAATGAGCAACCGTTTAACCTGAGATGCGACCTTGTGTGGGTCAAGCGCTTCAATGTATTGCTCGGCGATTCTGTCCGTCGCTTTCGCAATATCCGGCGTGCCATGTGGTAGCAGTTCGCGCAGCAGATCTTTGTCAAAATGGATCGCGCCGACTTTGGCGCCGAAACGAATAGGGGCCCGTAGCGCTGCACGATAGGCATCGGGATGCACGCTCGCCGCGCAGGTGAGGTCGACCCGGATTGGGCGAACCTCCTTTTCAGCGACAATGTCGCAAAGCGCAAGCAAGGCCGTCATGCCGCTATCGATTCCCTCCTTCGGGGGCGACTTCGCCTGATCCGGAAAGACGGCGGAAAGTGAATAGCTGTTCTCGTTCTCGGTCAGGCTGATCTCGACCGATGCCGTGGACATGACGTGGAAATAGCGAACCAGGCGCTGCAGCGCGCCGAGCAAGGTCGAGCTCGCCATCCAGGAGTAGCCGAAGGCATAAAAATGCATGGGCTTGGCATATCGCCCGGTCCTGAGACCTATGGCCTCATCGCCGCTTGCCTCCCTGCTTAAAGTCCACAGCTTGCGAATCTTCTCCAGTGGGTAGCGGAGCTGCGGCGACTCCGGCGGCTCCAATTGCAGCCCGGCCTCAAGAAATATCGGTGCCGGATCGATACCGTATTCTTCCCGCAAGGACTTCGCCAGCAGCGCGGTCGTCGAGGCCAGGGTTGTGGGTTCGTAGAACATCTGAGCTGCATTGAATCGAATTTGACCGAATTAGACAAGAGAGCAATCACGCCCTCTATTAATTTGGTCACATGAAAAACGAAGCTACAAAACGGCCTGATTACTCGACGGGCGACGACTCCATAGCGATTGCTGATGCGGTTGCACGTGCTGCCCACATATGGATTCGGTCGGTCTGCCTTAACGAAACGCAGGAGCCCGCGGAGCGACATGCGCTCGCGAGCGGGCTCGTTGCGGGTCTCTGCGAACATCTGGACCTAAATCCTGGCATTCGGGAGCTGATCGCTTACGTCTATACGCTGCTCGACAACGAAGGCAGCCAGTCGCTATCGATATCTCGAACGATGCTGGACCGTCCGGTCGCACTCCGCAAACACCACGCGTTCGAGCGCGGCCGTTCTGAAGCCTCTGGAATCCTCGAAATGCTGGCCTATCACAACCGCCGAACGGCGGACTCGAAGTTCAGCACCAGGATGTCGAAATGAAGACCGCTATCATGCACAACAAGACGTTTTACGCGATTATGGGATTTATCTTTGCCGTTGCCGCTTACCAGGTCCCGGTGTCTATCGTCGGGCTTGCTATTGCCTCGACAGGTGCCAGCAACCTGATCAAAGCCTCAGTCCTGATTCAGTTCGTTGCCGGCATATCGCTCAGCATCATTGCGTATCGCGGAGTTTCCAATCGAGCACTCAAGATCGGCATGCGCAGCTGTTATGGCCTCGTGCTGGGAACTCTGTTTGCGATCGGCGCGTACACCATTCTAAGCAGCATTTGAGCCTTTCCATTCAACCCCGGGATACGATATGAGGTGGCCGACAATAGTGTTCTCGATAGTAGCCGCAAGCGGATGTTCTGCGTATGGCAGCACTCTGTTGAACAACAACGCGACGCAAACGGAAGCCGAGTCCTGCTCAAGGAAAATCGGTGAAGGAGGTTTCTCGCACGGCGACGAATTGAACTCGCAGGATATTCGCGTGGTGAACTGGAACATCCAGAAAGGAAGCAGCTCACAGTGGGCGGTAGACCTGGAAGCACTGCAGGGCAATTCCGATTTGATGCTTTTGCAGGAAGCCGCTCTGAACGCTCACAATCAGGGTCGAATCGGCGGCTACCAGTATCAGTCGTTTGCTCCTGGCTTTCGCACCTGGCGATCGGTGACGGGTGTCATGACCAGCAGCGCCACGAGACCGTTGACGCAGTGCAATCTCGTTAGCCTGGAACCCTGGCTCGGAACGCCCAAGGCCACGATCATTACCGAATACGGACTGACCGACACCGACGAGACGCTGCTGGTCGTCAACATGCACGCCGTAAACTTTGCTTTTGGCACTCGCGATTTTGAGGAGCAGATGCAGCAAGCGCGAATTGTGATGGATCAACACATTGGACCGCTGTTGCTGTCGGGTGACTTCAATACCTGGAGCGGACGGCGGTCAGCATTATTGAGTAGTATGGCGACGGACCTCAACCTCGAAGTCCTTGACTACGACGAGGACTACCGGGCGCGATTCTTTGGCCTGCCCCTGGACCACATCTATGTTCGCGGCCTGGTCGTTTTAGAGGCTACGACACATCGGGTGGATTCATCCGACCACAATCCAATGTCAGTCCGACTGCGGCTATAGGAGATCGATATATGAAACATGTCACTATTTTGACCTTGGTCGGCATGCTGATGTTTGCAAACGCACGTGCGGAGGATGACGTTCCGGCGGAGATCGACTACCTGCTCACAGCGGTCGGCAACAGCGGCTGCACATTCATCCGCAACGGTGATCACCACACTGCCGAAAAGGCTGAAGATCACTTGCGCATGAAATACCGCAGGGGCAAGCGTTACGCGTCAACCACCGAGGAGTTCATTGAGCGACTGGCGAGCTCGAGTTCCTTTAGCAAGAAAACGTATTACATCGAGTGCGAGGGCGAGGGCACGGTTCCCTCCGGAGACTGGCTTATGACATTGCTTGACGAGTATCGATCCGGCCCGAGCGATAAATAGATCAGGCGACCATTTCCCAATAATCCTCGCTTCATCAGGTAACGCCCAGCCTGATCCAGCATCTTACTCTCACCGGTTTCGGGGTCGATTGCGACCCGCCGGGCCATTTGAACGGGGAGTAACCTGCATGAACACCAATAGACGTTGTCTCGCGACATTCCTGGTACTGATACTGGCCGGCTGCGGGGGTGGCGGCGGCAGCGCGGCGCCGAGCCCCGCCGCTGTGGTCCCACCACCGCCACCTCCAGCACCGCCACCGACCGACGCGTTACCGGGCGGACACTGGTTCGGCACCGTGACCAATGACCTCAGCGCCATAACGGAAGAGTACATTGCGATGGTGGATGAGAACGGAAGATTCCGCTTCGTGTCCATCGACTCAGCCGTTCAAATGTCGGGCAACTTCAGTATTTCAGTCAACAACCTCAGCGGCGACGGTATGGCGTTTGCGGATGCTGGCGTCGTCTGGCTGGACTCCACTTCGGCCACGGTCCTTACGATTAGCGGAACGATAGTCGGGCGAAGTGAAATGTCCGGAACCTGGACCACGGTCTCGGGAGAAAGCGGCAGTTTCGAGTTTTTCTACGATCCGATTTTTTATGAGCGAGCTTCGCCACTCAACCTTCTCGCCGGATCATGGATAGGCTACGACGAGCTCCTGAATCCGGAAGTTACTTTCACCATCGCCGCTGACGGCAGTTTTACCGGACAAAACACGATGAGCTGTACATCGATGGGTCAGTTCGCCCTGATCAGTGCAGCATTCAACCTGTACGAAGTGCAAAGTACGATCAGCGGTTGCTCACTTGCGGGCGATTACATTGGCCTGGCGTTTCTTGCGGACTTCGTCGTACCCAATGACGCGTTGTTTTTCGCTATCGACAATGGCTCGCGTGCAATCTGGATCGGTTTCGAAAAGTAGCTCCTGATGCCGTAAACCTGGGTCACCTGGGGGCCGGGCATGTCCGGCCCCCAACAGGCAAAGACGAATTGCACGCCGCACTGTGCCATCATTGGGGCGATGAATAGCATTCCTGAAGTTATGCTCAAGGCCGGTCGCGAAAAATCGATCCGGCGACGGCACCCGTGGATTTTTTCGGGTGCCGTCGCACGAGTGGAAGGTGCACCACCGTCCGGCTCGACGGTTCGTCTCGTGTCTCAATCCAATGAGTTTCTGGCTTACGCTGCCTGGTCGCCGGCATCGCAAATTCGACTTCGCATATGGTCTTATGACGAACAACAGGACATTGATGCTGCTTTCATCCGGAGTCGCGTTGCCCGGGCAATTGATTTGCGGCGACAGCTGAACATGCTGGATAAGGCCCACGCATGTCGCCTGATCTTTGGTGAATCCGATGGTCTTCCCGGTTTGATTGTCGATCGCTATGGCGACTATCTCGTCTGCCAGTTTTTATCGGCCGGCGGTGAGTATTGGCGCGATGCTGTCGTGTCCGCGTTGAATGACCTGTTATCGCCACGCGCAATCCATGAACGATCGGAAGCCGAGGTGCGAAAGAAGGAAGGCCTGGCATCGAGGTCCGGCTTGTTGTGCGGCGAAACGCCAACAGCACCGATTGAGTTTTTGATAGGCAGTATGCGACGGCTCGTCAATGTCGAGCACGGACAAAAGACCGGCGGTTACCTTGACCAGAGCTTCAACTATCAACGAGTCGCGGCTTACGCGCGTAACGCGCGCGTTCTGGATGCGTATTCCTACTCCGGTGGTTTTGCCATCTCTTCATTGTTGAGCGGAGCGGCAAGCGCGACCCTGATTGATAGCTCCGCAGACGCGCTGGCGATGGCCGAACAACAAGCGATATTGAATGGTGTGGCCGACCGGTGCAGCTATACAAACGCGAACGTACCCGAAGAGTTGCGCCGACTTCGCAAATCACAACAGCAGTTCGATCTCGTTATTCTCGATCCACCGAAATTTGTAAGTTCAGCCCAACAACTGAAGTCCGGTTGCAGAGGCTACAAGGACGTCAACATGCTGGGCCTGCAATTATTGAAGCCTGGTGGCGTTCTCGCTACCTTCTCCTGTTCCGGCCACGTCAGCGGCGAGCTTTTTCAAAAAATCGTTGCCGGCGCTGCCGTCGATGTCAATCGCGACGTACAGATTATCGAAAGGCTGTCGCAGGCCCCCGATCATCCGGTTGAACTGCAATTTCCCGAAGCTGAGTACCTGAAGGGCTTGCTGCTTCGAGCTGTTGAGTAGTGGTAACAGGACCTTGTTAGCTGTATCCAGGAACACACTCAAAGTCGTGTCCGCGATCGTTTGGCTTAGCGGAGCGATCGTCCTGCTATCGAAGGGCGCATCCCTTTTTGCGGAAGCAGTCGCGTTGAATCCGGATCAGCCAGGGTCGTGGCTTGCCATTGCGGCTGGAGTTCTGATTGGTGCAGCCAAAGCGCAGTTCCTGTTCGGCAGGTTTTGCCGCAGGAACCTGGACAGGATCGCTGCACTGCAAGACCCTCAACTCACGCAGGCTTTTCGGCCGCAATTCTATGCCTTCCTGGCCACTATGGTCCTGCTCGGTGCATTTCTCTCGAGGCTCGCGAACGGGAACTACGTGGCGTTGATGGCCCTGGTCACTCTGGATATCAGCCTGGCAGTGGCGTTGCTCGGAAGCCTTAGATCCTTTTTTGTGGGAACTGACGGCAGGAATACAGGACCAACTGATATTGGCCGTCGTTAGGAGCTCCAGTATGAAGAGCGTCGTTTGCGTAATCATCGGATCCGTTTTTCTTGCAGGTATGAGTTACGCAGGGGACACACCTGTCATCCATTCTGAGAGGAGCGACTGCATGGACGGGCCCGTGGCTCAGTTTGGCCGTTACGTGGGTGACTGGAAGATCACCGATGAGTCGCTGGCCAGAGACGGCAGCGGATGGAGCCCCGGTACCGGTGCCCGCTGGATATTTTCCTGCGTAGGCCCGGGGCTCGCCGTTCAGGATTACTGGCTACCGAATGCCGGCGGTTTCGGCACCAACCTGCGGACCTACAATCCGGATACCGGTAGCTGGGAAATTGTCTGGACCTCCAGTGGCTTGACCGGACTCAGTCATATCAGTGCGAAACTCGGTGACGACGACAGCATAACCATGAGTATCGATCGACCCATTCAGGACCCGCCGAGACGCATCATTTTCTTCGCACCTGACGAGCAAGGCTGGAACTGGGTACAACAATGGTCGCTTGATGGTGGTGTGAGCTGGGTTGATGTCTACCGCATCCGGGCGACGCCCTGGCAGGAGTGAATCCCGAGACTTTTATGCGGTATGAATCTGGCGTTGCGGGAACGGGATCGTAATACCCTCGGCATCAAAACGCAGTTTGACTGCGCGCATAATGTCCCAATAGGTATCCCAGTAGTCATCCGTATTCACCCACGGTCGAACTATGAAATTCACCGACGAATCCGCAAACTCGTGCAGCTTGATCGCAGGCTCAGGATCGGAGAGCACTGACGGGTGCGAGCTGACGATTTCGGTGAGAATCTTTTCAACCTTTTCCACATCATCGTCGTATGCGACGCCGAACATCAGATCAACCCGGCGTGTTTTCTGCGCGGTAACGTTGGTGATCACCGAGGTCCACACCATGTTATTCGGTATGACCAGGCGTTGGTTGTCCAACGTGGTCAAGGTCGTGTTAACCGGGCTCATGTCACTGACTTTGCCGGTAACCCCGCCGGCCGTGACAAAATCGCCAACGTCAAAAGGTCGGTACATGAGTATCATCATGCCGGACGCAAAATTCGACAACGTATCCTGTAAGGCGAAACCGATGATGAACCCGGCGATGCCGAGACCCGCGAGCAGCGGACCCAGTGAAATGCCAACCTGCGACAGAGCGATCAGGATACCCAACAACACAGTCAGGTTGCGCGCCGTTGCGACCACCATGCCGGACAACAATTCGGAAAACCGCACTCTCGAGGAACGCAGTGCCTTTCTCGTCACCGACTGGACAAGTCGCCCCAGGCGCAAGAATACGAAGAGAATCAGGACCATTAGAATTACGCGGAACAACAGCTGCGGTCCTTTTGTTTTCGCGAGATCGACAGTCAATGCTGTCCACTCTTTTGCGAGTGCCGAAAGCACACCCGCATCGAGAACGTCGGCCGTGAGTTCCCGGGTCGTGGACACAACCTGCTGGCTGTACTGACTGGCATCAAGGTCCATTTGCTTCATCAGATTTATGGCCTGTTGGAGTGCGTCTGACGCGATGCGTACCCGTGTCTCGGCAACACTCACTCGCGCCGCAACATCAGTGTCCAGCGGCAAGGCCGCGGCCGCGGCACGCATGACACTGGCATTTTCAGTCGCCAGCATCACAAAGACTGAGCGATTAGCGCCGGCTTCCTTAAGCACCTCTGCCACATAGTCCGCATCGAATCGGGTTGCGATACCAAGCTTTTCAGCGATAGACATGTACGTCAGCATCGACTGCAGAACAAAGTCCAGTTTTTGTGTTGCCCGCAACAGGTACTGATCCTGCACGGCAGTTTCGCCGGGCGTCAGCTCGCCGGATGGGTAGACAATGTCTTCTCGCAGTCTTTCAAGGGCCGCAACCGATTCCTCCGGAAACGCCCTCAGGTCGGTTGCGATCTCTGAAACATAGGCAGAGACATCGAAACCGTCCGCCTTTCGTACTACCAGGGCCTCTGCCAACCCGACTGTTTCGTTGAAACTGGCCGCCCATACAGAATCCAATCGACCCTCGTACAGGCGTGCGGGCAGGCCACCGTCCAGCTTCTCAATCTCTGCTCTTAGCCGCACAACGGCACTTTTCAGCGACCTGATTTTTTCGATGCGCTGCTCGAACTGCAGCGCGACTTCGGCAGGCAGTAACACTGGCCCCACTTCGGCTGCTTCATCCTGTGCATACAATGGAATACTGGCGAGCACGACGAAACAAAGCAGGTGCACGAGTCGCATATTTTACCTTCTCTGGCTATCTGACGTCGATGAACTGCGCGGCGCTATGATCTCGGCAAGAACCGTGACTACCAGTATCCCGTCACGTGTGCGAAGAGACCGCTATAGGTCGATTCGATGTTTCCGCTCCAACCGTTTTTGTCGACGCCCATATTGAGTTCGAAGATGTTGTAATTAAGTCCGAAGCCAACGTGCTCAAAGGCCGCGAAATTTATACCTGCGGCGGCATTGACCAGGGATCCGTCGTAATCACCGATGTCCGCGGCAAACCAGTCCAACCGGGCAGTGAACGCCCACTTCGGCGAGAATGAATGGGTATACCAGCCGCCGATGTTTGGTAAAGGTGCGTGTGCTGTCACAGACTCGCGACTGAAGCCAACGGGCACACCGTTAATGGTGCCGTCACCCTCTATGAAGGCGCTGAATTCCAGCCAGTGTATACCCACGCCCAATCCAAATTCGTGGTCAGCGGCACTCGAAAATTTCCGCGCAAAAAACGTGCGTATCATCGAAAACTCATTACCCGATCGAACGCCGGACCCGGCACCGAAAGTAACGTCACCCCAGACTACGTCATCTTCAAGTACCTTCTCTCGATTGCCGTCAGAGGAAAAATACTGTCCGTTGAATTGCCATTTCTCACCAAAGCGCCAGCCGAAATCCAGTGCAAACAATTCATCGCTCTTGCCAAGCTCGAATTCGCTCACGAAGTCCGTCTCGCTGGTCACCGTCGCGGTCGACCCATCGACGCTGAGTTTGAGTTCACGACTCGGAAAATACATTCCCAGATCGAGAAAATACTTGTCGGTCAGGAAGGGATGTAGGTCACCCCCTTCTGCGGCCTGCAGTGTGTGCGTTGTGGCCAGGGCCAGGGTGCCCACCAGAATTGTGTTTCGAAAAATACTCATGATCTTCACTTAGCCTCAACCTTAAACTTTTGCCCGCCAACCGCTGCTTCGTACATCAGTCCACCTTTGGCTTGCGTGAAGATGGCCATGCCGTCGTTGAAGGCCGCATCGACGGATGCACCCGTCGTTACAGCAACCGCTGAGGCTTGTGCATTTAATTCAAAATTTCCGCGCTTGAAGTTCTGCAGCGTCGTCGCATCCTCAAAAAAGATGAACTCACTGTAGGCCTGGCCGCCGCCTTGAAAGCCAAAGCTCAATTGGGTCAGGGTTACGATCGCTGTTATGTTGTCACCCTCATAGAGCACACCTTTGCCGCGCGCACCACCGACACCCAGGGCCGCTTTTGCGACTGTCGGGATGACGACATAACCAACAGCCAGGTCTATGAACCTTTGACTCTTGGGGTCTTTCGCCTTGAATTCGGTCAGAGCTTCCTGTGCCTTTGCGTGCAACTCGGCTTCTTCGTCGGGATTCCAGCTGGCGAATGCTGAGGCCGCCGCAATCATGAGGGTTATGGTAGCGGCGAATACAGCTGTTTTCTTCATGGGGAGTCTCCTTTTGGTGCGGGGATTCTACCACGGCGCAGGATATTTGAGACCAGCCAGATGTTGTTCAGATTCGCACACGGACTGCCGCTTGCCCGCTCGAGTTTGGTAGCATCGTAGCCGCCATTCGCACAAAAGCTCAGTACATGATTTTTGAGGAGATTGGGAAGCGGCTAATGCTAGCGGCGATTATATTTCAGTTGCGCTTGCGCAGGTTCAGTTGGCTCGGCCGGTTGACCCCGGCAAGTAGCATGCGCGCGGCATTTTCAGCGGCTCTGTTACTGCTGGCCAGTTTCGCAGTGGCGGCCGTCGACGCCGATATAGAGCTATTTGATGTGGCGCACCAAGAGTACCTGGCCGCAGTAGATTCCGGCGACACCGAGCTCGCGATCACTAGCGCTAAGACGGCACTCGACATCGGTTCCCGGATTGTTGGAACGGGCGATCCGGATTTTGCCAGGTTGCTGTATCACTATGGCGATGCGCTGGTAAACGGCGGTCGTGCTGACGAAGGGCGAAGCTTTCTCATACAGGCAATCGATGAACTGATCAACACCTCCGGCAAGCAATCTCCGGAACTCGTCGCGGTCTACATAAGTATGGCTACCGCCTCGGCCGGTTTTGGCAATGAGGCAGAGCAACTGAAATGGTACAAGCGCGCCCTTAAGGTCACCAGCAGCAACTTCGGAAAAGACAGTGTCGACTACGCGAATCTTGCGTACCGCACCGCGACCAGCGTGTTGGATGAATCAGAATCGCCTATCGGCGAAAAATATCTGAAACAGGCGCTCGCAATCTTCGAAACAGAGTTCGGTGCCTCATCCAAGGAGGTCGGCTACGCAAATTACGGTCTGGGGCGGATTGCGTTTTTCCGCCGCGACAGCCGCGAGGTAACCGAGTATCTACTTCAGGCGCTGAGCTCATTCGATGGAGACGGTCCCGCCGATCAGGAGCAAAGGCTGAAAATTCATGCAATGCTCGTGCAGGCTTATGAAGCACTGGACGAATCCGATAATGCCACCAGCCACTGCGTTGCAATTGGCAGAGAAAACCAGCTAGCGCCGGATCAGGACTTTGTGCCTCTTTTTGTCATCTCACCACAGTATCCGCACACTCAACTAAGAAACGGTGTTGAGGGACATGTCGTTCTTAGCTTTACAGTGGACGAGTTCGGATTCGTTAAGGATGCAGAGGTAGTCGAAACACGATCTGTCCCAACCGGCCGTCGCAGTTTTCGCTCCAGCTTTAGGGACCCGGTAGAGCATCAATCATTCGAGGCTTCGGCATTGGCGGCTTTGCAGCGCTATCGCTACGCACCCAGATTTGTCGACGGCGTTGCTGTGCCAACAGAAGGCGTAACAACGCGGACGAACTTCAGGATCGTTGAATAGAGTAACAGTCGCCCTGAACCGTTGGTCTCGTCATTCCATGGCGAGATAAAGATCCAGCAATGGGCCCTGCACGCCGTGGGTACTGCTATTCGTTTCGTCGTCGAGCACGTAAGCGATATGCTCAAACAGTTGCCGAGCTTCGTCCGGGCTATTGGCAATACAGGTGAGCCCGATTTTCCCGTACTGCGACAGCGCCCCTATCATGTGAAACAGGGCGCCGGTGCCGGTCGCATGACTGTAGCCGAGCCCGTGTCGGGCGATGATTTCGAACAGATCTTCGGGTAGCAATCCCCGATACGCCGGCGACTTCAAGTTGTCAGTGGCGCTGTAAAACTTGGGCTGGCCTTGCGGAGAAAGAAACAGACCGCTGGCAGGATCGAGGCGACCGCCGGTTAAAAACTCCATCGCGTGGAACGGCGGTGTTGTGCCTCCCATGCGCAAATTGATCTCGATCGCGCCCACACTCCATTCTCCACCGGCCTCTCGGCCGACGAGAAAGTCGATGGCGAAGCGACCGGTCACGCCCTTTTTGGCGAGCACATTCCCAACTTTGCTCGCCTCCTCCAACAACCGCGAACGGTACTCATCTCTGGCGGGAAACTGGCAGCCAAGGTAGGACTGGCCGGTCGCACCACCCAATATTTGTTCGTGGCTGGATACCAACTCGGGCTGACCGGACGGAGAGATGCGCATCTGCACGCTGGGAGACCGGATCTCCGCAGCAACGAGCATCTCTTCAACAATGCCGCCCATAGCCGCGAACTTGCGCAGGAAAGACGCTGTTGTTTCCGTACCAGAGGTCCAGGCCAGATCGCCCAATGCCGTGCGAATTGCATCCCGGCTGCCGCGATCCTGCGGAAAGGTGAATACTGCATTGCCTTCGCCGCCAAACCCTTCATTCAATTTGACGACCGCCTTGCGAGCCGCTGGCCGCCGCGCCCCGAGATCCAGCAATGCGTCGACTATATTGTCTGCAGTAACCAGGTCCTCAGTGCCGGCGGGGTAACTCACTCCGGCTTCGGCAAACACGCGACGGTTGCCCGACTTGGTGCCCCATTGCAGCAGCTCCGGATCGAGGCCGTTCAACGGCAGGTCCAACTCCACGGCGAGTCGCCGCTCAAGTGGCGTCGAGTTGTAGCAGGTCAGATAGGCGTTTGCCGGGTTGTCGATCATGCCGCGCAGGCGCTTTAGAAAACGCGGGCGCTCCAGCACTTTCTCAGTCAACGACCGTGCGCTGCCATCAAGCACAGACAGCACGCGCAGGCGCTCGCGCGCATGCCTGCCCGGCACACCATCAAGCAGGTCGAGATAGTAGTCGATGATGTCGGGGTGTACCGGCTGGCTGGTGACGTAAATCACGCGGGCGTTGGGATTGCGAAGGCGGATGAGGGCGAATAGCAAGCGCTCTTCATAAAACACCGCCCCGGCAACCTTCTTCAATTCTTCCTGGTTGACGCTGAGCGACGGCACAATCACCGACGTGTGTTCGAATTTGGAATTGCTCGACATCGCCGACCAGATAGCAGGCAGTCTGCTTTTTAGTGCCGCAAATTTTTCAGTTTCACTCGTCATTCTGTCTACCCGGCGTGGACGCGAACGGTCTCGCCGATTTCGTTCATGATGCTGCGTAGCTTGTCATAGCTTGGATGGCGGACCCGCATCCACGCATTCGCCATGTAGCCCGCTTCGACAGCTTGCGTTGGTGTTCCGGGGTCGGGTAGATGCGACGCCACAATACAGTCCCCGTAACGCTTGCCGATCTCATCGAGACCGGAGTATCCCGTTATACGTCCGTCGCGCTCCGGTCGCAGCGCAATCATGCCGGCCGAGAAGCGTCGCGACGGCGGAGTATGTGTCGAACCGTGCACCAATGCATGCGCCCATTCAAAGTAGAGATCAAAGTCGTTCGCCGCACAATAAACGTCCCATTGGCCAACGCCGGGCGGGCGGCAACCTATCTCTGAAAACTTCAATCCTTTCGGACCGTAGAACCACTCCATGTGCGTAGCGGAGGTGCCAATGTCGAGAACCTTGATGACGTTACGCGTCATTTCGCGCACTTCGGCATAGCCCGGCGCATCTATGCGATTGGTTGTAATCATCTGCGGCGAAATCCAGCGCTCGCGCATAGCCTCAAGCACGTTGGGATAATAGTGTGTAATAAATTCGTGGCCGACCTCACCCTCGATAGTGACGGTATCGATGTAACCCTCATGTCCCTCGATGAATTCCTCAACTGCGACGGCATGGCCATCTGCCAGGCCCGACTCGACGATAACCTTCTCAAGTGCATCGTCGTTACGTACCTTGAACGTGCCTGCCGCGCCTGCGCCAGCAGGTGGCTTGATGATCAGTGGATAGCCTACTGCTGTCGCAAAGTCGCGCGCATCCTGCGGGCTCTTGGCGCGTGTCGATTGTGCACAGGCAATCCCGGCCCGGCGCAACGCTTCTTTCATTGCCGGTTTGTCGCGACACAGAAACGCGGTTTCCGATGACGTGCCCGGTATGCCGGTTGCATCTCGTACTGCAGCCGCGGCCATGATGTGTGCCTCAACGGTCGTCTCGAGACGATCCACCCAAACCTTGCTTTGTATGGCTTTGACGGCCGCGAGCAACGACGGTTCGTGCACCACCGACGATACCTGCACGTAATCCACCAGCCAGCCTTTTACGTCGTCCGACAAATACGAAGCCGGGCGCTCACCGATGCCGATGACATTGGCACCCGCGGCGTGCAGGCCACGAACAAACTCGCGCTGGTTATAGGGAAATGATGGCTCTACAAAAATAACGTTCATTTAGTGTTGCTCAGTTGGCGAAACAGGTCGACATAGTGCGCACCCTGCCGCTCCCAGGAATAGTCCATCGCCATACCGTTGGCGACCATTTTCTTCCAGTGCGTCTTGCTTGCATACAGGTCCAGCGCCGTGTTCATCGCCCACTTGAGCCCTTGCTCGTTGTAGTCCCTGAAGACGATGCCGGTACCCGCGCCCGACTCCGGATCGTAAAGCTGCACCGAGTCGGCCAACCCCCCGGTTTCACGCACTATGGGAACTGTACCGTAACGCAGGCTGTACATCTGATTGAGACCGCAGGGCTCGTAACGCGACGGCATCAGGAACATGTCGGCACCCGCTTCAATCCAGTGCGCAAGCTTGTTGTTGTAGCCTTTGTAAAAGCACACGCGGCCCTCAAAATTATGCTGCAACCAAGAGAAAAAGCTTTCGAGCGCTGGCTCGCCACTACCCAGGACGGCGAGCGAGAAGTGGCGGTCAATCAGCAGGCGTGGCACGACTTTCTGCACCAGATCGAAGCCTTTTTGCCCCACCAGGCGGCTGATGATACCAACCAGTGGAGTGCCCGGCTCATTGTGGAGGCCAAGGTCACGCATCAGCTCAGCTTTGCACTTTGCTTTGCCGGACATCTTTTTTGCGGAGTATTTCGCCGGCAACAGCGCGTCAGTTGCCGGATCCCACTCGTCATAATCAACGCCGTTCAATATGCCCACCAGGGAACTCGAACGTTCGCGCAGCAAATTGTTCAGTCCCATGCCGTATTCTTCACCGAGAATTTCGCGTGCGTACGTTGGGCTCACCGTCGTCAGCAAATCAGCGTACAGCACACCTGTCTTCAGGAAGTTGATGACGCCGCTCTTGAGGTCATCCTGATGCAAATGCTGATCGGCACCTCCGAGCCCCAGCGTCGCGAGTACATGTGCCGGGAACATACCCTGATAGCCGATGTTGTGAATTGTCAGGACACTGCGCGTTTGCGCGAACAGTTTGTCCCACGAATACACGGACTTCAGGTACAGCGGGATCAACCCAGTCTGCCAGTCATGACAGCTAAAGATGTTCGGCGCAAAGCCCGTTTGCTGACACATTTCAATGGCAGCACGTGACAGCAGCGTGAAGCGCAGGAATTCATCATCATCCTGCGTATAGATACCGTCCCGTCCGTAGAGCTCAGGACAGTGCAGCAGAAAAATGCTGAGTTTCGTACCGGGCACAATGGTTGTGTCAATTGCGTAATGTATCTCACGACCGCCCAGGTTGATGCTGAGATGCTGCAATCCTTCGACCGGCCGGATATCGATACCCATGCGATCGATTCGCGAGTAACGCGGAATCAACACGCGTACGTCGTGACCTGCTCGATGCAGGAAAGCAGAAAGTGCCGCCGTAACATCCGCAAGACCGCCGGTTTTCGCGAACGGCGCAAATTCGGAACTGGTCAAGCAGATTTTGAGTGGTTTCTTGTTTGCCAAGTCTAGCCCGGGTAGTTTCTTCTTTGATGGTATTCTAACGCAGACTTGGATTAACCCCGTCTGAAGGACATATTACCGTGAATGTACTCCTGATATCGCCTGGCTACCCGGCCGATATGCCGGAATTTGCACGTGGCCTCGCGGACTGTGGCGCAAACGTGTTCGGTGTCGGCGACTCCGCGGCTGGGTCGCTCCCGGATTTAGTCAAACGCTCGCTGTCAGAGTACGTCCAGGTGCGTTCGCTGTGGGATAGCAAGCAGGTCATTAGTGAACTGCATGAGCGCCTCAAGGGTCGGCAACTCGATCGCATTGAGTGTCTGTGGGAGCCTGGCATCATGCTCGCGGCGGAACTGCGCAAGCACTTTGGCGTCGATGGCCTGACGATTGAGCAGGCGCACCGCTTCCGCGACAAGGAAGCCATGAAGGTCGCACTTGATGACGCTGGCATACGCACGCCCAAACACATCGCCACCGACAGTGTTGCGGGCTGCTGGGAGGCGGCTGAGAAGTTTGGCTTTCCACTCATCCTCAAACCGATCGCGGGAGCGGGTTCCGCGGACACCTACAGAATAGAGAGCCGCGACGATTTGCGTACCGTGTTACCACGGCTGCGACACGTGCCCATGATCAGCGTTGAGGAGTTTATCGACGGCGAAGAATATACCTTCGACACGATAACGATCGACGGCAAAATCGCCTATTACAATGTCGCCTGGTACCGGCCGCGACCACTGATCGCGCGCAGTAATGAGTGGATCAGCCCGCAGGTCATCGCATTGCGCGACCTCGATGACCCACAGCTCGCCGATGGCATACGCATGGGCTTCGAGGTGATCAAGGCGCTTGAGTTCGGCTCAGGTTTCACGCACATGGAGTGGTATCGCAAGGCGGACGGCGAAGTGGTGTTCGGCGAGATCGGTGCACGTCCGCCGGGGGCGCACCAGGTCGATCAGATGAAGTACGCCTGCGATTTTGATGTTTTTCGAGCCTGGGGATCGGCGATTGCACATGGACGACTCGATGCAGACGTCGAGCGACGCTACAACGTCGCGACCATCTACAAACGGGCAAAAGGATTGGGGCGCATCTCTCATATCGACGGTGCCGACAAACTGCAGAAACGTTTTGGCCAGCACGTCGTGTGGAACACGTTGCTGCCGCCGGGCTCACCACGTCGCGACTGGCTGCAAACCCTGGTTTCGGATGGCTTTGTCATGTTGCGTCACCCCGATCTCGGCGAGACGCTGGCAATGGCTGATGCAGTTGGCTCCGAGTTGCAGATGTACGCCTCGTAAGGCGCCTGACAAAACTCAGGCAAATTCGGCGAGGTACTTCGGCAACATCTCACGCCACGTGACCCAGTCGTGGTGCCACTCGGGACCCCAGGGATCAACGCGGTTCGGTACACCCTTCGCGCCCAAAAGTCGTGCGATTCGCCAGGATTCGCCGATGTCTTCGTAGTTCCCCTCTCCGGTCGGAAGCAAGATGAAACGCTTGCGAAGCTGATCTAGCTGCGACCCTTCGAGTTGTGGCAGGTAATGCAACGGCGATGAGAAATAGAAATCTTCGTTCATGCGGCCTTCGAGGTACTTTGAGAGGTCGAAGGTTCCACTCATCGCAATCGCCATCTTGTATGCATCAGGGTGGCGACACACCGTGGCAACCGCATTGAACGCACCTATCGATGCACCGGTAGCGATGATCTCTATATCCGGCGAACCGCAGTCCGTACGAATTGCCGGCGTGACTTCGCTGTAAATGAAGTCGTCAAACACGTTCTGCATGCGCGAGCAGAACTCCGCCGAGTGATCGCCGGAAACCCAGGTGCGACCGGCGATGCTGTCGGTGGAATACACCTTGATACGACCGTCGTCGATGAGGGGTTCGAGTACCCGTATTAGATGAAATCGCTCCACTTCCTCGGCATCACCCCCTGCGGTCGGGAACAGCAGAACCGGCGTGCCGAAATGTCCCCATCGAACGAGTTGCACGTCCTGGTCGAGACGCGGCGACCGCCAGCGCGTGACATCCTTCTTCATGCGTTTACATCCTCACGACGCCACTTCTGGATACGACCCCAGAACAGTTCCGTGAATTCTTCGATCTCATGCGGAGGATACAGTGCCGTAACTTTCTGTCGAATAGCATCACGCATTACTTCCGTTCCGAAAAATTCGTCGGCTACGTCATCAAGATGACCGAGGTGCTTGTCGCAGAACGCGTTGAATTTCTCGGTCTCGAAATAATCGTGTGCGAGCGCCGCGTACCTGGGCAGCTTGTCCTCGAAGGGCATGTCCTTCGCCGCTATCTTGAAGTACTTGTCCCAGTTCAGATTGGCATGCATTGAACGGTCGGTTGCAGCGCAATAAATCGACCAGCGCAGGTTGGCCTTAATCAGCCACGGAAAATGATAATGCAGGGAAGTGACCTGAGAGTCCGGGCAGGCATTCGCGAAGTCGATCGGCTTCCACAGACCATCGGATCGTAATGCCTCGCAGGAATTAAAATCCCAGCCGAAGAATGCGTTGATGACCATGGTCATGTTTGACAGTGTCGTTTTGTCGCTGTCGCTCAGGAAATCCTTGTCCATCATGTAGCGATCGTGGAGCGGCGCCGCCGGGTCATAATTAACAAAACGCCATTGCGGTCCGAGCCCAACGCAACGCACAAACATATCGTGCGGATCGACGGCTTGCTGCAAATGCATCAGCCGCGTGCCGCTTTGGTTATAAGCCTCGTGCAGTGCCGCTTTATCCCGAATCGAAGTGACGCCTACCCAGGCGCCACCGTCGTAGGGCTTCATGAACAGGGGGTAGCCTATGCGTTCGCCAATTTCTCCGAGATCAAACAACTTCGCGTATTGCCGCAGCGTCGGTTGCAGGTCGGGCGACTCGACGTAGGATTTTGGCGGCACGAGCCAGGTGTCCGGTACGGGAAAGCCCAGGCGCATCATGGCGCAGTAGGTCGTATGCTTTTCCATAGATTGCAGCGACCACGGATTGTTGTAGACATACAGGTCATCTGTAAGGATCGCTTTCTTAATCCACTCGCGTGACGTGTGATACCAGTGCGTCAGACGATCGATTACGACGTCGTACTTGCAGGGCTGCATCAGGTCAAACGGTTCGATGCCTACCCGCTCCACCGCGAACCGCTGCGTCTCCCTGCCGACTTTGATCGACAAGTCCAGGCGCTTCAGCATTTCCTCGTAACAAATCGGCCAACAGATGTCAGCACCAAGAGACAGGCCGATTTGGCGTGTTCGGGTCGGCATATTCTTATCCTTAGTTAGTGTGTAGCTACTATAGGGCGACGGACAGCCTATTCATAGACCATCCACAACGGGCCCGGGTACAGCCATGACAGGCCGTTGCGCAGGCGATCCCGCCAGTTCTCCCAGTTGTGAGCATCGCGGGCCTCTTCGAAGCGCACCTCGATACCTTGCGCCTGCAAGCCCGGTACCAGAGAGCGATTCTCGTAAATCAGTGATTCGTAGATGCCACAGCTCATGTAGATGCGTTCCGCCGGCTGGCCAGGCTGTTCGCGAAAGGCGTTCATAAATTTGACCACCGGATCGAATGCCGGCCCACGCTGGTGACGGCCGATATCGCTAAATGCATAGGAACCGGATTGCAGCAACAGGTTGCCAAATACGCCCGGATGGCGCCAGGCCGTATGCAATGACGCAACACCGCCGAAACTCGCCCCCATAATGCCGCGCGCACGCGCCTCCGGAATCAGCGGGTAATTCTCGGTCATCGCAGACAGCAACTCCTCGGCCAAAAATACGGCATGCCGGTCGTCCCCCGCATATTCGCGCAGGCGATCGTGTGATTGTGTCATCGCGACTATGAGCGGCGGTATCTCCAGCGCTTGTATCAGGTTGTCGAGGACGGTCTGCAACGCAGCGAACTTAAGGTAATCATGGCCGTCGTGCACAACCAGCAGGGGGTAGCGCCGATTGCTGCGAAAGCGCGCTGGCTTGTATATCTGTATGTCACGTGTATCCCCAAAAATCGCACTTTCAATACGCAGAGTTTCTAGCGAGCCCTTGCGTGAGTTTTCCTGCACGTTGGTCCAGCGCGGCCGTACGTAGCCAGATCCCTGGCAGACCGAATTGGCACCGAAAGGATCGTGTGCACGCACATCGTTCAGCGGATCAAGAATGAGTTGTCGTGAACCGTGTGCTTCGACTTCGAACTTGTACTCGATGCGCGAGCCCGGCGGCAGCTCGATGGTCGCAGCCCAAATATCGGAGCTGCCCAGTTTCTGGAAAGGCTGCGCTGTATCCAGCCCGGAGATCCAGCAACGCAGATAGATGGCATCCGCATGACCACGAAATACAAACGTTACGTCGCTGCCGTCGACCAGCGGGAACTCCGTCTCGCGAAAAAATGTCTGGACCTCGGACGCATTCGGGTCACCTTTGCGAAATAGCTGACGCAACATCGGATTCATGCTGTGCGTACCCTGGTGAACCGGCCATCGTGATCGATTTTGCGAATACCGTCGGCGTGCACAGGGGTCGAGTCGTTCAACTGCAAAAGCGTTCCGCTGTCGATCATGACGCAGGTGTCCGGGGAAAATCGGCGACTCATCAGTCCAGCGCGCTGACGATCATTCTCGCGTAAGCGCTGCGCTGCATCGGGCATGACAACGAGTCCGCGCAACAGGCCGCAGCCGGCACCAAGCACCTCGGGTTCGCGGCGTCCCTCCGGCGTGCGATCGTGAAACAACACGATGCGCTCGGCCAAAACCATAGCACCTGCTGACCAGGCGATGATTGGCACTTCCTGAATCAGTTCATCGACCCCGAAAAGCCGTATTCGATTCAACAACACTGCAACGTTTCCGCCCGTGATCAACACGCCGCTGCAACGCTGCAGTATTTCCCGAACCTCAGCGTTGTGTCGCGCCAGCGACGGCGTGACTTCAGCATTGTAAACATCATCAAATTCTCGACAGATGCTCTCGGTACGATGCAAATGATGTCGATCCAACGCGCGCAACTGTGCAACCGCGTGCCGCTGTTCCGCTGCGAGCATGTCCGGGTCACCACCGCCAGCAAGTATTTCCCGCGCTGCGCGTGCGAGCGGCTTCAGTCGAATGCGGTACAGCCTCTGCTGTTCCATGAGGCGATCCTGACGCCGCCGATAGTCGTTCGCCATGCGTTTGTCGGCCAGCAGTATTTCTTCGGAGCGTGCATACAGGCAAAGATCTTCGAGCGGCCGGCTAATGACCTCACGTACATGGTCGAGATCATTCTCCGCTTCCTGCCAGCCGGCAGAAATCACGGCCATGGGCCCAGGCTGCATACCTGCGAGCTCTTCGGCCCTGGTGAGATTGACCGTCGGGCGCTGCGGTCCTAACAGAATCCGCCGGGGTGCGGCTGACATCACGCCAGTTCCACGCGAATCAACTTTACGATCTCGGTAAGTGCATTCTCGACAACGTGCGTTTCCGGATGACGCACGATGACATAGCCATCACCTTCGTAGCTATCCGACGGCGGCTGGCCCTCGCGTGGCAGCTTCGCCTCGACGACCAAAGGACCGAAACGTCGCTGCGCTTCATCCAGACCGTGAATTGCGCGTACCCGCCCGCGCCCCTGACCCCGTATGTACGCCGCTCCGACGGCGTAGCGCCGCTCCGGCGCAACAAATTCATCGAATGCCATTAGCCGCGGCCAGGCACTGTAGAAATCGATGTCATGCGCATAAGACAAGAGGGACGTAAACTGTGCACCCGGCGGCCGAGCCCCGACCTCCGAAATCGCAATGCGACCGTCTGCGAGGCGGAACCACTCCATGTGACTGAGCCCGGTTTCGAGCCCAAGCGCACGAATGCCCGTTTCGGCGGCATTGCGGATGGGATCGAATTCAGCACCGGATATGTCGCGTGGCAACATGACGCACCACTGAATCCAGTCGTTTTCGAGCACTTCGAGCGGCGATGGCATATAGCGCGAGATAGAGTGCCAGATCAGTTTGCCGTTTCGCATGACGCTGTCGAATGAAAACTCGGTACCAAGCACAAACTCTTCATACAAAGTTGGCCGCGCCGGATCAGGCGGGTAACGCTCGAGTAGCTGCATCAGGTCGCCCGCATTATCGAGACGCCATGTGCTTTTGCCACCCGCTCCTGCAGGCGGCTTAACGACGAGCGGAAAGCCTACCTCGCCAGCGAACGCGAACGCAGTATCACGATCACCCACCAACGAATGCCGCGCACAGGGCACACCGGCGTTGCGCAATACATTTTTCATGCGCGCCTTATCACGGAAATTCTTCGCAGCCTCTACATCAAGGCCCTCGATTCCGAGCGCCTCCCGAGCGACTGCGAGTGGTACCTGCAGCTGCTCGAGGGCCCCGATCATGCGCGTAACCCTGCCCAGTCGCGCTTCAAGATTACGCGCTGCATCCACAAGTTGCGCCGGGTCCAGCGCATCGTCGACGCGCCAGTGGCCTACCAGCCTCTGGCGGATCTCAGGCGCTAACTTTTCGACCGGATCCTGGCTGATCAGAGACAGGCTTACGCCCGGCAGCTGCGACGCCCCGCTGACGAAGCGGACGGTCGCATCCATCAGGAACGGTGCAGCAAATATGACGTGGGCAGACATGACGGGCGAGCTTACTTTGCGAAACCCGGCTTCACAACTTGAACGGTGTTGGATGCGTTTCCAGGCGCCGCTGCAGATATGGGCGCAGCTGTTTCTAGACATGCCGGCGCCCAGCTGTAAGACTGGGCCCCAATACTGACGATAATCAATAGAACCCGGAGTTTGGCGATGAAGACCCTTGTTTCCCTGCTTGTCCTTCTTTTCTGTACCACGGCGCTGGCTCAGAATCAGGTCGACACCCTCAAGAGAATTGCCGAGACCGGCGAGATTCGCATCGGATTTACTCCCGATGAACCGCCGCTGTCGTTTCAGGATGGCGAAGGCAAAGTCGTCGGGTATTCGATTGATCTTTGTCGACACATCGCAGCGGCGGCCCGGGAAGCGGCCGGGGTCGATGACATGAAGATCGTTTTCGTACCGCTGGTCACGATGGACGCCCGCATCACCGCGGTCGAAAAAGGCGAGGTCGATATTGAGTGCGGCTCAACGACCATGACACTTTCTCGTCGCGAACGCGTGGACTTCACACTGATGACGTTCATTACAGGCAGCGCCGTGCTGTCACGCAAGTCGACCCCGCTGGATCGCGTGGATGATTTCGACGGTGCCAGGATAGCTGTCCTGGAGGGCTCAACCACTGAAGATGTGATGCGGCGCGTGATGAGCCTTAACGAGTTTAAGATCAAACTGCGCTTGGTTGAATCGCATGATGAAGGCATGAAGCTGTTAAACGACAAGAAGGTGGATGGCTTTGCTTCTGATCGGGCGATGCTTATCGGCCAGGTATTCCGTAACGCTGACGCACAAAATCAATATGCAATGACCCGCACGGCGCTGTCGTACGAACCCTATGCCTTTATGGTGCCGCGTGGAGATTCGAAGTTCCGGCTGGTTGCCGACCGAGCGCTCGCAGCGGTATTTCGGGGCGCCGACATCCGCCGTCTCTATCACGACTGGTTTGGCCGCTATGGCGAACCGATGTCGCCGATAGTCGCTGCGATGTTCGAGTTCCAGGCCGTCGGAGAGTAGTTGGCGGTTTGCAGGAAAGCATTAGAAATTCATCAGGGCAAATTCAGCCAAACAGGCCACCGCTAGTCTAGTATCCGTTTCTGGTTAGCGGGATGGCTGATGATGAAACGAACAATTAAGGTGTTGTGGCTAGGCATCGCATCGCTGGCCTGTTGCCTGCCGGTCACCTCAGGGGCGGCAGAAAAAGAAGCCAAGGAGCACGGCGAGTACGGTCAACTGGACCTGACCGGCAAAGAGTATCACCTGATTGAAACATCAGAGGAGATGCAAGCTCAGTTCGATCGCCGCGGGCTGCGGCACAGCGATCACGAGCTTGAAGCCTGGGTGCAGAAAATCGGCCGACGTCTGGCACCGGAACCCACGGATTTTTATCAGGATTACCGCTTCTACCTGTTACGCGACCCATCACCCAATGCGTTCGCGCTGCCGGACGGCCAGATCTACATTCACACGGGATTGATCAGTCGACTCCGTAACGAAGCGCAGCTCGCGACTTTGCTGGCACATGAGATCAACCACGTCGCTGGACATCACGGCGTCCTGTCGTATCGATCGCAGAGCAAGAAAGCGGCGGCTGGCTGGGTTCTTGTTATCGCCGGCAGCGCCGCCGGCGGATGGGGCGAAGTTGCGGGTCTGGCGATGCAGGTCGGACTGCAAACGTCGGTTTACGGTTACAGCCGTGACCTGGAGAAAGAAGCCGACATGAAAGCCTACGACCTGCTGCTGCGGGTTGACTATGACGTGCGGGAAATGCCCGGTTTGTTCGAGATTCTCGGCCAGGACTACGAGAGTCTGAACCCGCGCATTGGTGGCAAATGGAGCACGCATCCCGATCTCGCATTGCGTGGCCAATACACCGCCGAACTCGCAGCAAACACACCGCAAGAAACACTGGCGAAACTGCGCCTCGGTGACGCCGGATTTCGCCGCCGGGTACGGCCAGTGGCTCTGGAAACCGTGATCGACTACATACTGGCGGACTACCCGAGGACTGCCCTCGAGCTTGCGGAGGATCTTGTTGCAGAAGACCCTGATGACGCGGGAGGGCATGTGGTCACGGGGCATTCCTACGTTGCCCTGGGTGCAAGATCTGAGTATTCGGTGGAGGCGCCGCTAAGCGACAAAGAGAAAAAGAAGCAGGTCAAGATCCGTTCCAATTTCACGCGCGACGAACTGCAGGCCCAGGCTGAACAATCACCGGAGGCCAAAGCCATCATCGAGCATAATCTCGCGGCAGCCGAAGCGGCTTACAAAGTCGCTTTGCAACTTGACCAGAACGCGGCCGAGGCGCACGCCGGCCTCGGCGAAATCTACTTGCGCCGCGGTTTGTACCGAGACTCGGCGCGTGAACTGTTGACCTATTTGAAGCTGCGTCCGGATGCTCCGGATCGCAGTATCGTAATGGATGACCTGCGTGACATAGCGCAACGCGTCAAAACCGAAACCGGAGAATGAAATGAGCAATTCGAATCGACGCGGGACTTCCGCGGGCGTGCTGGTGGGGTTCCTGTTGCTGCTGGCGAGTCTGTCTGCCAGCGCGGCGGAATTCATGACTCCGGAATTTGCGCACGGCGAATTTCGGCCGAAGTACATAGTCCTGATTCCGCCGATGGCTGACGTTACGAAAGACAAGGCGACAACGACGGAAAGCATGATAGCGGAGGCAGCAGGACTTGAGGATGCTGCAGCTCTCGTTTTGCGCGATCAATTGCTCGTGAAAGGCTACGAGTTACGCATACTGTCGGTTGAGCAGGTGAATGCCGATCCAGTGTTGCAACAAATGGTGCGCAGCTTGAACGAACGTTACGACGCGGACATAACTCAGGCCATGAAAAAGCCCAAGGAAATCCGCAGTCGCCGCTTCAACTTCGGCGACGAAGCAAAAATCCTCGCGGCGAAGCTCGATACCGACGCTCTGATCGTGAGCAGAATATCCGCCAGTGGTGCGACCGGTGGCCAGAAAACCATGGCGGTAATGTTTGGCGGCAGTATGGGACATGCATCGGTGGGTTTGGCACTGGTCGCCGGCGATAACGGCGACCTGGAGGCCTTTTTCGATGGCGCCATCGCCGGCATGGGTGGCATTTCACCCGAGCAACTGGAGCGCCAACCGGTAGAGATCATGTCAAAAGTCATAGCAGCCGCGATTAAGGACTTCCCGGCGCTCGACGCCGAGGCAAAGTACAAGAAATCATGGCCACAGACGAGCAATCGGATTGTGCCGGACAAAGCCACCAGCGACGAAGACGTGTTGTCCGACCTGGAGGCCCTGCTGGGCGAGGCACCTGAATCTGAAGTGGCTGATCCTGAAGAGTCTGTGCCAGTCGAGGACTAGCTAAACCGGCGGGAACGGTATCCCCAATGCGATCGTGAGATCGCCGATAATCCCGTGAACGAAAAGTGCCTGGTCGACGAAGCCAGGATCTGACATTGCCGCGAATCACAGCATTCAGCCTTCGTTCAGCTCTCATTCAGCCGCGCGTCCGTAACTTGTTGCAAAACAAGATTCCCAATTACCGTGCAGCAGATGACTGTGGGAGAACATAATATGAGTCCCGACCTGGCCCTTAATCGTTCGGTATTTTCCGAACGTGCACTCTTGCTCCAATCGCTCGCGGGCACGCTCGCCTTGTCATTGCTGATCACGATGATCCTGGTTGTACCAGCCAAAGCCGCCGCAAACTCGCCAACTATCCGCTTGTTTCCGACGACCGTCGTCGAGGACCTTCGCCAGACGGGTAACGTTGCGCGCGACATGGAAACCGGCCTGCAGGACGTCATCGGACGACTCGACCAGCAGCAGCAGCTGTACCACGAAAGCAAATGCGAGGGCGCTGAAAATGATTCCGGCTGCCAGCGACTTGCGCGCCAGATCGGGGCATCGTATCTCGAAATGCTGACGATCATGGAAGATCGCCTGCCGGATATGGAACACACCGTGAACAACACCCGGGCGAGTCTGGAAAAAGGTCTGCGCGAAGAGCTCGGCAACAAGATGACGCCGTGGACGCTGCAGGAAACCTTGCTCGGTAAAACCTCGACGACGGGCACGGCCGCAGCCGATACGCCAACATTGCGCGGCCGATCCGGCATGCGCCTGTCGGAACGTTTTAAACAATATTATCAACTGGTCGCAACGTCCGGCAGCCGCAGCGATCAATCGCTTGCTGTGCTGGCGTCGGACATCTACCTCGATATGGAGGAGACGGGTACGTTGATAGAGCGTACGCGCCAGGAAATCGCACGCGCGACGCTGATGGAAGAATTGAATCAGTCCTTCGGAATCATTACGCCGGAAATGATTGCGGTCGTCGGCGGCGTAAAGTCGATCCTTTTCGGTGACGAAGAGTCCCGGGCGCTAGTCGCAGGTCCACCACCCAGCAGCATCGAACAGGCTTATCGCAGCCCGCTTGAACAATAACCTTCGACAATAGGAGCGGAATCGTGATTACAAACAGAATCCCACGTTCAATAGGATTGGTGAGTGCGATGCTCGCGGCGCTGACACTGGTGTCCTGCGCCTCGACTCAGCCCGCTTGCCCATCGCCGCAGACGCACAACCTCGACAGCGCGATCAGCTCAGTACAGAGTTCTCTCGACAACGGCTGTCAGGCACACTTCGACCGCTACTACGATGAGCTGCTGGCCATTGCCGAAGGGGATCCCAAACCCGAAAACAAGCGTGCATTCAGTGAGTTCCTGGTGTGGTCCAGCGAGCAGGGTCTGCTGAGCACACGCCAGGCACAGGACTACTACAATCGCTACTTCAACGTGAAATTCATGTCGATGCGGGGCGACTACAACAACTGCTCACACACCTGTCCGAACAAGCAGAAAGTTCTGTATGACATGGAGCGAGAACTCTCGGATAAAGAGCGCGGTCTCCTCAACGTCAGTACAGACGCCGATTCCTACTATCGCGCTGACCGCTTGTTCCAGGAAGTTGAGCTCGTGCTCGAGGCTACTTGTGCCGCCTGCGCGGCCAATCGTTAAGGCAGCAACCCGATGTCCGGGCGTGTCTTTCTGCAAGGACTGTTTGCCGGCGCTTTCGCCACGCTGACCGGCGGAGCTGCGCTCCTTTACATGCTGGCCCGGTTTGGCCAGATCCAGCTTGCGGAATCGGCCGTTGGCAGCCCGGACGAGTGGCTCGCATGGGCCTATAGCAATCTTGGCTCATCGATTCCGGTATTCGCCGTGTTGTTGCTCGCGTTCTTTATCACGCTGGGCCGGCTGCGGCGATTCCTCGGCGCCGGCAAACCCGTGAATCAAATTGTGCAGCTAGACCACCTGACCGATATCTGGACGACGCTGTTCTTCGGTACCGGCGTTATCTGGACCGCCATCGGTATGCGTAGCGCTCTGATTTTCGCTTTGGGTGATCGGGACCTGGTACTTGAGCAGGGTGCTTTCGCCATGCTTGAACGTATGGTCGATGGCGGAATTCTACTCGCGCTGTCGACGACAATATTTGGTGGCGTCGGAGGTTACCTGATGCGCGTTTACAAGACGGTGACACTCGGCGCGGCCTTGCAGCAGCAATATGACAACGCCGCGAGGGCCGATACGTCCGAAATACGGCAAAGCCTGCAACGCATCGAGCAGCGCCTCGATGGACGTTTCGCTCAGCCGAGCAGCGAAGAAACAGCAACATGACGCGCTCGCCGCTGTTCTATCCCATGCGCCGTGGCGACAGTGATGCCGGCGGCGATGCCGATCTGCAAACCGACATCATGCGCTTTATGGCCATACTGGCGTTGTGCCTCGTTGCGATTTTTGCGCTCGTGCAAAGCATCCCACTGTCCCCGGTGCCGGCGACGCAATCGCAGGCAGCAGTGCTACCACTACCGGTCCCGGTGGAGACGCAGGAAGCAACTAGCCCGCGACCGCCGCCAGTAACAGCGGAGACGACCGTGACGCCGGTGCAGGAAAAACACCCGGAAGCCGTTGTAACAACGACTCCGAAACCGAAGGACGACGCAAAGCCGCAATCGCCGGTGGCAGCAACACCGACGGAGCAAGGATTTTCATTGCGCTTCGAATCCGACCTGGCGTTGACACGGCTGGTTGCTGCCGGACAGGTCGGCTTCTATGCGATCGGCGACGGGCGCGCACAGCGTATGACAGTCAGCGAGAGCCGCATCAGCTTCTGGGATGCTTCGGCGCCACAGGCGTTTCATGCCATGGAATCATTGACGGTACCGCGGCCCGTCATCGACGCACTGGCGAGAACCGGAGTCGATACAGACGCAGTCGACTGGGGCGTTACGCTGCCCGGCAAGCTGCGCGGCCAACTCGATTCCTTGCTGCAGAGCAACTCGGGTGGTGCACTCATCATCGGTGCTGACGGCAGCCTGCGACTGGAATCATCGTGATGCGGCGAATCTTACTCATCGCATTGCTGCTCCTGCCCGCGCTGTCGGCCGTGGCTGCCGATGAACGTAATCTCGATCACTGGCTTGAGCGAGAGCTTATTCCGATGGTGCGTCAGCAGCTGGTCGAATATCCCCGTTTCAAAGGCGAAACCGTGATGTTCGTCATCCTTGAGGACAATACGCCGGCTCCGGTCAGCAATGAGCTCGCGTTGTCGCTCCGCGATCGCCTGCTCGATGCGGCCTTGCACACGCCCGGTGTTCTGCTTGGGTGGCAACAGGGCCACAGCACTATTGACGAAGGACCTCAACCATTCGACTGCACCAGCGATGATGTGCACTACTACATTGGTATCGAGCTATCGAATCGCCTGGACGGCACCTATGGCGTCAGCGTTCGGGCGCTTGACCTCGAGGACCGCAGCTGGGTGACGGGCTTCGGTAGCAGCTGGCGCGGCAAGTTGACGCCTGTGCAGAGCCAGGCCGTGCACAAAGTACAAGCCGACAACACCTTTCTCGGATCGCGCGAGGTACCCTTCCGTGCCGATCAAACCGACCTCCTCGCCGCACAACTCGCGCACAAGATGACCTGCACATTGTCGCGCGACACCAGCGGGAATTATCTCGTGACAACGGATCAGTCCGAGAAAACGATCGACACTTTTGAAGGAACGGCCGAACTGGTAAGCAACAATCTTGCCAGTCACCTGACGCTGGAATTTACGACGGACGACGCGCGAAGCAACTCGACATTACGGGCAAAGGCCCATCGTATCGACGAGTCCCTGTTTCAGTATTGGCTGACTATCACGCCAAAAGCGCTCGACGGCGAGTTGTCACCACTCAGTGTCAGCGCCTACGTTTCGCTGCCCAACTCCGGACGTGCCGAGACGGTCGCGATGCCCGTTAACTACGGAGATGCGATGCTTGGTCCACTCAGAGTGTTGCGATCGACGGATTCAGCGCATTGCCGCAACTGTTCACTGCTTACTGCCAACGCGAACGCAGACGCGATCGTGTTCTTTTTGCAGTACCAGCAAAACTACGGTCTCGTCCGGCTGGCGACCAGTGCATGCCGCGAGCGCACGGCCGCGCATGTCGTGACTACGGGCTCGGCAATGAAATTCCCGATCCCCTACAGGCTGATGGGAAGCGGTGACACGCGTGAGACGAACGAGTGGCTGGTTTCGCCGGGCACCGATACCTATTACGCAGTGGCCGTTAATGATGCCCGCATCGCCCGCGGACTCGCTAATCATCTGGACAAATTGCCCAAGCGCTGCACGGAGGCCATTCGCCCTGGGTTGCGGGACGAATCATTGCATCGCTGGCTGGATGAATTCTCACTGCTTGCCGCACATTCAGAGAAACACCTTGACTGGCGCGCAATTGAAGTCGGAGATGTGTTTTGAGTGCCGGCCAATGATACGACTACTCGGTGTTCTTGTGGGTTCTGCGCTTGCCGTAACAGCGCTTGTCGTATTCGTGGGCATTCCCCAGGTGCAGACTGAGTCACCGGTAGCGCTGATTGTGGATGAAGACTTCGTGCGGACACCGGAGCACCCGGATCCCGACCCTGTGTCTGCAGCGGAGCCGGAGTTTGGCAGCGCATGGGAGTTCGAAGAGCCTGTCGAGACTGCTGCTGCAGAGCCAGTCAGCGGCACGGCCGAGGTCGCCGAGGACGTGCAGCAGTGGTATTCGTTTTGGAGTCCGTTTCGTACGGAGATTGCGGCGAGCGGTTTCGTTACGCAGCTACAGCGTGTGACCGGACTCGATTATCGTGTGGTCAGAATAAAAACCGGCGTGTACGAAATCGCGGTTGCTTATCGTGATGACGCCGAGCTGGTGGCGAACCTTGCGCAGATCGCGGCAGCTACCGGTTTGCAGCTTCCGGAACGCTGAGATGATCGGTAGGCCGTTAACGATAATTCTGATCCTGATTGTCTTGTTGATCTGGCCGTATACGAGCGGGGCCAACAGTAGCGAAGCTGATTTCGAGCGTGCCTGGCGAACTTTTTCGACAACGCAAACACATCAGCCACCTGCCTATCAGTTCCCGCATGCGACATGCTTCGACATGGCGGCGCTGCAGTACGACCTGCCATTGACCTTGCTGCTGGCCGTCGCACGGGGCGAAAGTGATTTCGATGAAACGGCTCGATCCCGGGCCAACGCACACGGTGTCATGCAAATTCTTTGGCCGGGCACAGCGAATCACCTCGGCATCAATCGCCTGAGTGAACTCTACGACCCCTGCATAAACATCGACGCCGGGGCACGCTATCTGAAGGAGCTGGTATCGCAGTACGATGGCAATCTGCATCTCGCGCTTGCAGCCTATAATTACGGTCCGGGACGCATACCCGTTAGTGGCGCTGGCATTCCGGACGGCGCCAACTGGTATTCGGGATACATCTACCGGCATCTCAACCATGTTATCGGCAGCGGCTCCGCTGCGAAACCGGTGAACGGGAAGCTGTATTCGGAGCTCGGACAGTCCACGCTGGTTTCCTTTGGCGAACCGTACCGGGCCGCCGCGTTCGTCGCGCAACTCGAGAGCCAGGCGCCGGCGCTGAGCCTCGACTGGTTCCGGCGTGGCACTGGTGAATTCGAGGTCGTGATGACCTACGCCGATCGACAGGAGTTTGACCGCAGTGCGACTCTGTTACGAAGCGCTGGTTTTCGCATCGACTAATTTGCTTCTGGTGTTTGAGTATCAGCTGAGGCGCGTCGCGATGGCTGCCGCCGCATCACGCGCCACCGCACCATAGCCGTTGGCTACCGCCACGCTTTGGGCTGATGTCAGCAATGTCCGTGCCGCTTCAGTATCGTCGCCCAGCCCGCGTGCAAGGAGCATCTCACCGCGGCGCAAATCGGTGAGCGCTGCATAGAACCGCATCGCGTTCTGCTCGCAAAGCTCTGCGGCGAGCGCAAGGTTGCGCTCCGCATCATCGTAACGTCCAAGCACGGTAGCGAGGCCGCCCAGATACAAACACACCGGCCCTTCGGCGGTGAGGCCGCCTGCGGACGAAAACTGATCAACCCAGGGCTCTAGCACACCGTAAAGAGCTTGCGCGTAACGGTGATCGCCGCAGGCGATCGCTGCTTCGGCGTATTCGGTCATACCGTTGAGCCAGACTGTGTCCTGCGGCAGGAAGTAGTTCGTGGCAGCGAACTCACCGAGTAGTCCGGCTGCATCGTCGAGTCGCTGCGCCTGACCGTAAGCCATCGCGAGCGAAGCGCGGATCGTGGGCAAACCGGGATTGGCCTCCATCATCGATTCAAGCAGCGGAGCCAGATCACCCATCGTGCCGCGCATCCAGTTGACTGCAGCGAGTTGCACGCCGTAACACATTTCCGCATCGGGTTGGCCGCATTCAGTGCCAATCGCCACCGCTGTGCCTGCGAGCCGCTCTGCCTCGGCAAGGTCGCCCGCCAGTTGCGCCCGCTTCGACATATGAAACGTGTATTCCCAGTGCAATGGCGGCAAGTTGAGTTGACGTACGAGTTGGCCGGCTATGGCGAAACAGCGGTCCGCTTCTTTGATGTCGTTCGCGCGTATCGATGCGGTGGCGCGGTACATCGCGGCGAAATAGAGCTGCAGAGGATCATCCAGTCGTTCTGCACGAGTGAGCGCGTCGGCGGTCCACTGCAGTGAGGATTCAAGCAGCGAAGGCACCGTCACCGAAAACGCCATCTGGTTTAGTGTGCGCACGATGATTGCGTCATCACCGGTAGCTCTGCCAATTTTTAACGCCTCATCAGCAAGCGCCTGGCGGCGTTCGAGCGTGCTGCCAAAAGCGAGCTCAGCACACAGCGCTGCGAGCACCAGCGCGCGTTCGGGCACATCCGGGGGTAGTTGCTGGAGGGCAAGTTCCAGCTGCGCGACTTTCTCCGTGTCGCTGGCGCCGGAGGTGCTGTGCCAGCCGCGGTCGTTGGCCAGCACTGCGCGCACGAGCTTCTGTGTGTCACCAAGCTCGGCGGCCCGGTTGCCTGCCCCAAGCAGCGTGGCGCGAAATGCGGGGTCGCCGTTCTGGCGTTGAGCTGTGCCGAGTCCGGTCGCGAGGTCGAGTTCCAAATCCCTGTCAGTGACTCCATGCTCGTTGACCAATGCCGTCGCGGACTCGAAGTAGTCAATCGCATCCGCAGGAGCAAGTGCACTAAGCGCCGACTTGCCCGCCTGGTAGGCATAGCGGATGGCCTTGGGTACGTCGCCGCTTTGCGGCGCGAAGCACCAGTGGCGCGCGAGTTCACCGATGCGCAGTTCGGGTCGATCGCCGCAGAGATCCTCGAGGGCTTTGGCCACCTCGCGGTGAGCAACGACCCGGCGCGCCGCACTCATGTCCTGATAAAGCGCATGCTGAATAAGGGCATGAGTGAAGTGGTAGCGACCGGTGCCGCCCGACAACTCCTGGATCAGGGCGGCCTCTACGGCTTGGTCGAGCACGTCGAGCAGTGGACCTTCCTGCATCGCAGTCGCCCGCGCGAGAAAATCAAAGTCGAATTCGCGGCCGATGACAGCAGCCAGGCGAAGGACGCGACCGCAATCCGCACCGAGACGGCCGATACGCGCACCAATGACCTCACGCACACTGTCGGGAAGATCCAGGCGCTCGATCGCCCCTTCAGCAACCCAGCGGCCGTCCGCGGAGATGGCACCAGTCGCCGTCAGGTGGCGCAATAATTCGCCGACGAAGAAGGGATTACCGTCGGTTTCAGTTTGCACAGCGCGAGCAATACTGAGGGCGACGTCTTTGACCGTATGCCCGGCGATGGCCTCCACGCATTGCAATACTTCGCGATCATCAAGTCCCTGCAGCTCCAGGCGGCTGACGCCGGTCTGGCGATGCAACGCAGCGAGCGTCTCCAGCAACGCGCTGACTTCGTCGTCGCGGTAGGTAGCCAGAATCAGAATTTGCATCGGGCGATCGGATACGGCGAGGTGTCGGAGTAGCAGCAGACTTCCTTTGTCCGCCCATTGAATATCATCCAGCAATAAAACCAGCGGTGTCTCGGCTGAGGCTGCAGCCAGCATGTCGAGCACCGAGGCGAACAGCAGAGAACGTTCGGAATCGGCATCTGTCGCCTTGGTACTTGGCAGATCCGGAATGCGCCCAGCCAGTGCGGGCACAATTCGAACCAGTTCGGAACCATGCCTTGCGACATGCGCCAGCAACTCAGCTTCCGCCGCGTGGGTGACGTAGTGACTGAGTGTCTCGGCGAATAACTGGTACGGTATGACCAGGTCTTCTTCGCAGTGACCGAATAGTACGTTTGCTCCCTGCTCGAACGCTTCGCGTGCAGCGCGGGTTGCGAGCGTGGTTTTTCCGAGGCCAGCTTCGCCGGCCACCAGTACGATCTCGCGTGCCGGGCCTTCCGACACCCGCGACCAGGCATCGTCAATCAACTGTTGCTCTTCGCTGCGGCCGACGAAGTTCGTCGGCGTGACTTCCAGCCGGGGAGGAAGAGGAACTCGAGGTGCGGCGCCCGCACTGACACGCGGCTGCCACATTACTTGAATCGCATCGACCGGGTCCGGCAATCCTTGTAACGTAAGCGAACCTAGCGGATGACATTCATGCGTACTGCGGCGACCGGCCAGCAAGCGAACGACTTCAGCTGCCAGTATTTGTCCGTCCTCGCACGACGCGCACAGGCGCTCAGCTTCAAGCACGCAATCGCCGACATAGCCGGCGTCTTCACACACGACTTCACCGGCACTGATACCGATACGCAGCCCGCATGCACGTTGCTGGTTTTGATTGTTGAGATCCACACCCTGTTGCATCGCGACCGCACAAGCGAGTGCGGACGACGCCGAAACAAATGCCACCGTGAATTTGTCGTCGACATTTTTGTCTTCCGTGCCGCCATGTTCGGTGACCACCTGGCGAAGGATGGCATTGTGCTCGCGGCGAGTCTCCGCCGACGACTCATTGCCGCCCGTCAGCTCGGTACAGAGTATCGCTAACTGTTCTGTAGCCATGCGCGTGCCCTAAGCCTTTTTCGTCGCATCGCTGCCTGACAGCGAAGCAAGATAACGGATAGCACTGATGCTGGGTTGGAATAAATAGGCGCCGCCGCGCGTATGGATGAAGTGCGGAAAACCTCGGAAGGTGACGATTTCATCGCCTGCCGGAAATGACATGCGGCTGAACAAGGGGTCGTTGTTGCCCAGCACAGGGTCGTTGCTGCCCGTGATGCGTGGGTCCTGCAGTCCGAGATTGGTCCAGTCATAAAGGAGCGCCTCAAACTGCCCATTGAGACTCGCGCACAAAAACGAACCAAGCAGACCGCGCTCAACCTCTACCGGATGTTTCGGGTCATACAGCGGTCCGTACGGTATGCCGCGGCGCACGATACGACGCGCATGATTAGTGCTGCGCTGCACGGTCTTTGCGTCGCGCGGATTGCTGCGACGGAGATGACTGCCGATCGGACAACGTTGTCCGTCGGGGTCGTCCGCGTAACCAAAGTTGTTGAGCTCCTTTGCGCCAATTGGCGGCTCCGGGGTCGGCGACCACGGCGACTTCGCCAGCGGCACGCCGTTGCGCCATCGACCCAGCATTTTTGCGGCAACCACTTCACGCAGCGCTGCGTGACGGGTCATGGGCGGATTCCACCGCGACTCCACGCCGTCAGGCAACAGGCTATCGCTCGCCGAGGGATTGTCCTGCAACTGGTCCGCACAGGCCGTTAGAAAGTCTTCGAACTCGACGACCTGTTGTTCGAGCACGCGAAACGCGTTGAAGCTGCCATTGTGTCCCAGCGCGTTCGGCGCAGGCACTTGCCAGAAAAGATTTTCGACCGGCGTGCGATGACCGAGCAATATCGCGCCGAGTTCTACGAGCGGCTGATCGTCGCGACGGTCGTCCGAACCGTGCACACCGTAGAACTGCGGTTGGGCAATGCTGTCCTTGAAACCGAAATGCACGAGGCCGCCTTTGAAACCTTCACCGTCGAGGCCCGCACGCACTATGAACGCGTCGGGAGCGCTGACTATGCGCTCAGCGACACGGCTGAGTTCAGCAGCATCATCCGCGTGCACCGTGATCATCAGGTGTACTTTTTCTGCGTGGCGCCACTCGACCTTCCACCTCGACGGATCGCTGGGCCCGGTATCACCGATTAGCTTGTTGCGCGCCGCCATGCCTTGCCTGAACTCGCCCGGGAAGCTGTCGAGCGAAGTCGATGACGCGCCGAGTGCGGCAAGGCCAGCATGCGTGATGCCAATATTGACGCAGCTGCTGCGGCCACCGTCAGGCCACTCTTCAGCGGTGGTGATCTGCGGTACAACACTTTCGTCGCCACTGATCGCATCCGACAGCCAGCGACGCGCCGCGGCCGGCTTGTTTACGGTAAGGACCAGGTGTCGGACGAAATCCTTGCGATAACCGCGCAGGATGTTGCCCTGTATGTCAGCGAAGTCGATTGCGTTGCTCACACTCACCACCCCATTCCGGTCTTGTGCCGGATCTGTGCTGCCGAAATGCCCGGGTAAGCGCTGAAGCGTCCGATTTGAATGTTCGGGTTTTCGTCGATCAAAAGTATCAGGTCCCGAGACAGATTCTTGATGTTCTTCTCCTCCGGAAACAGGCCGGTTAGATCCCGCGGAATCTGAAACGTATCGTGTCGATGGATCCAGTCAACGAAAGCCTCCGGATGCTGCGTCGACGGTGACGGCGGCGGATCGGCGACGAGCCCCAGCAACGAATCGAAGACAGAACCGAACACGCTGATGAAGTCGCGGATGTAGGCGCGGAAATCGCCGTCATACACTGAGAACATGCAGAGATTGCCGCCAACAAGATCGAAGCGGGCGAAGTGCACCGTGCCAACATTGCTAAGGCCCGTGAACAGCTCATCGATGTTGGCCGCGACCGCCTGGATCGCTTTGGCGCGACCAACAGCGGTCTGGTCAGCGAGCGGCATCACGAGGTTCATGTGCATCTGCAGATTGTCCGGCAACGCGGTCTTAAACTCCGGTGGCGGTGTTTTCACCGGTGCGGCGCGGCGCCAGAATGCCACGAGCAGGCGCTCGCCGATGCGCACAAAAAAGGCGTAGATCTTGGACAAATACTTCACTTGCGATCTCCTCCAACCGGACAGCCCGTGCCACCCCGGATTCGACATGAATATTGATACGCGTCCCTGCGCGCCGCGAGTACCGGGTCGTCGGAGCACTCGATACCGGGAGCCAGGCGCGTCGGGTTGAAGCTGAGGGACTCACAGGCAGCACCATCGTCTGCGGCAATATCGGTGATCCACAATTCACCGAGCACTACTCTAAGGCGCGTCGTGTCCCAGACTTTGGTCGGGTCGTTGACGTCATCGCCCTGCCCGGCGACGGTCATGCGCAAAACGAAACGGACCGGCGCAGCATCGAGGCGATCGCGTAGCTCCTGATGCAGAAACTTGTCGGCAGTACCCGCTCCACGGTATGGGTCCGTTACGCCTTTTTCTATCGGTTGCACACCGGCGACCGGATCCCAATGGAAGCGGCAGTAGGCCACTGTGCCATCGGCGGCGATCAGCTTGAACGTGTGCAGTGCGTGATAAGCGGCACGTGCGTAGCTGACCGGAGTAACCAACATCGTTGCGGCCACCGTACCGGGACGCGCAGCCATGTGTGTGTTTGCGTATTTGAGAACACCCACCGTGCCATCTTCGGGTAGATCCGGTCGGCGCGCCGGGTTACGCAATTGCAGCATATCGAGCAGTCGTTGAAACCATCCCTCGGGTTTGTCGGGCACGGGTACGCCGGCCGCCGCAAACTGCAGGAAAGCTTCCGGGGTCTCTGCGAAGAAGATCGGTAGCGTGATGGCGATGAGATCAGACTCGCCGCTGTCCAGATGAAACTTTACCGCCATACCGCGAACATCGAGTGCGCTGTCGTGCTCAACCGGCGAACCTGAACCGTTGGAGTAGCGCAGCGTTACCGGAATCTTCCCGCCCTGAAATTGCTCCGCGAATGTGTAGCTCGGAGCGGCCTTGGAGGCGACGAAGTAACCGGTCGCTCCGATGCCCACCGCGTGGACCGGACGCATGTCAGTGCGGTGGTCGGGATAGTCAGCCTCTAACGCCGCGTACAAACGTTCGCTCATGCTCGGTTGCTCGACGGGCCGATCGCTGCAAGGGTCCGTAAGACTCGGCACATCGTCACGCGCGGTTTCCGTGAGTATGTCATCGAAGAGCGGCGCGTTTTTCACACGAGCGCCGAGGCGCCAGTAACGTTGTTCGACGCCCATCAGTTGCAACACGGTCGCCAGCACCGAAGTGTGATCATAAGGAACCTCTCCTTTAGCGCGAAACACGGTGCGCTCCTGAACATAGGGCGATACCAGTATGAGCGGCACACGCACGCCGAAGCGATCAAAAGCAAAGTCTTCTTCGGAGCATTTCGGCGGCGGCGTGTCCTGGTTGTCTTGCCATGGCGGCGCCGCGGTCCAGGGTGGCTTCACATGATCATAGGTACCACCGTGTTCATCGAAATTGATGATGAACAATAATGAGTTCCAGATATCCGGATTGCCGGAGAGTGCGTTGTACAGCTCCTCCAGGAATCGCTCACCCTTGTGTATGTCACCTGGCGGGTGATAGTCGGTACCGTTAGGACCCAGACCCGGACCCAGCGGCAAAGTCCACGACGGTTCCACGAAGCTGAATCTTGGCAGCGTGTTGCTGGCGATCATACCGAACAGCGTATTGTCCGCTGCTACGCTGGCCGAGCCGACTTCGGCGAAGTGTTTGTCGAAGCAAGGGTCCTGTAGCTGCTCCATGATGCGCCGCGTGTAGGGATAGCCTTCGGCGCCGAACAGATTTTCCAGCCAGGTGCCTTTGCTATCAAAAATCATCCAGTCACTTGGAAGGTTCTGCCCCTGCTCATCCAGCACGTTCCAGATCGTGCGTTCAGAGAATTGCTTGCCACGCGGTCGGGCGAGCCAGTTGGAGTTGCGATTGTTAACCCAGGCCTTCAGTTCATTATCATCATTCTCGCCCAGCGAATTGCCGGCGGCGGCGAAAGCGCGGTTGCAGTTGGTCTGCGTCGGGACGGACGAGAAATAGCGGTCGGAAACGGCGAAACGACGTGCCAGGGTATTCAGAACCGGAAGTTCCTCTGGCGTGTAGCTCATCATGATCTCGTCGTTATTCTGGTACCACTTTGCGTAGTCTTTGTAGAACCCGCCCATCGTTGGCTCAGTATTGTGTGGCGGCGTGCACTCGGTTTCGAAGAGCTGATTGTTGACGTGCTCGTACTTCTCATGGGGATCAAAGCGCGGCACAGGGCGACCTCGGGTGCCACGAATAACGTGGTGCTTCATACCTTTGGCGTCGAGCGTATAAAAATCCTTGCTTAAGCCGTCGAACTGACTGTCGGAGTCGGCCGGGTGCACATTGAGCGGTGCATCTTTCTCGTACAGCCAACCCAGTACGTTGTCGAGCGAGCGATTCTCCAGCATCAGGTAAACGATGTGACGTATCTTGCCGTGCTTTCCGCTATTCATGCCGAGCCTTTGCTATTGCGTAGCTATTATTATTAGTCAGTGAGGAGAATCGTTCTGGCCAAACGGAAGCCGATATCGCTGCCCCGATCGATGGGACTGTAACTGAGACGGGACGCCGAACGGAGTTCGAAAGCGTCGGACTTCCAGGAGCCGCCACGAAGAACGCGCCGCGACGCGCCACCGCTCATCCACGCTGAACCATCATCGGGTCGTCCGGACTCCGCGTAATTCGCGTTCCAGACATCTTCGCACCATTCCTGCACGTTACCATGCATGTCATGGAGGCCGAACGCATTGGCCGGAAAAGAACCGACCGGCATGGTCTTTTGGCGATACTCGCCCTGGTTGTGACTGCCGTTGTAGTTCGCCTGCGCCGTCGAGATTGTTGCGCCGAAGCTGTACGGCGTCGTCGTCCCCGAGCGGCAAGCGTATTCCCATTCCGCTTCGCTGGGCAATCGGTAGGCATCGGCGCGGCCGGTTAATCCCAGCCGGCTATTCAGCCAGGCGATGTAGGCTTTCGCGTCCTGCCAATTGACACCGATCACGGGACGACGATTGCGGCCCCAGCCTTCATCAACCGGCCGTTCCAGCCGTGCACCGACGGCGATCGCTGCATCCCAGTCAGCGAACGTCACCGCATAATTGCCGAGCGCGAAACAATGATCGATCTGCACTTCGTGCTGTGGCTCCTCGCGTCCGTCGTACGCCCTCGAGCGCTCCTCGGACTGAGGTGAGCCCATCAGGAACACGCCAGGCGGGATCGTTACCATTTCCGGACTGGCGCTTTCAGGCAGACCGGGGATGGCATCGCGCCAAACCGCGCCAGCACGCGCCCGCATCTCTTCAGACTTGCGGCGCGCTTCAGCTTGCGCGGTTTCGGCGCGCGCGGCTTCCTCTGCGCGACGCTCGGCGCTGCGGTTAAGCTCATCAAGGTGGTGCTCGATTTCAAATTCGATGCCCGAGCTCCCCGCCGCTGTTCGCACTCGTTCCAGAAATCGCTGTACGGCATTCACGTTCGACTTGGCCGGAAAGCTGGCCCACGTGGCGCGTAGATCGGCCAACAGATCGGCGCGTGCCTGGTCCGCAGGCGGCGCGGGCGGCGCCTCGCCATCAACACTCAGTGCACCTATCGCCGTTTTCGTCAGCGACGGAGCGAGTTCGCGCCCGACAAGCTTGCCAAGGCTCTGCAGCGTCCGGCTCCAGGCCTCGTGGGCATCCTCACCGTTCCAATCGGCCAGATCAAACCAGTTGACCTGGCGCAAATCCGCCGGTGGCGCGAAGCGCTCGAACGGCTCCACGGCCACCGGAATCAGGATCTCGCGATCGAGTGCATCGCGGCACTCAATCATGCACCACGGCCGCTCAAAGTAGGCCGGCGACCAGCAGCACAGCACCGCTTTCGAACCGCGCAAGGCTCGGTCGATGATGTCGGGGAAATTTGCGCCGCCATCGATTTTTTCCATATCGAAGAAGCAATCGAGGCCGAGCGCATCCAGCTTGACCTTAATTGCTTCTGCTTTGGCCCGCGCAGAGCGCGGATAGGAAATAAAGACGTCGACCATCGGGCTCTCATAATACGTGCGTGCCACCGGCTACGATAGCACTGATCAAATAGCGGTGGGGAGGCATGGCAATACATCTTCTTTCGAAGTACGGTTCCTGATCATCCTATCGGCGTTCCCGCGTAACACCTCCCGGAGTGAGTCAATGAACGATCGGCAGAATCAGGATGCCAGCCATCCTGAGCAAATTGACCTCGCGGTGCGTATTCATCGCTGGATCGTTTTGATCGTCGTCACAATCATGGCGCTGGAAATGATGTGGCTCCTTGTCGACCGCCAATGGCTAAGCGCATTTCTTGTCATCACACTCATGATTATCATTCTTGCGCCCACCTTACTTCGCGACTGGCTGCCGGTAAGAATTCCAGCCGAGTTCCAGGTCCTGGCGTTACTTTTTGCTTTTGCCGCACTGTTTCTCGGCGAGTTTCGCCATTACTACCAGCGTATCTGGTGGTGGGATATCGCCCTGCACCTTTGTTCGGGACTGCTGCTTGGAGTTCTGGGTTTCTTGCTGATCTATGTATTGAACGAAAGCCGGCGTATTGACCTGCATATGCGACCGCGATTTGTCGCTATGTTCGCGTTCATATTCGCGGTAGCCGCCGGAACGGTTTGGGAGATCTTTGAGTTCGTCATGGATAGGGTCTTCGGCACGACCATGCAGAAACCCATGTTTGGCGATCTTTCCGGCTTAACTGACACGATGTGGGATCTGATTGTCGACATGCTGGGTGCGCTTGGCATCAGTGTTTACGGCTGGTACTACCTCAGCAATCCCAGCCAGTCGTTTATAGATCGCTGGATACAGAAGTTCATTGCCCGTAACCCTCAGCTGTTTCGCCAGTAATTCGCTGCTGCATCACGCTGTGGCGCGACGCCTGTTTCAGAAGTCGTAGCATTGCCGGGCTAGCAGTGAGCCCGCAACTATCAGAGCTCCGAACTACGCCAGCTTTCATTGGGTGTGAGCGGTTCAGGCCAGTAGCCGGCGTCTTTGATTGCGTTGATGGCTGCAAACTCGTCGCGATCGGAGGTGTCGCCACTGATTCCTACGGAACCGATCGCACGACCCTGTTCATCGCGAATCAAAACGCCGCCTGGAACGGGCACCCATCGACCCTCCGAAAGGCCGTTCAGGGCGGTGCCAAATACCGGCCTGTTTTCCAGTCGCTGACCCATTACCCGTGTTGAAACTCCCATACCAAGGGCTCCGTAGGCTTTGGCGTTGGCGACTTCGACGCGGAAAATTCCAGAACCGTCTTCGCGTTTCATGGCGACCATGTGTCCGCCGGAATCGAGCACCACGACCGTCAATGGCAGCATGTTCTCCTGCCGACCGATTCTGAGGGCGGTATCAACTATGGCGCTGGCCTGCTCCAAGGACAGTGAAACCATGATCGGCGTGACAGCAGGGCCATTTGCGATGGCAGGCGGCAGCTGTTCAGTTGAGTCTGATTGCGCAGTCGCCAAGGGTGCAATGAGCGACAACGCGAGCAGTGCGATATGTGGATACGGAAGTTTCATTCTGGCCCCTCTGTTGATTCAACGGATGCTAGTCCCAAAATTGCCACCAGGGCTTCTCTTCCGGTTCGGCAACCGGTAACTCTTCCGGACGAATATTGTTCTTGCCGCTGAGTTCGACGCAGTTGTATGGCGTGTACGGAGCATCAGCGATCGCCATGAAGTCTTGTCCCTTCGTTACGCCAACGAGATACAGCGGATCCTCCAGTGTGTAGTCGCGCACGAGATATTGCCTGTCCTCATCGAAGTAAAAACGCTCAACGATATGCATCTGGTCGCTGTGTTTCTGACCGCTACGATGTTCCAGCACGCCCGCTTCGAATCCGACGGTATCAATAACAAGGGTGTCCCCATCCCAACGTCCGATGGAGTGTCCCCCGGCACTTGGCGTAATCCCTGATGGATGTTCACCCATTCCCAGGTGAACGGTTCGGACAAAGTCCATAAAGCCATATTGAATGGTAATCAGGTCGTCGCTTTGCGTTATTTCGTTGACATTTTCATCGTGGTTCCAGGCACCGATAATATTGACGATATGGCATCGCAGGATGGGGTCATCGTAGGCCACGTCGTAGCTGCCAACAGCCACCTTGCCGGCTTCCGACGCGACGTATTGCGGTCGAACTCCCTCACCGTCACGGCCAAATGATTTGGTTCTCCAGGGACCCGTCAGATTCGGTTGTCCGTTTTCCAGGTACCTGGGACGCTCAATTTCTACCGCCGCCGCTGTTGCAACAGCGTCTTGACCCTCGGTGAGATCTCCATGTCGATCAAGCACAGTGCCATCGGCCAGGGTCAGTGATTGTGCGTAACACACATTGTCTTCCCGGCGTGCCGGTGAACCTGTAACCGTGATTTTCTGGCCGGGAACAAACATGTCAGCGGTCCAGCCCCAGCGCCTCAATTGCGTGGCGGAGGACAGCTCACAACGCCAGCTCACCGATTCACCCCCTTTCGATTCACTGAAATAAATATAGGCGTGCGGATTGACCAGCCTGACCTTCTCGACGGTGCCAACGACAGTCACCGTTTGATCGTGATCGAAATGCGGTGCGGACGAATGGTGTCCAAATGCGCTGGCTGAGTAGATCGCGCAGACAGCAACTGCACCCGTCAGGATTAGTTTGTTCATATTGCCCTTCCGAAAGTGTTTGCGATAAATGATTGACTGCTTCAACAGTGGTTTCCGTGGTTATTTGCGCCAGCTCGCTATCTGTCGGCGTGAGGTAACAGCAGATCCTCGAGAAAAAATGCCGACAGCGACGTCCGTCCTGCCAGTCCCGACTTTCGATACACACTGCGGGCCTGCTCGCGGACAGTTCGCTCGCTGGTAGCGCGTATAGTCGCAATTTCCTTGTGGCTCAGACCCTTGAGCAGAAAGACCCCCACATCTGCTTCGGCGGTGGTGAGGTTCCAGCGACCGAACTGGTGGTCGATAGCCACCCCCAGCCCCTGAATCAGCTCGCGACTTTCCTGCTTCCAGTGCTCCGCCTCAACGAGGGCGCCTGCGAGGTCGGAGCGTGTCCGATCGAGCTGCCGATACATGATGACGGTTCCGGCGATTGCGACTCCGAAAACGAAAATCTCGGCTACGACGTGAATCCAGCCGACATCCTCGACAAAGTCGATATACAGGTCGACAGCGATCAGGACGACCGCCACTGCGAAGGAAATCACGGTCACGAAGGTTGAGCGGCTGCTGAATACGTCATTCGACATACGTACTGAATCCGGTTGTTCTGCTGTTATAGGTGGAATGTCGGATTGTAACAGCCCGGTATGACGGCAAAATCTGTTTTAACACTAATCTGCGAAGAGATCGTTGCAAGATGCGAAAAATCGAATGGAGGCTGGCGGGAGTAGCATTGCTCATGCTGACAGCCCTGAACGGCACGCCGGCACAATCCGCGACATACGACAATCATCCGCATCGGGCCCTGGAAAGTGATCCCTCGCTGACGCTGGACATGGTCGTTGACGCGGCGCTCGCCATATACCCGGAAAGGCCGGTGCTCGACGCGCGATTCGATCAGGCTGAGGCCTGGGACCGGCGCGGGCGCAGCCTGATCAAAGATCGTCCGTCGCTGATGCTCCGCTACCAGTCCGACAAGTGGGGAACGGACGTCGGTCTCAATGAGCACGAAGCCGGTATTGCAATGCCGCTCTGGTCCTTTGGTGGTCGTAGTGCGGTCCAGGCTTTCAGCGATGCAATGATGTCGGAATCAGAGGCCGCGCAGACAGCGTTGCGCTGGGAGGTGGCCGGCCTGGTACGCCAATCCCTGTGGAATGTTGCACTGGCGGAAAATGCACACAAGCTCGCCGAGCAATCCCTGGAGACGGCTGAACGCCTCGTTGCGATCGTGGAACGCCGTTATGAGCTGGGCGACGTGGCAGAGCGGGACCTGCTGCTGGCGCAGTCATCGTACCTCGAATATGAAACTGCACTGATCGAAGCCAACGCCGTGCTGCTGGACACCGAGCGCGCCTTTCATTCGGTAACCGGGCTCGATCGACGTCCTAATTTTGTTAGCGAAACTCTCAGCGAGATCGGCGAGATTACAGCAGCCCACCCGGCACTCGCATTAGCCGATACGGCGGTCGAAAGGGCAGTGGCCGATATCGAGGTAGCAAGGAAAACAGCCAATACCGGCGCTACGGTCCTGATTGGTACACGCCGTGAGCGTCCGGCCAATGGCAACGACTTCGACGACAGCGTTGGCGTTACGCTCAATGTTCCTTTCGGTGGTGGCGCTCATCGTGACACGGAAATCACAGCGGCGGCGCGAGCCGCATCCATGGCACGAGCCGCCCGCAGCCACGAGCTCAGAATGCTGACGCTGGAAATGCATGAGGCGGCGCACGGCCTGGTTGTCGCCCGCGAAAATTACACCACGGCAGCACAGCGACTCGAAATTGCCGAAAGACACCAGGCGATGGGCGAGGTGGCTTACGAAAAGGGGGAGATCGAGTTACTTGACCTCCTGAGAATAAAAGACACCGCAATCGCAGCCAGGCGTTATGCCATGCGACTGCAGATCGATGATAAACGACAGACGGCGTTCTACAACCAGGCCGTAGGAGTGCTCCCATGATGCGTGCCCGAACCGTTGCCGGTTTCCTGATTCTTGCCATGACTTGCATCGTCCAGGCTGAAGAGATCCGCCTTGCGCCCAATGAAATCGAAAACCTTGGCATTCGCTTCGAGAAACTCATGCCAGCTGCCGACGCCGCCGGGATAGAGGCTACTGCGCTTGTCGTGTTGCCGGCAGCGGCCGATGCCGTTATCGCTACACTGCAAACCGGGCTGCTCACCCGGCTGGCCGCAAACGTCGGGGACGAGGTTGTCGAAGGGCAGGTCCTTGCCGAGTTGAAGAGCCCGGAATTTATTGGCCTGCAAAGGGAGTATCTGGACGCTCTCAACAACCAGCGCCTTGCTCAGAGTGATTACGAACGCGATGCACAAATGCAGGCCGAAGGCATTATCTCCGCGCGACGCCTGCAGGAAACCAAAACGCGTCAGGCCGTTGCCGAAGCCGCCCTGAACGAGCATCGGCAGCTACTCCGGTTTGCCGGCATGCGCGACACCGAAATTCGTTCCCTGGAAAACCAGCAGCGCTTGCTCGACTCCTTGCTGATTCGTGCCCCGTTCGGTGGTGTCATTGCCGAGCGGATGGCGTCGACGGGTGAACGACTCGATCCGATGTCCCCGGTCTACCGCCTCGTTGACCTGTCGGAGCTCTGGCTTGACATCAATGTTCCCCAGGAACAACTCGCATTGGTCCGCGTCGGCGCACGCGTAGTAGCGGCCGGCAATGTCGGTAACCGCGGCGCAAGAGTTACGACCATCGGCCGGGCGGTCGATCCGGCCACTCAATCCGCCATTGTGCGCGCCAAACTCGATGCAGGTGCCACCGACCTCAGCCCGGGCCAGTTCATCGCCGTGCGGATCGTCGCCGATGCTGCCGCGACAGCGGTGCATGCGATTCCCTCAGCAGCCGTAACTCGCAGCGGCACGGCAAGTTACGTCTTCGTACGCACGGCTACCGGTGTCGCAGTGACGGAGGTCGAAGTCATCGGTGTTAGTGGCGGTCGCGCCTTTGTCAGCGGCAAACTCGATGAAAACGACTCGATCGCTGCTTATGGCGTAGCCACGCTGAAAGCACTCTGGGTTGCTGGCGCAGACGAGGAGTCCTGATGAGCCGCCTGCTCGAATTCGCGCTGACGCAGCGTCTGCTGATAATACTGGGAGCGATCCTGATAATGGGGTTTGGCTGGGCCGCATTCAGGCAGCTGCCTATCGATGCTTTTCCCGACGTCTCACCGACCCAGGTGAAGATAATTATCAAAGCACCCGGCATGACGCCCGAGGAAGTCGAGAGCCAGATCACGACACCAATCGAGCTGGAACTGCTTGGCATCCCACGTCAGGTGATGCTGCGTTCGATCGCCAAATACGCGCTGTCCGATATTACGGTTGATTTTGCCGAAGGCACGGATATCTTCTGGGCACGCCAGCAGGTGGCGGAGCGGCTTGCCGCCGCGTGGCAGAACCTGCCGACGGACATCGAAGGTGGCATTGCGCCGATGACGACGCCGCTCGGAGAGATGTTTATGTTCACCGTCGAGGGCGATCTGAGTCTGACGGAAAGACGCACAGTGCTCGACTGGATTATCCGCCCAGCTCTGCGCACAGTGCCGGGCGTTGCAGATGTGAACTCGTTGGGCGGGTTCGCACGCAGTTTCGAAGTGATGCCGGACCCTTTGCGCATGGCCGCCCGCGGTGTTGATCCATTGATGCTCGGCGCGGCGCTCGCGGCGAATAATCGCAACGATGGTGCAGGTCGAATGACCGAGGGCGAAGAAGCGTTGCTGGTTCGTTCCGAAGGCAGAGTCAGGACACTGGATGATGTCCGGGCGATCGTCGTCAAGGAGTCGGATGGCACGCCGATTCGAGTGGCCGATGTCGCCAGCGTTAGAATCGGTTCGATCACGCGTTACGGCGCCGTAACTCAGAATGGCGAAGCGGAGGCGGTGCAGGGCCTGGTGCTGGGGCTGCGCGGTGCAAATGCGCGTGACGTTGTGGGCGGCGTCAAGGACAAGCTCGAGGAAATATCAAGCGCGTTGCCCGAGGGTGTAACCGTTAACGTCTTTTATGATCGCGGCGAGCTCGTCCGTCGTTCCGTCGGCACCGTGTCGCGAGCGCTCGCAGAGGCAACGGTACTTGTCGTCGTATTGCTAATGCTATTCCTCGGCGACCTGCGCGCATCGCTGTCGGTCGCCCTGGTACTACCCCTCGCCGCGCTGGCGACGTTTATTCTCATGCACCTGTTTGGCATGTCCGCCAACCTTATGAGTCTCGGCGGACTTGCGATCGCCATCGGCATGCTCGTCGATGCTGCGGTCGTCGTGGTTGAGAACATCACCACTCATGTCGCAGAGTGGCAGAAGAAGCAACGACTGCCGCGCCTACACGTTTTCTATCGTGCCGTTCGGGAAGTGTCCCTGCCAGTGGCCTCCGGTATAAGCATCATCATCATCGTGTTCTTTCCGTTGCTCACGCTGCAGGGACTCGAAGGCAAGCTGTTTACGCCGGTCGCTTTGACCATTGTGTTCGCGCTCGCGGCGTCACTACTCTTGTCTCTGACTGTGATTCCGGTACTCGCCTCATTCCTGTTGACGAAGGTCGTCCATTCGGAGCCATGGCTGCCACGCAAACTCGAGGCATTGTATGTGCCGATGCTTCGCTGGTGCCTGGATCACGCCAAACATGTAGTTGCGGGAGCGATCGGCATGCTCGCTGTGACGGCGCTGGTGTACGTCTTCTTCATCGGCAAAAGCTTTATGCCGACTATGGATGAAGGTGACATTATCGTGCAGCTCGAGAAGCTGCCGTCGATCACACTCGAGAAGTCTGTCGACCTCGATCTCCGGGTACAGCGCGCCATTCTCGAGCGCGTACCGGAAGTCGATCGCATCGTCGCTCGTGTTGGCTCTGATGAGATCGGCATGGATCCGATGGGCCTCAACGAAACCGATATCTTCATGGTGTTGCTGCCCAAGTCCGAATGGCGCATGAATTCCAAGGGCGAACTCATCGACGCTATCCGGGAGGTGCTCGATGACTTCCCTGGGATCGCCTATGGGTTTACACAACCGATTGAGATGCGCGTTTCGGAAATGTTGACCGGTGTACGCGGCGATGTCGCCGTCAAACTGTTCGGACCCGAACTCGCAAAGCTTAACCATTATGCCGCGGAAATTGCCGAGGTACTCGCGACGGTGCAAGGCAGCGAAGACGTTTTTACGAGTCAGAACGATGGTGTGCAGTATTACGAACTCAAAGTTGATCGCCTGACTGCCGGCAGGATGGGAATCAGCGTAGAGGACCTGCAAAGCATCCTCAGAGCACAGCTCGAAGGGCTGACGCTGGGCATCGTCCAGGAAGACGCGCGGCGCACGCCGCTGGTCATGCGTGCGGCCGCTTCGGTTGGCGCTGCGCCGGCCAGTTTTTCCGCGTTACCCATTTCCTTGCCCAACGGCAACCAGGTTCAGTTGGGTACCCTGGCCGAAGTCCGGCGCGTCGAAGGTGTCGTCAGTGTGGGTCGGGAACGAGGCCAGCGATTCACCGTGGTTCGCAGCAACGTGTCTGGCCGCGACCTGGTGGGATTTGTCGATGAAGCTCGCGAGATAGTCGCGGCAAATGTCGATTTGCCGACCGGGTACTACGTGCAATGGGGCGGTCAGTTCGAAAATCAACAACGTGCCGCAGCACGTCTGGCGATCGTCGTTCCGATTTCCATTGGGCTGATCTTTTTGCTCTTGTTCTCGACTTTCGGGTCGGTGCGCCAGGCGCTGCTGGTTCTTACAAATATTCCGTTTGCGCTGATCGGCGGCGTCATCGCGCTGTGGGTTACCGGCGAATATCTCTCGGTGCCGGCATCGGTCGGTTTCATCGCCCTGTTAGGTATCGCAGTACTAAACGGCGTGGTATTGCTGTCGTACTTCAACCAGCTACGCGCCCGTGGCATGCCTATCGATCAGCTGGTGGTCGAGGGAGCGCGGCGGCGTTTGCGCCCAGTATTGATGACCGCCAGTATTGCTGCGTTCGGACTGGTGCCGCTTTTGTTCGCATCCGGACCCGGCTCGGAGATTCAGCGCCCGCTGGCCATAGTCGTCATTGGCGGTCTGATGTCGGCAACAGCTCTGACTCTTTTCATATTGCCAATACTCTATCGCCGCTTTGAAACACAGGAGGCTATCGCATGAGCCTGGACGAATACGCTGAATCGCTGGTCATCCTGAACGCTCCACCAAGTCTCGAAGAGGCACTGGTCGACTGGCTGCTGGCGCACAAACACGGCACAGGATTCACGAGTTTCCCGGCACATGGCCATAGTACGCGCCACGATAATCTGAGCATTGCGGAACAAGTGAGTGGCCGACAACGCCGGCAGCAGATTCAGGTGCAAATGGCATCTGCCGCCGTTGATGAGTTTCTGAACGATCTGCAGGCATCGCTCGGGGGTGCGGGGATACACTACTGGGTACTTCCGATTTCGCGCAGTGGTCGTTTCGGGGAAATAGAAAAGAGCTAGACAGCGGCCAGGGGCAGTTAGCTGCCGCGCCTATCTCGTCAGCTTATCCCTCGTCACAGCTATATGGCCGCAAGGATTCGCCCTCGCGCCACTGATAGAATTTGCTTAGCACCATAGGCTTGGTGAGCATGGCCGTGTCAGTCACCGTGAGTGTGTAGTACAAGCGGTCGTGGTCCTCGCCCAACCTGAATGTCTCCTGCAACTGCATGTACTCGCTTTGCGGAATGTAGCTCGGCACCGAGCCGACATGCAGATACGGATAGTCAATCCTGGTCGTTGTGACCACCAGCGTATCGTTCTGCCAGTGGCCGGTGGAATAGCCGAGCAGCGTCGGCTCGACGTCGCTGTCATCGTGGACTTCGCTCAGGTGTATGGTGCGCACCGTATCGTACTCTTCGAGCTTCAGTAGAATAGTATCGCCCTGATCGACCAGTTGTATGGGATAGGGAGCATCCATGATGGCCGCACCGCCCTTCGGCGAGCAATTGCCAAAGGGGTTGTCTGTTGCCGGGTTGTAATTTGCGATCGTCTGCAGCGCCAGAGCCGAAAGCGGAAAGTCCGCTGAATTCCTTGGCTGCAGCGTCCGACTTTCCGGATTGCTCATGGTGGTCGTCCATACAGAAAAGATCGAGTTCGGACGTTCGTCAGGATTGCTTGCTACGACCTGGCCGTTGATCGACCTGGTGTCTCCTACCCTGTCTCCGGTCCAGCGCGCCGCCGCACTCGAGGAAAATACCGCTTCACGGCCGTCAGGCAGCAACAGATTGACGAGGTATAAAGCATGCTCCGCCTTTTTGGACTTGTGGCCCGCCATGCGCACGCGATCGCCGACTGACAGGATGTTGCGTGTGACGTCCATGCGCGCCAGATGACTGACCGAAGTGCCGGCAATGTTCCAGACCTGTTCGTCGGTCGTACCCTGATCGACGACGACTTTGAATCTAACATGCGGGTTAACCCATGCTATCGACTCGATGACACCTTCGATCTCGGTCGTCGGGTCCTGTTCGTATTCGACCTGCCAGGTGTGGTGGGCCTGGGCAGACGGTATCGATATCGCGAGAAAGACCAGGCATGGAAACAAGCGCTTCATTAACAACCTCCCAAACTACAACTCGGGCTCTGCACAACCTGTCAAAAACTATTTCAAAAACCGGCTGGTACTTTCCAGATCACATTGGCTGATGAGCATTTTCAGGTGCGGCGAAAATAGCAGCACGCGTTTATGGTTCATGGACTCGGCCAAATACTCCGGGTCCTCCAGTGTGAACTCGGCTTGCATGGCTGCGCCCTCTTCGATTAGACGGTATTTTTCAACAACGTGCTTTCGCGCACCTGAGGGCACGCCAATCTGATAGGGCGAGCGGTGATCATCAAAATTGCGCGTATCCACGACCAGAGTATCCCCGTCCCAGCGCCCAATCGAATGACCGGTTGCAAATGTGATGGATGAATCCGGATGCTCGCGGCCGTCCATGTAGACCGTTCGCTCTTCGTTAAACCATTCGCTACGGATCACGATTTCTTCTTTTGCGTCACTCAAATCAAATTGCATTAGGTAGCCCGATGTCGAAACAAATGCCGATGGTGTAGGCCGACCGACGCAGGTGGATTCCGGGTTTTCAGGGGAGAGCGGATCATAGCTGGCGCGGGACTGACTGCCTGCCTCAGTGAGAACCAGCTGCGCGAGAAAGAAGCCATCAAAACCACCGGGGTACGAGGGACCGGACCGCGCTCGATCGGCCAGCCAGTTTCCCTCTAAAGAAGTAGCAAACGCCTTTGGTGGGGTCTTGTTTTCCGGAAGCGGTGCGACAGGACTGCCATCCTGCCTCTGGATCGATACAACCTTGCCATACGGCCGCCCGTCATCAGCCGGGTTAACGCGAACAAACACCGCGTCGCCCGGTAGCAATGAGTCCGGCTGCCATCCGAGCTGCCGAACCAGGCTATTGATCCCCGCAAGTTGCAGGCTCCAGACGACAGATTCTCCGTCTTTGACCACTTCCACCAGCACGTAAACGTGCGGCTGTCTCCAGTTGAACTCAGTAACCTCGCCTTCCAGAATAACCACTTTGCTCTGGTCTATTCCCGCATCGCTATGATGTGCGTAAGCGCCCTGACAAAAGGCGAACACGCCGAGCAGTGTAAGATGAAGACACCTCATGCTAATTGGATCCGTTTTGGAACCAGTGATCCTGGGGACCGCCGAGCTGCAGCAGCATTCCGAGGTCATCACCAAACCAGTAATTGAATTTCCACACTTCGCCGTCGAATTCCTGGAACCCAAACTCGTAGGCAGAGACCTTGCGGTCGGTGGCAGGGATACCGACCAGGCTGGTGGTGTTGGTGGCCGTCAATCGAAATACGATAACCGCTCTTTTGCCGTCGGAGTGCAAATTCGTGATCATGTCCACGCGATCAGGAAAGGCACCGCCAAACGGATACTTTTGAATCAGTTCCGGCGGCGCAGCGTTGACAATATGGAAGAAGCCACTGCGTAATCCTTTTCGCTGCGACTGATCCTTGTGCAGGACCTGCTCACGATAGGCCGGGGCTTTCCAGGCCGTTAACTGCAACTTGTTGCGGTACTCCTCTGTATCGACGGGATTGGCCAGTGCCTCTTCCATAATGTCGTTGCCGGTGCGAGCGGGGAGAACGTGCGGCCACGCCTCCCAACGCCCATCGTCGCGCGCAGGAAGTTGCTGACCCACCTGGCGCAGGAAACCGGCTTCGTCGGCCATCCACCAGCTTTTGATAATCCTGCCATCGTCAAGCCAGAATATGGCAGCAGCAACGATATCGATATCCTTTCCCGTCGCCGGAATTCCATAAAAATTACCCGAATGAGTGCCGGAAAGGTTGTAACGCACGACCACCACATTCCCTTCGGCGATATAAACGTCAACGCTGTCGCGACGGTTTGTAATTGCCACACTTATGGGATCCGCCATATCAGCCAATTGCGACCCGGCTGCATGGTAGTCCATATTGGCGAACTCTTTTCGAATCACCTGGTAACCGGGAGCAAGGAGTTCCGCCTCCACATCAGGCCGCAAAGAGGTGCTGAGGGCCTCCATGTATTTCATCACAACCAGCTTGTTGTAGTCTTCTTCGGAGACCGCATATCCTGCTGTCGCTGTATCGGCCGGGGGCAGACTGCTCTCGGTACGCTCGTCGCTGGAACAGCCCGCGAAAAGAATACACATCCACGCAGCAAGGACCGGAAACTTGTTTTCAACGTTGCCTGATTTTCTCATTTGATCGTCTCCGACATTCCACTGGCAAACAATACAGGATCGCGGATAATAACCCCCATATCGTCGACTCACACTTTTTCTGCTAATTCGGATTGATAAATTTTGCCTGAAACCGCCGAAACTTGTCGCATGCAAACTTTTGTACTTGTGGTCCTGATAGCATGCGTCTCGCTCGCTGGATGCGCCACAAGCGGATTAGACCGGGCTCCCCATCGAGTCGTCGCTATCGGCGATATTCATGCCGACATCGGTTCTGCTCGTGCGGCTTTTCAACTCGCTGGTGCGATTGACGAGCACGACGAATGGATTGGCGGGAACCTGGTTGTTGTACAAATAGGCGACATCATTGGCCGAAGTTATGAGGACCGTGAGGTGCTCGACTTTATTTTGTCGCTGCGAGAAAAGGCACGCGCGGCGGGCGGCCAGCTGCACGCGCTTATTGGCAATCACGAGGTGTTCGGCACATTGCTGCAGGTTCGCAATGTTCCGGCGGAATCGTATGCAGCGTTTGATGGCATACCTGGCCTGGCCCTCGCAGACCTGCGGCTGGGTGACTTGCCGGAGCAGCAGCGCGCACGAGGCGCGGCCCTGATTCCCGGTGGCCATTACGCCAGACAACTGGCTGATTTTCCCACCGTACTCCTGCTCGGTGAAACGGTATACGTTCATGGCGGCGTAACACCGAAGTGGGCCACCTACGGTATCGATCGCATCAACGAAGAGATAAGTCTTTGGTTTTCCGGCAGCATTGGTCTGCCCAAACCGTTACAGCCGGATGCAGACCATGGGCTCGCCGACACTGTGCTTTTTAGCAGGCATTACTCGTTAGACGTAGGCGAAGATGACTGTGCAATGCTGCGAGAATCGCTCAACATACTGGGCGCCAGAAGAATGGTTGTTGCGCACACTGTTCAGGAGTCAATCACGGCAAGATGCGACGAAAAAGTCTGGGCGATTGATGTGGGGATGTCGCGTTTCTACGGCGGCCCGATACAGGTTCTCGAAATCATCGACGATGAAAAAGTAGCTGTGATCAGCGAGCGCGCAACGCACTAGTCGTGCCGTGTACTCAGTTTGAAATCTTGACGGACAGTTTACTCCCGTCAATGGTAGCTGGCCTGGCATTCAGTTCTTCGATACCAAATCCGGCCATGGACTTGTAACTAGCGGCATGCGCTGCCAACTCATCATTGGGAATAACGTCGTCGATATTGTCGAAGACGCCGCCGCAGCGATCCTCCACCATCTGCATGACGGCATCAGGACCGCTGCCGCGATTTGCGAGTATGACTTTCCTGCTTTCCGGTCGGACTTTTTCTTCAAACGCCGATAATGCGCGGGGACTCACACCGTGTGCGAGTATGTTCGCGCCAATGATGCGCGCGTCCACAATAGCCTGACTTGCACCGTTGGAGCCCACCGGATAGGTCGGGTGTGCGGCATCGCCCATCAATGTAACCCGCTTGTCGGTCCAGCGATCAACCGGGTCGCGATCCACCATTGGGTATTCGAACACCTCGTTGGCACTTTCGATAAGTGCCGGCACATCCAGCCAATCGAACGTCCAGTTCTCGAATGCCGGTAGAAAGTCCTTGAGATCAGCAGTGCGATTCCAGTCTTCCTTTCGCCACCCTTGTGCAGGGTCGACACGCAGTTCTGCGATCCAGTTGATCAGCGCCAGTCCGGAGTCCGGATCCGGCACACTGATCGGATAAACCACAATACGCTGGCTGTCATGCCCGGCGAGGGCCATAGACGCCCCGCTACGAAACGGCTTGGCATTCGTGGTGCCGCGCCACAACACGGCGCCGTTCCAGATCGGCTCGCCTTCGTCCGGATACATCTGTTTTCTGATCGCGGAATGAATACCGTCTGCTGCGACGATGAGTTCACCATCGACGGACTTGCTGCCCGCATCGGACTCAAGATGAAGCACGGCTCTGTCGTCGATGTTTTCAAAACCGACGGCACGATGTCCCGTTACGACTGAATCGCGGCCCGCGCGCTCGAGCAATGCTTCAAGCAGTGCCATTTGCAGCTGCCCGCGATGGATTGAATATTGTGGCCAACGGTAACCGGCCCAGGTGCCCCGCGGCTCCACCCAGATTTCGCGACCGGATTTGGAGTAGAAACCGTATTCGCGGGTGCGAACACCAATCTGCTGCAGCATGGGTTCCAGCCCAAGATCGAAAAGTTCGCGTACGGCATTAGGCTGAAGATTGATGCCAACGCCCAGCGGAGTCAGTTCTGCCGTTCTCTCGTAAATTCGAAACGGCACACCAATCTGGTGCAGAGTGAGCCCCAGCGTCAATCCCGCAATACCGGCACCAGGAATCAGGACCGTCATACGTCGATGCGCGAAACGCGAGCTGTGTGGTCATTCGCCATTTTTGAAAACTACAGGCAAACTTTGCCGTTCGCAAACTCAGGAAGCTCGCTTGCAATGGTGAACCAGGACCCGACAAAACTTCTCGATGAAGAGCCTATGGGTCGACTGCAGATTGTTGCCGTAACGCTTTGCATCTTCCTGTACGCGCTCGATGGCTTTGATGTGCTGTCGATCAGTTTTGCCGCTCCCGGTATCGCGAAGGAATGGGCGATTGATCGGGCCGCACTCGGCATTGTTTTATCGATGGAGTTGCTCGGCATGATTGCCGGCTCCCTGATGCTGGGCGATATCGCGGATCGCATAGGCCGACGGCCGCTGATCCTGCTGTGCCTGATCCTGATGACCACAGGCATGGCGCTGGCAGCCACTGCCGTATCGATCGTTGCGCTGTCGTCCTACCGCTTCTTCACCGGTCTTGGTATCGGCGGCATGCTGGCAACAACCAATGCGATGGTCGCCGAGTACTCGAACAAAAAACATCGCAGCCTGGCGGTGACGCTCATGGCAGCCGGTTATCCGCTGGGCGCGATTTTAGGCGGCGCTGTCGTCTCGGTACTTCTCGCATCCTATGATTGGCGCTCTGTTTTTGTTTTTGGCGCTTTTATAACAGCAGTATTTATTCCACTGGTGTGGTTCTGGCTGCCGGAGTCTGTTGCCTTTCTTTGCCAGAAGAAACCTGAAGGTGCGTTGCAGCGCATCAACCTGACGCTGCAACGCATGGGGCACAGCACTATTACATCGCTACCTGTAGCTGAAAAACACTCGGACCGGTCGGGTGTCAGGGAACTGTTCCGACCCGCGATGGTAAAAATTACGATCCTGCTCACGCTTGCGTATTTCGCTCACATCGCGACGTTCTACTTCATTATCAAGTGGGTCCCCAAGCTCGTCGTGGATATGGGCTTCGATCCTCCGACTGCGGGCAGTGTACTGGTCTGGTTCAATGTCGGCGGCATGAGCGGTGCGCTGCTGTTTGGATTTTTCACTCACTGGGTAGACCTGCGACGCCTGGTCATTGTTGTACTGCTGATCGGTAGCGCTGCAGTCATAGCATTCGGGCAGGGTCAGTCCAGCCTGGTGCAATTGTCCCTGGCGGCGGCCGTCGGCGGTTTCTTTACCAATGCGGGCGTCGTCGGACTGTATGCATTACTCGCGCAGTCCTACCCGACCAGTGTCCGGGCGGGCGGTACCGGTTTTTCGATCGGAATCGGTCGCTGCGGTGCCGCGCTGGGGACCATACTCGCTGGCTTTCTGTTCGTGGCAGGAGCGAGCCTTGCGACTGTCGCCGTGATTATGGCGATGGGGTCGGTTGTCGCGGCTATTGCGTTGACCTTCCTGAGACCGGACAAGTGAGCTACTCGACACATAGCTTACAGATTGTTCCGGACACATGGTTTACACATTACGGTATTTGGGGAGAGCCCAGATGCCTTGGAATGAGTGTAAACCGATGGATGAGAGACTACGTTTCATAGCCAGGCTGCTCGAAGGCGAGAAGATGGCACCGTTGTGCCGCGAGTTCGGCATTTCCCGGGTCACCGGCTACAAGATATTCGACCGCTACAAAGACAGCGGTCTCGATGGACTCAACGATCGCAGCCGGGCGCCGTACCGGCAGGCCAACCAGCTGCCCTTCCAGATCGAGCGCACGATTCTGGGCATCAAGAAGAAGCACTCCACCTGGGGTGCCCGCAAGATCCGCGACAAGCTCCTCAAGCAATACTCGATGATCAAGCCGCCGGCCATCAGCACCGTGCATGCGGTGCTGGATCGCAATGGCCTGGTCAAGCGCAGGAAGCGACGGCGCCACAAGGCTTCAGGCACCGCACTGATCGGAGCCAACTCGCCCAATGGCCTCTGGTGCGCGGACTACAAAGGCGAGTTCATGCTCGGCAACCGCGAGTACTGTTATCCACTCACTATCACGGACTATCGCTCGCGATACCTGATCACCTGCGAGGGTGTCCCGTCCACGCGTTCGGACTTTGCATTTTCTATTTTTGAAAGGGCTTTCAAGGACTTCGGACTGCCGCACGCCATACGCACCGATAATGGCGTGCCGTTCGCCTCCGGCAATGCGCTGTTCGGCCTGACCAAGCTCTCGGTCTGGTGGTTGCGCTTAGGCATCCAGATCCAGCGCATCAAGCCCGGGCATCCCGAACAGAACGGCCGTCATGAGCGCATGCACCTGACCCTGAAGAAAGAGGCCACCAAACCCGCTGCCTTCAACTTCCTGCAACAGCAAGAGCGCTTCGATGACTTCATCGGGGTTTACAACAACAAGCGACCACACCAGGCACTCGGCGGTGCTTACCCCGGTGATATCTATACACCGTCACCGCGTGTCTACGAGCCACCGGGCGAACCGGACTACCCGTATCACGACCGATCCGTCCGCGTGACACGCTGCGGTCGCATCTGTCTCGGCCGACGCAAGATCAATCTCAGTTCCGTGTTCGCCGGCCAAACCATTGGCATACGGGAGGTCGATGACCAAATATGGCTGGTCAGCTTCCTGGAGTATGATCTGGGATACTTCGACAAAGAAAGGGACCGGGTAGAACCCGGTCCCTCGCCGTTCATGCCGGACAAAGTGTTAACTATGTGTCCGGAACAAGGTGTAAACCATGTGACCGGTTAACACCCAAGGTGTGAATGGTGGCCAGGGGCGGAATCGAACCACCGACACGCGGATTTTCAATCCGCTGCTCTACCAACTGAGCTACCTGGCCTTACCGGGATCTTTATGGGGCCTACCGTGAGAACGCCGTGGTTCTCGAAGAGCGGGGTATTAGACCGACCGCAGCAGGTACAGTCAAGGGCAAAAACCCCACCAGTCCCGTTTCGGCATAAAAAAAGCCCCGCTCGTCAGAGCGGGGCTTCTTACAGTCCAAAGACTGCCTTTACTTCTTAGCTTTTCAACTAGTCCATCGAGTACCGCAGGCGCAGGTAGTAGAAGGAACCGTTGAAGCCGAACGGGCTGAACTGGCTGTAACGATTGCCAACGCCGCCGGCAGCACCTGGATTCTCATCCGGTGTTTCGTCCAGTGCGTTCTGGGCACCGACAACGACCATAAGCGCTTCGCTTACGTTGTATGCCGCTTCCAGATCGATCAGGCTCTTACCGCTGTAGGTATTACCGTCTTCCGAGTCGTACCAGTCATCGTAGTAGCTGAGACGGGCAAGGAAACGCCAGTTGTCGGTTTCATGATTCGCCGCGATGTTGTAACGCGTCTCTGGCAGACCTTCTTCGATTTGACGAATACGCGCCGCGTCGACAGTCGAACCAGGATCGGTCACTTTCGTTGACGTCTGGTTGAACGCGAGGCTCAGCGTTGTGGTACCGGCTGACCAATCCATCGGATAGGTAGCAACAACGTCGATACCATCGGTTTCCGTGTCGAAGTCGTTCGTGAAGAAGCGGAAGTTTTGCAGGTTTCCGGCACCCGTCACACCCGCCTCGATCAGGTCGTCGATTTCCTGTTGCGTCAACTGGTAGTTCTGCGACAAGTTCAGACGATCTTCAATCGCAATGTTGAAGTAGTCAACTGTTACGTCGAGGTTGCCCAGGTTGAAGAACACACCCGCCGTGTAGTTGGTTGAATCTTCGGGTGCCAGAGCTTTACCACCGCGCAGCGCGGCGACTTCAGTTGTCGACGGAACGGTACCGTTGTTAACCAGGTCGTTAATCGTGAAGTCAAACTCGGTCGAAACGTTGAACGCGTTTGACTGACCCGGTGTCGGTGCCTTGAAGCCCGTGCCATACGTTGCGCGAACACCGAAGTTGTCCGTGATGCGCCAGTTAGCAGCGATCTTACCGTTGGTCGTGGTGCCGAAGTCATCAAAGTCTTCGAAACGAATTGCAGCGCCGAGCAACAAGCTGTCGGTTGGTTCCCATTCACCATCGATATAAGCCGCTATGTTACGGCGTGTGAACTGGCCGCCTGCAAGGTTACTGAAGCCCGGGAATCCGTTGGATGCAGCACTAAAGCCCTGCGGTGCCAATGAACCAATTTCGAAAGACTCTTGCTGGCCCACACGCACTTCGAAGGTTTCTGATCGTGATTCAACACCGAAACCAATGTTGGTGTTGTCTGACGGTGAGTAACCGAAATCCAGGTTGTACATATTCTCTAACTGGATGTACGCACCCGGATTAAAGTAGGTCGGGGTAGCGGGTCCAAGAGAAGCATTCACCGTGTTGCGGATGAAGAAGTCGACTTCGTTACGACCGGCAGACACGCTGAAATCCCAACGCAGTCCGGCGTCCGTTTCACCACGTACACCGGCAGTACCGGCGAGGTCACTCACATCGCCGCCGAAGCGAGGTGTGAATCCACCCGGGAACAGTTCCTGGAAGGTGAAGCAGTTGTCGTCGGCAAAGACTGCCGCAAGAGCAACCGGATCCGGAGCGTTGTCGGTGATGTTGACGGTCGGGCAGTTTGCGGAGCCATCCAGTACGCCGTCAGCGGCGTCGAGCATGTCGCCGACCAGCAGCGTTGCCCCGCCGTCCGTGCTATATACCGCACCGCGGTTATTCGGATTACGGAAGTAGAAGCCGCCGTCTACGTGCTTGGAAGCGTAGTTACCGAAAGCGTAGGCTTCCGAACCATTACCGAGCTCAAGGCCGAGATTTGCGAAGATCTTCAGGTCGTCGTCGATCTGAGGCGAGCCCCAAACCTGTGCCGGGTTCAACACCGCGGTGTTACCCGCAGCAACAAGTGCTGCCGCATCGTCACGCTGCACGGAACGATCCGTCGGATCTGTCTCGCCGTATTCAAAGCTGAAGTTAGCGAAACCGGCATCCGTTAACGGCAGGCCGACGTTGACACCCACGCTGTACTGGTCGCCGTCGCCTTCACTGAATGCGCCATATTTGCCGTCAATCACGACACCCTCAGAATCGTCTCTGAGAATGAAGTTCAATACGCCGGCAATAGCGTCAGAACCGTATTGTGCTGCGGCGCCGTCACGAAGGACTTCGACCTGCTTCAACGCGATAGACGGGATTACTGAAATGTCCGGCCCTTGTGCACCGTTGGAAATACCGTTACCGAGCCAGTAAATAACTGCCGCGCGGTGACGACGCTTGCCATTGATCAGAACCAGCGTGTGGTCGGGAGCGAGGCCTCGAAGGTTCGCCGGCCGCACAATCGTTGCCGCGTCACTGATGGGCTGTGTGTTGACGTTGTAAGACGGCACAACATTGCGAACAAGGTTCGAAAGGTCCGTGTCGCCCTGATTGCTAAAGTAGTCTGCTGACAGTACGTCTACCGGCGCCGGGGAGTCCTCAACCGAGCGAGCTTTGGATCTCGTTCCTGTTGTGATGACTTCATCGAGCGCGCCGTCTTGCGCAAATATCTGTTGCGGAAATGCAACAAACAATGGCGCCATACAGGCCAACAGCAAATTCCTGGACTTGCTGATCTTGTGATTCACATTAATTCTCCCATGGTGTATTACTTTCGCGGCCTTTATTTCTCTAGGGTTTCGCCCTCGCCACTCGGCACTACCTGCCGGATGACTGTTCTTACCGCGCCTACGTACAGTAACGTTGTGCAAATGCGACAATATTACAAAACACACTATTCTATGGTGGCCGCAAGGAGTCAAGTTCGGCCCCGTCGGCGAGATACCCGCCAAGGCTTATGAATTGGGCGATTTCGGCCGCCTGCGGCGTTGAGAAATAGCGGCCGAAGCGGGCGCTGATTCTGACCCTGGTTGTGCACCGCTGAGGCGCACCCGACTTCATTTGCCTGCGTTGGGCAGAATAAAAAAAGGCCGGGCGATGCCCGGCCTCACGTGCCTGATCCTGAATGGGGGAGACAGGGGGTCAGGCAGACTTCAGGGCATCCGCGGCCGACAGATAGTCGTAGCCAAGATCACGAGCAACTGCCTCGTGGTTTACGTGCCCTGCGTGTACGTTGAGTCCGTTCGCAAGATGCGGGTCGCGCTTCAGCGCGTCTTTCCAGCCGAATTTTGCCAGTGCTTTTACGAAGGGCAGTGTCGCATTCGTCAAGGCATAGGTACTCGTTCGCGGCACGGCGCCCGGCATGTTGGTCACACAGTAATGCACAACATCGTCGACGACATAAGTTGGCTCGGCGTGTGAAGTCGGTCGGCTGGTTTCAAAGCAACCACCCTGATCAATAGATATATCGACGAGCACGGATCCGGGCTGCATGTCTTTCACATTTTGCCTGGACACCAGTTTGGGTGCTGCGGCACCGGCGACCAGAACAGCGCCGATGATGAGATCGGCTTTCGGCGCCAGCTCATCAATCGCGTGTTTCGTCGAATACACCGTGTGCACGCGACCACCCCACATATTGTCGAGCTCGCGAAGACGCGTTAGTGAACGATCAAGGATTGTGACGTTGGCACCCAGGCCGACGGCCATGTCAGCTGCGTTGGCACCGGAGACACCGCCGCCGATGACCAGCACGTTAGCAGGCTGAACACCCGGCACGCCGCCGAGCAATTTGCCGCAGCCACCGTTAGCTTTTTGCAAAGCAAATGCGCCGGCCTGAATGGAAAGGCGCCCAGCGACTTCGGACATCGGTGTTAGCAGCGGCAAAGAACCATCTGCAGCAGTCACCGTTTCATAAGCGATAGCGGTAGCGCCGGACTTGACCAGCGCCTCTGCTTGCGCGGCATCAGCAGCGAGGTGCAGGTAAGTGAACAACACCTGGCCCGGCCGCAGCATCGCGCACTCGTGCAGCTGCGGTTCTTTGACTTTGACGATCATATCGGCAGCCGCAAAAACCTCTTCGGGTGTGGCAACGACGGTTGCTCCGACCGCTTTGTAATCGGCGTCAGTAACGCCAATTCCCGAACCAGCATTGGTCTCGACGATAACCTCGTGACCTTCTGTAACCACCTCGTGAACACCAGCGGGCGTCATGCCAACGCGGAACTCGAGCGTTTTGATTTCTTTTGGTACACCAATCTTCATGGTTCTCTCCCCGGGCCGGGACCGGCCAGTTTGTCGCGGGAGGATACGCGGCCTGCAGCGGCATTTGCTTGCTAAATAGGTGACACTTCGATCAATTTGTGGCAGTTTCTGCCACTAAACTAACTTTCTACGCAAGAATATTCGATGATGCTCGACCGATACGATAAATTGATCCTCAATGCGCTGCAAAAGGACGGGCGTATCAGCAATGTGCAGCTCGCCGCGGCCGTGAACCTGTCCGAGTCCGCCTGCCTGCGGCGCGTTCGTACGCTGGAGGAATCCGGGATCATCGATCGCTATGCGGCGCTACTCAGTCAAAAGAAAGTGGGTCTGCCTGGCAGCGTGTTCGTGCAGATCGGCCTGCACCGTGAAGAGGAGCGTGAGCTCACCGCATTCGAAGGCGCTGTTAAGAGCATCCCCGAGGTCATGGAGTGTTATCTCATGACCGGCGAGTTCGACTATCTGCTGCGCGTGGTTGTTGCCGATATGGCGGACTTCGAACGCCTGCACCGCGACGCACTGACCCGCCTGCCCGGCGTTGCGCGCGTGAACTCGAGCGTCACCATCCGCACGGTACAGAAGAAGACCGAACTGCCGCTGCATTGAGCCGTGGCGACAGTGTCCTTAGCTTGAGGGTGGTACAAACTCTTTCGGTGCGGCTGAGCCTTCGCCAAAGAAAAACTTGTCCATCTCGGTTTCCAGAAACTTGCGTGCTTCGGGTTCGATCGGCGTCAGGCGGTATTCGTTGATCAACATCGTTTGGTGACCCAGCCATTTCTGCCAGGCCTCTTTCGACGCATTCTCATAAACACGTTGTCCAAGGTCGCCGGGATACGGCAGGTAGTCGAGACCCTCGGCCTCCTTGCCCAACAGGACGCAATTAACAGTGCGTGGCATTTTCACTCTTCCTTAGTTGATTGATCAGTTTTTTAACCGGTGCCGCCAAGCCGCCGGGCGGTTCGTCTCCAAGCCTGTACCAAACCCGGGCACCGGCTTCGGCAACACTTGCGGCGCGCGGCTCCAGGTGCACTACGATCGGCTGAATATCGAGGTCGTAATGACTGAAGCTGTGCCGCAGGATATCCCAGGACTGCGCCTCCTCGGCAGCAGTACCGAGAACGTCCTCGCACCACTCGACTACGGAACGCTCGCCCGGTTCCGGGAAACTCCAAAGTCCGCCCCAGATTCCGGCCTCGGGCCGACGCTCAAGATAAACCTGACCACTCACATTCGCGAGGATCATCGTTGTCGTGCGCAGCGGTTTGGCCGCCCTGGGTTTTCGCGCCGGATAAGCTTCAACTTCGCTCGCCCGCAACGCCGCACAGTCTTCGCTGACCGGACAGCGCGAACACGACGGATTGCTGCGCGTACACAGAGTCGCGCCGAGATCCATGATCGCCTGCGTGTAATTCGCCACCTGCTGTTGCGGCGTATGTTGTTCGGCGATGCACCAGAGTTCATGCGCTACGCCCGTCGTCCCGGGCCAACCCGCGATCGCGGCGTGTCGTGCGAGTACGCGCTTCACATTGCCGTCAAGAATTGCGTGCCGCTGACCAAAGGCCAGCGACAAGATCGCACCAGCCGTCGATCGTCCGATGCCAGGGAGCGTCATGACTGCTTCAAGAGTAGTCGGAAACGTGCCTGCAAATTCGTCGCGCACAACTTGCGCCGCTTTATGCAGATTGCGGGCTCTCGCGTAGTAACCAAGTCCGGACCAGTGAGCGAGTACCTCGTCCTGATGTGCGGCGGCGAGCGTTGCAAGGTCGGGAAAGCGTTTAATGAACTGATTGAAATAGGGAATGACCGTTAGTACCTGCGTCTGCTGCAGCATGATTTCAGATACCCAGACGCGATACGCAGTGACGTCCTGTTGCCAGGGCAAATCCTTTCGCCCATGCCCCTCAAACCACTCGAGCAATCGCGTGGCAAAGTCACTCACCAGCAATTCCCTGTGCAATAAGCTCGATGCGATCGACAGCTTCATCGCCGTTTTTCTTCAGTTTGCGCTTGATCAGGTACGGACCGATGCCGGGTGGTATCCAGAATTTCGGTGCCATCGACAGATCGTAGGTAACGACCGTGCCACCGTCCCGCTCCATAAATCGCCAGCTTTCATTGCTGTGATAAAAGTCGCTGATCTCCGGGTCAGCATACGCACGCAGCTCAGTGTTGCCTTCGGCCTCGAGATAACCCTGACGCTCAAACGACTGACAAAAGAAAAGCACGCAGCCTCTGTTTCGAATGTAGAACTGTGCGCGGCCCTGTTCGTCGGATGGCAAATCCCGGGCCTCGACAATTGCGCTCGAAAACTTTGTTGAATATTCCCAGTGTCGATACACCGCGAATATCTGGTCGATGCTGGCATCAAACCAGACTTCGGAATTCAGTGTGTAGGTGCCTTCGTCGCTCTCAACTTCCACGCTCAGGATGTCCGCCGAATATGCGGCGGGTGACAATCCCAGCAGCAGACTGCAAAAGAAGCGTCGGTAATTTCTCAATCGAACAACCCTTTCAGTTTGTCTTTAAGTTTTTCCTCGAGTTTGTCCTCCACCTTCTTGCGCAACAGCTTCTCAAGGTCAGGCTTGACGCTGGGCGACTCGAGCGGACCCGTTACCTTCAGCGGTATCACGGCCTGGGTAAACTCAGCTAACTCTTCCGGCGTAGCATTCTTCATGAGCTCCGGGCGATCGAAAATCTTTGCCGTCAAACCATAGTCGATCGTGGCCGCAGGAATATCGACTTTCCCGCCCCCCGTCAGCTGCATGAACGGCAGTTCGGCGAACAGGTCATCGCTCCGCATGATGCCGTCGGTCACGACACCGGTCATTCGTACAGCACTGAAATCCGTCTTCGCTGGCAACACCGCGGTCGGCGGCTCGCCACCTTTCAGCACGGCTCTTGCCCGGCGAATCTCGTACCAGATATCGGTCCCGGTGTACGAGCCATCCATCAGTTCCATCGACAGATCGCCCGCGAGATTGCGTTGGATTGCGGCAACGTCCGCACCTTTACCGGACAGATTGAAGCTGCCCTTAATTGTGCCGGTTACGTTTTCCAGGTCAAACATCGCTTTCGTCAACCGCGCGAGATCAACGTCCGCTATTTTTTCGTTCATCGACAACACCGGTACCGCACCCGCAACATCAATGCGGACATCGCCCGAATAGGTGCCACCAAAGAATTCCGACGATATGGGAAAAACTCGCATCCGGCCGTTGTTGGAGTTGAGGCCAACATCGATATTCTCGAAGACAATGTTGCCTAATGACGCTTTCGTCAGCTGCAGTTTGCCGCGCGCATTGAGTGGTTTGATGATATCGACCGGGATCTCCACCGGCACCGTATCGGTCTCCGCAACACTCGCGTTGCCATCGGTTGGCTCCATGTAGCGCGCCAGGTCTATCGAGTCTCCAGTCAACTCAAACTGGTACGCGCCCGTTGCGCTGCTGGGCACAGACAATGCGCCTTTGAACGTCGTGTCATCCAGCTTGACCGTCATGGCAGTCAGCTCGATCGCTGTCACTGTCATCTCAGCCGTCGCATTGACAATAACGCGACTTAGAGCAGATGGATCTGCGGTCTCCGGCGGCGCAACGTCAAACAGCTGCATCAATGTGCGCGGAGAAAACGCATCAATTGCAATCGTCGCTTTCGGTGTGATGTTGTTCTCGTAGGAGAACGGCTGAACATCCGCAACGATGTGCATATCGAGCACTGCCAGATCCAGCGTTTGCATGGATACCCGTGAGTCGTTCGTAAGGACTTCAATACCGTCCGTCGAAACACTGAGTTTCGTTGGGATTGACGCGAGACCTTCAATCGCACCCTCGACTGATAATTCGTCAAGTCGCAACACGCCACTCGCCACTGCGAACGAGACTTTTGTCTCCAGAGCCAGGTTTCCGCTTAATCCATTCGGTTGTATATCAAACTGCAGCTCGGCACTGAGCGGTACGGCGGAGCCGTCACTCTGTACCCGGCCGAGACGAAGATTTACGCCGTCGAGTGTCATCGACTCACCCGCCTCTGCATCCGTATAGCGAATCATGGCGTCAATGATTCTTATGGCGTTAATGTCGATGCTGCCGCTGGCTGCTGCCGCCGGCTCGTCCGTCGCATCGATCGATTCATCCTCAACCAGGTCCGACCAGTTGCTGCGACCGCGACCATCTACCATGAGATTCAGTCGCAATGCCTCGATATCCGCGGCACCAACGACGATCTCCTGGCGCAATATGGCGGGCACCAACCGGACGCTGAAGCTCGCTTTCTCGAAACTCGCCATCGGCTCATTACCAAAGCCCGGCGCATTGCCGAGGCTGGCCTTGCCGACTTCGACCGCCAGCCACGGGAACAGCTGCAGCGAAATATCGCCTTCGATGCTCAGGTCGCGCCCGGTCTGGTTCTTTACCGAACTCGAGATTTCTTCACGAAAATCGTTGGGATCAAAAAACAGGTATACAGCGACCGCCGCCACCGCAAACACGGCAACAAAACCACCTACCAACCAGAGTAAAACCTTTGCTACGCGACCCATACTGACACCTCACTAACAGGTCGCCTAGGGTATCAAAATCGGGCGTAAAAAAAGCCGGACTGCGCAGGCAATCCGACTGTAGTCCCGGTCTTTTTTGGGAGTTTGTTACTTCTTACACAGCCGCACACCACCGTTCATGGTCGATATCTCCACCCGGCCATCGCCACTGCCCTCGGTAAATTCCAGCTCCCAGCCCGGCGCATACTTGCTTGTGCGCTCCGCCTTCGGTCCGAAGCAATTGCGAATTCCGCCATTAAGGGTATCAATCTCGAATTTCGCCGATACGGTGCCAACAAAGTCCACATCAACGCCGCCGTTCACCGTATCAATAGTCAGGCGACCGCCCTTTTGCAGCTCACCCTGAAAGACAATCTCGCCGTTGACGGTACCGAGCTCGGCGCGCTCGAATGAGCCCTCGTCCACAACTACGGACCCGCTGACTGACTCGGCCTCTACGTTTCCGGAAACGCGAAACAAGGTAACGTCGCCCGATACCGTCGAGGCAACGACTTCGCCTTCGACTCGGTTACCGGAAATCTCAACATCGCCGCTTACAGATTCGGCCGACAGCTCCGCGCCGGTGTATTCGGTCTCAATATCACCACTGACCGAATGCAGGCTTTGCTCGCCGCTGACATCCGATACGTCGATATCCGCGCTCACCGTGCCTATATCTAACGAACTGTTCCTTGGCACACTGATACGCAAGTCACTTTCGATGCCGCGCCCCGAACTCTTCGGCACTTTGACTTTGATATTGATGGTATCGCCGTCACGCTCAAAAACGAGTTCCTCAACATTCCGCCCCAGTGTCCCGGTTACCTCTACCGTGTTTCTGTTCCAGCCATTTACCAGTACCGAACCCGCGATATTGGAAACATCGATATGGCCGTCCGCTGCTGCACCAAGGCTACGCTCGACTTCTTCATCGGCAAACGCGGTGAGCGTCAGCAAGCAGGCCAGGATTGTTGTTACTAAGTTTTTCATCATATTCTCACTTGCTCATCTGTTAGCAATGCGCCAACTAGATATCGTTTCTTAACATTACGTTTCGTGTCAGCCGGCCTACGCGCTGCAGTAGAGCGAGCTCTTCGCGATAAGCACGCAGCAAGCGCTCCTGCAGTACTGTGTTCTCGGGGTCTTTCTCGAGCGCCGTGTTCATTTCGTTAATCGCGCGGTGCATCAAGGTCAGGTTTTCTTCGATGGTCGCTCTCGACTCCGGCGACAAACGCTCCATCTCCACTTCAAGATCCGTAACCAGGAGATTGCGTGCGTCCTGAAAGCCGGGCCCCAGGTTGTAGCGATTACCGAAAGAGGCCTGTTCAAAAATCATATCGGGTGACGCAACGACCGTGCCCGGGCTGTTGTCTTTCGTCATCATGTAGGTCACCCCCGATGATGCGCCGACCAGCAGCACGACCGCAGCGGCCTGAGCCAGCATCGGTGTCCAGCGCCGCGGTTCTGGCTTTTCGATGGCATTGCTAATGCCCTGCCACAGGTCGCGCTCTGGCTTGATCTTCTTGCGCAGCTGCGCTGCGGCGCTCATCAATTCGTCGTCTTTCATTGCTCAAATCCTTGTTGCTTCAGTTGCTGCACCAGCAGTAGCTTCGCTCTGTGCAACTGTGCCTTGCTGGTTCCGATCGCAATTCCCAGCATGTCACCGGCCTCTTCGTGGCTGTAGCCATATATGGCGTGCAACACAAAGACATTTCGCGCGCCCTCCGGAAGTCGGTCTACCGCTTCCGACAGGTCCCTTAATTCACCCGTGTCGCCGGTTTCCAGGGTCGGTCGATCAATCTCGGCCACCGCCATTATCCGGTCGTGCTCTCGTTTCGACTTGCGCATCCGGCCCAGCACCGAGTTGACGGCTATACGGTGCAACCAGGTTGAGAAAGCGCTGTCACCACGAAACTTTTCCAGCTGATTCCAGGCCTGAATGAATGCTTCCTGCGCACAGTCTTCCGCCTCACTTACGTTCCCGGTCATGCGCAAACAAATTCCATACACTTTGTCGATGTGCAGCCGGTACAAAGCTTCAAATGCTCGAGCATCGTTGCGTTGCGCCTTCCGGATCAATGCCCTTTCGTCTGTGTGTGTATCGGTGCCAGCGGTTGCCATGTTGTGACTATAGTCGCTGCTTTCCGATGTCAAAAGAGCTGCCAAAGCGTGATTCTCCGTATCTACTGTCAATTGGATGCCCGGTTCCACGGAATGGTTTGAATCTGCGCCGTTTTGGCGCGCAAAAGGTGGCGTAAGCGCCTGTCTTTACATATGATTCCGTCTCATGACACTCGCTGAAGCTCATCCGATGGCAGAACTCTGATGTCCGGGCACTCCATCCTCTATCTGGGCCGCGGTGAATTTGCTTCCGCTTATCTCGCCGAACTTGAAACTCTTGGCTGCTGCACCTACCTCACGCGATCCAAGTCGCTCGAGCTTCCGGCCGATGCTTCTTACGTCGTTGACCTGGTGCTACTGGAGGCCGGCCCGATGATCGCGCAGGCCGGCCGCTCGCTGGCGGACCTGGTTGCCAGCCTCGCGCCTTACCCGGTGATCGCCTTAACGCAAAGAGAACACGAGCATCGCGGTATTGCGGCAGTACGGGCGGGCGCTCAGTCGTACATTTGCATCGACGACATCTCGGTTGAGGCGCAGGAAGCCGCTTTTGACCATGCTGTGAAGCGCAGTCGCATGCAGTCGCGCATGTCGAGCACCGACGTCTCGGTCCTGTCCATACTCAAGAACATCAATGACGGCGTGATCGTGGTCGACAGTGCCGGCCATGTTCTTGACATCAATCCCGCGGCACGCAGTGTGCTGGGTATGAATCCGCGGTCGCAACCGGATCCAACCTGGGAACAGACTTTTTGCTGTGTTGACGAGAATGGTAACGGCTATCGCAACTCCGCCGACCTGCCACTGATGCGCGCGCGCATGGGCGAGAAGTTCTCCAACCAGGTGGCTGTTTATCGCACGCCGCAACAGCCGGATATCGCCCTCAGCATTAACGGCCAGGGCCTGTACGACGGCAATCGCGAACTCATCGGCGGGGTTATCACCTTTCGCGACGTCACCGAATCGCGGCGCAGAACGACCGAGCTTGAAAAGCGTGCACAGTTTGATGAACTCACCGGTCTCGCGAACCGCGCCCTGTTCACTGAGCAACTGACCCGGGCAATCGGTCGTAGCGAACGGAAGTCGGCGCCGCTTGCTGCGCTGTTCGTAGACCTCGATCGCTTCAAATCAATTAACGACACGCTTGGTCACGATGCCGGTGATGCCCTGCTGCGCCAGGTAGCGAGTCGCTTGCAGTCCAATATTCGCGTTGGCGACTTCAGTGGGCGCTGGGGCGGTGACGAGTTCGTTGTTTGCCTGGAAGACTTCGGCGAGGCTGCAAATGCGGCCGCCGCTGCGCAGAAACTGTTGTTGGTACTCTCCGAAAAATACGAGATCGGCAGCAGTGAAGTTTACGCGACACCGAGTATTGGTATCGCGATGTACCCGGACTCTGGTGAAACCGCCGAGAAACTCATCAAGGCTGCTGACATTGCAATGTTCGAGGCCAAGAAGCGCGGCGGTGGTCGGTTCCAGTATTTCTCAAATGCGTTGAATACCAAACTTGCGCAACGCGAGGAGCTCGAGGCCGGCTTGCGGCACGCTCTGGTACGCAATGAGTTGGTGCTGCATTACCAGCCGCGCATAGACCTGACGAGCAATCGACTAATTGGGCTCGAGGCCTTGCTGCGCTGGCAACACCCGCGATTCGGGCTTCTGCCACCGGCTCGCTTCCTGCCCATACTCGAAAGCAGCGGGCTCATACACTCCGCGGGCGAATGGGTTATTGCGACGGCCTGCCGGCAACTTGCCGCCTGGCAACGGCGCTTCGAGCTTCCGGACCTGTCGATTGCGATCAATCTTTCGCCGCAGCAACTGATACACCAACGGCTGGTCAACGTTGTGTCGAAAACACTCGCTGACACTGCACTGGACCCCGGATGTGTCGAGCTGGAGGTTTGCGACGGCGACCTCGTGCAACAGCGCGAAACGGAGCGTGAAGTACTACGGCAACTGCGCAAGCTGGGCGTCAGGCTGTCACTGGATCACTTCGGCACACGCGACGTCTCGTTCGAGTCCATCGACAGCGGTTTCATCGACAGCTTCGTCCTCGATCAGGCGCTTATTACCGATGTCGAGGAAAACAACAGCCATCAGCGTATCGTGCGTGCCGCGATTGCCATGGCGCAGGGTCTGGACATCGAAGTCACGGCGGAAGGCGTTGAAACCGTCAGGCAACTCGAGTTTCTGAAGAGCTGCAACTGCAATCTCGCGCAGGGCTTTCTGATCAGCCGTCCGATGCAGCCGGAAAAAATTGCGGCAATATTGCGCTCCGAAATTGCGGGGACGTCGCTGCTCGCGCGCGGAATGCCTTAGCTCTACTGACCGAGCAGAGAGTTCAGAAAACGCTGTGGATCTTCGCCGCGCTCAAGAACCTCCACCAGCGCTGAACCCACGATCGCTCCGGACGCGTGTTTACCGACTGCCGCAACATCTGCAGCGACCCGAATCCCGAAGCCTGCACAAACCGGAATTTTCGAGTACGACGTAACCTTGGCGAGGTAGTCCGTCAGGTCTGCAGGCAGTCCCGCGCCACCGCCGGTGATGCCGGTTATCGTGACCGCATAAACAAATCCACGCGACGCATCGCACAACTTTTTCAAGCGCGCATCCGGTGTAGCCGGCGTGACCAATTGAATCAGTCCGAGTCCTTTCGCTTCCAATGCCGTACGCAGGTCGGCGCTTTCCTCGAACGGCAGATCGGGAACGATAAAGCCACACACACCGGCGGCCAGTGCGCGTTCGGCAAGGGCATCGTAGCCGAATGCCAGCAGGGGATTCAGGTAGGACATCATGACGAGCGGCACATCGATGTCCTTGCTCGCGGTATCCAGCTGCTCAAATATCCATTTGAGGCTGACGCCCTTTTGCAGGGCGATAAAGCTCGAACGCTGGATCGTCATGCCGTCGGCCATCGGGTCCGAAAAAGGAATGCCGAGCTCGACCACATCACCCACCGAGGCAACCGCCTTCAGGGTTGCAATGAAATCCTTCGGTTCCGGATAGCCGGCCGTGATAAACGGTACCAACGCCGTGCGTTTCTTCTCATTTGCGGCTGCAATTGCCGCACTCAATCGCTCATGTGCTTGCATGACGGCGGGTCCTTGCGGGAAGTTGTGTCAGTGTCGGCATGTCTTTATCACCACGGCCAGAGTTACCTATGAGAATTCGTTTTCCCGGATTTTGTTTTGCGTAGGCACGAGCTGCTGCGTAAGCGTGCGCCGTTTCGAGCGCGGTCAGTATGCCCTCGCTTGCGCACAATTCTTCGAGTGCTTCGAGTGCGTCACCATCGCGTGCCGAAATGTATTTCACTCTGCCGGTAGCCTGTAACAGGGCGTGCTCGGGTCCCACGCCGGAATAGTCGAGACCCGCAGATATCGACTGTGTCTCCTGCACTTGTCCGTCATCGTCCTGAAGAATAATGGTGTACGCACCTTGCAGCACACCGGGCGTTCCGGTCGCGAGCGTCGCTGCATTCTCACCCAGGCCATCGCCTATGCCACCGGCCTCGACACCGATCAGCTCTATGTCGTCTGCCAACAATGGATAGAACAACCCGATCGCGTTCGAGCCGCCGCCGACGCAGGCGAAGGCAACGTCCGGTAGACCGCCTGCCTGGTCCAGCATTTGCTGCCTTGCTTCCTGGCCGATAACAGCCTGCAATTCCCGAACCAGGTAAGGATAAGGATGTGCGCCGACGGCCGAGCCCAACAGGTAGTAAATTCCGTTAGGGTCGGTTACCCACTCGCGCATTGCCTCGTCGATCGCGGCACGCAGTGTTTTGTCACCGGTTTCCACGGCAACAACTTCTGCGCCCAGTCTTCGCATGCGATCGACATTAGGCGCCTGGCGCTCCATATCCACGGCGCCCATGTAGACACTGCAGGGTAATCCAACGCGCGCACAGGCCGCTGCCGAAGCAACGCCATGCTGCCCGGCGCCGGTTTCTGCGATAACGCGTTTCGCACCGAGGCGTTTCGCGAGCAAGGCCTGGCCAATCGCGTTGTTAATTTTGTGCGCGCCGGTGTGTGCAAGATCTTCGCGCTTGATCCAGACCTCGGCGCCCCAGTTCTTGCTGAGTTGCGGAGCGAACGTTAGTGCTGTCGGGCGACCGACCCACTCGCGGAGTTCTTTTTGAAACTCTGCCTGAAACTCAGGCGAATGCAGGTGTTCTTTTACGCCGGCTTCCAGCCGATCGAACGCGGGTACCAGCGTCTCCGGCACGTAACGACCGCCAAAGGGGCCGAAGCGTCCACGCGCGTCCGGCATCTCGCCTTTGATGGCCGCATCGAGTAGTCGCTTCGCCTCGTCAGCTGCGAACAATGTGCTCATAGGTTCTTCTCCGCAGCTCGCACTGCTGTAATGAATTCTTCGATCAATCGTGAGTCCTTTTGTCCTGGCGAGGATTCAACCGCGCTGGAAACGTCCACGCCATACGGTCTAACCGTAGCGATCGCCGCTGCAACATTTGCTGCCGCCAAGCCGCCCGCCAGGATCATGCTGCCGTTGCCTGCAAGCTTTGCCGCTCGCGACCAGTCAACCGTCTTTCCCTGGCCGCTGGTCCTGCCCTCGTACACGTAGGTGCCGTGTGCGTCCGGTTCTGTCCCGCCCTCGCGATAGACGGGCCATTGCTCAACGGACGCTGGTACATCAAGTGCCGCGAAGTCTGCAGCGTCCGTCTGCAAAGCGTCCGGGTTGAATGCCTGCAGGACTGCCAGCCAGTCCTCGTTGGCCGGATGCATCATCACAGCAACGCGCCTGATGTGAGCGGGCACATCCGCGCTGATTGCCGCGGCGGTCGCTGCACTAACCCGGCGCACGGATTTCGCAAAGACAAAGCCGACTGCATCGGCACCCGCGGCGATCGCCGCTTGCACCTCTTCGGTTTTGCAGAGGCCACAAATTTTCACGAACACGCTGTGGCTCCTGCAGTACGCATGGCCTGGATCAGCGCCGCAGGATCGCCACTCTTCATCAAAGCAGTACCCACCAATGCCATGCGATAGCCCCAACCGGCAACACGCGCCGCATCATCGGCCACCTTTAAACCGCTTTCGGCGACACCGGTCGCTTGGGGAAGTAATGGCGCGAGCTTTTGCAGTCGATCTGCATCGACAGCCAGCGTTCTCAAGTTCCTGGTGTTGACACCTATGAGCAGTTGCCCAGCGGCGGCCTTGTCCTGCTCTTCCGGATTCTTGAGCAAGGCGGACGTACGCCGCAGGTCGCCTTCGTCGAAAGCTTCCAGCAATACGAACAAGCCAAGTTCCCAGGCGCGGTCGAGCATCTCGCGCAGGGTACTGTCACTCAACATCGTCGTTATCAACAACACACCGCTAGCCCCGGCTTTGCGAGCCTCGGGTATCTGTACGGCATCAACAAGAAAGTCCTTGCGCATGACGGGCGTGGCCGGAACTGCAGCGGCCACAGCCGTGAGGTGTTCAAGTTGCCCCGCAAAGCGGCTCGGCTCCGTCAGGACCGAAATCGCTGCCGCGCCTCCTGCTGTGTAGGCAGCTGCCCGGGTAACCAGGTCACTGGCATCGTTATTCAGGGTGCCCTCTGCCGGCGAACAATTCTTGATTTCGGCGATCACATCGAAACCGCTCAGCGTTAATGGCACTAGCGGTTTATCAAAATCCGCAGAGGCGAACTCAGCCGGCACCGCAGCTGCCCGTTCCGCGCTCAGCGTCGCCATATTCCTGAGGAAGTCACTCATTGCCGTTTAAAGTGCTCGCGCAAAGCGGCGAGGAAGGCTCCGGCCCGGCCATCATCAATGGCCGCCGCTGCCTGCGCCACGCCGTCCTTTGCATTCTTTGCTGTGCCCTGCACTTCAAGAACCAGCGACGTTCCCATGAGCAGCGCATCGCGATGCGCGCCCTGGTCCTCGCCCGTGAATACGCGCACAAGTTCGCGGGCGTTGTGCTCGGCATCGCCACCCGCAAGTTCCTCGGCCGCGCAACGTGCGAGACCATAGTCCTCAGGACTGCGTTTGCTTTCGGCAACCTTTCCCGGCGTTACGTCGTACAGCCAAAAATCGCCAGCCGGTGTGGCTTCGTCCCAACCCGGTTCGCCGTGGACGACGAAAGCGCGCTCCAGCGGCATGCCTGACAGGGTGTCGGCCATCAGCTTGGCGGCTGGCTGGCTGTAGGCGCCAATCAGCTGGAACGGAGGCGCCGCCGGATTCGTCAGCGGACCCAGTACGTTAAAGACTGTGCGAACCGATAGCGCCCCGCGAATCGGCACCACGGCTTTCATTGCCGGGTGGTATGCAGGTGCGAACAGAAAGGTAAAGTTGGTTGCTGCAAGACAGGCCACCGCCTGCTCTTCATGCAGCGGCAAAGGCATGCCGAGGCTTTCCAGCATGTCGGCGCTGCCGGAACGGCTCGATACCGAGCGATTACCGTGCTTGACCACGCGCGAGCCGCAAGCCGCCGCCAGCAATCCCGTGCCCGTGGACAGGTTTAGACTGCCGGAACCGTCGCCGCCGGTACCCACCGTGTCGACGGTGGGCGCTCCGTCCGGAATCACCGGGTGCACGGCGAGTTCACGCATGGCTGTTGCAAAACCTCGAATCTCATCCGCCGTTTCGCCCTTCGCACGCAAGCCTGCGAGTAGCGCACCGGCAAGCGCTGGTGCCAACTCGCCGCCTGCCAGTTTGTGCATCAGCTCATGAGCCTGCTTTTCGGTCAGTGCAACACCGTTGAGCAGGCTGTCGAGCAGCGCGCTGTATTGCTTGCTCATTCGCCCCCCATGCGCATGAAGTTGGTCATCAGCGTTTCGCCTTCGGGCGTGAGGACGCTTTCCGGATGAAACTGCACACCTTCAATCTGCAAGGTCTTGTGGCGCACACCCATGATCACACCGTCATCGGTCGTCGCCGTAATCTCGAGTGACTCGGGTAGCGAATCGTTTTTGGCACAGAGCGAGTGATAGCGACCCACCACGAATGGCTGCGAGATACCTTTGAACAAGCTTTTGCCGTCGTGTTTGATCGACGAGGTTTTGCCGTGCATCAGGCGCTCCGCCCGTACAATCTCACCGCCCTGTTGCTGCACAATGCTTTGATGTCCGAGGCAAACACCGAGCACCGGTGCTACACCGGCAAATGCGGCAATCATGTCCAGCGACACACCGGCATCGTCAGGGCGACCCGGTCCCGGCGAAATCACGAGGTGCGTCGGCTTGAGAGCGAGTCCCTCTGCTACCGTGATGCGGTCGTTGCGATACACCATCACGTCAGCACCGTGGGCAGCGAATGCCTGCACGAGGTTGTAAGTGAACGAATCGTAGTTGTCGATCAACAGCATACGCACGTGAGCGAAAGTATTTGTAGCCATTACAATCCCGCCTCGGCGATTTCGAGGGCTCGTCTTAGTATCGCGCTCTTTGCCAGCACTTCCTGGTATTCCTTCGCCGGTACGGAATCGGCAACGATACCGGCGCCCGCCTGAAAACTGTACTCGCCGCCGGCAAACACCAGCGTGCGTATCGTGATGGCCTGATCCATGTCGCCACTCAGACCAAAATACCCCGCGGTCCCGGCATACAGGCCGCGGCCCACCTGTTCCATGTCCTCGATAATCTGCATCGCCCGGACTTTCGGCGCGCCAACCAGCGTGCCCGCCGGAAAACTTGCAGCGAACAAATCAAACTGGTCAAACCCTGCAGCGAGTTCACCCTCAACACCACTCACGATGTGCATTACGTGACTGTAGCGCTCGATCGCGCGGTACGGCTCTACCCGCACCGTTCCTGCTTTCGCCACGCGCCCGAGGTCATTGCGGGCCAGGTCGACCAACATGACGTGCTCGGCGGCTTCTTTCGGATCCGCGAGCAGCTTTTCTTCATTGGCCAGGTCTTCTTCGTTTGTTGCCCCGCGAGGCAGCGTGCCGGCAATTGGTCGCAACGTCGCCTTGCTGCCGTTCAGTTTGACCAGCGCCTCCGGCGACGAACCGACGACCTGCATATCATCGAAGTCGAAATAGAACATATACGGCGACGGGTTTAGCAATCGCAGGGCACGGTAGACCTCGAACGGCGGCACGTTGGTCTTGCCCCGGAACAACACGGACAGCACGATCTGGTAAATGTCGCCCGCAGCAATATGTTCCTTGCAGGCCGCGACGCGCGCAGAGAATTCCGCCTCGGTCATGCTCGCCTCGGCAGGCGAGATCGAAACTTTCTGGGGAGCCGCCGGCACTGCACCGCGGAGCAGATGAATGACCTCCGCTCTGAGTTGCTGCCGCCTCGCTTCCGGGCCGTCGTGCAACAGTGCAACCCGGCGCGTCAGGTGATCGAACACGAGCAAGGAACTCGGCGCCACAAACGCGGCATCCGGAATGCCGGCTTGTTTCTCTGTATCGACCGGCCGGTTTTCGAACAGCCTTACGACGTCGTAGCCGGAAACACCCACCAGGCCGCCGGCAAACGGCAAACCGTCGTCAGGCTGCGGTCGCGGTGCTATCTCAAGTGCGCGACGCAAAGCATCGAGGTACTGCTCCCTGTTCGACGGCCGCGCCTCTTGCTTGCCATCGATACGCAGCGAATCCTGGTCCATGCGAATTTCGACCGCATCACCAAAGCCAAGAAAGGAATAGCGTGCCAGCCGTTCACCACCCTCCACGCTTTCGAGGAGAAAGCGCGGCCTGAGCGACGCCAGCTTGAGATAGGCCGAAACCGGCGTATCCAGATCGGCGACGATGTCGAATGGTGCTTGCATAAGGTATTGCCCATGAAAAAAGCCCATCCCTGATTGCGGCAGAGATGGGCTTCGATATTTAGTTGCTCAGCGATTGATCAGCCAGCAGCCCCCTCTGTTGCAGGCTTCCACCACCAGCTGTTGATGATTCGCAAATTCATGATCGATGTGTACATGCAGCGCAGTATCACCGGCACTCCCGCGAGCGTCAAGCCTCGCAACAGTTACAACTGATACAACATGGGCAATACCAGCGAAAAGCCCAGCCACATGATGATCGTCAGCGGAATACCGACACGCAGGAAGTCGGAGGCTTTATAGCCACCCGCCGTCATGATGAGCAGATTGGTCTGATACCCATAAGGCGTCGCGAAACTCATGTTTGCGCCGAACAATACGGCGAGAATGAACGGTTCAGCGCTGACGCCGAGCTGATGGGCAATACTGACCGCAATCGGTGTGCCGATAGCCGCCGCCGCGTTGTTTGACACAATGTTGGTCATCACGGTCATCAGCAACATGAAGGCGCTGAGAATGATCGGCGCTGGCAGACCCGAGGCAATACCGACAAAACTGAATGCGATGTAGTCCGCCATGCCGGTACCGACCAGCGCCTTACCCAGCGCAAGCGCAGTCACAATAATCATGACTACCGGTATCGACATAGCGTTCGCCGCGTCTCGCCAGGCAAGACATCCGGTCGCCAGCATCAGACCGAGACCCACCAGCGCACTGACCGATATTGGCAGCATGCCGGTAGCCGCAGTAAAAATGACGCCGCCCATGATGAATAGCGCTCGCTTGGCATGATGCGTTTTCGGCAACGTCGTCGTGCCGTCGAGAACCAGCATCGTGCCGCTGTCTTTGAGGTTTGCGATTGCCTCCGCGGTACCTTGCACCAGCAACACATCACCGGCGCGAAGCAGAATCTGGTTCAGGTCCCCGGTGACCTGGGCGCTTTCCGCACGCGCCCGGTGCAGGGCCAGCGGCACGAGGTGGTAGCTGGCACTGAATCGGGCCGCCGCGAGGTTCCTCAAATGCAATGGCGATCCACGGGTAACGACGACCTCGGCGAGGTGCTGTCCCTCGGCCGTCAGCGGTGTTTCTTCGTCTACCGGGCGCTCGTTGTCGGTCATGCTGTACAAGGTCGCGCCCAATAGCTGCTCGTAATGCTTGAGGTTCTCAGGCGAGTCTTTAACGAACAGCCGGTCACCGGGCATGATCGTCACCGACGGCAGCTTGGCTACAAACAAGGTCTCCGAGCGCTGGATTTTTTCGATCCGCAAATTTCCGTCGGCTTTTGCCAGTACCTCGGACAATGTACTGCCATCGGCGAAGCCGCCTTCCTTTACATGCAACTGCCCACTAAAAATTCGCGGCGACGTGTCGCCCATCGGCGGCGTACGATCCGGTAACAGTCTCGGTGCGACCAGCCAAAGGAACACCAGCGCGAAGCCCCCGACGATAGCCACCGGCAGCACCCACTCGAACATGCTGAACTGGTGCATGCCCATATCGTTCGCTATGCCGACGACCAGCAGGTTCGTCGACGTGCCTATTGTCGTAGACATACCGCCGACGATGGTGGCGAGACCCATGGGGAGCATTACACCCGACACCGGAAATTTCGCGCGCAACGATGCGCCCACCAGTATCGGCATGAGCAACACGACTATCGGTGTGTTGTTCATGAATGCACTGAGTACTGCACCAGCGACGAGCGTGGTCGCAAGCGCCAACACCGGCGCCGTCGCCCACGCTTTGCTCACAACATTTGCCAGTGGCTGCAGTGCGCCGGTAGTTTCCAGCGACTTGCCAACCATCATCAGCGCACAGATCGCGATCAATGCTTCGTTACCAAAGCCGGCAAAGAAGTCGATCGGCGCAACCATTATTTCGCCGCCCCTTTCGTAGGGGAATATCTGAAATCCGGCGACCAGGATTATCAGAACAGCAAGCGATGACGACTCCAACGGGATGTTGTCGCGCGTAAACAGAATCAGCGCGACCACTGTCAGAATGAGTACGGCTAGTCCGTGAACATCAGGTGTAATTGCTTGCAAAGGAGGGAGCTCACTTCAGATCCTGGCGTGATATCGCCGCGGGCGTAAACCGTATACTAGTTCACACCTGTTTCGCAATGAGCCCGGCGCCGTGACCGGCGCGCAAGATCGCTGCGACACGCTCGTAAAAACCCTTGAAGTCACTGACATTCCAGTGCGCGATGCTGGTCTCCCGCTGAAAAGACATGGAATCCGCAAACCGCATTAGCGGCAATAGATTTGCGTAGCGTAGGTCTGCCGGCGTGCCGCGCGGAAAAACGTCCCAGGGCGATATCGTTGTAAGGTTGCGGTGACGCACCGCTACGGCCTGGATGGCCTTCTTCCAGCGGCGGCTCCACACGTTGGAGCGCTCCCTTTTCATGAGCTCGGCGCCCGCTTCATCGAGCGCCGGGCACCAGCTATTCAGTTTCGCCAGGTGTTGCGAACGTCGGTGCAGGGTTCCACAGACCCATTCCGCGAGCTGCTCCATATCGCGAAGTGTTTGCAGTGCCGCAGGGTCGGCGCCGCGTCGCTTAACGACATCGCCCCAACCTCGCAGTGCTATCGCAAGGCGGCGATTAAGCCAGCTGTCGTACTCGACCAGCGGCTCGCTCCAATCCGTCAGGTCGTGCAGCCTGTCGCCATCATCGACGGCAGCCAGCAGTGCCGCTTCCAGCTCGGCCATCGACAGTACCCCTGCCTCGTCCGTGTAGGCCGCCAGGTCCACTTCCAGGGGTATCCACGCTGAATGCGTGGGCACCTGCATGCAGACTCTCGGCGAAAACTCGTTGGCCACCTCCGCCGCCAGCAGCGGGCAGGGCGACGTAACAACAGCGGATTCCATGACGAGAAACATTTCGCTATCTTGATACAGGGCGCGTAATCCGGCTGCCGGTTTTACTTGGCAAGGTGTGGAGATATCCAACCGCGGCATGGCCCGGCGCTGGTGCGTGACCCTTGGCAGGTGTACCTTTCCACTCACCACCAACACAGGATTCGATATGCCATCTTTTGACGTTGTCAGTGACTTCGATACGCATGAGGCCAGCAACGGGGTCGACCAGGCCAATCGCGAGGTCAACACCCGTTTTGACTTTAAGGGTACAGACTCAAAGTTTGAGCTTGAAGAGCAGGTGATCACGCTTAACACACAGTCCGATTTTCAGCTGCAGCAAATGCGTGACATCCTCTACCAGAAGATTTCCAAACGCGGCATCAACATCTCCTGCCTGGATCCACAGAGTGTCGAGAAGGCGGGAACCGGCGTTCGTCAAAAAATTGTTCTGCGTCGCGGCATCGACGCCGATCACGCACGTAAACTGGTGAAGGAGATCAAGGCGGCAAAACTGAAAGTTCAGACGGCCATTCAGGGTGACAAACTGCGCGTTACGGGAAAGAAGCGCGACGACCTGCAAAGCGTCATCGCGCTGCTCAAGGAAGTTGATGTCGACCTGCCGCTGCAGTATGAAAATTTTCGCGACTGAAGACTCGACGCCGCAATCATGACTAGCACGCCTCACAAATCTCCTCGTCGTCAGGATATTACCTTCGAAGACAAGGACCAGGCGCTCGCCGACGATGTCCGCATCCTCGGTGAAATGGTTGGCGACCTGATTCGCGAGCAAGGCGGCGATGAGCTTTACGAAATAGTCGAAGGCGCACGCCTTTGTGCCATACGGCGCAGGGAGGGCAAGGAAACGCCGGGCGAGGGCCTAGCGGATCTCGTCGGCCGCCTGGATCCGGATCAGGCGATGCAGGTCATTCGAGGTTTTGCGACCTATTTTCAGATGGTCAACACGGCTGAAAAGGTACATCGAATTCGCCGGCGCCGAGAGTATCTGCGCGATGTCGTTCATTACCAGCCCGGGGGGCTGGAGGACGCTTTTATCAAGCTCAAGGCGTCAGGACTGAGTGCCGATGGCATGAAAGAACTACTGAGCTCGATGATGATCGAGCCTGTCTTCACTGCTCATCCGACAGAGCCGACACGTCGCACGATACTGCGCAAAGAACAGAACATCGTTAAGCACCTGATCGATCTCCTCAACCCCACCATGACGCCACAGGAAACTCATGCGGCGCTGCAGAATATTCGACTCCTGGTGACAACGGCGTGGCAGACCAATGAGCACCCGTCCGAACGCATGACGGTAGCTGACGAACTCGAGCATGTACTGTTTTTTGTCACCGATGTTTTGTACAGGACGATCCCGCCTTTTTATGAAGACGTAGAGACTGCGGTGAAACGGGTTTATGCCGATGAAGGTGAACATATCGATGTACCGATATTGCTGCGCTTCGGTTCCTGGGTTGGCGGAGACATGGACGGCAACCCCAACGTCAATGCCAAAACCATTCGTGAAACACTGGCGCGGCAGCGATCGCTGATCCTCGATCTGTACTACAAAGAGTGTGCCGCTATTGGGGCCAAACTCAGTCAATCCAGCGGCCATGCGACTTTCGGGCAAGCCATGCTGGACCGAATCGACACCTACCGCGGTGTTTTCCCGAATGTGTACCACGCAATGCCGGCGCGTCACAGGGACATGCCTTACCGTGTGTTTATTCGCCTCGTGCAGCAACGGCTGCAATCAACCTACGACGATGACGTGTACCCCTATGAGAGGGTCGAGCAGTTTGTTTCTGACATTCGACTGATCGCCAGAAGTCTGGAAAACCACAAAGGTACGCAGGCCGGACTCTTCACTGTTCAGCGCCTGATGCGTCGTATCAATACCTTCGGCTTTCACATGGTTACTCTTGATGTGCGGCAGGACGCCGAGGTGCATCGCAGCGTGATCGGCGAGTGTCTGGGCGACGAAGACTGGATGGAAAAGTCTGCCGAAGAGCGCACGAAAAGACTGATCGCCGCGATCGAGTCTCGCGAGAATGCGCCGATGACCCTGAGTACACAGGCGCGCAAAACGATCTCCGTGTTCAAGGCGATCGCCTTTTGTCGCCGCAAGTACGGTCCGAGAGCCATAGGGCCTTTCATCATCAGCATGACCCAGGGCGCCGACGACGTACTTTCGATTCTGCTGCTTGCGCAGTGGGGCGGATTGCATAACAAGCGCGGTGAAGTGCCCCTCGATGTCGCACCTCTCCTGGAAACAGTCGACGATCTGCACCAGGGACCGGCCATACTGCAGTCGCTGATGTCGATCGACCTGTATGTGCAGCATTTGCAACGGCGTAGCAAACGCCAAATGATCATGATCGGATATTCCGACAGCAACAAAGATGCCGGAATCGCTTCAGCCCGATGGGCGCTGCAAAAGGCGCAGGAAGTTATCGCGAAGGAGGCCGAAGCTCAGAACATTGAACTTCTCCTGTTCCATGGCCGCGGCGGCACTGTCAGTCGCGGTGGCGGTAAAACCCACGTAGCGGTTCTGGGCGCGCCGCCGGGCACCGTCAACGGCCGTTTGCGTGTTACTGAACAGGGCGAAATCATCAATGAGAAATACGGCTTGCGGGGAATCGCGCTGCGCACGCTGGAACAGATTACCGGCTCGGTCGCGCTTGCGACTGCAATGCCGAGACACCGTGGCAGCGATCGTCCCGAGTGGCACGGCATGATGGATGTGCTCGCAGAGGAAAGCCGACGCGCATACCGTGAGCTGGTCTACGAGACGCCGAATTTTTACGAGTACTTTCGCAAAGCAACACCGATAGACCTGATTGAACAAATGCGTATCGGCTCGCGACCCTCGGCACGACGACAGCAAACCGGTATCAAGGATTTGCGAGCAATCCCCTGGGTGTTTTCGTGGACTCAGGCTCGCTTTGTGTTGCCCGGATGGTATGGCATCGGCAGTGGACTGCAGAAAACGCTAGAGAAGTTCGACGACGCCGCAGTCGGCGAGATGTTCAAAGAGTGGTATTTTCACCGCTCGCTAATGGCCGATGCCGAGATGGTATTGGCCAAGGCGGACCTCGGTATTGCGGAGCTCTATTCGAAATTGGCGGGTGACGAACTGCACGAAACGTTCTTTCCGATTATCCAAAGCGAATTCGAGTTGACACGAGATCTGGTACTGAAGTTTTCGGAACACCAGTCTTTGCTTGAAGCTGACATCACGCTGCAGCGCGCTATCATGCTACGCAACCCCTATGTCGATCCTATGAGCCTGATGCAGGTTGATCTGCTGTCACGTTGGCGGAAATCGAATTGCGAAGACGCGGACATCTTTGCTGCGTTGCTGGCGAGCGTCAATGGCATTGCGCAGGCCCTGCAGAACACGGGCTAGGTGCCGCGAGTCTATTTCTCGACGAACGAACTGTACTCAGCGAGCGACTTGCGCCGGATATCAGGCACCGTTGCGTCTTCTGCCGGATAGCCCGCCACCAATAACAGGAACGGGCGTTCATTCTTTGGCCGGCCAAGTATCTCATTCAGAAACTTCATTGGGCTCGGCGTGTGCGTCAAGGTCGCGAGGCCCGCTGTATGCAGCGCGGTTATCAGCATTCCCGTTGCGAGCCCGGTCGACTCGGCCGGATAATAGTGCTTAACCTTACGACCGTCCGGCAGCTCGCCAAATTTCTGCAGGAACACAGCTATCAGATACGGGGCCGTTTCCAGAAAGGGCTTGTTGGCATCGGTGCCGAGGGGCGCCAGAGCCTCTAGCCATTCCTGCGACGCGCGATGCTCGTAGAACTCCCGTTCTTCAGCCTCTGCCGCGACACGAATTTTCTTTTTGGTTTCCGGCCCACTCACAACGACAAAATGCCACGGCTGCAGATTCGCGCCACTCGGCGCGGTGTTGGCTGCCTGCAACGCGGTCTCAATAATGTCGCGTGGAACGGGCCTGGCGGAAAACTCTCGCACCGTTCTGCGTCGATCGATGTCAGCATAAAAGTCAGCTGCACGTCGGCGCATTTCTTCAACCGGATACTCGCGAAATTGTGCCAGTGGAATGCTGGGGTAATTCTTCAACTCAACTCCTTTTTTGCAGGACGCTCCACTCGCCTGTGTCCCTTTCCGAAACAGCATGACCTCGTACCGAGATGCCGGCTTCGTGAACGCTTTCGGCGCTGCCGGAAATCAACGGATGCCACGGCGCCAGATCTTCACCCTCGGCCAGCAACCGATACGCACAGGTTTTTGGCAGCCAGCTGAAGGCCTCCGGCTCGTCCACCGACAAGGTCAGGCATTCTGCGACCAGCTTGGCGCGGTTCGCATAGTTTGTACAACGACATGTCTCGAGATCAAGTAGTCGACACGCGATGTCCGTATAGAAAACCTCTCCGGTATCTTCGTCTTCTAACTTGTGCATGCAACACAGGGCACAGCCATCACACAAAGATTCCCATTCGCTGCGCGACATTTGCGATAGTGATTTGCGTTTCCAAAACTGATCGTTCATCGTCCGCTACTCTGCTCTACTACGGATCGAATAGCCATATGAAAGCCGTGTTTCTCGACTATGCAACGATGGGCCCCGGTCTTGATCTTTCCGCCTTGCGCGCGCAGTTTTCGGCATTCGAACTGTTCGACATTACTACTCACGATCAAGCGGCTGCACGCCTGCGGGACGTCGAGTTTGTACTGACCAACAAAATGCGAATTACAGAGGAGTTAATACGAAGTAACCCTGCCCTGCGCTTCATAGGGCTGACGGCCACCGGCACAGATAACGTTGACCTCGTCACCGCGGAGCAGCACGGCATTGCTATCTGCAACATCAGAGCCTATTGCACGCAATCGATCACCGAGCACGTATTCGGTTTGCTACTGAATCTCACCCACAGCCTTGCACAATACAATGCGGCAGTTCGCGCCGGTGCCTGGCAGAACGCGAATGAGTTTTGCCTGCTTTCTTATCCGATCAGGGAACTGTCGGCAATGACACTTGGCATCGTTGGCTACGGCGAGCTCGGCAGGGGGGTCGCCAGGGCTGCAAAGTTTTTCGGTATGGATGTCATTATTTCTGCCCGACCCGGTACTGACTTAGTTGAGAGTGGACGGGTTGATTTTGACGAGCTGCTGCATCGTGCCGATGTCATATCTTTGCACTGCCCTTTGACGACAGCGACCGCCGAATTGTTCGGCGCAGCGGAATTCCGGAAGATGAAGTCCAGCGCCATACTGATCAATACCGCGAGAGGCGGTTTGATCGACTCCGCTGCACTGGTCGCAGCGCTGGCAGGCGGCGATATCGCCGCTGCTGCTGTCGATGTCCTGCCGGAGGAGCCGCCGATTAACGGCAACCCTTTGCTGGACTACGACGGCCCCAATCTGTTGATGACTCCGCACATTGCCTGGGGGAGTAACGAGGCACGGCAGGCAGCCATAGAGGAGCTTGCGCTTAATGTCGCCGCGTTCCTGAAAGGTGAGAGACGGAACCGAGTCGTTTAGATAAAGGCGTTAGCAACCTTGAGCCGCAGTTGTGCTCAGAAGCTCAGACCGACAAACAGGGAATAGAACGGGCCCGTAAGCGTGGTGGCCGGTGCGTCGATCCCGCTGACCTGGCCGAAGTCGGCTTGATGCGCACGAACACTAATAAACGCTGCGTTGCCAACTCCGACTCGAAACCCCACATAGCCACCAACTGTATTTGCAACAAAAGGGGCATCCAGCTCCTCGCAGCTATAGTAGTAGATGAACGGGATGCAGCTGGTCTCGGAAAAGTCCGTGTTGTACCAGCCTGCACCGGCTTCGAAAAAGGTTCGAGCACGCTCCCCGAAACCCAGCTTGACCGACGGCGTAAGGTACAGGCCCCTCTGTGCCAGATCGTTGTAGATTCCGTGGATATCGCTGTCTATCGTAGTCACGCCCAGATCAACACCCAGCAGAACGTCGACTTTGCCCCACTTTGCGACCTGCATGTGGCCGGACAGCTCGGCGCCGAAACCGAATTCGTCGAACCCGCCTCCTGCTGCGGACTCGATGCGGCCGAGGTTTGCCCACCCCACTGCGCCGCCGCTGATACTCCAAAGCCATGCACGTGCTTCATCGCCTTCGACAGTGTCGTCCGCTTCCGCTGCGTATCCTGCCAGCATTAAAGCGACAACCATGATCTGAATCAGATGTTTCATTTGGCAGCCCTCCCGAGCCTTCCGATATTGCTGCCAATGATGTCGATCTCAGCGGGAGATCTCCTGTCGAGGTCCGATGGATTTCCTGATGATTATCCGATCTTGCCGGAACCGGGTGTGCCGTGGGTCTAGGCGCCGACGACCTGCCGCGCCCATTGCACTATGCCGCGCACTCTTGCAGACCCAAGATCGTAGGCTTCATCGAAGCTCACCCAGCGCCATTCGTGGTGTTCGGGTTCGCCGGTCTCGGGTGAGAGGCCCATAACAATCTCGGCCTGCTGCGTCCGGCCGAGGTAATATCGCGCGACCTTGCCCTTGCTGTACGGCCCCGTCTCAAAGTAGCGATCACCCCATTCGAAATCGAGATCGTCGATACCGGTTTCCTCGCCAACCTCACGCACCGCGGCATCGATCGGATCTTCACCCGGGTCGCGCATGCCCTTCGGAAAGTCCCAGTGATGGAATGCCCGCAACAATATCGTTTGCCAACCCTCGCTGGCTCTGCGCACTACGACGACCCCGCACGACAGTTTGTGTTCCATCAGGTGCTGGCACCGCGCAGGATGTCGGCGGGCCTCGCATTCACGGCACCACGGGCGGCAAAGTAACCGCTGACGCAAACGATGACCACACCGGCCGAGACCCCCGCCAACCAGATCATCGGACTAAATTCATAAGGCAATTCAAAGAGTTGTGTTGCAACCAGGTAAGCCAGCGCGGAGGCACCTGCAGACGCCAGCACACCGGCCGCCGTACCGAGGGCCGCAAATTCTGCCATCACGCCCGAGAACACGACGCGACGCCGTGCGCCCAGGGCTCGCAACATCGCGCTCTCGAAACGGCGCTCGTCCATCGTCGACTGCACTGCCGCGAATAGCACCGCGATACCGGCGGCCAAAGTAAACAGAAACACAGCCTGCACGGCGAGACTGGCTTTTTCGATGATGCCGCGCACCTGCTCCAGGATCGCCCCGAGATCGATTACCGAAACACTGGGATGGGCACGCACAAGATCGATGAGCATCGCCTGACTATCCTCGGCGATGCGCAGACTGGAGATATAGGTCGTCGGCATTCCGTCCAGCGCGCCAGGCGACAACACGATGAAGAAATTCGGCTGAAAAGAATCCCAGTTAATTTTTCGCGTACTCCTGAGCTCTGCCTCGATCTCGCGGCCGGCCACAAAAAACTTCAGTCGATCGCCGATAACCAATCCTGCATTCGTCGCGGCCTCTTCTTCAATCGAGACCAGCGCCGGCCCACTGTAGTCTACCGGCCACCACTCGCCTTCGATCAGCTCGTTCGTCGGGCTCAACTCCGCCGCGAAGGAAAGATTGGCTTCGCGATTCGCCAGCCACTTGCCGTCCTCATTCGGATACTCGCGATCCTTCACCGACTCATCGTTAATCGTCATCATGCGCGCACGTACCATCGGCGTGAATACAGGCCGGTCGATGCCATTAGCCTCGAACAAGGTTGCGACAGGCTCGACCTCATGTGGCTGAATATTGATCAGAAAGTGATTCGGCGCATCTTCATCAAGCGACGCACGCCATCCTTCCAGAAGATCCGTTCGCACCAGCGTCAGCAGCAACAACACTGTAATGCCGAGACCAAACGCAACGACCTGTACGGCGCTCGCGCGGCCGCGACGGGCCACATTCGCCAGTCCGTAGCGCCAGGCAACGCCAACACCTGAGCGCGCCTGACCAATAACAGAGACGAGCAGCCGTCCGGCCAGGTAGAGCAACGCGGCGATGACGACGATGCCGCCAATCAGTATGGCCAGCATGCGCACGTCGCCGACGGAGCGGTACAACATGGCGGCGACGGCCGCGAGCGCCAGACCTCCGACCAGGAGACGCGATGGTGCGGGTGGCATGGCGTCATGACGCAGCACGCGTAGTGGCGGCGTATTGCGCAACTGAATCAACGACGGTAGCGCAAAGCCAATTAACAACACGAGCGCACTGCCGCTGGCCAGCAGCACGGGGCGCAAACCCGACTGTGGCAGTTCGTTCTGTTGCATCAGGTCCAACAAGATACGCGACAACATTTCCTCGGCCGCAAATCCGACGATGCTGCCGCCGACTATGCCAAGTGCGCCGAGCAAGATCAGCTGCACGAGAGCGACCGAAATGACGAAGCCCTGAGTCGCACCAAGACTTTTCATTAGCGCGACCGTGTCCATACGCCTTTGCGCGTAGCGGCGCGCAGACATAGCAACAGCAACAGCGCTCAGCAACAAGCTGATAACGGCAGTCAGCGATAGAAATCGTTGCGCCCTGTCTGCCGCGTTGTAGGCTCGCTCGCTGCTGTCCTCCTGCGTCCTTATGCGTACAGAATCCGGCAGTTTGTCCTCTATCGCCGCGTTGAAGTCGGCGACGTCTTTTTCATCTCCCGCAACCAGCAGCGCGTAGGCGACCCGGCTGCCCTCGCCGATCAGTCCGCTGCGGGAAATGTCGTCAATGTTCAGCAACAGCGATGGCGCCAGTGATGCAAAACCGATCGATTGATCGGGTCGGTAGGTGAGAACCGCGGACACGCGCAGGTTCAGCTCGCCGATGGCCAGCGTGTCGCCCACATCTGCCCCAACCCGGGCCAGCAGCGCGCCATCGGCCCATACCTCGCCCGGCTCCGGAATATTGTCGACCGTGCGCTGTTCGCCGAACAAGGTGTCCGAAACACGTACGGCTCCGCGCAAGGGATAGCCATCGCTAACCACTTTGATCGTCGCCAGTGAACTCTCGTCGCCTCTGAACACAACCGACGGAAATGACAGGGTTTCGGCCGTTTCAAGCCGGTAGGTTCTGGCGAGGTCACGCCATTCATCCGGCACGCGATCCTGCGAGCGCAGCCTCAGATCGGCGGCAAGCACTTCGTTCGCCTGTCGGGACACGGCTTTGCCAATGCGGTCCGTCAGGAAGCCAACGGCTGTCAGGGCGCTGACCGCAAGACCGACGGCAGTCAGCAACACCAGGACCTCGCCTGAACGCAATTCGCGACCGAAGCTGCGCAGTGCAAAGGCCAGCGCTCTCACCCGTGCACCCTTTCATCGCCGACTAATTTGCCGATATCAAGCGACAGGATTCGATCACATCGCTCGGCGAGACCCTGATCGTGCGTTACCAGAACCAATGTTGTTGCCGTCGTATGATTAAGTTCGAACATCAACTCCATGATGTTCGCGCCGGTGCGGCTATCAAGGTTACCGGTAGGCTCGTCCGCAAACAGCACGGCAGGCTCCGTGGCGAACGCGCGCGCAATCGCGACCCGTTGTTTCTCGCCGCCCGACAACTGCGATGGATAGTGGCTCCATCGATCCTGCAGGCCAACTTTAGCGATGATCTCACGCGCAGTGACTCGTGCTTCGCGCTGCCCGGCGAGTTCAAGTGGCAACATGACATTTTCGAGTGCATTCAAGGACGGCACCAGGTGAAAAGACTGGAACACAAACCCTACATTCTCCGCTCTGAGGCGGGCCCTGCCATCTTCGTCCAGCTGCGACAGGTTTGCGGCGTTCAGGACCACGTGACCACTGCTGGGCAGGTCCAGACCTGCCAGTAATGCCAGCAGCGTCGACTTACCGGCACCTGATGGGCCGACAACCGCCACCGACTCACCCGCGGAAATTGTGAAACTGACATCCGAAAGAATGGTCAGAGTCCCTTCCGGGCTGCTAACCTGTTTGCTGACATTGTGCGCCTCAAGAACAAGGTTTGTGTTTACTGACTGTTTCGACATGCGAATATTAATTTCCCTGCTAATGATATTGTTGACCGCCGACGCGGCCCGCGCTGATACGCCAACCGTCCTCATCTTTGGGGACAGCCTGAGTGCCGGTTATGGCATAGAGGTTGACCAATCATGGGTCAGTTTGTTGCAACAACGCTTAGAAGAGCAAGGGTACGAACATAAGGTCATTAATGCCAGTATCAGTGGCGAAACGACCGAAGGTGGCGCAACCCGTATTGGCGCGGCACTTGAGAACTTTTCGCCACAGCTCATCATTCTCGAACTTGGCGGCAATGATGGTCTGCGCGGCATCCCTGCGGCGAGAATGAAGTCGAATCTTGAGCAAATCGTTACACGAGCGAAGACCTCAGGCGCCGTAGTCGTATTGCTGGGCATTCGCATACCGACTAACTATGGTGCCAGGTACTCCGCCGAGTTCGAAGCGGTTTTTCGGCAGGTTTCCGAGGATCTCAATGTACAGTGGATAGAATTTTTCATGGAAGGGATCGCGTTGAATGATGAGCTGCTGCAGGACGATCGCATTCATCCCAACGCTATTGCACAACCCCTGTTGTTGGATAATGCGTGGCCGGTTATCAGTGCGGCGCTGCATCAGTAGCACGACGGAATCGAGGAAATAGTTTTGCAAAAAGCGTGGCTCAAGTCTTATCCGCCCGGCATGCCAGACGAAGTGCCGACACCGCCATTTCGGTCCGTTCGCGACCTGTTTGAAAAGGCATTTGAGAAGTACCCGGAAAATGCTGCCTACACAAATATGGGCAGGACGATTGACTACGCCGAGCTGGACCGTCTGTCGATGCAGTTCGCGTGCTATTTGCAGGGCACACTTGGGCTGTCACGCGGTGAGCGTGTTGCGATCATGTTGCCGAACATTCTGCAGTACCCGGTGGCCATGTGTGGCATTTTTCGCGCCGGCCTTGTCGTCGTAAACGTTAACCCGCTGTACACCGCCAGGGAGCTCAAACATCAACTGATCGATTCCGGAGCGAAGTGCGTCGTCATTCTGGAGAACTTCGCGCACGTTCTTGAGGACGTCATCGCAGATACCGCGGTTACGCATGTCGTTACGACCGGTGTCGGTGATTTGCTCAGCTGGCCGCGGGGTGCACTGACAAATTTTGTCTTGCGTTACGTCAAGAAATCGGTGCCCGGCTACAAGTTCAGTAGCAGCACTTCGTTTCGTCACGCATTAGGCGCCGGTGCCGACAAGGTTCTGAATGTGGTGGACATCGGCTACGCCGACATCGCCTTTCTGCAATACACCGGTGGCACTACGGGCGTCTCCAAAGGCGCGATGCTGAGCCACCGCAACATGATCTTCAACGTGCAGCAAACCATCACCTGGCAGGCCGACGCCTATAAAGGCGTGGAACCGATCGTCGCCATTACAGCGCTGCCGCTGTACCACATATTTTCGTTGCAGGGGAATTGCCTGACGGTCATGGCGCAGGGCGGCGAAAATATCCTGATCACGAATCCGCGTGACTTCGAAGGTTTCGCCAAAACCATGGCGAAGGTTCCGTTCAACATGTTCACCGGCGTCAATACGCTGTTTGCTGCGTTATTGGACACGCCGAGTTTTTCAAAGATCGACTTCAGCTTTATGCGCGTCTGTATTGGCGGCGGAATGGCGGTGCAACCAGCGATTGCCAGGGAATGGAAAGAGAAGACAGGGAAGACAATTTTACAGGGCTATGGTCTCACCGAGACCTCCCCGGCCGCCATCGTTTGCCCGATCGGTAGCGAATTTACCGGCGCTATCGGTTTGCCGATACCCTCGACCGAAGTAATGATCGCCGGCGATGACGGCAACCCACTGCCTGTTGGCGACATTGGCGAAATCTGTATCCGCGGACCGCAGGTGATGGAAGGCTACTGGCACCGGCCGGCAGAAACTGCGGAAGTGATGTTGCCCGGCGGCTGGCTGCGCTCCGGCGATGTGGGGCGTATGGATGCGGGTGGCTACATCTACATCGAGGATCGCAAAAAAGACATGATCCTGGTGTCCGGCTTTAACGTTTACCCGAATGAAATCGAGAACGTCATTGTTGAAATAGACGGTGTCCTTGAGGCCGCAGCCATCGGGCTACCGGATGAGCGTTCCGGCGAGATCGTGAAGGTATTCGTGGTTCGCAAGGATCAAAGCATCACGGAACAAGACATCCTGGATCATTGCCACGACAACCTCACCAATTACAAACGCCCGCGCATCGTTGAATTCAGAGACTCCCTGCCGAAAACTAATGTCGGCAAAATTTTACGAAGAGAATTGCGAGACTAATCCCATGCGAAAACTGGTTGCGGTGCTACCCGCATTACTCCTCGCGGCCGTAGTGGGCGCCGCCGTCCCCATGCCGCTCGACCCGATCAGAGTAGCGCCGCACATCTTCCAGTTGGAGTTCGAGAACGAACGCGTGCGTGTCCTCCGGCAAACGGTCCGCAACGGCGAAACTCAACCCTTACACGCACACCCGGATCGCTTGCTCGTATATTTGCAAACTTGTGCATGGATTGAAGACGATGGGCAGGGCGGTGAGCGCATGCAGCAGTTTAAGTACGGTGAGGTCGTCTGGGCGGAGGCCGAAACTCACGGCGGCGAAACTGCTACCGTTGTACAGGAGTGCAAGATTCTTGAAATTGAGTTGTTGTGATTGTCACGTAACGGTGCGTCGAGCGACATATTGTTTTCAGGAATGGCTCGCTTTGCTGCGCTTTATTTCCTGAAAACAATATCTCACTCGCCACACCCCTGGCTAATGATAGTCGGGACTCAGTTCGTGAACGGCGTCTACCAGTGCACCCAGGTGGTCAGGGTTGATGTCCGGGGTGATGCCGTGTCCGAGGTTGAATACGTGGCCGGGGCCCTTTCCGTAACTGGCTAGCGTATCGGCTACACCTTGCCGAATGACTTCGGGTGATTCCCTGAGTGTTGCGGGGTCGAGATTGCCTTGCAGCGCGACTTTGTCGTTCACGTATCCACGGGCTGTCGCGAGATCCGTTGTCCAATCCACTCCAAGAGCATCGCAACCCGTGTTGGCGAGATCGGCCAATAATGGGCCAGCGCCTTTGGTGAACAGAATTACGGGTATTGGGCGCCCGTCTTTCTCGCGGATCAGGCCGTCCACAATTTTTTGCATGCTGGCCATCGAGAAGCGCTTGAAGTCATCGCCCTGCAGGGCGGCACCCCAGGTGTCAAAAATCTGCACTGCCTGCGCTCCGGCTTCGATTTGTGCGTTGAGGTATTCAATGGTGGTTTCCGCGACAACGTCCATCAGTCGATCGAGAACCTCCGGGGCTTCCGCAGCGAGCGCTTTGATGTGCGGGAATTCGCGACTTGATCCGCCTTCTACCATATAGGTTCCGACTGTGAATGGACTGCCGGCAAAACCGATCAGCGGCACGTCGCCATTCAATTCGCGGCGTATTGTGCGCACCGCGTCAAACACGTAACCCAGCTCTTTCTCAACATTGGGTACCCTGAGGTTCTTGATGGCATGGGCGTCCCGCACCGGCGTCTTGAATTTGGGGCCCTCGCCTTCAACGAAATACAAGCCGAGGCCCATGGCATTCGGCACCGTCAGGATGTCGGAGAACAGGATTGCCGCGTCCAGCTTGTAGCGCCTTAGCGGTTGCAGCGTGACCTCACAGGCCAGCTCAGGGTTCCTGCACAGGCTCAGAAAATCTCCGGCCTGGGCACGCACTTCACGATACTCCGGCAGATAGCGTCCGGCCTGCCGCATGATCCATACCGGCGTGCGTGTTACAGGTTGGCGCATCAGGGCGCGCAGGAATACATCGTTCTTTAGGTTAGCCATTACACATTCACCTGGGCTTCTATTGAGGCTTGCATTGCGAGCGCTGCGGCACGCGGACTTTCGGCGTCGCGAATCGGGCGGCCCACCACGATGTAATCCGCGCCGTTGGAAAACGCCGTCTCGACGGTAACCACTCTTTTCTGATCGCCCATGGGCTTATTATCCACAGGACGAATACCGGGAGAAATCACTAACAATTTGTTGTCCACAAACTCGCGCAGTTTCGGCACTTCGAGGCCCGATGAAATGACGCCATCACAACCTGCGTCCAGCGCCTGCCGGGCACGGGACAGCACCAGGGCATCAAGATCGCAATCAAAGCCGAGATCATCCAGATCGCCCCTGTCGAGGCTCGTTAATACGGTCACGCCGAGCACTTTCAGACTGTCGCCTTTGTTCTCAGCTGCCGCCTCCATGATGGAACGATTGCCGTGTACCGTAACAAATGTTGCGCCCCTGTCTTTGAGTTGCCGTACCGCGGAACCCACGGTTGCCGGGATATCAAAGAACTTCAGGTCGCAAAACACCTTTTTGTCACGCGCCAACAGCCAGTCCAGCAATTCAAAGTAACCGCCGCTCATCATCAGCTCAAGGCCGATCTTGTAGAACGTGATCGCATCGCCGAGCTCTTCAGCCAGCGCACGTGCCCGGTCGCAGTCCGGGACGTCCATGGCGAATATCAGGCGGTCTTTGTTGGCTATGGCTTTGTGCTTCACTGCGGTCCTCCATGAAATCGGAGCGCATTCTATCAGCCCGTGAGGGCCTCGTGTGCCGAGATCGCGTACCGATCCGTCATTCCAGCGATGAAATCAGCGACGACACGCGCACGATCTGCGTTGTCCGCGCCGCTTGCTGCCGCCGCGAACTCCGCTGGCATAGGTTGCACATCGTGCATATAGGCAGCAAACAGGTCACGCACCATGGCCTGGACTTTGCGTGTCATTTCGAGCTTCTGTTCGTGGCGATACAGGTGTTCGTTGAGGAATCGCTTCAGGGATTGGTGTTGCTCCAGCATCGCGTCCGACATTGATACCAGCGGTGCGGCAGCGGTGCGAACGTCGTCTATGGATCCGGGCGCTGCAGCGTCGATTCGCCGTCGAGTCTCGTCGATCAGATCGCCGACAACAGCGCCGATCATGCGTCGATTGGTTTCGTAAATCAGCCGGCGATCTTCGAGGTCCGGGTATCGTGCTCGAACCTCATCATGGTGCGTCGCGAACAGCGGCTGCTCCTGCATCTGCTCAAGTGTCAGCAGGCCGGCGCGCAGGCCATCGTCAACGTCATGATTGTTATAGGCAATCGCATCGGCAATATTGGCTATCTGTGCTTCCAGACCGGCTTGTGTGCGATTGAGAAAGCGCTCGCCAACATCGCCCAGTTCGCGAGCGTTGCGTGCAGAGCAGTGTTTGAGGATTCCTTCACGAGTTTCAAACATCAGGTTCAGGCCAGAGAAGTCTGCGTACATTGACTCGAGGATATCGACGACGCGCAGCGACTGCAGGTTATGCTCAAAGCCGCCGTAATCGCGCATGCAGTGATTCAGGGTGTCCTGACCAGCGTGGCCAAAAGGCGTGTGCCCAAGGTCGTGAGCAAGACAAATAGCCTCTGTCAGCGGCTCGTTCAATTGCAATGCGACTGCGACTGTGCGGCCGATTTGCGAGACTTCGAGGGAGTGCGTCAACCGCGTTCGGTACAGGTCACCTTCGTGATTAACGAAGACCTGCGTCTTGTAAATCAGGCGCCGAAAAGCCGTCGAATGGATGACGCGATCGCGGTCACGCTGGAATTCACCGCGATGCGCTGAGGAAGGTTCAGCATGCCGTCTGCCCCGGCTTGTGCTTTCGGCAGCGGCGTAGGGTGCGAGCGCCGCCACTGTCAGGCCTTGCTACCGAGGATACGTTTGAGACGCTGCGCGTCGTAGTCAGCGGTGAAATGGGCGTCGCCCAGGCTACGCAACAAAACAAAACGCAGTTTTTTGTGCTGCACCTTTTTATCCATACCCATCGCACTCATCCAGTCCTGTGCGGTGATGGCTGGCGGCTCGACAGGCAGGCCGGCACGCTGCACCAGTGTACGCAGGCGCTGGATGTCTGACTCCGCGATGCCGCTTAGCACTGCCGCCTGCACCATTCCAGCGGCAACCGCCTCGCCGTGCAGCCACTCTCCGTAACCGAGGCAATGCTCGATGGCATGACCAAAGGTGTGTCCGAAATTCAGGATCGCCCGGCGCCCGGCCTCACGTTCGTCGTCTGCAACCACTCCTGCTTTGATCTCACATGAGCGTTGAATCGCGTGCGCGAGGGCAGCGGGATCCTTGGCTAACAAGTGGTCGATATTCTGCTCTATCCATGCGAAGAAGCTGAGGTCGCATATGGCACCGTGTTTGATGACTTCGGCGAGCCCCGCTTTGAGTTCACGGTCCGGCAGGGTTGTTAATGTATCTGTGTCGATGAGCACCGCATTCGGCTGGTGAAACGCACCGATCAGATTTTTGCCCTGCGGATGATTCACGCCTGTCTTACCGCCGACCGACGAGTCGACCTGCGCCAGTAGCGTCGTGGGAACCTGGATAAAAGCAACGCCGCGCATGTAACAGGCCGCGGCAAATCCCGTGATATCGCCGACCACACCACCGCCCAGCGCAATGACGGTGGTATCCCGATTGGCTCCGCTTGCTACCAGTTGATCCAGAATCACCTGCATCGTTGCGAGGGTTTTGTGCGCCTCTCCGTCCGGCAGCTCAACCGTAGTGATTTTTTTGGCGCTTAGGTTTGCTTCAAGTTGCTCGCGATAAAGTGGTGCGACTGTCACATTGCTGACGATCAGGCAGTCTCCGCCGCCTACAAACCCGGATAGATCAAACCCGCCGTTCAGGAGTTCGCGACCAATGATGATCGGATAGCTGCGCGGACCCAGGTTGACGGTGATCGTAGTGTGCACACTCATAGGTCTAGACTACCGCGTTAGAGTGTCGGCTACGATACCTGCTCTATGATTTCATCAGCGACTGACTTGACCTTGCGGCCATCGGTTGCAACGACGATATCGGCGATCTCGCGGTACAGTGGGTCACGCCAGTCCAGCAATTCCTTGAGCGTGGTCCGCGGATCGGTGTTCTCGAGCAAGGGTCGTTCGCGGCCCTTTTTCGTGCGCTGCACCTGCTGATCAACCGTCGTATACAGGTACACGACAAAGCCCCGGCCGCCTAAGTAACTGCGACTATTGTCATCAATAACAGCACCACCACCCGTCGCTAGGACGACCCCGTCCATTTTGCTTAGATCGTCAATAACGGCGGCCTCACGTTTGCGAAATCCTGCCTCGCCTTCTTTCTCGAAGATGAACGGTATATCGACGCCGGTGCGTGCCTCTATCTCATCGTCACTGTCCAGAAACGACAGGTGCAGGGCGCGGGCGAGATAACGCCCTACTGCCGACTTGCCGGCTCCCATGGGACCGATCAGGAAGATATTTCGAAGATGTTTCATAACATGCAGTTTTGCATAAAAGAAAGCCAACCCGAAGGTTGGCTTTCAGTTTTTGATAAGACCGTTTGCTTAGTAGATATTCGAACCTTCCTCCAGAATACGAGGAGTAACGAAGATCAACAGCTCGGCTTTGTTATCCACGCGCTGCTTGCTGCGGAACAACACGCCCATTACCGGTATATCACCCAGGAACGGAACTTTCTTGATCGTCTCGCGACGCTCGGTCTCGTAGATACCGCCGAGCACCACGGTCTGGCCGTCTGCAACCAGCACCTGCGTTTCGACAGAGCGAGTATCAATACTCGGCACTGTGCCACCCAGGCCGCCGGTCGAAATAATCTCGCCGACGTTATCCTTGCTGACGCGTAGGTCCATGATGATGTTGTTGTCCGGCGTAATTTGTGGCGTTACGACCAGTTCCAGTACAGCTTCCTTGAAACTGATGGTCGTTGCACCCGAGGATGACGCCTGTTGATAGGGTATTTCCACACCCTGCTTGATCGTTGCTTCGCTTTGGTTAGCCGTAATCACGCGTGGCGTCGAAACGATTTCGCCGCGACCCTCAGCTTCCAGCGCAGACAGCTCCAGGTCAACGAGGTAATCATTCTCGAGGATAGCCAGTGAGAATCGGCCTGCCGCATCAGCGATCGGTACGTTGACGTTGTAGCGATTACTCAATGACGGGTACTCCAGCAGATACGGGCTGCCCGGGGTTGCCTGATTCTCGAGATAAGAACTAACCATCGTGTCCGTACCCGAACCGGTACCGGAGATCGTCGTCAGGCCTGTGTTGCTTTCATTGAATGCAGACACGCCGAGTCGCACACCGAGTTCGCGGCTGAAGTCGTCGTTTACGACAACGATGCGAGACTCAATGAGAACCTGTTTGATGGGTACATCGAGTGTCCGAACCATCCGTCGGACGTCCTGCAGTCGTTCCGCGGTGTCCTGCACTAACAGTGTGTTTGTTCGGTTGTCGACACCCAGGCTACCGCGCTCCGACAGCATGGAGTTGCTGCCCGATCCACCCGTAATCAGTGCCGCAAGATCCGAGGCTTTTGCGTAGTTAACCTGCAGGAATTCCGAGTACATAGGCTCGAGTTCCCGTATCGCCAGCTTGGCTTCCAGATCCGCCGTTTCACGTGCGGAAATTTCTTCCGCCGGTGCTACCAGAATGACGTTGCCATTCTGCCGCATGTCCAGACCTTTCGTCGTCATGACGATATCGAGAGCCTGATCCCACGGGACATTGCGCAAGCGCAACGTCACATTGCCCTGGACCGTGTCAGAGACCACGATGTTTTTGCCGGATGTCTCGGCCAACAGCTGCAATACAGCCCGTGTCTCGATGTCCTGGAAGTTGAGGGTCAGACGTTGCCCTTCATACTCTTTGGTCGCTGAGAACAGGCTGGATTCCGCATCCGCTGTCTCGGGCGCAGGATTAATTTCAATCGTGAATTCATTATCGGACTGGTAGGCGAGCTGCTCATACTTGCCCTCAGCACTGATCACGATGCGCGCATCCAGATTGGTGCGCAGCGTATCAACCGTTGTTACCGGCGTAGCAAAGTCCATCACATCGAGGCGACGCATGAGCTCTGCTGGCAGGCTGGTGTCTTTGAATACTGCAACCACACGACCGCCTTCCTGACGAATATCAACAGGGGTTGACGGATCGGTGAGGTTGATTACGACTCGACCGCCACCTTCACGCGTACGACGAAAATCGACGGCAGAGATAGAACGGTTACCTGGTGCGGCATAAGAACGATTCTCTGTGGCGGCAGTGCTGGCGAACTGGGTGGAGCCTGCACTGTAATCATCGCCATCACCGAGAGTGACCGTTACTGTGTTGCCACTGCGGACCGTCTTGTAGCCAACCATAGAGCCAAGGTTCAGTACGACGCGCGTACGACCGTTAGCTTCTGCTGTCAGTACAGTATTCAGCGGCCCGAGATTGACGTCGCGGCGACGCGAAGTCAGCCCCAATGTCGTATCCGGCAAATCAAGCGCGATTCTCGCAGGATTCTCGATCGTGAACGCGAGCGGCTCAGGTGCCGGGCCGCTCATGATCAGCTTTAGCTCGACACGCTGGCCGGGCAAGCTTTGTACCTGAATATCCTGGAGCCGATTGCCTTCCTGAGCGCTAGCGATAGCACCCCAGAGTAGCAGCAGCGCCGCGTGTGCCAGGACAACCAGCTTCGTCGCCAGATAGCGGCGCCCGGTTATCGTATTTGTTTTGAGCATCATTCCCATAACTCCCAGTTCCATTCAGGTGTTAGTCCGAAAGACCAACCGCGGCATCTCTTTCAATGTACCCACCGATACCGTCAGAAATAATTTCTACCAAATCGATTGACGCCTCGGAAATATCCGTAATTCGACCGTCATTCTGTCCCATGTAATTGCCCGGTATAACCCGGTGTATCAGTCCATCCGCCGTTTGTACCAGACCGTACATCGTTTCATTGATGTGCAGGGTGCCGACCATACCGAGTGTGTCCAGCGGGAAGGACTCCAGGTATTCGCGACTTCGCTCTACGTCGGGCCTTGGTCCGCCGCTACCACCAGCTGCCTGCGGGACATCCGGTCGAAACGGCGATCGCAACCCTTGCTTGTCAGCGAGGTAACCGAATGCTTCATACGGTGTTATCTCCGGCAGCGGATCGATGCGACCACCCGGACGAGCTTTTACAGAATTGATGTATTCATCAAGATCGTCCGAGCCACCGCCACAGGCAGAAACGCCGATGGCGAACAGCGATAACATCAATACGCGTGTAATTTTGATAGACGTGCGCATATTAATTCCCGTCCAGATAACGATAGGTCTGAGCCGTGACTTCCATACTCAGCACATCGTAAGTGCCTGTCGACTCCGGCGTAATCGTGATGTTGTGCAGAGTCACAATTCGAGGCAGAGCCGCGATACCGCTAACGAAGTTACCAATCTCATGATAGCCGCCGGTCAGGCGAATATTGATGGGCTTCTCAGCGTAAAAGTCCTTTGGAATCTCCGATTGCGGAACAAACAGCTTTTCCTGCAAACCGGCAGCCAGACCGGTCTGGGAGATATCAACAATCAAGCTCGGAATCTCAGTTTCACCCGGCAACTGCCGCAGCATGGTGCCAAACGATTGTTCAATCTGCGTGAGCTGCGCTTTGTAGGCGTCATAGTTCGCCGCCTTGCGCTGCTTGTTTTCGAATGTCAGACGTAATTGTTGCTCATCGTCCTGGGCGCGCTGCAATTGCGGGCGTTTGTCTTCGAGAATGGTGAAGTAAATGCCGATACCCACCACGACCATAAACACAATTGCAATTACTGCGACGCGAAACGCCGTCGGCCATCGGCCTATGTCATTGACATCGAGGTTCTTGAGATCGTCAACCATGCTCATACGTCATCCTCCACGTCCGCACCTGGCCGCCGTTGCTTCAGGTAGACCACAAACTCGGATTGTCGTGAATTGCCGGACTGCTTGGTCTCGACGCGCTCGACTTCGGGGTCGCTCAGCCATTCCGATGAATCTATCTGGCGCATAAGTGCGGATACCCGGGTACTGGATTGCGCGACACCACGAATCTCTACCCGTGAACCGGTTTGCTTCATACCGGTCAGGTAAACACCTTCCGGCAGCTGGCGGGTCAGCTCGTCGAACAAGTGGACGATCTCGGGGCGGCTCTTTTGCAGCTGCTCAATGATTTCCATACGCGCGAGCAGTCGTTCTTTCTGTCTTTCCAGCCCGTCGATCTCGAGGATGCTTTTCTCAAGCTCGGCGATTTCGGCGGTGAGGCGGGCGTTACGCCCCTCCTGCGCAGAGATCATCTGCGAGAAAAACAACATCGTCGCCATAATGACGGCAATGCCAGCGACGACTGCGCCGCCCATTGCGACACCAAAGTCGCGTTGCCGTTTCTTGCGTTCTGCCTCGCGCCAGGGGAGTAGATTAATACTAGGCATTAGTCAAAGCTCCTGAGTGCGAGGCCACAGGCTGTAAGCAGTGCGGTTGCATCTTTGCTCACCCCTTGGGATTTGGCTTTGGATGAAATCTTCATTTGCCCTAGCGGGTCACCGACTTCTGTCGGGATGCCTACGCGGCTGGAAATGACGTCCGAGATACCCGGTATGTTGGCACAACCGCCACACACCAGGATCATGTCAGGCTGCTCGCGACCGCCACCTGATGCCAGGTAGAACTGCAACGAGCGACTGACCTGCTGAGTCATATCATCGATGAAGGGTTCGAGTACTTCGGGCTGATAGTTGCTTGGCAAGCCGCCCTGCTTCTTGGCGCGACCTGCGTCTTCCATCGACAGCCCGTAGGTGCGCATGATTTCTTCGGTCAGCTGTTGCCCGCCGAAGTTGAAGTCACGCGTATACACCACTTTGAGGTCCTGGAGCACACTGAAGGTCGTGCTGCTGGCGCCGATATCGACGACGGCAACCGATTGGCCTATGCCGCCATCCGGAATCTGGTGACTCAGGAGTCGGCAGGCGTTTTCCAGTGCGAAAGCCTCAACATCGACGATCTGCGTACGCAGACCCGCGGCATTAACCGCTGCTTCGCGTTGATCGACGTTTTCGGTTCGCGTCGCAACCAGGAGGACGTCGATAAGTTCCGGGTCCTTGTCATTCGGCCCAATCACCTCGTAGTCGAAGCTCACCTCTTCCATCGGGAAGGGGATGTACTGGTCGGCCTGAATTTCGACCTGCGCCTCGAGGTCTCGTGCAGAAAGGCTCGATGACATCTGGATAATTTTAGTAATCGCAGCATCGCCGCTAATTGCGACAGCTACATCCGTGGCCTTGGCCCCAGCGCGCTTTACGGCGCGGCGAATGGCTTCGCCGACGGCTTTGGCGTCGACGATCGCTTTTTCATTCACTGAACTTGGGGGCGTTGGCTCCGCTGAGTAGGACTCGACTCGATAGCGCTTTCCGCTTTGCGAAAGCTCAATCAACTTCACCGACGATGTCGTGATATCGAGGCCCAGCAGTGGCTGTTTTTTATTGCCAAAAAGCACGTTTTTTTCCTTCTAAGTCGGTAAGTTGCGAGCCAAAACTAGGTCGGACATTAGCAACGCGATTTAACTATATATCAATAAAATGTTAAATAAAACGTGACTTTGTTCACGATCCCGGCATCCCTGATGGTAATGCCGTTGGGCACCTAAATTCCGTGAACCAGTCGTCGGCTCAAAATGAGACTCGTTATTGAGGCTTTAGGTTTCGGCGTCTATCATCACCCGCCTTAAGCAGCATCTTGAGTCTTGCCCTGAAAAAGCCATATTTCCTGCACCAGCTGCGCACCACCGTACCTTTTAATAAGGCGGGCAAACGCCCTCAAAAACAGGGGTGTTCAACTGAAAACGCGGGTAACTATGCATAATCCCTTGGAGAAAAAAGTTAAACCACGTCACATAAGCCGATTTAGAGGCCTGAGATTACTGATTCTGGCGCTGGGCCTGGGGGTCACCGCGACTATCGGTGCAACCGCTGGCGTGATCGGCGCCTATTATTATGTAGAGCCCGGCCTGCCTGCCGCCGAGACGATACGGGACATCCCGCTGGAAGTGCCGTTACGCATATTCAGCCGCGATGGTTACCTCATCAGTGAGATCGGCGAGCGCAAGCGCATTCCTGTCAGCTATGAGGAAGTGCCGCAGCACGTTGTTCTCGCCTTTATTGCGGCTGAGGATCGCCGCTTTTTCGAACACTCCGGCATTGACTACCGCGGCGTGCTGCGCGCGGTCCTGCGACTCGCGCAAACGGGCGACGCATCAGGCGGCGGCGGCAGCACGCTAACGCAGCAACTCGCGCGCGATTATTTTCTTACCCGTGAGCAAACGCTAAGCCGCAAACTGAAGGAAGCTTTCCTCGCTTACAAAATCGAGCAGGAGTTTTCCAAAGAACAGATCATGGCGCTGTTCCTCAACAAGATGTTCTTTGGTCAACGCGCCTACGGCGTCGCTGCATCGGCGCAGGTGTACTTCGACAAGGACCTCAGCAAGATCAATATCGCGGAAGCAGCCACGCTCGCAGGCGTCCTGCCGGCGCCGTCACGATACAATCCGGTCTCGAATGCGGAGAACGCGAAGGTCAGACGGGGTTACGTGCTCAGCCGCATGCTCGATCTTGGATTTATCGACAAGGCCGAATACGAACTTGCCATGCAGCAGCCGATGCAGTCGCGACTGCACGGTGCCGCGATCCAGTTGAATGCGCCTTATATTGCGGAAATGGTTCGCAGCCAGATGCTCGAACGCTACGGCGAAGCAAGTTACACCGCCGGTTACCAGGTGGTCACAACGCTCGATTCGCGCATGCAGAAAGCGGCCAACTACGCGCTTCGCAACGGCCTGCTGGAGTTTACGCGTCGTCGCGGCTATCGCGGACCCAAAGCCAAAGTCGAGCTTTCCGAGGACACACTGGCACTGCCGTACGGGCAATGGCCGGCGGAAATTTTCGACGCGCTGGATCAGTACGCACCGGGCGAATTGTCGTTGGCATTGGTGACCGGCGTTAGCGCGAACAATGAAGCGGATATTGTGTTTCACGATGGCACCACCGCCACGCTGCCCTGGGCTGGCTTGCGCTGGGCGAACGCGTTTATAGACCGGGAAAACTTCGGTCCCGCTCCGACTACAGCGGACGAGGTCGTCGCGGTTGGTGACATTATTTATGTCATGCCCACGGCCGACGGCAACTGGGCGCTGGCGCAGATTCCTGAAGCTCAGGGCGCCGTGGTCGCGATCGACCCTTACGACGGCGGCGTCGCAGCGTTGACCGGCGGCTTCGACTACACGACCAGCAAGTTCAATCGCGCCCGGCAGGCCTACCGCCAGCCCGGTTCCGCGTTCAAGCCTTTCATTTATTCGGCTGCACTGGAGTACGGCAATACGCCGGCAACCGTTATTCTGGATGCGCCGGTCGTCATCAGTTCTTCCGAGCTTGAAGCTGTATGGCGGCCAATTAACTACAGCGGCCGGTTTTATGGCCCGACGCGCATGCGTGAGGCCCTGGTCCGATCCATGAACCTCGTTTCCGTGCGTTTATTGCTGTTTGAAACCCATATAGGCAATGCCATCCGGCACCTGCGAAAGTTTGGCTTTAGCGACGCAACGCTGATCCGCAATGGCTCCCTGGCACTCGGTGGTGGCCAGGCATCGCCCCTCGACATGGCCCAGGCTTATGCGATCCTCGCTAATGGTGGGCATGCAATTAGGCCGTATATTATCGATGCCATCTTCGACTCCAGCGGCGAGCCCGTGTTCCGGGCAGATCCTGCGGTCGTCTGCGATGAGTGCGTGCCAGATGCAGAGGCCGAGAACGCGTCGGTCGCAGAATCAGAAGATCCTTTGTCCAGAGAACTGTTGCTGGAACAAATGGTGGATGTCATAGAAACCTATCGACCCACCGCGACAGAAGCGCCGGAGCTGTTCAAGAACGTCAATGTTGCTCCGCAGGCCATTTCTCCGCAAAACGCTTTTCTGATTCAGGACATGATGCGCGACGTTGTGTTTCGCGGCACCGGCGTACGGGCGCGGCGCGAACTGGGTCGCACGGACTTGTCGGGCAAGACCGGCACATCCAATGATCGTCGCGATGCCTGGTTCGGCGGTTTCAACGCTGATATTGCCGCTGTTGTCTGGATCGGCTACGACGATGACCGGCCGTTGGGGCCCGGTGAGGAAGGATCCCGAACTGCCCTGCCGGTCTGGATCGACTTCGCGCGCATCGCGTTGAAGGATGTTCCGAATCACCAGATGCCGATGCCGGAAGGAATCGTGTCCGTCAAAATCGACCGGCAAACCGGCTGCCCGGCACGTGCCGGACAAGTCGACGTCATGTTCGAGGTCTTTCGTGAAGGCCATGTGCCGGATTGCGAGCGCCTCCAGGAAATCAGCGACCCCTTTAACGACGCAGCGGGAATCGACCCGGTATCCCCTGCGGATGGCGAGGAGGTCGACGAGCCCGAATCGCTGTTCTGATTGATGAAAAGAAAACGCACCAGCGAGTCGGAACGAGAGCGGCAACTTGTCGCTCAAGAGGCAGCGCGCATCATCGTTAATCATGGTGTGCGTGATTACCGGCTGGCAAAACAGAAAGCCGTTGAACGTCTTGGGTTAAACGCACGGGGCTCTTTACCCGGCAACACCGAAATCGAAGCCGCGGTCGCCGATCATCTGCAATTGTTCGGCGGCGATTCTCACGTGGACCGCTTACGTCTGATGCGCACCGCAGCACTGTCCGCTATGGAGCTGTTGGCCGCATTCTCTCCGCGGCTGGTTGGGCCTGTCCTGAACGGTACGGCGGACGAGCACTCGGCGATCAACCTGCACTTGTTTGCCGACAGTCCTGAAGCGGTCGCCATGGAAATCGGCGACGTGGGCATTGCACTGCGGCCGTACGAACGCCGTTTGAAGAGCCGTCGCGGGCAGATCGAGACTTATGCCGGATTTGAGTTCAGCTATTGCAATGAAACCGTCCAGGCGACGGTGTTTCCCGAGGACGGCATCCGCCAGGCACCGGTAAGCCCGATTGACGGACGACCGATGAAACGCGTCGATACGAATGCGGTGCAGGAATTGCTCCTGCACGCTTAATTCATCGTTTCTCTATGCTGACGTAGTCTCTCGCAGCGGGGCCGGTATAAAGCTGCCTCGGTCTCGCGATTTTGGCCTTCGGGTCTGCAATCATCTCACGCCAATGCGCTGTCCAGCCGACAGAACGTCCCAGCGCGAACATCACCGTAAACATTGAGGTCGGGATACCGAGCGCTTTGTAGATGATGCCGGAATAGAAATCGACATTCGGGTAGAGGTTTTTCTCGATGAAGTAGTCATCCTTGAGAGCAACCTCCTCCAGTGCCTGGGCAAGGTCGAACAACGGTGTGTCCTTGCGGTCCAGCTTCATCAGGACCTTGTGGCACATGTCGCGAATAATCGTAGCTCGGGGGTCGAAGCTCTTGTAAACGCGGTGACCGAAACCCATCAGGCGGAATGGATCATTCTTGTCTTTGGCTTTCTCAACGAATTTGCCGATCTGGCTGACGTCGCCAATTTCTTCCAGCATGTTGAGGACCGCCTCGTTCGCGCCACCGTGTGCCGGACCCCACAATGCGGAGATTCCGGCCGCGATCGCCGAGTACGGATTCGCGCCTGAGCTACCCGCCATACGCACCGTAGACGTCGAGCAATTCTGCTCGTGATCTGCGTGCAGGATGAACAACAGGTCCAGCGCCTCTGCGGCTATCGGATCAATTTGATACGGCTCAGCCGGTACGGCAAACAGCATGTGCAGCAGATTCTCGCAATAGTTCAGGTCATTGCGCGGATAGATGAAGGGCTGACCGGTATTCACTTTGTAGGCGGCCGCGGCGATAGTCGGCAGCTTTGCCAGAATACGATGGGAAAATATGTTGCGATGCTCTTCGTTAGAAGCATCCATTTCTTTGTGGTAGTAGGCTGACATGGAACCGACGACCGCGGAGAGCATGGCCATCGGATGGGCGTCGTAACGAAAGCCTTTGAAGAACGCCAGCATGCCCTCGTTGAGCATAGTGTGGCGGCGGATCGTATTGTCGAATTTGGCGAGCTCCGGAGCCGTCGGCAGGTCACCGTGCAACAGCAGGTACGAAACCTCTATGAAACTCGAGTGAGCAGCCAGCTGTTCCACCGGGTAGCCCCGGTACATCAGTACGCCTTCTTCACCATCGATGAACGTGATGTCGGACTCGCAGCTGCCGGTCGCGACGAAACCCGGGTCATAGGTGAACACACCCTGTTCGCGATACAAGCTGGCGATGTCGATGACGTCCGGCCCTATCGTGCCTTTCTTTACAGTAAAGTCCGATACCTTGCCGTCGGGGCTGGTTAGGCGATATGCATCCTGGCTCATTTTTATCCTCTGGTTGCTACAGCAAACCTGACGAGCATAGCAGAGGTCCCCGCGTTCGGGGATCGTGGAAAATCAAAATTTAGAAGCTTTTGTGCCGCCAGCGTGAGCTAAGGGCGGCGACCAGCTCTAGCTCATACCGTATTTCTTGCGGAACTTGTCTACGCGTCCGCCGGTATCAACGATCTTCTGCTTGCCCGTATAAAATGGGTGGCATGAGGAGCACACTTCGATCTGGAGATCCCTGCCGAGGGTCGAGCGGGTTGTGAACTCGTTGCCGCAACTACAGGTGACTTTCGTGTCTATGTAATTGGGATGTATGTCGGCTTTCATGATCTGGCTCTCCCGAGCGGGCTACTGCATAAAAAGGTCGCGTAGGATATAGGGAAGCAAAGATCGCCGCAAGCCCCCTTTTTTATCCACAGATCCTGTGGATAAGACTGTGGATGGAAATTGAGTGAATGCTCTAAGCTGCGGTTTTTCAAGAACCGTTGTCAGAATGCCTAATTTGTGTCCATTTTTGATAGCTATTAAAAAACAATAACTTACGAGCGTTTTGCAACACTCCCGATGAGATCAAGCCCCTCTGACGCTGAATTTTAAGGCTACTCTCCAGCCTTGTGCATAAATGAACTTGCCGTCCGTGGGCCGAGGAACTCGGCCTGCAAATCATTCAGGAACCGGGCACCGAGCTCTGTTGGCCGCCAAACACCGCTGCCGAGGCGCTCAAGCAGGCCTTTCTCAACAGCCGGACCGCTGGCCGCCAGCAGAGTGTCGGCGCCGAGTCCCGTGCGCTCGACGAAGATCGCCTCGTCAAAACCTCGGTTCAACCGCAGCGCATTCAGCATGAATTCGAAGACCAGCTCATCGTCCGCCAGCATCGATCGGGTACCCGCCGCGTCGCCCGCCTCCTGCCCCTGCATGTACATCGTCGGATTGGCCGGCTTCTGGTAACGCTGTACACCCTGTGGCGTCGTCAGTTTGCCGTGCGCTCCTGCGCCAACCGCAAGGTAGTCACCGAACTCCCAGTAATTGAGATTGTGGCGACAACGGCGCTCCCCGCGTGCATACGCTGAAATTTCGTACTGTTGGTAGCCCTCTGCCGCCAGCAGCGCCTGGCCCTCGTCCTGGATCGCGAACGCCAGGTCGTCGTCGGGAAGACCCTCCGGCGGCCGGGCGTGAAACACCGTATTCGGCTCGAGCGTCAGTTGATACCAGGATAAGTGCGCCGGGTTCAGCGCTATCGCCGCTTTCAGGTCGGCCATCGCCGACGCCACTGTCTGGCCTGGCAGGCCGTGCATGAGATCGATGTTGATATTGTCGAAACCGCCCTGCGTTGCCGCCACATACGCGCGAGTGATATCGCTACTGTCATGTATCCGACCTAATGCCAGCAGCGCTTTATCGTCGAAACTCTGAGCGCCGATGGAAAGCCGCGTAACGCCCGCTTGCCGATACCCTGCCGGTGCACCGTATTCGACCGTACCTGGATTCGCCTCCATCGTAATTTCGACATCATTGGCCAGCACGAAAAGGGCTCTGACCCCGTTGAGGAGTTGCGCGATTTCCTGCGGCGAAAACAGGCTTGGGGTTCCGCCACCCAGAAACACACTGACAAGTGGCCGGCCTTCAGCCTGGGCGGCCTCGTAGGCCAGGTCCTGCAGCAATGCCTCGACGTAGCGCTCCCTGGGCGCAGCCGCGCCCGCCGTGTGCGAGTTGAAGTCGCAGTAGGGACACTTACGCACGCACCAGGGCAGGTGCATGTACAGCGATAGCGGCGGCAACGTCATGGATAGTGTTTTTCGATGAGCTCGAGCAGTTGTCGGAGCGCCTTGCCGCGATGGCTGCGGGCGTTCTTCTGCTCTGCCGTTAACTCGGCGGAACTCTTGCCGCTCGCGACATCAAGGAACAGCGGGTCGTAACCGAAACCGGCGGCACCCTGCGGCGCCGTCAGTATCGATCCGCGCCACTCACCGCGGGCAACCAGGGGTGGCGATCCGTCCGGGTGCACGAAGGTAGCAACGCAATGAAACGCCGCACCTCGGTCGGACATTGCCGTCCCTTTGAGGGCTGCAAGCAACTTCAGATTGTTTCTTTCGTCTGTAGCGTCGACGCCCGAGTAGCGTGCTGAGTAAACGCCCGGTGCGCCGTGCAGCGCATCGACGGACAAGCCCGAGTCATCGGCAATGGCAGGCAGACCCGTTGCTTCTGCCGCGTGCCTTGCTTTCTGCAGCGAGTTTTCGGCAAACGTGGTGCCCGTTTCGTCGGCGTCCTCAACCCCCAGTTCGGATTGCGCGACGACTTCGATATCGAGGCGCTGCAACAGCACGGCCATTTCCTTCAGCTTGCCGGCATTACCGCTGGCCAGGACTATCCTGTTCGGGCGCGCGCTCACTTCAGTGCCGCACGGATAGCCTCATTCTGCACCGTGATGATCTCTTCGATGCCGTTGCGAGCGAGGCCCAGCATCGTGCTGAATTCATCGTCGCTAAAAGCATGACCTTCGGCGGTACCCTGCACCTCTATGAAGCGGCCGCCGCCGTTCATGACGATATTCATGTCTGTTTCGGCCTCAGAGTCTTCCGCGTAATCCAGATCGAGAACCGCAGCGCCCTGATAGATGCCGACGGAGACCGCAGCAACCTGCCCGTATAAAGGGTTCTTCTTTAATTTGCGCGCTGCGACCAGGCGTTCAACTGCGATCGCCAGCGCCACGTAAGCGCCACTGATCGAAGCGGTTCGCGTCCCGCCATCGGCCTGAAGCACGTCGCAGTCGAGGGTAATCGAACGCTCACCGATAGCACTCAGATCGGTGATCGCCCGCAGGGAACGACCGATTAATCTCTGGATTTCCAGGGTACGGCCGCCCTGTTTGCCGCGCGCTGCCTCACGACCCGAGCGCGTGTGTGTTGCACGCGGCAACATGCCGTATTCGCCGGTAACCCAGCCGCTGCCCTTGCCACGCATCCAGCCAGGCACGCGGTCTTCGATGCTTGCAGTACACAGCACCTGAGTATCGCCAAAGGAGGCGAGCACGCTGCCTTCGGCATGTTTGGTGAAATTGGTAACGAAGCGAACTTCGCGCATAGCTGCAGGATCGCGACCACTGGGACGCATGATTTTTCTCCCTATTTGTGCACGACCGGACTTCGGTCAGAGGCCGAGCCACCTTAACGCGGTACCCGTTGTGTTGTCACTGTAGGGTGCGTTGATTCCGAGTGCTTTTACACTCAATGATTTCAGGTTGTCGGCGAGGCTTTTTTTGTTGGTCTCGCCGATTTCCGCCATGTCCTTTTCGCTCATTCCGGACCACAGACCGTCGGAACAGGCTAACAGCACATCACCATGTTGCAATTCCATGCGAGGCGTAATGCTCATGTCGGGTACCGGCGCGTCGCCGCCGATGCAGCACTCAACGAAGTTGCGCATCGGGTGGTTGTCCGCTTCCTCTTCGGTGATAGCACCTTCCTGAATCAGCACTTCAACGTGGCTGTGATCGCGGGATCGAGTCAGGACCTCGCCGTTCCTGATCAGATAAATGCGGCTATCGCCTATGTGCGCCCAAAAGGTGCCGCCCTCCTGCACCAGGCAAACAGCGCAGGTCGCACGCGGGCGAAAGTCGACAGCAACAGCCATGCCTGCCTTTACAACCTCGTCATGTGCCCGCGACAAAGCCATATACAGAAAACCCTGTGGATCAAATATCGGCTGAGTAGCGGCCATAAACAGATCCTGCACTACCTTGAGGCCGGTTTCGGCTGCACGCGCGCCATCAGAATGTCCGCCCATGCCGTCAAATACGAGCATGAGTGCCGCCTTCTCCGACACCACAACCGCGGCGCGGTCCTGATTGTCCTGGCGATCTCCGAGTGCTGAGACTTTGGCGTATTCGATTTGCATTTCTTGGTTCGCGGCGACTAAGTCGTCTTATCTTGTTGGATCGCTGAGCGACCACAGCTTAGAATGTTGTCCCCGCAAAAAACGTGACCCACACTGCAGTATGGCGCGCCTATTTGGAGAACAACGCTGATGTTACACAGTATGACAGGCTTCGCGCGAGAGACCATTGAAACTCCGCTCGGCACACTGACCTGGGAAATACGTGCGGTTAACCATCGCTACCTTGATGTGCAGTTCAAGTTACCCGAAGATCTTCGGCCGAAAGAACAGCTTTTTCGGCAACAGGCGAGTGCCATTCTGGGCCGGGGCAAGATTGAATGTGGCTTGTACTTTCGGCGCGCTGCCGACCAGCAGTCAGAATTGCAGATCGACACCGAGCTGGTGTCCTTGCTGAGCTCGCGTATCGCGGAAGTCTCAGCATTGCTGCCTGCGGCAACGGGCGTCAATCCGATAGAAATTCTGCGCTGGCCCGGTGTTATGCAGCAGGGCGAAATTGATGCCGAGCCGCTGTTCGAGGAGGCGACAGCACTACTCTCCACAACGCTTGGCGCACTCAACGGCATGAGAAACAGTGAGGGGCTGCGTATCGGGGAGATGCTCGAACAACGATGCCTCGACATCGAAAAGATTGCGGCATCGGTCCGGCAACGCATGCCGGAAGTCCTGGCGGCGACCCGGTTAAAACAGAAAGAACGCATCGATAAACTCGAAGTGGAGGCTGATCCCGCGCGCCTCGAGGTGGAGCTCGCTCTGGTCGCACAAAAGATCGACGTCGATGAAGAGCTGGACCGTCTTGAAAGTCACCTCGTCGAAATTCGTGATGCCCTGCAGGACGACAAGCCTGTGGGTCGGCGCCTGGACTTTCTCATGCAGGAGCTGAATCGAGAAGCCAACACGCTGGGCTCGAAGTCAGCGGATGCCGATACCACCAAGGCGGCGGTCGATCTGAAAGTGCTTATCGAACAAATGCGTGAGCAGATCCAGAATATCGAGTGACGTTTCAGACGGGTTCGACCCGGTCCGTCGTATACGGCACCGCGGTCGGGGCGTCGGCAGGGAATGGCGCCAGCGCCGAGCAACCAGAGACAACAAACACAATCAGTGCAACTAAAAGGATTCTCATATCAATTACCTGAGTGGGTGGAATTAAGTAGGGGCCCATTGTGCGGCGAAGGCGCCGGCACGTATTGTCCATATCGGTCACTGGCTATTCCGAATGCATCATTGCTACAGCGGTGCACATTTCTGTTACCAGCCGAGAGCAGCCGGCGGTTACACTGACCACACTAATTTGTGAGCGGATCAAGAATGTCGAGTAAGAAAACCGGAGGCAAACTGTTTGTTTTTGCGGCACCTTCGGGCGCCGGAAAGACCACGCTGGTGCAGGCCATCGTACGTAAACATCCGAAATTGCGCTTTTCAATTTCCTACACGACGCGTGAACCACGCATCAACGAAGCGAATGAAGTTGACTACATCTTTGTCAACGAAGATGAGTTCAGGCGTTTGCGCGACGAGGGCGAGCTGCTGGAGTTCGCCCGCGTGTTTGACAATTACTACGCAACGAGTCGGCGCCAGGTAGAAAAGCACCTGGCCAACAATCGCAATGTCATCCTCGAGATAGACTGGCAGGGCGCAGAGCAGGTGCGCCAATCGATGCCGGACTGCGTGACCATCTTCATCCTGCCGCCATCGGTCGCGGAACTGGAACGCCGCCTGCGCGATCGCCGCACCGATAAGCCGGAAATTATCGAGCGGCGACTTCGCGATGCCCGCAGCGATATGGCGCACTGGACAGAGTTTGACCACGTCATCATCAACGACCATCTGGACGACGCGGTCGCCGCGCTCGAGGACATCATCAAGGGTCGCGGGGACGCCTCGTCGACCCGCAATCCTGAGCTACGCCAGGCCGTGCACGGCATCGTCGACTGAGACTCTTATAACGTTTTCTTATATGGCCTCGCGTCGCTGTGACCGGCGGACTTAGACTCTCCGGCCTACTCTATAAGGCATTAGCCGCACGCAAGGAAACTGACTCATGGCCAGAATTACCGTCGAAGATTGTCTCGACAATATCGAAAACATATTTGAAATGGTCCTGGTTGCCGCAAAGCGTGCACGCCGAGTTGCCCACGGTGCCGATCCGATGGTCGACCTGGAAAACGACAAACCGACCGTTATCGCACTTCGTGAAATCGCTCAGGGTCTCGTCGGCTCGTCGATACTTGAAGAAGTCGAAGAACCGGCAACCGAAAACCTGATGCAGGCCGAGTCTTTGGACGACATACTCCCATTGCGCGGAATCTCGATCGGCGACTAGTCCGGGCGGGACGGGTCAGCAGCGACACCATCCCCGCTCCGCGGGTATGATCAGGGCATGGACTATGCCGCCGCAATCTTGTCAAAACTGCCGGGCGCGAACAGACGCGACCACGGCGTGCGGCAGTTGGTCGAAACACTACAGTCCTACCTGAACGAAGAGCAGCTCGCACAAATCACTGCGGCCTACGAATTTGGCGCCGTGGCGCATGCAGGGCAGTCGCGAAAAACCGGCGAAGCCTATATCACGCACCCCATCGCGGTTGCCCAGGAACTCGCCGAGATGCGGCTCGACGCACAGGCGATAACGGCGGCGATACTGCACGACACGGTCGAAGACACTTCCGTATCGCTCGCAGACATCGCTGAGAAATTTGGCGAAGAAGTCGCGTTGCTGGTCGATGGCGTCAGCAAGCTCGATCAAATTGAGTTTCGCAGTCGTGCCGAAGCACAGGCTGAGAGCTTTCGCAAAATGATGCTGGCCATGATTGAGGACATTCGCGTTATCCTCGTCAAGCTCGCCGACCGCCTGCATAACATGCAAACCCTTGGCGCAATGCCGACCGAAAAGAAACGGCGCATCGCTCGCGAAACGCTCGACATCTACGCGCCGATTGCCAATCGACTTGGCATAAATCGCATGAAAGTGCAGCTCGAAGATCTTGGGTTCAAGCATTTACATCCGTTCCGCTACCGCGTGCTCGAAACCGCGCTGAAGAAAAGCCAGGGCAGCCAAAAACAAATCGTCAAGAAGATCACTGAAGAAGTCGAGATGGCGATGGCTGATGAGGAAGTTGAAGGAGAGGTGGTCGGCCGACAAAAGCACCTCTACAGTATTTATAAGAAAATGGCGGAGAAGAAGCGCCTGCTATCTGACGTTGTCGATGTCTACGGTTTTCGCGTGATTTGCAACGACGTCAACAGTTGCTACCAGGTGCTCGGCATTGTGCACGGCCTGTACAAACCCATGCCGGGACGCTTTAAGGATTACATCGCGATCCCGCGCATCAATGGTTATCAGTCGCTGCATACCACTTTGTTCGGGCCCATGGGCCTGCCGCTTGAGATTCAAATTCGTACCCGCAGCATGCACAGGCTTGCGGAGTCCGGAGTTGCCTCACACTGGATATACAAAGCAGACGAAAAGTCGGACGCAAGTCCGCAGCGCAGGACGCGCGAGTGGTTATCCAACCTCGAAGAGCTGCACCAGTCCGGCACCTCCGAAGAGTTTCTCGAAAGCGTCAAGGTCGACCTGTTTCCTGACAAGATCTATGTCTTCACGCCGAAGGGCGACATCATGCCGTTGCCGAAAGGCGCGACCGCTGTTGATTTTGCTTACGCCGTGCACACGGACGTCGGTGATCGCTGCGTTGCCGCCAAAGTTAATCGCGCGCTCGTGCCCCTGCGTACCGAACTGCAGAACAGCCAAACTGTCGAAGTCATCACCTCGAAAGGTGCAAAACCGAACCCCAACTGGCTGACATTCGTACGCACAGCAAAAGCCCGCACCGCTATTCGCCAGCACATGAAGAACCTGCGCTCGTCAGAGTCGGTCGATCTTGGCAAACGCCTGCTGGATCGTTCGCTAAAAGACCTCGGCTTATCGTTGCGTAAAGTTGGCAAGGTCAGAATGAAAGAAGCGCTCGAGGAGCTCGGCCTGGAGTCGGTCAGCCAGCTTTTTGAGCAGGTCGGCCTTGGAGAAAGACTCGCACCGCTGGTCGCGCGCTTTCTTGCTGATGTCGGGGACGAAACGAAACTGGAGAGCGCGCCGGCAAGTCTCGTGATCGCGGGTACAGAAGGTATGGTCGTAACCTACGGCAAGTGCTGTTACCCGATACCCGGCGACAGTGTCATGGGTTACCTGACGGCCGGCCGTGGCGTTGTCATTCACCGTAATCAGTGCGGCAACCTGTCCAATTTTCGCAAGCAGCCGGAGAAGTGGATATCGGTAAGCTGGGAGAAGGACATCGGCCGCGAGTTTCCCTGCCAGATTCAAACCGACACACGCAACAAGCCGGGCGTGCTTGCCGAGGTAGCGGCGACGATTGGCGACTGCGGTTCAAACATTGAACAGGTAGAAGTACTGGGCCGCCACGACGACTGTTCGGTACTATCGTTTCTGTTGCTCGTGAGAGACCGGGTACATCTGGCAAGTATCATGCGCAACGTGCGCAAGATGAAGAACGTAATACGCGTATCACGCGACTGTGCGTGACGCTCAGGGACTGACGAATGAAAAAAACACCGATACACGCAGATAATGCGCCGGCCGCGATCGGCACCTATTCACAGGGCATACAGGCCGGCAACCTCGTGTTCCTGTCCGGTCAGATTCCACTGGTTCCTGAGACCATGGAAGTTGTTGCCGGCGATTTTGAGGCGCGGGCGCGGCAGGTGTTCGACAACCTGAGTGCGGTTGCCGAGGCCGCGGGCGGGAGCCTGAACGACGTCGTCAAGCTCACGATATTCCTGACCGACCTGAGCAACTTCGCCACCGTGAACTCCGTTATGGAGAGTTATTTCGAGCAGCCATACCCGGCGCGAGCCGCGGTCGGCGTCGCTTCCCTGCCCAAAGGTGTGGACGTCGAGGCAGACGCAATCCTTGCAATCTGATTCGCCGATATCCGATCTGAAAGGCGTCGGTCCGGCGCTCGCAAAAAAGCTCGAAAAGCTGGGCCTGTATCGGGTCGATGATCTGCTGTTCCTGCTGCCGCTGCGCTACGAGGATCGTACTCAGCTGGTCAGATTGGGTGCATTGCAAGCCGGCGCTCGCTGCCTCGTTACGGGTGAAGTGCTACTGTCCGAAATACTGTTTCGCGGCCGCCGCAACCTGCTCGTGCGCATCAGTGATGGCAGTGGGCAACTGACGTTGCGCTTTTTCTACTTTTCTCGACAGCAGCAGGCACAGTTTCAGGTCGGCGTTCACCTTAGTTGTTTCGGCGAAGTGCGACGCGGCCAATCCGGATTCGAGATGATCCATCCGGAGTATCGCGTCGTGCCTGAGAATCGGGGGCCAATACACGAAGAATCGCTAACGCCCATATACCCGGCTACCGAAGGCATGCAGCAGGGTCGACTGCGCAATTTGACGGATCAGGCTTTACAGCGCATGCGCTCACAGCCGCCCGAAGAATTACTGCCTGCCGATATCACCGCAAAACTGGGTATGCCGTCGTTGGCTGAGGCGATTCAGTATCTGCATCGACCGCCACCGGACGCAGACACGCAGCAACTGCTGTCTGGCATACACCCCTGTCAGCAACGCCTCGCCTTTGAGGAACTGCTTGCGCACTACCTGAGCCTCAGAAGTCTGCGCGCACTTGCGGCCTCAGAAGACGCGATTGCATTGTCAGACGGCAATGAAGACGTCAGCGGTTTTGTTGCCGACCTGCCGTTCAAACTGACTCGTGCTCAGGAGCGTGTCGTCGGCGACATACTGTCGGACCTCTCGGCACCGCATCCGATGATGCGCCTGATTCAGGGTGACGTGGGATCGGGAAAAACCGTGGTCGCTGCAATCGCTTGTATCAAAGCCATAGCCTGTGGTGTGCAAGCCGCGATCATGGCACCGACCGAGATTCTCGCGGAACAGCACTGGCGCAGTTTTTCCGACTGGTTTCGCCCTTTGGGCATCGAGCCCGTATGGCTTAGTGGCAGCCAGCGTACGGTCGCACGGCGCGAGTCCCTGGCGGCAATTTCGAATGGCAGTGCCAGGCTGATCGTCGGCACACACGCGCTATTCCAGGAAGGCGTCGAGTTTCACCGGCTTGGCCTCGTCGTCATTGATGAACAACACCGCTTTGGCGTGCACCAGCGCATGGCATTGCGTGACAAAGGCGTCGGCACCGACGGCCATCCGCACCAGCTGGTGATGACCGCTACGCCGATACCGCGGACACTGGCGATGGCGGCCTACGCCGATCTCGACACGTCGGTCATCGACGAACTACCACCCGGCCGGCAACCGGTCTCCACCGTTGCTGTTCCCGAGACTCGCCGTGCCGAAGTAGTAGAACGCGTACGCGCCGCCTGTGCTTCCGGACAACAAGCCTATTGGGTTTGCCCTTTGATCGAAGAATCCGACGTGCTCGACTACCAGGCGGCCGAGGCCAGTTACCGGATGCTCACGGAGGCGCTGCCCGACTTGCGCATCGGACTCGTGCACGGCCGCATGCGTGCGGCTGAAAAAGAGCAGGGCATGGCCGCGTTCAAGGCGGGCCTGATACAAGTACTGGTTGCGACGACGGTCATTGAAGTCGGCGTTGATGTGCCGAACGCGAGTCTGATGATCATCGAAAACGCAGAGCGCATGGGGCTCTCACAACTGCACCAGCTACGGGGTCGTGTCGGACGTGGTGCCGCCCAGAGTCATTGCGTTCTTCTTTACAAGTCACCACTCGGTCGCATCGCCAAAGAACGCCTGGCCGTATTGCGCGATACCAATGATGGCTTCATCGTCGCACAGCGAGATCTCGAACTGCGCGGACCTGGCGAATTATTGGGCACCAAACAAACCGGGCTGCCGGATTACCGCATCGCCAACCTGGTCCGCGACGCCGACCTGATGCCACAAGTGCAAATCACTGCGGAGGCATTGCGGAAGAATTCGGACGAACGGGCAGATGCGATAGTCCGCCGCTGGTTGGGTGGCGCGAGTCGTTACGGGAAAGTGTAGACTCGTCACCATGAGCAAAATGCTTGCCTCCAAATTTGCACCGGAGCTGATCTCGCAGCTTCGCAACTACAGCAAACTGATGCGGATCGATAAACCGATCGGCCTTTGGTTGCTATTGTGGCCAACACTTTGGGCGCTCTGGCTGGCTGGCGAGGGCACGCCGGATCAGGGCTTGTTCCTGGTATTTGTTCTCGGCGTCATTGTGATGCGATCTGCCGGCTGCGTATTGAATGATTTCGTCGACCGCAATATTGATCCTTACGTCGAGCGCACTCGAACGCGGCCCATCGCTTCCGGGGCGGTTGCGCCCGCGGAAGCATTGATCCTGTTTGCAGCACTGGGTTTCATCGCCGTTGGTCTGGCGACCATGCTCAATAGCGTCGCACAAATGCTGGCGATCGTTGCGGCTGTGCTGACCGTTGCTTACCCGTTTGTGAAACGCTACGTGTCGATTCCGCAATTCATCCTCGGCGCGGCTTTCGGGTGGGCGGTGCCCATGGCCTTTGCCGCGCAGACGGGGGAGACGTCGGAGCTTGCGTGGCTGGTATTTGGCACCGCGATGATTTGGGCTGTCATCTACGATACGTTTTACGCCATGGTTGATCGTGAGGACGACCTCAAAGTCGGTGTGAAGTCCACAGCCATTTTGTTCGGTGAGGTTGATCTGTTCGTGATCGCCGGATTGCAAATTCTCATGTTCTTCGCATTGCTGTTCATCGGCTATCGCGCGAATCTGAGTGGCTGGTATTACCTGTCTGCAATCCTTGCCGGGGTGATGATGGCCTACCACTTGTGGCTGGCCCGCGACCGCCAGCCGGGCGGGTGTTTCGCAGCCTTTTTGCACAATCACTACATAGGGATGATCGTATTCATCGGCATCGTCCTGCACTACACGTTTAACCCGGTCGTCAGTTAGCGCACTTGGCGAGCGCGGATGAAATGATTCGTGAGGCGCTGTTTGCCCTGCAGAACGCCGGTCCCGGCTCGGCCGACGAGCACAAGAATATCGCACGGGCAAAAAAGTACTCCCTGCAGGTCATCAGGAAATTTCCTCACAGTATTGAAGCTACGCAAGCTCGAGAAATCCTCGCTCAACTCAATGTGATCATTGCAGCACCGGCACCGCTGGCACGCCAGCCTTTCGGCGAGCCGCTGAAAAGCATCACACCAAACCGATTTGCGGCGACGGCAATCACGGATAAACAATGGCAAGACATTCTGCGACGGTTTGTCGCGCTGCCCGGCGGCAAGAAGAAACTGCTCGCCTGGGGCGTGTTACTGCCAACCCTGTTGCTGTTTCCTTTTTCTCTGTTTGCAATCCTTGCGGCCGCCACCGTGTATGCCTTTAATCTGCCGATACTGAAGCAGCACTTGCTCGCCATGCTGAGCTCGCTCGAGTCCGGCAAGTAGTGATCAGCCCGTGCGGGCAACCGCGAGACAACTGACCCGGCTTACGCCGTTCGTCAGCAGAGTTATTGCCAGCGCACCTGTTGTTGCACCCGTCGTGATTACGTCGTCGACGATCAGTACGTGCAGCGGCGGAAACTGACGCTTCGTCGCGAAACTGCTGCGCAGGTTTCTGACGCGATCTTTCGCTGCCAACCCGGACTGGAACGGCGTTGCTTTAATGCGATGCACGCCTCGCAATAGCGGTAAACGCATGAACTTCGCAAGCGGAGCCGCGATTTCGTCGGCCTGATTGAAGCCGCGCAGCGCCTTGCGACGCCAATGCAGGGGCACCGGCAGGATAGCGTCGAGATCGCGGGGCAACAGATGAGCAACGGAGCATAGCAATTCGACGAACGCCGGCGCGTAGTGCAGCTTGCGATTGAACTTGAATGCTTTGATCGCGGCATCCACCGGAAAGGAGTACTGCGTTACGGCGATAGTGCAAACGAATACACTCGGCAGCGGTATTACCTGCGGCTCATGCCACGGCATGTCCGCATAGCATCCGCGGCAGATACTTCGTTCGCCTCCTGTACTCGGCACGCCGCAGAACACGCAACTTGGGGGCGCCAGAAAGTCCACAATCCACACACGCAAATCATGCCCTGCAAGTGACGAAAGTGCCGCCATCGAAAATGGGCTTTGTGCAGCAAAAGCGTGCTACCGTTTCCGAAATGTTGAACCAGAATCATGTACGCCGTCGTTTCGAGCGCGCAGCGGATCGTTTTGATGACGCCGATTTCGTGCACGCCGCAACGCGAGACGGCTTGCTGGCACGACTGCAGCCACTGCTCATAACAGCCAAAAACGTCGTTGACCTGGGCTCTGCCACAAGCTCTGCAAGTCGCAGCTTGCGACAGCGTTTCAAAGGCGCGCGCGTAATTTCAGTCGACATCGCGCATCGCATGCTGAAGAAGGCACGCGTAAAAAAGTCGTGGCTGTCGAGGCCTGCGTTCATACAGGCGAGTGCGGACGCGCTGCCTTTCGCGAATGAAAGCGTCGACCTGATCTTTGCGAATCAACTGCTACCGTGGATCAGCGATCCCGCGGCCGTGTTTTCCGAGATCGCCCGAGTGCTGACCAAGGGCGGGGTCTTCGCCTTTGCGACGCTCGGTCCGGACAGCCTGCAGGAAATACGCCGTGCCTGGCGGCAGGTAGATGACCTGCCACACGCGATCGCTTTTCCCGACATGCACGATCTTGGCGACGGCCTGGTCGGCGCCGGGCTTTGCGATCCGGTGCTGGATGTGGATCGCCTCTCTGTCAGCTATGAGAATACCGAGGCTTTGTTCGCCGACCTGACAGCGGTCGGCGCAAGGAACTCACTGCGTGAGCGCGCCCCGGGGCTAACCGGCAGGCACCGTTATTCCGCCATGACCGGGGCTTTGAGGGATGCGGCCGGCGACGGCAGAATTTCGCTGAATCTCGAGCTTGTGTACGGTCACTGCTGGGGCGCCGGTCCAAAAATGGACCCGCATAATTACCGTATCGACGCGAATCGAATACCGTTGCGCCGGGGCTGATCGCAGGCCGATTCCGACCGACCTCGTAAGCTATTGTAAAGTAAGGATTTCATTCTTCGGCCGGGCAGTTTCCGGCATTGCATGGGCGCCGCGATTTAAGTACACTTCGCGAGCTTTTTGGCCGGGTGACCCAGCCAGAGACCGGCCGACAGTCGAATGCCCGGTGTTCGCGGGCCAACCCCGGCGTACCCGGGCCACAGTAGACCCACCGGTACCCTAGTTCGTCACACCCGGAAAAACTATGTAGTGCGACCGTTGGCGCGGCTCGCAAGGTGAACAATCAATGATACGAAACACAATTTTGGGCTTGCTGGGCCTGACTCTGGCCGGCGCGGCGAAAGCCGACTGGGCGCTCAACATGCCGAAAGGCGTCACAGACCTCAGCCTTGAGACTTACAACCTGCACATGATCGTGTTCTGGGCCTGCGTAGGTATCGGGTTCGTGGTTTTCACCGTAATGATTATTTCGCTGTTCAAGCATCGCAAATCGAGAGGCGTAGAAGCGGCGACATTTTCACACAGCACGACGGCCGAGGTAATCTGGACAGCGATTCCCGTCGTCATCCTGGTTCTTTTGTCCATTCCAACGGCCGAGACCATGGTCAAGCTGGAGGACTCTCGCAAGTCCGACATGACGATTGTTATTACCGGCTATCAGTGGAAGTGGCATTACAAATACCAGGACTCCGGCATTGCTTTCTACTCCAGCCTGGCAGAGGCCAGCATGATCGCGCGTCGCAAGGAATCCGGCATCGATCCTTTCTCGGTCGACAATTACCTGCTGGACGTGGACCGACCCGTGGTGGTTCCAAGGGGCGCCAAGGTTCGTTTGTTGTTTACATCGAATGACGTCATCCATTCCTGGTGGGTCATCGACCTTGCGATCAAGAAAGATGCCATACCCGGCATCGTCAACGAAGCCTGGTTTCGTGCCAACGAAACCGGTACCTATCGCGGCCAGTGCGCCGAATTGTGTGGCAAGGATCATGGCTATATGCCGATCGTGGTCGAAGTCGTCGAGCCGGAGGCCTATCAGGCCTGGGTGAATAGTCATGGCGCGGAGCAATAAAAAATGAATACGGCAACAACCGACAGTCACGACCACGACGATCACGGCCCCGCCAAGGGCATCGGGCGCTGGTTATTTTCTACCAATCATAAGGACATCGGCACGATGTACCTTATCTTCAGCCTGACCATGTTCTTCATTGGCGGCATGATGGCACTGGTTATCCGCAGCGAACTGGCCATTCCCGGCCTGCAGTTTGTGCACCCGGAATTCTTTAACCAGATGACGACCATGCACGCGCTGATCATGGTCTTCGGTGCGGTAATGCCGGCATTTGTTGGCCTTGCCAACTGGATGATCCCGCTGCAGATAGGCGCACCGGATATGGCGCTGCCAAGAATGAATAACTGGTCGTTCTGGATATTGCCGGTGGCGTTCGGCATTTTGCTGTCGACGCTGCTCATGCCCGGCGGTTCTCCGGCGGGCGGCTGGACGATGTACCCGCCGCTCGTGTTGCAGACCGGTGATGCATTCCCGTTCCTGATCTTCTCGGTGCATCTCATGGGGCTGTCGTCGATCATGGGTGCTATCAACATCATCGTTACCGTCATCAACATGCGGGCACCGGAAATGAGCCTGCTGCGCATGCCCATGTTCGTCTGGACCTGGCTGATCACCGCCTACCTCCTGATCGCGGTCATGCCTGTGCTCGCGGGTGCCGTTACGATGCTGCTGACTGACCAGTTTTTCAACACCAGCTTCTTCCTCGCAGCCGGCGGCGGTGATCCCGTCATGTTCCAGCACATATTCTGGTTCTTCGGTCATCCCGAGGTTTACATCATGATTCTGCCGGCCTTCGGTGTCGTGTCAGAAATTATTCCGACGTTCTCACGCAAGAAACTGTTCGGACACGACTCGATGGTTTATGCCGCGTCCTGTATTGCGTTCCTTTCGTTTATCGTCTGGGCGCATCACATGTTCACCGTCGGTATGCCGTTAACAGGACAGCTGTTCTTCATGTTCGCGACCATGCTGATCGCCGTGCCGACCGGCGTAAAGATATTCAACTGGATCGCAACGATGTGGCGTGGCGCGATGACCTTCGAAACGCCGATGCTGTTTTCACTTGCGTTCGTATTCCTGTTCACGATTGGTGGTTTCTCCGGTCTGATGCTCGCCGTTGCCCCGGCGGACGTGCAGTATCATGACACCTACTTCGTCGTTGCCCACTTCCACTACGTGCTGGTGCCGGGGTCTGTTTTCGCGATCATGGCAGGCGCCTACTACTGGTTGCCGAAGTGGACCGGGTATATGTACAACGAGACCTTGGGCAAGGTGCATTTCTGGGCATCAACAATCTTCGTAAACCTTACGTTCTTCCCGATGCACTTCCTCGGCCTCGCCGGAATGCCGCGTCGTATTCCCGACTATTCAACGCAGTTTGCAGACTTCAACACGGTCGCAAGCATTGGCGCTATCGGCTTCGGTGTGTCGCAATTGCTGTTCGTCTGGGTATTGCTGACCTCGAAGAAGGGCGCAAAGGCAACGGATCGCGTTTGGGAAGGATCGCACGGTCTCGAATGGACAGTGCCATCGCCAGCTCCGTACCACACCTTTGAGACGCCGCCGAAGGCGCGCATCGCGAATGAAGCGTTCGAGTAATTATGGACGAGGCTGAACGCAGGAAAAGCATTCGTCGGACGACGTTAGTCGTTGCCGTGATTGCGCTTGCGTTTTATCTGGGCTTCATAGCCATGGGGGTGATTCGTGCTTAGTAGCAACGGGCATCGTTCGCTGGTCGTCCAGCTGCTCGTGATGGCCGTGGCGATGTTCGGCTTTGGCTTCCTGTTGGTGCCGCTGTATGACGTCTTCTGCGAGATCACAGGATTTGGCGGTCGCACTAATGCTGTCGCGGTAGCGGCTGACGAAAAGCCGGACCTCAGTCGTGAAATTCGCGTTGAGTTTGTGACCACCGTGAACGAGTACGCGCAATTCGAGTTCCGAGCGGATGCCGACAGCATGACGGTCAGCCCGGGCAAGATGTATTACGCAACCTTTACCGCGAAAAACCTCGCCGGAACAGAAAAGGTCGCACAAGCTGTACCCAGTGTCGTGCCGGTTTCAGCGGCCGAACACTTCACAAAGATCGAGTGTTTTTGTTTCACCAGTCAGGACTTCATGGCGAATGAGGAGAAGGCAATGCCGGTTCAGTTCATCGTCAATCCGGAGCTACCGGACTATGTTGACACCATCACTTTGCATTACACATTTTTTGATACCGCGTCCCTCGCGGCGAATTTAGAGAATTAACATGACTACTGCATCACACGATCACGACTTTGAAGAACGTTACTACGTTCCCCACGGCAGCCACTGGCCTGTGGTTGGCTCGGTCGGCCTCCTGTTCCTGATGGTCGGGGTGTCGAGCTGGCTGAACGGCGCGGGCGCCGGGTTCTACATTATGCTGGCGGGCTTTGCGGTCATCATCTTCATGCTCACGGGCTGGTTCGGCACCGTTATCGGCGAAAGCATCGGTGGCCTGTACAACGCAAAAGTCGACAAGTCGTTCCGGCAAGGCATGTTCTGGTTCATCTTCTCGGAAGTCATGTTCTTTGCGGCGTTCTTCGGTGCGCTGTTCTACGCGCGCAACATGTCTATTCCCTGGCTCGGTGGAGACAGCAACAACTTCTTCACGAACCTGTTGCTCTGGGAGGGCTACGAAAGCACATGGCCTACTAATGGCCCAGGCAATGTCGGCGGCGATTATGAAGCGATGCCGCCGCTCGGATTGCCACTCATCAACACGGTACTTCTGCTAACCAGCTCAATCACGCTTACGGTGGCACACCACGCCTTAATCGCGGGTAAGCGTATTCAGGTGATTGTGTTCCTGGCGGCGACATTCCTGCTGGGTTTCGCCTTCCTCTATCTGCAGGGTGTTGAGTATATACACGCCTACGGCGACCTGAACCTGAAGCTCTCGTCCGGCATTTATGGCTCGACCTTCTTCATGCTGACCGGTTTTCACGGCATGCACGTGACCATCGGTGCGATCATGCTGACGATCATCTGGTTCCGTATATTGAAGGGACATTTTTCAGCCGACAAACACTTCGCATTCGAGGCTGTCGCCTGGTACTGGCACTTTGTTGACGTTGTCTGGGTTGCCCTCTACGTCTTTGTGTACTGGATGTAAGCCCGATCGAAGTCAGGCGCGAGGCTGGATCCAGCCCAGATAGTATGATGCTACGAGGAAAATGATCAGGATCGCGGAAAGCGCGACTCTGATCTTTAGCGCTTTCAGAAGTTTTGGCGAGTCGGCATCATCGCGGGACAAGTAGTAGAGCCCCGAGCCCAGACTGATCAGGATTGCCGCCAGCAGCATGAAAACAACATATTTCATGGAAAGAGTATAACGTGAACAGCCTCAGCAAGAAGCCGCTGCCAGCCTGGTTACCGCTGCTTGTCGGTTCGCTGCTCGTCCTGCAATTTGCCGCGCTGGGCGCCTGGCAGGTCTCACGTGGGCTCGAAAAGAGGGCCACCCGGCAGAGCTACGAATCGGAGTCTGGCCATACGGCCTGGCAGCACGGTATGGAAATACGCTCGTTTCAGAACCTCAAAGTCAGTGGCCGCTACGACATTGAGCACCAGATAGTGCTCGACAACATCATCATCAACAGTCGCTACGGCCACTACGTGCTGACTCCGCTCAGCGTTGCCCCGGACCGGCCGCTGCTACTGATAAACAGAGGCTGGATAGAAAAGTCCGCCGGTGAATTCGATCCTGCTCTTCTGGCACTGCCGGACGCCCCCGTCACAGTGCACGGACGTGCCGGATCTCTGCCCAGGGCCGGCTACAAAATGGGCAATGCGATATCGGCAGACGAACCGTGGCCACGGCATGCCGTATATCCCTCGTCTGAAGAAATCAGCGCTGCACTCGGGCGCGAGATACAGCCCTTCGTATTGCTTATGGACCACAACCAGAGCAACGGATTTCTGCGCCAATGGGTGCCCTCTGAATTCGGCCCCGGCAAACACTTTGGATATGCCTTGCAGTGGTTCGCGATGGGCGCCGTTCTGTCGGGACTTCTGATCTGGAACTACCGCAAGAAGCGATTTGACACATGAGTGAAAAAAAGACCACCTGGGCACGCGCACAGATGTTGCTGATCGCGACCGTATTTCTCGGCCCGTTAGCGGTCGCCTCATGGATGTATTACAGCGGCGCTTTTCTTCCCGAGGGTCGCACCAATCATGGCGCGCTGCTCGAACCGATACTGAATGTGGCCGATGAGCTGCCAGATTCCGCGCTGGTAACGCTCGGCGACGGCTACTGGCTACTCATCTATGCCGACGCCGAAGCCTGCGCAGACACCTGCGAGCAAGCCCTATATATCCTGCGCCAATCGCGCAAGATGCTGGGCAAGGAGATGGAGCGGCTGAAGCGTGTCTTCTTGCACGGCCTATCCACGCCGGATACAGTGTTTCTCGCCGACGAACATGCGGGCCTCATAAGCCTGAGAGACGATGGCCTTCTGGCCCTGCTCAATAATAAGAAACCTGAAATGTTAGCGGCTGGCGGATACTATCTGATGGATCCTCTGGGTAATCTCGTGATGTATTTTGAACCGGAAACGGATCCTTCCGACATGGTAGGGGATATCAAGCGTCTCCTGAAATTGTCTCGCATAGGCTGATCGTGAATACCAACGTAGAAACCTTTGTTGACTGGCGTGACTACTACGAGCTTACGAAGCCTCGGGTTGTCCTGCTGATCGTCTTTACGGCGATCGTCGGCATGTTTCTTTCTGTACCGGGTCTGCCGGACGTCGCCGCGCTGCTTTTGGGCACGCTTGGAATTGCCATGGCCTCGTCATCCGCCGCCGTCTTCAATCACGTATTGGATGCGCGCACGGATATCCTGATGATGCGAACTCGCGGTCGGCCACTGCCGCAGGGGAAACTCACCGAAAAATCCGCGCTGATTTTTGCGTCGACGCTGTGCGTGATCTCGATGATCATCCTGTGGTTTTTCGTCAACCCGCTGACGGCCGTGCTCACGTTTCTGTCCCTGATCGGTTATGCCGTCGTTTACACCGTTTGGCTGAAGCGGGCGACGCCGCAAAACATCGTCATTGGCGGCGCTGCCGGAGCCGCACCACCGATACTCGGCTGGACAGCGATCACTAACGAAGTCAGCAGCGGTGCATTGCTGCTGTTTTTGATCGTTTTCGTCTGGACGCCGCCGCATTTTTGGGCGCTGGCAATCGCGAGACTGGAGGAGTACCGAAAGGTCGATATCCCGATGCTGCCGGTGACACACGGCGTAGCGTACACGCGTCTCAACATTCTTCTGTACTCGATCCTGTTGCTGCTCGTGACCATCATGCCTTACCTCATCGGCATGAGTGGCCTGATCTATTTGCTGGCCGCGCTGGGCCTCGGCCTGTATTTCCTCTACTACGCGATACGCATGTACCGTGACCACGAGGACGAGGAATTGCCGATGCAGATGTTCCGCTACTCCATCGCCTACCTCGGCTACCTGTTCACTGCGCTGCTGATCGACCATTACTTTCTGATTCAGCTAAGCCTTTAGCAACGCATCGAAATGCGTATTACACCCTTGCAGCGCGTCGGCTGAAGGCTAGACTGGCCTGCATCATGGCGAGCTCCGGCGACATTGCCTTCGAAAAACTCGTGCGGCCGCACTTCGACAGGCTGTACCGACTCGCTTGGCGGCTCACCGGCCAGAAGGCCGAGGCCGAGGACCTGTTCCAGGAGCTCCTGATCAAGGCCTACGGCAAACTCGACGACCTGATGCGGATAGATGAACCCGGGTCGTGGCTGGGGCGCATGATGTACAACCAGTTCATTGACGAACGGCGCCGCTATGCCCGCCGCCGCATGCACACCGTAACAGAGGGTGAGCTCCCTGGCGGTGGCCTTGCCGAACTGCCGGGAAGCGAGGGTCCCGCCCGGGACCAGGAGCGAATGGAGCGCATTAACGCGCTGCAAGCCGCGCTTGCAAAACTCAGCGACGAACACCGGCTGGTGGTGCTCCTGCATGACACAGAAGGCTATAAATTAGAAGAAATACAAGAACTTATCAGTGTCCCGCTCGGCACTGTCAAGTCCCGGCTGCACCGCGCTCGCGCTCGCCTCAGAGAAATTTTGAGCGAAAACGGAACCTTTCCGCCCGATACATCGTGTTAGGGAACAGGCAGGACAAAAACATGCAAAACGAACACACACAAATCGAAGATCAGGACGATCGCGAAATTGCAGCACTCTTAAAGGACTATCCGATGCCACAGGCAACAGCAGGCTTTTTTGACCAGGCACTGGTGCGGGCAAGCTACGAAGGCTCCCGCCGGCAGCGCAGGCGCTGGCTGCTGACCGGGTTCGGATCCGCGGTTGCCGCGGGTCTGGTGCTCTGGCTATTCGGCGGGTTTTTGCTATCGACATCGGAGTTGCCCGGCACCGATGCGACGATGAATGCCGCAACAGCCGCCAGCATTCCTGGCATTACGATGACCTTGGCAGAACCTCGCACGGTGAAGCTCGTGTTCGCATCCGACGAGCCGCTGGATGCAGCGACCCTGACCGTACTGTTGCCGGAAGGCATCGAAATGTCCGGCTTTCCCGGGCAACGTGAAGTGACCTGGGAAACGAGCCTGCGTGCCGGAAAGAATCTGCTACCCCTGAAATTGATAGCCACATCGCCCTACGGCGGTGAGGTCCTTGCAACCCTGAGACACGATCAGCGAGGCCGGACCTTCCGGTTACATGTAGACGTTGGTTAATGGAGTAACACAATGAAACAACTCAAACCTTTGATAGCAGCACTGACATGGACTGTGCTCGCCGGCTTGCCCGCCGCGGTTCAGGCGGATGAAGTCCTGGAAGGCCTCGATGTCACGATGATCGTCGTTGACGATGAGGGTGATCTTGAGGAATCCATCAATGAGATGGACGGGCCAGACGACGGTGACGTTCATGATGACGACTGGGAAGATGACGGCCGTCGCGAGGACGAGTCTGACGACCGCGATGACGCTGAAGTTGACGGAATCGATGAGCGCGAAATTAGCGACGAGGGCGACGATCGTCTGGAACGTGAAGCGGACCTGGAACGTGAAGCGGACAACGACGGCTTCGAACACGACCGCGATGACGAAGACGATATGGAAAGGGAAGACGACTTCGAGGACGGTGAAGATGTCGATCTGGACGAATTCGACGAGGACGAGGAAGAAGACGAGATGGACGGTGACACCGACGGTGAAGAAGGCAGTATCGACGACTAAATCCTGACAATCTGCTTTTCCACACTCAAAACCATTATTCCCCCCGTTTGTGACGCAATCGGGGGGATTTTTATGCGCTACGTCATAGTTTTAGGCGTCATAAAGTCGGTACTCTACCAACCTGACATAACGCGGAACCGCACCATCACCATGCGCAACAAGCCTTTCCCCACACTGCTGCTGATTTTGCTGTCAGCAATCGCCGCATTGATGCCCGCGCAAAGCGCGCTGGCCTTGTCAGCCGAGCAGTATTTCGCCGACGGCAACCGCTTATTTCGAGACGATCTTTACTGGGCCGCACTGTTGCGCTATCGGCAGGCGGCCGATGAGGCGCTCGATACCCCGCTGCTGCACTACAACATGGGCGTCGCGCACTATCGCGCGGGTCAATATGTACGCGCGCGCGAATCTCTGCAAAGAGCCCTGGCTGATCCTGCTCTCAGCATTACCGCCCACTACAACCTGGGCCTGAACGCTTATGCACTGGGCCAGACTGACGAGGCATTGCGTTGGTTCCGGTTGGCGCGCGACCAGAATGTGAATGCCACGATCCAGTCTTATGCCGTCGTCGCCATCGCCCGGATTCGAGATGCAGAGGCCACGCCTGACGATTTCGAAATTCGCGTCGTTGAGCGCGAAGAGAAACGTGAGTTTAGTGATCTGCAACTACACGCGATCATCGGCTACGGCAGCGACTCAAATGTGTTTCGTTCGCCGGACCAGCCGTACATAGATCTCTCCGACCCGCAGGCACCCCTGGTCGTGCCGGTAGTAAGCAGCGGTAGTTTCGTTCCCGTGAGCTTCGGCGCGAAGTACCTGATCAACAGCCTCAAGTTCGAAGGCTTTTACGTTGCGTATCGCCTGAGTGGCCGCTACTACACCGACGAACTGCTGGAAAACGCCAACGAATATCACCACGAGGCCAGCTTCGGCAGTGAGTACTTCCGCAAGGAAGGCACACGCTTTAGAGAGGTTCGCAGCGCATTCGCCGTAGCACAGCACGATGAAACCTACTACGACCCGGATGACGGTGCTGCGCGCGACGTCGGCGGCGTCAACATCGAAGACCGCATGGATTACCTGCGCTACGGACCCGAGCTCAGCGTGCGTCAGTCGTATGAGCGCTTTGGTATGGGTGCGATGATCAAGGGCCAGCTGTGGAATTACTCAGAGCAGACGGCGGTGCCGGAGTACGACCACGAGTACTTTACGCTAAGCTTTTACGGCCAATACAAGTTCACTTCGTCCTCGTTACTGCGCATTACTTTGGATGGTTACAGTCGTCGCTACAGCGATCGCCCTGCTTTTGACCTCGACGGTCAACAACGCCAGGGCAATCCTGACATTCGCTACGACTACTACGCATTGGCGGTAACGGCCCGACAGCGAATTATGGACAATCTCTGGATCGGAATGTACGTGCAACGGACAGAACGTATTGACCATTATGTTGGCTACAACGATTACACTCGGGACGCCGGCGGCTTCGAAGCACACTGGTCGCCGGGCGAGCGCTTCGATCTCGACTTCAACAGCGAGTATCGCCTTTACGACTATCCGAATGCATTCGCGTTTCACGAGCCGATTGCCGGTGCCAAGACGCAGGAGTCGGCAGACGCGCGACTTGTTGGCACCTACCGCATTTCACGTCAGTTCAGCCTGATCGGCAAAATACAATACCGCGAGACTGTGTCGAACGACACGCGCATCCAGTATGAGAGGAACATGTACTCTTTAGGCGTGCGCTGGGAGCTTTAGGACTTCGTCAAATAGCGTCAATGGGCGCTGGTCTCTGCTACACTTTTGGGCTCACCAAGGCCCGGCAACACCCCTCAATGGATGTCACTCCAATCCTCGATCGGCTCAATGACGCGCAGCGTGAAGCCGTCACCGCTCCGTCCGAACCCGCGCTGGTCATTGCCGGGGCCGGTAGCGGCAAGACTCGCGTGCTGGTCCACCGAGCAGCTTGGCTGATCGACGTCGAGGGCGTGTCTCCACAGAGCCTGCTGGCGGTGACCTTTACCAACAAGGCGGCCGCGGAGATGCGCAATCGCATCGAGGCCCTGCTCAAGATGCCGGTACAACACCTTTGGATCGGCACTTTTCACGGGCTTGCGCACCGTATGTTGCGGCGACACTTTCGCGAAGCCAATCTGCCGCAGAATTTTCAAATCATCGATTCCGACGACCAACTGCGCCTCATCAAGCGCCTGTTGAAAAACCTTGAGATTGACGACAGCCGTTGGGTGCCAAAAGAAATCCAGTGGTTTATCAACGGACAAAAAGACGAAGGTCTGCGGCCGAGCAATATCGATGATGACGGCGACCCGACCCGCAGACAAATGATTGCCTTTTATCAGGCTTACGAAGAGATTTGCCAGCGTGGTGGTCTCGTCGATTTCGCGGAGTTGCTGCTGCGTGCGCACGAGCTGCTGCGCGACAATACCGAGCTGCTCGAACATTACCGGCGGCGCTTTCAGCATCTGCTCGTGGACGAGTTTCAGGACACGAACGCGATCCAGTACGCCTGGCTGCGGCTGCTCGCCGGTAGCAAGGGCGTACCTTTCGCAGTCGGTGATGATGATCAGTCAATTTATCGCTGGCGCGGCGCCCGCGTTGAGCACATCCATCGATTCCAGACCGATTTTCCGGGCACGCGGGTCGTCAAGCTGGAGCAAAACTACCGCTCTACCGAAACGATATTGAACGCGGCTAACGCGGTGATCTCGAACAATCATGCGCGCATGGGTAAAAACCTGTGGACGGACGGCGCAGAGGGTGAGCCTATTCGGCTGTACTCGGCGTACAACGAGCGCGACGAGGCGGACTTTGTCATCGGGCGATTGCGAGACTGGATAGAACAGGGCAACGCCCGGGCCGACGCGGCCATATTGTACCGCTCCAATGCGCAGTCACGTGTTCTCGAGGAAGGGCTGATCAACGCACGCATTCCCTACCGGGTGTACGGCGGCCTGCGCTTCTTTGAGCGCGCAGAGATCAAGGATGCGCTGGCTTATTTGCGGCTGACTTCGAATCGCGATGACGACTCTTCCTTCGAACGTGTCGTGAACCGGCCGACCCGGGGTATCGGTGCGCGCACGGCGGAGATAATGCGCTCTTACGCCAAAGCCAACGCCTGTTCGCTATGGCGCGCTGCAGGTGCCATTGCCAGCGACGAGAATCACGGTCGCGCGGCACACTCCGTTAAGACTTTCATGACACTTATCGAGCGCATGGCACGGGAAACAGACAGCCTTGACCTGCACGATAAGGTCGATCACGTCATCCATTTGAGTGCGCTGGTCGCCCACTTCGAAAAAGACAAAGGCGAGAAAGGGGAAACGCGCATAGAAAACCTCGCGGAGCTGGTCAGTGCCGCGAAGAGTTTCGAGCCCGACCCCGCCGCCGAAATGTCGCCACTCGATGAATTCCTGTCGCATGCGGCGCTGGAGGCCGGTGAAGGCCAGGCAGATGCCTGGGAGGATTGCGTGCAGCTCATGACCATGCACTCCGCAAAGGGCCTCGAGTTTCCGCTGGTATTCATGTGCGGCATGGAAGACGGGCTGTTCCCTCATCAGCGCTCCGTCGCCGATGCCAACGGCCTCGAGGAGGAGCGCCGACTGTGCTACGTCGGTATCACTCGTGCGATGCAGGCACTCTACATTACGTATGCCGAGCAACGCCGACTGCACGGCATGGATAATTTTTCTCACCCATCCCGGTTCATTACTGAGATCCCGAGCAAACACATAGAGGAAGTCCGGCCCCGCGTGCAGGTTGCACGGCCATTGCGCCCGACGACGCCGACGAAGCGCAGGGCCGCCAGCGGTGGTGTTGGCAGCGAGCTCGGCGTGCGGCTTGGCCAACGCGTACGGCACAAGAAGTTCGGCGAGGGCGTCATTCTGAATGCCGAAGGTCAGGGAGCTCACGCTCGCGTCGAAGTGAATTTCGAGGCGGCCGGGACAAAATGGCTAGTTCTGAGTTATGCAAATCTCGAACTGATGTAAACTCCAGACGATGAAAATTCTCATACTGGGTGCAGGGCAGGTAGGTTCATCAGCGGCCTATCACTTGTCGCGCGAAGAGGCCAACGAAGTGACTGTCGTTGACACCAGTGCGGATGTTCTGCGCGAGCTGCAGGACCGTCTCGACATTCGAACCGTGATCGGTCACGCAGCACACCCCGATGTGCTGGAGCGTGCCGGCGCCAGCGATGCCGACATCGTTGTCGCGCTGACCGACTCCGATGAAACCAACATGATCGCCTGTCAGGTCGCCTATACCAGTTTTCGCACGCCCACCAAGATTGCTCGCATTCGTGCTGCAGAGTACATGACTGCAAACAAGCTGTTTACACAGGATGCGATCCCGATCGACGTTCGCATCAGCCCCGAACAACTCGTGTGTACACACATTGAGCAGCTCATTCTTTATCCCGGCTCCTCGCAGGTGCTTGACTTCGCTGATGGCCGGGTTCGCCTGGTCGGGGCCAAAGCAGATCGCGAAGGTCTGCTGGTCGGACAACGAATTGCGACCCTCAAGGACCATATCCCGAACACCGAAGGACGAATTGCAGCCATCTATCGCGATGGCAAGGCAATGCTGCCTAACGGTGACACGGTAATTCAGGAAGGTGATGAGGTTTTCTTTATCGCCGACCGCAAAGATGTACGCGTTTTCATGAGCGAGATGCGCCGTCTCGAAGACCCCGTTCGACGCGTCGTCATCGCCGGTGGCGGTAACATCGGCGTACGCCTGGCGCTGGCGCTTGAGAATACTAACCAGGTAAAAATCATCGAACGCGACCCGCAGCGCGCACGGCGGATTTCGGAGCGACTCAACAAGGCCATCGTACTGGTCGGCGACGCCGCTGACGAGGAGCTGTTGCTGGAAGAGAATATCGACAACGTCGATGTATTTTGCGGACTCACTAACTCTGAGGAAGCCAACATCCTCAGCTCGATGCTGGCCAAGCGCCTCGGAGCGCACAAGGTCATGGCGCTGATCAATCGTCCGTCGTATGTCGACCTCGTTGAATCAGGCAGTATCGACATAGCGATATCGCCACAACAAATTACGATCGGCTCACTACTGGCGCACGTACGTCGCGGCGACGTTGTTAAAGTTCACTCGCTGCGCCGCGGCGCTGCAGAGGCAATGGAGGCCATTGCGCACGGCGATAAAGATACGTCCATGGTCGTAGGTCGCAAGATCGAGGACATCGAGCTGCCCGCGGGCACGGCGATACTGGCCATCGTGCGTGGCGACCGGGTCATCATCGCGCACCACGACACAGAGATCGAAACGGACGATCACGTCATTCTGTTTATGACCGATCGTCGCAAAATCGAAAACCTGGAGAGTCTTTTCCAGGTCGGTGTTTCCTTCGTCTAAATGAACTGGGCGGTCGTACAACGAATACTCGGCCTGCTGCTAATGATGTTCAGCCTGACGATGCTGCCGCCTATCGGCTTCAGCCTGTTCTTCAACGATCATTCCTGGTTGCCGTTTGTTGAAGGCTTCGGCCTGACGCTGGTAGCGGGCATCCTGATCTGGCTGCCGGTGCACAGTTCGCGCAAGGACCTGCGGATCCGGGACGGCTTCCTCGTTGTTGCTGCGTTCTGGGCCGTACTGGGTACTTTCGGTGCGGCGCCGCTATTTTTCGCGGACGGCCTTTCACTATCGTTTACCGATGCCGTTTTCGAATCAATGTCCGGGCTGACGACGACCGGCGCCACCGTGCTGACGGGTCTCGACGCATTGCCCGTGTCGGTGTTGTATTACCGACAACAATTGCAGTGGCTGGGTGGCATGGGAATCATCGTCCTTGCGGTCGCCGTTCTGCCAATGTTGGGCGTGGGCGGCATGCAGCTGTATCGCGCGGAGACGCCCGGTCCGGTAAAAGACACAAAGCTCACGCCGCGCATTACCGAGACCGCCAAAGCGCTCTGGTATGTGTACCTCGCATTTACGATTGCCTGCATGCTGAGCTACCGACTTGCAGGCATGGGCTGGTTTGATGCTCTGTGCCACGCTTTTTCGACCGTGGCGATTGGCGGCTTCTCGCCACACGATGCCAGTATCGGCTATTTCGACAGCGCACTTATCGACTCGGTTGCGATCGTTTTCATGTTCGTCGCGGGCATCAACTTTTCGTTACACTTTTTTGCCTGGCGTTACGTTTCGATCAAACACTATTCGCAGGACCCGGAGTTCAGGGCCTACGCAATGATGCTGTTGGTGCTGTCGCTGGTCGTCGTCATCACCCTTTATAATTACCGCGGCCTGAGCAATCCCGGCCAAACATTTATCGATGGCGCCTTCCAGGCGGTGTCGATAGCAACCACCACCGGATTTACGACCGAGAATTTCGCGTTGTACCCGGCGGCGCTTCCGGTGTTGCTGATCTTTGCCAGTTTCGTCGGCGGTTGTGCCGGTTCTACAGCCGGTGGCATCAAGGTTATTCGCTGGCTACTGATCTACAAGCAGGGTGCCCGCGAAGTTGCACGTCTGGTACACCCCAGTGCCGAGATTCCGGTCAAGCTCGGTAATTCGGCGGTGCAACCTCGTGTTGTCGACGCTGTCTGGGGGTTCTTCGCTGTCTACATCGTGGTCTTTGGCGCCATGCTGATTGCGATGATGGCCACGGGACTCGATCAGGTAACCGCATTCTCTGCGGTCGCAGCGACTTTGAATAATCTCGGCCCCGGCCTCGGCGACGTGACGTCGGGCTTTATGTCACTGAGCGATACCGCGAAATGGATCTCGATTGTTGGCATGCTGCTGGGCCGTCTTGAGATCTTCACGCTACTGGTTCTAATCACCCCGACGTTCTGGCGGCATTAGAGTGCTGGATCGGCTTAGTGTGCTGCTTGGCAGGACTACTGCGTGGCTGACGCTGGTAATGGTGATCGTAAGCTTCATCATCGTTGTGCTGCGCTATGCTTTTGATGTCGGTTTAATCTGGCTGCAGGAGATGGTGGTCTGGATGCACGCGCTGGTCTTCATGGCCGGCGCCGCCTATACGCTGGAACGAGACGAGCACGTTCGCGTCGACATCTTCTATCGAGGGATGTCACCAGGAGGACGCGCTATCGTGAACCTTTTGGGCGTCATCATTTTTCTGCTGCCGCTAGCCGCGTTTCTGGCCTGGAAGTCTTTTGACTTCGTGTTGATGTCATTTCGATTGCAGGAAGCGTCGCGCGAGTCCGGCGGGCTGCCCTATCCCTTAGTGCCGATACTGAAGTCCTTTCTGCTGCTCATGCCGGTGACCATTGGCCTGCAGGGCTTGTCCCTGTTGTTGCAGTCCGTGCGGACTTTGAGGGGTCGCTGATGGAGTGGGTAGCGGCGCTGTTGTTCCTGTCGGTGATTGTTGTCTTGCTGGCGGGCTTCCCGGTGGCATTCTCTCTCGGTGGTACGGCGCTGTTGTTTGCCTGGTTCGGGGTGTTGGGCGGCGGCTTTCACGAAGCGCTTTTGTCGGGCTTGCCGAATCGAATTTTTGGCATCATGACCAATGAGACTTTGGTCGCGGTACCTCTGTTTGTCTTCATGGGGGTCACGCTCGAGCGAGCGCGCATAGCCGACGATCTGCTGGAAACGATGAGCGCGTTGTTTGGCAACCTGCGCGGCGGCCTTGGCGTCTCAGTCACGCTGGTCGGCATGTTACTCGCCGCCAGCACCGGCATCGTAGGGGCCACCGTTGTCACTATGGGACTGTTGTCTCTGCCAACGATGTTGAAGCGCGGCTATTCGCCTGAGATCGCGACCGGTACCATTTGTGCGTCCGGCACTTTGGGGCAGATCATTCCGCCGTCGATTATCCTCGTCATGCTCGGCGATGTAATGACGACGGCCTACCAGCAGGCGCAGCTGGACATGGGCATTTTTTCACCGAAGACGGTGTCTGTTGGTGACCTGTTCGCCGGTGCACTTATCCCGGGCCTGTTACTGGTACTGATGTATGTGGTGTACATCATCGGACTCGCTTTTTTCAAACCGCAGATCATGCCGGCCCACCAAAGAGAGCCTGGCGAGCAGGTGTCTATCGTCGAGGTTTTGCGCGCCTTGCTGCCGCCCCTGCTGCTGATTTTCGCAGTGCTCGGTTCGATATTGGGCGGCTACGCGACGCCAACCGAGGCGGCAGGTGTCGGTGCGATGGGTGCCTTGTTAATGGCGATAGCCCGTCAGCAACTGGACCTTGAGCGTTTACAGGAAATCATGCGTAGCACCTTGCGTATCAGCAGCATGGTGTTCCTGATTTTGATTGGCGCGTCGATCTTTTCGCTGGTGTTTCGGGGCTACGGCGGTGATGACGGTGTGCGCTCCATTCTTGAGGCACTGCCGGGCGGCGTCTTTGCCGCTGTACTGCTGGTCATGCTGGTGATGTTTCTGCTCGGCTTCGTACTCGACTTTATTGAAATCACTTTCGTGGTTGTTCCGATCGTGGGTCCTGTGCTGTTGGCGATGGGTCTGGATCCGGTCTGGCTGGGCATCATGATCGCGATCAATCTGCAGACATCGTTCCTGACACCACCGTTTGGTTTCGCGCTGTTCTATCTGCGCGGCGTGGCACCGCCGTCAGTTACGACGGCGCAGATTTATCGCGGCGCAATACCGTTCGTGGCGATACAGTTACTCGCACTATTGCTGCTTGCGGCCTTTCCCGCGCTCGTAACCTGGTTGCCGGGAAAAATCTACGGCGGTTAGCGTCGCATCAGTTCTTGCGGGTGCCAAGGTAAGCCTGTTCAGAGATGCGGGTGTTCGATTGCACTTTCTCGAGATAGGCATAAAACGCCTTGCCTATTTTGTCGGCCGCCGGGTCCGTGGCCATGAGCTCGGCAACGACCTCAGCCGTGATGGATTTGAGGTGTTGCAGGACTTCGTCGGGGAAAGCTCGCAGTTCAACGTTTGGGTCCACCAGCAGTTGCTGCAGCGACATCGCGTTGCCGTGCGTGTATTCGGCCGCGGTGTCTGTCGTGATTGACTGGCAGGTAATCTCTACCAGCGCCTGCAGGTCCGGCGGCAGTGAGTCCCAGGCCTTCTGATTGATGATGCACTCCAGCCCCGGCCCCGGTTCCTGCCAGCCCGGATAGTAGTAATAGCGAGCCGCTTTGTGCAGACCGAAGGAAACGTCATTGTAGGGGCCGACCCATTCCGTTGCATCGATCGCGCCTTGCTGCAATGAGGTAAAAATCTCTGCCCCGGGCATCGTGACAGGGGTCGCGCCGGCACGCCTCAAAACCTCGGCACCCAACCCAGGAATGCGCATTCTGAGACCCTTGAGGTCCTCGATGCCGTTAATTTCCTTGTTGAACCAGCCGCCCATCTGCACGCCGGTGTTGCCGCAGAGAAAGGGCACGAGATTGAAGGGAGCGTACAGTTCGCGCCACAGTGCCAGACCACCGCCGTAATGGATCCAGGCGTTCATCTCCATGTAGTTCAGTCCAAAGGGGATCGCCGTAAAGAACTGCGCCGCGTCGACTTTGCCCCTGTGATAATAGGAAGCATCGTGGCCCATTTCGACCGTGCCGCGGCTAACGGCATCGAATACTTCAAACGCAGGTACGAGCTCACCGCCACCGTAGACCTTGATTTTGAGTCGCCCGCCAGAAGCGCGATCCAGTCGATCCGCGAGATTCTCGACTGCCATGCCGAGCCCCGGGAATCGAGGTGGCCAGGACGTAACGCAGGACCACTCGAAGGTTTCATTCGATCGGTCGGCCCCACAATCGCCATTGGCATCCTGCTTCGCGCATCCTGCGAGCCCTGCAACGGCGATTCCGCCGACAAAATCCCTGCGTTTCATGGTGTGTCCCGTATTTAAGGTTGGTGGCCAGTCTATGCGGACCGGGCATGGCACTCAATGGCGATGCTTGCGGCCGCACGGCGTTAGAGCGTGGGAAAAAGAATGAGTCTGATTGACCCACTTATTTGGTCTAATTGGCCATAACTGTCGTGGAAACTCCACTTTCCTAAAAAATGGGCCCCGGCATCGCGCCGGGGCCCGTCCTTCCGTGGTCCGGCCGACGGACTTGATCCTCCGGCGCCCTCCGTGGCAGCTGGAAGGGGGCCATATTGGAGCGCTCCCACCCACCGGCCGGTCATCGCAGTGTCGTACGGGACCGCACAGGGGTAGCTATTCGTATTTGCTTGATGCATTAATAAAGGCTCGAAATTCAACGAATCTCATCGCATCAGGCAAAAATGATCGGACTACTTCAGCGCGTCAGCCATGCCAGTGTAAGGGTCGACGACAAGGTTATCGGTGAGATCGGTCGCGGCCTGCTCGTGCTTGTCGCCGTACACCGCGATGACGAGGAGCGCGACATCAGCCGCCTCGCCGAACGCCTGCTGGGCTACCGCGTTTTTCCGGATGCCGATGACCGCATGAACCTCTCCATTACCGATATCGCCGGTGGATTGCTGTTAGTGCCACAATTCACGCTGACCGCGGACACGCGCAAGGGCACTCGCGCGAGTTTTACCAAGGGCGCGGACCCTGAAAAGGCCAGTAACTATTTCGATCAACTCGTCGCAACCTGCCGTCGCCACCTGGCTACGGTTGAATGCGGCCAATTCGGTGCCGACATGCAAGTCTGCCTGAATAATGACGGGCCCGTGACATTCTGGCTCGAAAGCTAGGCGCCGCCTGACTCCTGATGTGACAGGAGTACGGTTTTGTTGCGTTCACGGGAGTATCATGAACATAATTCGCACCCTCTAAAGGGGTCAGAGCCCTTTACAGTCGATGGGCTCTGACCCCTTTGGAATCTTTTTCAAAAAGGGCTCTGACCCCTTTGGATTATTGGAACATCAGGAGCACATGTAATGCCGACAATCAGCCCGGGAAGTCTGTTGCTTATTCTCGTTATCGTATTGGTCATATTCGGCACCAAGCGGCTGCGCAGTCTCGGCAGCGACCTCGGCGGCGCCGTGAAAGGGTTTCGTTCTGCGATGAGTGAGGCCGAAAAAGAAGAGTCTGAGAAAATCGAAGACGCCTCCGGTGATGCAAGCTTCGACTCCACGCCCGCTGAAGAAAGCAAAAAGAAGAAGGGCGCCTAAGGCCTTTTAGCCCCATGTCTGGAGTCGGCGGTTCCGAATTTATTCTCCTTTGCTTGATCGGGCTCCTGATACTCGGTCCCGAGCGCTTGCCGCGTGTTGCCCGGCAGATCGGCGCGTGGGTCGGCAAGGCCCGACAGATGACCCGTAGCCTGCAACGGCAAATCGAAGAGGAACTCGATACGAAGAAGAATTTCGGTATCGATCCCAAGGATTTCACGCCCGAAAAACTGCTGTCGCCTCGTGAGGACGATACCTTTTCCCCGTTACACGACGAAGAAGACGACGAGGCGGCAAGCAAAGGTGAGTGAACCCACGGACAATGAGGAGGAGCGCCTCGCAGAGGGCACTCTGATCTCGCACCTCGTCGAGTTGCGTAATCGACTGTTCATCGTGTTCGGCAGCATTTTCGGGGTGTTTATGGCCCTGTTTCCGTTTGCGAGATTGGTCTTTGATGTTGTCTCCAAACCACTGCGTACTGAGCTTCCGGGCGGCCTGTTAATAGCGACAGGGACCGCCGCTCCGATCACTGCGGTACTCAAGCTTTCCTTTTACCTGTCGCTGATGATCGCAATGCCCGTTGTGCTGTATCAACTATGGGCTTTCGTCGCACCGGGGTTGTATAAAAAGGAAAAGCGTTTCGCTTTTCCTTTGCTCGCATCGAGTATCCTGCTGTTCTATGCCGGTCTCGCATTCGCCTACTTCGTCGTGTTTCCATTGATCTTCAAATTCATCGTCGCCTTCACTCCCGAGGGCGTGAGCTATATGCCGGACGTCACGGACTACATCGGTTTCGTGATGATGCTGGTATTGGTGTTCGGCCTGGCTTTCGAAACGCCAGTGGCAACTGTGTTGCTAGTCTGGACCGGGCTCACGACAATCGAAAAACTGACCACGGCACGCCCTTACGTCTTCCTCGGTGCATTTGTTGTCGGCATGCTGTTGACACCGCCGGACGTCGTCAGTCAGATCATGCTCGCTATCCCTGTTTATATCCTTTACGAAATAGGGATAATCATGGCGAAACTGTTAAGGCCGTCCCGCACCAAGTAGCGATACGAGGCCTAAATCATGCTAAATTCCGACGCTTACTTGCGAAACTAAAAGTCGACGGCGCCAAACGCCTGTCGGGGGAAAATAATGACCGAATCTGTTGCCGCACCCGCGGTCGATACGAGTGGAGAGCTTTGGGGCCATCCCAAGGGACTGTACGTCTGCTTCACCACCGAGCTCTGGGAGCGCTTTTCATTCTACGGAATGAAATATCTGCTGGTCCTTTATCTCACCAAATATCACCTGTTTACGGATCAAATGGGCCTCGACGTGCTCGGCTCCTACGCCGGCCTGGTCTATGCACTGCCTCTGATCGGTGGAATGCTCGCGGATCGCTACCTCGGGATGCGCAAGTCCGTCGTCTTCGGCGGAATCCTGCTCAGCATGGGACACATACTGATGGCCGTCGAAGGCTACCAGGCGGTCTTCTATGCAGCGGGCAGCACGCTCGTTGAGAACCTGACGCTGGCCAGCGGCCAGGTGCTGACAGCGGGAACGGTCCTGACTGAAGACATCACTATGCGCGACACCGCCGCTTTGAATGTTTTCTATCTGGCCCTGGCGTTGATCGTCATGGGCGTCGGCTACCTGAAGCCAAACATCTCGACCATCGTTGGCAAACTGTACTCGCAGGATGACCCGCGCCGAGACGGCGGCTTTACGATTTTCTACATGGGCATCAACATCGGCTCGTTCAGTGCAACCTTGCTGTGCGGCTGGCTCGGTGAAACCTTTGGCTGGAAATACGGCTTCGGCGCCGCCGGTATCGGCATGATCGTCGGACTCATTACCTTCCTGTACGGACAAAAGTTTTTGCACGGACTGGCTGAGCCCGCGGAGCCGGAAAAGCTCAGGAAGTCTGTCCTCGGTCCGCTCAATGTTGAGACAACGATTTACCTTCTGACGCTGCCGGCTATTGGCATTGCCTGGTGGTTGGTGCAACACGAACACATCGTGCTCGCCTCGCAGAATATCCTTTTGATACTCTCGATCGTCGGACTGATTCTCTATTCGATGATTTACGACAAGTCGAAGTCGAACAATACGGTTGCCTACAGCATTGCAGGTCTCGCTGTTGCTTCGGGTACTTATGCGGTGCTTGTTAACCTGCATTTCATTCAGGGTAGCGAGGCTTTCGCCGAGAATGTGTTGTACGGTTCCATCGCGCTCATCGTGGGTTTTGTCATATACGGATTCAGGACACACAACTCGGCAGAGTTCGGCCGCACCGTCGTGCTCATGATCCTGATACTCTCGACGGTCGTTTTCTGGGCCCTGTTTGAGCAGTCGGCCGGCTCCATGACGTTCTACGCCGATCGCGTTGTCGACCGAACCCTCGGAGACACAACCTTCACTGCTTCGCAGTTCGGCTCACTAAATGCCGGCTTCATCATGTTGCTTGCCATTCCGTTCGCCATGCTGTGGACCTGGCTGGCAAAGAAAAACCTCGAACCGAACACGCCGGTGAAATTCGGCCTCGGCATCGTTCAGGTCGGACTCGGCTTCGGCATGCTGATCATGGGTGCGAAATATCCCGATGCGGCGGGGCAGGTGTCGATGATCTGGTTGATTCTTGCCTATTTTCTGCACACCACCGGCGAACTGTGTCTGTCACCCGTCGGTTTGTCTGCCGTTACCAAGCTGTCTATCGGCAAGGTGGTTGGCGTCAGTATGGGCACCTGGTTCCTGGCGACCGCGTTGTCGGAAACTGTTGCGACCCGCATTGGTCGAATGGCTGCAATAGAAACGCCCACGGGAGAGGTCGTTGACGTCGCCGCTGCGCTTGCCAAGTACACCGAGCTCTACGAGTTTCTGATGTGGCTCGGAATCGGCACCGGTGTATTCATGATCCTGATCTCACCGGTATTGCGACGCTGGATGCACGGTACTCACTAAACTCAGGCTAAACACGTATTGGAACGACTATGAAAAACATCGCTGGTATTCTCGCGAGCCTGTTGCTCGCCGTTATGTTCGTTGCCTGCTCACCGCAAAGCGCTGATGAACCTGTCGCAAAAGGGCCGGTTGAAAGCGCCGACGAATTTGTCGCTCGCGCCAACAAGGAACTAAAAGATCTGTCGGCAGAACTTGGGGCGGCGGGTTGGGTGCGTGCAACCTATATTACCGATGATACGGCCATCATCGCTTCTGCCGCCCGTGAGAAGTACGCCGTTTGGCACAGTGGCATGGTGAAGCAGGCGCTCGCGTATGACGATCAGGAGCTCGCGCCCGGCACACGACGTGCTATCGAGCTTTTGAAGCTCGGCACATCTTTACCAACGCCGAATGACGCGGCTAAACGCAAAGAGCTCACAATGATCGCAACCGAGCTTGGCGGCCTGTACGGTGCCGGGAAATACTGCAAGACAGACGACGACTGCCTCTCCGGTTCCGAGCTCGAGGGCCTGATGCAGGACACCCGCGACTACGACAAGCTGCAAGAGTACTGGGAGGGCTGGCGAACGATTGCGCGGCCGATGCGAGCCAAGTATCAGCGTTACGTGGAGCTCGCCAATGAAGGCGCGGCCGAGCTTGGCTACGGTGACCTGGGTGAAATGTGGCGCGCTGAATATGACATGAGCCCCGCCGAGTTTCAGGGTGAGGCGGCGCGACTTTGGGAGCAGGTGAAACCGTTGTACGACGAGCTGCACTGTGCGGTGCGCGCGAAGCTTGGCGAACATTACGGCACCGACAAGGTAGCTCAGGACGGCCCGATACCGGCGCACATCCTCGGCAACATGTGGGCGCAGGAGTGGGGCTCCCTGTACGACATCATGGAACCGTATCCTGGCGTTTCGGACCTCGATGTCGACAGTACGCTGAAAAAGAAGGATTACTCACCGCAGGAAATGGTGCGTTCAGCAGAGAACTTCTACGTGTCGCTCGGCATGGACCGCCTGCCGGATACGTTCTGGACGCGATCTCAGTTTACGAAACCGCAGGACCGCGAAGTCGTCTGTCACGCCAGTGCCTGGGGTCTTGACGGTGGCAATGATCTGCGCATCAAAATGTGCATCAAGCAAACCTACGATGAGCTGCGAACGATCTATCACGAGCTCGGCCACAACTACTATCAGAGCGCCTACAAAGAGCAACCGCCTTTATTCCAGGGCGGCGCTCACGGCGGTTTCCATGAGGCCATTGGCGATACGATTACTTTGTCGATGACTCCCGGCTACCTGAAGGAAGTCGGACTGGTCAGCTCTTCGGAAGAAAGTGATCAGGCGGTCATCAACCGGCAGATGCAGATGGCGCTCGACAAGATTGCTTTCCTGCCTTTCGGCAAGCTCATCGATGAGTGGCGCTGGATGGTGTTCTCGGGCGCGATCAAGCCGGAGGATTACAACAAGTCCTGGTGGGACCTGCGCCTGAAATATCAGGGCATCGCTCCACCATCGGAGCGCTCAGAGAATGACTTCGATCCGGGCTCGAAATATCACATTCCGGGCAACGTCTCGTACACCCGCTATTTCCTCGCGCGCATTTTGCAGTTTCAATTTCAACGCTCCCTGTGCGAAATCGCGGGACACGAAGGCGACCTGCCCTCATGCTCGATTTTCGGCAGCAAGGAAGCCGGCGACAAGTTCCACGCCATGATGGCGAGCGGCCAGAGCGAGCCGTGGCAGGACGCTCTTGAGAAGCTGACCGGCACCCGCGAAATGGATGCAACAGCGATCATTGACTACTTCGAGCCGCTGATGGGCTATTTGAAAGAGCAAAACGCCGGGCGTAGCTGCGGCTGGTAACAGGGGGCTCGCTGCGGATGCTCAGGTTTTTTCGCGCCATCCGCGGGGAGCTGCTCGATCAGGGCAGACTGCTGCGGTACTCCGGATACGCGCTCGGCGAGATCGTCCTTGTCGTTGTCGGTATCCTGATCGCACTGCAAATCAACAACGCGAATGAAAGTCACGCTGATGGACCTCGAGCTGTATTACGAGAAAATGACGGGCGATGAGGATCACATGCGTTTCGATTTCGAGGGTTACGTTTATGACCCGATCTTCCGTACCGTCGATATCGAGCCCATGGCCGAGAACTACGGATTTATCGTCAGTGGGGGGCAGGCCGGTTCCGAACTACCCTTGTCACGGGAGGCCGTTGAACTCCTGCTCAGGGACGGACGTCTCAAGAACGGCTTTACGCTTGTGGCCTATATGATGCGGCAGCTCAACTCACGCTTCGACACGATGCGCGGTGTTTCCGTGGGTCTCATCGAGCAAATTGACCGGGAACTCGCAGATCGGATTGAGTAAACTGGTCCGCATAACAATAAGGGGGATACCTCATGTCTGATCAGATTCAGTCCACCGCACCTGGCGGTTTTCTCGGCACCGTAGAGCGCGTAGGCAACAAACTACCCGATCCGGCGGTTTTGTTTATCGCCCTGCTGTTTATCGTCTGGGTTCTGTCCTGGCTGCTGTCTTACGTTGCGTTCGATGTGATCGATCCGCGCTCGGGCGAAACCCTCGTCATCAAGAATCTTTTGTCCGGCGCGGCATTCACCGAGTTCCTGTCGGTGATGGTCACGAACTTCTCGCACTTTCACCCTGTCGGCGTCGTGCTTGTCGCGATGCTGGGTATCGGGGTCGCCGAGCACACGGGTTTTATCAACGCCGCGATTCGTTCCTTGCTGAACGTCACGCCCGCAAAGCTGCTGACACCCATGGTCATCCTCGTCGGTATCGTTTCGCACTCGGCCGTTGATGCCGGCTACGTACTCGTGATCCCGCTCGGCGGCGTGATCTTTTATGCCGCAGGCAGACATCCGCTCGCCGGCATCGCGGCCGCCTTCGCCGGCGTGTCCGGTGGCTTCTCGGCCAACTTTGTGCCGAGTTCTCTGGACCCGCTGTTGCAGGGCCTCACACAGGCCGGGGCGCACATCCTCGATACCTCGGTCGTTGTTAATCCACTCAACAATTATTTCTTCACAACCGCCTCGTCGATACTCATTGTTGGTCTGGGCTGGTACATCACGGACAAGATTGTTGAGCCTCGCATCACAGCGACCCTCGTCGACGGCGACGCGGACGACTTGCCCGAAATGCACGACCTTAAGGACAACGAACGCAAGGGCTTGCGATGGGCGATGGCCGCCGTGCTTATCGGTATCGCCATCATGATCGCGACGGCATTGCCCGCGGACTCCGCGTGGCGCGCCGCTGACGGGGAGCTGACGGCCTCCAACGCGCCGATGATGCGCGCGATCGTGTCGCTGATTTTCCTGTTGTTTCTCGTACCCGGCGTTGTTTTCGGCATCGTCTCCGGCTCGATGAAGAGTTCGAAAGACATGATCGAGGGCATGACACACGCGATGCACAGCATGGCGTATTACCTCGTTATCATGTTCTTCATTGCGCAGTTCGTTTACGCCTTTGGTCAGTCGAACCTGGGCGTCCTGCTGGCGCTGAAGGGCGCGGCGTTTCTGCAGGCCCTGAATGCAGGTGCGTCGATCACGATCGTCGGCATCGTTCTGCTCACGGCATTTGTGAATATTTTTGTCGGCTCTGCGTCAGGCAAGTGGGGGCTGCTCGCACCCATCTTCGTACCGATGCTGATGTCGCTCGGGATATCGCCCGATCTCACACAAGCCGCTTATCGTGTTGGTGATTCCAGCACCAACATCATCACGCCGCTGATGCCCTACTTCCCACTCGTCGTCGTGTATTGCCAGCGCTATGTGAAGAACACCGGCATTGGCACGCTGACCGCCATGATGCTGCCTTACTCCATGAGCTTCCTCGTCCTCTGGACGATATTCCTGCTGGTCTATTACGCCATCGGTTTGCCGCTCGGAATACAGTCGAGCTATACCTACCCGTAAGGACGATCGATGCAGGACTTCGAAAAGCTGGGTGCCTTTTATATTGGCAAACGTTACGACAGCGAGGCTGACAAGCTAAGCGACGACCTGGTGCTTTACGATTCCAAGGACCTGACGACGCACGCCGTTATTATCGGCATGACCGGCTCCGGCAAGACGGGTCTCGGCATCAGCCTGCTGGAGGAGGCGGCGCTCGATCACATACCGGTCATTGCGCTCGATCCCAAGGGTGACATGGGCAACATCCTGCTCACGTTCCCGAAGCTCAGCGCCGACGATTTCCTGCCCTGGATCAACGAGCGCTCCGCCACCGACAGGGGTCAGAGCCCTTTGGAGTTTGCTGCCGCGCAGGCCGCGTTGTGGAAGACGGGGCTCGGTGAATGGGGCCAGGACGCGAAGCGTATTGCAGCGCTGCGCAAGAGCGTGGACCTCGCCATTTACACGCCGGGCAGCAACGCAGGCCTGCCGATATCCGTACTGCAATCATTTGCAGCGCCCGACCCGGCGCTGATCGATGATGTCGACCTGTACCGGAAGCGTGTCCAGTCCACAGCGACCGGCATACTCACCTTGCTCGGCATCGATGCGGATCCGGTTGCAAGTCGCGAACACATACTGATTTCGCAGTTGCTCGACAACGCCTGGCGTTCCGGTCGTGACCTTGACGTACCCGGTCTGATTGCCGAGATTCAGGATCCGCCGATCACTAAAGTCGGCGTAATGACGATTGATACGTTCTTCCCCGCCAATGATCGATTTGCTTTGGCCATGCGCCTCAACAATCTTTTGGCCGCCCCCGGGTTTGAAGCCTGGATGGAGGGCGAACCACTAAAAGCGAAGAACCTGCTGTACACCGCGGACGGCAAGCCACGTATTTCGGTGATGTCGATTGCCCATCTCGACGATGCACAGCGCATGTTTTTTGTCTGCATGCTGTTGAACGAACTTATCGCCTGGATGCGCGCACAGCCGGGCACCTCGAGTCTGCGCGCTATCCTGTACATGGATGAACTCTTCGGCTACATGCCACCGGTAGCGAACCCGCCCTCGAAGAACCTGTTCCTTACCTTGCTCAAACAGGCGCGTGCCTACGGCCTCGGCCTCGTTTTGTCCACGCAGAACCCGGTGGACCTCGATTACAAGGGCCTTTCGAACACCGGCACCTGGTTCATCGGTCGCTTGCAAACAGAGCGTGATAAAGCGCGCGTGATGGAGGGCCTTGAGGGTGCCAGCAGCGGCGATTTCGACAAGGCCGCTATGGAGCGCACGATCGCGGGCCTCGGCAAGCGGCGCTTCCTGTTGCACAACGTGCACGAAACCGAAGCGGTCGTGTTCGGCACCCGGTGGGTCATGTCCTATCTCGCCGGTCCGCTCACTCGCGACCACATTCGTACATTAATGTCGGCCGCCAAAGACAAACTGGCCGCGGCGGTGAGCTCGGGCTCGAAGCCCAAACGAAAAAGTGCGGTCGCCGCTCCGGTGCTACCGCCCGGCATCGATCAGTATTTCGTGCCCGGCAGTGGCGACGAAATGGTCTATTACCCGCGCCTGATCGCGGGTGGTGACGTGGTGTTTACGAGTTCACGGCACAAGGTCGAAGCCGAGCGCGGCGTACTGCATGCGGTGGAGTTTAGTGACGGTCCGGTCGCTATCGACTGGGACAATGCCGAGGTGCTTGAACTGGCAATCGACGACCTCGAAAACAGCGGCGATGCCGCAGCAAGTTATGCCGACTGCCCGGCAGCAGCGGGCAACGTGAAAGACTATGCCGGCTGGGGCAAAGACTACGGACGCTGGCTGAGACAAAACGAAAAAATCACGCTCTACAGCAATAAGAAGTTTCGTCTCACATCAGAGGCCAACGAGACCGAAGGCGAGTTTCGCGCACGGCTGCAGGACCGGGCCAGTGAGGAACGAGATCTGGCGATCGCGAAGATTCGCAAACGCTATGCGAGCAAGGTAACCACACTCGAGAATCGCCTGTTGCGAGCCGAGCAGGCCATCGCCGTGCAGAGTGAACAGTCGACGAAAAGAAAACTGGATACGGTAGTGTCTTTCGGCACCGTGATACTTGGCGCCGTACTCGGCAGAAAGCGCATCTCCAGTGCCTCAGCGTCGAAAATGGGCACCGCGATCAAGACTGCGAGCAGCGCAAGAAAAGAAGCCGCCGATGTTGAGCGCGCGAAAGCTACGGCGGATAAAGTGCGGGCCGACATGCAAGACCTCAGCAAAGCGCTGGAGAAAGAAGTTGCCGCCCTCGATACCACTTTCGATGCGCAAGCCGAAACTCTGGAAGAGATCGTCGTGCGCGCTAAGAGCACCGACATTCACGTCGCCGTTACCGGGCTCGTCTGGTTGCCTTACGTTGCTGGCGACAAAGGACGACTGCGACCTGCCTGGTAAAGTTAGCCCCCGACACATGCTCCCGCATACGCTTTCTGCACGCCGGCATTATCCAGCTGGCAAGCATTGTCGTAGGTTTCACCATCCATGCCACACACCGGCAAATAGTCGTTAGGACAGTTTTCACCGAGGCTTTCGCAGACACCGGCGTATTCAATTCTTACGCCGCGACGTTCCGCAAAACAGGCATTGCCGTAGGTCGTTCCGTCGAAGCCGCACACGGGTACAAACAGTCGCGGGCAGGCGCGTACGTTACACAGGCCTTCCGTGAAGTTAGTAATGGAGGCCTGTTCGCCGAAACAGGCGTTGTTGTAGGTCACGCCGTCTTCGCCGCATACCGGTGCGAACACGTTTGGACAGTTTTCGACATCGCAAACACCTTCCCGCTGTACCAGTACGCGATCCGCATCAGCCTCGCAGCGATTGATGAAGGTTCGGCCGTTCATGCCACAGACCGGTTCCTCGTAACTCGGACAACCGTTAGCCGTACACGCGCCCAGCCCGGCCAATTCCACTTGTGATTTCTGCGCAAAACATTCGTTGATGTAAGTGTTGCCATCCTTGCCGCAGACCGGGTCAAAAACCTCCGGACAACTGCCCGGCTGGGTTTCAGCGATTTCCGCGGCGCTTTCTTCGTCGCCGGTTTCATCGCTGTCTTCCGGGCACATGCCGTCACTGACGACCTCGACATCGGCCGCGCCAGCAACGCAGTCGTTACTGTATGTCCGTCCGTCAGCGCCACAAACGGGCGTGTATTGCATCGTGCAGGCGACTTCCTTGCCTTGAGCGAAAACCAGTGGCGCTAACATCAGCGCGCTGAGGAGAAGTACTGGTCGAGTTAGGTGCTTCATGATTGCCTGCCGTAAGTTTCTTCAGACTATTAGAACGTCAAACGCCGTTGCGGTTCAACACGATCGACTTTTCGCAGACTGTGGCGGCATTCATCGTGTCTGCACCAGCTCGCTAATTGTAACCAGCTCGTATCCGGCGGCTTCAAGCTTCGGCAGTTCCCGCTCGAGCAGCTCCAATGTCACGGCGTAGGGATGTCCGATGGCGATGACGGAGCCACGCCGGTCTGCCAGCTTTTTCATGCGCTCAAACTCTCGTGCCACCGTTGCTGGTGACTGATCGGGATCCAGAAAAACATCGCGCTTGCGTGCATCAATGCCGGTCTCTTTCGCGATCCGGATCGCAACACTTTCGTGGGTGGTGAAACTGTCAACGAAGAACAGGTTTTCTCGCGCCTGCAGTTCTTCCATCAACCATTGCATGTGACCTGGATGACGGGTCAGCAAACTGCCGCGATGACTGTTGACGCCAATTGCATGGGGCACGGAGTTCAGTGCGCGTGCGAAAGTGTCGCCAAATTCTGCGCGATCCATATGCAGGTTGATACCGAGAGGCTCCTCCCAGGTTTCATCCGAACTCGCCTGCAGCGGCAAATGCAATAACACTTCCTTGCCGCTTTCGAACGCGAGCAAAGATAGCGCCGCGGCACGCGGCGTACCCGGCAAGACCGCAAACGAAACAGGACCGGGCAGGTCGATGGCCCTTCGGCCCGCGTCGAGGCGGTAGCCCAGGTCATCGATGATGATGGCAATTCTCGGCGGATTGCTGGCGACCGAACCGGCGGCCAGCAACAACAATGCCGTGATCATGAGAAGTCGTAGTGGGGTCATTCGGCCTTGCTGTGCATCACCGCGCGAGGCTGCAACTGCTGTAGCGCTTCGGCCAGCTGCGCGTCGGCCTCACGATTGGGTTTCACGGCCAGGCTTAGGTCCGGAAAGCCCGGCGACTCTGCGACCAGAACATCCGGCTGCACGCCGACTTCGTGTATCGACTCCCCGGAGGGCGTGTAATAGCGCGAAGTGGTGAGTTTGATCGCCCGGCCTTTCGATAGAGGCATGACCGTCTGTACCAGGCCTTTTCCAAACGTAGGCGTCCCTACGATCGTCGCACGATTGTGGTCCTGCAACGCGCCGGCGACAATTTCGGATGCCGACGCAGAGCCGCTGTTAACCAGCACGACTATCGGTGCGCCGTCGAGTATGTCGCCGCGATGCGCCGAGCGCGTGAAGCGCGCGTCAGTCGTTCGCCCCTCCGCCGAAACAATGATGCCGGAATCCAGAAACAGATCTGACACATCCACCGCCGCATCAAGGACGCCGCCGGGGTTGTTACGGAGGTCCAGCACGACGCCGTTCAGCGTGCCCGCGTTAGCGTCCTGCAGCTGGTTTACCGCTCGAGTCAGCTCGCGGGCCGTGTTCTCACTGAATTGATTCACACGGATGTAGCCATAGGACGGCGCGAGAAGCTCTTCGTACACGCTGGCTACGCGAATAATCTGGCGGCGCATATCGTAATCAAGGGCTGCATCGTCGCGCTGCACCGTCAGCATGACTTTGGACCCAACCTGGCCCCGCAATTGCTTCATTGCTTCGTGCGCCCGGTCCACACCGATAGCAACACCATCAATCGCAACGAGCTTGTCGCCGCTCTGGATGCCGGCGCGGGCGGCGGGCGATCCGGCGATCGGGCTAATGACGCGTATCCCGCCATCGACCTCTGCCACCTCGATACCCACACCCGCGTAACTGCCGCTGGTACTGATCCGAATGTCGCGATACTCGTTGGCATCGAGGTATTCCGAGTGCACGTCAAGATCGCCGACCATGCCCCGAATGGCGCTCTCCAGCAGCACGGCATCATCAACGGGCTCAACGTAATCGTGCTTAACTCGTTCGAGCACCTCCGCGAAAAGCTGCGCTTGCTCCCAGGCCTGCTCTTCCTTGTTCAGCGGCCGCTCGGCGCTCAACAGGCCGCCGCCGATCGACAGACTCAGGCCCATCACCAGGCCGATGACGACGACAAGAATTGCTCGTATTTTCAATGACATATGCGTTACTCCGCGCCCCGGCTTTTGGCTCTTATGGCACCCTGGCTGACATTAGCACAGTTAGCTGCAGGGTTATGAAGCGACGCAACAATAATTGCCCCTTGCTAGCTGCCGGGGCGTCGCGTTATCCACTGCCGCGGGTCGATGGGCCTGGTTCCCTGACGCAACTCGAAGTACACGCTCGCCTGCTGCTGGCCACCGCTGTCGCCTACTGTCGCGATAACATCGCCCGGAGCCACCCAGTCGCCGGCATTCTTGAGGATCGTTTCGTTGTAACCGTAAAGCGTCATGTAGCCTTCGCCATGATCGACGATGACGAGCAGGCCCATGCCAGCCAGCCAGTCAGCGAACGCGATGCGGCCGTGATAAACGGCCCGGACCTCGCGACCACGCGGCGCCGCGAGGACTACGCCATTCCATTTGATGCCGCCGCCAACCCGCGGCTGGCCGAAGTCATGCAGCGGCGTGCCGGCGACCGGCCACGTCAGCTTGCCTTTGTGTTTGCTGAAGGGCTCTTCGGAGCTGATCGGGTAATCCGACAGTATGGTGGTGAGTTCCGCGATCAAACGCGTCAGGTCCTGCTCCTGGGCCGCGAGGCGGCTGACCTCCTGACCTTCGGTGGCAATTTTACCTTTCAGGCTGGCAAGCAGTGACTGTCGCGATTCCTGCGACTGGTTCAATTGACCCAGCTCGTCGTAATGGGTCTTTGCAAGCGCGGCAAGGCGCGCCTCCTCGGCTGCAATCTGGCTGCGCAGTGCTTCCAGGTTCCTGATTTCCTCCATGACGGCCGAAATATTGTCGGCCCGGTAGTCGTTCAGATAACGGTAATAGGCCATCAACCGGCCCAGCGTTGCAGGGTCCTGCTGATTGAGCAACAGTTTGATTTTTTCCTGGCCGCCACTCATATAGGCAGCCCTGATCTGCGCGGCCAGCTGTTCGGACTCCTGGTTGAGGTGTGCTTCGCGGGCTGCCAGATCCGCATTCAGCACCATTTTCTTGTTTTCGGCGTAGCGTTGCTCGCGCTCTATCTCCTTGATGCGCATGCGCTGCTCGGAAATAGCAACTTCGATGTCCTGCAGCTCGCCCGTCAGCCGATCTCGCTCCGCGGCACTCCGGTCCATGCTCTGCTTAAGCTCGCTGATGCGCTCCCGGACCTCCTCCAGCTCACGCTCCTTGACCGTTGCCAGCTCACCGCCGGAATCCTGTGCCGTAACAACCGCGGCGGCGGCCAGTAGCGTCAATAAAAGGGTGCTTCGTAGCATCATGCGGGCAGAGTGTAGAGCCTTCAGCGGGGTATTTCCTATGGCTTTTACAGGTATACTCCCGCGTTTGACAAACTTCCTTCGCGCAGCTTTCCTTAGCGCCTGAGTGACCCATGGACAAAATATTGGAATTCACCGGCAACCATACGTTGCTGGTGCTGGCATTGATGATCAGTTTTTTCGTCGTCGTATTCTCGGAAATACGGCGCAAGGCGAGCGGCCTCGTGAATGTCGACCCGATCGCTGCCGTGCAGCTTATTAACAACGATGCGGTGGTCATCGATTTGCGCAGCATTGACGCTTACTCAAAAGGCCATATCGTCAGCGCGAGGAATATACCCTCGGACGAACTGGATACAAAAATGAGCCAGCTCACGGCTATGAAATCAAAACCCATCGTTGCGGTTTGCGATGCTGGCATCACCTCGACCAAGGCCGTTAACACGCTGCGCGCCGCCGGCTTCGAAAGCGTGTACGGACTGAAAGGCGGCATGTCAGGCTGGAGCCAGGCCGGTCTGCCGGTAGTTTCCAGCAAGAAAACCAAAGCCAAGAAGACGAAGAACAAGTAGGGCTCAATTGCGCGACGCCACACGAGTTACTATTTACGGCACGAGAACCTGTGGTTACTGCAGCGCCGCCCGAATGCTGCTGACGAAGAAGTCGATACGATTTGAAGATATTGTGGTTACAGACGATATCGAGAAAAGAAATGAAATGCAGGAAAGAAGCGGACGCCTTAGCGTGCCGCAGATTTTTATTGGTGACACCCCCATAGGCGGGTTTGATGAACTCTGTGCTCTGGACGAGAGCGGAGAGCTGGATAAACTGCTGGCCGGATAGTCTGGCGAGCAATAACGAAAGATAGGAAAGAAAATGGCAGAGGAAAAAGCCGCTGAGAAGCGTTTATCGATAGGCAAAATATATTTGAAAGATTTTTCATTCGAGTCTCCGCAGGCACCCGGCGTATTCCGCCAGGCTGACTGGAAGCCGAAGACTGATCTTAATCTTCGCAGCAGCCACACGGTGGTTGAGGGCGATCATCACGAAGTCGTGCTGACCATTACGGTTGAGGCGAAGGCAGAGGACCAGACCTTTTTCCTGGCGGAACTGCAACAGGCGGGTCTTTTCGAGATCGTCGGTTACGAGGGTGAAGAGCTCGGTGCCATCATTGGCAGTTTCTGCCCAAACATCCTGTTTCCCTATGCTCGCGAAACACTGGCGTCATTGATTCAGAAGGGCGGTTTCCCGGAGTTCGTCCTGCAGCCGATTAATTTCGACGCACTGTACTTCCAGACGAAGCAGCAGCAGGCCGCGAACCAGGCGAAAGAGGCGGAGAAACACTAATCGACAAGGCTGCGGCAACAACCATCGCCGTCGTCGGCGCCGGCTCCTGGGGGACGGCGCTGGCACTGCAGCTCGCGCGCGCAGGTAACAATGTTCGGCTCGGCGGGGTTCTCGAGCTGGACCTGCTCGAGGCAATGGTCGACGAGCGCGAGAACCTGCGTTACCTCCCGGGAATCCAGTTTCCGCCGAATCTCAATGTCTATCCAAGCCTTGGCGAGTGTCTCGCCGGGGTGCGGGATATTCTCGTTGTTGTGCCCAGCCATGGTTTGCGAGACACCTTAACCACGGCGCTGCCATTTCTCGGCAAGGACTCGCGCGTTTGCTGGGCAACAAAAGGCTTCGAACTGCACAGCGGCAAGCTGCCGCATCAGGTTGCACGCGAGGTGCTGGGCGAGAACCGACCGGTAGCCGTCTTGTCGGGCCCGACGTTTGCAAAAGAAGTTGCACAAGGCCTGCCGACCGCGATGACCATCGCTGCCAGCGACAAGGAATTTGGCCAGGCGCTTGCCAGTGCAATCTCCGGTGAAAATTTCCGCGCGTATACCTCCGATGATTTCATTGGCGTGGAGGTTGGGGGCGCCATCAAGAATGTACTCGCGATCGGCGCGGGCATGTGTGATGGCCTTGGCTTTGGCGCAAACGCGCGTGTCGCATTGATTACCCGCGGCTTGGTTGAGTTAACGCGCCTCGGCGTCGCGCTGGGCGCCAAACACGAAACGATGATGGGCCTCGCGGGCATGGGCGACCTGGTTCTGACCTGCACAGACAATTTGTCACGCAATCGCCGCATGGGCCTCGCACTTGCCAGCGGCAAGACCGTGGCCGAAGCACAGGAAGAAATTCAGCAGGTCGTCGAGGGCGTGCTCGCTGCGGAAGCCGTCAAGGAAGTCGCCGATAAACTGAATATCGAAATGCCGATTTGCCACCAGGTGTATCGCATACTTTATGAAGGTGCCTCGCCGCGAGAGGCCGTCGGGGCCCTGATGGGGCGTCAGCTCAAACCGGAACAGGGGTAACAAGGCGGGAAATCCTGCTGCTTTCTACTAAACTAAGAAAAAGAATAACTACAACGTAAAGAGGACAAGCATGGATCGTCGCATTTTTTGCAGAACGGCTATTGCTGCCGGTATCGCAGCATCCTACCCACTACTTGGCGCCTGCAGTCGCAGTGAACCACCCGTTGCCCGTTCTGCCGGCACCAGTATTCGGGGCATCTCTCTCGACGGCGCCGAGATCGAACTTGAGCGAGCCGCTCTCAAAGAGCTTGGCGATGCAATGACCGGCCCGGTCATGCTGTCCGGACACGCCGACTACGATGGCGCCCGCTCCATCTGGAACAGCATGCATGACAAGCACCCCGCGTTGATTGCGCGTTGCATGAACAATGAGGACGTGTCCAAAGCGGTTACGTTCGCAGCCGAGCGTGATCTTTTGGTCGCCGTTCGCGGCGGCGGTCATAGCTGGCCGGGTAAGTCGGTGTGTGACGACGGCATGATGATCGATCTGTCGCAGCTCACCAGCGTTACAGTCGACACCGGAACGCAGCGCGCGATTGCGGGCGGTGGTGCGCTGTTGGGTCATCTCGATCAGGCCACGCTGCCACACGGACTGGTGACGACCACCGGCGTTGTCTCGCATACCGGCGTTGGTGGCTTCACGCTCGGCGGTGGCTTTGGCCGCCTGAATCGCAAGTACGGGCTGGCAATCGACAATTTGCACGGTATGAAAATCATCACCGCCGACGGCAAGATTCGCAGCGTTAACGCGGAGCAAGACAAGGATCTGTTCTGGGCGCTCCGCGGTGGTGGTGGCAACTTCGGTGTTGTGACTGAGTTCGACTTTCAATTACACCCGTTCGATCGCACCGTGCTGTCCGGCAGCATCGTGTGGCCGTTCGAACAGGCGCGCGACGTACTTGAGTTCTACGCGGAGTGGTCCGCGGGTCTGTCGGACGAGATGTACGCAGGTCCGACAATACTGACAACGCCCGAGGGTGCTCGCCTCATCATGGTGGACATTGTTTTCAACGGCGATCCGGCTGCAGGCGAAAAAGAACTGACGCCACTACGCGCAATTGGCAAGCCGATAGCGGACGGCGTCATCGCGCAGGACTACACCTTCCTGCAGACACACCTCGATGTACCTTTCGGTCACGGCATACGCTCGTACGCGAAGAACGGCATGGTGAAGGAGTGGAGCCAGGGCCTGGTCGACACGATGATAGATGCCGATGATCCTCGCGTTTTCGTCGGCAATCATGTCGCCGGTGCTGCCGTGAAACGCGTGGGCGAACTCGACACGGCGTTCCCGCATCGCAATGCTGAAATCATGATCGTTATCGCAAGCGGCTGGATGGATGCCGCACAGGACGATGCGCTGATCGCGGCCTGTCGCAGCTACTACGCCGCGCTCGAACCGCATCTTGGCGGCTATTACAGCAATATCGACTTCGATGGCAATGAGGCCGCCGGCAATTACGGTCCGGCGTACAGTCGTTTGGCAGAGGTTAAAGGGCGCATTGATCCGGGCAACCTGTTCCGCTTGAACAGCAATATTATTCCAAGCTAGGAGACGATTATGGACAGACGATACTTCTGCCGCAGCGCAATCGCAGCTGGAGTGGCATTATCCTATACCTTCACCGGCGGCTGCAGTCGCAGCGAGCCACCGGTCGCCACTTCGGCCAACACCAGCATCCGCGGCATCTCACTCGATGGCGCTGAAATCGAACTCGAAAGAGCCGCCATCAAAGAACTCGGCGATGCAATGAACGGCCCGGTCCTGCTCGCGGGCCATCCGGATTACGACGGTGCCCGTAGGATTTGGAATGGCATGCACGACAAACGGCCGGCCTTGATCGCGCGCTGCCGGAACAACGCCGACATCGTGAACTCAGTTAACTTCGCGCGCGACAACAGTCTGTTGCTCGCCGTGCGCGGTGGTGGTCACAGCTGGCCGGGCAAGTCGACTTGCGATGGCGGCCTGATGCTCGATCTCGCCGAGATGATCAACATCGATGTTGATGTCGCCGGACAGACGGCCTGGTGCGAGGGCGGCGCGCTCCTCGGCCATCTCGACGATGCAACGCTCGCCCAGGGTCTCGTAACGACGGCTGGCGTTGTTTCGCATACCGGTGTCGGCGGCTTTACGCTCGGTGGTGGTTTTGGGCGCCTGAATCGCAAATACGGTTTAACCATCGACAACCTTCTTGGTGCTGAAATCATTACCGCCGATGGTCAGGTCCGAATGGTGACTGCCGATAACGAACCGGATTTATTCTGGGCGATTCGTGGGGGCGGCGGCAATTTTGGAGTCGTCAGCAAATTCCACTACCAGCTGCACGAGTTCAATCGCGAGTTGCTTTCCGGAATGCTGGTCTGGCCTGTCGAGCAGGCCCGGGACGTACTTGAGTTCTATGCCGAGTGGTCAGCCGGAGTTTCGCGCGAGCTCTATACCGGACCGGCCATGGTGACGATGCCGGATGGCACCGGCGTCATTGTAATAGAGGTTGTCTACAACGGAGATCCGGTGGCCGGGGAAAAAGAGCTCGCTCCGTTGCGTGCCATCGGGACGATGATCGACGACGGCGTCAAGGTGCAGGACTACAAGGTCATGCAAACTCAGGAAGATGCGGCTATGGCCCACGGCATTCGATCGTACGCGAAGAATGGCATGATCAAGGAGTTCACGCAGGGCCTGGTTGACGACATGATCGATGCCTACATAAATGATCCGCGAGCAGGAATCTTCACACACACCTGCGGCGGAGCCGTTAAGGATCACGGTCAGTCGGATACGGCATTCCCGCATCGAAACGCGGAGACCATGATCGTCTACTTCGCGGGTTGGGCGGATCCCGCACAGGACGCCGAAGGCAAGGCGATGTGCCAGCAATGGCACGCGGCGCTCGAGTCACATCATGGCGGTTACTATGACAATATTGAACAGGAAACGGCTGGCACCGTGGGGTCAAACTACGGTCCGAACTTTGATCGCCTGGCGGGCATCAAGGGTCAGGTCGATCCGGGCAACCTGTTCCGCCTGAACAGCAACATCAAGCCGGCCTAGCGTCCGCCGCTAAAGCCAAGCTGTCGCCAGGCCTCATAGACAACGACCGCAGCTGAATTCGAAAGATTCAAGCTGCGGCTGTTTTCTTTCATTGGCAAGCGCAAGCGCTGCTCCGGTGGCACTGACTCCAGCACGTCCTGCGGCAGGCCGCGGGTCTCCGGGCCGAAAAGAAACGCATCGCCCGCTCGGTATTGCGGCGCGTCGTATCGTGTGCAACTGCGTGTGCTTAGAGCGAATACGCGCGGGGCTCTTAATGCATCGAGACAGTCCGACAGCGATGCATGCGTCGTGACCGTCGCGAACTCGCGGTAATCGAGGCCCGCTCGTTTCAATCGGGGTTCGTCGAGCTCGAAGCCCAGCGGTTCGATGAGATGCAATTGCACACCGGTGTTCGCACACAGGCGAATAATGTTGCCCGTGTTCGGCGGTATTTCCGGTTCGTAAAGAATAAGGCTAAACATACAAAACCCTGTAGAATGCGGCGCCGATGACTAGCAAGGCCTTACATATTGAGTTCTGCGGCATACCGATGGCGTCGCCCATCGTATTGCTGTCAGGATGCGTCGGCTTCGGCGAAGAATACACGCGCGTCGAGGGTTTCTCGAATGCTGATGTTGGTGCCGTTGTTCTGAAGGGAACGACGGGCGATGCACGCCTCGGCAATCCGCCTCATCGGGTCTACGAAACGCCGGACGGCATGTTGAATGCCATTGGCCTGCAAAACCCCGGCGTCGATAAAGTCGTCGATGAAATTCTTCCGGGGCTCGACTTTTTAGAAACGCGTTTTTTTGCCAACGTGTCGGGCTCGACGATTGAGGAATACGAGCGCGTAACCCGGCGTTTCGATGACTCTGACATCGATGCGATCGAGATCAACATCTCTTGCCCGAACGTCAAGGAAGGTGGCGTCCAGTTCGGCAACGATCCTGTGATGTCAGCACGCGTCGTTGCCGCCTGCCGCGCGCAAACGACCAAGCCCATCATCACCAAACTCTCGCCGAACCAGACTGACATTCAGGAAAACGCACGTCTGTGCATCGAGGCGGGCACCGATGGATTCGCGGTGATCAACACGCTGATGGGTATGGCCGTCGACAGCGAGACACGACGCCCGATCATCGGCAACGTTCGCGGCGGCCTGTCCGGTCCCGCGATCAAACCCATCGCCCTGCTGAAAGTGCAGCAAGTCTACGAAGTCGCAAAAGACCACAGGATTCCGATTATCGGTCAGGGCGGCATCACGACCGCAAAAGATGCGCTCGAATTCATGATTGCGGGCGCCGCGGCGGTCGGGGTTGGCACGGCGCTGTTTTACGACCCGCTGGTGTGCGCAAAGATTAACGCGGGCATTGTTGATTACCTGGCGCGCCACAAGCTCAAAGCGGTATCGGAACTGGTTGGTTCGCTGATACTTTGATGCGCCGGCGGTCCTGACGATTGCTAATCCAGGTGTAGCGCCTTCATTTTTCGCGCCAGCGTGTTTCTGCCCCAGCCGAGCAATTTCGCCGCTTCCTGACGGTGCCCGTTGGTACGCGACATCGCAATTTCTATGAGCGTCTTTTCAAACTCCGGCATAGCCTGATCCAGCAACGGGCCGTCGTTATTGTGAATTTCTCTTTCGGCCCATACCGCTAACATTCGGGTCCACTCTTTCGCCGCGCGTTGCGGTGATTCGTTGCCACCAAGGTCGGTCGGAATATCCTGGGCGGTGATGACACCACCCGGCGCGGTGACGGTGAGCCTGCGAGTCGCGTTCACCAACTGGCGCACGTTGCCTGGCCAGCTGTATGCCTGCAATGCATCCATCGCTTCGGCATCGATAACTTTCTTCGGTGTGCCTATTTCGTCAGCCGCTTCTGCGAGGTAATGACTGAGGAGGAGCGGGATATCCTCGCGGCGCTGTCGCAGTGGTGGTGTATTGATGCGGATTACATTCAGTCGGTGAAAGAGGTCTTCGCGGAACCGGGATTCCTTGACGGCTCTTGCGAGGTCCTGGTTGGTTGCGGCAATCACGCGAACGTCGACTTTAATCGGCGTTTGTCCTCCAACGCGGTAGAACTCACTTTCCGCGAGGACGCGTAGCAAGCGCGTCTGCAGGGCCGGCGACATATCGCCAATCTCATCGAGAAACAGTGTTCCGCCGTCGGCCTGCTCGAAGCGTCCGATGCGACGCGAGTCCGCACCCGTAAACGATCCTTTTTCGTGACCGAAGAGTTCGGACTCGAGCAGCTCCGCGGCGATCGCGGAGGTGTTCAAGGCGACGAAGGTTTTCTTCGCCCGCGGGCTGTGATCATGCAATGCGCGTGCAACCAGTTCTTTGCCGGTACCGGACTCTCCGGTGATAAGCACCGTCATGCTGGAGCCGGCGAGACGGCCGATGGAGCGAAATACTTCCTGCATCGCCGGTGCCTGCCCGATCATGGATGCGATTGCGCCCTGCGCTTGCACCACCTCGTCCGTTTCAGCGCCTGAGGAACGCGCCGCTTTGTGGACCAGCTCGACCGCTTCATCGATATCAAAAGGCTTCGGCAAATACTCGAAGGCGCCGCCCTTGTAGGCGGCCACGGCATTTTCAAGATCGGAGTGCGCAGTGATAACTATGATCGGCAGATCAGGCCGCGTAGTGCGTAACCTTTCCAGCAACGCGAGGCCGCTCATTCCCGGCATGCGCACATCCGTAATGAGGACGTCGGGTGCCTCGTCGTCGATGGCCATCAGCAGACTCTCCGCACGCTCGAAGCTGCGAGTCTCCATGTCCGCCTGCTTCAGTGCCTTTTCGAGCACCCAGCGAACGGATTGGTCATCGTCCACGATCCAGACTTTGAGTGCGCGATTAGTCATCGTTGTTGCCCTCGCTTTGCTGCAGTGGAATGCGAACGTAGAAAATGGTTTTACCCGGTCGACTGTCAAACTCGATCATTCCACCGTGCCGACTTAGAAGTTCCTGCGCGGCCGGCAATCCGAGGCCGGTGCCCTCCGGTCGGCTCGTGACCAGTGGATAGAACACTGAATCCTGCAGGTCTTTGGGAATACCGGGTCCATCGTCTTCGATTTCGATTGAGGCAATAACCCGGTGGCGTTTGTTTCCGATAGTGAAGTTGGTCGTCGCGCGACTCCGTAGCGTCAGCGTACCTTGTCCGTCGAGCGCGGCGGTCGCATTGCGCACCAGGTTGAGAAAGGCCTGCACCATCTGGTCCCGGTCGAGATCGATGCTCGGCAACCCGGGATCGTAGTCCCGCCGAATGGATATGCTGCGCTGATCTTCTGCGCTGATGAGTCGAACAACGTACTCGAGTAGCTCATGCACATTGACTGGCTGCTTGTTCGACGGCCCACCAGGTCCGAGCAGCGTATCCACGAGAGCGGCCAGCCGGTCGGTTTCGCTGATCACGACGTCCGTATACTCGCGCAGCTCCGCATTCGGTAGCTGTCTTTCGAGGAGTTGCGCCGCACCACGAATTCCGCCGAGTGGATTTTTGATTTCATGCGCGAGCTGCCGAATCATCTGCCGACCTGCGCCGTGTTGAATCAGTAGCGCATTTTCGCGGCTGATTTGTGAGCGTCGCGTGACATCGGTGATCTCGACCAAGAGGTTGGCGGCTTCGATCGCAATCGGTGATACCCGGCAATCGACCATGCGCTCGGCGCTATGCACTTCTGTTGGTGCCAGCCGCATTTCATTGGCGTAGTGATCGCCCGTAGCCAGCACGCGCGTCAGGATGTCGCACATCTCGGGTTCGTCGTCGACGAGCTTTAGCAGGGATTGGCCGCGCGCTCTGCGCTGACTGATACCGAGTATGTTTTCAGCCGCGGGATTCAGGCCAACGATCAACAGATGTTCGTCGAGCAGAATAACGCCTGAGCTCAGGGCATCAAGAATACTTCGTGCGTTGGTCGGGATGGTTCCGTCGTCGCCGGAACCGCGGCGTTGGCCGCCGTTGTCTAGAGTATCGAGTTCTGCTGAACGTAAAAACGACTCGGACGGCTGCGGATCACCAGCTTGCCGGTCTCGTCGATCACTTCCGCTTGCAGATTGTGTACCCCGCGCCACACTTCCTGCAGCTGCGTATTCGTGCCGTTCACTGTTTGTGGCGTGCCGTCGAAGTACAGCCGAACCTGGTGTCCGGGCCGTAACGGCGGCGACAGCGCTATCGATACGCTTAAGGTTCCCTCTATGTTCCACAGCGTTTCTTCTGCGGCGGGACTCGCGATATCGATGCTGGTATAGCCGGTAGCGGGTTCCACATCGGCGGCACTGGTATTGCTTTGTGACTGAGCGGCCGCGGGCCTCGTTGCCGGACTCGGGCGTCGGTTTTTTTCGCCAAGGTCGATGACCGTAGCGCCCGGCTGCGGCCGGTCTGAATAGTGGACCACGCCGTCGTCGTCCGTCCACGTATAGGCCTCGGCGAATACAGCCGCGGCGGCCAGCAGGCCCAGCAGAACGAAAATCGGTCGTTTTTCCATCGGGTTAGCATAGCAGCGTAATCATGAGTTTGGGTAGAAGCCGGGCGGCAAAATGCCGCCCGGTTCACACTTTTTCCCTTACAGGCTGTAATACATCTCGAATTCAGCCGGGTGGGTCGCCATTCTGAGGCGCGTAACATCACCCATTTTAAGATCGATATAGGCATCGATCAGGTCGTCACTGAACACGCCGCCCGCTTTCAGGAAGTCCCGGTCAGCACTGAGGGCGTCGAGGGACTCGGCCAGCGAGAAGGAAACCAGCTTCAGCTGCTTTTCTTCTTCCGGCGGCAGATCGTAGAGATCCTTGTCCATGGCGTCACCCGGGTGAATCTTGTTCTGGATACCATCGAGGCCGGCCATCATCAGCGCGGAGAAGGCGAGGTAAGGATTCGCGGACGAGTCCGGGAAACGAACCTCGATGCGACGTCCTTTCGGGTTGGCGATGTACGGGATACGTATGGAGGCGGAGCGATTACGCGCGGAGTAGGCGAGAATCGTTGGCGCTTCAAAGCCAGGTACCAGGCGCTTGTAGCTGTTCGTACCGGGGTTGGTGAAAGCGTTGATGGCTTTGGCATGCTTGATGACGCCGCCTATGTAATAGAGCGCCGTTTCCGACAGTCCGCCGTAGCCGTCGCCGGAGAACAGGTTCTTGCCGTCCTTAAACAGGGACTGATGTACGTGCATGCCGTTACCGTTGTCGCCAACGAGTGGCTTCGGCATGAAGGTCGCCGTTTTGCCATAGACGTGCGCGACGTTGTGTACAGCGTATTTCATGATCTGCACTTCGTCGGCTTTCTTCACGAGGGTGTTGAACTTCGTACCAATTTCGCATTGGCCGGCAGTGCCCACTTCGTGGTGATGGACTTCCGTGGGTACACCAAGCTCTTCTATGGCAAGACACATGGCCGAGCGCAGGTCATGCAGTGAGTCGACCGGCGGCACGGGGAAGTAGCCGCCTTTGACACCGGGGCGATGTCCTGTGTTGCCGTCTTCGTAATGGGTCTCTGAGCTCCACGCGCCTTCTTCAGAGGTAATGGCGTAAGACGCTCCCTGAATCGAGTTGCGCCACTGCACGCTGTCGAATACGAAGAATTCATTCTCCGGGCCGAAGTATGCGGCGTCCGCAATGCCGGTAGAATTGAGGTAAGCCTCGGCACGCTCGCCGAGAGATCGAGGGCAGCGGTCGTAGCCCTGCATGGTCGCCGGCTCGACCACCGCGCAACGAATATTGAGCGTGGTTTCATCCGGGAAAATGTCGAGCACCGCTGTTGCCGGGTCGGGCATCAGGATCATGTCCGATTCGTTGATGCCCTTCCAACCTGCGATGGACGAGCCGTCGAACATCTTGCCGTCTTCAAACAGATCGTCGTCGATTGTGTGGGCGGGCACGGTAACGTGCTGTTCTTTGCCGATCGTATCGGTAAAACGAAAATCGACGAATTTGACCTCTGCATCTTTGATGAGGGCGATTACCTCTGCGGGCGTCATGGATCTTTCCTCCGGGTGATTGCTGCGTGCTATTAAATGAGAGACCGACTAGCGCGGTCCGTAGCCTAAAGTGTTTGCAGGAAGTGTGCCAAAATGGTGCTTAGCGTAAGTTGTTGTTTTATAAGTTAGTATGGACATTCTCGGACAAGTGAGCGCACCAAACTGGTGCATACTGATGCCGTGGCGCACCATTCTAGTGCAGCGCTGCCTTGCGCGCAGCTTTTTCTGCTTGCCGGTCGCCCCCAGCCCCACCAACATGCCCGTGCCGCGCTGTCGCGAACCGCACATTTGTGCCTGAAGCCGTTATACTTCGCGGCTTTGAAGCCTTTCAGATACCCGCATGGCCGCCACAGCTGCACCCGCCCCGCAAAACTTCCAGGAACTGATTCTGCGCTTACAGGCGTTTTGGGCCGAGCGCGGCTGCGTCATCGTGCAGCCGTACGACATGCCCATGGGTGCGGGCACCTTTCATCCCGCCACTTTCCTGCGCGCCGTTGGGCCCGAGCCCTGGAGTGCCGCCTACGTGCAGCCCAGCCGCAGGCCCACCGATGGCCGTTACGGTGATAATCCGTTTCGACTGCAGCACTACTATCAGTACCAGGTCGTGCTGAAACCCTCGCCCGACAACATTCAGGAGATGTACCTCGACTCCTTGCGGGCGATCGGCATCGATCCGACGGTGCACGATATTCGATTTGTCGAAGACAACTGGGAATCGCCGACACTTGGTGCGTGGGGTTTGGGCTGGGAGGTCTGGCTGAACGGAATGGAAGTCACTCAGTTCACCTATTTTCAGCAGGTTGGCGGCCTCGAATGTCGTCCGGTGACGGGTGAGATCACTTATGGCCTCGAGCGACTTGCGATGTATTTGCAAAATGTTGAAAGCATTTTCGATCTGGTCTGGACCGATGGCCCGCTCGGCCGCATCAGTTACGGTGACGTTTACCATCAGAATGAAGTTGAGCAATCCCGGTACAACTTTGAGGTAGCGGATGTTGCGGCGCTGTTCGCCGCGTTCGATCACGCTGAAAGTGAGGCGCTGCGCCTGATCGAATTGAATCTTGCGTTGCCGGCTTACGAGCAAATGCTCACGGCATCACACACCTTCAACCTGCTGGACGCGCGGCAAGCAATTTCCGTAACCGAGCGACAACGATTCATACTGCGAGTGCGCGCACTGTCACGCGCCATCTGTGAAGCGTATTACGCCAGCCGCGAGGCGCTGGGCTTTCCGATGGTCGAGTCAGTGCAGAAGGGCGGAGCATCTTGATGAGTAACGCCAAAGACTTTCTGGTCGAGATCGGTACTGAAGAGCTGCCACCCAAGGCGTTACGGTCATTGATGGAGGCTTTCGGCGCGTCACTGTTGAAGAGCATCGACGAGGCGCGCCTGGCGCACGGCGACATGACGCACTTCGCCAGCCCGCGCCGGCTGACCGTGTTAGTGCACAAACTGGCCGAGCGGCAGGACGATCGCAGCACCGAACAGAAGGGCCCGCCCGTCAAGATCGCTTTCGACGGCGACGGCAAGCCGACGGCTGCAGCCGAAGCTTTTGCAGAGCGTTGCGGCGTTGCGGTTGCCGATCTCGGCCGCAACAAAACAGACAAAGGTGAGTGGCTGTCTTTTGCAAGCGTTGAGAAAGGCAAGACGGTTGCCGAACTGCTACCCGGCATGATCGAGGCAGCATTGAATGGCTTGCCAATTCCGCGCCGCATGCGCTGGGGCGCAAGCGACGCTGAGTTCGTGCGGCCCGTGCATTGGGTCGTTTTGCTGCACGGTAACGAGGTGATCAAGACGCGGATCATGGGAATAGCAACGAGCAACACCTCGCGAGGTCACCGCTTCCATTCACCCGGCCCCATCAAAATTGCGGCCCCGGACACCTATATCAACACGCTCGCCAAGGACGGTCATGTTATTGCGGACTTTGAGCGTCGCCGCGAACTGATTCGTGCCGGCGTCGAAGCGCTCGCCACGCAAGCTGGCGGTCAGGTTGTCGATGGGGAGCTTCTCTACGACGAAGTTGCCGCACTCGTCGAGTGGCCGGTGCCGTTGCTCGGCAGTTTCGACAAAGCCTTTCTCGAGCTGCCACGCGAAGCCGTAGTATCAACGCTGACCGGTCATCAGCGTTATTTTCCTGTTGCTGACGACAGCGGTCGCTTGCTGCCGAAGTTCATTACCGTTGCAAATCTCGACAGTAAAGATCCGGACCAGGTGCGCGACGGCAACGAACGCGTCATTCGTCCGCGTCTTGCTGACGCCGCGTTTTTCTGGAACAGCGATCGGCAGAAATCACTCGCCGACCGGTGTGACGGGCTTGATGACGTGGTCTATCAACAGGGGCTTGGCAGCCTGGCGGACAAGAGCCGACGCGTCGCCAGCATCGCGAAGTGGCTGGCCGCGAAAATCGAGCTCGACGACACGAGCGTCGTGCGCGCTGCCGCGCTTGCGAAGTGTGATCTGCTGACCGGCATGGTCGGCGAGTTTCCGGAGTTGCAGGGAACGATGGGGCGCTACTACGCGGCAGCCGACGGAGAGGATGCGGATGTCGCGACCGCCATCGGTGAGCAATACCTGCCACGCTTTGCCGGTGATGCGCTTCCGCAATCACCGGCGGGACGGTTGCTTGCGATCGCCGACAAGCTCGACACACTTGCCGGTGTCTTTTCGCTCGGCAAGAAGCCCAGCGGCAGTCGCGACCCTTTCGGCCTCCGTCGCGCCGCGCTCGGCATCGTGCGAATACTCATAGAAACCGGCGTCGACATCGATCTGAGGGCGCTGATCGTTGCGGCCGTCAAAGCGCAGCCGAAGAGCAAGCTCGATATCGAAGCGCTCGCCGACGACGTGTACGCGTTTATTTGCGATCGTTTGCGGCCCTACTTTCAGGATCGCGATGCAGGGCTCACCGCGGAAACGTTTGACGCAGTGATGCTGCGGCAGCCGTCGTCATTACTTGATTTCGACCGGCGCCTTGCTGCGGTACAGACCTTCGCGCGCCTGGAACAGGCCGCGAGCCTTGCCGCCGCAAACAAGCGCATTGCCAACATCCTGCGCCAGGCGAATGACCCCGCCCACCTGAAAATCAACAGGAAGTTGCTTCAGGATGGTGCCGAGTTGCAGTTGTTTAATGTGCTTGAGACAGCACAACAAAAACTGCAGCCGTTGCTCGCCGTGCGCCGCTACGCTGATGCGCTCAATGAGCTTGCCGAGCTTCGCGACCCGGTAGACCGGTTCTTCGATGAGGTGATGGTGATGGCGGATGACGAGGCCGTGAAGAACAATCGCCTTGCCTTGCTCGGCGAGCTGCGTGCGCTGTTTTTGCATATCGCCGACATCTCCCGACTTTCGATTTCTTAACGCATGGCAGAGCAATTGGCGCAGAAGGGCCTGTTGATTCTCGATCGCGATGGCGTAATCAACAAAGAGTCCCGGAACTTTATTAAGTCGGCTGACGAGTGGCAGCCGCTGCCGGGCAGTATCGATGCGATAGCCGCACTCTCGAAAGCCGGCTATACCGTCACCATCGCCAGCAACCAGTCCGGCCTGGCGCGTGGGCTTTTCGACCGCGCCGCGCTAGCCGCGATGCACGAAAAACTGCACGGCCTGGTTCGCGCCGCGGGCGGCCACGTCGATCGCATCGTCGTTTGTCCGCACGGCCCCGATGACGACTGCGATTGTCGCAAACCGAAACCCGGCCTGCTGCTGCAGCTGGGCGCTCATTACGGCGCGGCGCTCACCGATGTACCCGTCATTGGCGACTCGCTGCGCGATCTTGAGGCGGCCATTGCCGCCGGAGCCCGACCGATCCTCGTACGCACTGGCAACGGGCAGAAGACCGAGGCGCTGCTGACGGGCGAGCTTGCCACCATCGGCGTTTTCGACAATTTGGCGGCCGCTGCCGCCGCCCTGGTCTAGGTTCGTGTTTCGAACCCTCTCGTCTGTTCTGTTTTTGGTCTTCGGCTACGTCACGGGCGTTTTGTTCGCCACCGCCACACTGTTTTTGTTCTGGGCTCCGAGGAAGTTTCTGTGGGGCTTTGTGGATGCCTACTGTCGCCTGACCCTGTGGGCCGGCAACTTCTTCTGTGGCCTTAAGATGGTTGCGGAGGGCCACGAGAATCTGCCAGCGTCGGCGAGCGTTCTCATGATCAAACACTCTTCCGCGCTCGAGACTTACGGTCATGTGCCGTTTTTTCCGATGACTACCTGGGTGGTGAAACGCGAGGTCCTGTGGATTCCGATATTCGGTTGGGCCATGAAGCTCGTTTTTCGGCCGATCGCCATTAATCGCGGTTCCGGGACACGCGCCGTGAAGCAGGTCATTGCACAGGGCAAACAAAAGCTGGCCGAGGGAACCTGGGTCAGTATTTTTCCGGAAGGCACGCGCATGCCGCCCGGTGAAACCCGTACCTATGGAATCAGCGGCGCAGCGCTGGCGAAAGAGGCCGGTGTCATGATTGTTCCGGTGGCCCACAATGCCGTGGACTTCTGGCAGCGGCGGGAACTCGCCAAGCGCCCCGGCACGGTACGTCTTTGCATCGGTCCGCCCATCGACCCGTCGAAACAATCTGCCAAGGAAACCAATCTGCTGGTGCAGGCGTGGATCGAAAACAAGATGCACGAAATCAGCAGCGCGTATCAGAACGTGGAGGCGGGAAAATGATGACGCGAATTTGTGGTTACAGTTTAGTCGCCCTCGGCCTGTTGCTGCTCGGCTGCATGCCGGAGCCGACACAATCGACAGGCGAACAAAAACTGGCCGCCCTCGACCGGATCGATTCCGAGCGGCTCGAAGCACATGTTGCGTTTCTAAGTGATGACGAGCTCGAAGGCCGGAAGCCAGGCGACGCGGGGTATAGCGCGGCGGCGACCTACGTCGCGGAACAACTCGCGGCAATGGGCGTAGCTCCCGCTGGCGTCGACGATTGGTACCAGCCTGTGAGCTTGCGCAACTACGGCATAGATATACAAAGTGCGAGCTTCGTTATACATCGTGATGGCGAAGCGCTGGCGTTACGCTATCGCGACGATTTTTCGATCGGAGGAGACGAGGTTCGGGCAGAAATCGCAGTTCATGGCGAAGTGGTTTACGTAGGTTATGGCATCCATGCGCCGGAGTACGGCTACTCGGATTATGACGGCGTCGACGTTCACGGCAAGATCGTTGCCTTTTTTGATGGCGCCCCGCCGCAGTTTGAGGGGAACGCGGGTGCCCATTACAGCGCTGGCGAGACGAAGAAAGAGGCGCTGGCGTCGCGAGGCGCGGTTGGGTTTATCAGCTTGCGCTCGAAAAAAGACGAGGAGCGGCGGCCCTGGGACGAGATCAAAAAGCGCTTCGGCAAACGACCGTCGACAACCTGGGTCAGCGACGACGGACGGGCGGCGGGATACCATGCGGAAATTCAAGGCTCGGCCTGGTTAAGCCTCGAGGCCTCCGAGCGGCTGTTTGGCCTGTCACCGCTGAGCCATGACGAAGCACTGCAGGCCAGCCTCGGCGGTGTGCCGCATTCCGCGCCGCTGGGAATTGAGGTGTCGATGGCCGTGCATACCGCGCATTCGACCTTTTCAAGCCCGAACGTCATCGGTGTCGTTCGCGGCACCGACCCCGCTCTCGCCGAAGAATACGTCGTCTACACCGCTCACCTCGATCATGTCGGCGTCATTCCGGACGAAGACGGTGGCGACGAAATTTACAACGGCATGTATGACAACGCGATGGGCGTCGCCCTGATGCTGGAAACCGCTCGAGTATTTGCCGCAGCACCAGCGAAGCGCTCGGCGATGTTTATCGCCTTGACCGCTGAAGAGAGTGGTCTCTTAGGATCTGATTTCTACGTAAACAATCCGACGGTTCCGATCGATGCCATCGTCGCCAACATCAACCTCGATATGCCGCTGTTTTTATACCCGCTTGCTGACCTTGTCGCCTTTGGGTCACAGCACTCTTCGCTACAGAGTGTCGCCGAAGCCGCTGCGGCTGACGAGGGCTTCGTTTTTTCCCCGGACCCCATGCCGGAAGAACGACTGTTCGTGCGCAGCGACCAGTATTCTTTTGTGCGTTTTGGTGTTCCGGCGGTGTTTCTGGTGCCGGGCTTTAACTCAACCGATGCCGACCTTGATGGCGAAGCGCTGTTCAGGAGCCACATCAAAAACCATTACCACGAGCCGAGCGATGATATGACGCGACCCGTCGACTGGGATTCGGCGGTGCGATTTACGCGAGCGCACACGCGTATTGGTTACGGCGTTGCTATGTCCGCCGAGCGGCCCACCTGGAACGAGGGTGATTTTTTTGGTGAGCTGTTTGGTCGCGACAATTGATGCGGGAGCGATGGCGCAAGGGCCACCCGGCAATATCGCATCGCTTAGAGTACCGTCGCCGAATCTTCCGGCACCCGGTAGTTGCTGTCCACCGGCGGCAAGCCGACAACGGCGCGGGCATGGTTCAGGTTGGCCCGCATCGATTCCTCAATTGCTGCATATCGCGCGTCACCCGCGAGTAATTGAAAGAGAGGGTCGATGGTGATCGGGTCCCCGGGCCGTGAATAACCATTCTTGATGGAAGCCTGCAGTCGTTCAAAGGCCGCATCCAGATCGCCTTCCATGGCGTTCTGATCGGCAATGCTTCTCGACAAAATAACGTTGTTTATGCCCTGATCCAGCATTTTCTGATGATGTCGATCGAGCACCTTGATCGCCGCTGTAAATTGTTGCTCATTGCCCACGCGCTTGTAGGCCAGCGCCAGAGAACTGACGACGTCCTGGCCGTATTCATTGCCGGGGTTTTCAAGCGCAAGCGCTTCGACGTTCGGCCAGCGCTCTTCGACATAATTGATCAGGTCCTGCTCGCGATTTTCCCGCAGAAACAGATAGAACAGGTCTCCGGGAAACCCTTGGGCGGCATTGCTTCTCGCCAGAGCGTGAGCCTCTTCCTGTCTGCCGAGTTCGTACAGCGGAAAGACCGCATTGAAGCGACTGCCCTCATCGATCGCGCGCTGGTATTGCTGGGTGCCAACCAGGCCGAAGCCCAGATACAACTTGGCAACACCATTCATGGGGCCGCGCGCGTGACGTTCCTCCATCGCCTTGAGGCTCTCGCCAAGTTTGCCGGAGAACAGGTAGTTGATGGAGCGTCCCATCAAAATGTCAGGGCTGTCCGGGTCCAGCGTCGCCATGCGCCGCAGCAACTCTTCGGCCTTCTCTGTTTGCCCGAAGGAATTGAACTGCTGGAGGGCATTGCCAAATGCGGGCCGATAAAACGGGTCGCGCTCGACCAGCTCGGAAATAACGCCAAGAGCACCACTCATGTCACCAACGTCGCGCAAGGTGTTGTTTAACCAGTTACTGGCATCAATCAGGTTAGGGTTGATCTCCAGCGCCTTCATCAGGGCATCGATCGCGTCTTCCGCCGTGGCGGGATCGTCGCTGAGATACAGGCCGCGGCCCGCCCAGCCATAGGCGAGATTGGGGTTCAACGCCAGTGCCTGATCGACAAAGCGTTTGCCGCGCCGGCTTGCCTCGGTATCCGGCAACGATCCGTACTGCTCCTCGGACAGCAGCATCGTCGCGATGCCGCGTTGCGCGTAGGCCGGCGCGTACTGCGGATCGAGTTTGATCACCTCGTCGAGTTCGTTGACCGCGGTTTCAATCTCGGAACCTACGCGACCGTAAATACGTTGCCGGGCTCGCAAGTAGAGTTCATAGGCCTCGGGGCTGGTGCGATCGGCTTCTGCGATCACCTCTTCATTGCCCAGCAATTTTAGTTTGAGCTGCGTCAGTATCTCGCCCGCAATCTCGTCCTGAATCGCAAAAACATCGACGAGTTCACGATCGTAGGTTTCGGACCAGAGATGAAAGCCGTTATCGGCCTGAATAAGCTGTGCGGTAATGCGTACCTGGGCGCCGGACTTGCGTACCGAACCTTCCAGGATATGGCTAACGCCGAGTGCGTCGCCGATCAACCGCAAATCTTCGTTCCGGCCTTTGAACGCGAACGACGAGGTACGACCCGCAACTTTCAACTCCCGTACCGCCGCCAGCGAATTCAATATTTCCTCGCTGATGCCGTCGGAGAAATACTCCTGTTCCGGGTCGGACGTCATGTTGACGAACGGCAGTACGGCAATTGAGCTGGCCTCGTCAGTTTCGCCAGCAACATCCGTCGCCGCGACCGGCTCACCCGGGACCATGGTTTGCCGCTCCACTAGCAACAGCGTAACCGCGAGCACGAGGGCCGCGACGATCACATAATTCAGCTTGCGCCCGGTCGTGCCGACGGTGGATTTCGAGCGATCGACATCGGCCTCTTTTTTCAAGCCTTCCGGAGTCATTTCAAAGGCCCAGGCGAAGATCAACGCGGGCAAAGCGCCCACCGCCAGGATGACGAAGACCAGTTTTGGTGCCCAGACAGGCAGCTCGAATATGGGCGACACCACATCAATGATCTGCAGCACGACCCACGAGACGATCGCGTAGGCGACGCCGACACGAAACACGTTGCGTCGTTTTAGCTCTTCAAATACTGACACGTCTTGGCCCCCAAAATAATTCGCCGCCAGAGCGAGTGGCGTAATAATAGCAGGGATCGTGGTTAACGAGCCTCTAAGTGCGCCTTGGGGTTTGTGCGTTTTCTTAGGCCGCCGGTTAACTGCTAGAATGGCGAGCATCCGCTTTACGATAACTTCAATTCCAGGGCTTCTTGGAGTCCACTGGAGAGCTTCGATCACCTTCGGCAACTACATAAAGCAACTCATCAGGATCAGCCTCTCTTCGTCTCTTGCGCTGGGAATCGTTGTCGGCCTCTTACTTTTATTCGTCGGGGGGACAACGGCAAGCATAGACTTGACGCTCGACTTTGGCGCCTTCGATGGTTTTTGGTTCATTATCGGCTTACCCATCCTTACGATACTCATCTGCCTGATCATCTCTCCTCTTTCATTCGGCATTCATCGACTGCCATCCTTGCGACGTAAGGTCAGCGCTAAAGACGAAAGGTAGCGTAGCAGCCAACGTCCAGCTCCTCCCCCGTTGCCGAGGTCATTCGCTAACCATCAGAACTTCCTTCGCTGGAAATCATGCCGATCCGTGGCATTGGCGGCATATTGCCCCTCTGTGCTTACAGACACCCATCGTGGTCAGTGGAGGCTCGAATGAAAGGCTCAAATTTGATTATGGTTATTCTCACCGCGTGGTTAATGACCGCCTGCGGCAGCGGTGTTGGCGGTATCGGCTCATTCGACCTTGGCGGCTTTCATGTTCCGGTCGCCGTGCCGGGAGGTCCGTACGACGGCATGGCCGGGCAGCCAGTGCAGTTCGACGGCAGCAGATCATCAGACAGCGAAGGGCATGCGCTTACCTATAGCTGGGACTTCGGTGATGGTGGTAGCTCGACGCTCGCCATGCCCACCCATACCTACGTTGCTGCGGGTACCTATGACGTTATTCTGAAGGTCTGCGATAGCGCCGGAGTTTGCAGCTTCGGCGTTGTGGGTACTACTGCGGTCATTGCATCGCCAGCGAGTCCGTCGCCCGGGGGTGTTTGGCTTGGTGAGGATTCGGACGGCACCCAGCTCGTCGCGCTGGTCACCGAGACGGGGCGGTTTCAGCTTCTGGATGAAAACGAGTTTCAGGGGTCGGGCATACTTACGGTCGCGGTCAACGGCGAGATCTCCGCAAGCTTCGAAATGCTGGCGCCGCTTGGCGGTTCGTTTCCGAACGGCGGGATATACGCAGACTGTTCATTGAGCGGATTTGTCGTTGCAAGAGCCACCGTTGATGGCAGTGTGGTTTGTACGGCTCGCGGTACCGGTAGCGCCCAGACAACGGTCTCTGTGGGCCTGAGCTATCAGGCGCTGTATGACCTCGGTTCGGATTTGGCGACGTTCGCAGGCACATGGACGACCGCTTCCAACCCGGGTAGCGATGTAGTGAATGTTGATTCGATGGGGGTTATCTCCGGCCAGGACGGCAGCGGGTCGGGTTGCGTGTATAGCGGGCAAGTGGCGATTATTGACGCGCGCTTTAACGCCTATGATGTGGAGTGGACCTATGCGTCCTGCACCGGCCCATCTGCCGCGTTAGACGGCGCTACCTTTTCGGGAATTGGCACGATAGACAACACGATAATGCCCGCCGAATTCATACTCGGTGCAACGGGCATTGCTCGGTTCAACAGTGTTTCACTGGTGCTCTTTTACGAGAGCACTTAGGGGACGCAAGAGTCGGCGCAATCGCGGTCAGGTGCTTTTGTTATTATGGCGCGTCCTACAAGGCGAGCCACACATGACAAATCACTCGGATCAACGTTTCTCCTCACGCATGGGGATGCTGCTTTGCGTACTTGGTATCGCGGTGGGTACGGGCAACATCTGGCGCTTCCCCCGCATCGCGGCACAGAATGCCGGCGAAGATGGCGCCGGTGCCTTCCTGGTTGCATGGCTGGTGTTCCTGTTCGTTTGGAGTGTGCCACTCATCATTGCGGAGTATGCCCTCGGGCGTAAGGGGCGCATGGGCGTCGTCGGTACTTTTGCGAAGATCGCGGGTAAAAACTTTGCATGGATGGGCGCTTTCGTTGGGCTGGTCGCCACAGCGATCATGTTTTATTACTCGGTCGTCGCCGGCTGGTGTGTCTATTACCTGATTCAGATGACCGTCGCACCACTGCCGCTCAGTGCCGTTACGGCGCAGGGCGTTTGGGACGGCTTCCAGTCCAGCGGTTTTCCGGTCGTGTTTCACGCGCTCGCGATGGGCCTCGGCGCACTCGTTATCTGGAAGGGCATTGCTTCCATCGAGCGCGCGAATCGCATACTGATTCCGGCTCTGCTGCTGATCGTGCTGATCTCGCTGGGGCGAACGCTAACGCTGGATGGCGCGTCCGAGGGCATCGCTTTTCTCTTCACGCCGGACTGGTCGACGTTGTCGCGACCACAAATCTGGCTGGAGGCGCTGACGCAAAATGCCTGGGACACCGGCGCCGGCTGGGGGCTGATTCTGACCTACGGCGCCTACATGCAAAACCGGCACGGCGTTGTGAAAAGCGCGATCATAACCGGCGTTGGCAACAACACGGTTTCGCTATTGGCGGCTATTATCATTTTCGGCACGGTGTTCGCCATACTCGGCGCACAAATGAGTAAGACCGAAGTACTTGAGATCATGCAAACCAGCGGCCCGGCAGCGACCGGGCTGACCTTCATCTGGATGCCGCAACTGTTTGCAAAAATGCCAGCCGGGAACCTGTTTGCGATTTTGTTTTTCCTCGGGCTGGCGTTCGCTGCGTTCAGCTCGTTGATCGCCATGATAGAGCTCAGCACTCGTATACTGGTTGATTTCGGCGTGGCGCGGCGCCAGGCGATACTCGGTGTCAGTGTCGCAGGCTTCACGCTCGGCGTGCCGTCAGCGATCAATCTCAACTTCTTTGCGAACCAGGATTTTGTGTGGGGTGTCGCCTTGATGATTTCGGGCGCATTCGTCGCGTTCGCGGTGATTCGCTACGGGGCAGGTCGCTTTCGAAAAGAGGCCATCGACAATCAAGCGGACGACTGGAGTGCGGGTCCGGTTTGGGACAAGACAATTACGTTTGTCATTCCGCTGCTTGCGAGCGTGCTGCTGGGCTGGTGGTTGTATCAGGCCGCCGCCGTTTATGCGCCGGATCGATGGTTTGATCCTTTCGACCCGTTCTCGGTCATGACCTGCCTGGTGCAATGGAGCGTCCCGCTGCTGGTGTTCCTCGCATTGAACCGCTGGATGGCACGTCGAACCCTGGGTGATTAGTTTTCTCCGGACAAAAAAAGAGGCCCCGAAATGGGGCCTCTGTACTTACCTTGTTGACTACCAGATCTTGACGCGATCTTCGGGCGCGAGATACAGGGCCTGGTCGTCGCTAACCTCGAACGCTTCGTAGAACTCCGGCACATTTCGCACCGCGCCATTAGCACGATACTTGCTCGGGGAGTGCGGGTCGGTTTCTATTTGCAGGCGCAGCGTTTCGTCCCGGTATTTACCGCTCCAGACCTGTGCATAACCCAGGAACACGCGCTGCGTACCCGTGAAACCGTCAATGACGGGCGGCTCTTCGCCGTTCAGTGACATTTGGTAGGCCAACAGACCTATGGTGATGCCGCCGAGGTCGCCGATGTTTTCTCCGAGGGTGAATTCGCCATTAACGCTGAGGTCCTCGAAGGGCAGGAAGCTGTCGTATTGGGCAATCAGTTTGCCGGTGCGTCGCTCAAATTCCTCACGATCTGTTGCCGTCCACCAGTTGCGCATGACGCCATCGCCATCGAAGGTGCTACCGGAGTCATCAAAGCCGTGTCCGATTTCGTGGCCGATCACGGCACCGATACCGCCGTAGTTGACGGCGTCATCCGCTGCCAGGTTGAAGAACGGCGGTTGCAGGATGGCGGCGGGAAATACGATTTCGTTTAGCAGCGGGTTGTAATAGGCATTCACCGTTTGCGGTGTCATGCCCCACTCCGTTCGATCAACCGGGTCATTTTGCCGGTCCATGAGTCGTTTGAACTCGGCGAGCGAGGCGCGCTCCATGTTGCCGTAGAAGTCAGCGGCGTCGATTTCGAGGGCCGAGTAATCGCGCCACTCATCAGGGTAGCCGATTTTTGGCGTGAACTTGGCCAGCTTGTCGAGCGCCTCGGCCTTCGTCTCGTCGGACATCCACTCCAGCCCCTTGATGCTCTGTTCGTAGGCCTTCACGAGATTGCCGACCAAGGTCAGCATGCGTTCCTTGGCTTCGGGCGGAAAGTGGCGCTTGACGTACACCTTGCCGACGACTTCGCCCAGCGTGCCATTCACCGTATCCACGGCCCGTCGCCACGAAGCGCGTTGCTCTGTAGTGCCGGAGAGGGTTTTGCCATAGAACTCGAAGTTCTGGTCGTCAAGTGCGGTGGTCAGCCTTGCGGCTGCGGTGTTGAGCGCGCTCCAGTACAGATAGGTTTTCCACGTATCGAGGTCCGTATCCACAATGATGCCGTCGAGGGCTCGCATGTAATCGGTTTCGAAGAAGCCGAGGCCCTTGAGCCCCAGCGCGGCCAGTCCGCTGGCATCGAAATAGCCGTCCCAGTCGAGGTTTGGCATCAGCTCGGGGAGCTCTTCGACAGGAATCATTTTGTAGTTTTCGGCGTACTTTCGAGACTGCTCTTTCGTCATGTTTTCCTGCGCCAAGCGGGTCTCCAGGGCCATGACCTTAGCTGCAGCGGCCTTGCCGTCCGGGAAGCCGGCGAGGGCGAACATCTTTTCGATGTGTTCGAGGTATTTTGCCCGAATGTCGTCGTTGCGTTCGTCCGCCTTGAAATAGAACTCGCGGTCCGGGAGTCCGAGCCCGCTCTGCGTTACATAGATGATGTAACGGCTCGGGTCGAGCAGGTCTTCCACCTGACCAAAGGCCATCGGTGCATCGAAGTTGCGCTTCATTGCGTCGCCGAAATAGGCGGTCAGATCGTCGTGGCTTGAGATGGCGTCAATGCGTTCGAGTTCGGCTTCCAGGGGCTTCATGCCGCGCGCGTCGCGCGTCGCCATGTTCAGGTAAGAGCGATAGAGGTCTCCAACTTTTTGTTCATCGGTTCCTTTCGCGAAGTCACCGGATGCAGACTCTTCGATAATGACTTTGACGTTTTCCTGTGACGCGTCTCGCAGCAAATCGAACGTTCCGTAACGCCCTTTGTCCGCCGGGATTTCGGTTTTCGCGACCCACGTGCCATTCACATAGGAAAAGAAATCCTCGCCCGGAGCTACCGTGGTATCCATATTTTCCAGCGCGATGCCGGAACCAAGTGATTTGCTGGTGGTGGTTGCGTCCGGCGCTTGCTCGCCGCAGGCAACCAGTAATAGCAGCGCTGCTGCGCCAATGAGTGGTTTGTACACTGATGCTCCCCTTCGTAAATTAATCGTCCTGAAATCCCGGCCCCTTGCCGAGATCGATGAGTTCCTGGGCTTGGCCCTTGTTCACTTCGTGCAGCGCCTCGATGCGGCAGCCGCGGAAGGTGTCGGATCGAGCTCGCAAGGTATGGCTGTCGTAGCGATAGTCCGGCTTTAGGTTGTGATCATTCATTTCGTAGCAGTTGTTGAAATAGGTCACGAGGTAGCGCTCGCTGCCAGCGCTGATGATGTTGTATTTTTCGGTGATTACCGTGTGGGTGAGTTCGGCGTAATACCGAATGGAATCGACCTCCTGCAGCTCGGCGACGTGTACGTAGTCGTCAATAGCGTCGTTTGTTTCGAGAACACCAGCGTCTTTCGGTGTCGCTGCGCACCCCACCGCTAAAACGGCAAGCAACAAGATGGTTTTCCTGGCCACAGCGCTACTCCTTCTACGATCAGATGCTATTCGACACCGTTACGTTGCAAAAGTTTAGCTCTGTCGTACTGGCGGCGGCAGCCCTGCGGGTCTAGACGTCCAGATTGCCGACCGTCAGAGCGTTTTTCTCAATGAATTCGCGTCGCGGCTCAACCTGGTCGCCCATCAGCGTGGTGAAAATTTCGTCGGCTTTGACCGCATCATCGATTTTGACCTGCAAAAGACGGCGCGTTTCCGGGTTGACGGTGGTGTCCCACAGCTGGTCCGGATTCATCTCGCCGAGACCCTTGTAGCGCTGGATGGCCTGGCCGCGGCGCGCTTCGGTCATGAGCCAGTCAACCGCCGAGGCAAAGCTGTCCACCGGTATTTGTTTGTCGCCACGGACCACGTACGAGTCATCGGAGAGCAGGTCGCCAATTTTCGCGGCCAGAGCAACGATGTGCCGGTACTCGGTAGTGCCAAAAAACTCGCGGGGCAGATAGCGCGTCGTTGCAATGCCGTGTAACACGCGGGTGATCGCAATGCGCACACCCTCACCGCTTTCGTCGCCTCGATCAAGCTCGGCGCTGTAACTGCCAACGCTGTTGTCTTCGGCCCGATCGCCTGAGCTTTTCGGCAATTCCGCAGAAAACAGGTTGGTCCAGCTGGCGAGCTTATCGAGATCGTCGGTGTCGCCGGCTTTGACTTCCGCAACTTCGCTCAGCGTCCGCAAAACGACTTCATCGTAGCGCGGCGAAATTCGAGTAATGATGCCTTCGACGGCGATGTGTTCCTTGGTCAGCGTTTCGAGCGCGATGCCCGATAGCGCTGGTGCATCGGCATTGACATGCAGCGCCGCCCCATCCATGGCGGCCGTCAACAGGTAGGTATTGAGTTCGGCATCGTCCTTTACGTAAACCTCTTGCTTGCCGCGCTTGATTTTGTACAGCGGCGGCTGCGCGATATACACATGTCCGCGATCAATGAGCTCCCGCATCTGTCGATAGAAAAACGTGAGCAGCAAGGTGCGAATGTGTGAACCGTCGACGTCAGCGTCGGTCATGATGATGATGCGGTGATAGCGCAGCTTGTCCGGATCAAAATCCTCTCTGCCAATACCGCAACCCAGTGCTGTTATCAGCGTGCCGACTTCGGCGGACTGCAGCATCTTGTCGAAGCGGGCTTTTTCGACGTTGAGAATTTTTCCTTTGAGAGGAAGTATTGCCTGGGTGCGTCGATCGCGCCCCTGTTTGGCCGAACCGCCAGCGGAGTCGCCCTCGACCAGGAATATTTCTGACAGCGCCGGGTCTTTCTCCTGGCAGTCAGCCAGCTTGCCGGGCAGGCCTGCAATATCCAGCGCACCCTTGCGTCGCGTCATTTCGCGCGCCTTGCGGGCCGCCTCGCGTGCTCGCGCTGCATCCACAATCTTCGACACGATGGCCTTCGCTTCCTGCGGCCGCTCGAGCAAAAATTCTTCGATTTTTCCGGCCATCGCCTGCTCGACGATGCCCTTGATTTCGGACGACACGAGCTTGTCTTTGGTTTGCGAGGAAAACTTCGGGTCCGGCATCTTCACCGACAGAACGGCCGTCAACCCCTCACGAGCATCGTCGCCGCTGGGCGTGAATTTGTCTTTCTTGGAGCTGAGCTCATTCTCGATGTAGCTGTTGAGCGTTCGTGTCAGTGCGGTACGAAAGCCCGCCATGTGCGTGCCACCGTCGCGCTGCGGAATATTGTTCGTGTAGCAGTACATGTTTTCCGAATAACTATCATTCCACTGCAGCGCCACTTCAACGCCCACGTCGTCCTTCATCGTTGAAAAATGAAAAATCGTCGGGTGGATCGCGGTCTTGTTGCGATTCAGGTGCTCGACGAAAGCCCGGATGCCGCCCTCGTACTGAAACAGATCTTCTTTTTCGTCGCGCTCATCAATCAGGTGTATGCGCACGCCCGAATTGAGGAATGACAGCTCGCGCAACCGCCGCGCGAGAATTTCATAATGAAACTGAATGTTCGTGAACGTCTTGTCGCTGGGCTTGAAGCGCACAGTCGTGCCGGTGCGCGTGGTATCGCCGATGATCGCCAGCGGTGCGCTGGGTTCGCCGTGGACGTATTCCTGTTGGTGCGTCTTGCCGTCACGATGAACCGTTAGCAGCAGCTGTTCCGATAATGCATTGACGACCGAGACGCCCACGCCGTGCAAGCCGCCGCTGACCTTGTAGGAGTTGTCGTCAAACTTACCGCCGGCATGCAGCACCGTCATGATGACTTCGGCGGCGGAGCGCCCTTCTTCCGGGTGCAGGTCCACGGGAATGCCGCGACCATCGTCGCTGACCGTGACGGACTCGTCCGCGTGGATCGTTACCGTGATCGTGTCGCAATGACCCGCCAGCGCCTCGTCGATGGAGTTGTCGACGACCTCGAAAACCATGTGGTGCAGGCCGGTGCCGTCATCGGTGTCGCCGATATACATTCCGGGCCGTTTTCTGACGGCCTCAAGGCCACGTAAGACCTTGATATTACTGGAAGTATAGGTTTTTTGGTCAGCCATTCGGGATCCTCGAAGCGGTAGCCGGCCATTGTAGCAAAATCCGGCCCTCAGAGTATCCCCAAAGCGTTCTTTTTTAAGGTGTTTTCGCCGACATTCCCAACTATATTTTCCAACCTGGAAAATACCTAGTCCGACGGCCGGATTTCGCCCTGTTCCACGTGGAACATCACGGGCCTTTCCGGAAAGCTCAGGGCTCCCGGATCGAGGCTGGTCGCGACCACCTGGCAGCCCAGCGCCGCCACCGCATCCATCAACCGCCGCACCGAATCGGCATCGAGTTCCGCCGCCGGGTCGTCCAGCAGCAGCAGCAGAGGTTTCTCGAGTGCTGATTGGGCTGTTTCCGTGGCCGCGAGGATCATGGCGCTTGCCAACAGCTTTTGTTGTCCTCGAGACACCAGTTTGCGCGCCTGGCGCTCATCGCTGTTGACCCGAATATCAGCTCGCTGTGGCCCCGCCTGCGTGGCGCCAAGCTGCAGGTCGCGATCAAGCCCCTCATCGAGCGCCATGTCCAGCGCCTTGTCCCGCGCCCACCCCTGCTGATACTCAAACGCGAGCTCTGTCTGCAGCAATGCCTGGCCGTGCTCCAGCAGACTTTGATGCGCGAGCTCGAGCACCGCACGCCGCGACCGATCGAGGGCCAGCGCCAGTTCAACAAACTCCGCGTTCCAGCTACGAATCGCTGCTGCCGCCGCCTTCTGCCGGAGTGCCGCATTGCGCTGCTTCAAAGCGCGTCGGAACCGCCGCCAGACCATCAGGTGTTCGTGTTCCACGTGGAACGCCACCCAGTCCAGGTAGCGCCGCCGCAACTCGGGTCCTCCGGCAATCAGGTTATGAACTTCGGGGTCTATCACCTGCAGCGGCAACATTTCCGCCAGCGCCGCCGCGCCCGCGGCGGCCTCGCCGCCGACCCGGGCCTCGAGGCCATCGCGACCGTTGCGCACGCCAATCTTTGTCTTTCCGCTGCCCGTATCCACCTCACCGAAAAGCACAAACTCGTCTTCACCATGGCGGGTCAGGTTTGCTGTGGTCGCACCACGAAAGGATTTTCCCCGGCCCAGATACGCCAACGCCTCCAGAAGACTCGTCTTCCCGGAGGCGTTGGCGCCGGTAATCAAATTGAAGCGCGGCCCGAATTCCAGCTCCGCATGTTCCAGGCAACGAAAATTACTGGCCCGAAACAGGCGAATCATTTCAGCCGCCTCGCGCTTAAAGGCGCATGGGCATTACAACGAACGTGCAGTCATCGTTCCCGGGCTGCCGAATCAGACAGCTCGAATTGCTGTCCTGTACCGAAAGCGTTACCGCGTCGCCTTCAACCGCACCCAGCGCATCCAGCAGGTAGTTGACGTTGAAGCCGATCTCAATATCCTCGCCCGCATACTCAACATTCAGTTCTTCCTCGGCTTCTTCCTGCTCAGGATTGTGCGCCTGCAGGACCACGCCGCTGTCTCGAATGACCAGCCGGATACCCCGGTATTTTTCGTTGGACAAAATGGCTGTTCGCTGCAAAGCGCTTTTGAACTCGGCCCGATCCGCTTTCAGCTCGTTTGACGACTCTTTCGGGATGACGCGCTCGTACTCCGGGAATCGGCCATCGATCAGTTTCGACGTGAAGCGTATACCTTCCAGCTGAATCCGAATGTGGTTGGAGCCCAACTCAATATTCAGATCGCCCTCTCCGGATAACAAGCGCTGCAATTCAAGCACGCCCTTTCGCGGCACGATAACCTGTTGCGAATCCCGCTCACCACCCTCCAGGTCCGCCTGGCATAAAGCCAGCCGATGCCCATCCGTTGCGACGGCCCGCAAATGCTTGCCGCCGGTTTCCAGCAACATGCCATTCAGGTAATAGCGCACATCCTGCTGCGCCATTGAAAAGTGAGTCTTCTCGATAAGCCGCCCCAGCGCTGCCTGGCTAACCGCAATTGTTTGCCCTGCTTTAATATCCTCAACCACCGGAAACTCTGCCGCCGGCAAGGTCACCAGGTTGAACTTGCTGCGTCCCGAACGAACCGTCAACTTCTCTCCGCTCAGACTCACACTGATTTTCGAGCCCTCCGGTAGCGCTCTGCAGATATCCAAAAACTTCCGCCCCGACACCGTAATCTCGCCATCCGATTGAGCTTCGATTTCCATCTCGGCAACCAGCTCAACTTCAAGATCCGTTGCCGTTACTGCCAGCTGGCCATCCTTCGCAATCAATAAAACATTCGACAAGATGGGCATCGTTTGACGCCGTTCCACAACCCCAATTACGGCCTGCAGCGGCGTCAAAAGTGCCTCGCGACTTGCGGTAAACTTCATAGCTTCCACCTGTTAATAAATATTGGAAATAGTTAATTTATTGTTATTATTAAGCCAGCCTCTGCCTGTGCATAACTTTATAAACCCCAATAAAAACAAATACTTAAACAACTTTTTTCGTGAGGACAAAGAGCCTACTTAATGCTCGCCTCTTGTGGACAGTCTGTGGACAAAATCCGCAAGCAGACTTTTCCACCGATTATCCACATCATCCTGTCAGAGTTCTCAACAAATTCAAATAGTCATCATCCACGCGCTTTTCGGTCTCCCGCAACGACTCGATGCGCCGACAACCGTGCAGCACCGTCGTGTGATCGCGGCCCCCAAAAGCATCGCCAATCTCCGGCAAACTGTGGTTCGTCAGTTCCTTTGCGAGCGCCATACCAAATTGCCTGGGCCGCGCGATCGAGCGCGTCCTCTTTTTGGACAATAAATCGCCAACGCGGATCTTAAAATACTCGGCCACCGTTTTCTGAATGTTTTCGATCGAGACGAGGCGGTCCTGCAGCGCTAATAAATCTCGTAAGGCCTCTTTGGCAAAATCCAGGTCGATGGCCCGACCCGTGAAACGGTAGTTCGCAATGACGCGCCGTAACGCTCCTTCCAGTTCCCTTACGTTTGAACGAATACGCTTGGCGATAAAAAACGCCACTTCTTCCGGGAGCTGAATGCCTTCAATGGCGGCTTTACTCATAAGAATGGCAACAGAGGTTTCCAGCTCCGGCGGCTCGATCGCAACCGTCAGGCCCCAGCCAAACCTAGACTTCAATCGTTCTTCAAGGCCGGTCACTTCTTTGGGGTAACGATCACAGGTCAGAATAATCTGTCGTTGCCCCTCAAGCAGCGCATTAAAGGTATGAAAAAACTCCTCCTGTGAGCGCTCCTTGCCGGCAAAAAACTGAATATCATCAATGAGCAAAGCATCGAGCGAGCGATAGGAGCGTTTAAACTCCGAAATCGTGTTGTGCTGTAAACCCTTGACCATGTCGCCAACAAAACGCTCCGAATGGACATAGCTTACGCGCGCGTCCGGCCGGGCCTTTAAGATGGCATTGCCGATGGCGTGCATAAGATGCGTTTTACCGAGCCCGACTCCGCCATAAATAAACAGCGGATTATAAGAAACCCCCGGATTCGCACCGACCTGGGTGGCTGCGGCTCTGGCAAGCTGATTACTCTTGCCTTCTACGAAGTTCTCGAAGGTAAATGCTGGATTCAGACGGGACGCGACCGGGGCCGAAGTATTCGCTTTTATCGGCGCCGCTCTCGGCCGCCCATCACCGGGGGCCGGGGCCGCAACGCTGCGAGAGCCGACTTCTACGATTAGCTCCGTACCGGCGCCATCTTCTGCAACCAGCTCCAATATCCTCTGCACGTGGTGCTGTTGCACCCAGTCAACCACAAACCGATTCGGCGCCAGCAGGCGCAGAGACTTGCCGTCGTCAACCGCCTGCAGGGGCCGAATCCAGGTGTTGAACTGCTGCTCCGGCAGCTCCGCCTGCAAAACGCGGAGGCACTGGTTCCAAAGCGTCGATTCAACAGGCAAGCAATTCCCCAAAGGACCCCGTCAGCAGCGGGCCAGAGCGTGATATAAGACAAACGAAAGACCGCGAAGTCTAACCCGAAACCCTAAGGTTTACATCCGTCTATTGACACTGTCTGGGCATCTGAGTACCCTTGCCGGCCTTCTGAAAAGCCGGCTTTGTGGCCCGCTTATTGATCCAGGTAATCGTCATGAAACGCACATTTCAGCCCAGCAAAATCAAGCGCGCCCGAACCCACGGATTTCGTGCCCGCATGGCCACCAAAGGTGGACGACTGGTGCTCAAAGCTCGCCGCGCCAAGGGCCGCGCGCAGCTGACGCCGTAACGGCTCGCCCTGACCGTCACAACGACGTCCCCGCCCCAAGGATTGACAGGCAGCACAGGTTTTCGGTTCCAGAAAAAGAACCGCTTACTGGATGCCGCGGCCTACGGCCGCGTATTCAAAAAAGCTACCCGCAGCCGCGATAAATTCTTTACAGTGCTTTGCTGTGACAACAAAGACGAAGTCGCGAGACTGGGGCTCGCCATTTCAAAAAAACACTGTCGCAAAGCCGTTGCACGAAATCGAATTAAAAGACTGGTTCGAGAAACCTTTCGGCATCATCAGCAAGAGCTCGACGGCCGCGATGTCGTGGTGCTCAATCAGCCGGCTGCGGCTATGGCAAAAAACAGCGACATAAAATTAAGCCTTGAGCACCATTTTGAGCGGTGCTCGACGACGAAACGAAAAACAAACAAGCAGGGTAGCTAAGGGATGGATAATCAACGACTGCTGATCTGGGGCCTATTTGGTCTTTTGGCCTGGATCACCTATCAAACCTGGGTACAGGATTATGCCCCCAGACCAGCCGCCATTCCGGCGCAACAAACACAAGAGACGCAGCAGGCAGACTTCGCAGCGGAATCAGAAACCGGCGAGTTGCCCGAGTTAAGTGCGCCGGCCGAGGCGGGCATCGAAGAGCTTCTGCCCGCCAACGGCGACGACGGTCGAGCGGCAGTGTCTGCTCCGACGGTTCGTGTCGTCACGGACGTACTGGATATCGAGATCAGTACTGAAGGCGGCACGCTGCAGTCGGCGAAGCTGCTTAAGTATCCGGTTGCAAAAGATGACCCTGACACACTGATTCAATTATTGAGCACAGACTCCGCCGACGTCGGTTTTATTCGCACCGGATTGCGTACCGTTAAAGAAGGTAACCGCCCGGACTATCGCAAACCCTTTGTCCCCGCGTCGATGAACTATGAGCTCGGCAGCGAAGACTCGCTCGTCGTGTCGATGACTCGCCAAAGCGAAGATGGCGCAACGATAGAAAAGCGCTATCGCTTCACGCGCGGAAGTTATGCCATCGCGGTAGAACACGAGGTAACGAACAACGGCGATGCACTGTGGCGCGGCGCACCGTATGCGCAGATCGTTCGTGTGTCGAAAGAGCCGGAACGTTCGATGTTCGATGTCGATTCCTATTCCTTCATGGGCCCGATTATCTACACGGGCGAAAAATCCGAAAAACTCCAGCGCGACGATCTGCTGGAAGACGGGCCGTACGACTACAAATCGCAGACAGGATGGATCGGCGCAATTCAGCATCACTTCCTGAGCGCCGTCGTGCCGGAGCGGGACGTCGAGAAGTCGTATCGAGTCAGCGTTCAGGGCGACCGCTCTACAGCAAGTATCAGCGGCTTGGCCGAGTCGGTCGCGCCGGGATCCAGCAGAATATTTCCGAGCACGCTGTTCGTTGGGCCTAAGCTGCAGTCGCAACTTGAAGAAATCGACGAGACGTTGTCGCTGACGGTCGATTACGGCTGGCTCACCATCATTTCACACCCACTGTTCCTGCTTCTGAGCTTCGTCTTCGACTTTGTGCACAACTGGGGTGTGGCGATCATTATCGTTACCTTCCTCATTAAACTGGTGTTCTACAAGCTCACCGAATCCAGTGGCCGCTCAATGGCAAAAATGCGCAATCTTCAGCCGCGCATGAAAGCGCTCCAGGAGCGATACAAGGATGACAAGCAGGCCCTCAGCGCACAGATGATGGACCTGTATAAGCGAGAAAAAGTAAATCCGGCAGCAGGCTGTTTGCCGATTCTGATTCAGATGCCGTTCTTCCTCGCGTTCTATTGGGTATTGCTGGAAAGCGTCGAAATGCGTCAGGCGCCGTTCGCACTCTGGATAACGGACCTGTCTACAAAAGACCCGTATTTCATTCTGCCGCTGATCATGGGCGCCGCGATGTTCATGCAACAAAAGCTCAACCCGGCACCCGCAGATCCCGTGCAGGCGAAAGTGATGCAGATCATGCCGGTCATGTTCACCGGCTTCTTCGCATTCTTCCCGTCGGGACTGGTGCTGTACTGGGTAACCAACACGCTGCTGTCGATTGCGCAACAGTGGAAAATCAACAAAGTGGTTGAGCAGGAAATCAAAGCCAAGAAGCATTGACCCACCCGCCGCCCGAACCCCCAAAGGGGTCAGAGCCCTTTAGCGCCCGGACCCCTAAAGGGCTCTGACCCCTTTAGGGGAGAGATTGGGCTGCATCAGCCCATTGGTTGTGGTCTCATAGCGCCGTGAAAAACACCACCGACACGATCGTTGCTGCCGCCACGCCGCCGGGTACCGGTGGTGTTGGTATCGTGCGAGTGTCGGGTGACCGGGTCGAACACATTGCGCGCAGTTTGCTCGGCAGCTTGCCGGAACCGAGAACCGCAACCTATCGCAGGTTTCGCGATACGGGTGGCGAGACGCTCGACGCCGGCCTCGCTCTGTATTTTCCCGCGCCGACCTCCTTCACCGGCGAGTCCGTACTGGAGCTGCACGGCCATGGCGGACCCCTGGTCATATCACTCATCACCGATGCGATTGTTGCGTTGGGCGCGCGGCGCGCCGAGCCTGGCGAATTTTCTGCGCGCGCTTTTCAAAACGACAAGCTCGACCTTGTGCAAGCCGAGGCCATTGCCGACCTCATCAGTGCAGGCACAACCCAGGCGGCGCGCGCCGCACTGCGCTCGTTGTCCGGCGCCTTCTCGAGCTCCGTCAACCTGCTGGCCGAACAACTCATTCGCTTGCGCATGCACGTCGAAGCCGCAATCGATTTTCCCGAGGAAGAAATCGACTTCCTGTCGGACGAGTTGCTGCAGCGGCGTCTTACGGAATGCGCCGCCGCATTCACCCTGTTGCAGGAGCAAGCACAGCAAGGTCGAGTCCTGCGTGACGGCTTTCAGGTGGTCATCGTTGGTAAGCCGAATGCGGGCAAGTCCAGCCTGATGAATTTGCTCAGCGGCCAGGATGCCGCCATTGTCACGGAGGTCGCCGGAACCACGCGCGACATCCTGCGCGAACAAATCGACATCGACGGCCTTGCCGTCGAGCTGGTGGACACCGCCGGACTGCGCGAAAACCCGGACCGGGTTGAGCGTGAAGGCATCCGCCGGGCGCGGCTCGCGCTGCAAACCGCGGATGCCGTGCTCTGGGTGCAGGATGCGACGGACGCGTCGCCCCCCGACATGGACGAGGAAATGCCCGCCGGGGTCCCAATAACCACGGTTTTGAACAAAATCGACCTCTTTAAGGGGCAAATAACACCAAAAGACGGCGAAATCGTCCTGTCTGCGCGGACTGGAGCGGGTCTGGAGGCCTTAAGACAGCATATTCGAGCCCTTGCAGGCTATAAAAACCTCGGAACAGGCGCTTTCACGGCTCGAAGGCGCCACATTGAGGCTCTTGAGAGCGCTGCTACGCATTTTCTGGCGGGCCAAAAGGCCCTTGAAGCAACTCGGGCCGGCGAGCTGCTGGCTGAGGAGTTGCGCCTGAGTCAGCGGTCGCTCGGGGAAATCACGGGTGCCGTCACGTCCGACGAGCTGCTGGGCCGAATCTTCTCGGAATTCTGCATCGGCAAGTAAGCGCCGCTGCTCCTGGTCAAGGGTGGAAGCGGGGCTCCGAAATGGAGATCTCGGTGATGGGGCCATAGGCCGCAACCTGTTCTCGAATCAGCTCGGCGTCCCCAAGTATGACGAAAACCAGCGCCCCTCTTTCGGGGTAGACCGCTTCGATCACCGCGGCGACCGATTCCGGTGTCGCGGCAGCAAGCAGCGAGCCGTAATCGTTGATATAGGACGCATCCAGCCCGTCCGCTTCCAGGCCGGCAAAAACACCCGCGAGCTGCTCGGCGGTTTCAAGGCGCGGCGGAAACTGACCCATCACATAATTGCGGGCGGATAAAAGCATCTCCGCGTCCAGCCCGGCATCCTTCAGTTGTCCCAGCGTTCCAAGCGCCACATCCAGCGCTGCGACCGTAGTGCTGGTTTCCGTGAAGGACGCGACAAACACGGAGCCGGGCTGCGAGTACCGTGACAAAGCGGATTGCGCGCTGTAGCTCAGGCCCGACTTCGTGCGTAGCTCCGTTACCAGCATCGAGGTAAAGCGCCCGCCAAAAACCGTATTCGCAAGGTCCAGCTCCGCACGGCCCGCGTAGCCGCGCGCAACACCGACATTGCCAATGTAAAAATACGTCTGCGTCGCCCCCGGCTTGTCGATCAGATACACACGGCTGGAGTCGGCGCGTACCGGCGCCTCAACCCTGAGCGGTTCGCCACTTGCGGCGCGCCAGGTACCGAAAGCAGCCGTCAGCGCTTCGCGCATCGTCGCGACCTCGAAGTCGCCAGCGACGGAAATAATCAGGCGATCACCGCCCAGGCCATCGGCGTAATACGCCAGCACGTCCCCGTGCGTGACGGCAGCCAGCGATGACTCGCTGCCACCGACCGGATTACCGTAAGGGTGTTCGCCAAACAAAAAGGCATTCGCATATGCCGGCATAAGCTCGCCCGGGTCGGAGCCCTTGGCCGCTTTGATGAGGTTGATGGAGCGCTCACGAAGTTTGCGGAACTCGGCCGCATCGAGCTTCGGCCGCTGCAACATGTCCGCCAACAGCTCAACCATCAACGCCGCATCTCTGGACATGAAGTCCCCGCTGACGGTCAAAGACTCGAGCCCGGCGGACGCGCCCAGCTGCCCGCCGACAGCGGCGATGGTTTCCGCGAACTCCGCGGCGTTGCGCTTACCCGCGCCCTTCTCCAGCAATCCAGCCAGAAGATTCGCGAGCCCGTGTTTGCCAGCCGGGTCGGCGGCAGCGCCACCGCGAAGCACCGCCCGCAAACCAATCAGTGGAACGTCGTGGTTCTCGGTCAGTATGAGTACCGTGCCGTTTTCCAAAACGATGCGCTCGGCTGGCGGCAAGGTTACGTCGTCGGCCAGCGCGACGCCGAAAGCCAGTGCGGCAAAGGCCAGCATCAGCACTCTGCAGGCCCTCATTTCGGCACCCCCGTTTCGGGAGAGCGCAACACGCCAACCGTCATCTTCGTGACGTCGAACACCGATGCTGCGGCGTCTTGAATGGTCGTGGTTGTAATCGCGCCCAACTCCTCCGGCAAAGCAAAGGCGCGCTCGTAGTCGCCGTAGAAAACTTCGGCGTTACCAAGAGCGGAGGCTTTGCCATCAATCGTCGACAATCCTCGCCAATACCCGGCCATCATGATGTTCCGCGCCTTCTCAAGTTCGGCCTCGGAAACGCCGTCGCTCACGACTTGCATAAGCTCTTCAAGCAGACGCTGCTCCACCCGGGCGACATCTGCGCCCGGCGGCAGAGTCAGGTAGAAATACACCAGCCCGGGGTCAAAGCCCTCCATCTGAAAGCCGCCAACCTCCAGCACCAGCTGTTCTTTCTCAACGAGACGCTGGTGCAGCCGAGAGGAGTCACCTCCCGCAAGAATATTCAACAGCAAATTCAAGGGCAGCGTTTGCGCGTCCGCCGCAGCGCCGGCATGAAACGCGACATGCAGCAGCGGTGTTGGCGCATCGGCTTCAATCACAAGGCGGCGCACACCCTGCTGTTCGGGCTCGATGGTGCGCACGACTTGTGGCGGCGGTTGCGCATCAACGCCGCCAAAGTATCTGTCGGCCAGCTTGAAGATCTCTTCGGGCTGAACGTCGCCAACGAAGACCATCGTCAGGTTGTTCGGTGCGTAATAGGTTTGAAAGTAAGACTCAAGATCATCCTGCGTCCAGCCCTCGATATCTGAAGCCCAGCCGATGACCGGCAGTCGGTAGGGATGAGCAATGAACGCCGTGGCATTCATGTCGAGATACAGCCGCCCGAAATTATCATTGTCATAGCGCAGCCGACGCTCGGAATAGACAACGCCCCGCTCGGACTCGACTACGCCTGGATCGATGGCCAGGTTTTCCAGCCGATCACCTTCAAGATCGAAAACAGTCTCGAGCGCAGAGCGCGGAAACCAGTCCATATACACAGTCAGGTCTTTTGATGTGTAGGCGTTGTTCGAACCACCCGCGGCCTCCATCTCTTCGTCGAACGCACCCTGGGCGCGGCGCGCTGTACCGTTGAACATCATGTGCTCGAAAAAGTGTGACAGCCCCGTGATGCCGGGATATTCGTTGCGCCCGCCCGCTCGAACAAAGTTGTACATCGCCACATTAGGAATATCGTGGTCGGGCCAGACAATTATGCGCAAGCCATTGTCCAGGGTGTGAGCTCGAATCTCCCCGGGCACGTTCTCGGCAGTTGGCGATTCGTACACCGGCGCCGGCAGTATCGGCTCTATGATTTTCGGTACCACGAAGGTGGGCAATAGCTGCTGCCCTAACAGCGCAAGGACGCCCAGTACACCCAGCACCGCCATGGCAGCGTTCAGCTTCTGGCCGGTTTTGAAGACGATGGATTGTGTCTGGTCAACGTCCAGCGTCTTCTTGACGCCCGCCGGTGTAATTTCATAGGCCCATGCAAATATCAGCGATACAGGAAAGCCGATGACCAGCACGAGAAACACGAACTCGTTGGCCCAGGCGGGGGCGCCCAGTGACGCCATCAGCCCGCCCAGCAACCAAAACGCGAGTACACCACCCAATAAGTAGATCAGCGCAACTTTGATCACGTTGCGGCGCCGGAGTTCGGAGAACAGAGCCATAGTTAGAATTCTTGTCCTGTGGCCCTCCATGGTGGAGAAACCACGGTATTTGTCAACCGAGAAGACCCTCGCGGCGGTAAAGGCGGGCACATACCCAGGTCAAAAGCGCGCCGAACAGGAGCGTGCTGCAAACTGAAATCGCGACGTACAGACCATTTAGTGGCTCGTTCTTGACCATATCGACGAGGATCAGGTGTTGGCTCAGGGAGGGCACGAACATGAACTCGAGTTGCGGCCGCAGCGTCAGGATGCTGACCACCAGTATCGGCAGCGTCGGCGCGACCAATACCACGCTCAACCAGGTTTGCGCCTCTTTGTAGCTCTTGGTAAACGACGCGACCAGCGTCATGAGTGAGGCGCCGAGAAGCACAAAGGGCAGTAACAGGAAGAAGGCCGCGGCGACCACCGCCAGACTAAAGTTGGGCGTCATGCCCAGTTGTTCCAGCGGCATGAACTCGAGCACGACGTAGAACGACAGCAAGCTGAGCAGCAAGGACATGGCCATAAAGACGCATGCCGCCAGGATTTTTCCGAGGATCAGTTGCCCGCGCGTCACTGGCAGTGACAATAACGGCTCCAGCGAGCCGCGCTCGCGTTCGCCGGCGGTGGTGTCGATGGCCAGCGACATGCCGCCCATGAGCAGGGCAAAAATAAAGAAGTAACTCATCATGCCGAGCAACATCGCGGAACGGCCGCTGGGCGTAGATACATCGATGTCGTCGACATTGATCGGTCGCAGCATCATCGGGTTCACGCCGCGTGCCGATAGCCGTATTGCCGCGAGCTGCTGGTTATAGGCGTACAAGGCGCTGCGCGCGCGGCGCGCCTCTTTCTCGCCCTGGGAGTTCGCTTCATCGGAGTACAGCTCAACGCGCGCGGGAATCGTGTCGGCCAGCTGCTCGCCAAAACCTTCCGGTATGACGAGGACCACGTCGTGCGTTCCTGACTTCACCGCCTCGGCGGCGCCGTGAATGTCCTCCGGGCCAGCGACGACGTCGATATTGTGGCTCTTGAGAAAGCGCATCAGGTTGGGCGCGTGTTCCTGCCCGATTACCGGCAGCTCCATGGTGCTTTCAGCGTCATCGAGGGCACGGTCTATCGACATATTGATGATAAAGGCGAACATCACGGGCCCAAATATCGGCCCCATGATTAACGCGGACATCAGCGTGCGGCGATCGCGAAAGTTGTCGACGATCTCTTTCAGAAAAACGGTGAGCAGCGTACGCATTATCGTTCTCCCACCATTTGAATCGCAGAAACGAATGCCTCTTCCAGGTCGTCCTGCCCGGTGCGCTCGCGTATGCCCGCCAGCGAATCGTCGATCGCGACCAGGCCGTTGGCGATGATGCAGATGTCATCACACAGCGCGGCAACCTCCTGCATAACGTGCGAGGAGAACAACACGCAGCGGCCCGTGTCCTTGAGCTTCAGGATCAGGTGTCGCAAAGAGCGTGTGGCCATCACGTCGAGGCCGTTGGTCGGCTCATCAAGGATGACATTCTGTGGGTCGTGAACCAGCGCGCGGGCGAGCGACACCTTGGTTCGTTGTCCCTGCGAGAAACCCTTGGTGCGTCGATCGGCGAAGTCTTCTATCTCCAGCAGGCGAATAATGCTCGCGACGCGATCACCAACTTCGCTTTTGTCGATATTGCACAACTTTGCATAGTAGGCGATGTTTTCGCGCGCGGTCAGGTGCGGATACAGGCCCGCGCCGTGTGGCAGCGCGCCGATTTTTTGTCGCGCGGCGAGGCTATCGCTAACGACGTCCGCGCCATCGATCACGGCGGTACCTTCGTCCGGTTTCAGGACCGTGTACAGCACGCGCAGGGTAGTGGATTTGCCGGCACCGTTGGGGCCGAGCAGACCGGTGATTTTTCCGTCCGGCGCGTTGAAGCTGACACCGCGTACGGCGTGCACTTTGCCGAAAGACTTGTGTATGTCTTTAACGCTGATCATGGGTTTGGCCCCGAAAAGTCGAGAAAGAAGGGCATCACGAAACTGCGCTCCATACACGAGGCGTCGAGGCCAGCCGGGTCGGCGGAAGCAATGAAATCAGCAATCAGGCGTGGCGTGCAACCGACTCCGATCTGGCCGTGTCCCTGGTGTTTGCCGATCAGGTGCTTTGCATTCGCAAGATCAACCGCAGCCAGGTCGGCGTATCGCGGCGGTGTAATCGGGTCCGCATCGCCCGACAACAACAGAACCGGCAGGTCGGTCGCCAGCGGCTCTTTCATGTCGTCGTCAATCGGCCCGACTGGCCAGACGGAACAGATTGCCTCAAGCGCGTCGAGCTGGAACGCGCCCATGTAGCTCGCGGCGAGCGCACCGTAATCGATCGTCGCCTTGTCATAGAACGGCACGTCCTCCGTGCACATCACGGCGTTGTGCATACCGAGCGACATCGAGTCCATCAAAGAGATCATCGTCATCATGAACTGCGAGCCGAGCGGCACGTAGTTCCCCGCGCCCGCTTCGTGAATCAGGAGCGGCATCAGGGCGATGGAGTTCGGGTGATAGGCGAGCAGGCGAATTGCAGTCGCCAGCTCCGCTTCGCCGAAGCTGATTTCTTCGGGGCGACCGGTGCTTGGGTGCGGCACGCTGATGGTGACGGGCTCGCGGCTGAGAGCCGCGACGATCTTTTCGAAGTCGTCGGCCACTTTTGGAAAACGCTCATTGCAGGATTCGTCTTCGGCACAACGGGCCAGAACATTATCAACAGCCTTCTGACTTTCAGTGGCGATCTCGGGTCCCAACGCAAGCTGCGGCGGCACAACGCCATCAATAATGATCGTACGCGTGGATGCGGGATAACGCCGCGCAAAATGTTGTGCCACGCGAGTGCCATAAGAAACGCCGTACAGATTCAGCGCGGGATAACCGAGCGCCACACGAACGGCCTCGATGTCGGTTACTGCGACGCTGGTGGTAAAAAAGCGCGCGTCGTAGGGCAGCTGTTCAAGACATTCTTTCGTGTATTGAATCGTCAGCTCCGTCGAGTACTCACCCTCAACGAGATCGTCGTCAAATTCACAATCCATGGTCGCGGACTCGCCGGTGCCGCGCTGATCGATCAGCAATATGTCGCGATCGCGCCGCACCTCCTCAAACGCCCAGGAATAAGACGTGTAAAACTGCACGCTGCCCTGCCCGGGCCCTCCGGCGATAGGCACCAGCGGATCCGGCTCCGGCGTCAAATTCAGCGCCGGCACAACCGCCACCCGAATCTCAATCTCCCCCACCGCCTCATCCCCCCCAAAGGGGTCAGAGCCCTTTTCGCCAAAAGGGCTCTGACCCCTTTGGGGGGGGGCGGGGTTTAGCGGGCGGGTGAGGGTGCCGCAGCGGGCTTTCATGCTGGGGGCGCCCGGGCCGGCGCTGATGCGGCAGTCCTGGAGCTTGAGGGGTTCAGCCGCCACAGGGCTTATGGCAAACACGGCAAAAAGGAGGCTTATCGTCAGGGCTGCAGCGGTTTTGGGCATGCGGTGCTCGGGGCGCGAAACAGCGCGCTATCTTGGACAAGCAGGGGCAAATAGTAAAGAATGCGCGACCCGGATTGATCAATAATTAAGCAATGACCGAAAACTACGATGTCATCGTGATAGGCGGCGGCCACGCCGGTACGGAAGCCTCGCTGGCGGCCGCGCGCGCGGGTGCGCGCACCTTATTGATCACGCAGAACATCGCAACGCTCGGGCAGATGAGTTGCAACCCGGCGATCGGCGGCATCGGCAAAGGCCACCTCACGAAAGAAATCGATGCGATGGGCGGCGCCATGGCGCGAGCCATCGATCTCGCCGGCATCCAGTTTCGTACGCTGAATTCCAGCAAAGGCCCGGCCGTTCGTGCAACGCGCGCGCAGGCAGACCGGCAACTCTATCGGCACGCCGTGCGCAGCATGATCGAGAATCAACCGAACCTGTCTGTGTTCCAGCAATCGGTCGAAGACCTCATCATCGAAGGCGACAGAGTGGCCGGCGTCGTTACCGGCGAGGATCTGCGCTTCATGGCGAAGACCGTCATCCTCACTGTCGGCACTTTCCTCGCAGGACGCATACTCATCGGCCTCACCGAAAAAGCTGGCGGCCGCGTTGGTGACGCACCGTCCAACAAACTCGCAGCACGTCTGCGCGAGATGCCATTCAACGTCGCCCGACTGAAAACCGGCACGCCGCCGCGCCTCGACGGCAAGACGCTCGACTACGCACGCATGGTCGAACAGCCCGGTGATGAACCGACGCCCGTGTTTTCCTTCCTCGGCAAGCGCAGCGATCACCCGCAGCAGATTTCCTGCCACATCACCAACACAACGGCAGAGACGCACGACATCATTCGCGGCGCGCTGCACGAGTCACCGATGTACACGGGAATGATCGAAGGTGTCGGTCCGCGTTACTGCCCGTCGGTCGAAGACAAGATCGTGCGTTTCGCCGACAAAGCCTCGCACCAGATTTTCGTCGAGCCCGAAGGCCTGACGACCAACGAGGTTTATCCAAACGGCATTTCAACCAGCCTGCCGTACGAAACGCAAATCCGCTTTGTACGCTCAATCACGGGCTTCGAAAACGCGCACATCATGCAGCCGGGTTACGCGATCGAGTACGACTACTTCGATCCGCGCGACCTGAAACCGACACTCGAAACCAAACACGTCAACGGCCTCTATTTCGCAGGCCAGATCAACGGCACGACGGGCTACGAAGAAGCCGGCGCGCAGGGCCTGCTCGCCGGCATCAACGCTGCCCGCCAAGCGCAGCAACTCGAAGAATGGTTCCCGGCGCGTCACGAAGCCTACATCGGCGTGCTGATCGACGATCTCATCACCCGCGGCGTCAGCGAGCCCTACCGCATGTTCACGAGCCGCGCCGAATATCGACTCATGCTGCGCGAAGACAACGCCGACTTGCGCCTCACGCCGAAAGGACGCGAACTCGGCCTCGTCGACGACGAACGCTGGAACATCTTCAACGCTAAGTACGAAGCCGTCGAAAAAGAACAGCACCGCCTCGGCAAAATATTCGTGCAGTCCGAGGGAGCATCCGCCGCTGCTTTGCTGAAACGTCCGGAACGACGTTACCGCGACATCGTCGAGTTAGCAGAAGTGGGTACGAGCGAGGACCTGAAACTCGACAGCGACGAGCAACGCGAACAGGTCGAATTGCAACTCGAAGTGCGCGCGAAGTACGCGGGCTACATCGATCGCCAGGAACGCGAGATCGCACAGCACGCGAAACAGGATTTGTTGCGTTTGCCGGAAGACATCAACTACGCAGAAGTCGACGGCCTCTCCAACGAGGCGCGGCAGAAACTCGTCGCCGCGCGACCCGTTACGCTGGGCCAGGCCTCACGTCTTGAAGGCATGACCCCGTCAGCCGTGTCGTTGCTGCTGGTGCACCTGAAGAAACGACTTCTAAGAAAATCCGCCTAGCGTTTGCACGCAAACGGAATCACTGTTGGCGGCGGGCGCCGGATGCCCTGAGACTCGAGCTTCGCTGTCAGGTTGGGAAATGGTGCCGGATCGAAGTGCGTGTAGTGCAGGAAGCCGGACAGCGCAAACAGCCCGTCGCCCTCATCCAGATAGCGTACTGACTCGGTGGCCTCTGCGTAACGCCCGAGGGTCTGCAGAAACAACCAACGATTGTCCAGGAGGCCGCCAGACGCAATGTCGACCAGGCTTGCGTAGATGGCTTCGGCGTCCGCAGTCCGCCCTTCGGCGCAGGCCTGCCTGACGTTCACCATTGCAATGTTGCTCGTATCGCTTTCACGATCGTTGTGCAGTGCGGCGACTCGGGCTGCTTCGTCGACAAGGCCCGCGTACAAAAGAACGCGATGTGCCTGGTACAGCGTGTAGGCGCTGGCGTTCGGCCGGCGCAGGTCGGCCTGCGCCATCTCAAGCGCCGCCGGCAAATCCACCCGGTGCAGAAACTGATAAACCTCGTAACCCTGCTGATTCGTCGCGGCTGACAAGGTCTTTGCACGACGACCCTCGACCCTGGCGGCCTCATAGTCGCCGACAAGGACATAACCAGACAGCAACCGGCCAGAGTCCGCAACGTCTTCCGGCCGCGCCGCGACGATGCGTTTTAGTGCATCGATGTAGTCGAAGAGGCGGATGTCAAACCGTGCGCGCAAGCCCTCGTATTCGGCGCGAGTCACCTCGGATCTTGCGTGTCGCTCCGCATTCGCAATGCTGTCGTAAAAGCGCTGCCGCGCCTCAACTTTCGTTACGGGTTCGTCAAACTTGAAGCTTTGCGCCGGATTCAGGTGCGCGAACCATAAAGAGGCAATCTGGATGTGCGCATCAACGAATGCGGGATCGATAGCGACAGCCTTCTCCAGCATGCGCAGCCCGTCGGACTGGCGGCCACCCTCCGCGATTGACTCCGCGCGCAGGTAGAGCTCCCAGGCTTCCACCGACGTCGTGCCCGCCGAGATCATCCGTTGCAGCTCGTCGGGATCCATCGCCGTCTGCAGCGCCTGCGCTATCTTCAGGGCGATGGTTTCCTGGATCGCGATCGAGTCCTCACTGCTGCCGTCAAAGGTGTCCGACCAGAGGTGCACGTCGTCCGTAGCCCGAATCAGCTGCGCTGTTACACGCAAACGATCACCGGCCCGACGCACAGAACCTTCGAGTATGTGCGCCACACCCAGCTCGGCGGCAATTCTGGGCACGTCGCCGTCCGCATCGCGGTAGCGAAACGACGAGGTTCGCGACGCGACGCGCAGGTCCGCAGCGCGCGCGAGCGCGTTCAAAATTTCGTCGGTCAGTCCGTCCGCAAACCAGCCTTGTTCGCCGTCAGGACTGAAGTCGGCGAAGGGCAGTACGGCAATGGATTTGTCCGTTACGGCATCGGTCGGCGCCGGGCTCTGCAACTTGTCCCAGCCCAGCCATGCGACTGCGATCAGCAAGCCGACGATGGTCAGGCGATTCAGCAAACGACCGGAGCGTGGATCCTTGGGCGCATCTGCCGGAACCTCGTCCGCTTTCTTGACGCCCTGCGGCGTGAGCTCGAAAGCCCACGCGAGAAACAGCGCGACAGGCAAGCCGAGCAACAAAAAGATTATGAGAATACGCATGACCCACTCGGGCGCAGCGAAACTTTCGGTCGCGATGTCGGCAACCTGCACGATCAGCCAGGCGATCACGGTGTAGGCGGCCCCCACCCGGAACACGTTGCGATGTTTGAGCTCAGCAAATAGCGTCATGGGGTTTGTTTACACGCATAAGGAATCGGGATTAGCGTCTCGCGCTGCACCCCCTGCGCCACCAAAACTTTCGACAGATTCGGATAAGGCCGGGGATCAAAGTGCGTGTAGCTCAAAATACGCGATAGGCTGTAGAGCGTCGATGCCTGGTCGAGCGGCCGTACCATCTCGCGGGCCTCGTCATCGCGGCCGAGTATCTTCAGCGTCAGCCAGGAAAGCACTTCATCGAAAAAGACGCCTTCAGCGTTACCCTGGGCATAAATAGTCTCGGCGTCGGCGACGCGCCCCTCGGCGCAAGCCTGACGCAACTGAAGCAACGGGAGTAAGGCCGCGCCTGATGGTAGCGCAGCAAAGCGTCGGCCGACCTCCGCCGCCTCGTCGACGAGACCGGCATAAAGAAAGATACGGTGCGCCTGGTACAGCGCGGCGGTGGACGGTGACGGCTTGGCCAGTGCGCGACGCACCATTGCAAGGCCCGCAGCAACATCCACCCGAGCGACGGAGGCAATCATGTCAGCCGCCGGGTCATCGTCAACAGCTTCTGCCGGAATGCGCGCGACCATGGCACGCGCTTCGTCAAATCGCGAGGCGGTGATGAGTGCGTCGACAGCCTCCTTCCAGGCCGCAGCACTGTAGGGCCGGATGTGAAGGAGGGCGTTCGCAACCGCTATCTGGTCGCTGACCCGAACTTGCACCTTGTTGCGCGACAGCTCGATGTTAAGCCGCTCCGCTTCGTTGCGAGCATACTGTGCGGCCAGTTGCGCGACCCCGGCGAAACGCGCCGGAAGCGCATCGATCGTAAGGCCCTCCGGCGCGCGCCGAGTGTCCACATTGTCCATCCAGGCGTGATAGACGCGCGCCATCAAGGCATGCGCTTCACCAAATTCCGGATCCCAGGCGACGATCTGGTCATAAAGCGCGATGATGTCGTTACCGCGCGAGCGATCGAGATCAGCCAGGGACGCCGCGAAAATATCCGACATCTGCAAGTAGGCTTCCCAGGCCGCGATCGAATCCGTTCCGGCGGCGACCATGCGCTGCAATTCTTCGGGATTCATCGCCGTATCGAGCAGGGAGGCAATGCGAAACGCAATACGCTCCTGGATATCGATCGAGTCTTTGCTGTCGCCATCAAAGGTATCCGACCACAGATGCGCATCGTCACTCGCGCGGATCAGCTGCGCGGTCACGCGTACGCGATCGCCGGCGCGCCGCACAGAGCCTTCCAGAATATGGGCAACGCCGAGTTCAGCGGCTATCGACGGCGCGCCAGCATCAGAGCCTTTGTAGGCAAACGATGAGGTTCGTGACGCGACGCGTAAGTCACGAGTACGCGCGAGCGCATTCAAAATTTCGTCGGTCAGGCCATCGGCAAACCACGCGTAATCGCCGCCGGGACTGAAGTCTGCGAACGGCAGAACAGCGATGGACTTGTCGGTTACCGTTTCGGTAGCGCCCGGCTCTTGCAGCTTGTCCCAACCCAGCCACGCGACGGCAATTAACAAGCCAACGATAGTTAGTCGACTCAACAAGCGTCCCGAACGTGGATCTTTCGCAGCACCTTCCGGCACATCGGCCGCTTTCTTCACGCCCTCGGGCGTGAGTTCATAAGCCCAGGCCAGGAACAACGCGACCGGCAAACCAACCAGCAACACGACGATCAGCATCTGCATCAACCAGTCGGGCGCATGAAACGCATCGGCGGCAAGATCAACGACCTGTGCAATCAACCAACCGGCAACGATGTAGGCGATGCCAACACGGATCACGTTGCGGTATTTAAGCTCTTCGAAAAAACTACGCACGGTCTAGCGCTTGCACGTGAAGGTTTGCGGGCGTACCGGTGCTCGCTTGATGCCCTGCGCCTGCAGCGTTTTCCAGAGCAAGGGATAATCACGCGGATCGAAAGCACGATAGGCGAGAAAACCGGACAGGATAAACAGGTACTCCGGCGTGTCGTACTGGCGCAAAAACTCTCGAGCCTCGTCGTCGCGGGCAAGCGTCTTCAGGAACAGCCAGCGCGTTGTGGCGTCCGGGGCGATATTCTCCATCAACTTGTCGGCATCCGCGATCCGGCCCTCGGCGCAGGCCTGCCGCAGCTGCATCATCGTGAGGCCTTGCGAATCAACGGACCGCAACAAATAGGTGTCGATCATTGTAGCTGCGCGCTCAACCTGACCCGCGTCGAGCAGGGCGCGCTGTGCCTGGTAGTAAAGATTGGTGTCCGAAGTATCCGCCGTAAGCCACGCATCAAGGTAGCGCAGCGTGCTGTCGAGATCGACGCGCCGCAAGTTGTAGATCAAGCCGGTCTGGACCTGGCCGGATGCTATTGACGCCGCTACGGCGCGGCGACCGGCCTCCATCGCTTTCTCGGGCTGGTCACTCGCCTGGTAAAGCTCGAGCAGCTCGAACCGGGCGGGAGCGTCGTCCGGAACCAGAGTCGTTAGTCGCTCCACGAGACGAATGCGATCATTGATTCTGACCTCGAACTGGGCCTTGCGTATTTCCGCTCTCGTTTGTTCGACATCGTTGCGAGCGTATTTGATCGCCGCCGCAAGGGCGGCATCAAAAGCGGCACGTCGTTCCGCATAGGTCGGCCCGGCAGTGCTGTGCGATGTGGTCGTTATATCGAGTTGCAGGAACCAGATGTCCACAAGCTGCAGGTACGCATCGACAAACGTGGGGTCAATCGCGGTCGCCGCGTCGAAAATATCGGCCACGGCAAAAAGCGCGAACTTGTCCATTCGATCGCTCGCGTCGCGCAGTGCCTTCAGCGCGCGCAAGTAGACCTCCCAGGCCTCGACCGAACGCGTACCCGCGGCCACCATGCGGGCCAGCTCTTCCGGGTCCATCGCGGTCTGCAGCGCCCTGGCGATTTCGATGGCGATTTTTTCCTGGATTGCGATCGAGTTATCAACATTGCCGTCGAAGGTTTCCGACCACAGGTGTTTGTCGTCTTTGGCACGAATCAGCTGCGCGGTTACGCGTAACTGATCACCAGCGCGGCGCACAGAGCCTTCCAGTATGTGTGCGACACCCAGCGTTGCAGCGATGCTCGACAGGTTCTCCGTCGTGCCGCGATAACCGAAAGACGACGTGCGCGATGCAACGTGCAGGTCGGTCGTACGGGCCAGCGAATTCAAAATTTCTTCAGTTAACCCATCCGCGAACCAGGCCTGGTCGCCGCCCGGGCTGAAGTCATCGAAGGGCAATACCGCAACCGACTTGTCCACAGAGGCGACCTCGGCGACGGGCGCGTTGTCCGATTGTTGCAGCTTGTCCCAACCGAGCCAGCCGACGGCGACGATCAACGCAATCATCGTTACGCGGTTGAGTGCGCGACCGGAACGCGGATCCTTGGGCATGTCGGCGGGCAGATCTTTTGCTTTTTTCACGCCCTCCGGTGTGAGCTCATAAGCCCAGGCCAGGAACAGGGCAACCGGCAAACCAACCAGCAACATCACGATGAGCATCTGCATCACCCACGCCGGCGCTTCAAAAGCATCGCTGGCGAGATCCGCAACCTGTGCAAGCAGCCAACCCGCAATGACGTAGGCAATGCCAACGCGAAACACGTTGCGATGTTTGAGTTCGTCAAAGAGGCCGCGCATGCAAAATCCCAGACCAAAGGCAGGCCGAACAATAGCATTGAAGTGATCCAGCCGGGCAATATTAGCGAGCATTCAGGTATGCTTCGCAGCATGAAATGGATACCGATTTTGCTCCTCCTGTTTGTCTTGTCGGGCATCGCTGCGTGCAGTGGTTCCGAGGATGGAGGCGCGTCGACCTCGGTACTCAACCGGGGTATCAATTCCGAACCGGAATCCCTCGACGCCCACAAAGCGCGTAGCCTGCAGGCGGCCGATGTCTTACGAGATCTGGGCGAAGGGCTGCTGAGCTTCACAGCGACCGGCGAACTGACGGCAGGCGCAGCCGAGTCCTGGGATGTGTCCGACGACCTTCTGACCTACACGTTTCACATAAGACCCAATGCGAAATGGTCCAACGGCGACTCGCTGACCGCAGCGCATTTTGTGTTTGCCGTGAATCGTCTCGTTGACCCCGCAACCGCCGCGTTTTACGCACAGTTTCTAGAGGACATTTCCGAGCTGACCGCCCTTGACGAGCACACGCTGCAAATCAAGCTCGCGCGACCGACTCCTTATCTATTAAGTCTGCTTACGCATCCCGCCACATTTCCGATGCATCCCGGTGAAATTGAAACGCACGGTGACGGTTTTGCGCGCCCCGGCATTCTGGTGTCCAACGGTGCTTACGCGCTGACGGGTTGGGTGCCCGGCTCTTTGCTGACACTGAAGCGCAACGAGCACTACTGGAACAGCGCGAAAACGGCGATAGAAGAAGTGCGATATCACGTGCAGAGCCAGGAGACGGCGGAGTACGCCCGATACCGCGCCGGAGAGCTGGACGTCACGAGCACCGTACCAACGGACAACTTCGCCCAGGTGAGAAACGATGCCGGCGACGAGCTGCACGTTGCCCCGATGCTCAACATCTACTATTACGGCTACAACCTGACGAAGCCACCCTTCAAAGACAATCCAGAGCTACGGCAGGCCCTGTCGATGGCTATCGACCGAGAGCTGATTGTTGAAAAAGTGACGGGGCGCGGCGAAACGCCGGCGTACAGCTGGGTGCCGCCGGGCGTCAACAATTACGAGCCGACCTTGCTGAGCTACGCGGAACTGACGCAGGAGGAGCGCAATCAGCTGGCGCAAACACTGTACGCGGAGGCGGGATACGGCCCCGACAAACCACTGCAACTGGAATTGCGATACAACATGGGCGATACGCACAGGAAAATTGCGCTGGCGGTCCAGTCCATGTGGCGTGACGTGCTGGGTTTTGAGGTCGTCCTGATCAATGAAGAGTTCCAGGTGCTGCTGGCCAATATCCGCGACAAGGAAATCACACAGGTGTTTCGGTCGAGCTGGATCGGCGACTACAACGATGCGCACACTTTCCTGAACATTCTGCAATCGCAGAACGCGGCCAACGACCCGGCCTACAGCAGCGCAGAGTATGACGAATTGCTTAAAAGCGCAGCGCAACAGGTGGACCCGTCACGCCGACGCTTGTACATGGAAGAGGCCGAGCGCGTGATGCTTGCCGATCATCCGGCGATTCCGATCTATTTCTACGTCAGCAAGCACCTCGTCAAGCCGCACGTCGCAGGCTGGGGCGACAACGTTCTCGATTATCATTACTCTCAGCACCTGAGCCTCAAAGCGGCCGAGTAGCCGCGCTGGAATCGTAGTGCTGCGATACGCCTTGCTCCGCGTGCTGGGGGCAATACCAACATTGATGCTGGTCATCTTCCTGGCCTTTCTGATGGTGCATGCCGCACCGGGCGGGCCGTTTGACGACGAACGCGTATTGCCCGTGGACGTCGCCGCCAATATTGCAGCGGCCTACCACCTCGATGAGTCATTGCCTGAGCAGTTCGTCCGCTACCTGTCCGGGCTGTTGCGCGGTGACCTCGGGCCGTCGTTTCGCTACCGCGATTACACCGTGGCCGACCTGATCAGCGCCGGGTTTCCGCTGTCGTTACAGTTGGGCGTGTTGGCAATGAGCCTAGCCCTGGTGCTTGGCATTGCCAGCGGAACCGTCGCCGCGCTGAAACAGGGCTCGATGCTGGATCGCATCGTGATGTCGTTCGCGATGACAGGCATCTCGATTCCGGTGTTCGTAGTTGCTCCGGTACTGGTTCTGTTGCTGGCGGTCAAACTGCAGTGGTTGCCCGCAGGCTGGAGCGGCGCTTCGGGCGCCGCGAAGTTCGTGCTTCCGGTCATTACGCTGGCTTTGCCACAGATTGCCTACATCGCCCGGCTCACGCGTGCGAGCATGATCGACGTCCTTGGGCAGGACTTCATTCGTACCGCGCGTGCCCAGGGGCTCGGCACAAAAACGATCATTCGCGTGCATGCGCTCAAGCCCGCGATGCTGCCGGTGTTGTCCTACCTCGGCCCCGCGATAGCGGCCGTTCTGACGGGTTCGGTTGTCGTTGAAGAGGTCTTTGGCATACCCGGGCTCGGCCAGTTCTTCGTACGTGGCGCACTCAATCGCGATTACACGCTGGTACTCGGCATCGTCATCTTCTATGCGACGCTGATTATCGCGCTGAACCTGATTGTCGACCTGTTGTACGGCGTATTCGATCCGCGGGTCCGGCAACGATGAAAAAAAGCGCGGGGCTGTTGTTGTTCGTGCTGCTGCTGGCCATCGTCGGTCCGTGGATTAGTCCGAATGCCTACCAGGCTACAAACTTTGACGTGATACTGCAGCCGCCAACCCTGGCCGGCATGCACTGGTTCGGTACCGATGATCTTGGCCGGGACCTGTTTGTACGCACCATGCTCGGCATACGCATTACGCTGCTGGTCGCGATCGTTGCAAGCCTTGTCAGTCTCGTCATCGGTGTGAGCTATGGCGCGATTGCAGGCTACGTTGGCGGTCGCGTTGATGCCGTCATGATGCGCTTCGTCGATACCTTGTATGCGCTGCCATTCATTTTCTTCGTCATCCTCCTGATGGTTGCCTTCGAGAGAAACTTTCTGCTGATCTTTGTTGCGATTGGTGCAATCAACTGGCTCGACATGGCGCGTATAGTTCGTGGGCAGACGATGAGCCTGCGCGAACGAGACTTTGTTGATGCGGCTCGATTGTCCGGTGTTAGTACCGCACGAATTATCTTCCGGCACATTGCGCCGAACCTGCTTGGCATCGTTGCTGTTTACGTAACGCTCACGATACCGCAGGCGATTCTGGTCGAATCTTTCCTGAGCTTTCTTGGGCTCGGCGTACAGGAACCACAAACCTCACTTGGCGCGCTGGTTGACGCAGGCGTAAATCAGATGGAAGGCGCGTCGTGGGTCTTATTGATCCCCGCTACCTTGCTCGCACTGATTCTGCTCGCGTTCAACTTTCTGGGTGACGCATTGCGCGATTACTTTGATGCGAGGCGCGCACCGTGAGCCTGCTCGAGGTTAAGGAACTCACGGTTCGATACGGCGATATCGCCGTGGTCAACAATGTGAGCTTTAAGGTCAGGCGCGGCGAGTCGGTAGGCATCGTCGGCGAGTCCGGGTCGGGCAAGTCTCAGACGGCGCTCTCGTTGCTCGGCTTGTTGCCAACGAACGCAAAATTGAGCGGCAGCATTCGGTTCGATGGCAAAGAGCTGGTCGGTGCCAGCGACAAACGGCTGGATCGAATTCGCGGCATGCGTATCGGCATCGTGTTTCAGGACCCGATGCAGGCCCTTAACCCTTACATGAGTATCGGCAAGCAACTACGGCAGATCCTGCTGCAGCATAATCTGGCGAAAGGCGCGGCGGCCGATGCAAAAGTCGTCGCCATGTTGGGTCGCGTCGGTTTGCCCGATCCTGAGCGCCAGTTTCGAGCCTATCCGCACGAACTGTCGGGCGGCATGCGGCAGCGCGTAATGCTCGCGTCCGCGCTGATCTGCGAGCCTGACCTGCTTATTGCCGATGAGCCAACGACCGCGCTCGACGTGACCGTGCAAGCGCAGATTCTGGATCTGCTCGAAGCGTTGCGGGACGATACAGCCCTGTTGTTGATTACCCATGACCTCGGCATCGTTGCCGGACGCTGTGAGCGCCTGTTGGTGTTCGAGTCGGGCGAGTTGATCGAGTCAGGTGCGACCACGTCTGTGTTTTCCTCTCCCGAAAAACCACACACGAAAAAACTTCTGGCAGCCGCCTTGCGCACAGATCGCGGTGAAATTGCGGCGCCTGCCACCGGTTCGACCGTTCTTGGCGTGGAAAACGCATCCGTGAGTTATCGCGATGCCAGTCGGGAACAGCTGGTTGCCGTCAGCGACGTGAGCCTGACTTTACTCAAAGGCGAAACACTGGCGATCGTTGGCGAGTCGGGCTCCGGCAAATCGAGCCTGGTGCGAGCGATCCTCGGACTGATTCCGATGCGCAGAGGCAAGGTCGTATATGCGGGCGAACTGCTCGAGGGACCGGTGCAGTCGCGCGCGCTGTCCAGGCGCCGGGATCTGCAGCTCGTTTTTCAGGACCCGGCCAGCGCACTGAATCCGTCGATGCGTGTGTCGGCTATCGTTGCTGAACCCCTGTTGGTCAATTCGCCAAATCTGCCGCCCGACGATCGGCGCGAGCGTGTCATTGCGATGCTGCACAAGGTGGGATTGGACGAAAGTGTTATGCGACGTTTTCCACACCAGCTATCCGGCGGTCAGGCGCAGCGCGTCGCGATTGCACGTGTGTTGATACTCGAACCTAAAGTACTGGTTTGTGATGAAGCAGTAGCGGCACTGGATGGCACCGTTCGCAAACAGGTGTTGCAACTGCTGCGAGATATTCAGCGCGAATGCGGGCTGTCGATCATCTTCATTTCGCACGATCTGGGCGTTGTTCGCAGCATCAGCCACCGCGTTGCGGTGATGTATCTTGGACGCCTGGTGGAAGTGGCGGCCACTGCGAAACTCTTTTCTGAACCATCGCACCCGTATACACAGGCCTTGCTCGACGCATCGCCGGTGCCGGACCCGCGCGTTGCTCCAACCGGGGCCCCGCTGAAGGGCGAAACGCCGTCGCCGTTAACGCCGCCGTCGGGCTGTGTTTTTCATCCGCGATGCAACTATTCTGAAAATGATTGCACAAAATTAAGGCCGGAGCTGCGAACGCTGAACGGGACTCGTGTCGCATGTCACCGGGCAGAGGAAATTCGACTGGGGCGCTCATGAGCGCCTTGCTTGCCGGCTTGGTTTTGAACTATCGTGTTGACGATTGACCCATCACTACTGATTGAAGGAAGTAAAAATGAACAAAACACTAGTCGGTCGACTGCGCCGCCTTGCGATCCTGCCGTTGGCGGCGATTCTTGGCATGGGCTGCACAACGACGCCCCCGTCTATCGATACCAGCGAAGGCGCGCAGGCCACATTTGATGGCCTGTACCCGGTGCTGAACTCCAGGGCGGATGCGGCCTGGGCGGTGCCAGGCATGGACCTGTCGGGATACTCCAAGATTTTGCTGCGCGGCGAAGGTATTGAGTATCGGCCCGGCGGGGAGTCCGGTCGGTCAACGATGGCGAGATCCAGCGGCGGTCCTTATGAAGTGACCGAGGCGCAAAAAGAGCGCCTGCTGGCCACCGTATCAGAGGCCTTTCGAAAGGAGCTGGGCAAGAGCACCCGATATACACTGGTCGACGAACCCGGCCCGGATGTGTTGCTGATTCGCGGCACGCTGCTGGATGTCGTGTCGTATGTACCACCGGACGTGGTAGGCCGAAACGAAGTGTTTCTGAGCTCGGTGGGCGAGGCAACCCTGGTACTGGAGGTTAGAGACTCCATTACGAACGCGATCTTTGCGCGGGCCGTCGATCGCGACGCGGCGGCCGACATGGGAGGTACCTTGCAGCGGTCTAACCGTACGATGAACGCGGCTGAAGTCAGACAGCTGGTGCAACGATGGGCGAAATCTTTGCTCGCGGCGCTGGAAGGGTTTCCCAGCTAGAAAAACAGTACCTGGCCGCCCGCCATCGGGCGGCCAGGTAATCACTACTGCACCGGCTGGCTCTGCCCGGCGACAAACGGAAAGCCCGCGAAGTAATTCGGCACTGCGGTATTGATAGTTGTTTCCAGGGCGTTCATTTTCTTGGACGTCACCTTGCCAATACCCACCGCTTCCCAGACCAGTTTGGTGGCTTTTGCATCAACGAGGTCAATGTTGAAGGTGCCCTCGGTGTACTGCGAAACATTGGTCTCCTGCGCATAGCCGTAACCCACCCATGGCGAGTAGTAGCCGCCGCGGTAGCCATAGTATCCACCGTATGCGCCTCCCATGCTCATGGAGGTCGAAGGGCTGGTCGTCACTTTGACCTTCTCTTGCAGGTTGGCGTTGAAGTTGATCAGCAGGTCCGGATTACTCGACTCAACGTAACCGCGCTTGTCCATTTCCACCTTGATCGCCGCAGTGACGTACTTGGAGAACATGCCCTGGTACTCGGTGTTCTCCGGGCCGGCATCGGCATAGAAGCCATAGGTTTTATAGTTGCCGAAATCGACCGACTTGTCGTAGTCGGCACGGATATCGGGACCGGACGCACAGCCGGTAGCGAGCGCGGCCAGTAATAACAAGCCAAAAGGCCTGGCAGATTTCACAAAATTAAAGAGGGACATGATCAACTCCGTATGTTGCGACAGCAAGGTGCCGCGAAGACTCAAAAAATTTATCGTAAGGCCTGACCGGTGCGAACGCTACAACTTTGCGTCTGTGCAGGCACCGAAAACGCTCACAGTGAAACCATCGCGAGCGACGGCGACGGTCAGTCGACCGCTGGCGACATCAATGACGAAACTGAAAGCTCGTCCTTCCTCGACACCCTGGAGGTGCAACAGGCCATCGCTCCTGGTGAAGCTGGTAAAGGGCGTGGAACGATTCAACTGACTGGCTTTCGTTGTTGATATCGTCTTTTTGTCCGTATCAATAATGACAAAATCCGGCACGTCCAGTTCATAGGTTGATGTCGTGTAGCAGATATCGTTTTCAATACAGATCTGAACCTGTGCCGCGGCACACAGCATTTTGCTAACGCCTTCAAGATTATCAGCGTGCGCCAGGCCGCAGCTGAGCGTTGCCGTAAGGGCGATTGCCAGTTTTTTCATCTTCTATCTCCGAAATAATGCGGGTGAGGCGCGCCGTAGACCGCCAAATTCTGCGATTATCTCACGCACGGGCCGGGCTTCAAGACATCTGTGCCGCGACATTAGCAGAGACCGCTGGACCAGTGTATCCATTATGCTATAGATGCAACCAGAGAGAACCGGAGGACAGTATCAATGACGGGTCAAATGCTACGGCCGCTCATGTCAGGCCGAGCGAACATTATGATTTTCCTGCTGCTACTTGGCGGCGGGAACGTATTCGCCGCAAAAACAGATGTCGTGTTGCTGGTCAACGGCGATACCATAACCGGACAGGTTAAGTCACTGGACTTCGGATCCCTGCGCTACAGCACAGACTCTATGGGAACGGTCAACATTGAATGGGAAGATGTTGCGACGATAAACAGCGACCAGAAGCTGCAGGTAGAGATCATCAGTGGCGAGCGCTACTTCGGCAGCCTCGTTGCCACAGAGAATCAGCATCAGATCACGGTCATCACCCGGGTCGGGCGAGTGGAAATTGAGAACTCCGATGTCACCCGAATTACGCCAATCGAAACGGACTCGGGTTTCGTCGAGCGGCTGGATGGTGCGATTAGTCTCGGCATGAGCGCGCAAAAAGGCAGCGAGGTGTCGACACTGAATCTGGCCAGCAACGCGCAGTATCGAACCCGAACCTACCTGCTGGGCCTCGACGTCAACGCAACGGTTACCGATCAGCCCAGCGAAGCAACCAGTTCACGCTACAACGTTGGTGTTAACCACCAGCGCTTCCGAAGCAACCGCTGGTTCAATGAATGGTTGGCGAGCTGGGAGAGGAACGACGAGCTGGGCATCCTGTCTCGCTTCCAGGTCGGTGCGGCATTCGGACGCTACCTGGTGCAAACCAACAGGAATCAATTCTCAATCAAAGGCGGTCTGGTCGAATCACGAGAAACGTATGTTGGCGACACCGAAAGTGAAACCAAGACGGAGGGTCTTCTGGAGCTTCGATACCTGCACCGTCGCCTCGCGCCCGAAGCATCGGCCAGCCTGGTAAGTACGATATATCCTACGTTGAACGACTTCAGTACTTTCAGAGCCGAAACTGACCTGACGTTCCGGCGTGAATTTATTGATGACCTCTTTTTTGATTTTTCGATCTACCATTCCTACCTGAGCGAACCGCCGCCCGACAGCGCGAGTACGGACTACGGAGTTACGACGTCACTGGGGTACTCGTTCTAGACTTTCGCCGGAGTAAAGGAGGATAATCCCGGCCCCGATTAAGCACTCAAGACCCACTGAGATGAAACGCAACAAATTACTATTTACATCACTGCTCCGCGCCTTCGCGTGCGTCTCATTCGCAACAACGATGTCTACAACAGCTCTTGCCGACGAGGCTTCGGATGACTGGCAATTTCAGGTCATGCCCTATATCTGGTTGCCAACCATCGAAGGCTCGCTGCATTACCAGCCGCCAGCGGGTGGTGGTGCACCTAATGTCGGCATTGGGCCTACCGACTGGCTGGATTTGCTGAACACGGGTGTGCTCATAGCGGCGAGTGCAAAAAAGGGACGCTTTACGATTCTCACCGATGCGGTCTATCTCAGTTTGACGGCAAAGAACGATGGCCGCATAACGTCGGTTGATGAAATTGTCAGCGTACCGGGCACGCCGATCAATATTCCGGTAAACATTACCGCCACGCTTGACTCGCGGTTCGACCTGGATGGATTGGCCTGGACGCTGGCAGGTGGTTATTCCATCAAAGATAATGCGCACGCGTCTATGGACCTGATTGCTGGTATTCGCTATTTCGGTATCGATTCCGCGCTGGGCTGGAGCCTGGAGACGGTAGTTACGACACCCGGCGGCGCAGTTGTGCTGCCGGCAGAAGGCAGGGCGGACCGGGACGCCGACCTTTGGGATGGCATCATCGGAACGCGCGGCCATGTCCGGATCGGAGAGGGCAAGTGGCTGGCCCAATACTATTTCGATGTTGGCACGGGTTCGTCGGATCTCACATGGACCGCAATGGGTGCGCTGGCGTATCAATTTGGCTGGGGCGATGTTGTCCTGGCTTACCGGCATCTCGAATACGATCAGGGCGGCAATGGGCTCTTTCAGGGCTTCAGTTTCAGCGGCCCCGGCCTGGGCGCGAAATTTCGCTTCTGAGTGTATGATTCCAGATTCGCCACTATCGCAAACGCCACCCCATTCCGCTTGATTTGAGGAATAATGATGAAAAGCCTGACCATTCTTTCACTGCTGCTTGTACTTCCATTCGCGAACACCATTGCGGCTGAACCAGCCAATACGCTAGCGGCGACAATGGAAGTTTATGTATTTCCAGCCAAAGGTCAGGCCGCCGACCAGCAGTCGAAAGATGAAGCCGAGTGCTATGGCTGGGCAGAAAGCAGCACCGGGAGTGACCCCTTCCAGCTTCAGAATGACAGCGAACAGCAACAGCAACAAACCGAGCAACAAGTGCAGCAAGCCAAAAACGCTACACAGGGAGCTGGCGCCAAGGGCGCTGTCAGGGGCGCGGCTGCCGGAGCTTTGATTGGCGAAATCGCAAATGATGATTCCAGCGAAGGTGCAGCTTATGGTGCGGCCGTCGGAGTAGTTGCGGCGCGACGACGCTCAAGGGCGGCGAGCGAACAGGCGCAGACGCAGGCGAAGGAGCAAGGTGCCTCCAGTCAACAGGCCACGGCCGAGCAAATTGGCAACTTCAAAAAAGCTTTCAGCGTCTGTCTCGAAGCCAAAGAGTACATGGTCAAGTATTGATCCGGCGCGACGCGCCGCAGGGCCTGAATCGGAATGAAATCCTTCGTACCGTGGCTGGTACTGCTGCTGTTTGCGTGTCCCGTTATTGCTGAAACGCAAACGGATTCAAGTGCTGAAGCAACGCCAGTGGGCTCGGATCTTACGCCCGATATACGCGATGACGACACCAGGCTGAAGCTGCAGAGGGGCGACACCGTTGTCGTGCCCATTCCGATCTCGAACCCAACGCTTGATACCGGCCTCGTACTGGGCGGTGCGTATTTTTATCCGCAGACCGAGGAACAGAAAAAGGTACAGGCGGCATCCGTCACGGCGGTTGGTGCGATGTACACCAGTAACGAGAGCTATGCCTACGGCATCGGCCAACAGAATTACTGGGACGAGGACCGGTGGCGCTTCAACGGTATGTTCGGACACGCGGATCTGGACCTGACACTCGGTGCGGACGATGCGTCCGGCGTCAGGCATGAAACGACCTGGCTGGTACGCGGAGATTTTCTGCAAACGACTCTTGCCAGGAAGGCGGCCGGCGATTGGTACCTGGGAGCGGTCGGCAGATATGTCAATGTAGTGCAGAGTCTTGAGTTCGATTCGGCGGCAGGTCGCCTGGACACTGCGCCCGAAATTACATCAGTGGGACTTGGGCTGGAAGTCGAATACGACCAGCGCGACATGCCGCTGAACACCTACGAAGGTCACTCCTTTAAGGCAAGCGCGCTGTTCAATGACCCGGCTTTCGGCAGCAATAAAGCCTATCAATCTTACGCAATGGCAATCCGGTCTTACTATGAGTTGTCGCTACCGGTAGTGCTTGCGTGGGAAGCAAAGGTCTGTGGGAGGGGCGGCGAAGTACCGCTTTGGGATGCGTGCCTGGTAGGGTTGCGCGGGTTCTCGGTTACAGACTACCTCGGTCGCTCGTCGGCGTCTGCCCAGTTCGAGGCGCGATGGCGCATGAGCGGCCGATGGGGGCTGGTTGGATTTGCCGGTGGCGGCTACGTGAGCAATTCCTACAGCGACTATAACGAGCGGGAAATCATCCCCAGCTACGGCATCGGCGTACGCTACATGGTTCTGAAAGCTAAGCGGATCAACCTGCGCGTCGACTATGCGCGCTCAACGGGCAGTGACGCCGTTCATTTGTCGGTCGGTGAAGCCTTCTGAGGCTTACTGCAGGTTCGCGTCGGACAGCTCCGAGAGTCGACCACTAAACACCTTCAATACCTCTTCCCGTACATCGTCGCAGGGATCGGCCGACCGGGACAATCTGTCCCACGCGGCTTTCGCCAACAAGGACAACCCGCCGGTGGCGACGGCAACGCCGCCGGTCACGAGTACGCCCTGTTCATCGACGGCCAGGCGCGGCGCCGCAAGTGTGCCGACTACCTTAATGAACGGATTGAGGATCTGGCCCGCGCTGATTGACACGCCCTTTCGAGGATTGGTGCGAACGTTCGCGCTTATCTGTTCGTTCTTCAGATTCAGCGACAGCGCAGAAACGACCTGTATCTTGTCCGTGCGTATGAAAGAGCTGGGCGTCGATAGCAGCAGGCCATTGTTGATATCGAGGGGAAAGATGGCACAGTCAAATTTCGTTACGGACTCTGTTTTGGAGAACGGATTGATGGTCGAAACGATCTCGTTCAGCACGTCGCCAAAAATAATGTTCAGAAATTCCTTATTCGCCGACTGGCCGTCATAAATGTCCAGGATTACGACGCCATTGGCATTGCCAGCTAGGGCGCGCAAGTCCGCACCGCTCGTTTCCAGGTTAACGTCCAGGTTGGCTATGCCGCTAAAACCGTCGTTGCTTCCGGGTGTACCAATGGCGACTTCGCGCGCAGCAATTTCGAGTGTTGTTTTTCCGAGTCCATCCATGGCCTCGACGACCGCCCTGGCCTGCAACCATCCGGACAGCCCCTGCAGTCGCACACTGTGCAGGTGCAAGGCGCCCTCGCGAAGTTCCGCGTGCATAGCGATATTGCGGAAAACCAGGTTTTCACGCCGCAGCTCGCCAATATCCAGTTTGACCGCGGCGTTCAGTGTCTGCATCAGGTCGAATGGAATCGCGAGGTCGGGGATTACCCGGCCATCCGTTTTTTCTGGCGCCGGAGTTACCGTTAGCTCTGCTTCCTCAAGCCACGGCGAGAGTACGATTGACGCGGACTTGAGGTCGATCTCGAGCTCCGGGATATCGGTGTTCGTAAAGCGAACGAAACCACGAACCTCGCTGTCGCCCAGCATCGCACGCAAACCCTCGACTGCGATCGTTTTGCCGCCACTGTGTACCGTGCCGTCCAGCTCCAGCCGTTGATCGTGAAAACGCGAGCCGTCATGCGTCCCAATTTTCGCCAGGCTCGGAACGCGCGCGCTCAACTCGAACGCTGTCGATGACGAATTGCCCTCGAAGTCGAGGTCTCCCTGGGCAACAATCGTCATGTCACCAATCAGGACGTTGAGCTTATCCAGCGACAGGTGTGCAGATCCCAGCACACCGCTGGAGCTGATCGAAAAAGGCGCCTCGTAGAATTCGATACCGGATACCTGTCCGAGCATCGACCGGAAGTCAGCGCCATTCGCCTCTACATCAAACTTCACCCGCGGTTGCGTTTCCAATCGTCCGAGTACCAGGTCCAGTTTGATCTTGCCGCGCGGCCGTTCGAGCTCCACCGTCTGCAGCTCGAAAGTATCGGTCTTGATTGCGCCCTTGCCGGAGAGCGAAAAGGCCCCGGGCTGTAGTCGAAAGTGGTCAATATGCTCAAGCAACTCTTCAAGCGCTGGCCCGCTGACAGCAAAGTTGAGGTCGGAGCCGGCCAGTCCTCCAGCGGGCTGAAGCAGGCCGCTGAATGTGAGATCAGACCGTCCGAGCGTCCCGCCGCCATCGCGAAACCGGTAACCCTTACTCTGTATCTGCAGTTCGCCGTGCAGATCAAACGATTTCGCCGGAATCATGTCCGCGGCCGCGAACGAGTCAACCAGTTCGGCGAGACTGGGGCCGCTCAACTCGAATGCCAGATCAGACCCGACCAGCCCCGCTTTCATCGCGATCAAGCCGTTAATCGATGCCTTAACGTCGTTGAATTCGATCGCCACTGGTTCTCGGGTGCGGATACCTTCCGCGGCCACAGTCGCAGCGCCGGCTAATGAGAAGGGCGTGTCCGACATTCTTGCGAGTCCATAAGCGCTGGCGAGTTCTGCCTGAAGTGTGGCTTGAACCTTGAATTGCACATCGGTGCCGACGTAGTCAGGGGCCTTGCCGAGGCGTCCTTGTGCTTCCACTTTGGCCAGTGAGGTTTCGATCTGGAGCTGAACGACGTCGATGCCGTCCGGACTGACGTCGAGATCGAAGTCGAGCGCGAATTCACCGATTGCATTGCCGGGCAGACCCATAATGCGGCGAAAGTGCTCGAAGTCCGGCCCGGTAACCCGCAGGTGGGCCGCGCCATTGTTAAGGCCGGGAAACTCCGGCAGTCGGCCCTGCAGGCTGAAGTCGGCTTCAGCGAACAACAAGTGCGCGCGCTCAACGGTCAAAAGAGCACCCTGTCGCTCGAGATCAAGCTCGAGATCAAAGGGTGCGTCCGGAATGTCGCGTACGCCGAACAACCGCATAATGCGGTTAAGGTCCGGCCCGGACGCTCGCAGTCGCAGGCCGATGTTCTCGATATCCTGCAGACCAGAGATCGTGCCCGCCGCATCAATCCTGGATTGTCCGAGCTTGCCTTTAACATCGAGCTGCAAGGGGCTATCGTCGCTCGCAGCGACCAGCGAGCCGTTGAGATCAATGTCTCCCACGCCGCCCGCTGGAAGTTGCAACAGGCGCGCGACATCGTTGATGTCCGGAGACCTTATCGAAAAATGCATCGTCGGGCGATGCAGATCTGCCAGATCATCAATAAACCCTTTGCTTGTGATGCTCAGGGTATCGAACTGGCCCTCAAGTTCGTAATTGATGTTCTTGTGTTTGAGCAGCGCGTCCCAGGTGCCGGCAATGCCTTGCAGCGTCACCTCACGTTCATTCAATGTTGCTGCGACGGCCAATTCCAGTGTGTCGTCTGCGCGATGGCTTTGATGCAGCTCTATAACCGTAAGATCGAGAGGACCTGTTCGCAGAGGGCTCTCGTAGGTCAGGCGCACGCCGTTGACGTCGACTTCCCTGATCAGGAAAGCGGGGCCGACCGACTTGGGTTTTGCCGGTGTTGGTGACTTCGGTAAGGGCAGCGACCAGTTCGGTTCACCCACTGCCCGTCGAACCAGGTGGACTCTTGCATCATCGAGGCCGACAAACTCGACTTCGATCGGACCCTTGAGGAATGACCAGGTGTCCAGACGAAGTTCGAGATGACCAATCTCGAGCATGTCGGGTTCGTCCGCCCAATCGGGATTTCCGAATCGAATGCCTTCTGCGACGATGACAGTCTGGCTACCAAGATTGACACTGAAACGACCGGAAACAACAAAGCTTCGGCCGGTTTTGTCGCTGACCCAGCGCTCCAGCTGTGGTTTGAAGGTGCCGAGATCTGCGTTCCACAACCCGATGCCGGCAGCGATCAGCAGGCCGAGAAAGGCGAGACCGGACCAGAGGAGTATTCGTCGTGCGCGCATGTCAGCGTGTGCCGCGGATGCTGCTGCTATTTTCCACCGAGGTTGGCGTCCAGAAATCGTCGAAACAGGCCGGCCCAGTGCTCGGCCGCCGTCTCAACAGAGCTCCAGTCAGTTGTATCACGGTCGCCCCCCGCGAATTGCGGATTGGCGTAGCTGTCTGTCGCTCGCCCGAGAACCTCTCCGGTCCCGGAGTCGCGCAGCTCCATCAGGAAAATCAATGCACCCGGTTTCGAAAGGGACTCCAGATCACCGCGAAAATCGTCGAGGTCGCTGTAAGAGGCGTGGCGAAGATCCACCAGCGAAGCCTGCACACGCAACATACCGGGGCCCGGTTCACGCGTGAAGTCATATGCCGCGAGCTCAGTTGTGAAGGTCTGCTGGAATATGCTGCGAATCTTCTGCAGGTCCTCGTCCGGAACTGCTGCGGTCTTCGGAAAAAATATCCCCATGTCATCGACCAGCAGTGTGTCGTACTGACTGAAGTCCGCGCCGATCGCAATCTTGGACGATTCTACATTCGGATTCTTGTTCACCCGGAAACTCTGCGTTTCGACAGTGGTGCAAGCGGACACCGCACCTAAAGCTATCGTCACCAGCGCCGCCGCCAGCAATCTTCTCTGTTGACCGGTTTTCATAGTCTGAAGGCCTGTTAGTCGGGTTCAACAAGCGGAATCATGTTTGCCAGATTGACATCGATTTCCGCGTCGATCTTGTTTTCAATCTGATAAAAGCGCGCAACCTTCAACGACGGCAGCACCTTCTTAAATCGGGACAGAAACTTCTGTCGTATTTTTAATACGTCAGTTTCGATCGCCATATAATTCTTGAGCAGTTTATCGGCATAGCTGTCACTGAGATCGCCTGAGTCGTAAGCCTGCAAATAGCCGGTGATCAAATCTGTTTGACGGTCCCGAATCGCCGTCATCATCTTGCGGTAGTCGGTGTAGACCGGCCAAAACAAGTCGGCCTCGCTCTCGGTTAGCAACAGCTCTTCTTGAACGACCTTCTGGCGCTCGTAAGCCAGCGCGGCTCTCGCCTCAGCCAGCGCTTCCGGATCCTGTGGCTGCCCGAGCGCCGAGCCACTCGTCGAGAACAATATGAGCACCGCCATAAAGTGCCAAATTGAGGGTGTTCTGATTGCAGTCATTATTAATTCCACCTGATAGAGCAATTCAACCGTGTCACTATATCACCGCAACATATGCCCTGAATAAGCAAAGCGCACAATCTATAGCCTCAGCTCAATGTGCCCCTATCAATTCTGTACTGTTATGCGCATCATGCGTCTTTCCATTCAAAACTGACCGAGGATTTCGACGTGTTAATCCGATCTACCCTGCGAAAGGCCCTGTTGATTCCGGCACTTACGATCGTGCTCGGGGCCTGTGCCGCCGGCCCTCAGCTCGTCACGGTATTGCCCGTAACGGAGTCAGCAGACGCGCCCTACAAAAATGTTTTGGTCATTGGCCTCTTCAATTCCTATGACGCTCGCCGCTATTTCGAAAAAGAAATTGTCGATCGCTTGAAAGGCAAGGGTATTGAGGCGGTTGCGAGTTCGAGCATGATGAACTCGAAAACGCCGGTAACCCGGGCGACCTTCCTCGACATGGTCGACAAAGTCAGTGCGGATGCGGTGCTGGTCTCGCGCGTGATCACGCTCGAGTCAGACGCGAAGATGCTGGAGTCGAATACTCTGCACAAACGCAGCTTCTACTCGACCTATTATTACAACGTGTATGAAGTCACGATGTCGGAATACGAGGAGCCGGAGACCATAAGGTTTAATCACGAGGTCCGGTTAGCGACGCAACTGGTTTCCGTCTCGAGTAAGGAGCCCGTCTGGGCCATCGAGTCCAGTGCGCAGGCCCTCCAGAATATTAGCCAGGACCGGCTGTATTCGGTTTATGTCGATGAAGCAGAAGCGATCACGGGTGCCATGTCGAAGGACGGCCTGCTTGCCCGATAACTTCAGCCGGAGCCTTCAATATGCCCCGGCCATAATCGGCCTTTTGCTCATCGCCGAGGGAGCCGCCGCTGGCTCCGTGCTCGATTACATGCGCGACTACGATCTGAACGACTACTCGCTCGGCCTCGGCCTGTCCGGCGCACAGAATCTGTACGCCGGCGGGAAAGACAGCGGCATCGCCTATCCGTACCTGACCTCATTTCGGAACTCGCAGTTCACCGATGACTGGGTGCTGATTCGGGACGGCGGGCTGGGGTTACGCTGGGTGACTGAAAATGGCTGGCAGCTCGGCGCCATTGGCAGGATACAGATCCGCGGCTTCGGCAATACCGAGAACGACGAGCTGCTGCTCGGCGTTGCGGAGCGAAAATGGGCGCTCGAAGTGGGCCCAACCATCGGTTGGCGAGGCTGGCCCGTGCATTTCAATTTCACGACCTATGCCGAACCTACGAATCGGCATGATGGCTTTGTCAGCGAGCTTTCGGTGCTGTTGCCCAGGGAGTGGTCGCGCGGCTACTTCGTGCCCTCGATAGACCTTATCTACCAGGATGACGACTATGCGGACTACTACTATTCTGTGACCCCGGCCGAAGCAACACCGACGCGCCCCGCTTACAAGGGCCAGGCGGCTACGAACGTGGCGCTGCGCTTGCGGTGGGGTTATGCGCTGGGCGAAAAATGGCTGCTGGCAGGGCACTTCGGACTGGAAAAGCTCGACTCAAGTATAACGGCGAGCCCGATCGTCGATCGCGATCAGGTGTTTTCGGCGGGCATAGGCATCGCGTACAACGCCGACGTGTTTCAGCCACGAGAGTACGACCTGGCGGTACCGAAAGACCCAAGTTTTGAAATTCGTGTCAGCGGCTTTTACGACATGATCGACACCAGGGTCATCAAAGACACAGTCGACGGTGTTCCCGGATTCGAAGCGGACCTGGAAGACTTCCTGGGTACACCGGACGAAGAGCTGGTATTGCAAATCGACGCGACGTTTCGTTTCGCTCACTATCATCGGCTGGAGCTTGGCTATTTCGAGCTGGGTCGGCACTCGACAGTAATAACCGATCAGGACTTCATGTTTGGCGACGAGCTATTCCCGGCAGGCACCAAAGTCGATGTCAGCGTCGACGCCAACTTGTTGCGGGTTGGTTACGCCTATTCTCTAATCAGGAACGCCCAGCTTGAACTTGCCGTAATGGCCGGCGTGCACGTTACCAGTCTCGATACGGAGATTACGGCCAGCTCGACCGGGCAAAAAGAGCAATCAGTCGCAGGTACGCCGTTGCCGGTGATCGGCGCACAAGCCGCGGTGTTTCTCACCGACAGAACGACGGTCGGTGCGAAGCTGCAATTCTTCCGCACCGATTTTGACCGCTACGAAGGCTCGCTGAACTATGCAACGATCGACGTTCAGCATCAGCTGAGTGAAACCTTCGGTGTTGGTCTGGCGTACAACTACTACGGGATCAAGCTGACCTCAAGCGAACGAGACGTCAACGGCTCTCTCAACATCGTGCATCATGGTCCGATGTTGTTCTTCAGCGCCAACTACTGAAACGCGCCCAGCGGGATCGGGAACGGTGCGCCATTGATGGTCAGCAGGCCCTTCTTCATGTCCGCATCCATAATGTAAACGGCGCCCTCTTTCTTAAGGAAACCCATACCCACGATCGCGCCGGCCTGCGGGTCCATTGAGGCAGCAAGCTGTACCAGTGCCTCCGGAACAGTGAGGTATAAAGATGCCTCCGAGTTCAGCAACAACGATGTCCAGGCAAAGTCTGCGCGCTCCGATTCGGGAACGTCCACGGTCATCTTCATTTCGACGGTGCCCATGGGTAATCCAATGTCAAACTGTTCAACCATCAGGTTGAATCCGGCGGCGCCGAGGTCCTTGAGTTCTTCTTCTGCCTGCATCATCACCATCGCCGGGTCGGACGAACCGTACTGTTCCTCAAGGCGCTCACCGATCAGCCCGAGAGCGGCCGCATCGAGGCCGCCAAAAGAGAGGTTCGCGATAACAGCGACGTCGCCAAAGCCCGGGATGGTCTGGCCGCTAATCTCGAAGCGAAGCTCGCCCTCAGCTTTTTCGTCGTTGACGGCAGTCGTGCCATTAACCGTAAACCCCTGCATGCCACCGGTAGTCGCTCCGCCCACGGTGACATTCATAGCGCCCATGGCCATATCGAAGTCGCCCACGTTGAATCCGTAACGGGTTTCTGTCTGCACGCCACTGAAAGTCAGGCTGTCGATTGAAACCACCTGCTGATCATTGCCAAAGGTCATCGTGCCAACGTCACCGTCGAACTTCACCCTGCCGGTTTTCGGGTCGGACGCGACATTAATGGTCGTTGGCTGCCAGGTAACCTCACCGCCATCGACGGCTCGGGTTCCCGCCGTAACGACGTAATGCGAATCGAGCCCGCCACCGAGACCGACCTTGCTGTAGATCGTGCCCGGCAGGAGCACGGTTTCGCCTGGCGCAAGCTCAATGCTCAGCGTTGAGACCGCGCTGCCGAGTCCGGGACTCAACGAACCTTCTTCGCGGCTCATTGACGTCACTGGAATCAGGCCATGGTCTATGCGCGTGTCGATCAACAGCACAGGCAGCGCCTGGTCACCGCCATCGCCGGCAGCTGCCGTTACCGCAGAGAGAAAGCCGTCTTTGCTAAGCTCGATACGATGCTGGCCTTCGGAGACGAACCAGCCGCGCTCGAAACCCGTTGTTGTAACGACCAGTTCGCCACTTTCCCTGGCAGCCCAGTTCAGGTTTTCACCCACACTGTCTTCCGCCAGTTTGCCGAGGATCCCGGGCGAGACGATGATTATCAGGACGGCAAGCAGTAGCAACGCGAGGACGCTTTTTTTCACGGGAATTCCTTCATTTCGGTGGCAGGATCGGGGCGATGCTACCACGCTGTACCTTAGAGACTGCGTGTCATGGCTAGAATTCCGCCCCAACAGCCACTACCATAGCGGCCACGCACAGTTCCGGGGCCGTGCCTTGGGCCGTTAACCTACTGAAAAACCAAATAAATATGAACACTAACTCCACAAGCATCGCTGCGGCATTGTTACTTATCAGCGTAATATTCGCGCAGACAGCGCTCGCCAGCGGCGACGCCGAGGCCGGCAAAGAGCTCGGCTACACCTGTCTTGGGTGTCATGGCATCGAGGGCTATCGCAACGCTTACCCGTCCTACCGCGTGCCCAAGCTTGGCGGACAAAAGGCGGCCTACATCGTTACGGCGCTGAAGGGTTATCGCAATGAAACACGCCAGCACCCAACGATGGTTGGTCAGGCTAGCAGCCTGTCGGACCAGAACATCGAAGATGTTGCTGCCTACCTCGCCAGCATCGGCGGCGATACCGTAGCCGCGGGAGGTTCCGAGTCTGCAGTCTTTGATAAGGCCGCGGTCTGTGCCGCCTGCCATGGCAAGAACGGCATCAGCGTCAACGCTGAATGGCCGACAATTGCCGGCCAGCACGAGGATTACCTGTTGCGCGCCCTCAAGAGCTATCGCGATGGTTCGCGCAGCGAACCTGTCATGGGTGCGCAGGCGGCGATGATTGCAGAAGAGGATGTTGCCAAACTCGCAAAGTATTTCGCGAGCCTCGACGGTCTCGAAACGACTAAACCCGAGTAGGGCTTGCCCGGCCACCGCGCACGCATCACCCGGCTGAACGATGGCATCAGCGCCATCGATACCGAATACGCACGACCCCTGCAGGATGCCAGTCACCTGATTATCGAGGGCGGTCGTGCCGCCTTCGTGGACACCGGCAATAACGACAGCGTGCCGTTGCTGCTCGATGCACTGCAACAGCACAATCTTGACGTTGGCGATGTCGATTACGTCTTCCTTACCCACATCCACCTGGATCACGCGGGCGGTGCGGGCTTGCTCATGCAGGCATTGCCGAACGCGCGTTGTGTTGTGCACCCGCGCGGCGTTGCACATATGGTCGACCCCGCAAGACTGATCGCCGGAACCGAGGCCGTCTATGGTGTAGAGGCCACAAGAAAGCTGTACGGTGACATCCTGCCGATCGACGAATCGCGGTGTGATGTTGCCGACGATGAGCAACGGTTTGAACTCAAGGGACGGGCGCTGCAAACGCTGTACACCGAAGGCCATGCCCTGCATCACTACAGCCTGAACGATCCCACAGCGCGCGGTGTTTTTACCGGCGACAGCTTTGGTGTTTCCTACCGTGAGCTTGATACGGCGGCAGGTGAGTTCATATTTCCGACCTCGACGCCAACGCACTTTGACCCGGATGCGGCACACGTGTCTGTTGATCGGATTATGGCCTGCAATCCCGAACAGCTGTACCTGACGCATTACAGTCGCGTGCGTGATCTTGATCGGCTGGCTGCGGATATGCATGCGGGTATCAGCGCCTACGCTGATATGGCGCTGGCAAACAAGGATGCCGATGACAGGTTCGAGCGCATACTATCGGCCATGGACACACACCTGAAATCACGCGCGCGTGCTCATGGCTTTAAGGGCGATGATGCAGCGCTGCAGTCCATCCTCGAAATCGATATTGTGCTGAATGCAAAGGGGCTGGTGTCCTGGCTGCAGCGACTCAAGAAACAGGAGCAGTAATGGATCGTTTTCGCGCCTACAGAATCAACGAAGTCGATGGCAAGATTGTTGCCGGCTTTCAGGACCTGAGCCTCGATGACCTGACCGAGGGCAACGTTGTTGTTCGCGTCACGCATTCGACGATTAACTTCAAGGATGCGCTCGCGGCGACAGGCTCCGGAAAAATACTCAGACGCTATCCACTTAACGGCGGCATCGATCTCGCCGGCGTCGTCGAAAGCTCGGACGACGATGAGTTCAAAGCCGGCACTGAAGTGCTCGTGAACGGCTGCGGTCTTAGCGAGACTGTCGATGGCGGTTACTCGGAGTACGCGCGGGTCGACAGCAAGAGCCTGGTCGCCATCCCTCAAGGTATCTCGGCGTTTCAGGCGATGCAGCTCGGCACCGCCGGATACACCGCGGCGCTTGCGATACATCGCATGGAACAAAACGGGCAATCGCCGGACGGCGGTGCGATCGTTGTCACCGGGGCTACCGGCGGCGTCGGCAGCATTGCGATCGACATGTTGGCGGGGCGCGGTTACGAAGTCGCGGCGCTGACCGGCAAAGCGACCGAAGAGGCCTACTTGCGAGAAATTGGAGCGCAGCGCATTTTGCTGCGCAGCAAAATCGACCTCGGCAAGCGACCGATGGAAAAAGCGGAGTGGGGCGGCGCGATCGACAACCTCGGCGGCGACTACCTGACCTGGCTCACGCGGACGGTCGACTACGGCGGCAATATCGCGAGCATCGGTCTCGCGGCGGGCATCGGCTTAAAAACCACAGTACTGCCCTTCATATTACGGGCGGTGTGTTTGCTCGGCATCAACTCGGTAGACACGCCGCGTAATTTGCGGCGCGCTGTCTGGGCAAGGATCGGCGGCGACCTGAAACCGCAGCACCTCGATACGATCGGCCACAAGACCATTTCCTTCGACGAATTGCCCAACGCGTTCCAGGCCTACATCGACGGCACGGTGACCGGTCGCGTGGTTGTCGAAATCTCCTGACGGGCACTATCTTTTTCCACAACGCTCAATTTGGGAAACGGCCCTCCGGTGGTTTAGAATTCACGCCCCCGAAAGTTTTAATATGTATTAAAACCGGGCCACCTCAGAGGACTTCCCATGAGCGCAGGAGCTCGATTCCGCGCGGCTTTGCAGGCCGAAACCCCGCTGCAAATCGCTGGCACCATCAACGCTTACACGGCACTGCTTGCTGAGCGAGCGGGCTTCAAAGCCATTTATCTGTCGGGTGCGGGTGTCGCGAATGCTTCCTTCGGCTTGCCGGACCTCGCGATGACCACCCTCAACGACGTTTGCGAGGACATCCGCCGCATCGCATCTGCCACCGATCTTCCCTTGCTGGTCGATGCCGACACCGGCTGGGGTGGAGCGTTCATGATCGGCCGCACGATACGCGAGATGACCTGGGCGGGCGCCGCCGGTTGCCACCTCGAGGACCAGGTCGCCGAAAAGCGGTGTGGACACCGGCCGGGCAAGGCTCTCGTTGCATCCAATGAGATGTGCGATCGTTTGAAGGCCGCCGTTGACGGCCGGATTGACGATCAATTCGTCATTATGGCGCGCACGGACGCACACGCAGTCGAAGGTCAGCAGGCCGCGATCGAGCGGGCGGCCGCTTACGTTGAGGCCGGCGCGGACATGATTTTCGCCGAAGCACTTACCACATTAGAGGAATATCGCGAATTCACCGACGTGATTAAGGTACCGGTATTGGCGAACCTGACCGAGTTCGGAAAAACGCCGCTCTTTACGACTGGGGAATTGGCCGGAGTCGGTGTCGCCATGACGCTGTATCCGCTGAGCGCGTTTCGCGCGATGTCGGCTGCGGCGCTCAGTGTTTACACAGCGTTAAAAAACGACGGCACGCAAAAAGGCGTCGTCGATAAAATGCAGACGCGCATGGAGCTCTACGATGTACTCGGCTACCAGGCATACGAAGACAAACTCGACACCCTGTTTCGAAATCAGGGGCGCGATAGTGGAGAAAAGTAATGGCAGCAGGTGCTAAGACAGGTGGTCTGGCGGGTGTAACGGCAGGTTCGACGAGTCTGTGTACGGTCGGCAAAGAAGGCGCGGGTCTCACCTATCGCGGCTACGATATTTATGACCTGGCAGAGAATGCGTGCTTTGAAGAAGTCGCTCACCTGTTGCTGCACAGAAAATTGCCAACGCAAACTGAACTCGACACTTACATAGCAAAGATCAAAGCGAACCGAGGGCTGCCCGACTCGCTGAAAACCGTACTCGAAATGGTGCCTGGGAATGCTCACCCGATGGACGTACTGCGTACCGGTGTGTCGTTCCTCGGCAACGTTGAGCCCGAGGGTGATTTTTCGAATCAGAACAAAGTCGCGGACCGCCTGCTTTCGTGCCTGCCATCGATGTTGCTGTACTGGCACCGCTTTCATACGGACGGCGTGCGTATCGAAACGATGACGGATGACGACAGCATCGCAGGACACTTCCTGCACCTCCTGCATGACGAGCCACCCAAGGAGCTGCACCGAAAATCGCTGGACACGACATTGATCCTGTATGCCGAACATGAATTCAACGCATCAACATTTGCGGGCCGCGTCATTACCGGCACGTTGTCCGACATGCACTCGGCTGTCACCGGCGCGATCGGTGCATTGCGCGGCGCACTGCATGGCGGCGCAAATGAAGCGGCGATGGCCCTGATTTCGAAATTCAAGACACCCGAAGAAGCGACCAAGGGCGTGCTTGGCATGCTGGAGCGCAAAGAGCTCATCATGGGATTCGGACATCGCGTCTACACAACGTCTGACCCGCGTAATGCCGTCAACAAGAAGATGTCGAAAGCATTGGCGAAAGACGTCGGCAACACGACCCTGTACCCCGTGTCTGAAGCCGTTGAAAAGGTCATGTGGGATGAGAAGAAGCTATTCGCCAACGCCGACTTTTTTGCAGCCAGCGTGTATCACTTCATGGGCATTCCCACCTATTTGTTCACGCCGATATTTGTCTGTTCGCGAATCACCGGCTGGGCCGCTCATATCATGGAGCAACGTTCCAATAACAAACTGATTCGCCCGGCGGCGGATTACATCGGCCCAGGTTTGCAGGACTGGGTTGCCATTGCCGACCGCCAGTAACGCGAACAGCAAAGACCTTACGGAGACCTGAATGTCCAACGTCATCAACCGCTCGGCGAAACGCGCCGACTGGGATCAAGCCCTTGTCGATATCGCCGACTATGTTTGCAACTACCAAGTCGACAGCGAGCTCGCTTTCGAAACCGCACACTACTGCCTCATGGATACACTCGCCTGCGGCTTCCAGGCACTGGACTATCCGGCCTGCACGAAGCTCATGGGACCGGTAGTTCCCGGCGCAACGTTATCCGGTGGAGCACGCGTTCCGGGCACCTCCTACGAACTTGATCCGGTATTGGCTGCATTCAACATCGGTGCGATGAATCGCTGGCTGGACTTCAACGACACCTGGCTGGCCGCCGAGTGGGGTCATCCGTCCGACAATCTCGGCGGCATTCTCGCGACAGCCGACTACCTGAGTCGCCAGGCGCGGGCGAAAGGCAAAGCACCTTTGACGATGAAAGACGTGCTGACGGCCGCGATCATGGCGCACGAAATTCAGGGCGTACTCGCCCTGGAGAACAGTTATAACCGCGTGGGTCTCGATCATGTGCTGTTGGTTCGGATAGCGACAACGGCCGTTGTGACGCGCATGTTGGGCGGCGATCGCGATACCGTACTCAACGCCGTATCCAATGCCTGGGTCGATGGCTGCTCGCTGCGAACCTACCGTCATGCGCCGAACACGGGTTCGCGCAAGAGCTGGGCGGCCGGTGACGCGACGAGTCGCGGCGTGCGACTTGCGTTGATCGCAATGACCGGCGAGATGGGTTATCCCTCGGCGCTGACAGCCAAGACCTGGGGTTATTACGACGTGCTATTCAAGGGCAAGGAGTTCAAGTTCCAGCGGCCCTACGGTACCTACGTCATGGAAAATGTGCTCTTCAAGATCTCCTACCCGGCGGAATTTCACTCACAGACAGCAGTGGAAGCGGCGATGACCCTGCACGCGGAAGTCAAAGATCGCATCGACGAGATCGAGAAAATCGTGATCGAAACCCAGGAAGCCGGTGTGCGCATCATCGATAAAACCGGGCCACTCGATAATCCGGCGGATCGCGATCACTGCATTCAGTACATGGTTGCGGTGCCGCTGATTTTCGGCCGCCTGACCGCCGCAGATTATGAGGACGGTGTGGCCAGCGATCCGCGCATTGACGCGCTGCGCGACAAGATGGCAGTGACCGAAAACGAGCAGTACACGAAAGACTACTTCGATCCGGAATTGCGCTACATCGGCAATGCGGTACAGGTATTCTTCAAAGACGGCACGAGTACTGATCGCATCGCTGTGGATTTCCCCATCGGGCATCGCGAACGGCGTGAAGAAGGCATTCCCGTGCTGAAGAAGAAATTCGTGGACAGCGTGTCGCCGAAACTGGCGGCCAAACAATGGGACAAGCTCAATGCACTCTGTACAGATAGAGATAAACTCGCGACAACGGCTGTTGATGACTTCATGGCCTTGCTCGTTGCGTAAACACTTAACGCTGACAGTTTTGCTGTTACTGCCGGCCCTGGCCGTTGCCGACGTCGATCGCCGCACCCTGAATAACGGCAACCTGGTACTTGAAGACATTCCGGAAATTCCTGCCGATATCGTCGACAGCCTGAATCGTTTTCAGAATGTACGCTATGCGAATTTTGCGAGCTGGACGAGCGACGGCAAGGGCCTGTTCGTTACGACGGTTTTTCGCGATGTCGTTTCGCTGCATCGAGTCGATATGCCGCTCGGGGCGCGCCGGCAAGTCACGTTCTATGACGAGCCTATCAGCGGCGTGAAGCGCCAACCGGGACGCCGGGACATGCTCTTCATGCGCGACGCGGGTGGCAGTGAATTCAACCAGATATTCAAGTTTGACCCGGACAGTGGCGACGCCAGGATGCTCACGGACGGCGAATCCAGAAACGGCGCTCCCGTATGGGATCGGCTTGGCGCGCGGGTAGCTTTCCAAAGCACCCGTCGCAATGGTGCCTCGAATGACATCTGGATCATGGATCCTGAAGAGTCCGACGGCGCCAAAATGATCCTCGAGTCCCAGGATGGCAGCTGGTGGGGGCCGGCGGAGTTCTCTTTGACGGGAAGCAAGTTGCTGGCGATGAATTACGTTTCTGTTTCGGATTCGCGGCTCCACCTCGTCGACCTGGACACCGGGGCAGTCCGGATGCTCGCGGGCGGGTCCGACAATATGAGTGTCAATTACCCGGTCGGCTTTGATGACGACAACGACGGCATATGGTTCATTACTGATCAGGGCGGCAAGTTCGAAAGCCTCGCCTGGCAGTCGAACAAGCCCGATAGCATTCCGCAGCTCGTCACCGGCGACATTCCGTGGAATGTTTCAGGCGCCGTCATGAGCAATGACCGTCGGCAAATCGCGTTTACCTCGAACGAAGATGGTCGGTCCCAGCTGTACTTGTTGGACACAAAAACACGCGCCTACCGGAAAGTCGACTCGATCCCGACCGGGCTGGTGGACCATCTGCAATTCAGTCCCGATGATCGCCGTCTCGCGATGACTTTGAATACCGCCCAAACGCCCAGCGACGCCTTCGTGCTCGACCTGGACGAGAAAACGCTGACCTATAATGCGCTGACGCGCTGGACGGAAAGCGAAGTCGGCGGGCTGGACACAACGGCATTCAGGACGCCGGAGCTGATCCGTTATCCGACCTTCGATAAGGACGGCGATGCGCCGCGACAAATTCCTGCCTGGATTTACAAACCGCGCGCCGCGGGACCGCGCCCGGTCATCATTGTGATTCATGGTGGGCCCGAGAGTCAGTCGCGACCGGCGTTCAACAGCAGCTACCAGATGTGGCTCGAAAAACTGGGCGCAGCAGTGATACTGCCGAACGTGCGCGGCTCGACCGGTTATGGCAAGACCTACACAGGGCTGGACAATGGATTCCAGCGCGAAGATAGCGTCAAAGATATCGGCGCTTTGCTGGACTGGATTGCGACGCAACCTGATCTGGACGAAAACCGCGTCGCTGTCATTGGTGGAAGTTACGGCGGCTACATGGTGCTGGCGAGCGCGGTGCACTACAGCGATCGCTTAAAGGCTGTGGTCGATATAGTGGGCATCAGCAACTTCGTAACTTTTCTTGAAAACACGCAGGACTACCGTCGCGATTTGCGGCGCGCTGAGTACGGTGACGAACGTGATCCAGAAATGCGCGAGCACCTGCAGAAGATCAGCCCTTTGAACAATGTCAGCCGGATCGATGTGCCGATGTTTATTGTTCAGGGTGAGAACGATCCGCGCGTACCGGTTACGGAGGCCGTGCAGATGGTCGAGGCCTTGCGCACTGACGGGCACTTGGTCTGGTACATGAACGCAATGAACGAAGGCCACGGCTATCGCAAGCGCGAAAACGTAGATGTCTATCAACAGGCGACTGTGCTGTTTTTTCAACAACACCTGGTTGACGATTGACGAAGCAGATACAAGCGGCTCTTGATGGACTCGACCTGTCGTTTCCGCGCGGTACTGCGGAAAAACTCGAGACCCTGATCCAGGAACTCGATAAGTGGAACCGCAAGGTGAACCTGACCGCGATTCGAAATCGCGACGAGATGATCACCTCGCACCTGCTCGACTGCCTGGTCGTCGCGCCGATGCTTGAAGGCAATACCGTGCTTGATGTCGGTACCGGCCCCGGTTTTCCGGGGCTGCCGCTCGCGATTGTGCAACCCGAACGTCAGTTCACACTGCTCGACAGCAACCTGAAGAAGATTATGTTCGTGCAGCACGTGGCCGGTTTGCTGGGTTTGGAGAACGTTGCGGCGCATCGAGCCAGGGGGGAGGACTATGCACCCGGCCATGGCTTTGATACCGTAATTGCCCGAGCGCTGGCAGGATTGCCGCGACTCGTGGAGATAGCCGGGCACCACGTAGGAGAGAACGGGGTGTTTGTAGCGATGAAAGGTCGCTACCCGGAAGAAGAACTAGAAGATTTGAAAAGACTTCCGTGGAGTCACGCAGTAACGGAGCTAACCGTGCCTGGCCTTGAACAGGGGTCGCGGCACGCTGTGCTGTTGAGACGAAAAAGTACGAACTAAGCAGGATCCGATGACACGAATCATAGCCGTAGCTAACCAGAAAGGCGGAGTGGGTAAGACCACGACCTGCGTCAATCTGGCTGCGTCGTTAGCGGCGACGCAACGGCGGGTATTGCTGGTCGATATGGATCCGCAGGGCAATGCGACCATGGGTTGCGGTATCAACAAGATGGAAGTTGAGAATTCCGCGTGCGAAGTCCTGCTAGGCGAAGCGACCGCGGCCGACACGATCATCTCGGCGCCGCAGGGCGGCTTCGCTGTACTTCCGGGTAACGAGGATCTGACTCTGGCCGAAGTGAATCTCCTGCAGGAGATCGGCCGCGAGATGAAACTTAAGAAAGCGCTGGCTCCGGTCACCGGGCTTTACGATTTCATCCTTATTGATTGTCCGCCGTCGATAAACATGCTGACGATCAATGCGCTTACGGCAGCGGACGGCGTGCTGATTCCAATGCAGTGTGAATATTATGCATTGGAAGGGCTCAGTTCATTGCTGCGTACGATAGAACAGGTTCGCGATTCGGTGAATCCGAAGCTCGAGATGTATGGCATCCTTCGAACCATGTTTGATCCGCGCGTGAATCTTTCAAACGAAGTTTCGATGCAGCTCATTGAACATTTTGACCGCAAGGTATTCCGCACTGTGGTGCCACGCAACATACGCCTGGCCGAAGCGCCCAGCTTTGGTGTGCCGGTGCTGATTCACGATCGGGCGTCGCGCGGTGCGATCGCCTATCTGGCGTTAGCCGGAGAAGTATTGCGACGTGAAGACGATCGCATGGCAGAGGCCGTTTAGGAAAAGGTATGTCACCCAAGAAAAGACTAGGCCGCGGCCTCGATGCACTGCTGACCAAACCGACCGTTGCTGTTTCCAGGCCTGAGTCCGTTGAGCCGGTGAGTAACGACGGCCTCAAAAACCTTCCGGTTGAGCACCTGCAGCGCGGTCAGTATCAGCCGCGCGTAGATATGCGTCAGGACACGCTCGAGGAGTTGGCGGATTCGATCCGGGCGCAGGGCGTCGTACAACCTATTGTGGCGCGGCCCATCAGCAAGAAAGACGGCGTGCAGCGCTACGAGATTATTGCCGGTGAGCGCCGCTGGCGTGCAGCACAAATGGCGGGTCTTGCAGAAATTCCAGCCGTGATTCGTGATGTTCCCGACGAAGCGGCGATCGCGATGTCTCTCATCGAGAACATTCAGCGCGAGAATCTGAATCCACTCGAGGAAGCGCGAGCGCTGGATCGACTTATTCGCGAGTTTGACCTCACCCACGCGGAGGCGGCAAAAGCGGTTGGCCGTTCGCGTGCATCGGTTAGTAATTTGCTGCGATTGCAGGATCTCTCCGAAAAGGTAAAGCCTTTGCTGGAAGATCGCCAACTCGAAATGGGACACGCTCGCGCGCTGCTCGCGATTTCGAACCCGGCGCAACAGCTCGATGCTGCGCGGCAAGTGATCAAGAAAGGCCTCTCTGTTCGTGACACCGAGAAACTCATCCGGCGCATTCAGGGCGGTGAAACGGCCAAGCCGCAGAAAAAGACCCCGGCCCAGAACGCCGATATCCGACGTCTCGAGATTGAAATATCAGAGAAGCTGGGAGCGAAAGTCAGTGTGGATCACACGGCCAAGGGCGCTGGCCAGGTCGTCATTCGGTACAACAGCCTCGATGAACTCGACGGCATCCTGAAACACCTCCGCTAAGCACGCCGCCCTCCACCTACCTTCCTCTACCTCCCTCTAAAGGGGTCAGAGCCCTTTTCTCAAAAAGGGCTCTGACCCCTTTAGAGGGGCTAGGCGACTTCTTCGTTGTGGGTCAGTTCTTTCGCGGAGTACACGCGGCGGATGATGCTTGGAATGACTGCTTCTGAAATCAGGAAGCCCTGCATCTTGTCGCACTCGATTGTTTTCAGGAACTCGAAAGTTTCTCGATCTTCGACGCCTTCGGCGCACACGGACATGCCGAGATTGTGAGCAAGTCCCGTTACAGCCGCCAGCACGGTCAGGGCGATGCGGTCTTTCTGCGCGCGTCGTAATGCGGAGGCGTGAATCTTGATTTCGTCGAAGGGCATCTTTTCAAAGGTGCTGAGCGACGACGAGGCAACACGAAAATCGTCAAGACAAATTCGAAACCCCTGTTTACGTAGAGCTTTGAGCATCTGCAAATGCGGCGCATCGGGATCAGTAAGATCCTGTTCAACGACCTCAAAGGTGAAGCGAGAACACTCGAGCCCGGATTCTTTGACGATCGCAGCGTAATTCTCCGCCAACATTGGGTCACCTAACTGGCTGGAGGCGAGATTGATGCAAGAATTCAGCTGAATGCCAGTGTCCTGCCAGGCGACCAGTTGCCGGGTGGCATCTCGAAGCACATATTCACTGAGCCTGGACATCAGGCCGAAGGCCTCGGTTTCCGGCAAAAACTCCAGCGGGCCCATCAGGCCGTGCCTGGGGTGATGCCAGCGCACCAGCGCCTCGGCTTCACGCGTCAACCACTCAGTTCCGGACGTGCGCTCAACTTTGGGTTGGTAACGCAGCACGAACTCGCGGTTTTCAATGGCGTTTTCCACTTCCTGACGCGAAACGCGCAGCATGCGGCGGCGGCAGCGTCGCGCCGAGCTACTCAGGCGATCGAAATTGAATTCTTTGCCAACCCACTCAATATTGTCGAAGTTCGAAAGCTGTTCGACGAGCTCGGCCTGCTTGGCGCTGCGTAGCTTTGCACGATCTGCAGCTATGATGACGCCAAACTGGATGCGGGCAGCAGCGGCACGCAATGACTGAACAGTCTGTTCCGTCAGGTCGAGGTCGGTGAGCAGCACAATACGTCGCGACTGGCCGGACATGAGCTCGGCAAGCGTCGAGGGCTTTGCAAAAGAGCTCAATGTGAAACTCATTTCCCGCACGACGTCGTTCAACGCCCGATTTGAGCGGATGGATTCTGAAGCAATTAGCAGCATTTCGGGCCCAATCCGATAAATACTGCCCATATATACCCGTTCAGCAGCACAGCAGATGTGCGCCGTGTCGCAATGACAGGAATTCACGGGAAACCCTTAAAATCTACGGAAAAAGTCCCCCAAAAAGGCCGCCAAAACGCCCTCTTTGTATTGCCATGTATGGGGCCTGCCACTATAATGCGCACGCTCAGCAAGGCCCGCCTGGATAAAAAAACCACACGCGCCACCCACCGCCGGTTATGCCGTCGGAAGTGGCGTTTTTAGTGCCGGAGGCATAGAGAAATGGATCTCACTATTCCCCGGGTGCTGATGTGGCAGTTTTTGACCGGAATGGCCCTGACCGCGGTTCTCTGGTTGGTATTCGACAAGGTGGCCGGTTATTCGGCGCTGCTGGGAAGTCTGATCTGTCTCATCCCGAATGCTTTTCTGGCTTTAAGGCTTTCGGTGCCGCGCAGAAATCCAGGAGCTGCTGCATTGATCAACGCAGCCTGGATAGGCGAAATAGGAAAACTGGCGCTCACGGTACTGTTGTTCAGTCTTGTGTTCACGCTGGTCAGGCCGCTCTCGGCAGCGGCACTTTTTGCAGGATTTATTGCGACGCAGTTCGTGACCCTGTTTGGGTTCTTGATGCGTAGCGGACAAGAAACGGATACGGAACATCAGAATGGCAGCTGAAGGCGGACACGGCCCACAAACCTCTGCGGAGTATATCACCCACCATCTGCAGAACCTTCAGGTCTGCAAGGCGGAAACGGGCGAGTGGGTTTGGAACCAGTGCGCCGGAAATTTCTGGACAATTAATGTCGACTCGATGTTCTGGTCCGTTTTCCTGGGTCTGATTTTCTACTTGTCATTTCGAAGCGTAGCGAAGCGGTCGTCGGTTGCGAAGCCCACCAAGTTCCAGGCTGCGATCGAGATTGTCGTCGATGGCGTAAACAAGAGCGTAAAGGACACTTTTCACGGTACGAGCCGACTGATAGCACCTTTGGCTTTGACGGTCTTCGTTTGGGTTTTCCTGATGAATCTGATGGACTTAGTGCCGGTTGACTGGATCCCCGTCGTGCTTGCGCAGTGGGTGTTTGGTATCCCCTACATGAAAGTCGTTCCGACGACGGACGTCAATGTTACTTTCGGCATGTCTTTCGCCGTGTTTGGGTTGATTCTTTATTACACCCATAAGGCCAAAGGGCCGACTGCGCTGTTTCAGGATCTCATGATGCATCCGATAACGCCGTCGTTTAAAGGAAAGGCAGCTCTGGCCGCCCCGCTTATTATGCTGTTCAATTTGATCCTGGAGTTTGTAGCGCTATTCGCAAAACCGCTGTCTCTCTCATTGCGACTTTTCGGCAACATGTTTGCCGGCGAGCTAATTTTTATCCTGATTGCACTCATGTTCGCTGGAAATCTCTTCATCGGTGCTCTGGGCGGCGTCGCCCATCTCCTTTGGGCCGCATTCCACGTATTAATTGTTTTGCTTCAGGCCTTTATTTTCATGATGTTGACCGTAGTGTATTTAAGTCTGGCATCAGAGAAGCACTGATTCGACATATCTTTTAATTTCAACAAGTTAGAACTGATCCTTTGTAGGAGATTTTGATGGAAACTGTTATTGGCTTTACGGCGATTGCTGTCGCACTTTTGATTGGCCTCGGCGCACTCGGCGTAGGTATTGGCATGGGCTTGCTCGGTGGTCGCTTCCTTGAGGGCGCGGCGCGTCAGCCGGAACTCGCGCCGATGTTGCAAACGAAGATGTTCCTCGTCGTCGCTCTGCTCGACGCTGTCGCGATGATTGGCGTCGGTATTGCATTGTTCTTCGCCTTTGCTAACCCGTTCGTGGGTCAGTTGCGTGATGCTCTGCAACCAGTTGCAGGCTAAATAGGACAGATCCGAGAACAGCTGTTGCGCCGCGCGAGTGGCGCGGACGCTTCTTCTTTTAGGAGGACCGTGTGAATCTAAACGCTACTATTATTGGCCAGACAATCGCGATGATCATATTTGTCGCATTGTGTGCCAAATATCTGTGGCCGCTAATAATCGAAGCCATCGAAGAGCGCCAAAAGCAGATCGAAGAAGGTCTTGCCGCTGCCGACAAAGGCAAAGAGGCGCTCGTCAAAGCGGCGGCTGAGGCGGACGAAATTGTCGCTGAAGCGCGCAAGCAGGCAACCGGCATTCTCGATCAGGCAAACGCGCGTGCAAACGAAATCGTGGCGGCCGGGAAAGCGGATGGCGTCAAGGAACGTGAACGCCAGCTCGTTGCGGCGAAAGCAGAAATCGAGCAGGAGTCGAACCGGGCTCGTGAAGAACTGCGTGGCCAGGTATCCGCCATTGCGATCGCGAGTGCCGAGAAAATCCTGCTGCGCGAAATCGACAGCAAGGCGCACGCCGACATTCTGGGCAAGCTGGCTCAGGAGCTCTAGAGACGCATGGCTGACAACAACACAGTAGCGCGACCCTACGCAACGGCGATTTTTGATCTGGCGAACAACGCGGGCGCGTTGGCGGCGTGGTCGGAATCCCTGCTCATCGCGGGGCAGTTACTGGCGGATAAAGGTCTGGTCGAGTTTCTCCGCAATCCTGCGCTCAACAATGCAAAGCGCCTCGAGTTCCTGACGGGCCTGTTTGCGAAGGCGGGGGCAACCACGCTTGCGGGCAAAGACGCGCACGGAACGAATTTCGTGAAAGTGCTGCTGGAGAATGGCCGAACCGCTGTGTTGCCGGAAATTTCAGCCCATTTCGAGGCGCTGAAGGCCGACGTAGAGAACAGCGTGGATGCGACGGTGACGTCGGCCACCGAACTCAACAAGACACAGATCGCCGAGATAGCAGCGGCGTTGAAAGCACGACTCGGACGCGATGTGCGTATCGAGACAGCAATAGATAAGAACCTGATTGGCGGTGCAGTGATACGCGCCGGCGATGTTGTAATTGACGGATCGCTACGGGCGAGGCTAAACGGCCTCGCCACCGCGCTGATCAAATAAGAAAGGGCTGGAGCCTATCGGCTCTGCCTTCGAAACATAGAGGAATAGGAAATGGCACTTAAAGCTTCTGAAATCAGCACGCTGATTAAAGAGCGTATCGAGAACTTTGAAGCGTCCGCGGAAGCGCGCGATGTGGGAACCGTTATCGCGGTTACCGACGGTATCGTTCGCATACACGGTCTTGCCGATGCACGTTACGGCGAAATGCTCGAGTTCCCGCAGAACACCTTCGGCATGGCGCTGAACCTCGAGCAGGATTCAGTCGGTGCCGTTGTCCTCGGTGATTACAAACATATTTCGGAAGGCGACACGGTCAAGACGACCGGTCGTATTCTTGAAGTGCCTATCGGTGAAGCGATGCTGGGACGTGTGGTCGACGCACTCGGCAACCCGATTGATGGCAAAGGTCCTATCGACACGAAGCTGTCCGCGCCCATCGAAAAGGTCGCACCGGGCGTTATCGAGCGCCAGTCAGTGAATCAGCCGGTACAAACCGGACTGAAGTCCATCGACGCGATGGTGCCAATCGGCCGCGGTCAACGCGAGTTGATTATTGGCGATCGTCAGACAGGGAAAACGGCTGTTGCTGTTGACGCGATCATCAACCAGCGCGGGACAGGCGTGAAGTGCATCTACGTCGCTATCGGTCAAAAAGCCTCGTCGATCGCAGGCGTTGTAAGGAAGCTCGAAGAAGAAGGCGCGCTCGCACACACGATCATCGTGGCCGCCGCCGCCGCCGACAGCCCTGCAATGCAATACATTGCACCGTACGCCGGCACATCAATGGGTGAGTACTTCCGCGACAAGGGCGAAGACGCGCTGATCGTGTTTGACGACCTGACCAAGCAGGCCTGGGCCTACCGCCAGGTATCATTGTTGCTGCGCCGTCCACCAGGTCGCGAAGCGTATCCGGGTGACGTTTTCTACTTGCATTCCCGTTTGCTGGAGCGCGCCTCACGGGTCAACGTCGACTACGTCGAGAGAATTACAGGCGGTAAGGTCAAAGGCAAAACCGGTTCGCTGACAGCTTTGCCGATCATCGAAACGCAGGGCGGTGACGTATCGGCTTTCGTACCGACCAACGTCATCTCGATTACCGACGGCCAGATTTTCCTCGAGTCCGATCTCTTCAACGCCGGCATCCGTCCTGCCATTAACGCCGGTCTGTCGGTATCTCGCGTCGGCGGTGCTGCACAGACAAAAATTATCAAGAAGCTCGGTGGCGGTGTACGACTGGCGCTTGCCCAGTATCGCGAGCTCGCGGCCTTCGCACAGTTCGCTTCAGATCTTGACGCAGCAACACGCGCACAGTTGGAACGCGGTGCACGCGCCACCGAACTGATGAAGCAGAAGCAGTATTCACCGCTGTCGGTTGCGGAGATGGGCCTGTCGCTGTTCGCGGTTAACGAGGGCTTCATCGACAAGGTTCCGGTAGACAAAGTTGTCACGTACGAAGCGGCGCTGCATGACTTCGCGCGCGCGAATCATGGCGACACTCTGGATTCGATCAACAAGTCCGGTGATTACAACGACGACGTTGCCGCGAGCCTGAAGAAGATCTGCGAAGCCTTCGCTACGAAAGGGGCCTACTAAGCCGTGGCGGGTGAAAAGGAAATCCGGTCGAAGATCGCTTCTGTAAAGAATATGCAGAAGATTACGAGCGCGATGGAAAAAGTCGCCGCGAGTAAGATTCGAAAAGCACAAAAGCAGATGGAAGCATCGCGCCCGTACGCCGAGCGTATTCGTCGTGTCGTTGGCCACCTGGCGCACGCCAATCCGGACTACAAGCACCCGTATTTGACGGAGCGTGAAGTCACACGCGTCGGTTACATCGTGATCTCGACCGATCGTGGCCTTTGCGGTGGCCTCAACGCCAACCTGTTCAAGACCATGATCGGCGAACTGTCGGACTGGCAGTCGAAAAACGTCGAAGTGGACCTGTCGCTGGTTGGCGCAAAGGCTGTTGCGTTCTTCCGGCGCCTCGGCGGCAAGGTTCTTGGCACGGCGACGCATCTCGGTGACAAGCCCAGCGTCAATGAGCTGATCGGTTCGATCAAGATCATGCTGGACGCCTACAGCGAAGGAAAAATAGATCGCCTGTTCCTGGTGCACAACGAATTCGTCAACTCAATGACGCAGAAGCCCGAAGTCAAGCAACTGCTTCCGGCCAGCGGCATTGGCCATGACACAGAAGATCTGCAGGATCACTGGGACTACATTTACGAGCCCGATGCCGGCGAACTGCTCGATGACGTTTTGATGCGCTACATCGAGTCGCAGGTTTATCGTGGTGCGGTTGAGAACTTTGCCTGCGAAATGGCGGCGAAGATGATGGCGATGAAGTCGGCAACGGATAACGCGGGCGACATCATTGAGGGATTGCAGCTGAAGTACAACAAAGCGCGACAGGCGGCAATCACACAAGAAATTTCAGAAATTGTCGGTGGCGCAGCTGCCGTCTCAGGGTAAGGAAATAGTATGAGCACTGGAACTACTGTGCAGGTAATCGGCGCCGTTGTGGACGTTCAATTCCCCGCGGGTCAAATCCCAAAAATTTATGATGCGCTGATTATCGACGACGCGTCGATCACGCTCGAAGTTCAGCAGCAGCTGGGCGACGGCGTCGTCCGAACGATCGCGATGGGTTCTTCCGAGGGTCTGAAGCGCGGCATGTCCGTCACCGATACCGGCAGCCCGATTTCGGTGCCCGTCGGCGCGAAGACGCTGGGCCGTATCATGGACGTGCTGGGTAATCCGATCGACAACGCGGGCGAGATCGGCGCCGAAACGAAGATGCCGATTCACCGTGCGCCGCCGTCTTACGAAGAGCAGGCCGCAACGACTGAACTGCTGGAAACGGGTATCAAGGTCGTCGACCTGATCATGCCGATTTCCAAGGGCGGTAAGGTCGGTCTGTTCGGTGGCGCCGGCGTGGGCAAGACGGTAACGCTGATGGAGCTCATCAACAACATCGCGAAGGAGCACGGTGGTTACTCGGTGTTCGCCGGTGTGGGTGAGCGTACTCGTGAAGGTAATGACTTCTTCCACGAAATGACCGAATCGGGCGTTATTGACAAGGTATCGCTGGTTTACGGACAAATGAACGAGCCGCCGGGCAACCGACTGCGCGTGGCGCTGACTGGTCTGACAATGGCCGAAGCGTTCCGCGACGAAGGCCGTGACGTACTGATGTTCATCGATAACATTTACCGTTACACGCTGGCCGGAACCGAAGTGTCCGCACTGCTGGGTCGTATGCCATCCGCCGTGGGTTATCAGCCAACACTGGCTGAGGAAATGGGTATTCTCCAGGAGCGTATTGCTTCAACGAAGACCGGTTCGATTACATCATTCCAGGCCGTCTACGTACCGGCCGACGACCTGACCGACCCGTCGCCGGCAACGACCTTTGCTCACCTGGACGCTACGCTCGTACTGTCGCGTAACATTGCCGAGCTGGGTATTTACCCGGCCGTTGATCCGCTCGACTCCAGCTCACGAATTCTTGATCCGCTCGTTATTGGTCAGGAACATTACGATTGTGCACGTGGTGTACAGGCCGTACTGCAGCGCTACAAAGAGTTGCAGGACATCATCGCGATTCTGGGTATGGACGAACTCTCCGAAGACGACAAGCAAACGGTTTACCGTGCTCGCAAGATTCAGAAGTTTCTGTCGCAGCCGTTCTTCGTTGCCGAGGTCTTCACAAACTCACCGGGTAAATACGTTTCACTCGCGGAAACGATTCGCGGCTTCAACGGCATTGTTGCCGGTGACTACGATCACATCCCCGAGCAGGCGTTTTACATGGTCGGCACGATCGACGAAGCTGTCGAAAACGCGAAGAAGTTCCAGTAGGAAACGACTATGGCCACGATTCAAGTCGACATCGTATCAGCGGAAGGCGAAATCCACTCGGGCGTAGCCTCACGGGTTTTCGCGCCGGCAAAAATGGGAGAAGTGGGCATTGCGCCGCGTCACGCGCCGATGCTTTCGCCGCTTTCTCCCGGCCAGGTACGTGTGCAGGACGAGGATGGGAATGAAGTCGCCTTTTACATTACGGGCGGGCTGCTCGAAGTGCAGCCGCACCTCGTGACGATCCTCGCTGATACGGCACTCCGTGGCGATCAACTGGATGAAGCCGCCGCGCTGTCCGCTCAGCACGAAGCGGAAGAAGCATTGAAAGGCGCGTCGGAACACACCGACATCGCCCGTGCACAAGCCGAACTCGCAGAAGCCCGCGCCCGCTATTCGGCGGCGCAAAAACTGAAAGGCAAAAAGCGCTAACTCCCCCTAAAGGGGTCAGAGCCCTTTTCCTGATCAAACCAGCGGCCTGCCTTTTTTCAGGGCGAGTCGAATCTGATCGTCGTGATCTTCAATCCCACCGGCAAACAGTCGCCGATATTGCTTCGAGCGTTCGCTGTTTGAACGCCCCAGAGCAAGCCACTCAGGACTAGCTCGCACGAGACCGTTGGGCAAGTTCATCGCGTTTGCCCGATAACTCGACCATTGGTAGTCGCGGGCAGCCGGAACCAGGCCGGCCCTCACCGGGTTGACCTCAATGTATCGGTAACACGCGAACAGATACCGTTCATGGCTCACCACTGAGGACCGAAATCGGCCTTCCCACAGCGTGCCGGTGCGGCCGTGAGACTTGTTGAAATAGCTGACATACTTCCGTCCGAGCTGCTGCATCATTCTCGACACCGAGTCTTCGCGCGCGGGCGCCGCGAGCATGTGCACGTGGTTGGTCATCAGCACGAAAGCGTAGATGGATACCCGGTAATGCGACGACGTGTCACGCAGCGCGGCCAGGTAAGCGCGAAAGTCTTCCTGACGCCGAAAACACGACCGACGATTGTTACCACGTTGCAAAATGTGAACAGGGACATTCGCTGTAATGGATCTTGGTCGCCGTGGCATGAAGCGATCATGCCAATTCCTGGAATAGGCGCAAAGCTGATAATCTCGCCAAAAAAGCAGAAAAGGGCTCTGACCCCTTTAGGGAGAAACTCAAAAGGGCTCTGACCCCTTTAGGGTGGGTCAGGTGCGGTGTAGGGGCAGGACGCCCAGCCGATTGGTGAGCTGCACCGGGTTTCCGTCAATGTCGACGATGGCTCGGGGTGGATCGAACTTTTGGGTGAGGGTCGAAACGAGCAGCATCGTCAGCAGCGATACGCCAAGGCCGATCAGGTCGCCGGGCAGTTCCGGTGCGAGCGCTCGCGACATCAACCAGGCCGAGAATCCTGCAACCATCGCGCACAGTGCGCCGGTACGATTGGCCTTCTTCCACCACACAGCCAGCACGAAAGGCACAACGATACTGCACAAACTGACAATATTCGCATCCATCATCACGTCGAAAACCACTCTCGCTTTCAGCGCGACAACAATCGCCGTAATGCCGGCGACAGGAATCACGATCCGAGCCACCAACAGAGTCTGACTGTCCGAAGGATTGCGCACGACGAGTGGCAGCAGGTTGCGGCTGGCAACGCTGCCGCACGCCAGCAGGGCACTGTCGCAGGAACTCATAATCGCCGCCAGAATCGCACCGACGAAGATAGCTATGCCGACGGGGTGCAAGTGCTGTTGTGCCAATGCAGGAATGACTGATTCAGAAGCATCCAGCCCCGGCATCGTCACACTGGCAATGATCCCCAGCAACACCGGAATCATGCCAAAAAGGAGATAACCGAAACCGCCAAGATAAAATGCATTCTGCGCCACTTGTTCGGACTTCGCCGACATCGCCCTGCCGAGCAGGTTCTGACTCGCTAAATCCGCCAGCCCAAAAATTACCCACATTCGCAGATAGTTAAGCCAGTGCTCCCAGTCGTGTTGCAAAGGCAGAAATTGAAAGGTGGTGTCGGGCAGTTGCGCCGAGACGACGGACCAACCACCAACATCAACCAAAACCACCACCAGCAGAATCACAAGGCCAATCATGATGATTGCCATTTGGTAGGCGTCCGTCAACGCCACCGCCCACATACCACCGATCATCGTATAGACAATGATGACCGTTGCGCCCGCGATGATCCCCATCGTAAGTGGCGTCCCGGTCAATGATTCGAACACGAGCCCGAAGGCGACCAGCATCGCGCCGACCCAGCCGATGTTCGACACCAGGTTTGTCAGAGTCGTGATCGCTGCGGCCGTCCGTCCGTAACGTTGTTCGATAAGATCGATAAACGTCAATAATCGCAATCGACGAAACAAGCGCGCGAAGAACAGGCCAATGATGAACAATGCCAAGGCCGCCCCGAAAGGATCGGCGATGACGCCAAGCAATCCGTCATCATAGGCCGCACCCGACGCACCCATCATCGTCCCGCCACCGAACCAGGTGGCAATGATGGTCGCCGTACAAATAAAGATGGGCAGCTTCCGCCCTGCGACGATAAATTCCGTGGACGTCTTCGCTTTCTTCGACGCGTAAAAACCGACCGCCAACATCAGGATCATGTAGATCGCGATGCCGGTGAAAATGACGGCCTCTTTGCTCACGTCAAATTAATCGATACGGCGGAACAGGGGCAGTGTTCCAAGTCTCTGCTCCGGCCCGAGCGTGTTGCCGTCCGAGTCTGTCAGCGTGCGCGGCGGATCCTTCTGCTGCGTCGCGAGTGAAACCGTGACGGTCACAAAGCCCGACACCCAGAACGCAACGAAGCTCGCCGGAAAGCCTTCAGTTGTAAAATTCAATATCAGGAAGGTGACGACGCCCGCGGCAATACCTGTCAGGCCGCCAGTTTGATTTGCCCGCGGCCACCAGATGCTGAGTATGTAGGGAAAACTCATGGCAGAAAATCCAAACGATATCGACAGGGCAATCGCCGAAATCACGGTGTTGGTATTGAACGCGGTATACAGCGCGATCGCAGCCACAACCGGGACCGACCAACGAGCCACTGCCAAACGCAAGTCGTCCGACGGGTCTGCTACAACTCTGGGCAACAGGTTGACCGATATGATGGTGCCGCAGCCCAGCAGGATGCTGTCCGACGTACTCATGATGGCGGAAATAACTGCGCCTACAAAAATTGCTACGACGATCGGGTGCATGTGTTCAACCGCGAGCAACGGAATGATCGCATTCGGATCTTCGACCCCCGGCATCGTCGTCGCTGCAATGTAGCCCAGGGTTACCGGAACGAGGCCGAGCAACAGATAGCCGACGCCAGCAATGTAGAAGGCGTTCTGAGCAACCTGTTCGTTGCGCGCCGCCATGGATCGCTGAACGATCGAAACGACGCCGATAGCGACCAACCCTGAGCTGAACCACACCTGCATGTACTCAAACCAGGCTGCGAAGCTATTGTCCGCCGGCAATAATCGGAACGCATGATCGGGCAAATTCTGAGGAATAGCCGTGAAGCCGCCCGAGTCGCCAACGACAAGAACGAACAGCGCAATGACGCCGACTATGATGAACACCATCTGTAAAACGTCTGTCGCTGCAACGGCCTTCAAACCACCGAACATTGTGTAGACGACGATTACAAGCGTGCCACCCAGAATGCCGTAAGCCATCGGCTGTCCCGCCAGCGACTCGAACACAACACCAAAAGCGAACAGCACCGCGCCGAGCCAGATGGAGCCCGCAATCAAATTGATCATCACCGAGATCACCCCGGCAATATTGCCGTAGCGACGCTCCAGCAGCTCGATGTGCGTTAGTCTTTTCGAGCGTCGGTAAATTCGCGCAAAAAAGAAGCCGAAGATCAGTAACGAGATGCCGGACACAAACGGGTCTCGCAGAACCTCCAGCGCACTCCCGCGGTAAGCCGCCGCGGCCGAACCCATCATCGGTCCGCTGCCGAACCAGGTGGCGATAATCGAGATCGAACAAACGGTCAGGGACATGTTGCGTCCGGAAACCGCGAAGTCGGCCATGGAGTCGGACTTCCGCGCAACGAACACGCCAACCGCAAGCATGACGGCAACGTAAATGACAACACCGATGAGGATAATGGTCTGAGAGTCGATGATATTTCTTCTTGTTTTGTCGGCTTCGCCGGATGTTAACACCAATCGCGGCATCTACGTATGAGGTTGACGTGCGAAGCCGACGAAGATACTTCAGATGACTGAATTCTATTCAAATCTCGTAGATTGCCCGCGAAGGGCGCCAACCTGCCTGGTTGCCTCAAATGTGCTCGACTCGATCGGCAACACACCGCTGATTCGATTGCGAAACGCGAGCGCCGAAACCGGCTGCGACATCTACGCAAGAGCGGAGTTTCTGAATCCAGGCGGAAGCATCAAGGACCGCGTCGCACGCCACAAAGACATTTTCCGGCCAAGGCAGTTCGCGAATCCCGATAACATCGAAGCTCATCGCTTGACCACGGGCGTGGAAATCCTTCGTCAGGCGCAAAGGCCCATCGATGCATTTGTCATGGCTATAGGCACAGGCGGAACCATCCCGGATATCGTGAACACTGCCGAATTCGACCAGGGCATTCGCATCAAGACGGAAGACGCCATCAGAAGGGAGTAAGCTATGCGCTCTTCCACAGACCCTCTGTTCCGCCTACGGACAACTTTAGCCTCCCCATGAACACTACGAAAATTGAAAAACTGGACAGCCAACTCGTTCAAGCGTCCAAAAAAATAAGAGTACTGAGCGTTTTATCTTGGCCAACCGGCGTAGCTGAACAATTCCTGAAAGATTGGCAGAAAGGCACCCCAACGCTGCCCAATGTACAGATCGAGGCACCGAAGATCGGCGACAGCGTAAGGACTCTGGAAGGCATCGCCCAGCAATGCGACCACAGCGATCCGGTAGAAAAGTTTCTGGCCGAAACCGCGCTCAGTTATGCAAATGCGGGACGCATGTTAATGAGCGTGGGAACGCCTGACTTCACCGTTTATTCTGAGAAAGTTTACGGTCGCCCAGACTTCGTCTATAAACACCAAGCCGTGTCCGCTATCGACGGCGCGAAGTTCTTTTTGGAAGTAACAGATAAGCTGATTAGTGGTGACTATGTTCAGGCTACTGATGCCGTTATTCCAGCTACAGAATTTGCTGACTGGCTAAAAGGGGAGGTTGATGCCTTCTTCAAATACGATACGGTAAACGTTGTTGTCGACGAGACGATTTCCGCCAAGGCCCTGGCAGGCGCAACCCGTATACGCCTGAGAGGCGGCGCCCTGTTTTCGCCGCTCGACAAGGGACAACTCTTGCATCACGAAGCATTTGTCCACACAGCCACGCAGCTCAATGGCCGGAAACAAACTCGACTGCAGTCACTTGGTCTGGGCGCACCCCGCACAACCCGCACCCAGGAAGGGATTGCGGTGCTGGCCGAGCTGATTACCAATTCAATTGACATTAGCCGCCTTAGGCGCATTGCGCTACGCGTCATTGCCGTGCAAAACGCGCTGGACGGAGCGGATTTTATAGATTTATTCAGGTTCTTCCTGGCCGCGGGCCAATCTGAAATCGAGTCCGTGCAGTCCGCACAACGCGTTTTCCGAGGTGGTGCAGTCAAAGACGGCATAGTGTTTACCAAGGATGCCGTCTATCTGCAGGGGCTGTTAGAGGTTCACACGCTCTGTCGATTAGCTATTCGTGATAACAAACCCAGCTTGGTGAGTAACCTGTTTGCAGGCAGGCTTACGATAGCCGATGCCCTGAGACTGGACCCCTTGTTTCAAAGCGGCTGGCTGCTCCCTCCGGCCTACATTCCGGAGTGGGCGTCCGACTTGCGGCGACTGGCTGCAAATATGGCCTATTCGGTATTCACAGCCAACATTGACCTCGACCAGTCGTACCTGGAAAGAGCTATTGAGCTGGAGGATGAGCTTAGACAGGGTCAATGATAGGCCTGCATAAGTCGAGGATATACACGTGATTTTTCACCCGTACAGCGGGCCGGCGTTGACCGGCGCTGAGTCACGGCCATTTCCGAGAGATGGCGCAAGCTCACGCTCCCGGAGTTCATGTATCATCCGCAGGCTAATCAATACGGAGCGATTTGCTTGGGCCTGAGCATTATTATCCTGGCGGCCGGACAAGGAACGCGAATGCGTTCCGATCTACCCAAAGTACTGCAGCCGTTAGCTGGAAAGCCGCTACTGGCGCATGTGCTGGCGACAGCCGAGGCGTTGGCCGCGGACGATGTCTGCGTGGTCTACGGCCACGGTGGCGACACAGTCAAAGCGGCCTGCCCCGATGCGAGACTTCGCTGGGCGCTGCAGGCCAAACAGCTCGGCACCGGCCATGCCGTGCAGCAGGCCATGCCCGATACGCCCGAGAAGAACCGCGTCCTGATTCTCGCCGGCGATGTGCCGCTCCTGACGCCAAATACACTTGCCCGTCTAATCAGCGCGACGCCTCAAAAAGAAATGGCGGTACTGACAGTGGAGATGGATGACCCAACGGGCTACGGTCGCATCGTTCGCAAAAACGGAAGCGTGCACTGCATCGTCGAGCAGAAAGACGCAAGTAGCGAGCAGCAGGCACTGAAAGAAATTAACACCGGCGTGATTTTGGCGCCGGGCGACAAACTCAAGAGTTGGCTCTCAAAGCTCGGCAACAACAATTCGCAGGGCGAGTATTATCTGACCGACGTGATCGCGATGGCGGTCGCGGACGGCATTGAGGTACACGGCATCAAAGCCGACAGCAGTGAGGAAGTCATGGGCATCAACGACAAGAAACAACTCGCACAAGCGGAGCGGGCACTGCAGGCTCGATTGGTTGACGAACTCATGCAACAGGGTGTGGGCTTTGCGGATCCTTCGCGAGTGGATATTCGCGGTACGCTCAAGTGCGGCAAGGACGTGTTCATCGATATCAACGCCATCTTCGAAGGCGACGTGGAGCTCGGCGACGGCACGAAGATCGAGTCGAATAATCTGATTCGAAACAGCAAGCTTGGCGCGAACACAGTGGTGCATTCCAATTGCCACATAGAAGGCGCAACGACGGGTCGCGCGTGTGAGATCGGTCCCTTCGCGAGAATGCGACCGGGCGCAGAGTTGGCGAACAATGTGAAGGTTGGCAACTTTGTTGAGATCAAGAAGAGCACCGTCGCGGATGGCAGCAAGGTGAATCACCTGACCTACATCGGCGACACAGAGATCGGTAAGGGCGTGAACGTCGGTGCGGGCACAATTACCTGCAACTATGACGGCGCCAACAAACACAAAACGAAAATTGGCGACGGTGCGTTCATAGGCTCCGGCGTCGAGTTGGTTGCGCCTGTCGAGATTGGTGCCGGTGCAACCATCGGCGCAGGATCAACGATCACTCGAAACGCGCCGGACGATGCGTTGACACTCGAGCGAGCAACGCAGAAAAGTATAGAAGGCTGGATCAAACCCACAAAGAAAGGAAGCAATTGAATGTGTGGAATTGTTGGCGCCGTATCCGGGCGTGACATAGTGCCCGTCCTCGTCGAAGGACTGCGACGACTTGAATACCGGGGCTATGACTCCGCCGGCGTGGCCGTGGTTGGCGAAGACAAAAAAATTGGTTTGAGCCGCACTGTTGGTAAGGTCGCCGAGCTTGAACAAAAACTGGCGAAGACCCCATTGCAAGGTCTCATCGGTGTCGCACACACTCGCTGGGCGACGCACGGTGGCGTCACTGAAGCGAACGCACACCCGCATGTGTCGGGTGGTCGTGTGGCCGTTATTCACAACGGTATTATCGAAAACTTTCAGCCCATCAAAGAAGAGATGTTGAAGAAGGGCTACGTATTCGAATCGGAAACGGACACTGAAGTCGCAGCACATCTTATATACGACTACCTGAAACAGGGCCTGGACCTGGTCGAGGCTGTTGGCAAAGCAGTGCAGCGATTTGAAGGCGCATACGCGCTGCTGGTTATTGATGCGGATGACCCGACCCGAGTTGTTGTAAGCCGAGTTGCCAGCCCCTTGGTTATCGGGCTTGGCGAAGGTGAAAACTTTGTCGCCAGCGGTGTGCCGGCGTTGTTGCCCGTTACCCAACGCTTCATTTACCTCGAACAAGGAGACCTCGCTGAGATTCGCCGCGACAGCGTGCGTATTGTTGATACCAACGGCAAAGCCGTCACCCGCGAAGTCCACGAAACCGAGTGGGATAGCGCTTCGGCAGAAAAGGCGCCTTACGACCACTTCATGCTGAAGGAAATTTTCGATCAGCCGAGTGCACTTGCCGACACACTTTACGGCCGCGTCTCGAATCAACGCGTCTTGCCCGAGTCGCTCGGTGAACGAGCGGCAGAGATGCTGGACCAGGTTGAACAGATACACATTGTTGCGTGCGGCACGAGCTATCACGCGGGTTGCGTGGGCAAGTACTGGATTGAGTCGATTGCCGGAGTGCCGACGCACGTTGAGATCGCAAGCGAGTACCGCTATCGCAAGGTGGTTGTGACGCCGAAGACACTGTTTGTGACCTTGTCACAGTCCGGTGAAACTGCCGATACGCTGGAAGCACTGCGTATGGCCAAGGAGCTGGGATACCTCGGCACCCTGACTATTTGTAACAGTGCGCACAGTTCAATGGTGCGCGAATCCGATCTGGTCATGCTGACGCAGGCGGGCCCCGAGATCGGAGTCGCGAGTACCAAGGCGTTTACAACGCAGTTGCTGTCCGTACTGCTCGTCACCTTGATGATGGCGAAACACCGCGGATTGTCTGTAGAGCGCGAGAAAGAATTCGTAGCCAACCTTACCCATGCAGCTGCCGCATCGGACCTGGCGCTGAAGATGAGCGACCAGCTGAAGGAACTCGCGAAGGACTTCGCGGATAAGCAGCACACGCTGTTTCTGGGGCGCGGCCCGATGTGGCCGATCGCAATGGAAGGTGCGCTGAAGCTTAAGGAAATTTCCTACATCCATGCAGAGGCTTATGCGGCCGGCGAACTCAAGCACGGCCCGCTCGCGTTGATCGATGACGAGATGCCCGTAGTTGTAGTTGCTCCGAACAATGAGCTCTTGGAAAAACTGAAGTCCAACATGCAGGTCGTTCGGGCGCGCGGCGGTCAGTTGTATGTTTTTGCGGACAAGGAAACTGGCATCAAAAGCGAACCAGGCATGAAGGTGATCCCGATGCCACATGCGGACCGACTCATCGCACCCATCGTGTACACCGTTCCATTGCAGCTACTGGCCTATCACGTTGCTGTACTCAGAGGCACAGACGTTGATCAGCCGAGGAACCTGGCGAAGTCGGTTACGGTTGAGTAGTTAATCGGCCTCGATAGTACTGTGATCCGGAAGGCTAAACTCCGTCACAAAACAACTAACTCTGTCACTTTTGGTCGTAGCCTATTGAGAGCTCGTGGGCCGTGACTTGGCCAAACCTTTCCGCTTGAGCTTCCAGGGCGGTTCCCAAAACTCGCCGTCGTTAGCTCAGAGGGACTTCGACCTAGAGAGAGACCATCCCCAAGCCAGCTCGATTCCCATTGTCACTCCCAAGACCGGTATCCCAGCGAAGCCAACAATTAACAGCATGAAGGGCTCAATAACCAAACAAACTACTGTTGCCGCGAGCACAACAAGGAGAGCCAGGACATTGAAAACACTTAGCGTTCTTAACTTTGGGTTTGTCGATAGTCTGTTGCGCCACGAAGGTGTTAACCGAAGCACAAACCACACGCAAAAGACGGCGCAGAAACCCACTAGCAGAATCAGCAGCATACCTTGCCCCAGATCGGGCAACACAGTTCCCGCTGCAAAAGCAGACGCGGGAAATAGCAGGAAGCTCAAGGCCAGTAAGGAAATCCGCATTCGGTTATTGTTCCTTATGCGCACACTCATGTCGACAACGCCCTTTCTGACTCGTTGTAGTTCGGCAACGGTGTTTGACCGGTAGTGGCCGGTTCCAGCGATTCATCATGAACCTGAACGAACGACCGCTGACTGGAAGAGCTGCCGTTCGGTACAGGCGTTACCGCGGACGACGTGCCCTTGACGTAAACATCTTTTCCAATTCGGGCAATAATCCTCCCGCGGGAGGATTTCCTAGAAATCACTTTAAGTTTCGCAATTAGCACGTTACCGCGGTAACGTCGCCGGATGTTTCGCCCGGGACACCGGCCACTCAACTGAAACCGCTAGTATCGGCTGCAGATGACTCTGTGCGGTCGTTCGATCTGCGAACCAAGTCACTGTGGATACAGTCGTCAAGGAGGATTTGTGACGCTAAGATGGAAAGCAATTATCGTGTCAATTTGGCCGATCGCCAAGAAGAGGACAAGAAATGAGCAAGCATACTCTGACCGTTAGGAATTTCCGTAGACGTGACGTATTAAAGAATGCCGTGGCCGCCGGGATAGGAACGATGCTGAACGGTTCGGCGTTCGGGCTGGCGATCGGTACCGATGAGTATCCCACCATACGCAAGGCAGCAGAGAACGGTCGCGACGCGTCGATAAAGCGCATACAGGATTGGATCGCGTTGCCGTCCATCGCTGCTGAAAACCTCAACATGCCCGAGGGTGCCGAGTACATGGCGAATCTTGCTCGGGAGGCTGGCTTTGAGACAGTGTCGATTGTACCGACGGACGGGCATCCCGGCGTATACGCGACCATGGACAACGGCGCGGCGCGCACTCTGGCAATCTATTTCATGTACGACGTGAAGCAGTTCGATTCGTCGGAATGGTCGTCGCCTCCGCTTGAGGGCCGAATCGTAGATCGTCCGGGTTTTGGCCGGGCCATCATGGGGCGCGGTGCAGTCAACCAGAAAGGTCCAGAAGCAACTCTGCTTGCGGGTCTTCACGCGATGCAAAACGCCGGCATCAAACCGCCGGTCAACCTCGTGTTGGTCGCCGAGGGTGAAGAAGAAATCGGCTCGCCGCATTTCCAGCAGATAGTAGGTCGTCCCGACATCAAGGCGACGCTCAAGCGTTCGGAAGGTATTTTTATTCCTATCGGTTGGCAGGACATCAACGGCAACGTCGACGTAAATCTTGGAGCAAAAGGCATCGTCGAGTTAGAACTGGTTGTACGCGGCGAAAACTGGGGCCGCGGCCCGAAGAAGGACATCCATTCCAGCCTCAAGGCGATGGTCGACTCGCCGGCGTGGCGGCTCGTGCAGGCATTACAGACCCTGGTCACGCCCGATGGGAATTCACCGGCTATCGACGGTTGGTTCGAGAACGTGCGTCCGCTTACCGCTCGCGAGAAAGAGCTGATTGCCTCCGTCGCGGCCAACACGGATGAAGCGACGCGCAAGAAGCTCCTCGGCGTAGAGCACTGGATTGACGATCTGCCGTATCTGGCCGCGCTAGAACGACTCGCGTCGCAGCCCACCGTGAACATCGAAGGGCTCGTGTCCGGCTATACGGGTCCGGGAGGGAAGACAATCCTGCCGGGAGAGGCCGTTGCGAAGCTGGATCTTCGACTTGTGCCTAACCAGACGCGTGCGGAGGCGGAGTCAAAACTGCGAGCGCACTTGGACAAACGCGGATTCGAAGATGTTGCAATGATTGTCGGTGGTGGCTACGACCCTACGGAAACGCCAGAAGATAGCCGGATCATCCAGTCTGAGCTGGAAACTTACCGGCGCGCCGGCGTTAAAGCGACACTGAATCCCAGGCTCGCCGGTTCGTGGCCCGGCGCGATGTTCACGGCTCCGCCGCTGTCATTGCCGGCCGGTCAATTCGGCCTCGGCCATGGTTCCGGGGCACACGCTCCGGATGAGTATTTCGTTGTGGAGTCGAGCAATCCGAATGTTGCCGGCATTGTCGATGCAGCTATGGGATACGTAGATCTTTTCTATCAGGTGGCAAGGCTGGATTGATGATCCGTCGCCACGTTCGTTCGAACGGAGAGTCTCGGGAGAAGCGTCCGCTCAGAATGAGTGCGAAGAAAGGGTCACGACTCTCCTCTAGCCGATTCCGCAGCAAATGAGCTGATCCGGCCAGTAGTTTCCACTGAAGGTTCTGGACTGATCCCTATTCAGTGATGACATCACCAAGAGGAACTATCACTATTTCGTAGTCTGTGTTCTTAAACAGAACGAAAATATCATCATCCTTAGGGTCACCAGATTGATCCGCCAGCAATTCATGGCGCGGCATGATTATCATCAAATGAGGGCCTTCGTGGTGCGAATTGCTCCCTGCATCAGACTTCTTGACCTTCGGATCGAAAACATCTGCCGCAAATCCTCCGGCCAACATGTAGGAATATCCCACGGTGTCAGTGGAGAAAGGTTTGCCCTTCCATACGGTATCCGACCATTTTATAAAAACCGGGTCTTTACATATTGGGTATTTCTTGGAGCCAGGAAGCCCCCCTGGCTCACAGGTCCACTTGTTACTACCTTCGCGCAGAATTGTGCCATCGGAATCCACAATTGTGGCGTTCATCGATATTCTGGCCGGTGCAGCGGACATGGCGCTTTCTATCTTGTCCTCTACACTCATTTCTTCCGCCATGGCGTTATGCGCAATTGCTAAAGCCAAGAGAGCGATGATTGTTCTTTTCATACGATTGTCTACCTTCATGAAGTTGATGTTGATAGGACACACTTCATCCATTTGCCATCGTCCACTTTGCACTAGTTGGTGCCCACTTACTACACACGTCAAAAGATGCTCGAATGGCAGGTTTAGAACAAAGCAACCGCTCAGGGCAGGTGGAAAGAAAGGGTCGGAAGTTAGCAATCTGCGTTCAACCAACCAGCGGCAAGTCCTGACCCTGACTTTCCGCCTAACCAGGGAGCACTACGGGTCACCAGGAGCGGCGCGTCAGTCAGTGCAAAGGTAGCTCTAGAATAGCAAGGCGACGGGGCGAACTCTGCACGCAGGCAACAAGCGGCACCTACCTCAATGGCATAGGCTGCCGCTTGAGCTCGATCATGGTGTCGGGTCCGAGTACTGCCGATGTTAACCGGACACATAGTTAACACTGGACTTACCCCGGTCCATATGACACTTCCGGGCAATGATTGGACTTCCTCCGATGCATTGTTTTTCGTAACGCGTTACATTTATTCGATGAAAAAGACAGCAAAACAACGAGGTCGCCATCGAAAAGACAATGCGATGACGGCCGCGGAACGCATGCGGGCATATCGGAAGCGACGACGTGATACGGGGTTGAAGAATGTCCGCGGCTGGGAGCCGGTGGAGGGTGTCCGGCAGTATTCGGATCAGGGGCTGGTTGCAAGGGAGCAGCACACGCAAGGACGCCGTGAGAGATCCAGAAGGTTGGGGTCCCGGTGAGGGCCCGCACATTCGTGGCAGAGCACAAATGGGCCGAACTTCGATCGCCAATTCGGATGCCTCTGCGATCGCATATGTCAACGGAGCATTTGACGCCGCGGACCGCGTGGTCGACGAACAACTAAAGGTCAGTGAGCTCTCGCGAGTCACTGGCACTCTTTAATTTACCGAGGGAATGAATATGAAACGAGCAATTGCGGGTCTGGCTGTTGTGTGTGCGACGCTGATGTTGTTGTCTGTCGCGAATTCGGATGAGGCTGTTGTGCATCCGGCGAAAATTTCAGTGGATGACACGAAAGGCGCGATTTTCGACCGACCAGACACGGCCAGGCAAGAACGCAATGGAAACACGACTCTGGATGTTACAACGCTGCTCAGCAGCGACAAGAAATTTGCGTCGGGCATGTTTAAGTCCGGTAAGTCTCATTTCGAAGCTACCGAATCATATGGTGTTGACGAGTTCATGTACTTTATCGAAGGTGGGGTGACACTGACATCGTCTGACGGCACTGTAACCGTCATCAATGCGGGCGAAGCCGTCACCATCGCCAAAGAGTGGACTGGAACATGGGATACAAATGGTTACACAAAGATATGGGTGATCTATTCCGAAGATGGGTCTGACCTAGAGTAGACGAAGGGTCGAATAATGCTTTCTTCTCGCTTGTGGCACGCTCCAATTCTTGTTCTATGCTCGTTGGCATTGGTTTTGGGTTGCGAGAGCAAGTCCAAGCCCGGCGCCGATCTGGTTTTCATCAATGCCATAGTCTATGTCGGCGGTACGGACGGTGCGCAGGACTTCATTGGAGAGGCGACCGCAGTTCACGATCTGCAGGGCGAGCTGTTGTTGCCGGGATTCATTGATACGCATCTGCACCCAATCCGCGGCGATGATCCGGAAGGCTAAACTCCGTCACTTTTGGTCGTAGCCTATTGAAAGCTCGTGGGCCGCGATTCGGCCAATACTTTCCTCTCGACCTTTCGGGGTGATCCCAAAACCCGTCGCTCGTGAACGACCGTTTTACGTGAATGGTGAGAGGCCGGTGTGCGCCAATCGCATGCTTTGGAGTAATATGTCGACTGGCGACCCAAAACAGAACTTGGCCCGGTGGAGTAATGACAACACCTGGAGTCTTATTGGTGGTGCCAGGTTTGGAGGTGGCACAGCTGCCAACATGGCCCGCGAAAAGCGCGAGGATGTAGATATGAAAACCGCTAGGTCGGAACGTGTCATACAGGTGCTAGCGGCCGCGATCGCGGTTTTGTTTGGCATCGCCACTTTGTTCGCCGGCAGCCGCGTGCTTCTCGGTGCGGATCCGGGTTATGTGGTATTCCGACCTCTGCTCATCTACAACACAATAATGGGAGTGGCATATCTGGCGGCCGGCATTACGATTTGGCGCAGCCTTGTTCTGGGCAAGTACGCTGCGGGGGCAATCTTCTTGCTCAATATCCTCGTGCTTCTTGGCATCATCTTGGTCTACCGGAGCGGCGGGGCTGTCGCGGTGGACAGCCTCGGTGCGATGACCCTCCGGACAGTCGTGTGGCTGGTCTTGTTTCTGGTCACATCCTGGCTTGGCAGGTCTCGGATGGCTACTTAACGACAACAGCAGATGGACGTTCTTTTGGATGGCCGCTCTTGGCTGTGGTTTCAACCGATTCCAGCCACTCACTGATTCCCTAGAGCAGACACTCGAACGGCAAGGCGTGGAAAAGCCGCCACTCAACCTGGGCGGGAAGAAGGGGTCAGGAGTCGCCGCTTCATAAGATGCGCAACATAACTTATGCAACGTAACTTGCGTATCAAGCGGTAGTGGACACACTGGATCAGGACAGCCACCGAAAATTGTCTGCGCGTCACGTTCTCCTGACCTTCTCACGCGTAGAATTCGGGATATGAACAAATATGATCCCGATCGTCCATTCTTCGATGATGAATCTTGCGAGTCGTTCTTTGCGATTGATCCTAAGATCGCACGCCGCTACGGCAAGATCGTCAAGGCAAGAGAGCTCGCGAACATGGAGTATAAATATCGCTATCAGAAACTTAAGTCCGAGAAGAACATGAAGCCGCCGCCGAGCACCGGACGGATTTTTACCGGCTACCTAGTGGTTCGGAGCCTCGGCACCGCAGACCAGTATGAAACCTGGATGCCCGACCATGTGTTTCGCGAACTCCACAGCAGCGATGGCAAGGTTTCCGAACATGCGGCAAAACCGGTGATCCCATTCAACGGCGACTCCTGACCCAAACTCACCATTCGTAACCTTATTCGGAGTGGTGTACGGTAGAAACGAGATTCTGGGAGTCTGTTCGTAACTTTATTATGAAAGACCAACTGGAACCGCAGGACTTAACGCCGTCACCTTTGGCCGATACTTGTTGGAAGGTGGTGTGCGCAATCAACAATCCCTCTTTCAAATTATCCAGTTTAGTGGACCGAAACCGATGATCTTGCAACGACTTTCCAGGGCAATACACGAGCTGGACTGGTTTACGGCGACTCTTGAACTCGTCATTCTGGTTATCGGTATTTACATCGGTCTGCAAGTTGATGACTGGGTCAGTGAGCGCGAGGACCGTCAAACAGAGACCACTTATCTTGAACTGCTGACGCGTGATGTGGCGGAACTACGGCAAGAGGTCGAGGCCCAGTACGCCTTCGAAAAAGACAAGGTCAATGTTGCGGCGCTAGCGTACGAGCTGCTGACAAGCGATGATCCGTCGGCGCATCGAGTCGAGCTCGGAGAGTTTTTGACCATGCTGTCGAGCCGAAGAACTCCAAACCTCGATAGTGCGACGTACGAACAGATGGTGAGCAGCGGCCACCTGCAGCTGATCCGGAACCCCGAGCTTCGTGACAAGCTGGTGCGCCATTTCGGTGTGATGAGAAACGATGCGGCAATCATCGGCAAGAACAACCAGGACCTAATCGACGACATCTACCAACCATTTCTGCTGCGGGCCGGAATCTCACTGCGCTTCGGTCGGATTGACACAGAGACGACCCTGAACCGCGCTTCAGCGATTATGGCTGAGCGTCTCGGCCCAGCGTACGAACCACTACCAGACGCAGTTCTCTCACAACCTCCCGAGGCGGAATCCTGGACTGATATTCGCCGCAATGTCATCTTCCGCATGCGAATGGCCACAGTAGGCCAGGCGAAAAGCGAGGACATCGCGACCTACATGCAAGAGATGGCCGATGACCTGGCGGTAGAGCTGGCGCATAGATAGGTCGGAAACCTTTCAGAAGCAATCCCTGCTTCCTGCCAGCCTCGAACGCAGAAATTACGTACGGATCTGATGTGTTTTTCAATATACGAGAGTTCACACCGCGGTCAGAGCAAATGCTATCGCCCCTTCGGGGCGTCGGGCGGTGACATCCCCGGAAAGACCGGTGATGGGAGAATCCGGGAGACTTGGTCGCCGCTCCGCTATAACATTCCCGGAGTGACGCTCTTCTAGAGCAGGAGGCTGGCGTGTTGAAGAGATTTTTGGTCCTGATTTGCGCTGCTGGCCTTGCGGCGTGTGCGCAGCTACAGCCGCGTGCGGACCTGCCGATAGAGACCGCAATGCTGCCCGGAACCGGCAGTAACCTCGACACAATCGTCGAGCCGCTCGAGGCAGCGCATACCGGCGAGTCCGGGTTCCGGCTCGTCAGCGATGGGCGTGAAGCTTTCGCGCTACGTTACCGGTCAGCCGAGGTTGCCGGCAGAAGTATCGATGTGCAGACCTATATCTGGCATGCCGATACAACCGGCCTCGCGCTCGCAGCGCAGCTACTCGCGGCCGCCGATCGTGGCGTGCAGGTTCGATTACTCGTAGACGACCTGGATGCACGGGCGAAAAATGCCGGATTTGCAGCGCTTGCTGCACATCCGAATATCGCGGTTCGGCTTTTCAATCCCTTCGCATCGCGCGAAGGCAAGCTTGCGTTTCTCGGCGAAGCGACAACGAGTTTTCGCCGCATCAACCGGCGCATGCACAACAAGAGCTGGATAGCGGACAACCGCTTCGCGATGGTCGGCGGCCGCAATCTCGGCAACGAATACTTCGGTGCCAGCGAAGAGTCCAATTTCGACGACCTGGATTTTGCTCTGCTCGGTGACGTCGTTCGCGACGTCTCCGCGTCGTTCGACCGTTTCTGGAATTCACCCCAGGCTTATCCTGTCGAACTCCTCGACGCGGAGTCGGTCACTGACGACAACCTGGCCCGGCTACGTGTGAACCTCGAAACCGCGGCAGAAGCGGCCCGCACCGGGTGGTACGCCCAAGCCCTCGCCGATAGCGAATGGGTCCAGCAACTGGACAATGGCCAGTGGCCGCTCGTCTGGACGGCCCGCTATACTTTCGTCTCGGACGTGCCGGCAAAAGTGACCGGCGAGCTCGGCGAGGACGCGTCGAACGTCGGCAAGACCCTTTTCCCGGCAATGCGCGGCGCGGCCCGTGATTTAACCGTCATTTCCCCGTATTTCGTACCCGGCGACCGTGGCGCCGCGGTCCTGATTGACCTCGCCGAAGCGGGTACGATGGTGCATGTTCTTACGAATTCGCTCGCCGCAAACGACGTAGCCGCCGTGCACGGCGGCTACGCAGCGCAACGCAAGACACTTCTTAAGGGTGGCGTGGGGCTGTACGAAATCAAACCGACGGGCGGCAATCAGGTACCGATGAGCCTGCGCGGCTCCTCCGGCGCCGCGTTACACACCAAGGCGTTGAGCATCGACGGCGAACGTTTGTTCGTCGGCAGCTTCAATCTCGACCCGAGATCGACCTCGCTCAACTGCGAGCAGGGCGTGCTCGTCGACAGCGACGCCCTCGCGCAGGAATTCGAATCCCTGTTCGGCGACCTTACGGCCGGTAACCGCGCCTGGAACATGGCTATCGTCGACGGCGATCTCCGCTGGAGCGACGATAAGGAAACGCGCGACAGCGAACCCGACGCCACTTTTGGGCGGCGTTTCCAGGCCTGGTTCGCACGCGTGTTCCACCTCGAGTCCCAGCTATAGCGAGACCACTTAATCCGACGTTCAAGGGATGGCTATCGCTGTACAATGAATCCCCGCGACATACAGGAGCTTGGTGATGACCGACCTAACTCGAAGGCGCTTTATTGGTTCCGCGGCTGCAGCTGCGTCGCTAGGCATCAGCGGCAGCCCTGCCTCGGCTGCCGTTCAGGACGCAACCGGTGCTGCGGACCTGATCATAAGAAGCGCCAAGGTACTGACGATGGACGCTGCTGTTCCGCGGGCAACGGCAGTAGCCGTACGTGGCCGATACATAGTCGCGGTCGGAAGCGATGACGATGTACTTAATCTTAGCGGCAAGAACACAGAAATTGTGGACGGTCGCGGCTGCACTGTAACCCCGGGTTTCATCGATGCGCACAGTCATCCGCTGATGGCCAACGAGGCAATTGCGGCAAATGTGAACTTGCGAAGAATAACCGATGTTCAGGCGGCACTAGCGGCCCAGGCGAATAAAACACCGCCCGGGCACTGGGTCCTCGGCTCGATGTATGACGACACGAAATTTGAAGAAGGCAGGGCACTGACTCGCTGGGATATAGACGCAGCGGTGCAGGATCATCCGGTTTTCGTGCGCCATCGCGGCGGACATACGGCTGTCGTCAATAGCGCAGCGCTCAAGCTCGCAGGCATCACTATCGATACGGTAGATCCAGTTGGCGGAAAGTACTTCCGTGAAGACGGCAAACTCACCGGCAAGATCGCGGAGGCTTCGGCAATGCGTCCCTTCGAGGACGTTGGCATCTGGCCGATTATGGACCGGGCCGCAAGGCAACGGTCGGTGCTGCTGACCTCGAAGAGCATGGCGGCCGCCGGGTTGACATCAACAACTGACGCATGGGGGCAGCTCGACGACTTCATTGCTTATCAGGACGCCCGGGCGGCGGGCGAGATGCACTACCGCTTGTCGTTCATGCCGTTCGGTAACACCGCGGTCTACGAAGGTCTGAAGCTTGCTCGGATGGCATCGGGGTTTGGTGATGACATGCTGCGTATCGGTGCCGTCAAGTTTGCAGCTGATGGATCGGCTTCGGAGCGGACCATGAGTCGCAGTACGCCCTACAGTGGCCGACCTGACGATTACGGCATCCTTACTATGACGCAGGAAGAAATCGATGCGGCTGTGGATGATGCCGTCGCGCATGATTTTCGAATTGGCATCCACGCGAATGGTGATATTGCGATCGACCGGGTGTTGAATGCGTACGAGCGTGTTCTCAAAGATTGGCGTGGCGAAAATCCGAGATTCAGAATCGAGCATTGCTCCCTCGTCAATCCTTCCTTGTTAACGCGTATCAAGAAAGCCGGCGTTGTTCCGGCCCCGTTTTACACCTACGCCTACTATCACGGTAACAAATGGGTCGAGTATGGAAATGACGTGATGGAATCGATGTTCGCGCATCGAAGTTTCCTCGACTACGACATTCCGGTGGCGCCGGCCTCCGACTTCACGCCCGGCCCGTTCGAACCCATGATGGCCATTCAGAGCATGGTAACCAGGAAAGACACGCAAGGTCGTGTCTGGGGGCGTAGTCAGCGGATATCAGTGACTGAAGCGATGCGGATTTGCACTATGAACGGTGCTTATGCCTCGTTTGAAGAGAACATAAAAGGTTCCATATCGGTCGGCAAACTTGCCGACCTGGTCTGCCTCGAGAAAGATCCGCACGACGTGGATCCCGATAGCATTGTGGACATCAAAGTTCTTCGAACCATACTCGGCGGACAGACCACCTTCGAAGCTTGATTTCGTTTTCGTGAAGTAAGCGTCAGCTGGCTCATTCATTTCAAATTGACGCCGTGAATCATTCGGAGTCTCATAGAGGATCCGTGGAAATGTATGGAAGCGCTATGAAATCTGTTTTTGCCGCCATTGTCCTATTGATCAGCAGCTCTGCCGTCATTGCGGCGTCCAGCGGCGAATACACTGCCGACTACCAAAAGCAGGCACTGGAAATATACCGCCATATTATTTCGATTCGCTCTGCCAAGGGCCACAACAATGTTCCCGAGTTAGCCAACTATCTGGCCGACCAGTTTCGAGAGGCCGGCTTCGACGATGGCGATATTCATGTATTGCCGCAGACACTATCAGACGGCGAGAAAACCGCTTCCCTGATCGTCCGCTACGAAGGCGACGATTCGTCGGGCCGCGGCCCCATTCTTCTTATCGCCCACATGGACGTCGTTGACGCACTACCAAAGGACTGGGAGCGTGATCCGTTCACCCTGGTTGAGGAGGACGGTTACTTTTTCGGCCGCGGTACGCTGGATGACAAATTCGGCGTTACGACGCTTACCACGACGTTCCTGCGTCTGAAGGCGCAAGGATTTGTGCCGAGTCGCGATTTGATCATCGCCTTTAGTGGCGACGAAGAAACCGGCATGGAGACAACTCGCGCTATTGCGAATGATTATCGCGAGCTCACCGACGCTGAATACGTGCTAAACGCCGACGGCGGCGGTGGCTTTCTCGATCACGACGGCAACGCAATGGCCTTCATGATTCAGGCCGCAGAGAAAACTCCTGCGACATTTCAGCTGACCATTCGCAATCAGGGCGGCCACAGTTCTATGCCGAGAGCCGACAACGCCATCTACGAGCTTGCTACGGTGCTGAAGAGTATCGAGGCATACGCGTTTCCGGCGCAGACGGATGCGATAACGCAAGGCTATTTCGAGAAGGCATCGGCAGTGGTTCCCGAACCGGTTGGTGGTGCGATGAAGCGCTTCGCAGCCAACAGTGAGGACGCGCAGGCGCTGGCCATCATCAGTCAGGTTCCATCACAAAACGGTGTGGCTCGTACTACGTGCGTCGCAACAATGTTATCCGCCGGCCATGCCGAGAACGCACTGCCACAGTCCGCGACAGCGACCGTCAATTGCCGAATTTTTCCGGGCGTCAGTATCGAGGGCGTACAAGCCAAGCTATTCGAGATTGCCGGCAATGCCGACCTTGAAATTGAGGTGAGCGGGGACCCGACTGCGAGCCCTGCATCACCGCTCAATGAAGAAGTAACTGCTGCGGTGACAAAGGCGGTTCACGCTCGTCATCCGGGCATTCCGATCATTCCCTATATGGCGCCCTATGCTACGGATGGCAAACACATGCGCATCGCGGGCATGCCAACGTACGGCGTCATGGGCCTGTTCACAAGAGAAGAAGACGAGTTTGCCCATGGATTGAACGAGCGCGTCAAGGTCGATGTTTTCTACGACGCCCTCGAATACTGGTACAACATGCTAACGGATCTGGCCGGTGACTAGGTCGCCGCGAGCTCGTGATCGTTTCCCTCGAATTCAGGAGTGCTTGAAAAAGCTAGTTCCTTTCCTGAATTGACTTAATGAACCTGCCGAAGGCAGCATCAAAATCGGCCTCAAACTCCGGCGTCATTCCGTCACAGCCTTCCGGAACATTGCGCATATAAATGATATTGCCTTCGCCGGTGCCGTCGTCGGTTGTAACAGAAAGCTGCACGGCTTTTACGGCCGGCACTATCTGCACATTGTAGGCTTCAACATACTCAAGCAGCGGAGCGTCATCCGCATTCAGCTCTTCCTGGCTAATATCAATGCACAGGGTACGCGCTCGGAAATCTCTATCACCGATTTTGTAGGCCGGGAGATTTTCGTTGGTCAGTGTTCCCGCCGGTGCATTAGTCGTCTCGATCTGCACCATAACGAACTGATCGTCAGCAAAATATCCGGCTTTCGATACTTTGAGCGTCTCAGACAGGAACTTCTCCGTTGTATGCTCCGGCTCGCCCACGCGTGCGTCCTGCGGTATCGGAATGATGGCGTTAAACGGACCGGCAATAACCATATGGCCAGCCTTGGAAAAATCGATGTACTGGTGTTCAGCGACTGCGGGCATAGCAGAAAAGAGCGCGACGCCTGCAACTGTCATTGTAATTTTTTTCATGATGAGTCCTGTAATCCTGACGAAAATTGTTATCTGAATACTAAACCAACACAGCAAGCCAGTACATTCGCATAGCCTTCTGCAAACTATTTACGATTGAGTAATGCGGGCGCGCAACCCTCGCAATACTGCCTTGATCCTCTCGGCGTGTTCGACGCCCATGCGCAAGAGCAGCTTCTGTCCGCTCGACAATGCAGCCAGCTCAGGATCGGCATACTCATACAGTACGTGCGGTCGCACCAGCAGGATGGGTTGCTCCGGAGTCGGTGTTTGCAACAGGTGATCAATGACTTCGACGGCCCGGTCGTTGAAGTAGGCATTCGGATACCCGAGTCCTACGTACGACTCCTGAAACAGCGGATAGTAGCGCCGGTAAGTATCTGCTACAGCATCAAGGTCGGCACTGCTGATCAAACCGACGAGCAGGTCGTAACGGGCGTAGCTATCGGCACTTAGATAATACTGGCCCTCATTCTCTGTAGCATCGACAGCGAAGTCACCCTTAAGCCTGCCTGCGGGTCGAATTTTCTCGGACACATGTTTGCGCGGCAGGTTATCAACCGTTACGACGATCTTGTCGATCAGCGCCTGTTTCACGAGCACGGACTCAAGCTCGGGCCCGAAGATATCGATCAGTGCGAGCAGGAAATAGCTGTCACTGTCGTCAAGGCTTGGGAGTGGTACCAGCTTGCGCTCGGCCGTCTCGGCGGGATCCGTGGGTACAACCGGATGCACCGGGCCGCTCGGAATTTCCGGCTCTTCCACGGGAGCCTGGATCTCAACCACCGGCGCGGGTTGCGCAGGAAACAGGTCGTCGTAGAAGTACCAGACCGCGCCGGCAATCAAGACGCCAAGAACAATCACGGATAACAGCCTTACATCAGGGTCTTTCACGGGAGTCGCTCAATTCAACAAAAATAATGGGCGGATAATGCGCTCAATCCAGCAGAAATTACAGCGGTATACGGCACCGCCCGGGCTAGTTGAGCTCCGGCAGGACCACAGGGCTAGAGGCTGGAAAACTCCGCAGCGGCTGTCGGCGGGGCGATGAGTTCCTCCATCGCAGGTAACACCTCTCGTATTACCGTCTCGCCATTGTTGCTTTCGACCAACGCAACAAGAATGTAGTCGCGCCACTTCGTGCCGCGAACCATGATGGCATCCGAGTGCCACTGCTTCCAGGTTCCGGACTTGCGATACATCTCTGCATCCGGTGCACGTTTCTCGACCTGTGAAACAAACTTGTGGTGCAAGTGCGGATCAGAAAGATCGTTAAGCATTTGGGTCGATCTCTCGGCGTTGATGAGGCGTCCTTCCGAAAGCAAATAGAAAAATCGACAAACCTGGGTAGCCGTCGCGCCGTGCGAAATGTTGTGCATGGGGTCGCCAACGCGCGGGCCAGAGCTCGCATAGCGTTTACCCAGCCACAGGCCGCCGCCGCGTTTTTCGTCGTAAAAGCCGTACTTTGGGTCCTGCAATATGGTCTGAATCTTCTTCATGCCAACCTTGTCGATCAGTCGCGTCGCTGCGGCATTGCTCGACACCCGAATCATGTCCGCGAGATCGGAATGAATTTCCTTGGTTTCCTCAAGTGAGCCGTCTTCCAGCGACACATACGTGCCAAGCAAGATCGCGATCTTTGGCAGGCTGGCGGCATACATCATGTGATTGCCATTAACCCGGGCGAATCGAGCGTTAGCGCCGCTCATGTCAACCAGGCCGATCGCCATTTTCTTGTTCCGAATCAAACGAGCCCATTCCGGGTTGGCATTGAGTCGCTTCTCCATCGCCGCCTGTAGCTCAGGATCCACGTGATCGTATAGCGGCTGCCAATCTGACGACGCGACAACGATTGGTGTCAGGACCAAAAGAACAATCACCAGAAAGAAATTACGCATTAATGCTCAACTCCAGGGACCCGAGGTGCGGGATTAACGGCATTGCGGGTCCAAAGCCGATGTTCTCGTTGCAAATATCGACTGATCGCAATCCACACAAGGACCAGAACAATGTTGATGATGATAAAGCCGGTGTTTCCCAACGAAAACACGCGGGTTCCTATAAGGATGGTTAAAGCCGCCAAACCGTCGCCGAGTCGAACAAATAAGGTGTCAATGGTCGGTTTGGCCTGGTACAGCATTTGTTTGGTTGTCGGCAGCCATAGCATCTGGCGCGCTGTGTTGTGTATCGAATAGTTACTCGAATTCTCAGCCACTTTCAGAATCTTGATCATTCCAAGTATTGGCATGAACACCATCGAGGCATACGTCGCGAGTGAGATAAACGGTGTCGCGTACAGCAACGCCTTCATGCCGCCGAAGCTGAGTATCCGGGAGACAACGAAGGCCTGCAGCAAGAGCGTAATCAGGTTAATCCAGAAATAGAGGTCACTGTAGAATGCTGTTGTCGCTTCTTTCATCGCGAAACTGAATTCGGCTGGACTGTTCAACAAGTGAGCGTAATCGTCGGCGAAACTTTGCTGGACGATGCTGAAAAGTATGTTGTCGCCGCTGGTCACTACCCAGGTAAACACCATGATCATCGCGGCCGTTGCCGTCAGGTATCGATGCTGCAAAATCAGTTTGAAAGGTCCCTCGTCGCTCGGCGATGCCGCCTGATCCCAGCGTTCGCTCGTCCAGGTCGAAGGATCACCGTAGGTTCCACGACGGTCTGTCCATGACGCGAGTGCGAGCGCAAGACCTAAGGGAATGAGCGCAACCAGAATGAGGTCGAAGGCGGCAATTGCAGGTAAGCGTACGAGTTTCTCGCCGATCCACGAGCCGACGGTAGAACCCAGTGCCGCGCCGATGGCGACAACCGGAAACAAGCGCGCCCCTCGTTCCGGCCCGTAGACGTCAGTGCTGAATGCCCAGAACTGAGCAACGAGTGTGACGCTGAAAATTCCTACGAATAAGTAAAAGAATATTCCGAACGCAGGGATGTTGCCAAGAATCAGGCCGGGCTGAGTTAGCCAAAAAGCAACCAGGATGAGTGCGAAGGCGCCACCCACTCGCATCATTAAATCGCGGCGTGGCCATTTCGCTGCCAGTCGTGCATAGATAGGCAGGATCGCGAACAAAATGATGCTTTGCGCGAAAGCCGAGTAGGCTTTTATCTCAAGTTTCGTCAGACCACCGATGTCGGTAACTGCAAGCCATCCTTCACGTACCGGCTTGATCAGATAAAAGGCCACCAGAATAAGAAAGATGTTTCCGAGTAGAATAAGACACGTAGTGCCTTCGCGCGGCTGCACGTCAGCGAACTGTCGTAACAACCGTTCGAAACGGGAGTGCTCATTGAGGTGTTCAGATTGACCAGTCATAAACTATTTCCGACGGAATTCCGGCTAGCTCCTTGGATCTGCGTTGCAGCGATTTCGTTCGCTGTTTCCATCGGTCAGGCAGCGCCCCTCGACCAGCCCACGCCAGAAGTGGTGGTCGAAGCGAGGCGGATTGTACAGCAAATGACGGAAAACCAGCGCGGTCCTTATTCACAGATTCTGTGGTTCTGTAATGACGGCTCCACCCAGAAGCCGGTCGCCTATGCCTGCCGGGAGCTGGGCGGCGGCAAGCAACACGCTGAGTATTCGGCCAGCCGCCAGCGTCTCGCGGAGCTTGGCTGGTCAGTTGGGACCGTATTTGCGGCCCTGACGTTTGATGAGCTGTTCAGCGCCAGCCCGCGCCAACAGCGCCTGCGGGAGCTGCCGCTCGAACGTTACATGACGGATATCGACAACGGCTGGGTGCTGCACCGGGCGCAATCGTATCGCGGCCGCGTTCAGGTTGAGGATGAAGAATACGCCGGTAATGAGCTTCTGAATCAGCTACTGGAAGATGTTCCCTGGTCGCAGGCGAATTTCCTGCTGGTGCGTGAGGCAGCAAGAGTCATTCCGCATGGCGAGGATACTGACCTTGCCCGCGTTGTACGCCGCTCGGCAATTGAGCTCGCCGAGCTCGCACCAGCGGCTGAGGTTTGGCGGGTTGAAATCCATACTCGGCCGAGCGCGACCACAGCGAGCCGGTTGCGCGTCTGGCTAGCCGGGCAGACACGTCCCGAAGTCCTCGAAACAGGCAACCAGTTGGCTGCCAACCTCGATGTGTTGTACGGAGCGGAAGGACGGCGCAATCGAATCGACGAAATGCTGTGGTCTTTGCGACGGTCGAACGCAGGCAGCGCGTGGGGAAGTGCTGTCACGACTGCCCTGGGCCTGCCCGCCGATGAACTCATCGTTAGTCTTTGCGGGGAGCTGTCGTTCGCAAGGTCGACGTTGTTTGCCGATCTACCGGCCATCCGGCGCCTGAATCTCGTTGATGCGATGCAGGGTCTTGAAACCGAAGTGCAACTGGCTTACCAGGAATTGACCGCCGTTGACACCTGGCCGCGGGCGGCTGTGTTTCAGCTGAACGCTGCGCTACTCGAATGTGCGTACGGGTCGGGGCTATTGTCCGAAGGCGAGCGAGTATCTTTGCTCGATGCTCAGGACTTTGAGGGTCGCGATGAAATTGGCCTTTACGAATATCGCAACGCAATCGGGAAGCTAAAGCGTGCGCCGTCATGGGCACTCGGCACCATTCGGCACACCTTTGCCGAGGCACTCACGAACTACATCGCGCTGGACGAGCGTGCTGTTCGATTCGGCGACGATGTCCTGCGTGGATCGCCGTTATGGATGTTGGGCGACACGCTCAAGATATTGTCTTTTGACGTTGATCGATTGGCGGGTAGCGTTGTCGAAGTGGCGGGACAACAGTTGAGTACTGCGGTCGCTCTGAACAGCGGCATTGCAAAAGGTCGGCTCAGAATTTTCGCGACTAATGAAGCGGTTGCCTCTGCCACTATCGAACCGACCGACATTGTTGTGTTACCGGAATCGATAGCAGAGTTGTCACCCGTCGCGGGCATCCTCACGCTCGGTGAAGGTAATGCCTTGTCGCACGTTCAACTCCTCGCTCGAAACTTCGGCATTCCGAATGTCGCGGTCGACCTCGGTACGATTGATTTGCTGCAGCCGCTGGCTGGCCAGCAAGTGGTGCTGGTGGTGGGTTCTGGCGGCAATGTGATCCTGCAAGCCTACGACGAAGTTGTTGAGCTGGCGATGGCGCAACCGGCGAACTCTGCTCCGACGAACCAGCTCATCGAAGTGCCAATGCCGGACCTATCGCAACAGGAGCTGTTACATCTCGAGGACATTGGTCGCAGCCTGTCCGGCAAACTGATCGGACCGAAAGCGGCAAACCTCGGTGAACTGAATCGCCTGTTCCCGGGGCGAGTTGCTCCGGCCATCGCCATACCGTTTGGCATCTACTCTGCACATCTTGCGCAAGCCGGGTTGATGCAAAGAATCGAAGCCGCTTTCGCCGCTCGTGATGCCGGTACGCTGACGTCTGACGAAGTCAACGCCGAGCTGGCGGCGGTGCGTAGTGCTATCGCCGCTATAACCTTATCGCCGGAAATGCTCGCCGCACTCGAGACGGCGATGGCGAGAGAGTTTGGCGAGCCGGGCAGCTACGGCATATTTGTGCGCTCCGATACCAATGTCGAGGATTTGCCGCAATTCACTGGCGCGGGACTCAATGAAACGATTGCCAATGTTGTTGGTGTGGAGCAGCAGCTCGTCGCAATTCCTCGCGTTTGGTCATCGGTATTAAGTCCGAGAGCACTGGCGTGGCGCTCATCGGTACTTGCCAATCCCGCTCGCATCTATGCATCGGTCCTGCTCATGAAGAGCGTGCCTTCAACGAAGTCCGGCGTACTGGTTACGAGCAATCTGTATGACCGCAGCGCTGGCGGACTGTCTGCCTCAGTTGCATGGGGTGTCGGTGGTGCCGTGGCCGGCGAAGCGGCGGAAAGTGTCGTCATTCTTGATGATGGTACGGAGCTGATATTTGAGGCCAAATCCGCCTATCAAAGAAACCTTTCTGCAAGCGGCGGTGTCGAAATGGTGCCCGCTGATGCCGGCCCCGTTTTGCAGCCGGCCGAGGTACAGCAGTTACGCGAGTTGGCGGCCGAGGTAAATATGAAGTACGACAGTGTCATGGATGAGAACGGCGTGCCGAGACCCTGGGATATCGAATTCGGCTTCATCGACGGTGAGCTGACGTTGTTTCAAATCCGGCCACTGGTCGAGAAAGCGGGCCGTAATTCCGACGCGTTGCTGCGTCGCTTGCGTCCCAATTTGCCGCTACCACCCGAAGACGTTGCAGTGAAACTCGAGGAATCACCAGGAGCGGACGCGCTATGAAGACTCGAAACTTGATAGCGGCAATGCTGTTGTCGATTGCGCCGTGCATGCTGTCAGCCTATCCGCTGGACGGCGAGGAATCGGGTATCCGCCGTCTGCAAGGTTATCTGTTGGCGCAGGACACACCGGGCCAGCCTAAACTGTGGCCGGGCCAGCTCCTGGGTGGTGATGAGATAAGTCTGATCCTAAAGGATTACAGCGGACCCGATTTCGACGAGTTGCCGGAGGATGCGGACCTTGCCAGCTTCCTCGCTACGACGCTGCGCAATCGCGATCCTAGTTACAGCATGGTGCTCGTGGACATGACGAATCCGGACAACATTCGCTGGGCGGGGTTGCGACCGGACGTAAAGCAGAATGCCGGCAGCGTCGGCAAGCTGATTTGCATGGCCGCGCTCTTTCATGCGCTGGCCGAGGCTTTTCCGGACCCGGAGGATCGTGCACGCGTGTTGCGCGAGTCGGTATCTACGGCCGGGAGCTGGGTCAGTAACGAAAGCCATAAGGTGCCGAAATGGAATGAACAACTGCAGCGCAACGTTCATTCCATCATTGTTCCGACCGACGAGTTTCGTTTGAGCGAGTGGCTGGATCATGCGATCTCTGCTTCCGCTAACGGCGCTGGTTCCATCATCTGGCGTGAGGCCATGCTGATCCGCCACTTCGGTGCCGAGTACCCAAAAAGTTTTGAGGAAAGCGAACAATTCTTCAAAGAAACGCCGAAAATGAAACTGGCCGAGTTGGCGCAGGCCGTCGTCACCGAGCCGCTCGCCGCCGCAGGCATCGACATAAACAATCTTCAGCAAGGGTCATTCTGGACCGCGAATTCCAAGAACAAAGTTCCGGGACGAATTTCTTTTGCAACACCGCGTGAATTGGCACGCTTCGTTTTCCGAATCGAAGAGGGGCGGATGGTTGACGAGTGGTCCAGTCTGCAAATGAAGAAGTATATGTACCTGACGAAGCGCCGTTATCGATATAGCTACGCGCCGGAACTCGGCTCGTCAGCCGTATTCTTCAAGAGTGGCTCACTCTATTCGTGCAAACCCGAAGAAGGCTTTCGCTGCGACAAGTACATGGGCAACGACCGCAACATGATGAACTCGGTGGCCGTGGTCGAAGGCATCGGAGAGTCTGAACCGCATTATATGGCGGTGCTGATGTCCAACGTGCTGAAGTTCAATTCCGCCTGGGACCACTCACGTATTGCAGCGGCTGTGCACGAAACCCTACGCACCAACGTGCCGCAAACGTTGCGCGAAAATGCGACTGAAAAGGAAATGTCAGACTCCGGAAAAAGCGAATAATCGCTCCAAAAGGGGTCAGAGCCCTTTGGAGGTCCTCGCCGCAGGCGGCGAGTTAAGATCTGGTTCCGAACTCGTTGATATTCAGCGTGAATGACTGCTCATCTGTCGCTACCAGTCCAACACCCCTTTCGTAGTGATACTTGATGCTGGTCAGATCGACGCTCCGGCTGATGATATTTGAAACACAGCCGGTGTCTGCGAGATCAATAGTTCAATTTTCGTGAAGAGCCCGATTTGCCAAATGCACCTTCTCGCCTATTTCGATAATCATCAGGAGTTCCTTCTGCAGGAGTTGCAGCTACTAAGCTCGGGGACTAGAGCGTTCCGTTCTTGAGGTAGCGCTGGCGGCTTTCGGTTGCCTGTTTTCGGAGCGCCTCCAGCGCTCGTTCTTCGGTAACGTCCAGCATCGCTTCGATCAGTCGCGTGAAGTGCTTGCGCATCGCCAGCCGTGCGGCGGCCGGGTCGTGTGCGCGCAGTGCGTCGATAATATCCGAATGCTCCCGCGCTCTTGCGCCGAAGTTTTCGGAGCATACGGACTCATAAACGGCCTTCACGGGTTCGATTTCTGTTCGCAAGGTCCACATGGTTTCAATCACGTGCGTGATCGCGGCATTGCCAGAGGCGCTCGCAACCGTACGGTGGAAGTCCCGGTCGGCGAGTTCGCCGGCTTCATCGTGGGGGTCGGTGGTTGCCATGATCTCGATGTAGCCATCGAGTTTCGCCAGCGTTTCGTCATCGATCTGCGCGGCGGCCAGGGCGGCCGCCTCTGATTCGAACAGGGCGCGCGCCTCGGTCAGCTCGAATGCGCTGACGTCGGGCAACTTCCTTTGGTAAGTGTTTTTGCCATCGAGAACGTAGGCGCCGGAGCCGGTCTTGATCTTGATGCGCCCTACAGCCTGCAACGCAATCTCCGCCTCGCGTACGGCAACACGGCTGACACCGAACGTTTGTGCCAGTTCTCGTTCCGCCGGCAGTCGACTGCCGGGCGGATAACTTCCTGCATCGATAAGTTTCTCTATCCTCTCGGCGACGGACTGAAACAGGCGCTGATTGGCCATGCTGAAATACCCGGGTTAGCGAAATTGAAAGGTGCCTATGTATACCAATTTTGGACGGGATTGGCACCAATAAACTTGAGGGTTTCCATAGCGGGACCTATTGCCAAGGCCCATCTGGCGCAATTGCGGGCGCCTAGTGCACGCGCTCTGGCCGTCATCCAGCACGCCCATCGACCGAATTGGTCCTACCTGTCTTGAGCGCCGAAAGTCCGCACGCCGCTACTGCTAGCGCTTGCGCACCCATACGAAAACGCCGGTAAAGCACATGTAAAGGAGACACAGCGCCGTAAGGTCTGCAACGTAACGACCGACGGTTGGCAGAATTCGCCCACTGTGAAAGTCGAGTAACACGCGCTCCCAGTTGATCGCCTGACCCAGTACGGCAGCGCCAATCCGCTCGGACTGCTCTTCGGTAGGCTGTGCGGGTTGCGTCCAGTGCAGCTCTGTTGGCGGGATATCTGAAGTCCTCGACAAACTCATGAGTTCTGAATCGAATTCGTAGAGTTGGTCGTCGATGAGCACGATGACGTGATTGCCGGAGGTGCCGAGTCGCTGCACAAGGCCCGGTGCATCCGGGGCGTAGCGCTCGACCAACAGAAGGTCATGACCGGCAAGCAGAAACTCCCGGTCAGTCACGACCAGGTATGCATCGTCGACTGCAACAGCACCGGCCAGAGGTCCCGTGTTCCTGGCAAGCTCAATACCGTCGGCGTACAAGCTTGCCGATGACGTCGCGAACATGACGCTTCCCGCTGAGTAGGCGGAATCCACCGGCGGTGCCTCGGCACCGTATAAGCGCAGCAACCACGGCGCTGCCGCTCGATGCGACATACCGAAATCATCGGCGTGATTCAGGATCAGGCCACTGACTGCGATGAACACCAGGAAAACCACCGAAAACACACCGAGAATCCGGTGCGTCTGGCGAGCCCAGTGTCTACGGGGCGGCAGTAGTATTCGTCCTTCTTGCGTATTCATCGAGTACCAGCGCGAAATTTGCGCTCCGGGTTGCTGCTTTCACAGACAGTGTAGCGCCGCTGATCCCGTCTATGCCATGGCTCAGGTTGCCGCTATCGGTCAGTCGCAGTTTTGCAAATTGCCGGGTAAAGAACGGATATCGAATTTCCCAGCCGCGGCTCTCGCGAAACTGCAGTACCCGTAACAACTGAATTTCTCCATTCTCCACCGCAACACCAAAGGTAATATTCTTCTCTTTGCCAATCTCGTCAACGAGCCACGCCGTTCTTGCACCCTCATACCAATAGCGCATGCGCAGCATGACCGGTGCGTGACCGAGAGTAACTGTTGCAGCCGCACGCAACTCGTCGTTAATCCAGACTACATCGGTTGCCGGCTTGTCATGACCAAAAGACTCGATCAGAAATTCTGACCGAGTCTGGTATTGGCCCGCTTCACCCTCCGCGAGCGCGGAGGCCGATAACAGCAGCGACAGCAGTGTAAGGCGTCGCAGCACTAGAACTGATAACCGAGTCCGAGATCGAAGCCCTCAAAATCTCGGCCGGCTTCGCTGCTGAGGTTGTGATCACGTTGTCGGAAATCAAACTTGAAGACGACCCTGTCAGTGGGCCAGTAATTCACGCCGACTTCATTTTGAGTGAACTGATCCTGGCTGCGTGCAGCGTCAACGTCCTGATAACGTCCGTAGATGCCGAAGTCGCCGCGAGACGTTCTGAACCGATAGCTGGGTTCGAGGAACCAACCGGTTTGACTGTCAGCGCCGGCTGCCTCGACCGCAACACCCGAGAAGTCCCAGCTCGCATAAAGTCCTTTGAACGTGAAGTTGCCGATGTTGTAGATCGCGTTGGCGGAGAACAGTTGTCCTTCATCGAGGCCATCACCGCTGATCTGGCTCGCGTCAGTTTGATACTGATACGACACGCCGAGATCCAGACCAGGGATACCGCTGTAGCGGAGCCGCGCCGTGTAAGCAGGATCGTCAGCAGGTGCTTCGGCAACTTTTTGTCGTCCGCTGCGAACCCGGAATGCACTACTGCCCGTAGTTGGAATCGCAAGACCGGAGTGCATGGCAACATCCCAGCTCAGCCCGGTTTCGTAATGACCACTCATCGCGGCGCCCGCTTCCCACCAGGTCGATGGGATGATGTCGCTCTCCACCGAGTTGCGCTCAACACCGTAAAAGGTTGGTGGCTCATGGGTCTCATTGAGTATGCCGACCGGCAACAGGAACAAACCGGCTTTCGCTGAAAGATTGTCAGTCAGCAGGAAATCGATATAGGCCTGCTCGAGCTCTACTTCGCCGGGATGGCCATCACCCGCGAGCGAGTGTTCGAGTTCGAGTTCAGAGAAAAAGCGAATGCGGTCAGTGAACTCGTGACCGAAGAACAGTACGAAGCGATGGAAGTCGATCTGATCCAGGTCGTTCGCGCTGTCGTCAGCATCCAGGTTGTTGTAATGCAATTCGCCGTAGCCACCGACAGTGGTTGCCGGTTGCTGCACATCGGCCAGGGTGAAAGTGTCCAGATACTCGCCGGTCGCCTCAAGTTTTTGGTCGGCGGCTGCGAGCTGCGCGTCGGCAACGGCAAGCTGTTGCTTGAGCTGATCGATCTCGACCTGCTGCTGCTGAACAATCTTCCAGATTTCTTCAATATTCGGGGTCTCAGACCGCGCCGGGGCGACCGCTATCAGCAGGACCAGGCTTAGCCAGCACACGCTTTTCTTCATTTTTTTCAACCACTAACCAAGAATGCCGCGATCTTAATGCGATCCATTCGCAAATGCAACTGATTCTCATTTAACCTAACTCACCCAGTTTCCGCAGCTCCCCCTAAAGGGGTCAGAGCCCTTTTAGAAAAAGGGCTCTGACCCCTTTAGGGGGACGGAGTGCGAGGTGCTTGCATGGCTGGCGCGGACTGTGCGACAACATGGCGTGCGAATTCGAACGATCATCATTATTGGCTTGTCCCTCATGCTGATATCCGGCTGCGAAGGACCGCAACTCAAATTGCCGACCGGCATCGAGACGTATGCGGATGGCCGGGTCGCCGCCGAAGAGCTGTACCAAACCTATGCTGCGTTGCTGGAGCAGGGTTGGCATCTCGATACCATTCTGCAGTCGCAACCCGACGGCACCGACTACGCCCTGCCAATTATTGCGTTGCGATCGCCCCGCACCGGCCCGGCGGTCTGGATCCTGTCCGGCGTACACGGCGAAGAACCTGCCGGACCTCAGGCGATCGCAGCCTCAATCGCCAGCATTGCGGAGTTGGGTAAGCGGCAGGCCGTTGTACTTCTTCCGCTCTGCAATCCGCATGGCTATGTTCGCAACTGGCGCTATCTGAACACTCCGACTTACACCGAAGCAGTGGACGGACAAAGTGTCGGCGATTCTTCGCACCTGCTTATAGACCCGGATCGACCCGGCGAAGCGCGGGCGGCAGAAGCTTCAAGTTCAGAGGCGAACGCGATCACGGCCTACGTGCTCAAACAATCCGTCGCGTACCCGCCGACCTGGAGCATTGATCTGCATGAAGACAATCTCATCAACGCCGGCTACGTCTATTCGCAGGGCGTTCTGGGAGCCGATGATCCGTTGGCCGGGACGGCCGTGCGGATACTGAAGGACCACAACATTCCGCTAAAGACCAGCGGCGTAACCCGATTTGATGAACCGATCGTAAACGGCATCATTGGTCCGGTGATTGACAGCTCCATTGACGAATTGATAAGCGCCAGCGAAGTCATCGTCGCCGGGGTAGCAGAACAGGGACCGGCCGCACGCACCGTTCTCGTTTTCGAAACTCCCGCCGGCAATACCGACATGAAAACGCGGATTGCTGCACACGCGGCCCTGCTGCACGAACTCACGCATGAGATCGGCGAATTCTGAAACAGGAGCGCTGACATCAAAGATCTAACAGAGGGGGCGGTTGCCAGCAACATTCTCGCAATGGCATTGCCGATATTTGCGGGCATGATGCTGCAAACGCTTTACTACGTTGTCGACCTGTACTTCGTATCGCGGCTCGGCGACGCCGCTATCGCAGGAGTCAGCGGCGCCGGCAATCTCATGTTCGTGATCTTTGCACTAACACAAACGCTCGGTGTTGGCATCGTCGCTCTCATCTCGCACGCGGTCGGCCGCAAAGATGAACACGAGGCCAACCTCGTGTTCAATCAATCACTCGCACTTGCAGCGACTTGCGCCGCAATGACTTTGTTGGCCGGCTATGCGGGCGCCGATGCCTACATGAGCTTCATGAGTGCCGACGCGGCGACTGCGGCCGCCGGTACCACCTACCTGTACTGGTTCTTACCCGGACTGGCTCTACAGTTTGCGATGGTCTCTATGGCCTCGGCATTGCGCGGCACCGGCATCGTAAAGCCGGCGATGATCGTGCAGGGCATTACGGTGATTCTCAACATCATTCTGGCGCCGCTACTTATTGCAGGCTGGCTGACTGGCCACCCACTGGGCGTCGCCGGAGCCGGGCTTGCGAGCACTGTCGCTATTATCGCGGGCGTCATCCTGCTCGCGATGTATTTCATCAAACTTGAAAAGTACGTCGCGTTGCAACCGAACCTGTGGGCGCCACGATTCGCGGTATGGGGCCGACTCCTGAAAATAGGTCTTCCGGCCGGAGGCGAGTTTGCGCTGATGTTTGTCTACTTCGCGATCATCTTCTGGGTGCTGCGACGATTCGGCGCAGAGGCACAGGCAGGCTTCGGCATCGGCTCCCGTGTCATGCAATCAATTTTCTTGCCAGCAATGGCTATCGCTTTCGCCGTTGCGCCTGTAGTCGGACAAAACTTCGGTGCGGGTCAATTCGACCGCATACGTGAAGCGTTCCGATCGGCAATCTTCATGAGCTGTATTCTCATGTTTGGCCTTACGCTCATCTGCCAGTTTCATCCCGACTGGTTCATACGCATATTCTCAACAGAGGCGGGAGTGGTGGAGGTTGGCGCGCTGTTTCTGCAGATCATCGCCTGGAACTTCGTCGGTTCCGGCATCGTATTTACGTGTTCGAGTACCTTTCAGGGGCTCGGCAACACTATGCCCTCATTGCTAAGCAGCGGCTCGCGCCTCATTACCTTTGCGCTTCCGGCATTGTTGTTGTCGCAAGAGCCCTGGTTCACTTTGCGCCACCTTTGGTACCTCTCAATATCAAGCCTCGCGTTGCAGGCCGTATTCAGCCTGATTCTGATTCGGCGCGAGTTCCGGCGGCGATTGCCGGCTACCGACATTCCCGTGCCTGCAGCCGAATGAACAAGCCAAAGATTGAGCGAATGACATGCCTTCCTGACTGGACTAAAGTGCCTATACTTCCGAGCAACCAGCGAATTCTCCATGAGACTATCGATGATCTGTAAACGCCGACTGATCGAAGCGTCATCGTTGCTCTGCCTGATCCTTGGAGCCAGTTCGGCCTATGCAGCACTTGACCTCAAGAACGCCTCGGTAGAGACCCTCGAAAACGGCCTTACCGTCATCCTCCTCGAAGACCGCAACTTCCCGGTTGCCAGCGTGCAGATGTTGTATCGGGTCGGCGCCCGCGATGAAGTCACCGGCAAATCCGGCCTCGCACATTTTCTCGAACACATGGCGTTTCGCAATTCGGAAGGTTTTCTGGAGGAGGGTCTGACCAGACCCATCTACGCGAGCGGCGGTGAGTGGCACGGCTACACCTGGACCGATGAAACCACCTATTTCGCAACAGTGCCGAAAGAACATTTAGACCTGTTGCTGCGCATCGAAGCGGATCGCATGGCCCGACTGACTCTTTCGCCGGACGACATGGATGCGGAACGTGGTGCCGTCCTGGCCGAAATGCACATGTACGAGAATTACCCGACGTCGATGCTGATTGACGCGGTCGTTTATACCTCATTCCTGGCGCACCCCTATCGTAACAACACGATCGGCTGGCAAAGTGACATTGAAAACCTCCAACATCAGGATGTCATCGATTTTTATGAGCGCCATTACCACCCAGCTAACGGTGTGCTGGTTGTTGTAGGCGACATCGACAGCGCTACGACATTGGCGCGCATCGTTGAGTTGTTCGGCGAGTTCCCAAAAAAACCAGCAACGCCCTGGCCACACACTATCGAGCCGGTGCAGCGCGGTGAGCGCAGGGTCCGTCTGCAAGGCAGTAGCGGCGGCCGACAGTTCATGATTGCCTATCGTGCGCCATCGGCAAACGATCCCGACTTTGCCGCTTTTCTTGTGGCGCAATCGTTGCTGGGCGCAAGCTCCGGGGTCAATTTCAATCAGAATGACTGGGGGACGCCGGTCAAAAAAGGCTCTGCACTTGATGGTGCGGCGGTCGGAGTTACTACCTGGTATCCACCGAGCGCTCAGGACTATGTGTTCGTCATTGGTGGTTTTGCCGAAGGCAACGTCAGCGAAGCGGCCGTCGAGCAGGAAATTGAAAAGCGTATAAGGTCTCTGCGACGTCGAACGATTAGCGATAAGCGCCTGGCGGCCGCCGTTGACGATGTGCTCGAGCAACTGGTGTTTGATATCGAAACGACCGAAGCGGCAGCCCACCAACTCGCCTTTTTCGAAGGACTCGGTGCTCTGGATACGCTTCTAACACTGCCAGACCGAGTTGCCGCCGTGACACCGCGCGAGGTAAAGAATGTCCTCACCCGCTATCTGACGACAGAGCGCAGCAGCATCGCCTGGTACGAAGCGAAAGTTGACGACCCGGCAGCGGCGACTACGGCGCAGGCGGCGGTTCAAAAAGTCATTAAAGAGACTCCGCCGCAGGCTGTTGACGCAGTACCGTTGCCATCACCTGAAACAGCACAATTAAGCGGCGGTATCCCGGTGATTGTGCAACGTAACGACCTCGCGCCATCCGTCCATCTGCAGGTGATCTTCGATTCAGCAAGAACCGATACAAGGGCAAATGCCCCTGTGTACGGGTATTCGACGATGGAGTATCAGTTACAGCCAGCTGGCCTCGAACGAACTATTGCCAGGGTGCGTGCAACTCTGGCCGGCACGCCGAGCCAGCCGGAACCCGCCTCCCCATCGACGGACCCGGAGACTCGACTTGAGCAGGTGTTTGGCGAAATTATGCAGGGAGCGCAATCGATGTCAGCGGCATCGACAACGCCAGCATTGATTGTTGTTAGTGGCGATGTGGACTACACGAACACGATCTCGCTGCTGGAGCAGGGCTTCGGAAACCTGAGCTCGTCGCAGGGCGCGAGGCCACAAAGCGGCAAATTTGCCGCCGAGGATATTCGTGTCAATCTCGGTATCCCGATAGCGCAGGCCCAGCTTGGCTACATCGTACCGGCGGATGCCCCAAGAAATAAGGCAGCGGACGTACAGCGATTGCTTTTGTATATCCTGAGTCACGGTTACGACGGCCGTCTCGGCAAGATCGCTATATCGGAGCGCGGGCTTGCATACTGGGTAGACAGCCGCTATCGCTCAAATGGAAACGCTGCTTTTATTACGCTGGGTATCGGAGTTGATGCCGATAAACTCGATGCACTTAAGATCTTGCTGGAGAGCGAGCTTCAGCGCCTGCAGGTGGAGCCACCAACGATTGCCGAGTTCGAAGAAGCCAAGGCGCATTTTGTCGGGCGGGCGTATAGCGCGGCGCAAAGCAATGAAGAGCTGGCGAACGCACTCGCCGAACAATGGCTGTGGTATGGCGAGACGGTAACGCCGCAAGCGCTGGAGCAACGACTTGCAACAATTAGCCATCAGGAGTTACTGGACGCCGTCGCGGCTTTCATCGGTGGCTCGTCGATAGTCATTGGTCAGTAGTTTTGGCTGAGCTGACACATCGATTGGCATTAGCGGCGGACGTTCCGGCCATCAGGGAGCTCATGGAGCTTGCTATCGCCGAAAACATGAAAGCCTTTCTGACGCATAAGGAAATCGTGGCAGCGCAGGAGAGCATGGGCGTCGACAACAGCCTGATCGAAGACCAAACCTACTTCGTCATCGAGACCCAACAGGACAGTTCGACCGTCCTCGTTGGTTGCGGCGGATGGGGCAAGCGAAAGACTCTTTACGGTGGCGATCGGACGGTGGGTCGGGATGATAGCTACAGTGATCCGTCGACAGATGCCGCGCGCATCCGGGCAATGTACACTCACCCGGAGTGGGTGCGCTGCGGTATCGGTAGCCTGCTGTTGAATTTGGGTGAGGCTGCAGCGCGAAGTGCCGGGTTCAGAACCATAGAGCTGGGCTCTACAATCCCCGGAGAGCCGTTCTACCTTGCTCGAGGCTACAAAGAAGTCGCTCGGACCACGCACATAGGTGCCAATGGTTCTGAGAGCGTCGTTATCAAGATGTCCAAAATATTGTAATCAGTTTGGGGGTTTGAATGTTCCGCCTGTCTAATCGCACTGTGTTGCGATGGTTTAGTTTTTTCTGCCTTGCTACGCCGACCGTTGTTGCATTTGCCCAAACGGCTCCGACGGCGCGGCCCGAGATGCAATCCCAACAGCTAGCTTCCGCACCCGCGCTGGATGGCGATGTGATTGGCGACGCCGCCTGGGACGGAGTCGTTCCTGCCACCGGGTTCTGGCAGGTGCAGCCGGACGACGGCATGCCGGCGACACAGGAGACCGAGGTTTACGTCGGTTTCGTAGGTGACGCTCTTTATATAGGTGTCGTCGCCTATGACACGCAACCGGATGCGATTACGGTTACCGACAGTCGCCGTGATGCAAACCTTGATGACACTGACAGTTTCCAGGTTATCATCGATGGTTTGCTCGATGGCCAGAACGGATATGTCTTCGGTACCAACCCTGCGGGTCTCGCGTACGATGGGCAGGTGGTTCGTGAAGGCACGGGCGGGCAACTCGGATCCGGCGGGGGTGGTTTCAACCTCAACTGGGACGGCAGCTGGGATGTAGTCGCGAAGATCTCCGACATCGGCTGGAGTGCGGAAATGCGTATCCCGTTTCGCACCCTGCGTTACGGCAATGGCGACAGCCAGACCTGGGGCATCAATTTTCAACGCAACATTCGTCGCAATAACGAAGTTACCTATTGGGCACCCTTGTCGCGACAGAGAAATCTACACCGCGTTTCCGAAGCCGGAACGATCGTTGGCGTCTCTCCCCCGGCGCAGAAGAATCTGAAAGTGACACCCTATGTGTTGGGCAAGTCATCGCAGGGCGGAAATACCGTTGGCACCGAGAACGACGCCGAGTTCGGTTTCGATATCAAATATTCGATTACACCGAGCCTGACTCTCGATGCGACTTACAACACGGACTTTGCCCAGGTCGAGGCCGACGAGCAGCAAGTGAACCTGGATCGCTTCAGTTTATTCCTGCCTGAAAAACGCCCGTTCTTCCTTGAGAACGCGGGCCAGTTTACGGTGGGCAATGCGGAGCAGGTCGAGCTCTTCTTTAGTAGGCGCATTGGTATTGGTGACGATGGCGAACAGATTCCGATCGACGGCGGTGTGCGACTGTCCGGCAAGGTCGGCAATAGCACCAACCTGGGGTTTCTATACATGAGTTCCGAAGCCGTTGCGGGCGTGGCCCCCGGCAACGAATTCACCGTCGCTCGCGTAAATCAGGAATTGCCAAGTCGTTCCGCAATCGGTTTCCTGATTGTCGATAGACAGGGTGACGGCAGCTACCTGGTTTCGCCTGAAAACGATGAGAACCAGACTTACGCGATCGACGGACGTTGGGGCATTGGTGAGAATCTGATCCTCTCGGCCTGGGCCGCGACAACGGCAACGCCAGGTCTTGATGGTCGCGATGATGCCTATGCACTGAAGGCCGACTACGACTCGGCGACATGGTCTTATCGCTTGAATTACACAGAAGTCGGCGGTGATTTTAATCCGGAAGTTGGCTTTCTGAATCGCACCGAATACGAACGCATCGAAGCGTACGTGATGCGCCGCATTCGACCCGATGATCTATGGGGGTTGCTGGAGATTCGGCCACACTCGAGTTACCAGGGCTATTGGGATTTCGACGGCTTTCAGGAAACCGGCTTCTGGCACAACGATGTGCACTGGGAGTTCCGTAACGGCTACGAACTGCACACGGGTGTCAATTTCACAAGATCGGGACTGACCGAACCGTTCGAGATTATCGATGATGTCTTCGTCCAGCCCGGCACCTACGATCATGTCGAAGGGCAGATCGCACTTTATACCAACCAGGCCGCGCCGCTGAGCTTTTCGCTTCGCTCTACCTTCGGCGGTCGCTTCGGTGGCGATCGGCTGTCTCTTGCGCCAACCTTGCAGTATCGAATAGGCGAAACCTTCAGTTCGGAACTCTCGTACAACTACAACGAATTCGATCTGCCGGTACCAGGCGGGCAGTTCGACGCCAACCTCGCGCGACTGCGGCTTTCGTATTCATTCACGCCGAAGATTCTGTTGCAGGCATTGGTGCAGTACAACGAGCTGGATGACGTGCTGGCGACCAATCTGCGCTTTGCCTGGTTGCAATCAGCAAACTCAGGCCTTTATCTTGTGTACAACGAGATCGACGAAGGGGGTGTTGGTGCCCTGCCTAACGGACGCGAAATCATTCTGAAATACAGTCATATTTTCGACGTGTTCAATTGATTAAGAAACTGGACATTACGCGGCGGGATTTTCTTAATGGCGTCGCGCTCAGCGCCGTCGCCGGCTCGACGCTGAGCCCGCTTGAGCTATTGGCCGCGGCACAATCGACGCAACCGTATCCTCCGAGCCTCATGGGGCTGCGCGGCGCACACACTGGATCCTTCGAAGTAGCGCACGCGGTAGCGCGCGAAGGCGCCAGATTCACACGACCAAAAATACAGACTGACTCGGACTACGACCTCGTCGTTGTGGGTGGTGGACTGTCCGGCCTGGCGGCCGCGTTCTACTTTCGGCAGCGATACGGCGACAACTCCAGGATCCTGATACTTGATAACCACGATGATTTCGGGGGTCACGCCAAACGTAACGAATTCGAAGTTTCTGGAAAAAAGTTAATTGGCTACGGCGGTAGTCAGTCGATCGACTCACCGGGTAGTTACTCGAAGGTTGCGCGTCAATTGTTGATCGATGTCGGCATCGATACCGAAAAGTTTTACGACTACTACGATCGAAAGTTTTTCAGCGACCGCAAGCTGCAAGATGGAATCTATTTCAGTGCAGAGCAGTACGGTCGCGATGTAACGGCGCCTATGTTCGGTAGTCGCTGGGGATTCGAAGTTGCGGACGGGATTGAAGAGATCGTACAGGGATACCCCATCGACAGCGCGGCTCGTGCGGCGTTGCTTGACCTGATCCATAGCGACCAGGATTATCTGCAGGGCGCCGACCTTGATACCCGGGTCAATCGACTGCGTGGCATGACCTACAGGGACTATTTACTCAAGATCGTTGGTGTGCCCGACGATGTCTATTATTTGTTTCGCGATCCGGTTAAGGGTTTGTGGGGTGTTGGTTGGGACGCCCTGTCGGCACTGGAGGCCTGCCGCATCGGAATGCCGGGCACACAAGGTCTTGCGTTGGATGATCTGTCGTCAGAGGATGATCATGATGAACCGTACATTTTTCATTTTCCCGATGGCAATGCTGGTGTCGCTCGCGCCCTGGTTCGGAAGTTAATTCCTTCCGCACTCCCTGGTGGAACTATGGAAGACCTTGTGACTACGCCGGCGGACTATTCCATGCTCGACAGGCATGACTCGAGGGTCCGACTTCGGCTCAATAGTACGGCAGTGAATGTGCAACACACTGCTGACCAAAAAGCGGTCGACATAAGCTACGTAAGCGGCGGAGAGGTTTTTCGAGTGCGCGGCAAACACGTTGTTATGGCGTGCTACAACCGCATGATTCCGCATCTTTGTCCCGAGCTTCCCCAAGATCAGGCCGAAGCAATTTCCTACGCCACCAAGGTTCCGCTGGTCTACATCAGCCTTGCGATCCGGAACTGGCAGGCGTTTGAGAATTTGGGAATGAGCCATATATCGATTCCGAAACCAACGTTGATGCATTCGTTCGGCATGGACTTTCCTGTCAGTGTCGGTGACTACCATTTCACCCGGGAGCCGAATGAAGCTACGACGTTGCATGGCACCTGGGTACCTTCGGCATCGGACCAGGGACTATCAGCTCGCGAGCAGCACGTCCTCGGACGACAAAAGTTATACGAAAAGACCTACGCCGAAATGGAAGACGCGATCGTTGCTCAGGTACAGGGCGCCCTGGCACCGGGTGGTTTCGATGCGGAACGCGACATCGCTGGTATCACCGTGAATCGTTGGCCGCACGGCTATGCCTATGAATACAATGATTACAGTGATCCGGCAGACTGGGGCCCTCAAAACGGACCGCATATTCAGGGTCGAACGCAGCTCGGACGCATTTCGATCGCGAATTCAGATGCCTCCGCTTTTGCCTACATCAATGGCGCTTTCGACGCGGCGGATCGGGCGGTCAATGAACAAATAGCAGTAGGGGACAAAAGATGAAGCGAGTCATCAAACTGGCGCTGGTGTTCGGCTTGTTGCCGATCGTGTCTTTGGTCGTTGCCTGCAGCGGCGAACCCGAAAATGCCGCCGATACGGTGTTCACGAATGCCAGGGTCTATACGGTTAATACCGAACAACCCTGGGCGGAGGCGATTGCGATCAAAGACGAGAACGTCGTTTACGTTGGCGACAATGATGGCGCGAAAGCTTTTGTCGGAAAAGCTACCGAACAAATCGATCTCGACGGAAAATTGCTGTTGCCGGGCTTTATCGACACGCACGTGCACCCGCTTGCCGGTGGCGAATTTGCACGCGCTCTTTCACTGGATACCGGCGGTACGATAGATGGTTGGGTACAGGCCATCGATGAGTTCGCGAAAGCGCGTCCCGATGACAAAGTGATTTTCGGCTACGGCTTCCTGGCGACCACGTTTGGGCCGGAAGGTCCGACGCGGCAACTGATCGACGCGGTCGTACCTGACAGACCGGTACTGCTGATCGACGAAGGGTTTCACGGTGGGTGGGCGAATACTGCTGCGCTTGCTGCATTGAATATCACGCAGGATACGGCAGACCCGGTGCCGGGCTACAGCTACTACAAGCGAGATGAGAGCGGCGATGCAACGGGTTACCTGCTTGAAGGTACGGCCTATATCGCGATGGACGGGCTGGACGTTATCAACGAGGAGGTCATTATTGAGGGCACGGGAATCGTCGTCGACATCATGAACTCTTATGGTGTCACTGCCGCCTTCGATGCAGGCACCAGTGGCGAAGCAGAAAAGGTTGCGAGCCTTCTGCGCCGGATCCAGGAGAACGGCGATCTCAACATCCGTCTTATTGGTTCAGTTCGCGCAAGCCCGGATGTGACACCGCAAGAAAACGTGCAGGCCGCCGCTCATTGGCGCGAGACCGTAGTTGGCGATGGCTTTCATTACAACACGCTGAAGATTCCGAACGATGGCACTATCGAAGGCCGTACTGCCGCGATGTTTGAGGATTATCAGGGCGAACCCGGCAATAGCGGCAGCACGGTCTTCACCGAGCAGCAATTGACGGATATGATGATAGGCGCGGCTGCGCAGAACACAGATGTACACATACACGCGTTGGGCGAGAGAGCGATACATGAAACTCTGAACGCCATCGAGACGATGCGGGCCGCCGTTCCCGAAACCGACAGTCGCTTTACGATTTGCCACTTGCAGGTAATCACAGATCAGGATGTGCCGCGCTTCGGAGAATTGAACGTGATCGCACAGACTACGCCGTTGTGGTCATCCTACGATTACTACGGCAAGCAGTTTGTAAGCGAAGATCAGTTCAATCGCTACTGGCGCGTTAAAAGTCTTCAAGACACCGGAGCAAGGCTGACCTTCGGCAGCGACTTCCCGGCGAGCGGCGCAGGGAGCCTTGGTCTATCTCCGATAATTCAGATCGAAATCGGGCATACGCGTCAGGAGCCCGGCAGCCCTGATGGGGCTATTCAGCCATTGGAAACAGAACGCCTTAGCGTAGAAAGCCTGGTCCGCGGCTTTACGCTGGATGCCGCCTACCAACTTCGCATGGAGAACGAGATAGGGTCGATTGAGGTTGGCAAAAAGGCGGACCTGGTGGTTCTCGATCGAAACATCTTCGAAGTGGACGCGTACTCAATACACAAGACCAATGTGGTCACGACGATGTTGGGTGGAGAAATCATCTACACCGCCAACTAAGAAAGGGGTCAGAGCCCTTTTGAAAAAGGGCTCTGACCCCTTTGGAGGGAGCTGTGCGCTTGCCTATGGCCAGAAGCTGGCGACGCGCTCTATGGTCCAGAAGGCGGCGATACATCCGATGCCGTATGCCGCTGACGGCAGTAGCCATGATCGTCCTGTCACCGCAAGGCGTGCCAGGGTGGCGCCGAGCAGCAGCATGGCGAGGACGAACAGGAGCTGGCCAACCTCAACACCAACGTTGAACATCAACAGGGCCACAGGAATCGAGTTCTGCGGCAATCCGACTTCAGCCAGCGCGCCCGCAAATCCAAAGCCGTGCAACAGTCCGAAACTGAATGCGACCAGCCAGGGCGCACGCGCCGTCAGTCCGGGCCTCCCCTGCAGTCCGTGCATGACCTCGGCAGAGACAAAAACAATGCTCAATGCAATGATCGCCTCCACCGGCGGGCCCGGGACCTGCACCCAGCCCATCGTTGCGGCCACCAGCGTAATGCTGTGCGCCACGGTGAATGCAGTGACGGTTGCGAGGATGCGCATGCCGCCATGCACGATCAGCAACAACGCGAGCACGAAGAGCAGGTGATCGACACCACCCAGTATGTGTTCAACACCCAACACGAGATATGACCACGCGATCTCGGCCTTGCCGGCCGGCGGCTTTACGACGAACTCTGTCTTGTCAGCCGCTAGCGTCTCAACCTGAGAACTGCCGTCGAGTCGCTCGATACGTGCGATAACATCCGTCACGCCCGAAGCCGAGCCCACGATGACAATCGTTTCACCTTCGAGACTGCTGTCGCGTTTGATTTGCCAACGCTCCACCCAGGCACCGCCAGTCAGGATTGGGCGTGGCTCGCTAAGCGATTCAGTTCCCGGTGGAAACGTGACAAATACGGACAATGGCGCCCCGTCACCCTGCGCTGGCACCTTCCACAGCACATCGTAGGTGTTGTTGCCAATCTCACGCAGCTCAAGATAGGCAGGGCGGAAGATATCCGCGTTGACCGCCGCGCTGCTGAGAAGTAACAGCAATGCAAACCACGTGCCTCGGATCACGATGCTTCATCGCCTGATGCGACCGCCAATTCGGTCACTATTCGCACCGTATAACGCGATTTCAGCGCCTCGTAGAAAGCCTCGCTGAGGTCGCTTGCCTGTTTGTTCAGAAAATCGCGTTCGACGGCGGCGCGCACTTCATCAAGCATTGCCGACCGACCTGGGATTCGTGTGTCAATTCTCACGAGGTGCACGCCGTACCCCGATAGTACCGGTCCGCTCCACACACCGACAGGCAGCGACTCAAGCGCTGCGGCAAACTCCGGACCAAAAACTCCTGCGATGTCTGTTGTTGTTACGTTCTCAAGCGCAGGCGGAAGCAGTATTGAGTCGCCGATATCTGCCGCGTTTTCGTCGCCGTCATTGAGTAATGCAAGCGCTGCCACCATCGTTTGTTGCAGTTCTGCATCCGAGCCTTGCAGCTCAAAGTAGACTTGTTGAAGTGTGTACACGGCCGGCGACTCGTAACGCTTCGGGTCGCTGTCTAGAAAAGCCTGCAACTCGTCGTCACTCGGCTCACCCGGTGACAGGCTGTCCGCAAGAAACATGACTTTCTGCGCAACGCGCCGACGAATAATCGGGTCGTCACGCTCTAGTCCCATCGCGAGGCCTTCCCGGTACAGAACCTCTTCGCGAACCCAGGCATCAATCAAACCCTGTAGCTCAGTGTCCGTCGGCGGCCGCTGCCAAAGCCGTTCAAATTGAGACGACAGATTCTTAATGCGTGCCGGATCGACAAGAATCTCATCGGCGGGCCGCATCGCGCCTGGATTGAGTGCCGCGAACAACACGAACAGCAGGGCGCCAATTGCGAAAAAGTGCAACAAGGGTTCTCGAATCAATCGAGTCAACATAGTGAGCGGCTTCCGACGGGTTTTGCCAGGTTGAAATGGCCGACTAGCCTATGCCACTCTGCACTGGATGCCAAGAGTAGCGGCTAGCCCGGAAGCGCATGATGGATAGTGAGTTCGACATTTGGCGCCTGGTTGCCGGGCTCGGGTTGTTCCTGTTCGGCATGACTACGCTGGAGCGGGCGCTCAAAGATCTCGCGGGACGAACCTTCAAGCGTTTCCTGATTCAACAAACGTCGACACCAGTGAAGAGCGTTCTCGTTGGCGCGATAACGACGGCGGCATTGCAAAGCAGCTCGATTGTCAGCCTGATTGTGCTCGCGTTTCTTGGTGCCGGAATCGTATCGCTGGCAAGCGCAATCGGCATTGTCTTCGGCTCCAATATAGGCACGACGGCGACCGGTTGGATAGTTGCAACCCTGGGATTCAAGCTCGACATTGATGCGCTGGCTTTGCCCCTGATCGCCATTGGTGCTTTTGCCGTGGTTTGGGCGCGACCCGCTACCCGAGTTGCTGGCCTTGGCAATCTGCTGGTTGGTCTCGGCCTGATGCTGATGGGGCTGGAGTTCATGAAGTCCGGCGCCACTGCCGCCACCCAGTTTTTCGATCCGGTTGCGCTCGAGGGACAGTCGCTGTTGGTCTTCCTTGGCGCCGGCCTGGTCCTGACCGCCGTGATTCAGTCGAGTTCAGCGACGATCATGATCACACTGAGTGCATTGTATGCGGGTGCAATTCCTCTTACCGCCGCCGCCGCAGTCGTCATTGGCGCCGATCTCGGCACGATAGTTACCGCCGCCCTGGGTGCGCTCGCGGGGTCAACCGAAAAGAAGCGCCTGGTCGTTGCCATCATTTTGTTTAACGTCCTCGCGAATGCGATTGCTTTCGCCTTCCTTGACCCGCTGCTTGCTTTCATTAGCAACGTCCTCGGCATCTCTGATCCTCTGTACGCACTGGTCGCCTTCCATAGCTTGTTCAATGGTATTGGCGTCATCGTTTCGCTGCCGTTGATCAAGCCCTTAACGCGCTGGCTTGGCAGGCGCTTTCTGGAGCACCCGTTATCGTTGCTGCGGCACATCAACAAGAGCTCCAAGGATGTGCCTGAAGCGGCTGCCGAGAATATTCGCCTCGAGACCTTACGACTGATTGACCAGGTTGCGGCACTGAATCAATCGGCTTTCGGGCTGCGCCCGGATCATTCGTTTTATGAAAGTAAGGAAGATCGGGTTGCTACGCCGGCGTTCGCCAGCAATCCCGACTTCGATCATTGCTACGCCAGCATCAAGCATCTCGAAGGAGAAATTCTGACCTTCGCGCTGGCCTTGCAACGCGAACCCATGGAGCTCAGGGAGTCATCAAAGCTCGGGCAGCTAATACCGTCTATACGCAATGCTGTGCATTCATCGAAGAGCGTCAAAGACATTCGCGAGGACCTGCAATCCTTCGAAGATTCGGCCAATGATCGATACAACGCATACGCTGATCTTTTTCGGCAAGCCGTGCGCGAATTTTATGATTCGCTGGAGCCGGTTGCGCACACTGAGCTCGAGACCTTGCGTTTTGAAGCGCTGGTCGCGCTCAAGAACAAGGCTGAGAAGATCCAAAAGGGCTTACATCAACACATCTACGACGAAGTCGGTGGGGGCGAACTGTCACGCATCGAAATATCGACACTGCTAAACGTCAATCGTGAGGTGTATGTTTCGAACCTGAGCCTGATATCAGCGCTTGCGAACGCGCTACTCGGCATGGCAGCTGCAGACGAATTCGAAAGCATCAAAGTTGCTTTCTGACCGGCACCTTAGAGTCGCAGTGCGCCGTCGACATCGATGCAACGGCCACTGAAATAGTCGTTGTCCAGAATAAATTCGACAGTTTTTCCAATTTCGTCCGGATCACCCAGGCGCCTGGCTGGAATGGTCGCAGCGATCTTTTCGCGGGCCTCCGGTTTCATGCTCATCACCATTTCCGTCGCAATGAATCCCGGTGCGATGGCGGCCGCACGAATACCGTAGCGTGCGAATTCCTTGGCCCAGACCACCGCCAATGCCTGTACACCGGCTTTGCTGGCCGAATAGTTCGCCTGCCCCATGTTGCCGTGCCGTGAAATGGACGAAATGTTGACGATACAGCCTTTGCAGCCGAGTGCGATCATCTGTTTCGCGGCCTCACGACCACACAGGAACACGCCCGTAAGATTGACATTAATCACCGCCTGCCACTGGTCCAGTGTCATCTCGGAGACCAGTTCGCCATCCTTGTACTTGAGCGTGAGTCCATCGCGTGTGATGCCTGCATTGTTGATCAGACCCTGCAGCGCGCCAAAGTCAGCGCCAATTTTTCGCATCGTCCCGATAACACTGTCTTCTTTGGCGACGTTGGCGGCATAAATCTCGACACGCTTCGCACCGGCTGCAAGGCAAGCCGCTTTACTGTCTTGCAAGGAGTCGATCTCAAGATCAATCAGCGCGAGCTGGCAATTCCTCGCGGCCAGCCGTTCTGCCATCGCGGCACCAAGGCCACGGCCTGCGCCTGTGATTGCAATTACACTGCCTTTCAATTCCATTTGCTGCTCCGATTCTTTGTAACTAGCTTTTTACCTTGGCGTAACTGCCGGGTGCGTCTTCAATGATGTTGAGTTTTCCATCGCCGGGATTTCGCGCGGCAACCATTTCGCCTGAGAGTGGTGCCAGCCAGGTGTTCCAGTCATTCCACCACGAACCCGGGTGCGACTCTGCGCCGGCCAGCCATTTGTCGAGGTCATCAGGCTGTTCTTCATTCATCCAGTAATTGTATTTCTTCGCGCTGGGCGCATTGATGACTCCGGCTATGTGGCCGGACCCTGCGAGCATGAAGCGAACGGGACCGGAGAACAGGTTCTTCGCCTTGAATACTGACGGGTACGGTGCGATGTGATCCTCTTTCGCCGCTTGCAGGTAGATCGGGATGTTTACTTTCCCCAGATCAATCGGCGTATCGTTAAAAGTAATTCCGCCCGGCTTGGCCAAGTTGTTCTTTAGATAGCACTCGCGCAAATAGAACATGTGAAGCGTGCGCGGCATGCGCGTTGCATCGGCATTCCAGTACAGCAGGTCGAATTTCATCGGATCTTTGCCGAGCAAATAGTTGTTCACGTAAGACGACCAGATGAGGTCGTTTGCCCGCAGCAGATTGAATGCCGCCGACATTGCGCTGCCCTCAAGGTAGCCGGTTTCCTGCATTTGCTCGTCGAGGCTGTCGAGCTGCTTTTCGTCGATGAATACCTTCAGGTCGCCGGCCTCCGAGAAGTCCATTTGCGCGGCAAAAAAAGTCGTTGCCTTGACCCGTTCGTCGTTTTTCGCTGCCATGTATGCCAGCGCGGCACCGGTCAGAGTACCGCCGATGCAATAGCCGATAAGGCTCATCTCTGATTCACCGGTGGCGGCCTCAACCGCATCGAGTGTCTCGAGTACACCTTCGTTGAGATAATCTTCCATGGTCTTGGTCGATATCTTCTCGTCGGGGTTAACCCACGACGCGACAAATACCGTATAGCCCTGCCCGACCGCCCAGCGTATGAATGAGTTATCCGGTTGCAGGTCGAGAATGTAGTACTTGTTAATCCACGGAGGAAAGATCACCAATGGTCGGCGGAAGACTTCGGCAGTTGTTGGCTCGTACTGAATGAGTTGCATGATGTCGTTTTGATACACAATTTTTCCGGGCGTCGTTGCAACATTGACACCGAGTTCAAATGCATTCTCATCCGTCATCGCTATTTTCAGCTTGCCATCACCCGCCTTGATGTCGCGAACCAGGTTCTGCATTCCTCGCACAAGGTTTTGACCACCACTGTCCATGGTTGCCTTGAGTACCTCGGGATTGGTCATCAGGAAATTGCTGGGCGACATGGCATCGGCAAGTTGTTTGGTATGAAACTGAACCTTCTTCGCGTCCGTATCGCTTAAGCCTTCGATGCCGGACATCGTGTCCATAAGCCAGCCGCTGGTGATCAGGTAGGACTGTTTGATGAAGTCGAATATCGGGTTTTCACCCCACTGTTCGGACCTGAATCGTTTGTCACCCTTGCCAGTTGTTGCGGTGGAGCTCGCTTTATCACCCCTGCTTATGTCACCCAGGGCTTTGGTGGTTGCGGTCTGCCACAGCTCCATGTGCTTTTGCCACAAATCAAGATTGGCTTTCATGAGTTTGGCCGGATCTGATGCGAGACTCTTCGCGCTATCAGCAAATGAACCCATTACATTGAAAGGGTCCAGCATCTTTGTGACCGTCAGGGGGGGTGTTGCAATAAGTTTTGCGAACGCCTGTTGATTCTTTTCGAGCATCTGCAGAAAGTCGGATGTCATGGCCTCCATGTCCGGCGCGCCGCTCGAGTCTTTCGGTGTTTCGCTCACGATCTTACTCCGTATCTTTGTCGGAAGACTTCTTCCCGAGCATTGCATCCTGCATGGCTTTCCATGCTTTCATGTTGTTCGCCGCGATATCCTGCATCGTGGTTAGCGGCAGAGTCGTCATGGACACGCGCATCTGCTCCTGTAAAGCGGCGTGCTGCGTGGAGAAAGAGTCAAAGCTTTTCAGCAGGTACTCGCCCATCATCTCCTGCATGGGATTTCCATACAGGCGAATCAGTCGCATGAGGAAAGTGGTGTCGAGCATCGGTCGCCCACCCTGTTCCTGATCGGCAATGATCTGCAGCAACAGGGAGCGGGTAAGGTCTTCGCCTGACGTGTCGTCGACAATTTCAACGTCGTTGCCGGCAATGATCAGCTTGCGGATGCCATCCAGCGTGATGTGCTTGCTGGTATTCGTATCGTACAGGCGGCGGTTGGAATACTTTTTTATCAGGTGCTTGTCAGCCATCAGCGCGCTCCGCGAGCTGCACTGAAAAACAAGGCGCCCAACGATGGGGCGCCTTGTTGATTCATCGTCTTCTGATTCAAGCGGCTTTCTTGGTGGAGGCTTCAGCGGCTTTCTTGACGGGCTCGACAAAGTCTTTGTCGATCAGATCGCTGGTTGTTTCCTGGAATGATTTTCCAAGCTCAACGTATTCGGTAGCGCGCTTGGTTACGAGCTCAGCGAATTCCTTTGTTGATGCAACCTGCTGGTCGAACAATGCTTTCGGCTCGTTGACTTCAATCGTCATCTTGGCCTGCGCTACAGCAAACTCGAGGACGTCACCGAAGAACGCGTAGTTCTTGCGTGCGACCTGCTCGAATGCCTCGACAGCAATGCCCTGGAACTGGCGAACCGGCTCAAGGCCTTCTTTTTGCAGTGCGGCGAGTTTTTCAAAGGTTTCATTAAATGCGGTCATGATGCTTGCTCCTGGGGGCGGGTACATTTTGTGCGTTGCAAGATAATAACAAATCTATTGTGCAACGCAAGAAACCGAGTTCACAGAAGTGATAAATCATTTAAAAACAATCAGTTATACTGTCTATAAGTCATGAACATGATCTTGCGCTGCGCAAACGGAGCTCCCGCTCAGGATCTTCTGCCGCGATGCAAAGGAGCATGTCATAGATGCCCTCGAGTCAGCGGTAGCAGAGCCGGTCAGTGAAGGTAACGTCGGTGGTGGCACCGGAATGATCTGCCATCAATTCAAAGGTGGCGTCGGAACTGCGTCAAGAAAGCTTATCGTTGACGACGGCGAATACACCATCGGTGTTCTCGTGCAGGCGAATCACGGTACTCGCTCAGGCTTCTTAATCGCAGGAATTCCGCTAGGCGAAAAACTGTCTGATCTCATGCCGGTGTTCAGGCCCCTGGATCACGATGCGATGAGCCCGCTGTTCCTCGCAGCCGCAGAGGCAACGGAGGAAGCAATCGTGAATGCCCTTGTTGCTGCGCAGACGATGACCGGCATCGACGGCAATACTGTGCACGCATTGCCACAGGGTCGGTTAATCGAAATATTGAAAGCAGCCGGGCGTTGTGCTCTGGCTGAAACCTAAAACCATTTCCGCCATTTAAAGAAGATCGCCAGGCCAGCGCCGAGTGCGACCATAACGATTGTTGAAAACGTGAAGCTGTAAGGACTTACCGTGCCGGGAAGGCCCGCCACGTTCATGCCCAGCAAACCGGTCACAAAGGTGAGCGGCAGAAAAATAGCCGCGACGACGGAAAGCAGGTACATGCGTGCATTCTGCTCTTGCGCTACGCGGTTCATGAGATCTTCCTGAGTAACCAGCGCATTCTCGCGGGCGAGATCGAGGTCTTCGATGTAACGGGTAACATGATCACCTTCGTCACGGACCGCGATCAGGTCCTTGTCGGTCATTATCGACGTTGTCGATCTTGCCAGTCGTTCCAGCGCATCTCTTTGTGGCGCGAGGTGGCGCCGGATTGCCGCCGCCTGCCTGCGGATGACGCCCAGCTTGCTGCGCATGCTGCCGATGTCACCGTCGGAGATTTCGTCATCCAGGTTCTCGAGCATTTCTTCGATGTTCTCGACCGCAGCCTCAATCCTGACGGCCAAAAAGCCTGTAAGACCAATCAAAAATTCGCCAACGGTCTTTGGTCCCGTTCCCGCTAGCAGGCTATCCCGAACGTCGCGTACTGAAAGCACAGCGCGACGGTGCGAGGTGATGATTCGGTTCTTCTCAATAACAACCCGTATGGCAACCATGTCGTCGGGAACGGCGCCGGGATTCATGTTAATACCGCGCATGATAATTGCGAGGCCGTCGGGCTCGACCAAAGAGCGAGGTCGGGTTTCCCCCGCCAAAACGACGGCCAACAGATTCTTGTCGATTTGACTGTGTTCTGTCAGCCAGGATTTTGCCGCTTTGTGATTCTGATCGCAGTCGACCCACAAAATGCCGTCTGCGGATGACCAGTCGTCGACTTCGGAATCGCTAAGCTCGCGCGCTCGGCCATGGCTGTCGAACAACAACGCGAAATCGAACCTGTTGCGAGCAGCAGTCATTCGTCGGTACCTGGCCTATCGGGTTTTGCATCCAGCACTCTGACTTCCAGAGGGGTTACGCTGTTGATGTGCACATCCTGTTGTGGGAAGGCAATAACGATACCGTTCTGATTAAAGAGTTCGTCCAGGCGAAATCGAATGTCACTGCGAATTTGCCGCAACTCTCGCTCGCCTCCTACGTCGCTCCAGAAATAGGCATCAAAAATAACCGCGCTGTCGGCAAAGTCATCGAGCACAACGCGCGGTGCCGGTTCGGTCCTGATATCCGGCTGCTCCTTGATGGCCTGCTCAATGAGCTGCAATACCAGTCGCAACGGAGAACCGTATGCCACTCCGACTCTGACCGTTGTGCGAATCTGGTGATCGATAAGCGTCCAGTTGATTACCACACGTTCCAGCATCTGGCTGTTCGGGATCAAAAGGTGAACGCCGTCGGTACGCCGAATTCGAGTGGAGCGGTTGCCAACGCTTTCGACCACACCCATATGGGAGTCGACCTCGACGAAGTCGTCCACCCGCACCGGACGCTCTATGAGCAGGATCCACCCGCTGATAAAGTTATTGATTATGTTTTGAGCACCAAAACCGACGCCGATGGCGATAGCGCCGGATATGAAGGCAAAAGCGGCCAGGGGAACGTGCAACAGGCTAAGCGCTGTCATAACGACGGCGACCAGCAAGCCGTAATAGACAATGCGCTGTAGAATGTGTGCCGAGTCGGCCCGCATTTCAGTCTGCTCGAGCCGGCGACGAATGACGCGCGCGATTAGCCGGCTGGCAACGTAGCCCACCACCAGTACCAGCGCCACGAGGGTCAACTGGCTGACATGCATGGCCGTGCCGTCACCAAAAGTGAACAAAGGAAAGGCCCAGATAGTCTTAAGTGTTTCCATAGCGCCAAACTGTCACAATTCGATTCAACCCAATGACTTTACCCTCCGCCTGCATGAAATCACAGCCGAAGTTCCTTGCCCTTTGCCTACTGGCCCCGGTTCTACTGCGAGCCGAAGTTGAGTTCGTGGGTCTGGAAGAGGCACTCGAAACCAATGTTCGGGTGCTGCTGCCGTTGACCGAAGCCGGCTGCGACTCCGCGCGCTGGCGTATTGAACGCCTGTTTCGCGATTCGGACAAGAGTATTCACCAGGCACTGGAGGCTTTGGGTTACTACGACGCTGCTATCGTCAAGTCACTCACCTTCGGCGAGCCGTGTTGGCATGCGAAGTTCGATATCCAGACTGGTACACCGGTAACTGTCAGGAGCAGCACCGTCGCGGTATTGGGTGCTGGCGCTAGTGATCCACAACTGTTGCCCAGGGTTCGCGTCCGCCGCCCTGACATTGGCGACGTTTTGAATCACGGCGAGTACGAGAGCTATAAGTCCGACTTGTTACGAGCGGCAAACAATTCAGGCTATTTCGATGCGGTGTATGAGCACAGCGTCGTCACGGTTGATCGCCTGGCCCGAGCGGCAGACATTGACTTGCAGCTGCAAAGTGGCAGCAAGTACGTTTTTGGTGACGTCATCTTTTCTGAGGGAATTATTCGCAGTCAGTTGCTGCAGGGATACACCGATATTGAGCCAGGTCAGCCCTACTCGTCTCGAGCGGTTAATGATCTCTACGAGGCACTTAGCGGCAGTACCTACTTCGCGCAGGTGTCGATCAGCACGGAGCCCCTGAACACCGAACAAAAAATAGTCCCGGTCAACGTCAGCCTGACGCCATTAAAGCGCCACCTTTACTCGATCGGCGGCGGTTTTGCCACCGACACGGGTCCTCAAGGCCGCCTGGGCTACACGAATCGACGCGTCAATGACAAAGGCCATCAATTCGATAGCAAGCTGTTCCTGTCGCCCGTCCAGTCGCAGTTGAATGCGACGTACCGGTGGCCAAAAAACGATCCGCGTAAGGAATGGATAAGCATCATTACGGGCGTCCAGCGTGAAAAGACGGATACCAGCGAGAGTGAAACTTTCAAGCTGGGCCTTCTTCGCACCAAGGCGCGCCTGAAATCATGGCTGGAAACGCGCTCCATCGACTACCAGTACGAACGCTACAAAATTGCCGACCAGGACACATCGAGTCAGCTCATTATTTTCGGCAGCAACTGGGAAAAAGAAAAAGGGCGTTCACTCAGCCGTGTCCTGAATGGCCATCGCCTGAACTTTGATGTCCGTGGTGCAAGTGACTCTCTCGGGTCTGATACAAGTTTCCTGCAACTGCAAATGAAGGCTCGCTTGATACATGAGTTTGGAGAGAAGAATCGAATTCTCGCGCGTACAACCCTGGCCACCACGATCAAGGATGCGTTGAGTGAGTTGCCGGCATCGGTGCGCTACTTCGCTGGTGGTGATCGCAGTATACGCGGCTACGACTTTGAGTCGCTGGGACCGACGAACGATGCTGGCGAAGTGATCGGCGGCAGCTATTTGATCGAAGCGAGTGTCGAGGTCGACCACCTGTTCAGGGAAAAATGGGCGATCGCCGCATTCGTAGATAGTGGCAGCGCATTCAGCGGTTCGGAATTCGACTTGAGCACCGGCGCCGGAATCGGATTGCGGTGGTACTCGCCAGTCGGACCGATCCGAATTGATGTCGCACACCCCTTCGACGACCCGGATACTGACGTAAAACTGCACATCAGCCTTGGACCTGAACTCTAATGCGTAAACTTCTGAAATGGAGCTTGCGCGGCGCCGGCGTGATTCTTGCGCTGCTGGTGCTGGTCGCCGCGACCATAGCGATCATTCTCAATACTGAAGGCGGCACACGATGGGCGCTTACTCGAATCGATAGCGCGCTCTCCGGCACGCTCGTGGTCGAAACTTTTGAGGGCACTTTCTGGCAGGGGCTGGCAGTGCCAACACTCAGTTACCGCGACAAAGATCTCAGGATAAGCGCCACGGATGTGCGACTCGAACTCAACTGGAGCGATGTGATCGCCGGTCGAGTTGAGCTGCGAAGCTTCGCCGCCGAAACTATCGAGATTGTGGACTCGTCCCCGCCCAGCCCACAACGCCTGCCCTTCACATTGGCGATGCAGCCCTTGCCTGTCGACCTTGCTATCGTCAGCGGAGTTGTTGACGAGTTCACGCTGATACAGAGAGGCGAGGTACAAATCATCGAAGACATTCGGATCGCAGATGCCCGTCTGGATGGCAATGCGATTCGCGTCAGCTCGATCGAGGCTTCAGGCGTCAACATTCGCCTGACGGCGCAAGACCTGAAACTAAAGTTGGACGGCGCCGTTCCAGCGGCCGCGAAGTTATCCTGGGCCCTCAAAGAGGGCGACTGGTCCGGATGGGGCGTCATTGATGGTTCGCTGGAAGCGCTGACCTTTGAGCACACCGTTAGCGGGCCGTATCCGGGGGTGGCAACAGGAACCGTGAAGCTGCTGCACAAAATTGAGCCGGAGTTCGATTTGGTCGTTCGCTGGGACGATTGGTCCTTCTCCGGCTACCACTTGCTGAATGGCAGTGTTGCGGTCGACGGTTCTGCAAGTCGCTACGATGCAGTCTATAGCGGCGTGCTGCTTCTGCCGGACGCGAAAGAAATTTCAGTAACCGGCCTTGCGACCGGCGATACCGAGCAGCTCTCGTCCTTTTCGGCAAATGTAGATACTTACTGGGGCCGCGCCGATCTACTGGGTGAATTGTCATGGTTGCCGGAATTTTCCCTGTCAACGAAGATCGACGCGGCGAACGTCGATCCGGCGGTATTTGCGGAGCCCCTGAGCGGTGCGCTGAATGTTGCAACGACGCTCACCGTCGACAGTGCCGGAACTGTATCGCTCAACGACCTCACCGTTGAGGGCGTGCTTAACGCCGCCGCGATCGTCGCTAACGGTGATGTCGTCCTTGGGGCAGAACGCGTCAGGTGTAATGCCTGCACCGTAAAGGTTGGTGAAAATCTCCTGCGCGTCGAAGGTCAGACATTCAATGATCAAATAGATTTGTCCGTCCTTGTGGATGCGCCAAACCTCAGCCAGTTCTGGCCCGATATCGCCGGGACGGCAAAGGGCAGCGGGCGCCTGCTCGGTTTGCGCGCTCGCCCGCGTTTCACCGGGGAGCTGGAAGCGCGTGAGTTGCGGTTGGGCGAGTGGGCGGCGATCTCAGTTTCGGTCGACAGTCAGGATTCGAGCCTGGACTCCCTGGACTTTCGCGCTGACGTGGCAAACCTTCGCGGCGGCGAAGTGAACTACGGAACCTTCAGTGTCCAGGGCCAGGGAAGTCCCGCGGAGTTGCAGCTGGATGCCAGGTGGCAGATACACGACCTTCAGGTCGATGCCGCAGCGGTTCTCCGAACTACCGACACTGACCTGAGTGGCAGTATCCATCGAGCAACAATTAGCGAGCCGCAAACGGGTGCCTGGCGCTTGCAGGAAGCTCTTGGCTTTACGTTTGGTGAAAAAGAATTCTCAATCCAGCCACACAGTTGGCTGGGTGACTCCGGGGAACTCCGTGTTTCGCGTCTGGTGGTTGCAGGCGATGAATCAGAGATAGTCGCGAACGTCGAAAGGCTGCCGATGAATCTCGCTGACCCATTCCTGCCAACCGGACTCAATCTTCTCGGTTTCGCAAGCGCCAAAGTCAATCTTGCACGCCGTGCAGGCGATTGGGTTGGCACCGTTGACTGGCAGCAGTCCGATACCGTACTTCGCGTGGCAGGGATCAACGAGCAGACTACGGACGTGCGGGTACCACGGGCAGACCTGTCAGCGAACTTTCGCGATGGCGGCGTGGCGGCCAAAGCGGCCGTCAGCATCGAGCCCGGCGTTACGGGCGAGGTCGACTTCACGCTGGATAAACTGGATGCGGACGCCCATATGGAGGCGGATTTACGCCTTCAGGGTGATGACTGGGGCTGGATATCGGCGCTTGTGCCCGAGGTTGATGGACTCACAGGATCTATTGCAGCACAAGTCAGCGCGAGTGGTCCGTTGACTGTGCCGGAATTTAGCGGCGATCTGGTGTGGCGCGATGGCGGCGTTTTAATACCCGCGTTTAATGTTCCTCTTGAGAATATCGACTTGCGCATCTCGGGCGCAGCGAATGGCACAGCGACACTTGAGGCCACAGCTAAAGCAGGAAGCGGGACCCTGGCGGTCAGGGGCAATTTTGATGAGCTAATGCAGGCAACACGATCAGTCACGCTACAGGTGAGCGGGACTTCGGCAAAGTTACTCGATTGGCCGGAATATCGGGTCTGGGGCTCACCTGACGCCACGATTATCGGCGATGCCAGCGGCTGGAGGGTAAATGGTGAACTCATGTTGCCGCGCGCCCAAATTGAACTGCGCGAAGTTCCGGTTGACGCAATCAGAGTCTCCGATGACGTTGTCGTGATCGGCGACGAGGCCGTGGACCGCACTCGCACACGCGTGTCCGGCAAGGTGCGGTTGGTTTTGGGGGACAAGGTCAGAGTCAAGGCGCTGGGGCTCGACACGGGTTTGTCCGGCGAGTTGTCGGTGCGCTTACGGAAAACCCGAGAAACCACGGCCGAAGGCAAGATTCAGTTGGTAGCCGGCAGTTTCGCTGCACAGGGACAAAAGCTTGCAATCCAAAAAGGCGAATTGACGTTCACGGGTCCGCTGGATGATCCGATCGTCGACGTGCGTGCTGTACGGGTGATTGAAAATTTTGACGGAACAATCACGGTCGGAATACATTTGTACGGGCGCGCCCAGAACCTCACATCAACCGTATTCGCCGAGCCCGCGATGAACGAAGTAGATGCCTTGTCCTACCTGGTGTTAGGCAGGCCGCTCAGCCAGGCGACCGAATCGGAAGGCGGCGAGTTGTCAGGCGCTGCTGTCTCACTCGGTTTGCGACAGGCAACCGTTTTGACAGAGCAAATTGGCCAGAGCCTGGGCCTGGACCAGCTGTCTTTGAGCGGGGACGGTAGCGATACGACAGCGTTGATTGCAGGAAAGAAAATCAATTCGCGATTGTATGCGCGTTATGCGTACGGTGTATTCAGTCGAATTGGCACCTTGCTGTTGCGTTACCGACTCTCGTCGCGACTGACGCTTGAAGCGGGTGCCGGTGAACAACAATCAATCGATATACTGTACTCTGTCGAGAAGGAGTAAACGAAGAAGAGGTCGGTGCGACAGTGATCAGCTTGTTAGGAATAGTGGTTGGACTCGCCATCCTGGTTGCTGGTGGCGCTGCACTGGTCTACGGCGCATCGCAGGCCGCGACGCGCATGGGTATATCGCCGATGATCGTCGGTTTAACTGTTGTCAGCATCGGCACCAGTGCGCCGGAGTTGATCGTCAACGTTACCGGTGCGTTGCGTGGCGAAACGAGTCTCGCCTTCGGTAATGTAGTTGGATCAAACATTGCGAATATTGGCCTGGTGCTCGGTTTGGCGGCCATCATTCGACCCATTGCACTTCAGGGTCAGGCGGTACTTCGCGAAGTACCCTTGTTGTTGCTGGTAACGACGATAGTGACCATCCTGGCGATGGACAGCCCCATCGATCATCTGCCCGCAATGATCAGCCGATCCGATTCGCTTGTCATCCTGGCGCTAATCAGCATTTTTATCTACTTCATCGTTGTCGACTTCTTTAGGTCTCGGCAAGAGGGCGCATTCGCAACGCAAATACTGGAGAGTCCAATTGTGGTGCCGGACATGCATGAGCGCATGTCATGGAAACTCATTTTCCTGATCTTGCTTGGGTCTGCGTTGCTATACGTCGGTGCGGAGATCACAGTGAATAACAGTGTAAGTTTTGCGGAGCAGCTCGGCATATCACCCGCTATTGTCGGGCTTCTCATTGTGGGTGTTGGCACCAGCGCGCCGGAATTGGTGGCATCGGTCATTGCCGCGTTGCGCGGCCAATCGGATCTTGCCCTTGGCAATATCGTTGGCTCGAATATCTTCAACATCCTGTTCATTCTGCCGACTACCGGCCTGATACACGCCATCGACGTTCCTGATAGCGGCGTGATTGACCTCACCGTTTCCTGGATTTTCGCGGCGATGTTGATACCGATCTTCTTTCACGGCGAGGCGCGCTTGGGCAGGGCCTGGGGCGCAGCGCTGTTGCTCGCTTATTGCACCTACGCCGGGGTGCGCAGCGTTACGGCCTGAGCGCAGTTGACCTAGCGCGGTTGTGAGTTCCCTGTAAATTTCAGAGTAAGGCCCGCGTAGACGTTGAGCTCCGGCGCCGGTTCGTAGTAACGGCCACCCAAGGCGTTAACGCGAATATTGCTATTGTAGGGTTCGTCAAAGAGGTTGTTGATGCCGAGAAAAGGCCTGATCGTCCACTGGCCGCGCTGCCACTCCTGGCTCAACCGAATGTTAGAAACAGCGTAAGAACTCACCGAAGTTGAGTTGTCGTTGTTCGCGTACAGGTCTCCGGAGAACTGCGTTTCGAAGCTTGCTACGAAGCCTGAGCTGGTCTGATAACTAAGGCCAGCATAGCCAAAATGCTCAGGCAATCCCGGTAGTCGCTTGCCGCTGAAGTCCTGACCATCTTCTACAAATTCATCAAACGAAAAGTCCGACCAGGTGTAGGAGAGCTTGGCCGAAAATCCGTTTTGTCCGTCCCAGGATATCGCGGCCTCCACGCCGTCTCGCGTAGAAGAGCCGGCGTTGGAGTAGTAGCTGCGACCGGGAGAGGTCGCAACCTCAAACGGGACCAGTTCCTGTTCGAGATCAATGTGAAATACCGAGACCTCGTAAGAAAGCGTTTTTTGCATGGACCTGATGCCGACCTCAAAATTGTCTGCCAGTTGCGGCTGCAGCGATTCATTGAAACCACCGGAGCCGTCAGGGTTTGCGAGCTCGGTCGTTGTAGGTGTCTCGAAGCCGCTGCTCCATGACACGAACAGGGCGCCGGAACCGAGTGCATAATGTATTGCAAGCGATGGACTCCACTGCTTGAAATCGAGAGACCCGGAGTCGTCGCCATCATCGAGGAACTCGTCCCTGACCGCGAACTGCACCTGGTCGTACCGCAGGCCAGCGGACAGTGACCAGTCTCTCGCGAGTTGCAGCTCGGCCAGTAGGTACGCACCGTCGCTGTCAACCTTCTCGTTCTGGTCAAATACCTGGTCGCCACGCTGTCCGTCATTGTTATCGTAGCGCTGGCGATCATCATCCTGACGATCAAGATCAAATCCTGTTGTTAGTTTGACTGGTCTTGATCCGAGTTCCTCGAAACTGTATTGCGCGCCGACACCGTAAAAAGATCGCTGCAGATTGACAGCCCCGCCGTCAACAAACGGCAGTCGAGACTCGAAATCACGCCAGACATAGTAGTTGCGGAGCATCAGTTCGCCGCCGATACGTTGAGTTTTATATACGGCCCCGAGCCGTTGCTGATTCAGCGCCTCGCCGGCATCGAACTGAATGTTCTGCAATCGCGCGGAACTTCGATCCAGCGCAACCTGCGCGGCAGAAATTCCGCCCGGATCGTTTGCCTCTGGCTGATCCGTATTGTTGAAGGCGAGCAGTAACTCGTCGACATCTGACGGCTGAAATGCGAGGCGTGCATTGATCGTGGTTCCAATTGTGTTGCTGTGATCGCGATAACCGTCAAGCTCCGTTCGGCTGGCATTGATCATGTAGCGAACCGTTTGCCCACTGCCGGCAGCTTTCAATTGCTGCCGTTGGTAACTGTAGTTTCCACCCGTTGCGGTCGCTTCGGCATAAGGATCGTCACTGCCAAGTTCACTGTAAACCGCGATTACGCCGCCAGCGGCATTGCCATACAGCGATGAGGACGGCCCACGCAATACTTCAATTCGATCCGCGGAGCCGAGGTCGATGCTGTCGACCTGCGCCTGACCGTCGGGCAAGGACTCGGGAATATCGTCGACGAAAATGCGCACGCCGCGGACACCAAAACTTGCACGTGCTCCGAAGCCACGCAGTGATACCTTGAGATCCTGAGCGAAATTGTAGCGGTTCTGCATGTAGAGACCTGGCACACGGACCAGGGCCTCATCAAGGCCGAGCAGTTGTCGACCGTCCTGAATCTCGTCTTTGGTGACGATAGAGACGGATCTCGAAATATCGCGCAGCGTTGTTGCACGCCGCGTGGCAGTTACCAGGATTTCATCCAATGATTCTGCATAGACATCGCTGGCGCCAAAAACGGTCATTACGATCGCTATTGCACAGCGACTCGGTCGGCTCATCAAATTCACCGATGAACTATCAACTGCTCAGGCCAGGTTGTATACGAACACCGCAGCAATCGCGAGCGGGGCTATCAGTCGCACGAGCGCCAGCCAAAGCTTGAATAGGACCCCATCGCCGACTCCGAGCTGAGTGACCTGGATTTCCCTCGAAACCCACCAGCCGGCGAACAGCGCGTACAACATGCCGCCTATTGGCATGAGGACATTCGATACTGCGTAGTCGATGAGGTCGAACGGTGTCTTGTTCGCAAATATTGCAAACTGACCGAGCGGAAATACGTCTTCCCAGTTTGAAAACGAAAATACCGTGATCAGGCCAAGTACAAATGTCACTGAACCTATCGCGCCAGCCGCCAGCGGGCGTGATAGACCACGAATTTCGCAGGCTCGAGCCGTCATGGTTTCCAGCATCGAAATTGACGACGTCAGCGCCGCAAAAAGAAGCATCAGGAAGAATAACGATGCAACTATGCTGCCACCTGTCATGGCGGCGAAGGCTGTCGACAAAGTAACGAATATCAAACCAGGACCTTCGGATGGGTCCAGGCCATGTGCGAATACGATCGGAAATATCGCTAGCCCGGCGAGAACCGCAACGAGAGTATCGCCAATAGAGACTGTGATCGCGGAACGAAACAGGTTGATGTCATCCGGTAAGTAGGCTGAGTAGGTGAGCACGGCGCCGACACCGACATTCACTGAGAAAAACGCCTGGCCGACTGCGGCCAGCACCACGGCCGGCGTAACCTTGGTCAGGTCGGCACTGAACAGGAAGTCTACGGTTCGCGCAAATTCGCCGGTAATGCCCGCATAAATAACCAGGGCGATCAGCATCATGAACAGGGCCGGCATCAGTACGACGACCAGTCGTTCGAGTCCAAGCCGAATGCCGCGCGATACAATAAACACAGTGACCGCAGTGAAAAGCAGATGCCAGGCTATCATCCAGCCTGGGTCGTGCAGAAAGGCGCCGAAATCGCGACCAACTTCCTGAGGCGATAGACCACTTAAGCCGCCGGAGATGGACTTCACCAGGTAGGCGATCGTCCAGCCGGCAATTACGCTGTAAAAACTCAGTACAAACAGTAACGCGAGCAAGCCCATCCAGCCGACGATTTGCCAGTAGCCACCGGAGCCAACTTCCAGCGCAATCTTGCGCATCGCTGAGGGCGCGCTTTGCCTTGCGTGCCGCCCGATCATCATCTCCGACAACATGATTGGTATGGCTACCAGCAGGATTGCGAAAACGTAGATAAGGACGAATGCACTACCGCCGCTGTTGCCGAGCGTATAAGGGAACTTCCAGATATTGCCGAGGCCGACGGCGGCACCTACCGATGCCAGTATGAATGTTAATTTGCCGGACCAATTATCGGACTTCGTCGTATTCAATTCGCTTCCCCTGCAAGAATCCCGGTTTGTTTTTATGAGGGCTGAATCGCCGTTGCACATTCGTTGATAACGCGAAGCGCCAGATCGACGTCTTCAATATGCGTATGGTACGTCAGTATAGCCATACGGATAGTAAAACGGCCCTCGACGGTCGTCGAAGCAAGATACACGCGGCGATCCTCGCGAATCGCATCGAGCAAGGCCCGGGTCGCGGCATCCGCATCCAGTCCCGCGGGGCAGAATCGAAAAGTAACGACGGACAGATCGGGGTTCGGGCCCCGCTGAATGCCGGCGATTTTTCCGCATTCCTCGTAAAAATATTGTGCAAGCAATAGCTTCTCTTCGAGTGCCGCCGCGAAGGCCAGACTGCCATGTACTTTGAACGGCATCCAGAACCGCAAAGCGCGAAACGGTCGTGTCAGTTCGGCAGAGTAGTCGCAGGGCGAACGCTCGGTGTCACCGGCTACGTCCTGCATGTAGCTGCCTCGAGCGTGATAGGCGTCGTATAGTTTTTGTCCCTCGCGGACGAGCACAACACCGATACCGCAGGGTAGAAAAAATCCTTTGTGGGGATCGAGGATCAGAGAGTCCGATCGCTCTATGCCTTTGAGTCGTTCCCGACCGGGTTGACAGAGCGCGAAGGCACCGCCGTAGGCTGCATCGACGTGCATCCAGACGTCGGATTCAGCCGCGATATCAGCGATCGTATCGAGTGGGTCGACAGCGCCGGTGTCGGTTGTGCCCGCGGAGGCGGCGATTAGCCACGGGCGCAGCCCGGCACCCTTATCCCCCAGAAGCTGACTTCGCAATGCCGCGCTGTCCATGCGAAATGCACTATCGACCGGGACCTCACGAACCACGCAGTCGGCAAGCCCGGCCACATGGAGGGCTTTGCGAAACGTGTGATGGGTGTGAGCCGTGAGATAGACCACCGTGGATGAAATGTCTACGCTCCGAACATGACAGGCCTCCCGAGCGGCGACGATTGCCGAGAGAGCGGCCATGCTGCCGCCGGAGGTAAGGTCGCCTTCGGCTGAGTCAGGGTAGCCGACGACTTCCGCCAGCCATCGCAACATTGCATGTTCCATACGTGTCGCACCGGGCGCTGCCGCCCCAACACCGGCATAACGGTTCGAAACAGCGGCGAGATAATCCGCAAGAGCAGATTCGTACAGGCCGCCGCTCGGTATGTAGGCAAAAAATCGGCTCGAACCCAGGTTATGACCTATGCCATCGACATGCTCGTTCAGAATTGTCAGGGCGTCATCAAACGATCCCGGATGCTGCCGAATTTCGAACGCGGCCATCGCCGCTTGCGGCGGTGCCGCAGGCGCATAGACATCTCGATCCGGCAGCGACTCAAGAAAGCGCTCTGCATGGTCGGCAGCCTTCCGCAAATGAGCAACCCTTGTTTCCTGCCCGGACTCGAGCGGTGAAGCAACTGCTCGGAGCTCTTCCAGTCTATGGATCGTCGATTGCATTGCGCATTTCCAGACTCATGGTTGGTCCATCTTTGAATGGACATTCTACAGATTCAAAGCTGAACCGTATCGAGGGACTTCCTGAGGCGCTCTCTACGTAGTAGTATTTCGGTCCTCCTCAACTTGGAAGTTTCCCTATGAAAAACAATTATTTTGGTTCCATTCTGACGCTTTGCTTGCTCGGTACGGTCGCCCTGGCCGGAGAGGAAAGCTCCGAAATGGTCAGACCCTCTTTTGCTGCCAGTCAGTCGATGATGATTACTGCGATGGTCGAAGCCATTAATCACGAGACACGAGTGGTGACAGTACTAACTGAGGATGGAGAATCAGTTACCTTTACCGCCAGCGAAGAGGCTCGCAATCTGGATCAGGTTGAAGTCGGTGATGTGCTTGTTGCGGAGTATGTGGAAACTATTTCCGTTGAAGTCATGGCAAATGACGGCTTCGAGCCCGAAGCGGTTGGTGCCGCAGCCATGGCGCGTACGGAAAAGGGCGAAATGCCTGGAGTCGCTGCGATGGATGCGGCAGTCGTTGTCGCGACGGTTGAAGACATCAACCTGGAACAGAACACGTTCAAGCTCAAAGGGCCGGATGGCACGGTCAATGAGTACACCGCTCGCAACCCGGAAAACCTTAAGCGCTCAAAAGTTGGTGACCTCGTTGTCATAACAACTACCACAGCGGTCGCTCTTACAGTTGAACGGCAAGCCGCGGAGTAACGCAGTTAGCCTGTCGTGAAGGCTCAAAAAAAAGCCCGGCACCGCCGGGCTTTTTTATTCATGCGTTGACGGATTCTAGAAACGCCAGATCACGTCGAGACGCCACACTTCCATGCCGAGATCTTCGGTAGCGCTGTCCGTCTGGATCTCGAGCATGCCGTAGCTGCCCTTGAGTGACATGGCGTTATTCATGTCCCAGCGAATACCAGCAGCGGCACTGTAGGTTTCCTGAGTTTTGGAGTAAGTGCTGTAGAACGTGTCACAGACATAGCCCCAGAACGGGTCCCACCAGCAACCCGTAATCGGAGCTGAATCGGCAACGTTGCTGTCCATGTTGGTCCAGCCAAATCCAGCCTCGACAAACGGCGTGATGGGGCCTTCCAGCAAATTGAATGTACCTTTGAGTGCGTAGTTGAACAGGTCCATTTCGTGGTCAATTTCGATAGGTATGCCCGGACCACTGTCAGGGATCAAGGAAGCCCTGTAGTTAGGGGTGCCCCAGACGATCTCACCGCTCAGGGCAAGCCGATTGGAGAAATTGTAGCCAACCGACATTCCATAAGCTGTTGTGGTAGCTGTGTCGATGTATGAGCCGTTCGCGCCGCTCAGAAACTCGCCGGAAAAATTGTTCAAATTCAGGCCGAACTCCCATTTGCCGTCACGGCTTTGTTGTGCAGCAGCAGTCGTGGACAGCGCGAGGGCTGCAACCACGATTAGAATTCTTTTCATTACAAAAATCTCCATTCTTTATTCAAAGCGGCAATACGCCGCGGTAATCTGGGGGGGCGTATCTTGAGGGTTTTTAGAGCCGTAATCAATATGTAAGTTCCCCCAGCCCGGACTGCGAACCACCAGACAATCGCTTATAGTAGCGTCTCAGACCAGCTGTATCGGAGCCAGTGCCTGGTGCCCAAAGAAAAAGTAGACGCGCCGCTCGTCACGATCGGGATGCCCATATACAACGAGGAACGGTTTCTTGAGCGTTCGCTGGCGTCATTGCTGGCGCAGGACTACCCGAATATCCAGGTCCTGATTTCCGATAACGCCTCGACAGACCGGACCGGAGAGATAGCGAAACGGGTCGCTATGAGTGACCCGCGGCTGCAATATGCTTGTGTCGTCGAGAATGTCGGCGTCGCAAGTAATTTTCGCCGCGTACTCGATGCTGCCGAAGGCAAGTATTTCATGTGGGCGGCCGGGCACGACGAGTGGTCAGAAGACCTGATCTCGGCGAGCGTAGCGACACTGGAATCGAATGACGACGCATCGATCGCATTCGCTACCTCGTACTGGATCAATGAGGTGGGTGAACGAGACAACCGGGATACCGATTATCCGGACACGCGTGGCATGAGTTTGTTCTCGCGATTCTTCACAGTATTCTGGGGCAATATGCACCCGGTGCTGGGCGTCATCCGGCTCGACAACCTGCGGCGTACCGGGAGCATACAAAGTTTCGCTGGCGCAGATCTCGTGTTGTTGTCGGAGTTGGTGCTAATGGGCGACTTTGTACATGCTCCGAACGCATGGTGGAATCGCAGAGATGTCCGCTCGAAGGAAAGTCACAGTGAACGCATGAAACGCTATACCGATAAAGAGTATGGTCACGCTAACACTACACTGGACAGACGGTTCCCGTTGCTGAAGCTGCCACTTGCTATGATAGGCGTAGTTGCGAAGGCTCGCATATCGTGGCTGCAGAAATTCTTCTTACTGGTTGCGCTGCTGCCGTGCCTGCCAGTGCGTTACGTCGTTGGCCGCCGCAAAGCGAACAGGAAATAGACTGCCGTGCGCAGCAGAATTGTCAGTGGACTAAAATTGCTGTTTACGCCGCTGGCATTTGCATTCCTCTTGTACTTCGCCTGGCAATCAAGAGAAGAGCTTGCCGAGCTCATAAGCCATGCCTCGCTCGCCTATCTGTGCTCCGCCGCGATCGTCTGGGGATTGTTGCATGCGTTATCGCCAGTGTTGGCCGTTGTGGTTCTCAATGCCTGCGGTTCAAACTTGAGCTGGCAACAAGCGTTCGCCACACACGCCGCGCGCTTGCCCGCACGCTACCTGCCCGGCGGTATCTGGCATACGGTTGGCCGGGTGATGGATTACCGGGAACAGGGTATCGGCGCGCGGCACCTGAGTGCGTTCGTTATTCTCGAGAACGGCCTTGCTGCTGCCGTTACTCTCGCCATAGGCGGCGCTATCGTGTTCGCGACGCGAGGATCTGACTCTCTCGGGATGGTTGCAGGTCTTGCCAGCGTTACAAGCATCATCGTGATACCTGCACTCGCATACTTTCTTAACGCGCGGGTCCTGCAGCGGCCCGATCGACTGTCAGCAGTGGCCTATTTAAAAAGCATTCTGGTTCTCACGCTGTTCTGGGCCGGTGCAAGCTTGGCGTTTCTAATTTATCTGCATGCTTTCCCAGCATCCACCGGCGTTTACTCCAACATTGAGATGGGCGGTATCTATCTGTTTTCCTGGGGTGTCGGCTTTCTTGCGATCTTCGCCCCGCAGGGCATCGGCGTGTTCGAGCTCGTAGCCAGCGAACTGATGAACAGCCCCATCGGTTTCATGGGGCTTGCGGCACTGATTGCGGGTTTTCGTGCGGTCGTGCTGATCGCTGATGTGCTGGTCTGGCTTATCTACCAGGGAACACGACAGAAGCGTTAGATTATTTGCGCTTGATCCACGCGTCCGGCCAGTGAGTGATGTTCATGCCGAGCTCGCTTTCGTTAAACGGCCATTTCGGTTGTTCAATCGCGAATTCCGGATGCGCGGCGACAAATTCATGTGCTGCATCTGCCGGATTGTCTTCTGTCCAACCTGACTCACCACGCGGACCGTCATGAACCCATTTCATGATGCCGTCTGTTGCAACAATATAGGAGCCGGGCGTTACGAGGTGATGATAGGCTTCAAGTTCAGCCAGAACGTGTTCCCGAGTATGGTTGGAATCGAGTATGACCAAAACAGTCTTGGCGTCGCCGACCATTTTGTCGACTTGGTCAACCACCTCTTTGCCCACCGAGTCGCCCTCAATTATCGTAATCATGTCGAAAAGCTCATGCGCTTCGATCGCCTCGCGGTTATGCGGTCGAATTTCGATGTCGACGCCGACAATGCGACCTTTGCCCATCGCTTTGCAGAGGCTGGCGTAGTAAATGAGAGAGCCGCCATGTGCGATGCCGGTTTCGACGATGACGTCCGGTTTCAAACGATAGATAACTTCCTGAGTGCGGAGCATGTCTTCCGGGAGCTGGATGATGGGGCGACCCATCCAGGAAAAAGTATAGGAGTACTTCATCTGCCAGCCGAGGCGCACCCACTCGAGCGATGCAAGATCAAAGGCCTCACGACTGTACAGGGGCATGCTCTTTACCACGCCATCGTTATCGATGAGTAAGAGGTCGTTGTCATTGTCGATCGTTAATTTCACTGCGTGCTCCGTTTTTAGGTCATGCGGCCTGGTCTTGCCACCAGGCGATAGTCTTGTCGATGGCCGAGTCGAGATCATACCCGGGGCTCCAGCCGATGACATGGCTGAGGCGGGAATTGTCGGCGGTAATTTTCTGCGGATCGTCGGGACGGCGCGGAGAGTGACCGAAGTCAACGCGCTCAGCTGCGTGCAGGCGGACCGCAATACGGTTGACCAAATCACCCAAGGACATCGGCAGCCCCGACGCGATGTTGATGTCGCCCGTAAATTCACTGTCCAGTACGGCCGCCATAGCGCCCGCAACATCCTCCACGTACATAAAGTCCCGCACCAGGCTGCCGTCGCCGCAGCTCGCTCGGTCACCGGCCAGTAGCGCGCGAACAACCGCGGGCACCAGGCGCTCCGGTCGTTCGTGCGGCCCAAAAGAGAAGAATACGCGCGCCCAGGCGACGCTCAATTCCGTCGACTTTGCGACGGCAAAAGCTGTATCCCGGAACGCAAGCTTGGACTGGGCGTACAGCGATTTTCCACGGAGCGGTGTCGTATCTTCAACGCAATGGCCAGTGGACCAGTCATACTCAGCACAAGTACCGGCCAACAACGCGCGCAGGCCGCCGCATTCGGCGAATGACTCCAATAGGCTGAAGCTGGCGCTTAGCCAGTTTTCATTCTCGGGTGACTCCCAATAGATACCGGGTTCCGTAATCCAGGCAAGGTGTACCAGATGCGTGGCGGCGACATCCGACACCAGGTTTCTGGTCGCGGCTGCATCGAGTAAGTCAGTGCCGTGCCAAACGACATCATCGATAGTACAAGGCGGCGGATGGCGCGAAACCGCATGGACTTCATAGTCTCTTGCAACCAGGTCCTGCAGCATGTGTCGTCCGATATACCCGCCGGCACCGGTCAGCAGAACTCGTTTCAAGGGTGGTAGTCCTTGTAATTGCGATCGCGATCCGAAATGACCAACGGCGACATCGGCCAGGCGATGTCCAGGTGTGGGTCGTCCCAGCGAACGCCGCGCGCGGCGTCCGGGACGTAGTCACCGCCAATCTGGTATTGCACGTAACTTCGGTCCTCGAGTGTAATGAAACCGTGTGCGACGCCTGCTGGTACATACAGCATGCTACGTTTCTCAAGTGATAATTCTGACGAGTAGGACTTTAGGTAAGTGGCAGAGTCAGGTCGGAGATCTACGAGTGTGTCGAAAATGAGTCCGGTGATGCACATGACGAGCTTTGTTTCTTCATGGGGAGCGGCCTGATAATGCATGCCCCGCAGCGTACCCCGGTGTTCGTTAAATGAAATGCTGCATTCGGACAACTCATTGTTGAGACCGAGGGCAGCAAACTGCTCATTCGAGCGTGTGCGCGCGAAGTAGCCGCGCTCATCATCGATCGGTTGCCATTCAATCAGGTAGGCGCCATCAATGCTTGTCGGGTGAAACTTCACTCGAGTACCCGAAGCTCTGGAATCGGAACGACGCAGCGGCCACCCCATTCTTCGATATGGCCCAGCTGTTGCACGATCTCATCCTGCAAATTCCATGGCAGGATCAATATGTAGTCCGGCCTGGTTTCATTAATGTGCTCCGGAGCGTGTACCGGAATATGTGTTCCGGGCAGCAGGCGACCCTGTTTATGCGGGCTGCGATCGACTGTGTATTGGATCGAGTCCGGGCCGACGCCGCAGAAGTTCAAAAGTGTATTACCCTTTGCGGGTGCGCCGTAACCCACGACCGACTTGTTATCCCGACTTGCTGTACTTAAAAAGGATAGTAAATCGTCTTTCACCTTCGCGACCTTATCAGAGAAGTTTTGATAGCCCTGCAGGCTATCGAGACCCGCTTCCCTTTCATCATTCAGGACTTTACCGACGGCGGCGCCGAGACTCTGCGCGTCACCCGCGTGCTGCGCATAGACGCGCAAGGACCCTCCGTGGGTGCTGAGCTCCTCGACATCAAAGACCTCAAGTCCATGATGGCGGAATATTCTTTGCACGGTAAGCAGCGACAGATACGAAAAATGCTCATGATAAATAGTGTCGAACTGCGTTTGCCGAATCAACTTCAGGAGGTGAGGAAACTCCATGCTAAGTACGCCGTTGTCGGCGAGCGCGATACTCAGGCCGCCGACAAAGTCGTTGATGTCGGGCACATGCGCCAGCACGTTGTTGCCCACCAACAGATCGCAGGTTCGACCTTCATCGCGCAGCTGTGTCGCGAGCGCAACTCCGAAAAACTTGTCGATTGACTCAATACCGGCGGCTCTCGCGACTTCGGCCACATTGCTCGCCGGCTCTATCCCGAGAACAGGCACCTGCAGTTCCTTGAAATACTGCAACAGGTAGCCATCGTTACTTGCAACTTCCATTACCAGGGAGTTCTTGTCCAGGCCAAAACGTTCTGCAGCACCGGCCACAAACTTTTTCGCGTGTGCCAGCCAGCTGACGGAGTAGGATGAAAAATAGACATAGTCACTGAAGATTTCGTCCGGTGACTCAAACTCTTCGAGCTGCACCAGGAAACATTCGCTGCAGACGAAAGCGTGCAGTGGATAAAATGGCTCCTTTTCATCTGCAAGCTCCGGTTTGATGAAAGCATTCGATATTGGAGACAGGCCAAGATTCACGAACTCGTGTTCGAGTGGCGTTGCACAGAATCGGCAATTGGATGCCATTAAGAAAGATCCTCTCCAGCTTCGTAAATTGTAATTTGCTTATCCGTCAGTGCGCGAACGTCGTCGCCCCGTTGAAAGCCCTTGTACCAATCGACAGTCCAGGCCAGCGCTTGTTCGAGGTTCATTCGAGGTTGCCATTCGAGGCGCTTTTTGGCTTTGTCGCAGTTCAGTCTTAGAAACCCGGCTTCGTGTGGTTGGTTTTCATCATTCGTGTTTGACCAGCGGGCGGGCGAGCCCCACAAATCGCAAACGCGGTCGGCCAACCACTCGACCGGCCTGGCGTCACTGTCATCGGGACCGAAGTTCCAGGCCTCTGCATATTGTGAGCCATTCTCGTACAGTCTCTCGGCGAGCCGCAAATAGCCGCGCAGTGGTTCCAGTACGTGTTGCCAGGGGCGTGTCGATGCGGGATTACGGATCGTTACTACCTTGTTGGCCATGAAGGTACGCATCATGTCGGGTAGAAGTCTGTCCTCAGCCCAGTCGCCACCGCCGATCACGTTGCCAGCACGCGCACTCGCGACTCCGAGTGAAAATGAGCGTCGATACGACGAGGTGACGATTTCCGAAGCGGCCTTGCTGCTCGAATAAGGATCGTGGCCACCGAGAGGCTCGTCCTCGCGGTAACCTTCCTCGCGCTCTACGTTTTCGTAACATTTGTCCGTCGTCACATTGACCACGGCGCGCACTTCGGATCGCCTCGCCGCTTCGAGAATATTGACAGTTCCCATGACATTGGTGCCGAAGGTTTCGACAGGGTCAGTGTACGACGGTCGCACAAGGGATTGCGCGGCCATATGAATGATAATGTCCGGGCGAAAACCGGAAACGACCCGGCTTACGTGTTCGAGGTCGCGTACATCGCCTGTTTCGGACTGCATGTAGTCTGCATTGCGGGCAAGTTCGAACAGGCTGGGCTCTGTCGCTGCGGGAAGTGCGTAGCCGGCGACGGTTGCACCGAGGCGCTGCAGCCAGATCGACAGCCAGGCTCCTTTGAAGCCGGTATGTCCGGTGATGAGTACTCGCTTGTTACTCCAGAACACTGAACTCAGCGCCAGATCTTCCAAGGTGCCTCCCCGTCGTTCCAGGCGTTACGCAGCAAGCGAAGTTCATGCAGGGTATCGACGCACTGCCAGTAACCGTCGTGGACATAGGCTTGCAGTTGACCGTCTTTTGCCAGCGATTCGCAGGGTTCGCGTTCCCAGGGCATCGAATCATTCTCGACGCGGTCGATCGCGTCGGGTTCCAGAACGAAAAAACCGCCGTTGATGTATGCGGCGGCGTCGGCCGGCTTCTCGGCGAACTTCTTAACGACAGTACCGTTCAATTGCAGCATGCCGAACTTCGACGGTGGTCGTACTGCGGTCACTGTCGCCATTTTGCCATGTGCTCTGTGAAACTTGACGAGTTTAGGAACGTCGACAGTCGAGAGGCCGTCACCGTAAGTGAATATGAAAGTGTCGTCGAGATGCTCGCGGAGTCGTTTCAGTCGGCCGCCCGTCATCGTGTCCTGGCCGGTATCGACGAGTTCGATCTTCCAGTTCTCGGCGATTTTTCCGCGGCGTTCGGTCTTGCCAGATCCGATATCAATACTGAGGTCGGAAACCGTGTCCGCATACTGCATGAAGTAGCGCTTGATAACCTCGCCCTTGTAGCCCAGTGCGATGACGAATTCATTGAATCCGTGCTCCGAGAAGGCTTTCATCAGGTGCCACAACAGGGGACGCCCGCCAATTTCGATCATGGGCTTCGGCAGAATTTCCGTTTCTTCGGACAGCCGTGTGCCGTAACCGCCGGCCAATATCACCACTTTCATCGTGTTTTTCCCTGCTCTGTGTCGCTCGGGCCGAATTATCCCTGTATCAGAAGTATGAAGCTACTCACACGTCACAGAAATCGGATTTCATGTGCTCCGAGCTGAGCAATCGGGACACGATAATCATTGCGACGCCGGAGCTCGTCAAGAAACGACATGATCTGCCCTCAAGGATTTAACGAGCGCAATCGACATCACGACGCCAACCAGCAAGATAGGTAAGGAAACGATCAGCAGGATTACCTGGATAGGGCGCAGATTACTGTTCAACAGCATCAGGGCGACGGGCATGATGCCGAGCGCAAAAGCCCAGAAGACGCGATGCCATCGGGCTGGCTCGTCGCCCGCTTTTAAATGCAGGGTCGCGCTGGCAGCCAGGGTGTAGGACGCCGAGTCGTAAGTTGTCGCCGCAAAAATAATAGCGATAACAGAAAACAGCCCAATCACAACAGCGGCCATCGGCAAGGTTTCAAGCATCGCGACAATGGCGGCGTTGCCACTTTGCGCCTTGACGATGCCAGTGAAATCAAGTTGTCCACTCAACTCGAGGAACAGACCGTAGTTGCCCATAATCATGTAGAACAACCAGCCGCCCAGGGACCCCCAGACAAGCATGCCCGCAATCATTTGCCGCAAGGTTCGGCCGCGGGAAATGCGTGTTACGAACAGGCCGACATAAGGCGCAAAGGCTATCCACCAGGCCCAATAGAATACCGTCCAGCTCTCGACGAATCCCGAATCAGTAAACGGATCTGTCCAGAAACTCATGCGCAGAAAATTGTCGGCCATGACACCGAGGCTGTTGAGGCTGGTCTTGAGGATGAAGACGGTCGGGCCCGCGAGCAGGATGAAAACCAGCAGCCCGATAGCGAGAAACACATTGATATCGCTAAGTCGCTTAATACCTTTCTTAAGACCGAGCCAGACGCTGGCCGCGAACAGGAGTATGCACAGGCCAACAACCGCGATCTCCAGTGAATTGCCCGGCTCAATGTCGAAAAGCCAGCCGAGTGTCGCAGCTATCATCGGCGACGAGAAGCCAAGACTGGATGCGGCGCCACCCAGCAGGGCGATCATGAAAAGGAAATCAATCGTGCGTGCGAGAGGTCCGTGTTGCCGGCCCTTCAAAAACCAGTGGCAGCTAACGCTGAAGCGCAGGACGTCGAGTTTCTTCGAGTAGTAGGGGTAGGCAATGGCAACAGCGGGCAGGCAATAGAATGCCCAGGCCGTGAATCCCCAGTGAAACAAGCCATAAGTCGAAGCCCACTCTGCAGCCTCGGCGCTACGCGGTTCCGCGCCGAAGGGCGGAGCGTCGTAGTAATAGGCCCATTCGATCCCGCACCAGTACAGCAGTCCCGCTCCGACGCCGGCGCAGAAAAGCATGCCGACCCAACTGAGCTCGCTGAATTCCGGTTCGCTATCGTCATCACCGAGGCGCACTTTGCCGTAAGGGCTGAAAGCTAACCAGGCGAGAAAGCCGATTGCCACCACGCTTGCCAGAAGATAGACAACACCGAATTTTCTCGCGATGGTCGCATACAGATTTTCGAGAAAGGCGCTGGACTCGTTGGGAAAAGCAATCAACGGAACGGCTGAGAAAAACAGTATCGCGGCACACAAGCCAAAACTCGGCCAATCCAGTCGGCTTGGTTTCATGCAACCCCCTGATATTATTATCGTTATTCGATGGTTAGAATAACCGCACCCCGGATTCTACCCTGTTCGATGAGCTCATTGCTGCTCGCAATGTCCTCCAGCGGCAACGTTTTCGCGACGCGGTGATGCAAAGACTCTATACGCAGCGCAACATCGATGTCGGCGATCGCCTGTTGTTTGGCCGACTCCGGCATGGCGTAAACGATGATGGCACGCATCGACAGGTCTTTGTACATCATGCGCAAGAACGGCAGCTTCGGTTCCGGTACCTGAGTTGACGAGTAGCTCGCAATGACGCCACCGACCTTCAGTACCTCAACCGTTGCGGGCAAATTCGCGCCGAACTCAACATCGACAACTCGATCGATAAGTTCGCCGCCTGATGCTGCCAGTATTTGCCCAACGAGATCATCGCTACGATGGTTTACGACGTGACGGGCACCGGCGCGCAGGCAGGCATCTTTGTCCGCGTCATTGCTGGCCGTCGCTATTACAGCCGCGCCAGCCTGACTCGCCCACTGGATTGCGTAATAGCCGACGCGGCCCGCGCCGCCCGTGACCAATATTGTTTTTCCGCCAACTTCGCCGTCCGCGAACACGGCGCGGTGCGCCGTCATCACGGGAATGCCGAGGCAAGCGCCTACTTCGAAGCTGATATTGTCCGGCAGTTTGACGGCGCGGCTTTCGTCTATCGCCACGAACTCAGCTGCAGTGCCGAAACGGCGTGCGAACTGCGCCTGGTACAGCCATACGCGTTCGCCAATCCTGCTCGTATCGACGCCTGCACCAACGGACTCAATAACGCCCGCGCCGTCGCTGTTTGGAACGACCAGTCCGTCGTCGAGCAAGTCCGGAAAAGAACCGGCGCGTTTTTTTACGTCCGACGGATTGACGCCACTCGTGTGCACCCGAACCAGGACCTCTCCCGATGCCGCGGTTGGTTTTCCGAGCTCACCAATCTGCAGTACGTCTTTGGCCGTGCCAAAGGATTTAAACCATGCTGCTCGCATATGCAATTCGCTCCATTGTTTAGTAACCGCCAACTGTGCTCGAGCTCGCTAATCACGATACTATTCCCTAATGTCGGAGTCACAAAGCCCCCTACGATTACGCAAAAAGCACAGCGGTGGTGCCGCGGTCGGCCTGACTCCGGCAGATGGCGAACGCCTCGTCGCCGCACAGTCCACTCGGAATGCGGTTGTCGCCGGACTCATCACGGTAATCATCTTTAGTGTTTTTTGGGTCCTGTTAAGCGATCTGACCAACCGTGTATATCCGTGGCTGACCGTCGTACTCGGGTTCATGCTCGGGCACAGCGTTCGTTTAGCCGGGCGTGGTGTCGATTGGCGATTCCCCGCAATCGCCGCGGCTCTGGCGCTCGCCGGGTCGCTGGTCGCGAACGTTGTCGTTGCGGCCTCGGTTACGGCGGATGGAAATAACATGGGTACGCTGCAGATCCTGCAAGGTGTAACCACCATGACATGGCCGGTGTTTTTTGATGAAGAACTGAATATTGCGGATGGATTTTTTGCAGTGGTCGCTGCGAGCCTCGCAGCCTTTTATGCGAATCGACGCCTGTCGCGATCGCAATACCATGCCCTGCGACTATGGAATGAGGAGCAACAGCGTGGCTGAGAAGATCCGGTTTTACGGTGATTCGATATCGGGCAACTGCTACAAGCTGCAACTCGCATGTTCCGAACTCGGCATCGACTACCAGTGGCACGAGATGGACATCCTGGCGGGTGACACGAAGACGGACAAATTTCTCAAGCTGAACCCGAACGGCAAAGTGCCGCTGGCAGTCATGCCGGACGGACGAAGTTTGCCGGAGTCGAATGCCATCCTGTGTTACCTGGCCGCCGACCACGCGCTGGCTGGTATCGATCGTTACGAAAAGGCGCAGGTGCTGCAGTGGCTGTTTTTTGAGCAATACAGTCACGAGCCTTTTATCGCGACCTCGCGGTTCATCGTCAAGTATCTCGGCAGTCCGCCCGACAGAGAGGCGGATTTGGCGGCGAAGCAACCCGGAGGTTACAAAGCGCTGGCAGTCATGGAGCAACAACTCAAGGCTAACGAGTTCATCGCGAACAAGCGTTACAGCATTGCCGACATAGCGCTGTATGCTTACACGCACGTGGCACATGAAGGGGGGTTCGAACTGGATTCATATCCCGCTGTGCGGGACTGGCTGCTGCGCATTGAAAACCGGAGCGCGTATGTTCCGATGCAGGCGCCTTCAGACGGGCATTAACAAGGGACCGTCGTTCTTGATGCGAATGCCGGCCAACGACGCGAGTTGCGAGGCAACGAGTCGCTCAATGTCCTGAACAGCATCCGCTATACCGAGGAAAAATTGCGGCTCACGGCGTAGCAGTGACCAGTCATTCGCTTCCAGTACTTTGACCAGATGCGTAATGTTGGCCCGGATAGCCTCGATGTAGGGATTGCGGCCGCCGTACAGGACCTCGGCATAGCGATACGCCCTATTGAATTTTGAATTCAGACGGTCACGTGTTACCTGCTGGTAGAACGCTGGTGTCTTCTTCAACAGGTCTTCGCCGGATTGATAGCGGACCATGTATTCCCCAGGGCTGGCATTCTCGACCGCAATTCCACCGACGACAAACTCGTTATAAAGGCGGTCACGGCATTTCTCCAGATAACAGCGGTCAGCCATTTGTGCGATGAGGTCGGCAGTGCCGATCAGATGCCCACATATAACGTCACGGGGATCGTCAAGTTCGATCTTGTCGAGATCCAGTTCGTAGCCGGTGAAGTGCACGATCATACTGCTGATTCCAACGTCCTTTGCCATGCCGAGCTCCGGCAGGTAGCGGCGCAAAAAATCAGCACTGCGAGATACGTGGTATAGCGTGAACTCGGCGCCGTTGGCGAAATCCTTGTCCCGCACTTCGTGGCGTATGTAACCGGAGTCGTGAAACAGGGAGGTAATCACAGCCATTTGCGCCCGGCCGGCTCCAAGGCGATCGGGCGGCTCAGCGCTGCGCTCGTAACCCACCAGCAAACGTGCAACAGCCAGTGTCATGTCGAGCGTGTGTTGCATGTCGTGATAGGTTGTGTCGCAACCTTTGTAGCCGGGATACCGGCCAGTGAACAGGCGCTCGAAGTCGTAAAAGGCGAGCCACAGTTTGTCGTATGACATGCCTGGAAAAGTTTCTGCAAACAATTCGTGCACTGCGTTGCGCACCGATGCAGGACTGCTGACCTGCACAGTGTCGGTTACGTCGAAATCGTTGCGTCGATCCTGAGGCATATTTCCCCGCACTTTTTTCTTGCCATCATACACGGCGGGCTAAACTCTCACAGATCGATTCTTGGGAATATGTTACATCCGGGTGTGGCGTAACGGCGACAGCTAAAGGTCGAATTCTGCGACCACAGGCGTGTGATCGGATGGCCGTTCCCACGCCCTGGGCTCTTTGTCTATATAGCTCGCCGTGCAACGTTTGGTCATCGCTGCACTGGTCAGTATCAGGTCGATCCTTAATCCGGCATTGCGCCGAAACCCGGCCGCGCGATAGTCCCACCAACTGAAGGCCTTTTCAGGTTGTTCGAATTTGCGAAACACGTCGCAAAGACCGAGATCGAACAGTTCTTTTAGCGCCTGTCGCTCGGCCGGGCTGCACAGTATGGCGTCTCCCCAGCCTTCCGGGTCGTGTACGTCCTCGTCGGCCGGCGCGATATTGAAATCACCCAGCACTACCAGGTTTTCATGGCGCAGCATTTCATCGGCCAGGAAACGTTGCAGCGAAGCCAGCCAGCCAAGTTTGTATTCGTACTTCTCAGAGCCAACTTCCGAGCCGTTAGGGATATAGAGGTCAACGATGCGCACGTTATTGACCGTGCTGGCCAGAACTCTGCGCTGCGGATCCTCAAGGTCCGGAAAATCCGTAACCGGATCTTCGGCCGGAGCCTTGCTCAAAACGGCAACCCCGTTATAGGTCTTTTGGCCACTGGCAAGCGAGTGATAGCCAATGGCGCTCAATGCATCCCCGGGGAACTTTTCTGTGACCTGCTTGATCTCCTGAAGCACGAGCACATCAGGCTGGTTGTTCTGCAGCCACTCGATGACGTGTGCCTGCCGCACATTCATTGAATTCACATTCCAGGTCGCAATCTTCACGCGGACTGAATTCCGTTCTGCCGCAACAATGCATCGATGGTGGGTTTGCGCCCGCGAAATGCGACGTAGGCATCCATAATGTCGCGGCTGCCGCCGACCTCAAGAATTTCACGGCGAAATCGTTGCGCCGTATCGAGGTCAAAGATACCCGCCTCTTCGAAGGCGGAAAAGGCGTCTGCCGCCAGCACTTCCGCCCATTTGTAACTGTAATAGCCGGCTGCGTAGCCACCGGCAAAGATATGCGAGAACGCGTGCGGCAGGCGGTTGTAGTCAGGATGCCGCAACAGGGATACCTCATTTCTTACTTCTTCGAGCACCTTGAGTGGCGCTGCAGGCCTTGCAGGGTCGAACTCGGCATGCAGACGAAAATCGAAAAGTCCGAGTTCGAGTTGGCGCAACATCGCGAGTCCTGCGCCGGTATTCCTGCTGCGCTCCAGTTTCGTGAACATCTCGTTCGGCAGTGGCGCACCGGTCTCCGCGTGTGCCGAACATTTATTCAGCACATCGTAACTCCAGGCAAAATTCTCCATGAACTGGCTGGGGAGCTCGACGGCATCCCAGGGCACTCCGTTAATTCCCGAAATGCTGGGCACATCAATACGCGTTAAAAGGTGATGCAACATGTGGCCGAATTCATGAAACAGCGTAACGACATCGTCATGGGTCAGCAGAGATCTGCCAGCCTCGTCTCGCGGCGGAAAATTACACACCAGGTAGCCCACCGGCAGTGCTGTGCTGCCGTTCAGCTTTTGCCGGCCGATACACTCATCAATCCATGCGCCATTGCGCTTGCCGCTGCGTGCATAAATGTCCGTGTAGAAGCCACCAATGACCTCACCACTCTCGTCTTTGATTGAAAAATAGCGAGCTTCTTCGTGCCAGACCGCAGTTTCCGTCTGCTCGGCCAGCTCGACGCCATAGAGTCTTGCGGCGAGTGCAAACAGTCCGTTGATCACCGTGCTGGCCGGAAAGTATTGGCGCAGTTCCTCGTTGGAAACCGAGAATTTAGCCTGCTTGTACTTCTCCAGCCAGAATGTCAGGTCCCAGGGCTCGAGTGCCATGCCGGCGAATTCCTGCAGGTCGGAAAGCTCCTTTTCGGCGGCACTGCGCGAGCGACGCGATAGTTCACGCAGAAAATCCAAAACCTCTTCGGTCGAGGCGGCCATTTTCGTCGCCAGCGAATAGTCGGCGTAGTTTGCGAAGCCGACCAGCTGCGCCGCTTCGTGACGCAGCGCCAGAATCTTTTCGATGTTCTCGCTGTTGTCCCATTCAGGGCTGTCACCCTGATCGGATCCGCGCGTGGCCCAGGCGCAATACATCTTCTCTCTAAGCTTGCGGTCATGGGCGTGCGTCATGATTGCGTCGTAGGTCGGGTAGTTAAGTAACAGCAACCAGCCCTCAAGTTGCTGTTCGGCGGCATTCTCAGCGGCACGATCAACGGTTTGTTTTGGTACGCCAGCGAGTTCATCGATGGTCTTTAAGTGCAGCGACCAGGCATCCGACGCATCCTGCACCTTGTGTTCAAAACTGGCCTGAGTCGCGGCCAATTCCTGCATGATCTCTTTGAATCGCTTCTTTTCGGCGTCGGCCAGGTCGACGCCTGCCAGGTGGAAATCGCGTAGGGCATGATCAACCGCGCTGCGGTGAGATTCGCTGGCATCGGCAGTGAGCGACGCTCCGACACCGGCGTACGCGCGTTGCAAGCGGGCATTCTGTGATATTTCGGTGCCGTGCTCGGTCAATAGCGGCAGAGCCTGGTTGTAGGCATCACGCCAGTCGCGCGATCCAAGTACACTTTGCAGGTGCACCACGGGTGACCAGACGCGACTGAGCGTGTGCTCCATCATTTCGATCGGTGCGACCAGGGATTCGAAATCGGGCTTGCTGTTCTCATTCAACAGGGCATCGAGCTGCTGACGCTGTTCAGCGATCAGTTTTTCGATTGCAGGCAATACGTGTTGCGGGCCGATTTCGCCAAAACGCGGTAGCGATGATGTGTCCAGCAATGGGTTGGTCATAGAGCGACTTGATATGCTTTTCAAGCGCCGCATAGTATCACAGCAGTAGTTGTGCAAATGGCCGCAAAAGTCGGCGAGACAGGAGATTAAGGGTGTCCCAGAAGTTTGATCTGTTGGTTATAGGCGGTGGTAGTGGTGGGCTCGCGCACGCACAACGTGCAGCGGAGTATGGCGCCAGGGCCGCCGTGGTTGAGTACGGCCCGCTCGGCGGGACCTGCGTCAATGTGGGCTGCGTACCGAAAAAGGTCATGTGGTATGCGGCGCACTTTGCGCACCAGCTGCATCACGCAAAAGATTATGGTTATAGCCTGGGCGCCCAAAGCCATGACTGGGGCACACTGAAGGCCCGGCGCGATGCGTATATCGAGCGGCTCAATGGCATCTACGGCCGCAACCTCGACAAACGCAAGGTCAGCTTCATAGCGGGCAATGCCCGATTCGTCGATGCACACACGGTGGATGTCGATGGCAGGTCCGTTCAGGCCGATCGTATTGTCATCGCCACGGGTGGCCAGCCCATGCTGCCGGACATCGAAGGTTCCGAGCTCGGCATTACTTCTGACGGCTTTTTCGCACTTGAAGACCAGCCTAAGCGAGTCGCTATCGTGGGCAGCGGTTACATTGCAGTCGAACTTGCAGGAATCTTCAATGCGCTCGGCAGTGCAACACAGGTGCTGATTCGCAAGGACAGTGTGCTTCGGGAGTTCGACGCGATGCTCGGCACCGAGCTCATGCGCGAGATGCGGGACAGTGGTATTGCCGTCGAGACCGGCGTAATTCCGGCGTCAGTTCGAAAGGCAGCGCCGGGTATCACACTAAGCGCGGCTGACGGACGGGAGTTCGGGCCTGTGGACGTCGTGGTCTGGGCGATCGGTCGCGGACCGAATACAGCAACGCTGGACCTCGACAAAGCGGGCGTTAAGACCAATGAAAAAGGCTTCGTGACCACGGACGAATTGCAGCAGACAAATATTGAGAACATCTACGCGCTCGGAGACGTGACCGGCCGCGCGGCCCTGACGCCCGTTGCTATCGCAGCCGGCCGACGACTCGCTGACCGCCTCTATGGCGGCATGGATGGCCGCCACCTCGATTACCGGCTAATCCCGAGTGTTGTATTCAGCCACCCAACCATAGGCACGGTCGGCATGACCGAGGCAGAGGCCCGCAGCGAATATGGCGGCGACGTCAAAGTCTACAGCTCGGAATTTACGCCAATGTTCTATGCGCTTGGCAAAGACAAAAAACGTACGGCAATGAAATTGATTACGACGGGGCAGAAGGAACGGATAGTGGGCATTCACCTGTTTGGCGATGGTGCCGATGAAATGCTGCAGGGATTTGCCGTGGCGATGCGCATGGGCGCTACCAAGAAAGACTTCGACGATACGGTGGCTATCCATCCGACGAGCTCGGAGGAACTGGTGACAATGCGTTGATAGCAGCGCTCAGGCGGTGATTTTCATCTGCTTGAGCACGGGTGCGGTATCCGGACGAACGCCTCGCCAGATGCTGAAGGACTCGGCCGCCTGCTCAACCAGCATGCCCCAGCCCATGACGGACTGCGCTGCACCGACTTCCCGCGCCCAGACGCTGAAGGGTGTTGGCTGCAAGCCGTAGGAAAGGTCGTAGCAAAAACTGTTGCTGGAAATCGCCTTCGCCGGATAGGGCGGCACTTCGCCTTTTACGCCGGCCGAGGTTGCATTAATCACCAGGTCGTAGGGTTCTGATACCGGTACGGCCGTGAACCGGCAGGCCGTTACCGGGCCCGACTGGGAAAAGTGATCGGCCAGCGCGGCTGCCTTGCTCAGGCTGCGGTTCGCTATCTGGATAGCCGCGGGCTGCATTTCCAGCAATGGACCGATGATGCCGCGGGTTGCACCTCCGGCGCCGAGAATCAGAATTTTCGCACCGTCAATAGAAACGCCAAGATTGACCGCGAGATCCCGCAGCAGCCCGATACCGTCCGTGTTATCACCATGAATCTCTCCGCCGACGAAACTCAGCGTATTCACTGCACCAGCGATGGCGGCTCTATCACTGGTCTGATCGACGAGCCGGCTAACCTCGGTCTTGTGCGGCACAGTGATATTGAGTCCTTTGCCACCCGTACGTTGAAACTGGCGCACCGCGGTTTCGAGTTTTTCGGGAGAAACCTGCAGTAGTTCGTACTGAATATTCTGCGCCGTCTGCAGTGCAAACAGCCGGTGTATGACCGGTGACCGACTGTGTGAGACCGGATATCCCATTACGCCGTAGCGATCGATCGTTGTTGTTGTCGCCTTCGTGTCGTCCGTCAATTCGCTACTCCGAGAGCCATCGCGCAACGTCCATCGCAAAGTACGTCAGTATGCCGCTGGCGCCGGCACGCTTGATGCCAAGCAATGATTCAAGCACGGTGGCACGCTCGTTGAGCCAGCCTTTTTCTGCGGCTGCCTTGAGCATCGAATATTCGCCACTGACCTGGTAGGCGAAAGTCGGCACGTGGTAGGTGTCTTTCACGCGGCGCACAATGTCGAGGTAGGGCATGGCCGGTTTGACCATGACCAAATCGGCACCTTCGGCGATATCGAGACCGACTTCCCGGACCGCTTCATCGCTGTTCGATGGCGCAACCTGGTAGCTCGACTTGTCGCCACCCGCGAGATTTGCGCTGGAGCCCACGGCGTCGCGGAACGGACCGTAGAAGGCCGATGCAAACTTAGCGGCATAAGCCATGATCAGCGTATTGCTGTGCCCCTGTTTCTCCAATGCATTGCGGATGGCACCAATACGGCCGTCCATCATGTCCGAGGGCGCCACCATATCGGCGCCGGCTTCGGCATGAGACAGAGCTTGCCTGACCAGCATATCGACCGTGATGTCATTCAGCACATAGCCGCTGTCATCGATGATGCCGTCCTGCCCGTGCGTTGTATAAGGATCCAGCGCGACATCGGTAATGACCATGAGATCCGGTAGCCTATCCTTGATGGCTCGTACCGTGTTTTGTACCAGGCCCTTCGGATTGGCGCATTCAACACCATCCAGGGATTTCTTTGCCGCATCGATGACCGGAAACAGGGCAATCGCCGGGATGCCCAGTTCGCAGGCTTCTGTCAGTGTCTCGAGCAGCTTGTCGGTGCTGCGGCGACTGACGCCCGGCATGGAGGGAACCGCTACTTCGGTGTTTTTGCCCTCGACGACGAAAACCGGGTATATAAGGTCAGAGGGCGATAACTCCGTTTCCGCCACCAGCCGGCGGAGTGCTGGCGTGCGTCGCGCGCGGCGCAGGCGAAGGGTAGGGAACTGTCCGGGGGTCGGTTGACTCATAGCTATTCAGAATAAGGCGATGCTGGATCATAACGGGAATTTCTTATTTTCCCTATATTTAGCAACGTTTTCCACGCCTTAATCGCGTTTTTGGGCAACGGAAGTAATAAATATCAACAAGGGCGGGTCATCTCGTATGAAGAGTAGGGAAGCTATGGGCGACAGACGTAATCGATTTGACCGCCTGGTAGCAGTGTTTCACCCAGACATGTTCCGTTATGCCGCATGGCTATGCCGGGACCGGTCGATTGCGGAGGACGTCGTCCAGGAGGCCTTGTTGCGCGCCTGGAAGTCGCTGGATGCGCTGCGTGAGGACGCGGCGGCTAAACAGTGGTTGCTGACGATCGTGCGTCGTGAAAATGCCCGGTACTTCGAACGACGGCGGCTGGAAACCGTCGATATCGACAATTTGACGGCGTCACAGACTGCATTGCTGGCTGAGGCGCCCGACCAGGAGCTCAACGATCTTAGAGAGGCGATATTTGGGCTTGATGATGATTATCGCGAACCGCTGGTTTTGCAGGTCCTGATGGGATACAGCACGAGCGAGATCGCGGAAATGATGGGGCTGAAACAAGGTGCTGTGCTGACGCGCTTGCACCGGGCCCGCTTGAAACTTAAGGAAGGAACGGCGAGTGAGGCAAGCTCATGAGCCAGGCGAAAGAAATGAACTGCGAAGAGTATCGAAAAACGCTGCTGGCAGATCCGGGATTCGAAGACGAAGCCCGGCATGCGGACAGCTGCGTTGCGTGCCGCGAGTACAGCGCCGAGATCCTGGCGCTCGATGCGGACATCGCCGGGGCGATGAAACTTTCTGTGCCTGAGTTAAGGATGCCGGTGCTTCCGGACCTGGACTCCGAGGTAGTCGTCTCGTTACCGGCGCGGCGAGCGTTCCCGAAACCGGCGTGGTTTGCGTTGGCGGCGACGGTCTTGCTTGCTGCGGAAGTTGGACTTCGCATGACGAGTCCCGGAATGGATGTCGGAGGCACGACGCTCGAGCAGCAGGTCCTGGCCCATGTTGATCACGAACCTATGGCATTGCAACCCGGCAATACACCGGTTTCCGACACGCAATTCTCGACCGCCGTGCCAAAGACAGTCGCGACCATGAACCGAGACATCGGCCTGATCACCTTCGCAGCATTTTGCAGCATTAATGGCAATGATGTGCCGCACCTTGTCATGCAGGGTAAGCACGGCCCGATAACGATACTGTTGATGCCGCACGAAAAAGTCAGCGAAGCGAAAAAGCTTGATGGCGCCAATATTCGCGGCGTAATTTTGCCGGTTGGTGACGGCAGCATCGCTATTATCGGCGATCGGGACGAGTCACTCGAAAATGTACAACAGAATGTTTTGGATTCAGTTACGTGGAGCACTTGAGTTTCCGCGTTCTGAATAACTTACGCCCTGTCCTGGGCATATACCTGTAGGAGAGTAAGAAATGGCTGAGAAAAAAATAGTAAAACCGTTGGCGTTGGCTGTAGGCGCTGCACTCGCTGGATCGTTCGCAATCAGTGGCACGGTCAATGCCGATTCGCTCGACAGCCCATTCGCGATGTCTTCATTGAGCGTCGGCTACATGCTGGGTGAAGGCGAAGGTTCCTGTGGTGGCGATAAAGGCGAAGAGAAAGAAGGCGAAGGCGCTTGCGGTGAAGGTTCCTGCGGCGGCGACAAGGAAGGCGAAGGCGACGACGATAAGGAAGGCGAAGGTAGCTGTGGTGAAGAGAAAGAGTAGAGCCAGAGTACTATTCGCAACACTAAGCAAAAAGAAAGCCCGCGTTCTGCGCGGGCTTTTTTTATGGCTAATGCGCAATAATCGATACTGAGTTTTTCCGCGAGCGTTGCTACATTAGAGGTCGGATCGAAGTGAAGAGCAGGCAATGAGCAAAACAGTTTCGCGATGCCGGTGGGCAGAAGGCGTCAACCTCGAATACATCGCGTATCACGACAGGGAGTGGGGAGTGCCGGTCTGGGATGACAAGGTGCAGTTCGAGTTTCTGATTCTCGAAGGCGCGCAGGCAGGGCTAAGCTGGTCGACAATACTCAACAAACGCGAGGGGTATCGAAAGGCATTTGCTGAATTTGATGTCGCGAAGGTCGCTCGTTTCACACCCAACCGTATAGAAAAACTACTCGAGGACCCTTCTATTGTCAGGAATCGCCTGAAGGTTAATGCAGCGGTGAGCAACGCAAAGGCGTTTCTTCAAATACAAAAAGAGTTCGGCACCTTCTGTGACTACATCTGGGGCTTCGTCGGCGGCAAACCCATCCAGACCAATCGCAAGCTGGACAGCGATCAGCAAGCGACCTCAGCGGAATCCGATGCACTGTCGAAGGACCTGAAAAAACGTGGCTTCAAATTCGTGGGCAGTACGATCATTTATGCACACATGCAAGCCACCGGCATGGTGAACGACCACGTAAGCACCTGTTTTCGTTACAAACCCTGCAAGGCGCTGGGCAAGAAGTAGAGCTCGACTGACTTGCATTCGTGAGGTCCCCGGAGGATTATCGGACGCGACCCAATAACGACACGAACAAGAGGGCCCTGCTATGTCTGATGAGTTGAACGGCAAGCCGCCGATTTCCTTTTACATTATTGGTGGCGTGTTTCTGGTCTGGAACGTCATCGGTTTGCTGTTCTACTACCAGCAAATGACGTTGACACCCGAAGCCCTGGCGAGCATGGGTCCTGAAATCGCCGCGTTCATGGAGGCGACCCCGGTTTGGGCGAATGCGGGCTATGCGATCGCCGTCAATGCCGGCGTGGTAGCGTCAATTCTGCTGCTACTCCGAAACTGCTGGGCTTTCGCTGCGTACGCGGTTTCTTTTCTGGGCGTGCTCACTCAGGATCTGGACGCATTTGTGCTGCGCGATGTCGCTGCAATCTTCGGCAGCATGGCTTACTACCTGCCATCGGTGGTAATCCTGATCTGTATCGTCGAGCTTTGGTATTCGCGGTCAATTGCCAATCGTTATTATCGTTAGCTCCGACAGGCCTTGCGGCGTGTTGTGCGATATGCCGCCCAGATAGATCGTGTTCGAATTCAGGCCGGTCCAGTCGATGGTAATGTCGGCCGTTGTACCCGCGCTGACGAGAGCCGGACCTGTTGCTGTCATGTTGCCCCTGTCATCGTTGATGCCGAATGACCACGCCAGCAAACTGTAGTTTGCGCCGGGGCCGCCAGTAACTTCGTCGGTTTCAAAGCCGTGTACATAGACGGCGTAGAGACCGGCTGCCGGCCTGATCAGGTCTACGCGTTCTTCGGAAGTCAGGTTGCCGCTTTCGCCGACCTTGGTGCAGGATGCCCCGGTCGGGCCGCAGTAGTAAACGTACAGGTCGAGATCATCCTCACCATCGGTGAGTGCATCGTAAAGCGCGAAGCGCGCGTACAGCTGATTATCGACAACCCTGCGAATATGCTGCGTAACGCCGCCCGACAAGCGACGCGTGAACGTCCTGGTGACGTCGTTATCCACGAACCCGGGTGGCTCTATTGACGGATCACGAATGAATGCCTGCGTCAGACCGTGCACGCCGGGGCTATAGCTGCCGTCATAGCCAAACAGGACAGGGAAGGTTTGTTGGCCGGTGCCGCCGAAAGTCGTGATTTCCTTTGGCGCCGTAATGGACGCCGGTTTTACAGCGATAGTACTGCGGACCTCGTGATCTTCGCTTACCCAGGTAATTGCGCCGAAGCGCCACAAATCCATCGGGCCTGAAACGTAAGTGAATGTCACGTCGAAGGAGGCCGATTGACCGGGTCCGAGACCGATCGTCGCAGGAGTGACGACGACATCGATTCCGGGCGGCGCAGAAATTTCAACAGTAAATGATTCGGGTTCATCGCTGACACTGGTGACGCGGCGAGAGATGGTTTCCTGATAGGCAAGGCGTGAAAGTGAAATCGCGGGTTGGTTAAGGTCTCTGGCAAGCATGGAGTAGCCAGCGGCCCCGAGCTCTGTGCAGCGTGTGGCGCTGACGGCGGGTGATGCAATGCCGCAGGCAAAGGCATCGAAGTCATCGTCACTGGCGTCGTAAACCAGTCCCGGAGAATAAGCCTTGTTTGGCACGATGTGTCCGCCGCCGAAATCGAACGGGTTCGCTCTTGTGATGCCGTCCGGTAATCGCAACTCCTGGTGCGCCGTGGTTACGAGCGCAGACCGAATCGCAGCCGCAGACCATTGTGGGTGGGCCTGGCGCAACAGGGCCGCAACGCCGGCGACGTGCGGCGTCGACATTGACGTACCGCTCAGGTATGCGTAGTTCTCACCGGGCTTCGCGTTGGCAGGATCAGGCGTAAACCCGGCGATGATATTAACTCCGGGTGCGGTGACGTCGGGCTTTAGTATGTCGGGTATCGGGCCGGGTCCGCGCGCCGAGAACTGCGCCATGATGTTGCCGGTATCCGCGGTGGTCAGCAGCAAGCTTTTCTCCAGTATGACCGACACCTCATTACCCGCATCCAGCTCGGCAAGAATCAGATTGCCGTCAGCCTGGCCGATCATGAGTGCAGGAATGTCGACCAGCCCTTCCGTACCGAACATGACGACCGGCCCACCCGCGATGTTATAGACGATTGCGGCGATTGCCCCGGCATCTTCGGCATTCCTGATCATGTCGGTGAACAAACAGCCGGATCTCTGCAGCAGCGCGATGTTGCCTTGCATCTCGGCGCTGTTGATCAGTGGCTGGCAACCGTCACTCGCAACGCCGCTGGCGCCGGAGGACAATGTCGTGTCGCCATCGTCGGCCAGCACGAGGCTTGCTTCAATCGGATCGCGTTCCGAGAGTGCCGGTGAGAACAGGGCTTCCCTGGTTGCGTACTTGCCGGCGATGGTTGACGGAGATTCAACCTGCATTGCTTCAACTGATGATTCACCGTTACGGGTGGAGGCTCCGGTCGTGATAACCCACGGTGCACCCGCTGGCGATCCGATGGTCGCGAGATTGGGGCCTTCGTTACCGGCGGCGACGACAGCAATAATGCCGGCCTTTGCGGCCGCCATCAGGGCGACATCATCCGGAGCCGTGATCTCACGCATTGAACTGCCGACAGAATAGCTGATGACGTCCACACCGTCAGCGACCGCAGCGTCAATGGCGTTCGCAAGATCGGAGGTGTTGCAGCTCGCGCGGGAATCTGAGGGGCGCAGCCAGCAGGCTTTGTACACCGCGACGCGCGCTCTTGGCGCCATACCTTCGACGTCGCCGATCAGCGTGCCAAAAATCGACGCGCTGCTGCGATTGCCCGCGGCCGTTGTCGCTGTATGCGTGCCATGTCCGTCGGCATCCCGCGGTGAACGAAACTCATTCTCGTGAATGGCACCGCTGTTCTCTGCGCCGTCAATGAACCAGCGTGCGCCGATCAACTTGTTGTTGCAGTTAGACGCTTCGAAACGTTCGCCGGTTTCGCATGCACCACTCCAGTTCTCCGGTGCATCGAACGCCAGCACGTCCGGCGCCCTGTCGTAACGGCCACAAAGCCATACTCCAAGCAACGATGTTTCGGCCCAGCTACTTTTGCAAAGGCGCGGCCGATCGGCTGCGCGAGTGTCCTGCAAGGCCGGGTGCTCCGGGGCGATACCGCTGTCGACAATGCCGATGACGATGCCTTCGCCGTCAAGCTCGCGCTCACTGCGTAATCCGCCGACGGCATCAAATAAACCGAGGAAGCTGGCACTATGTCGTGTGGCGAGTGGCCGAACCTCATCCTCCCAGACGTTCAAAACCTCATCCTGGCCTTTGAGTTTTTGCGCCTGCACAACGGTCATGCGGGCAGCGAAACCGTTCAGACCGTATTTGTAACTGTAGATCTTTTGCGCGCCGCGTCCGGCTTTGGCCAAAACGCGGTCCTGCTCAGATTCAAGTTCTGCGGCATAGGCCTGCACGCCGGCGCTGTCCTTCTGGAATCGCGGTGGCGTGGTTTGATTGGCTTTCGAATACGATTTCGAGAGCGAGACGTGGTGCTCGGCAGCAGACGGAGCGCGCAACTGAACGATGTACACTTTTGTTTCGATCAGGTCTTCTGCGCCCGACAAACGCATGTTGCCACCACTGGTGATCGTGGACTCCCCTTGTGCGCCGACATCAAGCGTGGCGACGACGAGGCAACAGGCCGTTATCAGATGTAAAAGTTTCACAGGATTTACCGCAATGCCTCAGTCGTCGTTGTAACCGCTCAATTCGTCGTCACTGAAAGTGACGCCGAGCCCCAGCGCGATGCGGTTAACAAAATTGAAGTAGCCGACGACCAGTGTCAGGTCGAGTATATCCTCATCGCTGAGACCCTCGGCGCGCAACTCGCCGAGATCAATCTCTGTCATTGCCCCCGGCGCTGTCGTCAGCTTTTCTGCGTAGCGCACAATATTGCTGAGGCGGGGTTCAAGCGTCTCCAGGCCGTCGGCCGTCATGAGCAGGCTGATGACCTCCTCATCTTTGAGATAACGGCGCAGGCTTTCGGCGTGATGGTTAACGCAGTACTGGCAGTCGTTACTTGCAGAGACCACAACGGCGACCGCTTCGCGTTCAGCCCGGCTCAATCCCGATTTGCCGAACATGATTGTCATGTACAGATCGAGATGGTTGCCCATCGCTTCGGGATTGAGGCTGTGAACCTTAAGTATGTTAGCGACCTTGCCGCGCTGCTTGATTAGCGCCGCATAGGTTTCGGCAAGTTTGCCTTCAGCTTCAGTGACTTCGACTTCTTTGATCCAGGACATGGTTTCTCGCGACCGTTGTCTTGCCAGACTCATCGGAATTTTGCCCATTGTCTGGCAAGTGCCCGAGAAAGTCGAACGTGGCATTGTCGTCGCCAAATACGAAAACACGACAGAATCCCCAACTATCGTCCAATGTCCACGTTTGCCCCTGCTGTACATCGTCGCTGATCCGCTGACCTTCGCAGCGTGCCTCGAAGCGCTCGACTTTCCCGCTGACATTTTGAAAAGAGAAGGTTCTGCGTATCGGTGCGTAGCTCCAAAGCGGCACCCCTTCCTCGCAGTTACAGGGATTCATGATTGTGGCTTTAGCCACGATCTCAGCTTCCTGACGCAGGAATGCTGTGACCTCATCAAACTTCGCTGACAGTTTTTTTACCAGCTCATCGCTGTCGCGTACTTCCTTGATCAACTCAAAGGTCCGAACGGCAGCTGCATACTGACCAAACTGGTATTCAAGTTCAAAGACGCTCTCTAACAGGTCTCTGCGGGCGTCGGGTCGCAGTGAGAACTCATCGCTCACAGCCAGGCCACGCCGATACATTTCCAGTTTCTCGACGTCATTTCCCTCGGCGCCCGCAACCCGCCCGATCATCAAATACAGTATCGTCGATTCATAAAGGCTCCAGCCGCCCTGGCGCAGGGCTTCGTCCGCAACTTTGCGAGCGGCAGGCAGCTTCCCGGCATACAGGTTCTTCATTATATGCTTGGCGTATCGTGCGAATTTCCTGGTCGAACCCTGGCCCTGACCGACAAGCGTGAATCGTGTGTCCGTGATGTTGTAAGCGAGCTCGCGTGAATCGCTGCTCGGTTCAAAGCGCCAATCCTCGATTACTTTGCGAGTTTCATTCTCGAAGCCAACGCCACCACTGGAGTCAACGATTATCGGGTCGATAGCTCGTCCGTCCGGAGTCACGACATAGCTCATCCGCACCCAGGCTTCCTGCGATCTGCGTATACGACGCGGAAATTCAGGTAACGGCCGTTCAATGGCAATGGCCGCGCTGCTGTGCGCGGCATCCGCGTGCTGGTCAGGCTCGTTTGCGGCCGTGACGACAGCTGCAGAAAACAACGCCGTTGTTGCAGCAACGCCGGACATCACGCGTCGTCTGGTGAGGGTCATCATTGTTACCCGTCGAAATGAACGCTGCCTACTGAGATGCCCTCAGGAGGCAAAAAGTTTCTTCGGATCCGCAAAGCTCTTGAATTCGAGGGCGTTGCCGCAGGGATCAAGAATAAAAAGTGTGGCTTGCTCGCCGACTTCCCCTTTGAAGCGAACCTGCGGTGCTATCAGGAAATCGCAGCCCGCTTCCTGAAGACGGCTCGACAGCGACTGCCAGTCGGACATCTGCAGCACAATGCCGAAATGTCGCGCGGGCACGGAAACACCATCGACAGGATTCACGGGTGCCTGGGCATCCCCGAAATCGACCAGGTGCAACGTGACCTGGTGGCCGAAGAAGTTGAGATCGATCCAGCGGGATGCAGTGCGTCCTTTGCCGCAGCCCAGCAGTCCGCAATAAAATTCCTCAGCAGCGCTCAGATCCGTTACCGGCACAGCCAGGTGAAAGGGTTGCAGTGTTCTGTTCATCCGGATTCTCCCAGCCAGTCGCGCGCGTGCAGGTAGTCTCGATACAAAGCTTCTTCCGGCGAGTCGATCTCGGGTCGCCAGTTGTATCTCCAGCGGACCTCCGGAGGCAGCGACATCAGAATTGACTCGGTACGACCGCCTGATTGCAGGCCGAACAAAGTACCACGGTCATAAATCAGGTTGAACTCGACATAGCGGCCGCGGCGATACAATTGAAAATCCCGCTCTCGATCGCCATAAGCATGGTCGCGGCGTCGTTTCACGATAGGGACATAAGCCTCGAGAAAACTGTCGCCTACGGATTTCAGGAAGGCGAAGCTATCCTCGAATCCCGCTGCGTTGAGGTCATCGAAAAACAAGCCACCAACGCCACGCGGTTCGTTGCGATGTTGCAGAAAAAAATACTCGTCGCACCATTTCTTATAGCGGGGGTAGAGATCATCACCAAAAGAACTGCAGGCGTTTCTGGCAGTTCTGTGCCAGTGCAAAACATCTTCATGAAACGGGTAGTACGGCGTCAGATCATAACCGCCGCCGAACCACCAGATTGGATCCTTCTCACCGGCACTAAAGAATCGAAAATTAGCGTGCGTGGTTGGAATGTACGGATTGCGAGGGTGCAGTACGAGGGACACGCCAACTGCCTGGAACTGCTTGCCGGCCAACTCGGGGCGATGTTTGGTCGCTGAGGGCGGCATTTGGTCGCCAAAAACGTGCGAGAAGCCGACGCCTGCCTGCTCAAAGAGTTGCCCGCGCGCGAGAACGCGACTTTCACCACCGCCTCCTGCATCTCGCACCCAGCTATCACGCGCAAACTCAGCCGTACCATCCAATGTCTCCAGCTCGGAAGTCAGACGGTTTTGCAGTCCCAGTAAATAACTTTTTACCTGATCGATATTACTCACAGCTTGGTGCTCTTATTGACGCGGTCGAAGTATGGTTCCACTTAGCAGGTCGCGAATCTCCGATGCGCCGGAGGAGGGTCCGCAGCAGCCTGGCACGACGTAGTCTACTAGATCACCAAATTGGCGGCGAAGCACGTATTGATTCGCCGCGACGGGACGGCCGCTTAGATTGGCGCTCGTCGAAACTATCGGCGATCCGACTGCACGGCAAATCGATTGAGCGATCGGGTTCGTCGTGATGCGAACAGCGACCCCCGTGTTATCGCCTCTAACCTCAGGTGCAACCCGGCTACCGGCCGGGACTATCCAGGTGGTCGGCTTCCGCGAATCCGGGTCGGGGAGCATGGCCGTCGCGGGCAGGTCTATCCAATCTTCAAGCTGCCGGGCGCTGGCGGCGATCAGAATCAGGCCTTTCGACGCATCGCGTTGCTTGATTTGCAAAACGCGTTTTACGGCGTCGATATCTTCCGGCAAACAGCCCAGACCGAACACGCCCTCTGTGGGATAGGCGATGACGCCGCCGCCCTGCAACACTATCGAGGCTTTGTCGGCGATCAGCATGTGTCAGTTCCTAGTCCTTATCGGCTTTTTTCGCTTTCTTCTTTGCGGTTTTCTTCTTCGTAGCCTTTTTCTTAGCGGCCTTCTTCTTGGCCGCTTTCTTTGCGGTCTTCTTGCCACCGCGACGGCCGCGTATGGGTGCGGCCGCGAGCAGCTCAATACACTCCTCAAGCGTCAGCGACTTGGGCTCGCGATCCTTCGGAACACGGGCGTTCTTTTCTTTGTTGGTAATGTACGGGCCATAACGCCCGTTCAAAACCTGGATCCCCTGTTCTTCGAAGTCGAGAATCAAGCGATTCGCATCGGCGAGTATCTTTTCCGCGATGAGTTCCAGTGCGCGTGGCAGTTCGACTGTGTACGGGTCGTCCTCTTTCATCGAAACGTACTTGTCGCCGTAACGAACATAAGGCCCGAAGCGACCGACACTGGCTGACACCGGCAATCCGTCTTCCGTCTCGCCCAGCGTGCGCGGCAGCTGGAACAGTGCCAACGCGGTTTCCAGATCGATGTCGTTCATTTTCTGACCCGGACGCAGGCCGGCAAATTTCGGTTTTTCTTCGTCGTCCTTGGTGCCGATTTGCACAAAGGGTCCGTAGCGTCCCATTCGAACCGTGACCGGTTTGCCGCTCTTCGGATCGGTACCGAGTTCGCGAGCCTGTGCCACCTGCTCGCGCGTTACTGAAGTTTCTTTCTCTTCACACAGCGCATGGAAGGGTTTCCAGAACTGCTCCAGCAACGGTACCCATTCCTTTTCGCCGAGAGATACAAGGTCGAGGTCGTCTTCCAGGTTAGCCGTGAAGTCGTAGTCCACATACTGTGGAAAATGCTCGGTTAGAAAGCCGATTACGATACGGCTGATATCGGTCGGTAAGAATCGCTTAGCGTCCATTTCGACGTACTCGCGATTTTTTAACGTCGCGATGATGCTTGCGTAGGTCGAAGGCCGGCCAATTCCATACTCTTCGAGCGTCTTGACGAGGCTCGCCTCAGTAAAGCGAGGCGGCGGCTCTGTGAAGTGCTGTTCGGGGCGAAGCAGCTCGAGCTTGATAGCATCACCCTCTTCGATTTCAGGCAGCAGTCGATCGCCATCATCGTCCTTGGAGTCGTCCTTGCCTTCCTGGTAGACAGCCATGAAGCCTGGTTCAACAAGAACGGAGCCATTCGCTCGCAATCGATGGCCGTTATCCGGATCGCCGGCGGTCATGTCGATAGCAACCGTATCGAAAACGGCAGGCACCATCTGGCAGGCCATTGTTCGTTTCCAGATCAATGAATAGAGTTTGAACTGGTCTGAATCCAGGACGGCCTGCAAGTCCTCGGGAGTGCGCGCGACAGACGTGGGGCGCACAGCTTCGTGTGCTTCCTGCGCATTCTTGGACTTGGTTTTATATGTCTGAGCTTGCTCGGGAACGTTCGCGGCGCCATAACGTTCCGCGATGACCGCACGAATCTCCTCAACAGCGACATCGGCCAGCGTGACGGAGTCTGTTCGCATATAAGTGATCAGGCCAACCTGATCCTCGCCGGGCAAAGCGATACCTTCATACAGTTTTTGCGCGACCCGCATCGTTCGTTGCGTATTGAAGCCGAGTTTTCTCGAGGCTTCCTGCTGCAGCGTTGAAGTCGTGAACGGTGCTGTCGGATTGCGGCGCCGTTGGCGCTTGTTAACGCTTAGCACCTTAAACTCGCCGGCGGCGGCCTCAACGATGGTTTTTTCAACCTCCCGAGCCGCTTTTTCGTCGACAAAACTGAACTGCTCGACCTTCTCGCCCTTATAGCTGACAAGTCGCGAAGCGAAAGGCTGTTGGTTTTTGCTAACGTCCGCCTCGATCGTCCAGTATTCGCGCGCTTTGAACGCTTCGATTTCCAGTTCGCGCTCGACAATCATTCGCAATGCCGGGCTTTGCACGCGGCCCGCTGACAAACCTCGCTGGACTTTCTTCCAAAGCAAGGGTGAGAGATTGAAGCCGACAAGATAGTCGAGTGCGCGGCGTGCCTGTTGCGCGCCGACGAGGTCGCTCGATATTCCGCGAGGACTCGCGACGGCATCGCGCACGGCCTGCTTGGTGATTTCGTGGAAGACAACACGGTGAACGGCCTTGTTGTCCAACGCCTTTTTTTCCTTCAGCAGCTCGACCAGGTGCCATGAGATAGCTTCACCCTCGCGATCAGGGTCAGTTGCGAGGTACAGGGCGTCTGCTTTTTTCAACGCACGCATGATCGCTTTTACGTGTTTTTCGTTGCGCTCGATGATCTGATACTTCATCGTAAACTCGTTTTCTGTGTCGACGGCACCTTCTTTAGGGATCAGATCGCGGACGTGACCGTATGAGGCCAGAACATCGAAGTCCTTGCCCAGGTACTTACTGATAGTGCTGGCCTTGGCCGGCGATTCGACTATTACGAGATTCTTCGACATATCCTGATGAGCAACCTTTGTGTCGGATTCGGCGGTGCAAAAACGGAAAACCGCGGACTGTGCCGCGGTTTAATTACGTGCTTGGCACCGAAGTGTCAAGGAAATCGCTATTGACGTCAGTGAATTGACCCCGCGCCTTCATCGAAAACCAGGTCCTCCATGCGTGCGTATGCCTGCTCCTGACCGGGTTGACTGAAGAGCACCATCAATACGACCCATTTGATTTGCTCGACATCGATATCCGCAGACTCCAGCGCTAACAGACGGTCGACGAGCAGCTCTCGTTGCGGCGGCGACAGGATGCCGGTTTGCTCTAGGTAAATAATATAACCACGGCAAAATGCATCGAGCCTTTCATGCTCGAATTCGTTGTAGATGCGGGTGCCGTGCGCGGACACAGTGCCGTAATTCAGGCTGTCCTGATGATCTGTAAGACCATCGAGCCATTCCAGCGCGCGTTCAATCTCGCCTTCGCCAAAACCCGCCCGCGACAATTCCATGCGCAGTTCATTTTGATCGGGTTCCGGGTCTTCTTCAGTGTCGACGTAGGTTTCAAACAAGTACATCAGTACGTCGAGAACGTTTTCTTTCATGCTTGGAGCTACTCCTTATCTTCAAGCAATTAATGTGTACCGTCCGCCGGACAATGACTCAACTTCACCATGAAGCTCCAGGATCAGGAGCATGGAGGAAAGCTCACCGATCGTCAATCCGGATTGATTCTTCAAATCATCGATGCTGATCGGGTCGTGGCCCAGCAGTTTGCGCAACTCGGAATAGTCTTCATCGTTGACGGGTAGCGTGTCCTTATTGTCCGTTGATTCCATTAAAGTTTGTTGCATATGATTCGCCAGAGGAGCGAGCTCGGCGGTGATATCGGCGGCCGTCTCAACGAGCTTCGCTCCCTGCCGAATCAATTCGTGGCAGCCGCGCGCGAGCGGATTATGGATAGAACCGGGCAATGCAAATACTTCGCGACCCTGCTCGGCAGCAAGGCGCGCCGTAATAAGTGAGCCACTGCGTCGCGCGGCCTCGATCACCAGTGTTCCCAGCGTAAGACCGCTGATCAGGCGATTTCTTTCCGGGAAATGCCACTTGTCAGGCGGTGCGCCGAGCGGATATTCGCTCACCAGTGCGCCGGTCGCGGCGATCCGGTGGGCGAGATCGAAATTTTCCGCTGGGTATACCCGGTCAATGCCGTGGCCGAGGAAAGCGACGGTTTTGCCATTCGCATCCAAGGCGCCCCGATGCGCGGCTGTATCGATGCCCTGCGCGAGTCCACTCACAATCGCATAGCCACCCTGCGACAGGTGTCGTGAGAAATCGACGGCGTTCTGCACACCACCGCGTGTCGGATTGCGGCTACCGACAATTGCCAGCGAGGGCAGGTGCAGGGCACCAACGTCACCATTGACGAACAAGGCCAATGGCGCGCCGGCAAGCTGCGCAAACAACTCCGGGTAGTCGTCACTGCCGTAAACAACGATGTTGTGATTGTCAGCTTCAAGCCAGATTCGCGTTGCCTCAATCGTTTTTTGATCGGGCGTGGAGACGGCCCGCGCTTTGTTCTCGGGCAAACCGGCATTTCGCAGGCTCTGTTCGCTTTGCCGACTGATCGAATCGATATCTCCGAATCGATCCTTGAGCGCAAGGAGCTCAGCAACGCTGAGGTATGCGTGCAGGAGGATCAGCCAATTGTCGTGCTTCATTGCAACGCTCGCGGGAATTCAGGCCATCAATGATAACGCCGCATCAGCAAGGGTTGTTGAGCATTTCTGACGCATATGAAGCAAAAGGGTGAGCAAAAAAAACGGCGCCAACTGGCGCCGTTTCTCATAAGACGTGGTGTTTGGCCTAGATCGGGTTACGCACGTAATCGTGGATATGGATGGCTTGGGTTGCTTCCATCACCAGGCCATAGCTGATTCGGTCGTAGGTCATGAATACCATAACAGTGCCGGCTGATTCGTCCGGCAGCTTGACCTTGCCACCACGGACATTGTCTTCAACGACTTCGCCTGTCTGGAATACGGACAAAACGTCACCAACCGACAGTCCATTGTTGGAACCGCGATTCAGTACAACCACCTGGTACTGACCGATCAGGGAAATACCGCCGATCACATGAATAATACGGCCGTCGATAGAGCTGCTGGGTGAGCGCGGAAAGAAGTTCAACGGAATGCTGACAGACGCAGGAAGAAAACGGTCGCCTATCAGCACTTCCTGAGAGGATTGCGTCAACGCCACCGTAGCCGGGTCGCCCACAATCCGCAGACTGCCCTCGCCGACCTTGATGCCGTGATAGCCAATGGTGCGGTTATCGTCCGGATCCACCAATTCGTCGCCGACGTGAATTACGTTGTAACGCGTACTCGGCAAATCGCCTTCAACACCGCGAACATAGACTTCGTTACCCGCAGACGCGATCAAATGGTCGCCGCGTGTGCTGAGCAGGTAGGGTAGAGCGTCGGCCTGAGATTTCTCGAGCACGATACCGGCGCTAAGAAACGCACCGATTTCTTCAAACGGGATGCTGTTGACCGCTTCTGAAAGGGGCGTTACCCGTGCTTGCGGTGACATTCGATAGGTCGAGGCACGGACATTGGTAATTCGGGGCTGACCGTCGATGTAGACCAATCCCAATACGTCGCCCGGATAGATAAGGTGTGGATTTACGATGTCCGGATTGACGTACCAGATCTCCGGCCAAAACCACGGATCCCTGAGAAAGGTCGCAGCGATGTCCCACAGGGTGTCGCCCACCTGAACAACGTATTCGTTCGGGTGTCCTTCTGCCAAAGGTACCGGCTCGTTAATGCGCTCGAGCGCTGGCTCGTAACTTGAAGATTGCATCCCCGAATTGGTCGAGGCCGTGGGGGGTGGCGTCGATGTCGTATTGGGCATGGCTATGGAGCTACCCGCGTCGGAGCCGCTGGCGCTCGGACCGGACGAACATCCTGCCAACACAGCGGCTAACGCAACTAAAGTCAGCTTGAGCCTGATGTTGAGGCAATGATTACTAAGAGACATAATTCGGGGTTGCTCCCTAAAAATAGGTTTGGGCCTGTTCTAAACGAGGCGTTGCTATACTATGTCGTGCCGGACCTGCCGAGGCTGCTAATTACGTCACATTTCCAGCCCCGAATAGCGTCCAGAAGGGCCTCAACACGCGGCATTGTCTGACATCTTATTCAATAAAGTCAAACGTTTAGGCCGCATTTTGGGCAGATCACGCGAATTTTGATCTGCAGCTTATGTTTCAACCCGTCAATTTTGACCCGAATTACAGCCGCTAGTCTTATGTTCAAATTATGCCAAAGCTAAAGATACTCGAATTCCCCGACCCCCGCCTCAGGACCAAAGCGACGCCGGTCGACGACATCAATGACGAACTACGAGCGTTTATCGACGACATGTTTGAGACCATGTACGCCGCCCCCGGCATTGGCCTGGCCGCAACGCAGGTCGATTATCACAAGCGCCTGCTGATCGCGGACATATCAGCGGACAATACGGAACCGCATGCGTTGATTAACCCGCAAATCCTGGAAAAGGATGGCGTCACGGTTACGGATGAAGGCTGTCTGTCCGTACCGGGCTTCTACGAAGAGGTCGAGCGTGCAGAGCACATCAGAGTCCGCTATCAGGACCGCGATGGGGCTGAAAAGGACCTTGATGTGCACGGCCTGCTTGCCGTTTGCATCCAGCATGAGATTGACCACCTCGATGGCAAGTTGTTTGTCGACTATCTCTCCGAGGCAAAACGAACGCGTATTCGCAAGAAGCTCGAAAAAGAGCGTCGCTTACAAACCGAAGACGTCGCCTAGGCAGGCATCCTTGAACAAACCACGCATTGTATTTGCCGGCACGCCGGAGTTTGCATTGCTGTCGCTGCGTGCATTGGTTGATGCTGGCTATGAAATCGTTGCCGTGTATACGCAGCCTGACAGGCCGGCAGGACGGGGCCGCAAGCTCACGGCCAGCCCGGTTAAATTGTATGCGATGGAGCAGGGCATTGAGGTCCTGCAGCCGGAGTCCTTACGCGACCCGGCCGCTGTGGCTGAATTTGCAGCGTTGCGGCCGGATCTCATGGTGGTCGCCGCTTACGGCCTGATACTGCCGCAAAACGTACTCGATATTCCGATCCGCGGCTGCCTGAATGTTCACGCATCGCTGTTGCCTCGCTGGCGTGGTGCCGCGCCGATACAAGCTGCGATTCTCGCCGACGATGCAAGCACCGGCATTAGCCTCATGCAAATGACCGCGGGTCTGGATTGCGGCGCCGTCTATTCGACGCGTGCAATCAATATCGGGGCAATTGAAAGCGCAGGAGAATTGCATGATCGTCTTGCCGTTCTCGGCGGCGAACTGCTGGTGGCCGATCTGCCGAAAATACTCGAGGGCGAGATAGACGCTGTCGAGCAGGACGAGTCACAGACGACTTACGCCGCCAAGATCAACAAACAGGATGCTGAGCTGGACTGGACTCTGTCTGCGCACGAGTTACAACGTCATGTGCGAGCCTACAATCCGGTACCCGGCGCCTACTTCGTTGCTGCAGGCGAGGTCCGCGTGAAAGTCTGGCAGGCCGAGTTGGCACTGCACGTAGACGATCGCCCGGGCCGTGTTGTGCAGTACGATCGCGACGCTATTGTCGTTGCCTGCGGCCGTGATGGCCTGCGATTGCAGTCGTTGCAGTTGCCCGGCAAGCGCCGCGTCCCGGCGCACGAATTCGTAACGCAGATCGATAAGATCTAGTGAACACCAAGGGCGCAACAGTCAGGGCGGTTGCTGCCGAAATGCTTGACGCTGTTGTTAGCGGCGGCCAGTCGCTGGATACGGTGATCTCGAAATTTGAAACACGCGTGGCGGAAAGCGATCGCTCTTTGCTGCGTATGTTGTGTTACGGCAGCCTTCGCCATCACTGGCGGCTGCAGAGCTGGATCGATCAACTGCTCAGCAAACCCCTGCGAAAACGCGATCGTGTGATCAACGCATTGCTTGCAATTGGGCTTTATCAAATCGTCGAAATGCGCATTCCCGATCATGCGGTTGTCTCGGAAACCGTGGCGGCGGCGCGCTCCCTGGGCCGGCCGAAACTTGCCGGCCTCGTCAACGCCTGTCTACGTCGTTTCACACGCGATAATTTGGCCGCGAGCGCCCCGCCGGATGAGAAGTCCGAGTGGAATCACCCGGACTGGCTGATTGAGAGGGTGCGCCAGGACTGGCCCGACCACTGGCGGTCGATCCTGACCGAAAACAACGAGCGCGCACCGATGTGGCTGCGAGCAAATGCCTCCAGGAACACTGCGCGGCAATATTGTGAGCGCCTCGCCGCTGTCGACATAGACGCTGGCACCTACGAAGGTGTGAGTGATGCGGTGCGACTCGCAAAACCGTCAGCCGTCGATAGTCTGCCGGGTTTCGCGCAGGGTGATGTTTCGGTACAGGATGCGGCTGCGCAGCTGGCTGCCCGCTGGTTACTGCAGTCGTTGCCAGGTCACCAACAGTCTTTACGCATACTGGATGCCTGCGCCGCACCGGGAGGCAAAAGCGGCCATCTGCTGGAGCTCGGCGACGACAAGCTGCAGCTCATCGCAGTGGACAGCGACGAGTCACGGCTGCCTGGCATTGCCGAAAACCTGACTCGTATCGGGCGAACTGCAACGATTATCGCGGCCGACGCATCGAAACCAGAGCAATGGTGGGATGGCGATTTGTTTGACGGCATATTGCTGGATGCCCCCTGTTCGGCGTCTGGCGTCATCCGCCGCCACCCGGACATCAAAGTGCTGCGACGGGAAACGGATCTTGCGAGCCTCAAAAGCCTGCAAATGTCCCTGTTGCAGGCGCTCTGGCCGCTGCTGGCTCCGGGCGGCTGCTTGTTGTACGCAACCTGCTCGGTGTTCGCAGCGGAGAACGACGAAGTGACAGTTGAGTTTCTCAAAGGCTGCAACGATGCCTGCGAAAACGATGTGTTGCCAAATAACAACATCCGCGATCTAATGCAAAGGAAGGCATGCGGATACCAGATTTTGCCGGGTTCAGAGGGACTCGACGGCTTTTATTACGCCGCCTTACAAAAAAAGAAGGTTTCCTGAAGATACTGATGTTCCCGCCAACCCTGATCAAACGCATCATCTCGTCGCGGCACCTGGTAATGGCGCTGTTCGCTGTGCTTGTGCTCAGCACCGGCCTTGCACAGGACGATGTTGAGCGTGAAGGCTACTTTGAAGTCCGATCGGCATCGACCGAGCAGATCGATGGTGTGCGTACGCTGGATGCCCGGTTGCAGCTCGTCCTGAGCAGCGAGGCGCTGGCGGCACTGGAAAGCGGCGTCACTCTGACCATTGAGATGCAGTTACAGGTCATTCGCGTCAAACGATTCCTGGTGGACGCCGTAGATGCCGAACTGGCCGTGCGCTTCGAACTTGAATACCGGCCGCTGAGCCAGCGCTACATCGTCAAGAATCTCAACAGCGGAAATCAGGATACCTTCGCAACACTCTACTCCGCGCTAAACAGTCTGGGTCGCGTCCAGGGATTGCCCGTAATCGACGAAGCATTGCTACTTCCGGACCGGCAGTATCGGCTGCGTCTCCGGGCAATGCTGAATACGCAGCAATATCCCGCGCCACTGCGTCTGCTGTTTTTCTGGCGTGGCCAGTGGCAGTTACAAAGCGAATGGTTCGAATGGTTGTTAGAACGCTAAAACGAATCTTCTTTACTTTAATGGGCGCGGCGGGTGTCACGCTGGTGCTGGTAGCGTTGTTCCTGCTCACCAAGACGGTACAGCGATCGGACGACTTCGATCGTCTGCAGGACCTCATCCTCGCGATCAACATCGCGGGCGGCCTGATTCTCATCCTCATTCTGATTGGCAACCTGTGGCGTTTGCTGCTCGATTACCGTGAGAATGTTCCGGGCGCAAAACTCAAAGCGCGCATGGTCGGGATGTTTGTTGGTTTGGCTGTATTGCCACTCATTGTGGTGTTCTACTTTTCGATTCAGTTTATTAACCGCGGCATCGATAGCTGGTTCAACGTGCAAGTCGAAGAGGGGCTCGACAACGCATTGACGCTGAGTCGTGCCGCGATAGAACTTCGTAAGCGCCAGAATCTCGTCGCGACCACACAGGTCGCACAAAAGTTGACGACGGTTGCGGACCGGCAGCTGGTTTTTGAACTCAGCATGATGCGCAGAGAGAGCGGCGCCAGCGAGATGACACTGTACGGCGATAATAATCGCGTGCTCGCGATCAGCTCGGACAGCGCTGCGAGCACGCTGCCCAAGCCCCTGTCCGAAGAAGTGTCTTTGCTAATGCAGCAGAATCGATCTTTCGTCAGCCTTGAACCGCTGGGTGATGGACGTTCGGAAATTCGTACAGCGGTCGCGTTCACCTATCGAGGCAATCGATTGCGCGAGTCACGGACAGTGCAGGCACACTTTCCGCTCGATGAGCGTCTCGGCAATATGATTGATAGCGTCGAGAAATCGTACTCTGAGTATCAGCAGTTGGTGTTTTTCCGCGAGGACCTGAAGGATCTGCTGACACTGACACTGGGCTTTGTTTTGTTGCTCAGCCTGCTGGCCGCGATTTACGGTGCCTTCTTGTTATCACGTCGACTCGTGGCGCCGATTCAGGACCTGGTAGCGGGTACTCGAGCGGTGGCAATGGGCGATTTCGATACACGTTTGCCGACGCCGAGTCGCGATGAGATCGGTTTTCTGATCAGCTCCTTCAATGACATGACACAACGCCTCGCCAGCGCACGCCGGGAAGCGACCTTGAGCCAGGCACTGGTCGAGGCCGAACGCACCAACCTCGAAGTTATCCTGGCGCGCCTCTCTACCGGTGTTCTGGCGCTGGAGTCCGACCTGAGGATTCGCAATGCCAACCAGGCGGCAGGCTCCATCCTCGGCGTCAATCTCGAGGGTCGCAGCGGCGAACAACTGCGTGAAGTTGCGAAAACCCATCCCCTGCTTGAGCAGTTTGTTGACGTCGCCTGCGTGCATCTGGATATCGGTGAAACTGAATGGCGCGAACAGATCGTGCTGCGTGGGGAGGTTGGGCGAAGAGTTCTGACCTGCGCCTGCACGACATTGCCGGGTGACGAAAACAATGCGGCTGGCTACGTGATCGTTTTTGACGACATAACGGCGTTGTTGCAGGCACAGCGCGATGCCGCCTGGGGAGAAGTTGCACGACGTCTGGCGCACGAGATCAAGAATCCACTGACACCGATCCAGCTTTCTGCGGAACGCATGCGGCGCAAGTATCTCGGTACCATGGACGACGAGGAAGCGCAGATACTCGACCGTGCAACGCACACGATTGTGCAGCAGGTTGAGGCGATGAAGGAGATGGTCAACGCTTTCAGCGACTACGCCCGCGCACCTGACATGGACTTCAGTCGCTTTGACCTTGACAAGCTGGCGCACGAGATCGTCGACCTGTATCGCAGCCAGGAAAGTGATGTCCAGATCGTGCTGACATCAGACCCGACCATGCCATTGATCGAAGGTGATATGGGCAGGGTGCGACAGATATTGCACAACCTGATTCGCAATGCGGTCGAGGCTCTCGAAGGCACTGCGCAAGGCCGCATTGATGTGCAGATTTCTGCAGCCGAGATCAATGACGTCGAAGTCGCTCACATCAGGGTTCTCGACAACGGACCGGGTTTTCAATCCGGCACGATGAGCCAGGTATTCGATCCGTACGTGACCACCAAGCCGAAAGGCACGGGTCTTGGTCTGGCAATAGTCAAGAAATTGGTCGAGGAACATGTCGGCTCGATCCATGCACAAAACCAGAGTGACGGGGGAGCAATGATCAGCATACGTTTGCCAATAAATGAAGAAGCCAGAGAAAAGATGATTGCCAGAGGATCGGGGCGCGTCACTAAAGGAGAGAACAAGCATGAGTAATCCTCGAGTATTGGTTGTCGACGACGAGGCTGATATTCGTGCGTTGATACAGGACATATTGACGGACGAAGGCTATGGCGTTTCAGTTGCCGCAGATGCCGCCGAAGCAAGACTGGCGAGATCGAAGCGAAAATTCGATCTCATACTGCTGGATATCTGGATGCCGGACACGGATGGCATAACACTCCTGCGTGAGTGGTCGGACGGCGGTGAGCTGACATGTCCGGTTGTCATCATGTCGGGTCACGGCACCGTCGATACAGCGGTTGAGGCCACTCGACTTGGCGCTTTCGATTTTGTCGAAAAACCGCTGTCGCTGGCAAAGCTCCTGAGAACTGTAGAAGCCGCTCTTGAATCCGCCGGCAGGCAGTCCAAAACGACCGGCAGCCCATTGCCCTCGCTGCTTGCGCCGATCGGTCGCAGCGAAGCGATGAAGGCATTACGCGACCGTGTGCAGCAATATGCACGTCACGACGGCTCGGTCCTTATTAGCGGCGAACCGGGCAGCGGTCGCGGTGCCTTCGCGCGCTACATGCATGCCCTTAGCCGGCGTGCGGACGAACCGTTGACGAGCCTTACGGCCGCGTCCGTTACGGAGGCAAACGTTGAGGAACAGTTGCTGGGCCGGGAAAATGGCGGCGAAGTTAGCGCGGGAATATTCGAACGGGCTGCCGGCGGCACCCTGGTCGTGGACGAATTGAGCGACCTTAGCGCTACGGCGCAGAAGATCCTGCTGGGTGTCATCGAAGACGGTCGATTCACTCGGATTGGCGGCACCAGCGCCGTAAAACTGAACGCGAGAATCGTCGCGACGGTCGGGGCTGATTTCGAGGACCTGACTGCGACCGGCAACTTGCGTCGCGATCTTGTCACGGCGGTAAGCGTGCTCAGCCTGCGCGTTCCTCCCTTGCGCGAGTATTCCGAGGACGTACCGGAGTTGCTGTCCTACTACGTCGATAAACTCGTGGATTCTGAGGGGCTGGTTTTTCGGCGCTTCAGTGTCGCGGCGCAGAATCGGCTGCGCAATTATCCGTGGCCCGATAACGTTCGCGAATTGAAACATCTCGTTCGCCGCATGCTGCTTTCCGGAAGCAGCGATGATATTTCGCTTGAAGATGTGGAGGCGGAAATCAGCGCCGTTACGCCCATCGGGGAGTCGCTACTGAAGCAGGACTTGCTGGCTCTGCCGCTGCGCGAAGCACGCGAACATTTCGAACGCTCGTATCTGCAGCAGCAACTCGTGTTGTGCGACGGCAAAGTTGGCCAGCTGGCAAAGCGGGTTGGCATGGAGCGCACGCATCTGTACCGGAAACTGCGCGCGCTGGGTGTCGATTTTAAATCAGTTGGGAGTGACGACTAGTTCGTGCACCGCGACGGCGGGCCGTTCGGCGGGTAGCAGTTTGCCGTCCGGCAGAAAGCTAAGGCCGGGATTTCCAAAATCTTCGTAGCTCAAGCCACGCATCAGGTGCAGCGCTCTGTCCGCCGGGTCGATGACCGGTCCGCCCGGTCGTAGTTGCACCGTCGATGTAATCTGACCTTCAATAAAGACGCCGTCGCCGTCCAGTGTCGCGGCGAGTATCGGTGCAATGCCTTTGGTTCCCGCGACGCTGATACCGTAATAGGTCGCGAAGTTGCCGAGGCTGTAAGCGATCAGCCGGTCTTTGTAGCGCTCCACGCCGCGCACGACGTGCGGCCCGTGCCCGATGACGAGGTCGGCACCAACATCGACAGCTCCACGGGCAAAGTAAACAACGTCGCCGCGCGGTTCCCCGTAATACTCTTCTTCCGCAAAGGGCAGGTGCGTGACGTCAGCACCCTCGGCGCCACCGTGAAACGAAACCAGGACGATGTCGTACTCTGCGGCGTGCGCAGCGATGGTCGCGAACGCCAACGGGTAGTCCAGCATCATGTTGGAATTCTTGGTGACTGCGTATGCCAGCACGGCAATGGAAATATCGCCGAATTGCAGAATAGCGCTAGTCTCTTCGCGACCCGAATGTGCGATGCCTGCCGCAGAGAGTGCGTCCATACTGCTGCTACGGCCTTCTTCACCAAAATCCCGGGCGTGGTTGTTGGCGAGACTCAGTACATCGAACCCGGCGTCACGGTAGTGTTGTGCGTAGCGGGTCGGCGAGCGAAACAGGTAACAGGCGGCTGGGTTGCTGCACTTTTTGGCAGGCTCTCCACCGTCCATGAGTACGCCCTCGAGATTGCCGAAAGCAATGTCTGCTGCGGCCAATACGGAAGTAACGCCGGCCAGAAATCCGGCACCGTCGTCATCCGGCAGATGGTTTGCCGGATAGTCAGTTCCGATCATCATGTCGCCGACGGAGGCAATGGTGATTCGCAACGCCGACTTGTCGGGTACCGGCGCAGCCGGGGCGGGCGCAGAAACGTCAGGCTGCGGTGGCAATTCCGCAGCGGCCGACGGATCTGCTTCGACTGCTGGCTCTGATTCTGAATTAGGTGTCGTCGTACAGGCCGCCAGCATCAGCAGCAGGGCCGCGACGGTGGTATGAGTGAGCCTAGTCACCGAGTCGAATTCGCATGACATCGATCTTCGCTGCACGTAATCGGCTTCTCGTAATGTTCAATTCATCGAGGTCATCGATCGGCCCGATGTATACGCGGTAATAGTCACGACCGTTGACTTTGGCTCGCTGCGCTCGTGATTCAATGCCCTGTAGCGCCAGCTCGGCGATACGTCGATTGGCATCGTTGTAGGTGGAGAACGAGCCCGCCTGTAACATGTATACGCCGGGCTCATCGATCGCCTTCGGCTCCGCGCCGCCATTGACGATCGGGTCTTCGCTGGAAATGACCATTTCAAACGCCGGCAACATCTCGTAGAACTCGAAGCGCTCCTTCGGCGATTCTTCCTGTGCCTTGGCGGCCTTGGGCTCGCTATTGCTATCAACTGCACTCGGTACGGCAGCGGGTTTCTGCTCGGCCGCTGCAACAGTTACGGCAGGCCCACGATCTTTAACGTAAACGGCGAAGGCAACAGAAAGTCCGATCGCAAGGCCGAACAACATCCATATCCAACCTGGGTAGTCTTTCTGCTTGCGAGTTCGACTGCTGCGTCTGGTTCTGCGTTTCGCCATTACATTTCTTCTGGTGCGGAAACGCCGAGTATGGACAGTCCGTTTGCAACGACAGTCTTTACGGCCTTGTACAGCGCAAGTCGAGCATCGCGCAGGTCCGCATCATCAACCAGCACCTTGTGTGCGTTGTAGCTGGAATGGAATTCACCGACCAGGTCCTTGAGGTAATACACCAGCGTTTGTGGCGCACGATTCTTCGCGGCGAGCTCGATGATTTCAGGGTAACGACTCAGCGACGACAACAGGGACTTTTCCTGGTCCTCGGTCAGCTTTGAAAGTCGGGCACGACCGTTGTCTTCATTCCAGTCCATGCCGGATTCTCCGGCCTTCTGGAAGACCCGCGCAATTCTCGCGTGAGCGTATTGTATGTAGTACACCGGATTGTCATTGGACTGCGTGGTTGCAACGTCGAGGTCGAAGTCCAGGTGCTGGTCGTTCGAACGCATCACGTAGTAGAAACGTGCCGCGTCGTTGCCGACTTCGGCGCGTAGCTGTCGCAACGTGTCGAACTCACCGGAGCGCGTCGACATCTGCATTTTTTTGCCGCTGCGGTAGAGCGTCACGAACTGCACCAGGTTTACCTCGAGGTCATCTCCCTGGTAACCCATTGCCTGCAGACCCGCGCGCACACGAGTTACATAGCCATGGTGATCGGCACCCAGTATGTCAATGAGGTAATCGAATCCGCGCTCGCGTTTGTCGAAGTGATACGCGATGTCCGATGCGAAGTAGGTTTTGACACCGTTCTCACGAACGACAACCCGATCTTTTTCGTCGCCAAACTGTGTTGCCGGAAACCAGGTCGCGCCATCCTTCTTGTAGAGAATGCCGCGTGACTCCAGCACGGCGAGCGCATCGTCGATACGACCCGTCTTCGTCAGGCTTTGTTCTGAATACCACTTGTCAAAAGTAACCCCAAACTCAGCAAGGTCATCTTCAATATCGACGCGTATCGATTCAAGCGACTGTTGCCGAATGTGATCGAAGCCGGCTTCGCCCTGCAACAATTTGGCTTTCGCGATGATTGCTTCGACGTACTCTTCTTTGTCACCGGCCGGCGCGTCAGCCGGCAGTCCCTCAAGAACGTCTTTCGCGGCCGGTGGCACGAGCGTCGTGGTTTCGATTTCTTTGGCGATATCGCGGATATAGTCGCCGCGATAGCCACCGGTTGGAAATGGCACGATGACTTCATGGCTTTCCAGCCATCGCAACCAGACGCTGGCTCCGAGTATGTCCATTTGTCGTCCGGCGTCATTCACGTAGTACTCGCGATGTACCGGGTAGCCCGCAGCGACCAGCAGGTTGCCGACCGTCGCACCGAACGCTGCGTGACGACCATGTCCAACGTGCAAGGGCCCAGTCGGGTTTGCCGAGACAAACTCGAGCAGAATCTTTGGCGCTTCCTTTTTGGCCAGCAAACCGTAGCAAGGGCCGGTATCCAGTATGGATTGCAGTTCAGCATGGAAGGCTGATGGGCTGAGGTGAAAGTTGATGAATCCGGGGCCCGCGATTTCGACGTTTGCGACCAGCGGATTGTCACCCAACGCGTCAATAACGCTGGCCGCGATGTCGCGCGGCTTCATTTTTGCGGGCTTGGCGAGCTGCATCGCAACGTTGCTGGCGAAATCACCGTGACTGGGGTCACGCGTGCGCTCGACCGTCGATTCGACATCGAGGTCGGCTGCAGCTTGCTGCAGTGCGGGCACTTTCTTCAGTGCTTCATTAATAAGGCTAACGACAGTGTGCTTCATTTTGCGATTGTGTCGGTTTCAAAGAGCCGGCAATTCTACCGGGTTATGAGTAGCTGTATAGGTCCGTCGAGGCTCACAGCTAAAAAAGTTCGATCGGATCAACATCGATCGACCAGCGGACCTTGCGTGCAAACGGGGCGTTCTCGAACAGCGGTCGCAGCTCACGCAAGACGCGGTGCAGGCTCGCCCGGTCACTGCTTTGCAGCAGCATTTGCGCCCGATAGCGGCCCGCCCTGCGTGCCATCGGTGCATCGACCGGCCCGAGTACCCGCAGGGAGTCGCTCGCATTCGCAGCCAGGTAGCGCCTCGCGATCTCAAGAAAGCGATGCGCGTCCGCCTTGCGATGCGCCGCGGAGCGCAGCAGCGCGAGGCGCGTGAACGGTGGCCAGTGGGTGACTTCCCTTTCCTGCAACGCCGCATCGGAGATCTGCCGGTAGCCGCCTTTCATCAGGATTTCCCAAAACGGGTTCGCCGGGTAGGCCGTCTGAATAAGCACCTCGCCCGGTCGGCTTTCGCGGCCTGCACGCCCGGCGACCTGGATAATGGCCTGCGCGAGGCGCTCACCACTGCGAAAGTCCGTCCCAAACAGGCCCTGGTCAGCGTTGACCACCCCGACCAGTGTCAGCTTGGGGAAGTGATGCCCCTTGGACAGCATCTGCGTCCCCACGAGTATGTCGGCCTGCCCCGATGCGGCGCTTTCCAGTGCCGCGTTCATGGCGCCCTTTAGTTGCGTGCTGTCGCTGTCGATACGATTGATCGCGGCGCGGGGAAAGCGTTGTTGCAGGGCCTCCTCCAGCCTTTCGGTACCTTCGCCGAGCGGTTTGACGACTTCGCCACAGTCGTCGCAGTCCTCTTTGAGCGGCCGAGTAGCACCACAGTGATGACACCGCAGCTGCTGGCGAGCGGCGTGCACGGTCATTCGCGAATCGCAGCGTTCACATCCGGCAATGTGGCCGCAGCTATTGCAGATCAGGGTGGGAGCAAACCCGCGGCGGTTCAGGTAAATCAGTACCTGGCCCTGGTCGTCCAGGTGTTTTCGTATCGCATCAGCCAGCGGCTCGCTGATGCCATCTGTGGCGGGTGTACGCACGGTATCGACGAGTCGCATCGTCGGCGCCTTTGCGCCACCGGCTCGAGCTGGCAGGATTATCTGTTGATAGGCGCCATTGCGACAGTGTTGCAGCATTTCAAGGGTCGGCGTGGCGCTGCCAAGGATGACCGGGATGTCGAGTTGTCGGGCCCTGGCGATGGCGAGATCGCGGGCCGAGTAACGCAAGCCTTCCTGTTGCTTGAAGGAGGGGTCATGTTCCTCGTCGACGATGATCAGGCCGGGATTCCTGAGTGGCGTGAATATCGCCGAGCGCGTGCCGACCAGCAATCTCGCCGCCCCGGATCGGGCCGCACGCCAGGCCGCGAGTCGCACCGTATCGGTCAGTCCCGAATGCAGTAAAGCGGGTTCGACCCCGAGGCGGTCGCGCAGGCGCGCTACTAGCTGTGGGGTCAGGCCAATCTCCGGCACCAGCAATAACGCCTGTTTCCCCGCTTGCAATACGTCGTCCACGCGCTGCAAATAGACTTCGGTCTTACCACTGCCGGTTACGCCGTCGAGCAGGTAGACACCGTAGCTGTCGCTGGCCCGCAATGCCGATAATGCGAGCTGCTGGTCCTCGTTGAGCTTGGGGCCAGGCGTCCTCGCCGCGGCCAGCTGTTCATTGAATTCGTCAGCGCGGGTTTCGAACGAACGAATCAGGCTTTTTTCGAGCAAACCTTTCGCTGCCCGGCGCCAGTTGGGCAGCATTTCAGTTGCAAGTTCGGCCTCAAGTCCGTCGTCGCCGGCGTCGAACAGCGCCTCGAGCAATTCGGCCTGCTTTGGGGCACGTTTCGCGAGGGCTGCAAGATCGACGGCAAGCCCGGCCTCGGTTGCAGCCAGTTTTTCGACTTGTGGATGCAGCGGCTTGCCGTGACGGAGCAGTGCCGGCAGCGCCGCGGCAACAACCTCGCCGATCGGGTGGTGGTAATAATCACTAACGAAGCGAATCAGCCACAAATCGGCGTCGGTCAGCAGGGCATTGCGGTCGAGCGACTCGATGCAGGCCTTCAGTTTTTCCGCGGGCAGCTCGGATTTCGCAGATTGCTCCATCACCATTCCGACTTGCTGGCGCCGGCCAAAGGAGACCAGGACTCGTTGTCCAACACTGGGCACGGGACCTGCGTCCGGCGGCAAATAGTCGAACTCCCGCGACAACGGCACGTTGACCGCAACCTTCAAAATGGGGCGCTTGCTCACGTTTTTGACATAATCCTCGAGTTTTCATGCCACAGGCTGTCAACTCCGGTCGTACTCGGGCGTTAAACAGGACAGACAACTTAGATCACTACGGGGCGGAGTCAAGGGATATGACCGCTGAAGCAGCAGATTTTGCGGTATCGTGCACGTCGAGACCCAAGGGAGCACGGACACTGCAAAAGGAACGGCAACTCAACCAATTTCTGGCGGAGGTCGAAAGGCGTGCGCTGCGTATTGCAGAGATCGCCGTGCGCGATCGGGATGAGGCGCTGGACCTGGTGCAGGACGCCATGATCAAGCTCGCGCGTAACTACAGCGCGCGCAATGTGGATGAGTGGACGCCGCTTTTTTATCGAATTCTGCAAAACGGCATTCGCGACTGGCATCGCCGTCGCGTGGTTCGAAACCGGGTGATGGTCTGGTTTGGCAGGGCGAAACCGGAGGACGAAGTCTATGATGTTGTTGCAGCGGCTCCCGATCCCATGGGTCGCACGCCCGATGAGAATCTGCAGAACTCGGAGGCGATGCAGGACATTGAGTTAGCTGTGCATGACTTGCCGACGCGGCAACGCGAGGCCTTCATGCTCAGAACGTTTGAAGGTCTCGATGTTGCAGGTACGGCAGTGGCCATGGGTTGCAGCGTAGGCAGCGTCAAGACACATTATTCGCGAGCGGTGCATACGCTTCGCGACAAGCTGGGAGAACACTGGCAATGAAGAAATCCGACGAACAATTGGTGCAGCAGGCGAAACAAGGGTTCGACGCATCGGTCGACAGACTCGATGCAGCGACCCTGTCACGGCTTAACCAGGGCCGCCACGCAGCGCTTGAGGCGGCCGCAAAGCCGAACCTTATGCGGTTGAGCTGGATGCCGGCCACGGGCGTAGCGGCGGCAGTATTGATTGCCGTCTTCGCATTGCGTGGCCCGGGCGAACTGGATGTCATTTCTGCGCCCGCCAATGATCTCGAAATCCTGCTGAGCGAAGAGAGCATCGAAATGCTTGAGGATCTCGAGTTTTACAGCTGGCTCGACACACAGGAACTTGAAGGCGACGGTGATCTTGGTTAACAGCGGACTGCAGACAATCCTCTGCGGAATTGCGCTAAGTACTTCGATGAGTGCAATTGCTGAGACGCAGGATGAAGAGGCATTGCCGGATATGGAATTTCTGGAGTATCTGGGAATGTGGGAAGCGTCCGATGAAGAATGGCTGCTCCTGGCAGAGAAGGAAACAGACGAATCTGATGAGCGGAGCGATCCCGCGCCGAAAGGTGACGAATCGACGGAGGCAGATGATGAAATTTAGAGCCATCCTGGGAATAGCGTTGCTGCTACTGGTCAGCGCGGTTACCTATGCTGATGATGGAGATGCGTGGAACAGTCTCAATGCATCGCAGCAGGAAGTGTTGGCCAAGTTCAAAGGCGAGTGGGAGAGCATGCCCCCCGGTCGTCGCGAGCGGCTGACACGTGGCGCGGATCATTGGGCCGGTATGACGGACGATGAGCGTAAGGAAGCAAGAGCGCGATTTAGCGACTGGAGTCAGTTGTCCGATGAGCGCCGCGAGCTTATCCGTGAGCGTTACGACGTCTATCGAAGCCTGCCAGCGGACGAACAGCGTCGAATACGTGAAAACTACCGCCGCTACCATCGCATGAATGATGAGCGCAGGCAGCAAATGCGCGATCGCTTCCGCGAAATGACACCGGAACAGCGGCAGCGAGTCCGCGATCGCATGCGAGATCGACCGAGACCCGCAACGCGCGATTAATACGAGCAATACTTATGCGGTTTGCTTTGTGCCTCAAGACTACCTCCGTTAAACTGCCGCAGTCCAAATGGAGGGGCAGGCATGAAAATCGGTGTACCGAAAGAGATTCACGCGGGTGAACAGCGCGTCGCGACGACTCCGGAAGTTGCGAAAGAGCTCATCAAACTCGGATTTGACGTTGCGGTAGAGCGCGGCGCCGGTGCGGCAGCCAATTATGCGGATGCGGCCTACGAAGGTGCCGGTTGCACGGTTGTTGCCAACGCTGACGACATCTGGACGCAATCGGACCTGATACTCAAGGTCAGGGCCCCCGCGGACGGCGAAGCCGGCAAGCTGCGCTCGGATCAGACCCTCATCAGTTTTCTCTGGCCGGCTCAGAATCCCGAGCTGTTAAAGCAGTTGACCAAGAGCGGTGTCACCGCCATGGCAATGGACAGCGTGCCGCGCATATCCCGTGCGCAGAAAATGGACGCGTTGAGCTCGATGGCAAATATCGCCGGTTATCGGGCCGTGGTCGAAGCCGCGCAGCATTTCGGTCGCTTCTTTACCGGGCAAATTACCGCTGCGGGCAAGGTTCCGCCGGCGAAAGTCATGGTCATCGGCGCCGGTGTTGCCGGACTGGCGGCGATCGGTGCCGCGAAAAGCATGGGTGCGATTGTTCGCGCTTTCGACACGCGCCCTGAAGTTAAGGAGCAGGTCGAGAGCATGGACGCCGAATTCCTCATGCTCGAATTTGAAGATGCCGAAGACGGGTCCGGTGAAGGCGGGTACGCGAAAACGATGAGCGCCGAGTTCATCAAGGCGGAAATGGCGTTGTTCGCAGAACAAGCCAGGGAAGTCGATATCATTATTACGACCGCCCTGATTCCCGGTAAGCCGGCGCCGAAATTGATCACCGCTGACATGGTTCGATCGATGAAGGATGGCAGCGTCATCGTCGATCTCGCTGCCGAGCAAGGCGGCAACTGCGAACTGACGGTTGCAAATCAGATTGTGAAAACAAATGGCGTTTCGATCATTGGATATACCGATTTACCCAGCCGGCTCGCCGCACAATCCAGCCAGTTGTATGCGACCAACCTGCGTCACCTGCTGACAGACCTGACACCGGAGAAAGACGGCGTCATCAACGTCAATATGGAGGACGAGGTCATTCGTGGTGCGACCGTTTGCAAGGCGGGCGAGACGACCTGGCCGCCACCCGCGCCAAAACTGTCGGCAGCGCCCAAGAAGGCCGCGCCGGCGGCGATACCGAAGCAGGAGAAAAAGCCACCTTCGGTCTGGAGTCAGATCATCGGCATGACCGTCGGTGGACTCGCATTGCTGGGATTGGGGGCGGTAGCTCCGGATTCGTTCATGGATCATTTCACCGTCTTCGTAATCGCCTGTTTTGTCGGCTACATGGTCATCTGGAACGTGTCGCCAGCATTGCACACACCACTGATGAGCGTAACCAATGCTATCTCGAGCATCATCATCATCGGTGCACTATTGCAGATAAGCGCGCCCGACAAACTTCTCATGTGGGTAGCCGTAGTGACTGTTGGCATAACAGCAGTCAATATCGCGGGCGGCTTCGCCGTTACGCGCCGCATGCTTGAAATGTTCCGGAAGTGAGGGCGTGATGATGAATGAAGGTATGGTTAATGTGTCGTACATCATTGCGACAATTCTGTTTATCCTCGCGCTGGGTGGTTTATCGAATCAGGAAACTGCAAGACGCGGCAACTGGTACGGCATTATCGGTATGACCATCGCGCTGCTGGCGACGGTCCTCAGCGAGAATGTCTACGCCAATTACGACAAGCTGATTATTGCGTTGCTGGTCGGCGGCACCGTGGGTGTCATTCTGGCGCGACGCGTGCAGATGACGCAGATGCCGGAACTGGTGGCGATACTGCATAGCCTGGTCGGTCTTGCGGCAGTTGCCGTTGGTTACGCAAACTTCATGGGTCACGGCGGTGGCTTTAGTGGCATTGAACTCACCATTCACGATATTGAAACCTACGTCGGTATTCTGATTGGTGCGGTTACCTTTTCGGGGTCGGTAATCGCTTTCGGCAAGTTGTCCGGTCGTATCAGCGGTAAACCGCTGACCTTGCCGGCGCGTCACTGGCTGAATCTTGGCCTCCTGATTGGTGCGATCTGGTTCGGCCGCGAATTCGTGCTGCAGTCCGCTGCGGGCAGCGGTATGGAACCACTCATCATCATGACCGTGATTGCGCTCCTGTTTGGCATGCACATGGTGCTGGCGATCGGTGGTGCGGATATGCCCGTGGTCGTCTCCATGTTGAACAGTTATTCCGGTTGGGCCGCATCGGCGACGGGATTCATGCTGGGCAATGACTTGCTGATCGTAACGGGTGCCTTGGTTGGCTCCAGCGGCGCTATCCTGAGTTACATCATGTGTCGTGCGATGAACCGGAAGTTTATCGCCGTCATAGCGGGCGGATTCGGTACCGGCGGTGGTAGCAGTGCAGCGAGTGGTAGCGGAGAAGACCAGGGCGAGGTGGTGCCCATCAGCGCAGAGGAAACAGCGATGCTGTTGTCCGACGCCAAGGAAGTGATGATTATTCCGGGTTACGGCATGGCTGTCGCCCAGGCGCAGCACACTGTTTACGAGATCACCAAGGCGTTGCGTGCAAAAAAGGTCAACGTTCGATTTGGCATACACCCGGTCGCTGGACGTATGCCGGGCCACATGAACGTCCTTTTGGCCGAAGCCAAAGTTCCCTACGACATCGTTTTCGAAATGGACGAGATCAACGAGGACTTTCCCAAGGTGGACGTGTCTGTGGTCATCGGCGCGAACGACATTGTTAATCCGTCCGCACTGACCGACCCGAACAGCCCGATAGCCGGCATGCCCGTGCTGGAGTGCTGGAAGGGGCAAACATCGATCGTACTGAAGCGCAGCATGGCAACGGGCTACGCCGGCGTGCAAAACCCTCTGTTCTTCGAAGAAAACACGCGAATGTTGTTTGGTGACGCGAAAGAAACTCTCGATGAGGTGTTGAAGGCGCTATAAAGTTGGCATAATCAGTCCATGCCCAAAGGGGGATGGATATGCTCGCTGGACTTGCGTCGGACATATCGCAACAGGTTCTAAGAACTGACGTTGCGGGGATGCCGTTGGAGTGGATCGACTACCGTGAAGCGGTTCGTCTGTATCACGCCGAGCAGGTTGCTTACGACTGCGGCACTCGCCTCTACTCGGTGTTCGGCGGCTACAGCTCCTTCAATGGCAAGCGCAGTCGCATTGATGTCAATTCCATCATCGCTACACATGGCACGAGCCAGGGCTTGTTACGTAACCGTGATCGCTACGTGCCGCCTCTGAACAACCACACACTGTTCAAGCGCGATGCCAACATCTGTCTGTACTGTGGCATGCGCTACATGACGCGAGATCTGACTCGGGATCACATTACGCCAGTGTCGAGAGGCGGTCGTGATCGCTGGAACAACGTTGCGACCGCTTGCCGACGCTGCAACAACTACAAGGGCGGACGCACGCCCGAGCAGGCTGGCATGCAACTCATTGCAGTTCCGTTCACGCCTAACTACGCCGAGTACATCTATCTGAAAGGACGGCGAGTCCTCGCCGACCAAATGCAATATTTGCTGGCGCATATTCCGCGTTCCAGCCCGTTGCACGCACGACTCAGTGATCATCTCTCCAACGGTGAGGAAATCGTTGACGTGCACTTTCACGACTAATGCAATATCTGATTGACGCCAGCGTTTACGTGTTTCGTGCGTACTACTCGATGCCGGATGACATGGTTGATGATCAGGGCAATCCGGTCAACGCGCTGTATGGTTTCTGCCGTTTCCTCGGCGACTTTATGGAACAAGTCACGCCGGAGTACGTAGCTGTGCTGTTCGACCAAAGCATGACCGAATCCTTCCGCACCGAGATCTATCCACTCTACAAGGCGAATCGGGATCCGGCGCCGGAAGACCTGATCCGCCAATTCGAACAATGCCGGCGATACGTTCGTGCGCTCGGCTTGATGGAACACAGCAGCCCGATGTACGAAGCGGATGATCTGATCGGTACGCTGGTGCACCATGGGCGAAAAAACGGTCGTCCGTCGACCATCGTCACGCGCGACAAAGACCTGACGCAGCTACTGAGCAAGGAAGATGTGTTTTGGGACTTCGCCGGCAAAGGCAAACTGCGCTACGAGCAGATACCGGACTCGTTCGGAGTCTGGCCCGAGCAGATCGCGGACTTCCTGGCATTAGCCGGTGACGCTGTCGATAACATCAAAGGTGTACCGGGCGTCGGGAAAAAAACAGCGACCATGCTGCTGCGGCATTTCGACAGTCTCGATAATCTGTATGCCAATCTCGACAGGGTTCATGAAGTTAACGTGCGCGGCTCCAAAACGCTGGGCGCGAAACTCAACACTCACAAAGATGACGCCTATCTCGCGCGACGATTGACAGGCATCGCGTGTGACGCGCCGATGGACGATATCGAGAAACTCATGCAACCAGCCGCACCCAGGCTCGGAGAGATTAACGCCTTGTTCGACGAAGCCGGAATCGGCACGGCATTGCGGCGTCAGGCCGAGCGCGTCTCAGATATCTATCGCCATTAGTAACGAGTCCCGGGCGCTGATCACGGGTGCTTCCGCTGGACTCGGCGCGGAGTTTGCGCGGCAGTTGGCGCAACAAAGGAAAGACCTGATACTCGTCGCCCGTCGTATCGAGCCGATGCAAAAACTCGCCACGGAATTGATTGCTGAGTTTAACGTCGAGGTTGAGGTGATACGGGCTGACCTTTCGCAGACTGACGCGACACAAAAGCTATTCGCGGTTGTCAGTGATCTCGGCATGAGGGTTGACTACCTCGTCAACAATGCGGGAGCGGTTGGTCCCGACCTTCTGAGGGGGCGTGATTGGGCTGCGCAACAGGCCTACATTGAGTTGATGATGACGTCGGTCGCGGGCATGTGCCATCACTTCATACCGCCCATGCAAGCGCGCGGATTCGGTCGGGTTATCAACCTGGCGTCGGTTGCCGGACTGGTGTCGTTAGCGGGCGATACGAGCTATGGCCCAAGCAAGGCCTACCTGATCTCTTTATCGAAAGGACTGGCCGCAACCGTCCGCTCTCGTGGTGTCCATGTCCTGGCATTGTGCCCCGGGTTCACGCATACGGATTTTCATCAATCCCCGCAGCTTGCGCGCATGAAAAGTCGCATGCCGGGCATGCTGTGGTATGACGCGAACGTGGTTGTTCGAGAGGGATTGCGGGCGCTGGAGAAAGGAAAATCCGTGTACATCAGCGGACGCCTTTACCGATTTGTGATTCCTGTGCTCAAGACTCGGTTTGGCAGCTGGCTGATGGCGCGTATGGGTGCGAAGCGAGACTACTGACCGAGAGCCTATTGCCGAGCGGTCAGGTAATGGACTCCTCGCGACGACGGTGCTACGACGAACACGAGTGCGGTTGCTGTCGTTTTTGAAATGCGTTGAGCCAGGATTTGCCGTTGAGGCTGAGGGGCTGCTTTTTCGGATACTTGCCGTTCAAGCGGCTGCTTTAGGGAAGTACCGGGGGGCCGCAATCGGTCTATTCTGTTGAAAAACTCCTGCTGATAATACAACGATGAGATAATGCTTGCGTGTTGATTGCCGGAGTGATGTCCGATGATGGGCAGCAGCGACAAGCCGCAAGACGAGTTGTTTTACGCGTTTAATCTCGACGATGTTGTGCCGCAGGATCACCTGCTTCGCGATATTGATTGTCTCCTGGACTTCACCGAACTTCGCGAGCATCTCGCGCCTTATTACAGTCACACTGGGCGACCGTCAGTAGATCCGGAGCTGATGATTCGCATGCTGCTGATTGGCTACTGCTGCGGCATCCGCTCTGAGCGACAGCTCTGCTACGAAGTGACGATGAACCTGGCCTACCGTTGGTTCTGCAAGCTGAGTATTACTGACAAGGTGCCGGATCACTCGACTTTCTCGAAGAACCGGCACGGCCGGTTCCGCGAGGCGGAAGCGTTCCGCTTCGTGTTCGAACAAGTCCTGCAGCGCTGCATGGATGAAGGTCTTATCGGTGGTGAGGGTTTTGCCGTGGATGCCAGCGTGGTGAAGGCTGATGCCAGCAGGCAAAAGCATCACGAGGACGATGATGACGACTGGGGCGATGGTAGCCGGGCCATCAACGAGTACCTGGATGCTCTGAAGGAAGACGGTTCCTCTATCCCGGTGAACAGGAAAAAGGTCTCGCAGACCGATCCGCTGGCGCAGTGGACCGCCGCTCCAGGCGGTCCTGCTTACTACGCTTATTCAACCAATTACCTTGTCGATACTCAGGTCGGTATCATTGTGGATGTCGAAGCGACGCCGGCATTGCGCACGCCGGAGGTGTGGTCAACCAAGACCATGATCGAACGAGTTAAGGACCGCTTTGGTCTGGAGACCAAGAAGCTCATCGGCGATACCGCTTACGGCACCGCCGAGTTCCTCAACTGGATGGTGAACGAAGCCAACATCGAGCCGCACGTGCCGGTGTGGGAACGAGGCGAAGGCAAGGACGATTGCCTCGGTCGTTCTGAATTTAGCTACGACGAAGAGACTGACCGTTACACGTGTCCGAACGGCAAGGAGCTCCTCAAGTCACGACGCAACTACAAGGCGCCACGGCCGACGCCGAAGAACGGCTTCATAAACTATCGGGCAAGCAAAAAGGACTGCGGACCATGCCCGCTCAAAGAACAGTGTTGTCCAAAGTCAGCAGCGAAGAAGCTGTTGCGCTCAATCTATGAAAAGGAACGAGATGTCGCTCGCGAAGTGGCAAAGACACCGGCGTATCAAAAGACACGACGGCAACGTAAACAGGTAGAAATGCTGTTTGCACACATGAAGCGGATCTTAAAAATGGATCGCTTGCGATTACGTGGCTTAACTGGCGCCGGAGATGAGTTCCTTCTCACTGCGACGGCGCAAAATCTCAGACGCATGGCCAGATACCTGGGGACAGGTCCGCCTGCAGCACGTGCATCGCCTATGTTTTGAGTAAAAAGAGGCCAATGAACGTAACGAAACAGCATTAGAAAACAAAAATCCGGCAACGCCGGATCAGAAATCTCAAGTCGACAAAATCGCGACTACAATGTCAGCTTCAACAATGAGTTTTTCAACAGAATAGGCCAATAGCGGCCCTTCGATCGTCGTTTGATGGCTATCCGATTACTGCCCAGCTGCATAGAGCCGGCTCTCGCGCCCCTTGACGCGTCGTCGGTATGGTGCCAGCGCGCTGAGCAGCAACCAGTCAGGAAACGACGACACCAGTTGCTTTGGACCGGACAGGCTTATTCTTCCGGCGCGAATCTCCCGACGAAGATCGCGGAATCCACGCCACGCCTCGACGAAGCACCGAATATCGGATCGGACGTGGAGATTGGTTTCGTACCCGGGGTCCTTCAGGCACATGTCGACTTTGCCGTCTTTGTTGACCAGCCAGAATTTTCGAAACTCAGTGGGTGTCCCCGAGAACTCGAACTCAACGACGGTTCGGCCCTCGGGCATTGCATCGGTGTTCATTCGCAGGGACATGCTCCACGCCAGGAACGCAGGGTCGAGGTCGTCCATATCCATGTCGCGCGACCATTGTTGGCCCCAGATTGCCATCTGGTCGATCAAATCCGCCAGGTCCAGTGCAGCTTCAGTCGGTTCGTAGCGGTAACGATTCTCGTTGCGCATCTTGCGTCGTTCTATGAGTCCGGCATGCTCGAGTTCAGATAGACGCGTCGAGAGTAGGCTCGGCGAGATCTTCGGGATTCCCTGGTGAATCTCGTTGAACGTCCTGCAGCCATCAACCAGTCTGCTGATGACGAGAATGGTCCAACGCCGACATAACAGTTCGGCTGCCAGTGCCAATGGGCAGTACTGACCGTAAGTTGAGGAATTTCTTACTTTATTCTTCATGGCCTTGCCTGTTTCATGCACTACAAAAATAAGAGTAGTCCATGTACCGGGTCGACGATAGGGTTATTGCACGTGAGGAGAAGGCGGGAGGATGCGAATGAAAGCTATCAAGATCATTACCAGTCTGGCCATCATGGCCCTGAGCCTGCCGAGCGAAAATGCGCTTGCAGGCGACGCGGCTCTTGCGACCGAGTGGAATGAAGCCGTGCTCGAAATTGCCGAGGCCGAAGACGGCTTCCTGACGTTGAAGGGGCTTCGGACGGTCACGATGATGCACATCGCAATGCACGATGCGCTGAGTTCCATCAATGGAGAGTATGAGATCTATGCGTATGAGGGTGTCATGCCAGGGGCGAACCCGGTTGTCGCGGCCTCTGAAGCCGCGTATGTCGTAGCGGCAAGCCAGTATCCCGATCAGACGGAGAGGTTGGCGACGATACGCGACCGATGGTTTCGTGGCACCGATGTGGGCGAGTCGCGGCACACTGGTAAGCTACTGGGTAACGCGGCGGCGCACGCCATCCTCGCCAATCGAAAGGGTGATGGTTGGGACGCAGAGGCCGAGTATCGCTGGCATCCGATGGCGCCGGGTGTGTACGCCGAGTTTCAAGAACACAGCGGAACGCCGCAGGGGTTCATTTTTGGTGCGGGCTGGGCTAAAGCACGAGGGTTTGCGCTGAAGCGCCCGAACCAATTTCGAGCGCCTCCGCCACCCGAGATATCGAGTGAAGGTTATACGCAGGCCTTCAAGGAGGTCAGAGAAGTAGGCCGTTTCCAGAGCATGACCCGCACGCCTGATCAGACCCACATCGCGTTGTGGTGGAAAGACTTTGCCGAGAACTCACACAACCGTCTCGCGCGTGACCTAATCGACAAGGAAGGCCTGCCGTTGCACGAAGCCGTCCGTTTGTTGGCACTGCTGAACATGGCCATCTTCGACGGTTACGTCAGTAGCTTCGACAACAAGTTTCACTACAACCATTGGCGGCCGTACACGGCCATACGCTGGGCCGAGAATGATGGCAATTCAGACACGCTGGCCGAGGAAACCTGGACGAACACGCACCGGCATACCTATGCATTTCCGTCCTATCCGTCCGCGCACGGAACGGCGTGTGCGGCGGCGATGACGGCGTTCGACGATGTTCTCGGAGAGGACTACGCATTCACCATGCGGATTCCGATGGTTGATGTGGCGGGCCCGTTTTCGGGGAAGATCGAGATGCATCCTCCGACACGAGATTTCGAGAACTTCTCCGAAGCTGCCATGCAATGCGGGCTGTCCAGAATCTATCTCGGGATCCACTTTCGATATGACTCGATTGAGGGCGTGCGTCTCGGTGACGCTGTAGGTCGAAACGTCGTGGATAACTTCCTGAGACTCAAGCGCCAATAGGACTGAAGTGAACGAATTCTCTTGACTGGCAGGTTTCGGGTGACAAGCAGTCGTTCGTGATCAACCAGCGTGACCGTCTCAGAACGGCCAAAACCAGCCGTCCAAAGCGGCATATTCAGTGCATTATTGTGTGGTTTCTTGCGCCGTTTTGTCATTGCCGAATCCCGTAAACTGTCTGATAGACATCACCATTAACCAAAGAAAGAGAATACCTAGATACAACCTCTGATAAATACCGGTTCCCTCTCGTGATGCTTCCGACTGCACCATCGCCACCAATAATATGAGTGACAGAACAGCGGTCACCAATGAATAGATGCCGAAGCGACGCCAACTGGCAGTGCGAGACAACGACAGTCCGCAAATAAATACCCCAGCTGTAAATGCCGGAAAGGCAAGAATGGAAAACAGATCATGGAGTTTTTGATCGAAAGATCGCTCAGCTAGCGGGCACCCTACGTCACATGAAAATACGCCGGCGAAGAACATGCTGATTGCAAAAACAACTAGCAAGGATGTCCCGACTAAGTTGAGCACGGTGCGCGGCAAGCGGGTACGGAAAGCCAAGACGAATATCAGAATAAGCCCAGCTGAAAGCATGAATCCGAAGTAGTTCATCACCCAGGCCAAACGGCCACCGGTTTCTCCGAGCTCGCTCATGAACTGATTCACGTGGCTATAGCCCGGGCGCAGGGAGCCGACGAATACAACCGTAATGGCAAAGACAAGTGGCCCAACAAATCCTGTCAGGAGCAGCGGTTGGATGGGTGAACGAGAACGCATGATGGCCTCCTAGCTACAAATTATCACGCAGAAATGTTGCATTAGGTGCCTTTGTCGATCAAAAACCGACCGGCCGGTATGGGTCACAGGCCGACAGTTTACATCAGATCGATCGACGGGCAGCTATGCGACGTGTAGGAGCCGCTCGTTTGAGTTCCTGGTCATGGACGGCAGTCGGCCACAAGCGGTCGGTCAGCACCATCATCAATCGACTATCGAATGAAATAACCGGAGCCCAAAATAACAAGACCACATCATTACTGGGAATAGTGCGAACGCCCAGTAAAATACTTGCTGCCAATACGAAAAACCCGGCAATTCCAGCACCGTTGGTAGCAGAAACGCACCCCCGACAGTAACGAAAATCCCAGTCAACTTAACCCCCGACCAGAACAAGTTTTCCGCTGGGTCGCCTGAAATTCGCCAACTCCAACGCCAAAGCTTTTTGACCGTCCAGAGAATAAACCCCGACCAAAATGCAGCGACTATTATCAGCGGAATTGTTTTGCTCAAATTCACATCCTCGATAAAACTTAGTCATCCCGCAACTGGCTTGAAAGAGTTGTGACTTCAATCGGTCGTTGCAACACCTAGACTCTATCACTAGAGAAGGAGGTGTTGCAGATGAGGAAGAGAAGGTACTTCACTGAGGCAGAGCGCGAGTATATGTGGGATCGCTGGCAGGCCGGCGATTCATTGCATGAGATAGCGCGACTTTTGGATCGTGGTCACGGTGCGGTAGCGGGCCAGATTTCGAGGACAGGAGGTGTCCGTCCAGCACCTCGATGTCGATCGGGTCGCTCGCTCTCATTGGCAGAGCGTGAAGAGATATCGCGTGGCATTGTTGCTGATCTTTCTATCCGGACGATCGCCTCGCAGCTTGGTCGAGCAGCATCGACGGTGAGTCGAGAGATAAATCGTAACGGTGGTCGTGATTACTATCGTGCTAACCAGGCGGACGAAGCCGCCTGGGAACGGGCGCACCGCGCCAAGACCTGTAAACTGGGGCAGAACCCTGCGCTGGCACGCATCGTAGCTGAGAAGCTGCAACTCGAGTGGTCGCCGCGGCAGATTGCAGGGTGGCTGAAGTACCAGTACCCGGACGACGAGACGTACCAGGTGTCACACGAGACGATCTATCTGACGCTGTTCATCCAGGCCCGCGGGGCCTTGAAGAAAGAGCTGTTGAAGTATCTGCGCCGGCCACGAGCCATGCGCCGCTCACGCCACAATAGCCTCAAAGGTAAAGGTCTGGGGAAGATCGCCAATGCGGTATCAATACGCGAACGGCCTGCTGAGGTCGAAGACCGTGCTGTCCCGGGCCACTGGGAAGGTGATCTTCTGTGCGGCAGCAACAACAGCCAGATCGCGACGCTGGTCGAGCGGCACACACGTCTGGTCATGCTGGTCAGGGTGCCGACCAAGGACACCGAGACGGTGGTCAATGCCTTGATCAAACAGGCACACAAGTTGCCGCGAGAACTCTACAAGTCGCTGACCTGGGATCGTGGTGCGGAGATGGCAGGCCATCAAAAGTTCTCATTGGCAACCGACATCAAGGTGTACTTCTGCGATCCACAGCAACCCTGGCAACGTGGCTCGAACGAGAACACTAACGGCTTACTCCGACAGTACTTCCCCAAGGGAATGGATCTATCAAACATTCACCAGAATCGATTGAATGCGGTTGCAAGAAGACTCAACGAACGGCCACGAGAAACGCTACAATTCAGAACACCGGCCGAGAAGTTCGCAGAATGTGTTGCATCGACCGGTTGAAGTCGCAGTAAGTAACAGCCGTTCGCAGTACGCTTCCATACTCTTCACTTATCCGTGTTTTCATCCCGCGCTTTTTCCTTGTCACGAAGTCGCTTCTGGATAAGGTCGAGACGTCGTTTATGGTGCCGCCTTTCTGCCGGAATTACGAAAATGACCCAGATCAGACCGACTATGACGAGAGCGGGAATCCAACCTGCCGAACTCATTGTTGAAATCCCGAATCACACACGAAGTAGATGCCACCTAAACACAATTATTGTTCAAGAATGATGAATTACGCCCTAATCTTGAATGGCTCCTTTGGGTCAGCAGCGGCCTGCCTACAGTTTAACACTTGGGCGGCTGCTTCCGCGTGCAAAGGAGCCGCTCGTTCACTTCAATCACGACCGTCTCTGAACGGCCAGAAGCGGCCGCTGGCATCACCTATCTCGCGGGCTCAACGTCATCCCCTGTGGTGTACGCGATAGCAAGCATCGCCCCAATGATCAGGTTGTTGATGTCTCTCAAGACCATTGAAAATCCTGTCTCAGAAACGATGCCACCAAACAGAACAAAAACTAACAAACTGCCTACAGAATACGCTAGTAAGAGATGACGAAATCTTGTTCCAGCAACCAGACATGTCGTCAATACGACCAGCGTTGCTGCTAGGAATGACCATGAAAGCCAAGGCTCAACAGGAATCAAAGAACCGAACCCTGAGTAGCTCAAAATCACAAGTTCGTCTTCCGACAACCACTTCCATTCAATCTGCGGAAGAAGGAACCAAGCAACGTTCAATGCGATAGCTGATCCGGCGAGAACGGTAAATAGCTTGGTCTTCATTACTTGATTCCGAGAACGGTTTAGCCGGAATTGGCGGTGTTGTCGACCGGCTGCATTGGTTCAGTGGCGGAAATTATAACTCGAAACACGTGGCTGGCGGCTATCGGGGGTATACCGGCCCCTCGGTGTTCGCCCTGGCTAACTTCGGCACTCGGCCAGAACCAGCCGGTCAGAATCAAATTAGGCGGACGTTCGAAGCTGGCTTGTTCAGGGTCAGTTCGCTTCGAGCAGCTTCTTTTTCTGCGCCTCGAATTCTTCGTCGGTCAATATTCCCTTTTGTCGAAGGTCTTCAAGCTTCGTCAGTTCTGAATACAAGTCCGGCTTATCGTCACTTTCGTGTCGCACCGTTACATCGCCGCTATACTCGTTCCGACGCTCAATAATCTCGTCTGGTTGAGACTTAATCGCAGTGCTTTTGGCCTCCGGGCTACTGTGATCAACGAGTCGGAATTGATACTCGATAGTTGCTAGTCGACCCGGTGCTACGGGAACTTCTTTAGTAGAAATCGGGATAGCTACTTTTCCTTGACTGGCAGCAAACGTGTTCGCTTCTTGAATGACTTCCACTTTCATCGCCGCCGCATTCCCGAAAATACCACCCTTGTCCGATCGAGCAATCATGTAAGTGTCGGGCGATATCTGGACCATTGGGGCATCGGCACAGGCGGCCAGTGTAAACATGACGAAAAGAATCACAGTCCTCATATTCGCATTCTCCAAATGCTGCCCAATAGACGACCGGTTTGGGTCAGTGGCGGAAATTATAACTCGAAACACTCGGCCGGCGGCTTCTGGGCGCATACCGGCCCCTCATTGTTCATCCTGGCGAACTTCGGCAGTCGGCCACAAGCGGCTATTCCAGCGCACAAGAAATCGCAGTCCGGGCGGCACGCCTTTGCACATTCTTGGCGAAGAAAACTCTAAAGGTTCTGACTTCTTAGGTAATTCGCTCGACATTGATTCAAACGAAGGACACTTCGCCACAGATGCAGTTTCTCCTGCGATGTGGCTTTTGGGTGACCTTTCCCCCATAAGTCGTCTTTGATCTCTTCCAGCTGGATTTGCTTTGCCGCCTCATCCGCAGAGGCTTGCTCCCGTCTAAGCAACTCACGGCCATCTGGGGCACCCTTTACAGTGACATCATCTCTAGTTACGTGCGCGGTAGGATCACAAGCGTTGACGGCATTTACCCAAAGATCAACTACGTCGAAACTATTCGGAGCAGAATCGGATCCTGCCCCACCGCCCGGAGTACTTGACGGACTGGAGGAGTCTGAATCAAATCGCGAGTCCCTGCAGACATTACAACTGCTAATGGAGATTTCGGCGTTGGACGGAATACCGAGCAACTCTTGAGCCAAATGCTTATTGACCACGACCGACAGTCGGGGCTGCGCATCTGTGTACCAGTCCACGCGGGAACATTGTTCCGTATCCGACTTGAGGATAATAATATCCCCCTGCCGCTCGAACTCGGCTCGGCATTCACCAACCCAGTCATCGTACTCGCATTGACAAGTCACTTGGGCCACCGCGACTTGTTCTAATGCCGGGGCAAGAATTGCCAGAACGACAATTGCCAGATTGTTCGCTTTCATAAAAGGCACCTTATCAATGTTTGTGCTTATCCCACATAGCGGCCTAACTATTGTCTGCTTTGGGTCATCAAGCGACGATTCTAGCAATTCCCGGTGACCGACGGCTAAGCAGAATGAAGCGGCCGGTCGCCTCCCGTGGGAGGAATCTTGCCCAAGCTGGAAAAAATGTTTCCGCGGTAACGTCAGCTTTTTTCGGGAGCTGTCGTTCCCGCTACATCCTGGTCGATCTCTGCTTTCGGCCACAAGCAGTCAGTTACTCACCGTCCACGTCAGAACTCATGTCGCACAGTGATTTATTGACGTGTTGAACAAAATCAGGAAGCCAAGCTTGCGAGTCACGCACCATGGGCCACACGAAAGCCGGGGTTTGTTCAGCAACTGAAATAAACCAGTCGTTCCATTCGTCGAAAAGCTCATCTGAGAGAACTCCAGCGGCTCTTGTCATGTAGGCCCGCTCCCAAGCGACGTAGAGCAGCTCAATGTAGCTTTGGAACCGCAGCGTTTCGTCAGGCGAGAGCTGGGTAGGATCGGCATATCCTCTCGCCAATAATGAGGACAAGTCACTGCTCTCAATTACCACGTACCTTCTTCGCGCTGTATAGGATAGTAGCTCCGCCTGAATATCAGCTTCTGACTCCCGGGTACTGCTACGTATTTCGAAGCCGACGTAAATCAAGGAAATCACGACAGCGACTGCGGATATGATCTCCGCAATCGCAACCCAGGCATTTAGTTTGCGTTCAATCACAGTCCCTCACCCAAGGATACGTTTCCCAACGACGACGAATTTTTCACCGACGCTGCGAGCGTCCGCTTCGGGTCAGCAGCAGAAAGTATAGCCTGAATCTTCTTAGCGACTCTGCACGGCCAGAAGCAGCCGGCGGCACGAAGTATTTTTCCGCGCCTATTTGTCGCTCGTCGCTGATGCGCCCGATTCGCCTTCAAGAGTCGGGCCGTAATACGACGATGACCTGCAAGGCTTACCAGGCATAGACGCCGTCTCCAGACGTCTTTCCAAGCATTCTGACCAAGGAGCTAGTGCTACGGAATATTGAATCCATTCGCGCAAACGGTCCATCGTCGACTTGTACTCAGGCCGCATCTTCCCGGTAGCCGAGTCATAGAAGAAGTTGGGATCACCGTCGACATAGGGAAGTACAAGTCTTTCAATCGACTCCATGTAGCGAGTGACCTTCACGCCAATTCCGTCTCTTTCCGAATAAAAGTGGCTTAGTTCAAAGAGTAAATGTGGATCAAGCAGCTCACCTAGGCCCGCGTCCTGAAGTGTCCCCCAAATTAGCTTCGGAGCCGTGTCTGATCCTCCAATTTGGTAAAAAAACGGTGAGGGTCGCTGTCCTTGCCGTCGGGCCTCATCGAAAGCTGCAAGTCCGCGTTGGATATCATTCTGGAAACCAGATTCAACTCGACGTGCGTCCGCCATATCGGCTTTTAGGGCAGCGACGATACGCTCAAGACGCTGCGTGTTTTCACGTTCTTCACTCCATTGCTGCGCCTGAAGACCAACGAAAACTCCGATTACGACAATCACAAATTCGAGAAGAAGCGCATTCCAGTCTCGGTTCTCCAGAAACTTTCTGATCGGACGCATCAGCATATTACGCTCCTGCTCAACTGTCGCAATTGCAAGAATTGATTGACATGATTCAGATGGAATCCTAAAGCTGCGAATCGTGGATGCCAGAAAGATTGCTCTTCCTCTGAACGGCAGCTGTGGGTCACAAGCCGTCATCTTACCTCAACTTTTTCGAGCGGCTGCTATGCGAAGTGAAGGAGCCGCACGTTTGAGCGCCTGATCACCGACGGCAGTCGGCCAGAAGCAGCCGGCTGGCCGCATATTTCGAGTGTCCGCTTTAATGCGATGAGGCAGGTTCTCAGCTGGCGAAGCTCGAATCATCAATTTGCTCGGAGGCGGCGGTCTTGTGTCATTATTGTCGCGCCAGATGGAGAAAGGGCGGTTGATTGAGTCTCTACACTGAACTGAAACGCAGGAATGTATTCAAAGTAGCCATTGTCTACTCTGCTGTTGCATGGCTGCTACTTCAGGTATCCGACACCCTGGGGCCGGCCTTGCACTTGCCGGAATGGTTTGTTTCTGCGGTGGCCTTCCTGCTAATTCTCGGTTTCCCGGTTGCGGTTATCTTTGCGTGGGCTTTTGAATTGACACCCGAAGGCTTAAAGGCGGAGGCGAAAGCCGACCCTGCAGCACTCGTGGCTGGGAAATCTGGCAACCGGTTAAACCACATCGTGATTGCAGCGCTGGTGCTTGCGCTGGGCTATTTTGTTCTCGACAAGGTCGTACTTAATTCGGATCGGGAGTCTGCCGGAACGCCAGCAGCCGATCAGGTTGCTGTGCAGCAGGCTGTTGAATCCGAATCAGAAAACACTGATAACTCGATTGCTGTCCTGCCTTTTGTGAACATGAGCTCCGACGAAGAGCAGGAGTTCTTCTCAGACGGACTCTCAGAAGAGTTATTGCATTTGCTCGCACGTATTCCTGAATTGGATGTGGCGGCGCGCACTTCTTCTTTCTCTTTCAAGGGAAAAGACCTTGGAATACCTGAAATCGCATCCCGATTAAAGGTAGCCCATGTTCTCGAGGGCAGTGTACGCAAGCACGGTGACCAGATACGCATCACTGCGCAGCTGATCCAAGCAGATAATGGCTTTCATCTATGGTCAGAAACCTATGACCGGCGGCTGGAAAATGTTTTCCAGATCCAGGAAGACATAGCGACTGCGGTTGTCGAAGCTTTGAAGGTCACCTTGCTGGGTGAGGCACCCAAAACTCGAAGAACCGACCCTGCCGCCTACCAATTGTTTCTTGAGGGGCAATACCTGAAGCGCCAGCTCTTGAGCGACTCACTGAATCGCGCTGTTGAGGCGTTCAGACAGGCCGTTGAGATCGATCCTGCCTATGTTCCTGCGTGGGCGGAGCTGGCCGATACATACATATGGGGCGGGTATCGAGACAGGCTGTCGAGAGAGGAGCTTACCGTCCTGGCCGATCAGGCTATTGAGACAGCTATCGGTACGGACCCGGACTACGCGTTTGCCTACTATGTCCGTGGCATATCGTCGATATTTTCGCATAACAATTTCCAACAGGGGATCGACGACTTTCAGCATGCATTTGAGCTGGACCCAGACAACGCATTTATCGTGGCTGCGATTGGCAAAGGTGCATTCTTGACCGGGCAGTATGACCTCGCAATTGCCCAATATCAGGCGGCGATAGCTCTGGAGCCAGTAGTTGCTGAGTTTTTCTGGTTTCTCGGAAGGACCTACTTAAGTTCCGGGCAGCTTGATGATGCAGAAGCGACACTTCGAAAATTGTCCGGTCTCAGCTCGTCTTACCACGGAAGAGTCTACCTTTGGGAAACGCTGTTGCTAAAGGGCGAGTTCGAGGCGGCCCTGGCAATGTCAGACTCTAGTTTTAGTCGAGCCATCGTTCATCATGCGTTGGGTAACACCGCAGAGGCAGATGAAGCGCTTGCTGACCTGATTGAGAAAGCTGCCCCCTATACGCTAGCCATGGTCCATGGGCATCGCGGTGAGGTGGACAAGGCTCTTGAATACCTGAATCACATGCTCGAAATTGAGGACTATTTTCCGACTTTCATACTGACCGAAACAGCATTTCGTAGCATCCATTCAGATTCACGCTGGCCGCTTGTCCTTGAAGAACTGGGCCTGCTGGAGTTCTGGCTGGAAATGACGCCGGATCGGGGACACTAAAACGCTGGTGCGAGGAAGAGTCCACACGATAGCGGACGGTCAAGAGTAGAGATTCGAACGTCGCCTTCGGGTCAGTGGCGGAAATTACAACTCGAAACACCCGTCCGGCGGCCTCTCTTTGCTCTGCCTGGCTGGCTTCGCCAGTCGGCCAATTGCAGCCATTCAGACTGCCGTCATGCCTTAGTCAGTGAGTCACGATTCCTTCTTGCCGTAGCGGGCCATTGCCTTGTCCACGATTATCGTTACCGTCAGGTATACGGCAATGAAGATCAGAAATCGGACAGAAAAGTCGAGCATCCCCAGCAAGCGAAAAGCGACCATAGCCGCTACAGCACCTGCAAGACCAGCAATGTATTTCAACATGATCGCTTCCTATGTAATTCTCGTAAGGAGGACAATATCACGAGCGCCGTTCCGGATTAATTAGCCAGTCGTGGGATATCCTTTTTGGGTCAACTGCAGCCATACGCTACTTTGCCACCGGGGCGGCTGCTATACGAAGTGAAGGAGCCGCCGCCACTCTTCTGCACGGTGATCTTTTATGTTTCTCTCTTCAGCAACAGGTCCTTCAGGCCACCTTTCCCGAGCCTGTTATCCAACTCGATCGTCGTCATCAGTGGAATCAGGATGAGCAATATCATCAGCGACGGCGCGAACAAGCGGAGCCAGGGCAGGAGCATGATTTCGACAAACGTCTCACCGATTCCCTGGCCGTGAACCGCGGCAATAACTAGCTCTTCGATGAGCTTGAATAAAAGCAGGACGAGCAGCATGCCAAGCGTCCGCCACGCGATACGATGTAGAAGTGTCGGCGCACTTCGCCTTGAACCGGGCTTGAAAATCTCGCCAATGAGGATAAATTTCCCTATTACAAGCGCCTTAAACAAAGCCGCGCCGATTCCGACTGCGTCTGCCGACCGCCCGGTCGAAGTGCTGGCGTCATAGTACAAAATGACGCTGAAGGACACGAAAAGGTATGCGCTGACTAAGCCGTATCTCTTAAGCTCGTGCGCAAGGCGGGATCTCGCGGTCGATTCCGGTGCTTGTGGTTGGGTCATCGATCCTTCCCAGTTGTTGTCAGGTCGTCAACCTCAGGTGTTGGCCACCCGCGGAACGTCTTCGTCGGGTCACAAGCCGTCATCTTACCTCACATTTTTCGAGCGGCTCTATGCGAAGTGAAGGAGCCGTACGTTTGATTGCCTAGTCACCGGATGGCAGTTTCGTCTGGCCCCAAAGAAATACCAAGTCGTTGTGCTGCTTCTCGAGTCTTGCTATCGGGGATTGCCCCAGCCTCTAGCAGAAGATCGACCAGGCCTTGATCCTGGCACACTAAGGAATGGCGAATCACCAAGCCGCCCGATTTGTCAGTGGCATTAATATTCGCGCCGTTTGCGATTAGCCACTCAATGTTTTCGATATTCCCAGTGGTCACTGCGGCCAGCAATGCCGGTCCGCTCGCCTCGCCGGCGTCCTCGAGATCGAACCCTTCTCCTACCAAATACTCAAGCATCGAGGGACTGCTTAATGTAGCCGCGGTATGCAACAGCGTGCCCGATGGGCTAAGCGGGAGTGCACCGCCTTCGTGTAAGCGGCGCACGTCCGAAAGGCTGTTTGCCATCACCGCGAATTCCAGAACCAAAGGACCTGTTGCAGGTGTTGCTTGTGAGACTGACTTGGCAAGCTCTGCCTGCCTCTCTGCGAGATCGGGACCGGGCGAACACATCGAACCATTTAGGTATTCTGAAATGACTTCGGAAGCCATGAAACCGAGCCGCTCATACAGAGCTGTTTCTCTGTCCTGAGCGTGAGCTCCAATTGACACAAAAAAAACAACGACGAGTGGGACAAACTTCCTCATAACACCTCGGTGACGAACGGCTGTAAAAGCTTAACAGTGGAAACTATATTCTATGCCTATCCAACCTCTGCTGTCGGCCAGCAGGAGATGCTCAACCGAATTCGTTACGGCGAGCTTGCCACTTAGCGCGATCTACCAATTCGCTGGCACCCGACATAACGTCTTTGACGAAAAGTGCGTTTCAATCATCAGGAAACCGCCTGCGATCAACGTAAATAGAAACATGACGATATGTACCGAAATGTCGTCGAGCTGGCGAATCACTGTCCGCACCAATTAGACCGCTAATTACCTCTGCACACATTCTCACCTTTTCCATATCTGCGAAGAAACCGGGTTTGTGCTCCAGAGAGAACCGCCTATCCCATGAGTGTCCTTTTCTATTCCTCAACAAGGTGTTCGTCGAGAGACCCCAACAACGGGATACCGAACAGTGCTTCGGCATTCCCGTGATAGATCTTGTTTCGATCCGTTTCCGTGACCGCCGCTGAGTCCATGAACTCCACTGCTTCGCCCAGCGATTCGTAAGGATAGTCTGCAGCAAACAATATTCGTTCTGCACCGAGAACATCGATCGAGAGTTTCAGCGGTGCTGCGTAAGTCATGCCGCTTGTTGTGATTACAAAGTTGTCCCTGAAGTACTCGCTTGGGAGTCTCGCCATCTTATCGACAGCGCCGATCCTGACCTGCAGCAGGTAGCGATTATCAATACGGTCTAGCCAGAACGGAAGGCCCTCACCCATGTGTCCGAGAATTATTTTTAGCCTTGGGAATTGGTCGAAAACGCCGGCCATAATGAGCCGCATTGCATGCAGGCTTGTTTCCGCCGCGAAGCCCCAGCCAGCGAAGTAGAGGCCATAGTCGAGATACGGTTCGATCATGGCGGGTGAAGGCGTACGGGGGTGAAGATAAATTGGTGCTCCGAGCGCCTCGGCAGCCTCAAAGATGGGCCAACTCTCCTTCCCATCCAGGTACTTTCCCTGCGTATGCGAATTGATGATGACGCCTTTCAGGCCAAGCGATGTCGATGCCCGTTCAATTTCGCGCGCCGCCAGTTTCGGCAATTGCGGTGCAACAGCTGCCAGGCCGACAAAACGATCGGGGTGTGTTCGCACAGCTTGTGCAAGACTGTCATTCGCGTCCCCGGCAAGTCGGGTCGCCAGATCGCCGGGAAAGACCTGAATACCAGGCGACGTGAGCGAGATGACCTGTACGTCGATGCCCGCATCATCCATATCCCGTATTCGGCCCTCTCCCAGATCAATCAGCCGTTCATGTATGAGCCTGGTGCCCGGCGAGTCGGCAAGAATTGATTCCCCCATTTTCCTGAAACCCGGTTCGCCGATAGCACCCGCTTTCAGCAAGACGTTCCATTCATCGGCGATTTCCTGGGTGACGAATGCTTCTTCAATAGCAATTCGTCGCATTGAATTGCCCGTGGCCCGACCAACAACATCGCCTGCTTGCGCCGCTACCGGTAATGCAACAGCAGCCTTGAGTATCGCTCTTCTTGTTTTATTCATAGCGACCTAACCGGGAAAGTCCCTGACGTCACCCGACTCATCGACTTCATACTTCTCGCCAAGAAAGTCTTCTTCGAAAGCGTACAGCGTCGTGCCTTCGGGAGCATGAATTGCGACAAAAGCACCTTCGAATCCTGGAAATTTTTCGAATTTCATATTGTTCTGTTCCAATACCCCCATCAGTCCGTGGCGGTCGGCGCACTTGAAGCACAATGAAGGTGCCGTTACGGCAATGCTTTCGGACAATCCGAGTGGAATTCCGCCTGCATCAAATCGCATGTGCGTCGTCGGCTCTTCCCGCATTTCGAGCAGTGCCGGCGCGATCGGCGCCCAGAACAGTCCAGCGGCCACAGCCTCGCGTACCGGTAAGGTCAGCTCAAACCAGTGGCCACAGAGTGAGTCCCGGCTCGCGTCTTCGCTGTGATTGAACGTGCGTGCCTCGAGCATGGTAACCATATGACCGTCACGGTCGACGAACCCAAGCTCGTTGAAGGCATCTTCATCAAGTTGCATGAAACTGAACTCGAAACCATGGTCGGACATTTCGAGCGCATGCTTGGCTATGTCCTGTTTCACAAAAGTGATGGCCGGCGAATCGAAAACGCGATCGTGCAATCCGATGTTGAGTTCGCCATCACTCACTACGGCGTACTTGTGCGGCCACATGTCACCAATCTCGAGTTCGACAAAACCGAGCGTCCTGTAAAAATGCAGCGACTCCAGAATGTCTTCGGATCGCACCGAGAATTCCAGGAAACGGCCGATGGTACTCATAAGGGAGCCCCCATTGCGATGGCCCGATCACGGGTATCCTGACAGAGGGCCGCATCACTAAATGAAGACCAGCCTGCGATGTGCTTTTCAACCAGCGAGGCGAGTAAATCGACATGATCATCCCGAGCATTGAGTGATGGAATGTAGTGCAGTGAACCGCCGCCAGCTTCGCTGAAAAATTCTGCATTCTGCATTGCTATCTCCTCCAGCGTTTCCAGACAGTCAGTGGAAAACCCAGGGCAAATGACATCGAGGCGCTGCAATTTCTGGCTACCCAGTTTTTTGACGGTGGTTTCGGTATACGGTGTCAGCCACTCTTCTCGGCCCACGCGGGATTGAAACGACAGCACCCATTCGTCATCAGACAATTCGAGCGCCGTAGCCAGCAGTCGCGCAGTCTTCTGGCAATGACAGTGGTAGGGGTCGCCGTTGATCAGGGTGGACCTCGGTACACCGTGAAACGACATCATCAAGTGGTCGCCACGACCGTTGTTCTGCCAACTCTCGCGTACGCTGGCCGCGAGCGCCTCAATGTAACCGGGCGCGTCGTGATAATGGGTGATGAATCGCAACTCCGGCACGCGGCGATAATGGCCGATTTCGCGAGTAACCGCATCGTAGACCGCGGCGGTTGTTGTGCCGGAATATTGCGGGTACAGCGGCAACACGAGAATTCGATCGACGCCGTTTGCAAGCAGCTTATCGATAGCGCCAGCGATCGACGGCACACCGTAGGTCATCGCGAGCTCAATCTGCAGGCGATTATTTGCAGTCGCCTCCAACTGCTTGCGGAGCTTATCGACGATCGCCCGCGAGTGGACCAGGAGTGGGGAACCCTGCTCCGTCCAGATTTTTCGATACGCTGCGGCGGAACGTGCGGGCCGAATGAGCAGAATGACGAGATTGAGTATCAGCCACCAGACCAGCCGCGGGTATTCGACGACGCGAGGGTCGGAGAGAAACGGGCGCAAGAATCGGCGAACCGCACCGGGGGTGGGGGCATCAGGGGTACCCAGGTTAACGACAAGAACTCCTGTTGACCCGGGAAGGCCGTGCTCAAACTGAGGCGTTGCTCGATAGGTCGACATGATCTCAGGGGCAGTACAGAACGCACTCAACACTACTGCAAAGACACCTCCCGCGCCAGCGAATAGGTCTATAATTGCTTGTCTTAATTGACATTTATGATGGTAGCGAACTCATGGAAAATCCCTTGCAAGGACAGGACCCAAAAACCGAACGCTGGACCCTGATACGCGACATCGGTGTTTTGCAGGTCAAGTTGCTGATCGACGGACTTCGCGACCTGATTCTCGTGCCGACATCGTTGATTCTGGGGGTAGTCAGCCTCGTCTCGACAAAAGACGGCCGCGCTGGATCGCAGTTCTATCATTTGCTGGCGTGGGGTAAGCAGTCGGAAGGCTGGATCAACCTGTTTGGTGCTTTAAAAAACTCACCGGACGAGATCGAAGGGTCGCTGCCGTTGGGCGACAGGGATATTGATGAAGTCGTAGGGCGTTTGGAGTCCTTTGTCATCGACGAAGTGAAACGAGGCGGCGTAACTTCGCAGGCGAAAGATCGACTCGACAAGATACTCGACGCGATACAGCGCAAGAAAGGCTAGCCCGGACTGTTACAAAAAGGTGTCGATGTTGGGTGTCGGATGATCAGGCCCCATGCGGCCGGACTTCAATCGCACGATATAGTCCTTGTATGCCCTGATCGCCTGGTAACCAAAAAACCAGCAAATAGGAATGTTCGCGAACAGTATTACGGCGGTGCCCACGCCGGTCAGGTTGTCGAGGTCAGCGTCTGTTTTGATGAAACCCAAGGTGGCGATTACGATTAACAGGCAATAGGCAATCTTGTAGCCCTTAACCGCCTTTTCACCGCCAAGGTAAACGACACATTGCTCGCCATAATAGCCCCACGAAATCATCGTGGAGACGGCGAACAGCCACGCGGCGACCGAAATGACCCATTTGCCCAGGCCGGGCGATACGCTGTCAAACGCTTTGGCGGTCAGGGTCGCGCCAATATAGGTTCGATAAACGCCATCGCCCAGCGCGACGGGTTGTATCGAACTTTGCACGGGGACCCAGTCGGCGACGTAACCTGGGTTGGCCGACGCAACCACGCCTTCAATGCGGTGGCGATTATTGCCGGTCGCTTGATTGTCGTGTGCCGCGACGATCAGCATGACGCGGTCGCCATCGGTCCAGTCAGTGCCGGGCAGGGTCGAGGGTGAGAACTGCCAGCCGGATTCTGTTTGAACTGAGTTCGGCAAAGCTTCCAGCAGCACATCCGGAGCCCGATTCCAGATGCCGGTCGACAAAATGATCAGGGCGGTGAAGGTGCACACGACAATCGTGTCGATAAAGGGCTCAAGTCCGGCCACTATGCCTTCCCTTGCGGGTTCATCTGTCTTGGCCGCCGAGTGAGCAATGGGTGACGAGCCCTGGCCCGCCTCATTGGAGAATACGGCACGCTTCATGCCATACATCAGCGCGGACCCTGCGGTGCCGCCGATGAACGCGCCTGCCGCATCCGTTGCCGTAAACGCAGACTTGAAAATCAACACAATGATCCCGGGAATTTCTCCGACGTTAAGGGCAAGGACGTAGATCCCGGCAGCCAGGTACAGCGCAACCATCAACGGCACCAGCGTTGCAGCTACTTTGCCGATGCGCTTTATTCCGCCAATGATGACCGAGCCGACGATCACGGCGAGTACGATGCCCGTTATCCAGCTGGGTATGCGGAAATATTCCTGCGTCAATTCGCCAACGTTCCACGCCTGGAACATATTGCCGCCGGTCGCCGTCGATGTCAGCAGCATCACGCAGAAGATCACGCCGACGGCGCGTCCCAGTCCCGGCAATCCTCGCTTGGCGAGCGCTTTATGAGCAACCCACATCGGACCGCCATGCGGGTTCTCCGGGTCATCGGTGTTTCGATACAGCATCGACAACGTGACTTCGATGAGCTTGATGGCCATGCCGAGCAAGCCGATGATCCACATCCAGAATACGGCGCCAGGACCGCCAAGTGCGATTGCCAGCGCGACACCACCGATGTTGCCAAGTCCAACGGTTGCCGACAGTGCCGCGGACAATGCCTGAAAGTGACTGATGGCGCCGGGATCGTTGGCGTCGTCGTACGCACCACGCAGCACGGCTGGTCCGTGCGCCAGAGCCTGGTACTGGCAGAAGCCGCTCCAGACGGTAAATACGATACCCGTCGCGACTATCGTATAGAGGACGTAGTCATGCCACAGGACACTATTAAGCGTGGCGAGTAGAGCGCTGAAGTCCGCCATGGATCCCCCGGATCGCTACTTTCCTGCTGCTTCCATGATAGCGCTGACACCCATGCCACCGGCGGTACACACCGAGATTAGCCCGCGACCAGAACCCTTTTCACTCAAGAGCTTCGCCATCGTCGCGATGATGCGTGCGCCGGTAGCGGCAAACGGATGCCCGATCGCGATGCTGCCGCCTTTCATGTTCAGGCGAGACAGGTCGATCGGTCCCATGGGCTGGTTGCGGCCCAGCTTCGTGCGGCAAAACTCTTCCGACTGCCAGGCCTTCAAGGTTGCGACCGTCTGCGCCGCGAATGCTTCGTGGATCTCGTAGAAATCGAAATTCTGCAGCGACAGGTTGGCCTGTTTCAACATGTCCGAAACGGCGTAGGCTGGTGCCATCAACAGACCTTCCTCATTGACGAAATTGACGGCACTCGCCTTCGCAAAGGTCAGGTACGCAAGCACCGGCAGGTTCTTCTTGCGGGCCCAATCCTCGGACGCCAGCAAAACGGCAGCGGCACCGTCGGTCAGGGCGGTGCTGTTGCCCGCCGTCATCGTGCCTTCTTCGCTGCGATCGAATACCGGTTTCAGTGTTGACAGTTTTTCGAACGTGGTGTCGCGGCGTATGTTGTTGTCTTCCTCTGCGTCCATGAACGGCACAACGAGATCGTCAAACCAGCCGGCATCATAAGCCGCGGCGGCTTTAATGTGACTTGAGAGCGCCAGCTGGTCCTGGTGTTCACGCTGCACGTCCCATCGTTGTGCCGTGATCTCCATGCTTTCACCCATGGACAGGCCGGTTTGTGGTTCGACAACGCCGGGCAGCACCGGTTTGAAATGCCGCGGGCGTATCTTGAGTATCGGCTTGATTCGTTCCAGCAGTGATCGAGCCCTGTGCATTTCCATCAATATCTGACGGTATTCGTCGGGGTAGACGACCGGGGCATCACTCACCGTATCGGTGCCACCGGCGATGCCGGCTTCGATCTGGCCCAGTGCAATTTTGTTTGCGACGACAATCGCCGCCTCGAGGCTGGTGCCACAAGCGCGTTGCAGATCTATCGCGGGAGTGCGGATGGATAGCCCCGACTCGATGACGCTTTCTCTTGCGAGATTCCAGTCCCTGGAATGCTTAATCACAGCGCCGAGTACCACTTCGCCTAGCGTCTGGCCCTTGAGGTCGAAGCGATTGATGACGCCATTAAGCGCCGCCACCATCAGATCCTGATTACTGCAGTCTCTGTATACCGAGTGCGAGCGGCAAAAAGGAGTCCGCGACCCACCGACTACGGCAACTCGAATTGATCGTCCATCGTGCAACATAGGGCCTCCGTTCTTGATTATTATTCACAGCGCGACGCAACTTTACACCATTCATGGAGCTGACCGTAAGTTAAGATGCATCGATGATCAGCCTCGATACGACAGAATACAGAACACAGGCAAAGGCAATATTGCGACTCGGCGGGCCTCTGGTCGTGAACAACCTCGCGGTTGCCGGAATGCAATTTGCGGATGCCGTAATGGCCGGTAGTCTCGGTGCGAGGGAGCTTGCTGCGGTTGCTGTCGGCGGCAGCTTTTGGTTTCTCGGTTTCGCAGTGTGCCTCGGCATCATGATGGCTATTTCGCCGATAGTTTCGCGTCACTACGGCGCCGGTGACTACGACCTCATCGGTCGCTATGCCCGCCAGGGTGTTTATCTTGCGGTGTTGCTGGGCATTCTCCTCTTTCTTGTTGGTCAGTTCACTGCGGCAGCAACGCTTGCGGCCGTCGGCATCGACCTCGACTTCAGGGCGTTAACAATTGGTTACGTCGAAGCCATTACTTTCGGCGCGCCCGGTATGTTTGCCTTTCTCGCTTTGCGATTTACTACAGAAGGCATCGGACGCACCCGTCCAATCATGTTCGTTTCCATATTCGCGCTGGTGTGTAACGTATTTCTGAACTATGTGCTGATGTTCGGACATTTCGGTGCGCCGGCGCTCGGCGCTGTTGGTTGCGGCTATGCAAGCGCCATAACGATGTGGCTGATCGCATTGGCGTTGGCTGCTCACATGATGCTCAGCCCGCACTATGCGAAATTTCACATTTTCACAAAGATGGCGCCGCTGCGATGGTCGGTTTTCAAAGAGATTTTCCACCTCGGTGTACCGATCGCTATCACCATCACGGCCGAAGTCGGCTTGTTCTCGGGCGTGTCTATTCTGGTGGGCACTCGTGGCACGGAGATCACAGCCGCGCATCAGATAGCGCTGAACTTTTCTTCCACAACATTCATGGTGCCTTTGGCATTGACCGGTGCAACGACCGTATTGGTTGGGCAGTTGTTAGGGGCAGGCAAGCGCAATGAGGCACGAATTTGCGGTTGGACGGGCGTCCTTATCTGTGCAGGGTTCATGACCCTGTCGGCGGTTTTCATGCTGGTATTCCGTGATGCCATCGTGAGCCTCTACAGCAGTGATGCGACCGTCGCCGGGATCGCGATCAGCCTGTTGCTGATGGCCGCCGTTTTTCAAATTGCCGATGGTGTGCAGGTCGGTGCCGCCGGAGCCTTACGGGGCTACAAAGACACGAGAGTGCCTATGGTTGTCACGCTGTTCGCCTATTGGGTGCTTGCGTTTCCGCTGGCCTACCTGGCCGCCGTAACGTACAAGGCACCGCCAAATTACATATGGGCGGGTTTCGTTGTCGGGTTGGGTGTCGCAGCGGTACTGCTAACCTGGCGCTTCAGTCGCCTGTCTCGAGTGGCGGGCTAGCCCTGGCCGAAATCCGGACTGTCACCGGCAAGGTACTCAGCTTCTTCGGCGGTGTTTTCGCGCTGCAGCAACTTGTTGCGATGAGGGAAGCGGCCGAATTGCTCAACGATGTCGTGGTGCAGTTCTGCAAACTGCGCGACGGTTAAGAAAGTTTCGCGCTCAGTCGTTGAAACCGCGTCTGCGAGACGGTTATAGAGCTCGACCGATTTGGCCTGTACTTTGCGTGATTCAGCATGCTGCAGAGGCATATAAAAGAACACGCGCTGAATCGGAGTCAGGCCTTTGTCCTTTTTCTCCATGGCGCCTTCCACACAAAGACGCAGGGCAAGGTCGTCCTTAGAGAAAGCTTCCGCTGTATTGCGATAGATATTGCGGCGAAACTGATCGATGAGAATGATTAGCGCGAGGCGGCCATGCGAGTCGACAGCCCAGTGATTGAGTTTTCCGTCGCTCGCTGCATCGACGTCATTTGCGAACCCTTTTTCGATCTCGTGATCGAATATCGGATCTTCGCCAAACCAGATTTCCATGCGTTGATCGATCTGCGGCGCCGACAGCTCCTGCTCCTTGAACCAGAATGACAGTATGGCCTCGATCCGGGCCTGATCTTCATCAGTGATCGTCGCATCCATGCTTTCACTCAACAGTTTTACGGCCATAGCGAGGTTCCTGGCAGTGGGTTGGGCTAGCGTGCCGCCATGTTACGTTACAAAGTGCGACACGGGTCACAAATCAAGCGGAATAGCTCTATGCGCAGTGCACAAGCCTCTAGACTTTAGCAGATGAAACGAGCCGCCACTCGGAATGGATTGGATAAAGGTCTGCGCAATATGTGCGCTGGCCTACTCGTCTGGGTGCTGGCAAGTGCCTGTGGCGGGCCGTCCGCAGGGCCCGAAGAGCAGTTGCGAACGTGGGTCGAGCAGGTGCAGCTTGCGGCGGAGGCCAAAGACCGTCGAGAACTGGTGGGCATGCTATCTCCCGCCTACGCAGACTCTCGCGGCAATGATATCGATGACATCGAAAACATGCTCAGGGCGTATTTCTTCCGACAAAACACCATTAAGCTGCTTATGTCTGTCGATGAAATCCGCTTGTATGGTGAATCGGCCGCCGAGATAGATCTGACGGTCGGAATGGCCGGCAGTAATAATGGCGCCTTTGGGTTCAAAGCGGATGCCTACCGTTTTCAGCTGGAGCTGGAACAAAAGGGCGGCGATTGGCTGTTGCTTGCAGCGCGCTGGGCGGCGCTCGGTCAGGACCCGCGTTAGCGAGCAAAGGCCCGGTACATCGGCAGGGAGGACGTTATGAAATCCAATATTAAGGCCCGACTCATGTTGCTGTTGGCCCTGTCCTTGTCGTCATGTGCGACGGTGCCCGAGAGCCTGGTTGGATCCCCGCAGGTCTATCTTCGCGATGTCCAGCTCGTTGAGCTCGATTTCAAGCGTCAGACCTTCCTGTTGTCATTCGATGTTGCCAACCCGAACCCGTTTCCATTGCCTGTGCACAACGTTGGTTATGGTGTGACGCTGGATGGGCAGCTCTTTGCCAGCGGCGAAACGGCAAGCCGGTTTACCGTCCCGGCAGATGGGGATGCGAGTTTCGCGATTAGCGTTGATCTTGATCTCCTGAAGACAGCGCCGAAGCTGCTGAGCATCGTTCGGGACGGGGCGCGGCGGGACGTGCGCTACGATCTGGAGGGAAGTTTTGGCGTAGACCTTCCGCTCGTGCCAACGCTCAAATATCACGACACCGGTGTGATCCGGGTTACCTCGAACGCCTACTGAGTCACGGTTACGCGCGCAACAAATTGGCCGGGCGTCAATATCCGCTCAAAACCCCCCGTTTTTGATCGAATTTCGCTCAATTTTGCACTTCGGCGGCACTGAGCGGGGGACCTGTCATATACTTTTGTGTATCTGGCCAGCGATCTGATCCGGCGTCGCGACGCCATCCGGCTTTACCCTAAAATCAGGAGTACGCATTAACGCGCGCTCCACGGCATCTATGACAGAGCAAACCGCAAAATCTTTGTACAACCCCGAGTTCGAGCGCGACAGCTGTGGCTTCGGCCTGATTGCGAACATCGATGACATGCCAAGTCACTGGGTTGTCGAAACCGCCATCGCCGCACTGACACGCCTGACGCACCGTGGTGCCGTTGCAGCAGATGGCAAGACCGGTGACGGATGCGGACTGCTAATCAAGTTCCCGGCGGCGTACTTTCGCACCGTCGGTGAAGAGCTCGGATTTTCCTTAAACGAACGATTTGCAGTGGGTGCGGTATTTCTGAGTCAGGAAAGCAAAGCCGCGTCCGCTGCTCGCAAAGTGATCGAGCAGGCGATCGAAGATTTTGGCCTCGTCGTCGCGGGCTGGCGAAAAGTGCCGCTCGATACCAGTGCCTGCGGTGCAGAAGCACTCAGGACATTGCCTGGCATTGAACAGGTATTCGTTAACGCGCCCGATGGCATGCAGCGCGGACGATTCAATCGCCACCTTTTCCTCGCGCGTCGTCGCGCCGAAAATCGCGTTGCGGATGCGGACACCTACATCGCAAGTCTGTCGTCTGTCACGATCAGTTACAAAGGCATGATCATGCCGGCCGCATTGCCGGTGTTTTATCCGGATCTTCGCGATCCGCGGATGGAATCCTCCGTGTGTGTTTTTCACCAGCGGTTTTCCACTAACACTCTGCCGCAATGGCGCCTGGCACAACCGTTCCGTTTTCTCGCACACAACGGCGAGATCAATACGATTAACGGCAATCGCAACTGGGCACAGGCGCGTGCCAAGAATTTTATTTCCGACAAGCTCAGTGACATCTCTGATCTCAACCCGATTGTCTCGTTGACAGGCTCTGATTCTTCGAGTCTCGATAACATGCTTGAGGTGTTACGTGCCGGTGGAATGGATGTGATCCAGGCGATGCGCATACTGATGCCGCCTGCGTGGCAGACAGTCGATAACATCGACCCTGATGTGCGGGCGTTCTACGAGTTTTACGATTGTCAGCTCGAACCCTGGGACGGCCCGGCCGGAATCGTGCTGACGGACGGCCGTTATGCTGTTTGCTGTCTCGATCGCAACGGCTTGCGGCCGGCACGTTACGTGATCACCAAAGACAGACACATCACGATCGCCTCCGAAGTCGGCGTCTATGACTACGATGAGGCGGACGTCGTCAGCAAGGGTCGGCTCGGCCCGGGTGAAATGCTCGCCGTTGATCTGGTCAACGCGACGTTGCTCGACAATGACGAAATTCACGACATTCTGAAGACACGGGCGCCATACAAGAAGTGGCTGAAGCAAGGTGTTCGTTATCTTGATTCGCAGTTGGTCGACACGGAAACCGCGGCGGAACCGATGGAGCCCGATACGCTTGCGACCTACCAGAAGATGTTCAATCTTTCGCGCGAAGAACTTGGCGAAGTAGTCGCAGTGCTTGCAAACGCGGAAATGGAAGCCGTTGGCTCCATGGGTGATGACACACCGATGGCGGTCCTCTCGAAAAAAGTTCGCTCACCGTTTGACTATTTCCGGCAGCAGTTTGCGCAGGTGACAAACCCGCCAATTGACCCGTTGCGCGAACGCATTGTTATGTCCTTGCAGACGAACGTTGGCCGAGAGTCCAGTTTGTTCGACATCGGTCCGCAACACGCGGAACAGGTGTTGATCAATTCGCCGGTACTGTCGCAGGCTAAATTGCGGCAGCTGCTGGGTCCGACAATGTTTGCGGACACCCACGAATTCATCGATCTGAATGTCGATGAGAATATGAGTTTGTCGGACGCGCTCGACCAGATCTGCGAACAGGCAGAGCGGGCGGTGAGCAACGGTAATTTCCTGCTCATGCTGAGTGATCGCTACCTGGTGCAGGGCAAAATGCCGGTGCACGCGTTACTGGCGACCGGGGCGGTTCATCATCACCTCGTTAAGACCGGTCAACGGTGTGACGCTAATATCATTGTGGAAACCGGCGTCGCTCGAGACCCGCACCACTTTGCCTGTCTGATCGGTTACGGCGCGACGATGGTTTACCCCTACCTTGTCTACCAGTCTCTGCACGACATCGGACGTCGCGGCAACCTTCGCAAGCAACAACAGCTCGGGCGCAGTTATCGACGCGGTATTCGCAAAGGCCTGTTTAAGGTCATGTCAAAGATGGGTATTTCGTCGATCTCTAGTTATCGCGGCGCGCAGCTGTTCGAAATCATTGGCCTCGGGCCGGAAATTGTCGATCGATGCTTCCGTGGTACGACATCAAGAATACAAGGCGCCAATCTGGAAGACCTCTGGAGCGACCAACAGCAGTTGGCCATTGCGGCATGGGATTTGCGCCGCTCGCTCGATCAGGGTGGCCTGTTCAAGTATGTGCATGGCGGCGAATACCATTGCTATAACCCCGATGTCATCGCGACGCTGCAAGCGGCGGTGCGTTCGGGTGATTACTCGCGATACGAGGAGTACGCGAAACTTGTAAACGAACGGCCGGTGGCGACTTTGAGAGACCTGATGAAGGTCAAGCCGCACGGGCCGGCAGTGCCACTCGACGAAGTTGAATCGGCGCAGGACATTCTGATGCGATTCGACAGTGCTGGCATGTCGCTGGGCGCACTGTCGCCGGAGGCCCACGAGGCGCTGGCTATCGCGATGAACCGTATCGGTGCGCGTTCGAATTCAGGTGAAGGGGGTGAGGATCCTGCGCGGCATGGCACGGAACGTCGTTCCAAGATCAAGCAGGTTGCATCCGGTCGTTTCGGCGTTACGGCGGAATACCTCATCAATGCCGAAGTCATCCAGATCAAGATCGCACAAGGAGCGAAGCCCGGCGAAGGCGGCCAGCTCCCGGGTCACAAAGTCAACGAAATGATCGCGAAGCTGCGCTTTGCGAAGCCCGGCGTGGGATTAATCTCGCCACCGCCGCACCATGACATCTACTCGATCGAAGACCTTGCGCAGCTCATCTTCGATCTGAAGCAGGTCAACCCGGAAGCGCTGGTGTCTGTGAAGCTCGTCGCTGAGCCAGGTGTTGGAACGATCGCGGCCGGCGTTGTTAAGGCCTATGCAGACCTGATCACAATCTCCGGCTACGACGGCGGTACGGGAGCAAGTCCGCTAAGTTCTGTGAAATTTGCAGGGAGCCCCTGGGAGCTCGGCTTGTCCGAAACGCACCAGGTGCTGCGCAAGCACAAGATGCGTCACAAAGTTCGTTTGCAAACTGACGGTGGCCTCAAAACAGGTCTCGACGTTATCAAGGCGGCAATGCTCGGTGCGGAAAGTTTCGGTTTCGGCACAGGACCAATGGTCGCGCTGGGTTGCAAGTATCTGCGTATTTGTCATCTCAACAATTGCGCGACGGGTGTTGCAACACAGAACAGCGTTCTTCGCAGTGAGTACTTCATCGGTCTGCCCGAAATGGTGATCAATTTTTTCACCTTCGTTGCCGAAGAGGTACGCCTGCTCATGGCGGAACTGGGTGTTCGCAGTCTTGAAGAGCTCATCGGTCGCGTCGATCTGCTGGAGTTGTTGCCCGGTGAGACTGAACGTCAACGACGTCTGGATCTGGCACCAATAATTTCAGACGCTGGACTGATCCCGGACTCACCGCAATTCTGTACCGACCTTCGCAACAATCCTTTCGACAAAGGCGAACTCGCTGAGCAGATGGTTACCGAGATACTGCCCGCGATCGAGGCGGGTAGCGGCGGTAAGTTCGGGTTTGAAGTGCAAAACTTCAATCGCTCGATCGGCGCGCGGCTGGCAGGTGAAATTGCCCGTCGTTACGGTAACTATGGCATGGCCGACATGCCGGTGGACATCGTATTGCGTGGTACCGCCGGGCAGAGCTTCGGCGCGTGGAATGTCGCCGGACTCAACATGCAACTTGTTGGTGACGCGAACGATTATGTCGGCAAGGGCATGGCGGGCGGCCGCATCGTCATTCACCCACCGGCGAATACGGATTACGAAGCACGCGACACCGCCATCATCGGTAACACCTGTTTGTACGGAGCGACGGGCGGCGAACTGTACGCCGCAGGTCGTGCCGGTGAACGCTTCGCAGTTCGCAACTCCGGCGCTACCACCGTTATCGAAGGCTCCGGCGATCATTGCTGCGAATACATGACCGACGGCATCGTCGTTGTACTGGGTCGCAGCGGCGTAAACTTCGGCGCTGGAATGACAGGTGGCTTCGCCTATGTACTTGATCTTGATAGAGATTTCGTCGATCGCTACAACCACGAGCTCATCGACATACATCGCATTACACCGGAGAGCATGGAAACCAACCTGCATCACCTGCGAGCGCTGATTTCGGGCCACGTGGCGTACACCGGTAGCGTGTGGGGCACACGAATCCTGGACGACTTCCGCACCTTCCTGCCGAAGTTCTGGGTCGTAAAGCCGAAAGCCACTGAACTGGATTCATTGATCGAATCATTGCGGCGGGCTGCGTAATGTCCAAGCATCCACTTCAATTCCTGGAAGTACCAAGGCGTGATCCGGGTAAAGAAAGCGCCGAAAGTCGTACCAAACATTTTGGCGAGATCTACGGTCACTACGACGGCGCCAGCGCGGCGGCGCAATCGGGCCGCTGCCTGCAATGCGGCAATCCTTATTGCGAGTGGCAGTGCCCGGTACACAACTACATTCCAAATTGGCTGCAGCTGATTGAGGACGGCAAGTTATTCGAGGCAGCCGAGCTGTCGCATCAAACGAATTCGCTGCCCGAAATCTGCGGCCGTATTTGCCCTCAGGATCGCTTATGCGAAGGCGCCTGTACGCTCAACGACGTCAACGGCGCGGTCAGTATTGGCAACATCGAGAAATACATTACTGACGAAGCATTCGCACAGGGTTGGCGCCCCGACATGTCGCACGTGGTCGATACCGGAAAACGCGTTGCCATCGTCGGCGCGGGTCCTGCCGGTCTGGCGGCGGCGGATGTGCTGGCGCGCAATGGCGTCGGACCGGTAGTGTTCGATGCCTACCCGGATATCGGTGGACTCCTGACCTACGGTATACCGCCATTCAAACTGGAAAAGTCCGTCGTCGACAAACGGCGTGAAATTCTGGAAGGGATGGGAGTGCAGTTCATCCTGAACACACGCATCGGCGTTGACAAGGCTTTCGAAGACTTGCTTGCAGAGTACGACGCCGTGTTTCTGGGTATGGGCACCTACGATTACGTAAAAGGCGAATTCCCCGGCGAAGATTTGCCAGGCGTCTACGAAGCCTTGCCCTATCTGATCTCCAACGTTTACGAAGAACTTGGCTATCAGGACCCGACGATCCCCTACATCAACCTCGAGGGAAAGAACGTCGTAGTCCTCGGTGGCGGAGACACCGGCATGGACTGCAACCGCACGGCAATTCGACAGGGTGCCGCGAGTGTTGTCTGCGCCTACCGCCGCGACGAAGAAAACATGCCGGGCTCACGTCGTGAGGTGGCGAACAGCAAAGAAGAGAACGTGCAGTTCCTGTTCAACCGGCAGCCGCTGGAGATTGTTGGCGACGGTGCCGTTCAAGGTGTGAAGCTTGTGCAAACACAACTCGGTGCTGCGGGCTCCGATGGCCGTCGCCGACCTGAAGCTATCCCTGGCACAGAGGAAGTGTTGCCTGCTGACGTGGTCATCATTGCCTTCGGGTTTCGACCGGATCCACCGGCGTGGTTTAAGGACTTTGCCGTCGAGACCTTGCCGAGCGGCCGCGTTCGGGTGGCGGCGCTCGGCAACTTCCCTTACCAGACTACCAACCCGAAGATCTTCGCTGGGGGAGACATGGTCAGAGGTTCTGATCTCGTTGTCACAGCGGTCCACGAAGGCCGTGAAGCTGCGGCTGGTATTGTTCGTTACCTCGAGCAGCACGGTGAAATCGCTGGTTGACTTTAGAAGCCGGCACCCAGTGCCGCTCCGGCCGCTATTGCGCCACCAATAATGTATATCAAGCCGGCGCCGCCCGCTGTAAGTGCGGTTGTTTTGCCACCACTAAACTCTCGTGTCTTAACGGCCAGGATGTCCCCTACCGGGATCTCGATGTCCTTGCCGGAAACAAGATCGGCCGTCACGGCTGAGACCTTGAACTTATGTGTCTTGCCGTCGGTAGTGGCGATCTGGACGGAATCACCGACCTCTATAACTTCGCCCGCCGCGACCTTTTGCTGAAGTTGCTCTGGCGACATTTCTACAGCCCTCATCGAAGTGCAACCGCTTCCCACCAGCAACACGAACAATATCGATATCAGTTTCATGGGATTATCCCTCAATTACGGTAGTTGTAAGAAAGCGCTGCGTTGTGCAGCGCCCCCCACTACAGTCAGGTCCAGAATGCGGGATAGGGATAGTCTGATCAGGAGGAAGGGTTGATGAAGTCCTGATCAAGTCCAGATGGGTCAAACGGCCTCTACTTGCGTTGTGCCGCCGTCGCTTCCTTCAGCATTTCGATCAAATCGTCGTCGCTGTAGGTGTAGGGGTGGTCAGCGTTGAGTTCGGCTAACTCCTCGATCATTTTGCTAACGACCCAGTAGGCTTCTTCCTGTCTTGGCACCACCATGTAGTTGGGTTTTGGTGCTTCGTCGAACAGGGCATGCATTATTGCTGCACTGACTTCGCCCGGGTCCTTGTACATACTGCGATCCGACATGTACTCGATTTCTTCAACCAGGTACTCGGCGTAAACCGAGCCCGGTTGTGCATAGGGCTTCTTCGCCAGTGCCGCCGCTTCCTTGCTGCCGATTTGGGAATTGTAATTGCCGGGATTGATCGCGCTCACCTTCACATCAAAAAGTGCCATCTCTTCGGCGAGGTCATCGGTGTAGGACTCCAGCGCGTGTTTTGTCATGTTGTAAGGGGCCCAGAAGCGGCCCGCCAAAATACCCGCGATGGAGCTGATGTTGGTAATTCGCCCTTTGGATTCAATAATCAAAGGAGCGAACGCCTTGGTTACCCGGTAAACACCCATAAGGTTCACGTCGAATATCCAGGCCAGCTCGTCTTCATCAATCTCGGTGATTGGTCCCAGTGTGAGGATGCCCGCGTTGTTGACGAGCCCGTACAGGCCCTTGCCGCCTGCGTTCACCGTCGCTACCGCCGCATCGATTTCATCCTGTTTGGTCACGTCCAGGCGAATGGCGCGGATGTTCGGGATCTTGTTCAGTTCATCCATGTCGGCCTGTTTGCGAGCCCCTGCGTAAACAAAGTAGCCGCTGGCGGCAAGCTTCTCGGCGACGTCACGGCCAATGCCGGTACTCGCGCCCGTGATGAGTATGGCCTTTTGAGGTTCAGCGGTCTCCGCGCTGGCAACCTGGGCAATTCCAAGAGTTACGATGATGATAACGGTGAAAGTTAAGGCGATTCGCTCCAACATGGGTGTTTCCCTTTTTGAAAGTAATTCGTACTAGTCGACGTACGGTCCAACTAATTTCCGCTTGCCAGAAACTGAACAACCTCACTACTCACATCACCCATCGCTGCAGTAGTCGCCTCCAGTTGCGCGCGGAGCATAGTCTCCTGAAAATTGGCGTCTGCAGAATTCTTGATAACATCGTATGAGCGAGATGCGACCGTCGTAAATGGCACCAGTCCGGTGCGGGTATCGAGCAACACGGCTTCTACACCGCAGTAGGCTCGCGATTCGTCGGCGCCAAACAGGCGGTATTTTTCAAAACTCTGACAGTAACTTCTGTACACAAGCAACAGGTCAGCCTGGTATCGTGCGGCGGCTTCGCGAAGGTGTGGAACATTACGAATCTGCGGCACGAGTATAGATGGCAGGTAAGATGCGTCGTACACCTTCGGTGACGCCTGCAGTTTGTTCAGAACCTCCGCCTGCATCTGCTCGGAGGCCAACGCAAGTTCCTCGGACCAGCCAGACCAGATCTCGCGACCAAACGGCATCAGCGCAATTCGACTTAGGGCCGGTGCTTCATACTGGTAAGCAAGTATGGAGCGTATGGCCTCATCCGACAGTGTCGCGGCATCCCCGGAAAACAAGGAATCCCCAGCGCGGTTCGATACAGATGCATCGTAGTAAGCGTCCGGGCGGCTTTGTGTTGACATCGGTGCCGTGCAGCCGGCCAGGACCGCAATGGCGGCAATCAATAGGGAAAGTTGATTCACAGGGGGCTTCTCATTTAGGTGCTGTTACTCTTTAAGAAAATCATTTGAACACAATGCTCGCGGTTCGTCGCTCGCGATCAAGGGTTCTCTTGGAGGTGCTTTGCCAGAAAGTCCTCGACCGCCTTGAACACAGCAGTCATAGTCTTATCGTCGGAATAAAAATTGTGTCCCGCATCTTTCAGCGAGACAAACTCGTATCGGACTTTGGCCTTTTTCAGGGCGGCTACCATCTGTTTCGCTTGGTCGTAAGGTACTATATCGTCTGCCGTGGCACCGACAACAAGAACCGGAATAGATATTTTGTCTGCATTCAGCGCGGGGGAATTCGCGGCGAGCATATCGCGGTCCTTATCCGGATGTCCTACCCGATCAAATAGCAGCTCGCCCCACTCAGCCTCATCGACGGATTTTCTCATATCATACTTAACCAGATCAGAGAGGTTGGTGACGCCATTTATGCTAACCGCGCACGCAAACAGATCGGGTGTCTTGATGGCTCCCATCAGAGCAGCGTATCCACCGTATGATCCACCAACTATGCAAATACGCGTCGGGTCCGCGTAACCCTTTTTGATCATGAACTCTGCCGCATCGGTCAGGTCGTCCTGCATCAAACCTCCCCATTGCTTGTAGCCGGCCGCCTCGAATTCCAGTCCATAACCTACAGATCCCCTGAAGTTTGGCTCCACTACGATGTAACCTCGACTCGAAAGAAATTGTGCGAAACCATCGTAGTCTGGCCTGCTCCGCGACTGCGGTCCGCCGTGAGGCAGAATAATGGTCGGGTACGTTTTCCCGGACGCATAAGACTTTGGCAACAATACATAGGCTCGCAGCGGCGTGCCATCTCTGGCGACATAGGTCATCGTTGCAGGAGAAGACAGGATCTCTGGCGGCAAACGATGAAAGGCGTGATCCAAAAAAGTGAGTTTCTGCGTTGCCGTGTCCCACAGATAATAGGTGTAGGGCGCATCGGCTCCGTGAACTCCAACCAGCACCTTTCGTAGCCCGGGCGCGAGAGCGGACACATCAAAGTTGTAGTTTTCAAGTTGCGCTGCGATCGCGTCGTACTGCTCCTGCGTAACGTCGTCAAAATAGACTTCGCGCAAATAGTCTGTCTCGACCCGGTAGCCTATTATCTGATCCGATCTAGGATGGAAAATCGCGCCAAACACGTCTTGCTGCGGAAGTGACGCGAGTATCCTTTGCTCACTAGTAGTCCGATCGATGAGAATCAGGTCATAGTAGCCAGTCCCTGCGTTTCGCTTCCGATAAACGACGCTTTCGGCGTACAGCGCAACCAACTCGTTGCGATCGATGCCGCTTTCGTCGTCTTTGCTCAGTCGTATCGAATCAACGAGCTCCCATTCATCGTCATTCTTAAACTTGAAAATTTCTATTGATTTTGATCCCTCACGAAAATCGAATCGGTACAAAGGTTCTCCATCGTCGCCATTAAGAAACTTATAGGTTCGCGAGGAGCCGCTAGCTATGAATTCCGATTCGCCGGAGTTAATGTTTACCTTGTATAAGATCCTTTTACCGAGACGATACGCAGCCATAAGCACGTGGTCCGGGTCGTTTGGCAACGAGTTCGAAACCCTCGAGAGCGAATAGTTATTCCTCAACTTGCGCTCGTCTTCCATCAAAATCGCCATATCAGACATGTCCGGGTTGACAGACACCATTCGACTGAACTCAAGATCACCGTCACCTTCAAAATAGGCGCTGCGCTGTATTTTCTTGAGATATGTGTCGTACGGCACCGACATGGAAATCAGAAGCCGATCATTGCTTGCCCAATAAAGCCATGATGGCCGAACTATCGTTTCGGCAAACGCTCCAATGACTGGCATGTCGGGTGTCTCTACGTTTCTGACTACAACCACCGTCCGTTCCGGTTCGTTGATAATCATTGCCAGGTACTTGCCATCCGGAGACAGCTCGGCATCTCGAATATTAGCCTCTAGAACAAAATCCTCAATCGAGGGCGCTGGCGACGCAGATCGTACCGGCGCAATAAGCAATAGGAGCAACATCGCGGATGCAGTTGTTGCGAATGCAAGGCCAGGCGGTATTCGCATGTAAGTCCCTCGTGATGGTCAATGACTAAAGGCAGAATACTGACCATGATTTCGCCGCGTATTTCTCGGAAATCTTGCCCTTGCTAGTCGGCGTCCCGCGCAGCTGCCTCAACCTCTCGCATGACACGCAAGATATTCTTGCCCGCGAGTTTTCTCAAATCTTCATCGCTCCATCCACGTTCGATGAGCGCTGCGAACAAGCGAGGGAATCCCGAGACGTCTTCAAGTCCAACGGGCATGTCGAGCATGCCCCAATAATCGCTGCCGATTCCCACGTGATCAATTCCGGCGATGTCACGGATGTGCTCGATGTGGTCGGCGACATCGTCAACTGATGCACGAACCGCTCCGTACTCGGCGTCATGGGCCAGCCAGATCTCCCGGTAATCTCTTACAAGATCCAGCGCTGCGTCCGTCGCCCACAGGCCTTCCTCCATGTCCCAGACGGCTTTTGAAAGGAACGACGGAATAAAAGTGACCATCACAACGCCGCCATTCTTCCGCAAGCGCAATAGCACATCGTCGGGTATGTTACGCGGGTGATCGACCAGTGCCCTGGCGGCCGCATGCGACCAGATGACCGGCGCGTTGCTCACGTCCAGGGTCTGATGCATGGTCGTTGGGGACACATGCGCGATATCGACCATCATTCCGGTGCGATTCATTTCACGTACGACGTCGCGGCCAAACGCAGTGAGTCCGCCGTGACGTTGTTCGCCCAGCGCGGCGTCCGCCCAGTCCAGCGACACATTGTGTGTCAATGTCATGTAGCGGACGCCAAGGTTGTAAAACTCGCCGATCGCGGCTAGCGAATTGTCCAGAGCATAGCCACCTTCCATGCCGAGCAATGAGGCAATCTTGCCCTCGGCAAAAATCCGCTCAATATCATCAGCTGACAGCGCAAGCTCAAACGTCGACGGGTGCTCATCAATAATGTTCTTCGCTGTGGTGATCTGTTCGAGCTGGATACGTCTGGCGTCCTTCGGATCGGTTTCGCCCGGGATCCACACAGACCAGAACTGTGCGCCCACCATGCCCTCACGGAGCCTCGGAATGTCGGTGTCAAATTCGTTGCGTTCCTCGAGCTTGAACGCGGCTACGTCGCCGCCGGTTTCTTCACGAATCACCCAGGGCAAATCGTTGTGGCCATCGATGAGCGGCGTATTCCGCAACAGTTCCTTCGCATGCTGCAGCGATTCATCGGAGATTGGTTCCTGGCTAAAGCAAATTGCCGGACAGACAAACAACAGGGCGCAGGAAAACCAGGTGATTCGAAGTTTTGGGAAAGGCTTCAACCTTGCTGTTCCAAATAAATCGAAATGTCAGCGATTATCGATTTCGCTGCGGAGATCTGGATTTCAAGCGTGCTCCTGACGACCGTTACCGTGCTTATCCAAAAATTGAGCGTCATTTCGACATCCGGATTCGAGCGCAGCAGGCCAATAGTCTCTCGAGCCCCTCCTCCGTTCTCGGGCGGCGGGCAATCCGCTATGAGAAACTGATGCCGACCATCGACGCGAAAACACTCCCGCCAGAGATATTCCTGGGTTGCCGCTGGAATTGTCGACCGGACGACCTCCCGATATCGTGGAAACTCAGCAAAGAGAATAGCGCTTTGATCGTTCAGGTCGTAATAGGTTGAAAAAGCGCTACGCAACTCGGCATCTCGCGGCAGGCCCATGCGTTTCATTTCTTCGTAGGTTGATCTGAGGAGTTGCACGTCGATCCATTGTGACGCATGGAAGAACGCAACCAACGTAGTCCAACAATTGTCAACGCAATCGTCTGCTTTCAGTGCTGCAATAGCGACTGCACCCAGCTCGGAAACGGTAGCCAGGGCGAGATCGGCGTTTTCCAGACTTAACTCATCGCGTTCAACATCTTCGCGTGCGGCCGCAAGCAACGTGAGTTCTACTGCTCGTTCCTTACGTGCATCGTTCCATTGATCCACTTGCAGAGCAATAAGAACACCGGCAATCACCAGGACAAATTCGATAACGATCGTTACCCATTCCTGACGCCGAAGTGCAGTGGCTATACGGTGCGTAATCACTTCGCGACTAGAGCGTCCAATTCGCCATGCACCGCTTGCCCGCCGAACAGAGTCAATAGCACCTTGGTGTCCGAAATTTTGTCCGCAGGAATACCGAACAAATTCTGATCGAGAACAACCAGGTCCGCCAGCTTGCCAACTTCAATCGATCCGGTCGTCTTTTCTATGCCGTTAACGAAAGCTGAATTGATCGTAAACGCCGCCAGTGCGGTGGCGAGATCAATGGTTTCGTGCGGCATGAAGGTCACGCCGCCCTTGTCAGCATCTGCGCGGGTTATTGCTGTTTCGATCTGCGGAAACGGATTCGCCGTCGAAACAGACCAGTCACTGCCGAATGCGATCATGCCGCCCGCGTTGATGACGGAACGTACGGTGTACATCCAGTTGCCGCGCTCTTCGCCAATAAACGGGATCGTCAGATCGTTAATGTAGGTGTCTGCATAAGCCCATAAGGGTTGAAAGTTGGCGACGACACCGAGTTCACGAAATCTTGGCAGGTCTTTCGGATTGATCGCCTGCAGATGCGAAATGTGGTGTCGGCGATGCGAGTTGCCGTTCGTTGCGATGGCTGCGGCGACTGCGTCCAGGCATTGGGTAATAGCGGCATCGCCAATGGCATGAAAGTGCACCTGGAAACCTGCGGCATCGAGGGCGATAACGGCCTCCTTCAGTGCCTCCGGTTCTATCATCGGAATGCCGGTCGGATTACCTTCGACGAAGTAGGGCTCCGACATGGCAGCCGTGTAATTCTCCATGACGCCGTCCTGCATGATTTTAACCGTGCCGGCGTTAACGTTACCGGTGGAATATTCCTGCCGATACTGTTTGAAACGCTCGATTTGCTCCACCCCTTCGGTTCTTTCCCACCAATGCGAAACGACGACACGCAGTGAAAGTTCGTTGCGCTGATCCACCGCGCGATAGGCATTCAGATGCGGCTGCATGACCCAGGCATCGGTAATGGCGGTAATGCCGTAGCTGTTGAGGAGATCCACCGAGTATTCCAGGCCGCTCTGATAAGCCTCGTCAGTTGGCGCCGGTATATGGGCGGTCAGGAGCTCCATCGCACCTTCCTGCAGACTGCCGATGATCTCACCGGTCTTGGCATCACGGTCCACGATGCCACTGGCCGGGTCCGGCGTGTCCTCATCGATACCGGCAAACTTCAATGCGGCACTGTTGGCCCAGCCCGTATGACCGTCCGCCGAACTCAAATACACCGGGCGGTCCGGAACCACGGCATCAAGCAACTTTTTGCTCGCACGTGCCCCGGGACCGAAGACAGCCATCGACCATCCGCCGCCCACGATCCAGGGCACGTCCGGGTTTGCTTCCGCATAATCCCTCAGTGTCTCGAGGTAGGCTTCGAGTGAGCCTTTACCGTTGAGGTCGACCGTCAATGCCTCCTGGCCAGCCCCAATCGGGTGAATATGCACATCCTGAAACGAGGGCATGAGCATCTTTCCACCGAGGTCGATAACGCGTGTCGATGGACCACGCCACGCGTCGGCGCCATCATCAAAACCAACGAAGACGATCTTGTCGTCGCGTAAAGCTACGGCGGTGGCCCAGGAACGATTCACGTCCATCGTATAGACGGAGCCATTCACGAACAGTGTGTCCGCATACTCAGCAGCAGCCGAGTTGTCGGTATTCTGCGAGCAGCCAGCGATCGCGAAGGACAGTAGGATGGTACAAATAGCACGCGTTATCACAGAGAGTCTCCAGTGAGGATTCGGGCGGGAAAGTCGAGGGACATTAACTATGGGTCTGTTTTTTAAGCCACCGAAATTGTAGTACGTAACCCACCAGGAAAATAATAAGAAATGCCAGATAGAACTTGCGCAACAGCGGGTCGTGGGGATTGGTCAGGACAGGTTTACCGACCGGCAAACGTAACAGGCCATCGGTAATCGCAGGAATCATGTGGAATAGTAGCGTCCCCGAGAAACAAAACGCCTGCAGGTATTTTGCGCTACTACCCAGTGCCGAAATTTTGCTAACGATGAACCCGCCGGCCAGGGCCAGCAAAGTAAGGACCGCCAGACCGTGGGCAGGTCCAAATCCATCGTGTTTGTAGATCATCAGGGCCGTCGCGGCCGCGATCAGTGTACAGATCAGATAAAGCTGACCCGTTTTCTGCGCGGGCGTGATCACCTTGTAAACCGCCAAAGAATAAAAGCCCGCGATCAGGGCGATGATGGCGATGAGAGTGTGGATCCAACCAAGTAATGTAATTTCCGGCATTGGCACAATCCTGTGCGTGTTTTCGCGCTTCTACAACCGGAAATTCACGTTATAGACCGCGCATATCCGAATCTTTCAACTTCTGTTCGTCCTCGGCCGTCTTTTCGGAAGACTGCTCGCTATCGGCCTTGTCCTGCCAGCTGCGCCATTCCTTCGCGTTGGGTTGCCAGCCGAGGCCCATGGAAAAGCGCCACCTGGTTTGCCCTTCATGAACTTCCTGTCCCAGGTGCAATTTCAAGGTATAGGGCGCCTGGTCAAAGTTGACTTCACCAATGCGCAAATTGGCGTCCATGACTTCGCGGCCAAAGCTCCAGTCCGGGTACTTGGCCCGCAGTAATTCCACGTAGCGACGAGCGCTTACACGCGCCTCGTCCTCGGTCGCAAACCAACTTGCGGCACCAATGTATCCGATCGTGCGCGTTGTGGGTGTAGCGACCAGGATCACTTGCTCTATGTCAGCCGGCTTGAGAGCATCCTCTACCACGATCAACAGATTGCCTGTGGTCGTACCCTCAACGGACTGTGCCGCTTCCTGAAAGTTCGTTCCGAGCTGATAGCCCATAAACTGGCCGTCGCGGGCATCTGCGAAGGCAACCGCCGGCAAAGCAAAAAGGCAAAACAGAATAGGTCTAGCAAGCATAGAAAACACCTTCGGTCGATGCGGTAGTGAAGTTAGCCAGCGATTGCGAGCGCCTGGTCAAGGTCAGCGAGGATATCGTCAATGTGCTCGATTCCTATGCACAGCCGAATCATGTCGGGTGTCACGCCGGCCAATTTCAGTTCCTCATCCGATAGTTGCCGGTGCGTCGTCGACGCAGGATGCGCCGCCAATGACTTGACGTCGCCGATGTTGACCAACCGCAGGAACATCTGCAGCGCATCATAGAATTTCACGCCGGCTTCAAAACCGCCCTTGATGCCAAAAGTCAGCAGTGCAGACGGCCTGCCATTTGTATACTTTTGAGCAAGATCATAATACGGCGAACTCTTAAGGCCGGCGTAGTTGACCCAGGCGACACCCGAGTGCTGCTCAAGGTGCTTCGCGACAGCAATTGCGTTGTCGCAATGACGCTCCATGCGCAGTGGCAAAGTCTGCAGACCTTGCAGTATCTGAAAGGCATTCATTGGGCTGAGCGCCGACCCGGTGTTACGCAATGGCACTGTCCGTGCGCGACCAATGTACGCGGCCGGCCCCAGCGCTTCCGTGTATACCACGCCGTGATAAGACGATTCCGGCTCCGTCAGCATATGAAACTTCTCAGGATAGTCTGCCCACGGAAATTGACCGCTATCAACAATAACGCCCCCCAGAGTAGTGCCATGACCGCCCATATATTTCGTCAACGAGTCGACGACAATGTCCGCACCCCATTTTATGGGCTTGATCAATGCGGGCGTTGCGACCGTATTATCGACGATCAGCGGCACTCCATGTTTGTGCGCCATCTTGGCCAGTGCTTCGATATCGACAATGTTGCCGGCAGGGTTGCCAATCGACTCACAAAAAACTGCACTGGTCTTCGCATCGATGAGTTTCTCCATCGCAGCGGCGGAATCGTCCGAGGAAAACCGGACCTCAATGCCGAGCTTCGGTAGCATGTGTTTGAATAGTGTGTAGCTGCCGCCATATAACAGGGGCACAGAGACGATATTGTTACCATGCTCGGCTATGGTCAAGATTGAGTAGTTGATCGCCGCGCTGCCGGAGCTGACGCAAAGGCCGGCAATGCCTCCCTCGAGTTCCGCCGAGCGTTTCTCGAGAACGTCAACCGTTGGATTCATGATGCGCGAGTAGATATTTCCTTCAACCTCCAGGTTGAACAGGTCCGCTCCATGTTGCGCATTATCAAACTCATACGCGACGGTTTGATAAATCGGTACGGCGACCGATTTTGTTGTTGGGTCTGACTTGAAGCCAGCGTGAATAGCCAGTGTTTCGTCGTTCATCGTGAGTCCCCGGTATTTTTTTCAATGGAAAACGGATTGAGCAATTCTATCGAATGACAGAAAACGAAGCGCGACAGATTGGTTAGACTTGTAACTAATCGAAAAGGGGCATTCTAACGCTTCTACACGCTATTCCTTGCGGGTAATCGAACGTCAAACCGCACGCCGCCCTCGATATTGTCGGCAGTGATATTGCCGCCGTGTCCTTCGGCGATGAGCTTTGCAACATACAAACCGAGACCCAGGTGCCGAGAGCCTTCGCTCGCACGTATCGAGACCATCGAATCAAACAACTGAGAACGCATGTGCTCCGGTAATGGTGGGCCCGGGTTAGTCACTGACAACAGCAGGCCCCCTTCTATTGCAGCCAAACCTACGATAATCGTGTCGCTCTGAGCGCTAAAGCCAAATGCGTTGTCGACGAGCTTGTCGAGCATCTGAATGAGTAACTCTGGTGATCCTTTCGCAGGCGCCGACTGCAATGAGCAGTTGAAATCGAAGGTACGTCCGGAATACACATCCTTGTAGGCATCGATTGTGGAAGACAACACTTTTCGGAAATCGAAGGACTCAGCTTCGAAGTGTGCCATTGCTTCCTCAACTCGACTTGCCTCACTCATTGCATTCAAAATTCTGCGTAGGCGATCAGCACCTTCACGAGCACGAGCTGTGTAGCCGGCGGACGATGCGCTCAGGGTTTCGTGTTCAAGGTTTTCCAGCGACGAAGTAACGATTGCGAGTGGCGTACGAAGTTCGTGCGAAAGTTTCGTGGCCAAGGTCCGTAGATAGACATTGTAGTCACCGAGTTGTCGCAACACAGATGAGAAACTTCGAGACAGGTCCCCGATCTCGTCTTCCGCGAGTGCGCTTGGCAAGGCCGCTTGCAGCGTTTCGTTCTCAAGAGCGGCTTCCGCTGCGACAGACAAGTGCCGAATCCGGCGCGACAGCCAGGAGGCATAACCGACCAGAGCGCCGGCCACGATAAGCGTTGAGAACAGTGTGACGTTAATCAGCCGCATCAGACCTTCGTTGGTCAGGCTCAGTATTCTGTCCGTGTCCTGTTGCACGATCAGCGCACCAAGCACCTCACCGTTCTCGTTGATGGGCGCGGCGACGGCGACAATGGCCCGCCCATTGTTGTCGCCGCGAAACCAACTCGCCATTTCACGACCATCCAGTGCTGCGCCCACATACGGTTGTTGTTCCCGACCCGCAGCATCCGGTGCTGCGGAAGTCGCTTCCTCGCCCGCTTCGACGAGCAGGTCGTAGATGCGCGCGGACCAGCCCACGCCAAACGAGCGATCCGTTGTTGATTCAGCCAGCATGCCAGCCGTGGCAATGCGCCAGCCGGCAGAGTCGGTGAGAACAATGCGCATACCCGGCTGCACCAGGTTCTCTGCGACCTGACGCAGTTCCGGTACGGGCCTGACCATAGGTAGTGGTTGCTGGCCTGAATAGCTGCTGACGCGAACGCCACGTTCGTTCGCGTCAGCCGTGTTGCTGATAGCGATGCCGAGGTTGGTGCCGAGCATATCGGCTGGTATCTGCGCCTCAATGCGGTAACCACCGGGAACATCCTGCCAAAAGGCCGTAATCGCAGGTTCCGGCGCGAAACCGTAGCTATCCTGTTTGTAGCTGACGATCGCCCCGGGGGCTTCCGCCGCAAACACGATGCGTTCCTCAAGGTAGGGCGGACTGTTGCTGACGAGCGTGACCCGATCCGCGTAGCGCGGACCGTCATCAAGGATCATGGTTTCCGCGGTTGCGTAAACGATCTCGCGGTCGCTGACATCGACATACAGGTAAACCATGCGCCCATGAGAGCCTATTGCCATACGGACCGGGCCGTCATTGCCACGCAGCGTTCGCAGTGCGACCGCATCCAGTAACCAGTCATCGATGTAGCCATCGATACGCGGGCGATTGCTTAGCGTGTGCAAAAAGAACTGTTCACCGGCGACGGTCCTCGAAACCCTGTCGGGAAATTCCTCGGCATAGCGGGCCATCGAACTGGCCAGTGCGCGTGCAGTCCCCGCCAGCATCTCCTGCTGCCCTGCACGCAAAGCGGATTCGGTTTCACGGATAAACTCGCAACCTGCCCACGGCAGCATCAACGCCAGCAAGCTGACCAGGAGTAACTGACGTTTGAGATTCATCGAATGCGGTGGCTACGCACTCAACCAGCGATAACCCATTCCGTAAACGGTTTCGATGGCATCGAAATCGGAGTCTATGGCGATGAATTTGCGGCGGATGCGTTTGATATGCGACGTGATCGTATTGTCATCGAGGACCGCCTGCGCAGCGTCCATGAGTTGCTGGCGATTCTTAACATGTCCCGGATATCTTGCCATCGCGTGCACCAGCCAGAATTCCGTCAGCGTGAGGCTTACAAGCTGTTCCTGCCAGTGCACGGTCATACGCTCGGTGTCGATGGTGAGATCGCCACGTGACATTCGGCTTTCCGCGCCCTGTGGTTTCTTCATTGCATCCATGCGCCGGAACAGCGCAGCAACGCGTGCCATCAGGTGCGGCAGGCTGATGTCTTTGGTGAGATAGTCATCAGCACCCAGTCGCAGGCCGGATACCGCGTCAAACTCACTGTCGCGAGCGGTCAGGAAAATGATCGGTAAATCTGCGGAGCGCGCCCGGAGTTCGCGACACAACTCAAATCCGCCTTCGACGTCGTCGCGAAGATTGATGTCGATGACCACCAGGTCCGGCAGACGGCTGTCGAAAGCTTGAAGTGCAGGTGCCCTGGCCTCGAAGGCTTCTACGGCATAGCCCTCACGCCGAAAGGCCGCGGAGTAGTTGTCACGGATTGCTGCTTCGTCTTCGATGATTGCGATGCGTTTTGCCACGTTGGGCTCCTGTTCGTGTAGCCACAATTTGCCACATTCCATCGGTGCATTGCCATGCCGTAGTCCACAGGGCGACCGAATGCTGTCGCCTAATCAATACCCAGTGCAATTGACACCAATGAGGAGCGCGTCGTGCGGCAGACACAATCGGACATGAAATCGTGGTTTTGGGTGCTAGCCCTGATCGTCGTTCTACTAACAGGACCGGCACCGGCCAGCGCCCAGGAGTCGGCTAACAAGGGGCCGAGTCCCAACGACATGCAGTCGGGCAGCCTCTTGTTGCGCATGGCGAATGGCTATACGACGGCGACGCTGCTTAATACCAAAGTCGACATGAAAATCAGCGGCCTCGTTGCCCGCGTCTCGGTGCGCCAGGAGTTTCGCAACACCAGCGCGGATTGGGTCGAAGGAGTCTACGTATTTCCGCTCCCCGACAAAGCGGCCGTCGACCGCATGCGCCTGCATATCGGCGAGCGCTTCATCGAGGGCGAAATTCAGGAAAAGGAGCAAGCGAAGAAAACCTATGAAAAAGCCAAACAAGAAGGCAGGAAAGCGAGCCTGGTTGAGCAGCAACGCGCCAACCTGTTTACGACCAGCGTGGCCAACGTCGCGCCGGGAGAGCTCGTGGTCATCGAAGTCGAGTACCTGGAAGATCTACGCTACGAAAATGGCGAGTTCAGTATCCGCTTCCCGATGACGCTGACCCCGCGTTACATATCCGGTAGCGCGCTGCCGGATCGGACGGGAAGCGGCTGGGCTCCGGATACAGATCGCGTGCCGGACGCATCGACCATCACACCGCCACAAGTCGCGGCCTCGCAAGCGCATCAGCTGTCGCTGACGGCGAGTGTGAACGCTGGCATGCCGCTCGAAATTATTGCAAGCCGCTATCATCCGGTCAGCGTCAGTGAGGACGAAGGCAAGTACACCGTCACCTTATCGGGCGGCACGGTGGCTATGGATCATGACTTCGAACTCGTATGGCGACCTGTGCCGTCAGCGGCACCGCGAGCGATGTCATTTGTTGAAAGTATTGACGGTAAACCGCACTACCTGCTGATGTTAATGCCGCCGGACGAGGCCGAGCTGCCGGCGACGACGATGCCGCGGGAAACCATTTTCATCATCGATACTTCGGGCTCCATGCACGGCGTTTCGATTCAGCAGGCAAAGTCGGCAGTGCAATTGGCGCTCAAGGGTCTCAAGAGCGGCGACCGATTCAACGTGATCGAATTCAACTCAGTGACGCGCGCTCTCTACCCGGAGAGCAAGCCGGTCACCCTCGCGACGATTGCTGAAGCAACGCGCTTCGTTGAGCAGCTACAGGCGAATGGCGGCACCGAGATGCGTCCTGCGCTGGCGCTGGCGCTGGATTCACCGCCGTCCGCGGAGCACCTGCGACAGGTCGTGTTCATTACCGATGGCAGTGTGGGCTATGAAGACGAACTATTTTCGATGATCGAAGACCGCCTCGGTGCGGCGCGCCTGTTTACGGTCGGCATTGGATCGGCACCCAATAGCTGGTTCATGCGTAAGGCGGCCGAGGCGGGACGTGGCTCTTACACTTTCATCAGCGCCCTGCACGAGGTACGGGAAAAAATGGAAGGCGTGTTCAGGAAGCTCGAACAACCCCAGGTCACCGACATTGAAGTGCAATGGCCCAGCGGCGTCGTTGTCGATAGCTATCCATCGACGGTGCCGGATCTCTATCTGGGCGAGCCGGTTACGGTCAAGGCGGCTATCGATGGCACACTGCGCAAGCGGGACACTGTGCGCATCAGCGGTAATTCCGTGGGCGGTGGCTGGCAAGCCGAACTGCCCGTCAAAGCAGCACTACAAAGCCCCGGGATCGCGGCGTTGTGGGCGCGGGCGCGCATCGGCGAGTTGATGGACGCCAAGCGGCGTCAGTCGGAAGGCAGCGAAATTCGATCGGCTATCGTCCAGACAGCGTTGACGCATCATCTTGTGAGTAAATACACAAGCCTCGTTGCGGTCGACAAGACGCCGGTGCGCCCGAGCAGCGATCCGTTGCTGAGTGAGCAGGTGCCGAATCTCATGCCCTACGGCCAAAGCACGAACGCGATCTTTGGCTTTCCCGCGACGGCGACCGCTGCACCGTGGTTGCGATTGACAGGGATGTTGTCGTTGTTGGCCGCGTTGCTGCTGCTGACCCTGCAGTGGAGCAGCGGGATGTTGCGTCATGCACAGCGCACCTAGAATTCTGTGCCGCGTACTCGTGACCACGCTACTGTGTTTCGGATTCTGGCAGCTTGGGCAGGGCGCCTACATACCGGCGAAAGCCTGGCTCGCGCAGGAGCTTATGCAGCGCGCCTGGACGCGCACCGGGCTGGGACAAAGCCGGGCGACCCCCTGGCCCTGGGCTGATACCTGGCCCGTCGCCAGGCTGACGGCGAGATCCGGTGATATTGACCTGATCGTTCTCGCCGGTGGCTCCGGGCGGACCCTGGCTTTCGGTCCCGGTCATCTGAGCGCGAGCGCGATGCCGGGCGAGGCGGGCAACACAGTCATCGCCGGACACAGGGATACCCATTTTCGTTTTCTGGAAAATATTGAGGCCGGTGAGTTCCTGAGCCTTGAATCTAGCAACGGCATCCGCCATCTGTACGAGGTCGATACCATCGAAATCGTTGATTCGCGTAAGGGTGCCCTGCTACTCGACACGGATTCCGCCGTTCTGAGTCTCATCACCTGCTATCCGTTTCACACGCGAGATGTCGGCGGACCACTGCGCTACGTTGTGACAGCAAGGTTGCTGTATTAGTCTGTACTGAACACTGTAGCCAGAGCCTGCATGCAATCCCGCAAAGCGAAACTTACCGAGGGGTCGGTCGGACGACACCTCGTGAAAATGTCCGTGCCTATGTTGCTCGGAATTTCGACCATGATGGCGCAGTCGCTCATCGATGCCTGGTTCCTGGGCAAGGTTGGTGATGAGGCCCTGGCCGCTTTTAGTTTCGGTTTTCCCATTCTGATGATTATTACGAGCGTCGCAATTGGGCTCGGCGCCGGAACCTCTTCCGTGGTCGCGCGTGCCATCGGCGCCGATGATCAACGTCGTGCGCGACGCCTGGCGACTGATAGCCTGCTGTTGTCCTTCATGATCACCGCGTCGATGGCATTGGTCGGTGTCCTCACGATCGATCCCCTGTTCCGGTTGCTCGGCGCACCAGCGGACATGATTCCGATGATTCGGACGTTCATGACTATCCTGTACACCGGGGTTCCGTTCCTGGTTGTCGGCATGGTGGGCACCAGCAGCATGCGTGCAACAGGCGACACAGTTCTGCCGGGCAAAATTATGATCGGTGGTGCAGTTTTGAACGTGATTCTGGACCCGATATTTATTTTCGGTGTCGGACCGCTACCGGCGATGGGTTTGAACGGAGCAGCAACAGCGGCATTATCGGCGAGAGGTGTGATGTTCCTCGCCACGTTGTACTTCCTTGTGTATCGACTGGATATGGTCAGCTTCAGAAAACCCAATCCGGCCGAAGTCAAACAGTCGTGGAAGGACATTCTGCACGTAGGTCTGCCGGCCGCGGGGACGAACGCGATCATTCCGGTGGCGATGACACTGATCACCGCGATGATTGCACGTTACGGAACCGAAGCCGTCGCCGGGTTTGGCGTGGCGAGTCGTATCGAATCACTGGTGCTGGTGGTGTTCTACGCGCTGTCGTCCGTCATCGGCCCGTTTGTCGGTCAGAACCTGTCGGCGGGCAAGGAGCAGCGCATCCTCGAGTCGCTGCGATTGTGTGCGATCTTCAGCATGTCGATTGCTCTTGCGATCGCGATCTTGCTCGCGCTGGGATCAGGGTTCCTGCCAACGCTGTTCAGCGAAAATCCGGACGTCAACAACGTAACGAGATTGTTCCTGTTGATAGCGCCCGTCAGTTACGGTGCCTACGGTATCGTCATGGTTATGAATGCGTCATTCAACGGCCTCGGCAAACCGATGCCCGCGGTCTATATCAGCGTCACGCGCATGATGATTCTGTACGTGCCGATCGCATTGGTCTTCAGGGAATGGTTTGGTATTGCCGGTATTTTTGCGGCTTATGCCGTGGCGAACCTGTTGTCCGGTCTATTGAGTTACGTCTGGGCACGGCGTTCTGCACAGGAGCTTTGCAGCATCGCCGACGCCCGTAAAAAACTCATTACGTAAAAGCACCCAGCAACTTGCTTCGATACGTAATGTGCATGCCGATGCCACGGCTCGCCATGAATAACAAAAAGGCCAGCCACAGTCCGTGATTGCCCAGGGGCGTTAATAGATACCAGGCGGGCAGGAAAACAAACAGGGTCGAGAACAGCATGATATTGCGCATCTCTTTGGCGCGCGTTGCGCCGACGTACACGCCGTCATAAAGAAAGCACCAGACGGAAACCAGTGGCGAAGCGATCATCCATGGCAGATAGGTAGTCGCGGTGGCGCGCACCTCGGGCAAGTCGGTGAGAATGGCGATGATTAACGGTCCGGCAAATACATAGAGCAGCGTAAATCCGAGCGCAAAGATTAACGACCACTTCAGGGTCAGGCGCACAGAATGCTCGAGCGCATCGCGTCGTTTTTGACCGACTGCTTTTCCGACCAGCGCCTCTGCGGCATGCGCGAGTCCGTCGAGGCCAAAGGACGTCAGGTGCTGGAAATTTAGCAGGATCGCATTCGCCGCCAATACGATTCCACCAAGACGCGCGCCTTGCGCGGTTACGAATGAAATTGTGAACATGAGTGCCATCGTGCGCACAAACAGATTGGCGTTGACCGAGAAGAACGCTTTGTACTCGGCGATGTTCGTCAGTCGTTGCAGTGGCCAGTGGCCCGCGCGCTTTTTCAGTGCGGATATCGCAAACGTGGCACCGACGGCAAATCCGGAGTACTCGGCGATAACCGATGCCAGCGCAACGCCATCAACCTTCATCCCAAACACGATGACGAACAACAAATCGAGGACGATGTTGGTCAGGTTGATCGTCAGAAAAATGAGTAAAGGAACACGCGCATTCTGTAAGCCGATGAACCAGCCGACGAGCGCGAAGTTCGCCAGCGTTCCAGGCGCACTCCAGATTCGAATCGAGAAATACTCGCGTGCGTAGCTTTGTGTTTCGGCGTCACCGCCGAGCAGATTGAGTGTGAGCTTGCCGAGGGGGACCTGCAGCGCGATCAACGTCAAAGCGATGATAAGGCTGACGATCAGCGCCTGCCCGAGTGACGCGCGCAAGCCATCATTGTCATCGGCGCCGAAGCTTTGTGCGGCGATGCCCGTGGTGCCCATGCGCAGGAAATTCATGCCCATGTAGACGAACGTGAATATCGTCGCGCCGATGGCAACGGCGCCGAGGTAGGCGGGGTTATCCAGATGTCCGGTAACGCCGGTATCGACCATGCCGAGTAGCGGTACCGAAACGTTCGACAGGATCATGGGCGCCGCAATGCGCCACATGTCCCTGTCGTCCGGCAGGCGAGCAGTCGTCATGCCGGCATCATTAGAAAGCGTTTGCGCCGGTGAGCTCCTTGCCGACAACCAGCTGGTGAACGGTCTCTGTGCCTTCGTAAGTGATGACGCTTTCAAGGTTCAGCATGTGGCGGATCGGAACGTACTCGGCACTGATGCCGGCACCGCCCAGAATGTCGCGTGCGTCACGAGCGATGTCGATGGCAGCGCGGCAGTTGTTCCATTTCGCCAGCGAAACCTGCGTCGGGCTGAGTTCGCCTTTGTCTTTGATACGCCCGAGTCGCAGTGACAGCAATTGCGCTGTCGTGATCTTGCGCGCCATCTCCGCCATTCGGATCTGAATGGTTTGCGTGTTTGCGAGCGGTCGGCCGAACAGGACCCGGTCCTGCGTGTAGTTGAGCACTTCATTCAAACAGGCTTGCGCCGCTCCAATGACACCCCAGGTGATGCCGTAGCGGGCCTGTGTAAGGCAGCTCAGCGGGCCCTTGAGGCTGGATACACCCGGCAGTACGTTGGCTTCAGGTACGCGCACGTTGTTGAAGAACAGGGCGCCGGTGACCGAGGCGCGCAGCGAAAACTTGTCTTCGATTTCGTGCGTCTCAAAGCCGGGCATGTCTTTTTCAACAATAAAGCCCTTTACGCCTTCGTCGGTCTTGGCCCATACCACTGCGGCATCGGCGATCGTGGCATTCGTAATCCACATCTTCGATCCGTTCAGGATCCAGTCTTTGCCGTCACGTTTTGCGTGCGTCTTCATATTGCTTGGATCCGAGCCGCCCTGCGGTTCGGTCAGGCCGAAACAACCGATAGCTTCGCCGCGCGCCATGGCGGGCAACCAGCGCTGTTTCTGTTCTTCAGAGCCGTAGGCGTGTATCGGGAACATGACGAGGCTGCTCTGCACGGAAACGAAGCTGCGCAGACCGCTGTCGCCACGTTCAAGCTCCTGGCAGATCAGGCCATAGCTGACGCTGTTCAGTCCGGCACAGTCATAGCCGTCGATCGAGCTGCCGAGCAGGCCGAGATCAGCGACTTCGCCGATCAGGTGGCGCGGAAACTCGTGCTTTTCGAAAGCTTCGCGCATCAGTGGAATGACTTTGTCATCGACAAAGCGGGCTACGGTGTCTTTGACCATGACTTCGTCTTCGCTGAGTTCCGAGCGAACGTCATAGAGATCCATGGGATCGAGTTGGGTGCTCACGGGTAAATTCCTGAGGTTGGGATATCGATAGGGGCGTCGATTCTATACGACTAGATGGGTATTCCGAAACGCCTGTAGACAAGTGACAAGACCCAGGCCGGCCCGATCATGATGAGCTGCAGGTCCTGAAAAACGCCTCGAATTGAGCTTCCGCGGGACAATATCAGTCCGGAAGTGCCCGCAACCAGCAGGCCGGTGGATATCGCGATGGCCGGATAGCCTGAAAACAGCAGCCACATCTGGACGCCCGCGAGGCTGAGCAGCAGCGGTAAAAGCCCAATTGCGAGGGACAGGGAAATAATAAAGTAGTAAACCGCTGTTACCATGAGAAAGGTGCTGCCCCAGTTGAGCAACGGCGATATTTCCTGAAATTCGGCCGGAATGGGCAGAGCCCACAGCAGGCCTGTGATTCCGACGACAAACATCGGCACGGCGATCCAATAGACGACCGGTTTGATCAGGCGCTGGTGGGATTGCTCGTAGTGAGTCAGCCAATTCTCGATGTCGGTCACGCTGATTAAGTCTCTGTTCAGGTAGGGTAAGCATACAATACCCCCGAATTATCACTAACCCGAGGAAGGGTCATGAATATCAATTCTCAGAAATTTATCCTCGCAATGACTGTTATGACGGTTTTTGTGAGCGGATGTAAAACGCTGGATGCCTATACGCGTGAGGAAAAGACCAGCTCGGCGACTAAGGGTGCTTTGATTGGTGCCGCGGCCGGTGTCGCCGTTGGCCTTATGTCAGGTGACGATGCTGTTGAGCGTCGCCAGCACGCCTTGATCGGCGCCGGCATCGGTGCATTGGCCGGAGGCGCGATCGGCAACTACCAGGACAAACAGGAAGCGGCGTTGCGCGCTGAATTGGATGGCACTGGCGTGAGTGTTATTCGGGATGGCGACAACATCACGCTTAATATGCCGGGTAACGTGACATTCGCGACGAATAGCTCGGATCTTAATCCCGCATTCTTTAACGTGCTTAACTCGGTGGGCAAGGTGCTCGCCAAATACGAGCAAACTGTTGTTGAGGTAGCAGGCCATACGGATAGTTCGGGTACTGATGCCTACAACCAGTCCTTGTCGGAGCGGCGCGCGAACTCCGTAGCGTCTTACCTTCGTGGCCAGGGCGTGATTGATCAACGACTGATTACTCTGGGCATGGGTGAGTCCCGGCCGATTGCGGACAATACTACGGATTCAGGCAAGCAAGTGAACCGTCGGGTCGAGATTACGATGGTGCCGGTCACGCAAGGCTAGCAAACCCGCAGTTTGTAGTACCCAACGCGGCAACCTAAGGAGGGTTCGCCGCGTTTTTTATGGCACTCTAGTCGGTGTCTGCCCAATAACAAAAACAAGGGCACCAGTGAGCGAACCCTACAAAAAGAGCGACGATGGCAGCTGGATCGAAGTCACAGGCTTCGTGCGGCGCCTGCTGTCGGATGACAATGACGGCTCCCGGCACCAGCGATTTATAGTGGAAATCGCCGGTCGGCGAACGCTGTTGATTGCGCACAACATCGATCTCGCCGAGCGCGTGCCTTTAGGTATGGGCGACAGGGTTCGTGTTCGAGGCATGTACGAGTGGAACGAACTCGGCGGGCTGGTGCACTGGACGCACCGGGATCCGCACGGCGTTGAAGACGGCGGCTACGTGCGTTATCGCACACGCATGTTTGAGTAACTCACCAGTCCTTCAGTGGCCAGTTGATTGGCGATATTGGCGGCCAGGGCAAATCCGCATCCTTGACGAGTTTCGCGTAATTCGGGGTGTACTCGAGATCGAAGGGTGCGCCGCAACGACAAAGCTGCGGATAGACCATCAATTCCAGGTAGCCAAACGGATGCGCGTCAATTTCTGCCGCCATTCGATTGGCCGCGTCTCGCTCACCGATTTGCGCCAGGTGCATAACAGGGAATCTGTCGAATTCATGACTTTCGAGCGTAAGAATGTTGTCTATATGGTTACTCGCGGATTCAGCATCACCACGAGCCGCCGCCAGCATTGCGCGCATTGACTCGGATTGATTGTCCAAATGAACATGTCGGTCGATGATTGCTTCTGCCTCGTCAAAACGACCGGCAGCAATATAGGCAAAGATCAGGTGCTGGTAGATACGAATGTGCGGTGCGGCTTGCAGGCCTCGCTCTGCTGTTTCAATTGCGAGGTCATTTTTGCCGAGGTTAATGTACGCGGCCACAGCCTTTACCCAGCCGGAGAAGCCCATCGGGTTGCACTCGGACTCAAGCAGTCCTTCCGCGAGGATGCCTTTGGCCCTGCCAAACGGATTGGCTGTTTCGAGTGACCAACTTGCGTATACGCAACCTTTTGCTTTCTGCGAGTCGTCAAACAATGCTGGCAACTTGCGCCACTGACCGGAAACTACCGCGAGGTCATAAGCCGCCGCAATTCTGGCCCCTTCACTGGAGGCAAAACGAATCGCTTTCTCAAAATGCTCCACGACCGCTTGCATAGCCCTGGTCTGTTCATCCTCGCTAATGTCATCCAGGCGAATTGAATCGATCAAAACGTGGGAGTAGTAGTCCGAAGCATAGGCGTAAGCATCCGAAAAGTCGGGCTCCAACTGTGTTGCAAGGTCGAACCAACCATTTGCCTTTCTGAGATTGCCCAGCAAATCGGCAGAGCCATGGGCCTCTTCAAATATCTCCACGCCTTTTTGATACGCGATAAAGGCTTCGGGGTTGCGAACGCCGGATTCGAGCATCTGTTTGCGCTGTGCATCGTCCAACACGACGTCGAGCGACGCCGCGATTTTCTCGGCGATGCTGGTTTGCACGGCGAAAGTATCCTGGCTGTCTCGGTCGTAGTTTTCCGACCAGAGATGAAAGCCGTCACTGGCGCGAATCAGCTGTGCGGTTACGCGCAGGCGACTGCCATCGCGGCGGACAGAGCCTTCAACGATGTGTGCCACGCCGAGCGTTGCGGCGATCTCAGGTATTGGAAGGTCTCGCCCTTTGAAATGAAATGCCGAAGTGCGCGCCGTTACGAGTAGCTCCGGCAGACGAGTCAGCGAGTTCAGGACTTCTTCCGTGAGGCCGTCCGCGAAATACTCATCGTCGGGCCCGCTGCTCATGGCGACGAAGGGCAGTACTGCGACTGACTTTTCGCTGGTCGTTGATAGCGGGGCTTCTGTTTCACCGGGCTGAAACTTGTCGATCAGAAGAAAGACAACAGCGACACCCAATACGCCAATGATCACCCGATTAAGTTTCTTCCCCGTTTGTTGCGTGATCGACGTCGAGCGATCAACTTCGGCTTCTCGCTTGATGCCCTCGGGTGTCATCTCGAAGGCCCAGGCGAAAATCATCGCAACCGGGAAGCCGGCGACCATGAAAAACATCAATGCTTTCATGAGCCAGGCGGGAGCTTCAATATTGTCGAGCACAATGTCCGCTGCCTGCAGAATCAACCATGCAACAGCCAGATAGGCGAACGCTACGCGAAAGACGTTGCGGCGTTTCAGTTCCTGGAAGAGTTGGCTCAAAAGCGGACCTGGCGGGCGACTGTACGGGTGCTCAAGATAGCAGATATCCGGGCACAAAAAAGGCCGCTCATCGAGCGGCCCTTCTGGTTTTCCTGTCTTGCGACTTACGCTTCCATTGCGTCCCGAAGCTTCTTGATCGCGTTGGCTTCGATTTGCCGGATGCGCTCGGCTGAAACGCCGTATTCGGCGGCCAGTTCATGCAGCGTCATCTTACTTTCGGTGAGCCAGCGCTCTTCAAGAATACGGCGACTGCGCTCATCGAGAATCTCCAGCGCATCGGTCATGCGTGACGTAGCGTCGTCGTTGTAATCTTCCTTCTCGGCCAGTACGGCGGGGTCAGCGTTGGGGCTCGGCAAATACGCGGCCGGCGTGAAGTTGCGCTCGTCGTCGACATCCGGCGACGGATCGTAGATTGCATCGCGTGAGTGCAGACGCTTCTCCATTTCCGTGACTTCTTTCGGATGAACACCCAGGTCTTTCGCAACCGCTTTAGTTTCAGCGTCGGTCAACCAGGCCAGCGTCTTTTTCTTCTTGCGAAGATTGAAGAACAATTTACGTTGCGCTTTGGTGGTCGCAACTTTCACGATGCGCCAGTTCTTGAGCACGAACTCGTGAATTTCGGCGCGTATCCAGTGCACGGCGAACGACACCAGGCGCACATCGTATTCCGGGTCGAAGCGTTTTACCGCTTTCATGAGTCCGACGTTGCCTTCCTGGATCAGGTCGTTCAACGGCAGGCCGTAGCCCGTGTATCCCTTGGCAATGTGAATGACAAAACGCAGATGCGCCATAACGAGGTCGCGGGCTGCATCAAGGTCCTGATGGTCGCGCAGGCGACGCGCAAGCGCCTGTTCGTCTTCTTTGCTGAGTACAGGAATGCCGCCGACAGCCTGGATGTAACCATCAAGACTGCCTACCGGTCCGGCCAGAGCCAGGTCGTAGTTTGATTTCGCAACAGCGGTTGTCATGGAGTCCCTCCGTTAGTGGGGCGTGATATTAGCACTCATGGGGTTAGAGTGCTAACAAACGGTCTTGGTTCCCAATAATTTAGAGGAATATTCTTATAGAAAACGGGGATTTAGCTTCGTCGCACGTCTGTATTATGTCTAATTAGCGAGGTTCGATACGCCGCATGTGACGCGCCGCGGTGGTCCAGGACGCGAACAGGCCGAGGAAGACGGCCGCGCCAACGATGGCGGCGCTTTCATTGAGGCCCAGCGAGACAACAGAGATATTGCCCTGATAGAGGCCCGCGAGGCGGGATACCGGCTCCTTCAGCAGGTACAAGCCGTATTGCACGAGGGCCAGTGCAAACAGGCCGCCGACCAGCCCGTACCAGAATCCGGTCCACAGGAACGGCCGCCGCACAAATGCGTTGCTCGCACCGATCAGCTTGGTGACTTCAATTTCCTCGCGGCGGTTTTCGATGTCGAGACGTATCGTGTTGCCGATAACGACCACGATGGCAATGCCCAGCAACGCTGAGCCAATCGCTATCGCCTGCCTGACGATATCCAGTATCGCGTGAAAACGTTGCACCCATTCTGTATCAACCTGCACCAGCTCGACCTCAGGCAGATTACCGATCTCCTCCTGCAGCAGGATAAGCGATGCGCTGGTACTGCCAGGATTCGGGCGTACAACAAGAGCATGAGGCAGTGGGTTTTCGCCGAGTTGGTCGAGCGCTGCACCAAACCCGGACTGCTGCTTGAACTCAACCAGGGCATCATCGGCGGTGATGAGCTCAACTGAGGAGATATCAGCGCGCTGGCCGATTAGCCGCGCCAGTCCCTCTGCGTCGCTGCTGCTAATGCCCTTCTGCATATACACCGAGAAATCGAGCGCGTTACTCCAGTTGCTGCTCACGGCTTGTGCATTCTTTACGACAACATTAATCGCTGCGGGCAGCGCAAGGGTTACGCCGATAACCAACACGATCATCAGACTTGCGAAAGGTTGTCGGCATAATCGGCCCAGCGCACCGACGCAGGTGCTCGCGTGTCGGCTCATCCAGACCGAAAAAGCGCCCGAGGAATGAACCGGCGCAACGGCATCGGCATTGCGTGTTATTGCCACGGGTCGACCTCCTGCTGCAGTTTGCCATCCTCAAGCTCTATGCGCCGGCAACCCAGGCGATCAATCAGAGAGATATCGTGACTCGCAATCAGCAGCGTGACACCGACCTCGTTGAAGCGCCGAAAAATTCGCATGACCTCAAGTGACAGATCCGGATCCAGGTTTCCGGTCGGCTCATCGGCGATGAGTACTTTCGGTCGCGTGACAATGGCGCGCGCAATACCGACACGCTGTTGTTCACCTGCCGACAGTGTCTGCGGATCGCGTTTTTCCTTGTGCAGTAATCCGAGCTGATCCAGCGCCGCGCGTACCCGGCGACCGGCGTCACGATGGCTTACACCAGCAATGATCAGCGGCAGCGCCACGTTGTCGAACACGGGGCGGTCGTAAAGCAGCTTGTGGTCCTGAAACACCATGCCGATCTGGCGACGGTAGGCAGGTATCTTGCGACTCTTTACGCGTCGCGTGTTTTGATTGTCGACAATGACATTGCCGCTGCTCGGTCGGTCGATTAATGCGATCAATCTGAGCAAAGTGCTCTTACCGGCGCCGGAATGCCCGGTAACGAAAACCATCTCTCCAGCATTCACAGTGAGACTCAGCCCCGAGATGGCTTCCTGCCCACCGGGAAAGCGTTTGGTCACGTTATCGAACTGAATCATTTCAGTTTCTGGTCCTTGTTACCGGACGACAGCAAGGCGGCGACAAATTCGTCAGCACGAAATGGCTGCATATCTTCGATTGCTTCGCCGATGCCAATAAAGCGCACCGGAACCTGCAAACGATCCGCTATAGCGAACAGAATGCCACCCTTCGCACTGCCGTCCAACTTTGTGACTGTAATCCCGGTGAGGCCAAGTGCCTCATGAAATTTTTCCGCCTGCACGAGCGCGTTCTGACCCTGGCTGGCATCCAGCACCAGCATGATTTCGTGCGGCGCACTGGCATCGTGGCGACCAACGACTCGCTTCATCTTGGCCAGCTCGTCCATCAGGCCTGCCTGATTTTGCAATCGGCCTGCCGTGTCAGCCAGCAGTACATCGACGTCGCGAGACTTTGCCGCCTGCCAGGCATCGAATATGACCGCGGCAGGATCCGCGCCGGATTGCTGCGCGATGACCGGCACATCATTTCGCTCGCCCCATGCCTGTAGCTGCTCGACTGCAGCGGCGCGGAAAGTATCACCGGCGGCGAGCATGACCGAGTAGCCTTCGTCCTGCAGGCGACGGGCGAGTTTGCCGATGGTCGTTGTCTTGCCCGCGCCATTCACGCCCACCATGAAAATGACGAACGGACCGTCAGTCTTATTGATGGTCAGTGGCTGTTCCGCGGCAGAGAGTATGCTCAGCAACGAGCGCTCCAGACCGGCATGCAGTGCCTCCAGGTCTTTGAGTTCATTACGTTGAAGACTGCGGCGCAGATCCTCGATAATCTTTTCGGTCGTCTGCACGCCGACGTCTGCCATGACAAGCAAAGACTCAAGTTCATCGAGGACGTCTTCGTCGATCTGGCCGCCCGGGACCAGGTTTGCAAGGTCGTAGGTCAGCCAGCTGTCGCCTCGATTGATACGCGAACGCAGCCGCTTGAAGAAGCCGTCGCGTTTCTCGGGCTTTTCTTTTTTTGCAAACATCGTTATACGTTCTTCACTGGCATCACAAATGGGTTTGAGCTTTGGTCGCTCGGAAATCAACGGACAAGAAAAAATCCCAGCCGGGACAGTTGCGCATTGTAGCGGGAAACTGGCGCAGCCGTCTTTTGCAGATTGCCGACGTGCCCGGGCTGCGGCCAACCTCGGAGCGTATCCGCGAAACACTGTTCAACTGGCTCGCGCCACACTTACACGGTGCCCGATGCCTGGACCTGTGTGCCGGCACCGGTGCGCTCGGACTTGAGGCCTTGTCGAGGGGCGCTGCGAATGTCGTATTTGTCGAGCAATCAGCCGTAGCGGCGCAAACGTTGCAGGCAAATATCAACTCCCTGGCTGCGACAGGCGCAGAGCTTCGTAACGCCGATGCACGTCAGTATCTTAACGGGCCGCTGGCGAAACCCTTCGACATAGTCTTTCTCGACCCACCCTTCGCTGCGGACATGCACGATGAATTGTGTAGACTGTTAGCCGAGAATCGCTGTCTCGCGAGCGGGGCCAGAATCTACATCGAGATGGACAGGCGCCGGTCGGAATTGAAACTACCTGACGGCTGGCAAAGAGTGAAAGATAAAACTGCCGGCAATGTACGCTATATGCTGGCAACTACAGAAGTCTGACGGGAGCCGAATGACATGACAGTCTCTGCGATGTATCCAGGTACCTTCGACCCGATTACGCTCGGCCACGAAGATCTCGTCCGTCGTGCGTCGGGTCTCTACGAACGCGTGGTAGTGGCAGTCGCAGCAAACACTGGCACCAAAGCGCCCATGTTTACCTTTGGAGAAAGAGTTGAGCTGGCGAAAGGCGCATTGAGTGATCTGGATAATATCGAGGTCATGGGATACGAAGGTCTCACCGTCGACTTTGCCCGAGACAATGGGTTGGCCGTGATCATGCGGGGTCTACGCGCCGTATCCGATTTTGAATACGAGTTTCAGCTTGCCAATATGAATCGTCATTTGACGAGCGAGGTCGAGACCGTTTTCCTGACGCCGTCCGACAAATACACGTTTATTTCCTCGACTCTGGTACGCGAAGTTGCGTCACTGGGAGGAGATGTCACCGAGTTTGTTTCGCCGATAGTGAAGCAGGCCCTGCTGGAGCGTTGCGGGCGAAGCTGATCAGGTCTGGCAGTATTTGCAATAAAAAGTTGAACGTTGTCCCTGCACGATGGCACTGATCGGCGTATTGCAACGCCGGCACGCCTCACCTTCCCGTCCATAGGCTTCGAGCTGTTGTTGAAAATAGCCGGCCTCGCCGTCGCCACCGTAGAAATCCCGCAAGGTCGTACCGCCGGCCGCTATCGCTCTCGATAAGACTTCTTTGATTGCTTCGACCAGCCGCTCGTAACGCGGTAAGGCTATGCGGCCCGCGGCACGGCGTGGATTGATGCCAGCGAGGTACAAAGCCTCACTCGCGTAGATGTTGCCCACACCAACGACAATCTGAGCATTCATGATGAATTGCTTGATGCTTACGCTTCTGCCGCGTGACCGTTGCCACAGGTAGCGGGCGTCAAACTCATCGGACAAAGGTTCAGGTCCGAGCGATGCCAGCAATTTGTGCTGCAATGGCCGCTTGCTCCAGTGCAGGGAGCCGAAACGACGTGGATCGCGAAATCGTAAAGTCCTGCCGGAATCGAAATCAATATCGACATGATCGTGCACGCCTGCGGGCGTGTCGTGATCGACGATGAAAACGCTGCCGGACATGCCGAGGTGCAGAATCGCGGTTCCATTCACGGTATTGATCAGCAAGTACTTGGCGCGACGGGCGACCGACGTAATAGTGGCGCCTGGTAGTTCGCGATCGACGGACTTCGATACCGGCCACCGCAATCGTCGATTGCGAATGACAACGCGGGTGACGCGGGTGTCGACGATGTGCGGTTCGATACCGCGACGACTGGTCTCAACTTCGGGTAACTCAGGCATGCTCTATTGTGACCGCGTAGGCAAAAAAAAGCCCGGTAGAACCGGGCTTTTCGTAGCGAGTTGTTCCGACGTCCGGGGGAGGAGAGTCGGGCCTCAAGCTATTTGATCTTGGCTTCTTTGTAGACGACGTGTTTGCGAATCGTCGGATCGTACTTTTTGGTCTCCATCTTTTCGGGATGCAGCTTCTTGTTCTTGGTCACTGTGTAGTAGTGGCCAGATCCAGCGCTGGAGACGAGTTTGATTTTGTCACGCATGGCTCAAGTTCCCCTGCAGTTACACTTTTTGACCGTCGGCACGCAGGTCGGCAACGACCTTCTCGATACCGTGCTTGTCGATGAGTTTCAGGCCCTTGTGCGAAATACGCAGGCGTACGAAACGCTTCTCGGCTTCAAGCCAAAAGCGTTTGCGCTGCAGGTTCGGCAGAAAGCGGCGACGCGTTTTATTGTGTGCGTGAGAAACGTTATTGCCCGTTTGCGGCCGTTTCCCCGTCACTTGGCATACTCTGGACATGGGTAAGTCTCTGATTTTACTAAAAGTTGCCTGCGAGTTGCGGGCAGAGAGCGTGACTTTATACCAGCGTCACAGGCGCAATACAAGCGCCCAGCACGAGCTTTAGCACGGCATGTCAGAGTAGGCCGCGGCTCGCCAGTGAGGTCGCCTTGCCCTCACCCACGATCAGGTGATCCAGAAGACGTATGTCGACCAGCTCCAGGGCAGATTTCAGTCGCCGGGTTATGCGTTCATCGGCCTGACTGGGCTCTGCGACGCCGGAGGGGTGATTATGAGCAAGAATCACCGCCGCAGCGTTGACGCTGAGGGCCTCCTTCACGACCTCGCGTGGGTAGACTGATGTGCCATCTATGGTGCCGCGAAACAGCTCGTCAAATCTCAGCACCCGGTGGCGGTTGTCGAGATACAGGCAGCAGAAGAGTTCGTGGTCGAGGTGCTGCATACGGGCTTTGAGGAACATTTCGGTATCGGCAGGGCTGCGTATTGCCGCGCCGCTGGGCAGGGACTCGTTGAAGTAGCGACGAGCGAGTTCGGGGAGCGCACGCAACGTGGCGAGGCGGGCATTGCCGATCCCCCCGCAATTGAGAAGCTCGTCGTTGCTGGCGTGCAAGAGAGGACGCAGACCGCCAAAGCGCTCCAAAAGCTGACTAGCGACGACATGGCCGGGTGTGTTGCCGCTGATAATCGCGGACAGCAGTTCGACGTCGGTGCTCTCACGGCTCTTCATTCAGCGATGCTGCTGCCCAGGGCCGCTTTGAGCAATGCGCCAATCTGGTGTGGATGACCGAATTCAGACCAGAGCCACTTATTCGCTGGAGTTTGGCGTCATCCGCAAGCTAAGCTAGCTCAATGAACGTAGTGCTTGGAATCACCGGCGGTATCGCTGCTTACAAGTCGCCTGACCTTGTGCGGCGCTTGCGTGAGCGTGGCGCCGAAGTGCAAATCGTAATGACAGCATCGGCCGAAGAGTTTGTTACTGAAACTGCTTTGCAGGCGGTTTCTGGTCGACCGATACGTTCCAATCTTTGGGATAAGGACGCTGAGGCAGCGATGAGCCATATCGAACTCGCGCGCTGGGCAGACGTCGTCCTGATTGCGCCCGCGACGGCCGAAGTCATGGCACGAATCGTCAGCGGCGGAGCGCCGGATTTGCTGAGTACTGTTTGCCTGGCCACCGAAGCGCCAATAGCGCTGGCACCGGCGATGAATCACGTAATGTGGAGTAATCCGGCGACCCAATCGAATCGCGAAATACTCGAACAACGAGGTGTACACATCCTTGGTCCGGATAGCGGTTCGCAGGCTTGCGGTGAAACCGGTGCCGGGCGCATGCCGGATCCGGACGCCATTGCCGCCGCCGTCTTCAGTCTTACGGGTGCAAAAGGTGCCGGGTTGCTCGAAGGCAAAAAGGTTGTCGTTACGGCCGGCCCAACCCGTGAGGCGATTGACCCGGTCCGCTACATCACGAATCGCAGCTCGGGGAAGATGGGTTACGCGATGGCGAGTGCCGCGGCGGCGCAGGGCGCAAAAGTTGTGCTGGTCAGCGGCCCGGTCAATCTTGGCGCACCGCCAGGCGTATCCGTCGTCAACGTCGAGTCGGCGGAGGACATGTACGCCGCCACACACGTTGCAATCGAGGACGCCGACATTTTTATTGCAGCAGCGGCAGTGGCCGACTACCGCCCGGCACAACTGGCTGAACAGAAGATCAAGAAGAATGACGAGGCCATGAACCTCCGTCTGGTGCGCTGCCCGGATATATTGGCATCCGTTGCTGCGCTCGAAGTAGCACCATTCACCATAGGGTTCGCTGCCGAAACCGAAAACGTCATCGACTATGCGCGCGGCAAACTGGAACGCAAGAAACTCGACATGATCGTGGCGAATCAGGTTGGCGCCGACTGCGGTTTCGATCGTGATGACAATGCGGCAACCGTTTTGTGGGGTGGCGGTGAACGACGTTTTCCGACCGCTTCCAAAGCTGATCTTGCGCGTAACATCATTGAGCTCGCCGCCAATCACTTTTATGCTGTCCGCGGCGCCGAAACACAGCCCAGATTGACGGTCATCAGCAGCAAAGACAGAAGGACCTAACACTTGCGATCCATAGAACTGAAAATACTCGATCCACGGATCGGGGGTTCGATTCCGTTACCCCATTACGCGACGTCTGGTTCGGCTGGCATGGACATGCGCGCCTGTATCGACGGGCCGCTGATCGTCGCGCCGGGTGAAACCGTTCTGGTGCCAACCGGGCTTGCGATTCACGTGTCGGATCCATCGCTCGCGGCCGTGTTGCTGCCGCGGTCCGGGCTCGGTCACAAGCATGGCCTGGTGCTGGGGAATCTGACGGGACTAATCGATTCGGATTATCAGGGGCAGGTGTTCATCTCCTGCTGGAATCGCAGCGACACGAGTTACGAAGTGCAGCCAGGCGAAAGAATCGCACAAATGGTGTTCGTGCCTGTAGAACAGGTCGAGCTCAAAGTGGTCGAGGAGTTTGATGCGAGTGACCGCGGCGCCGGCGGATTCGGTCACTCCGGCAAAGACTAAAGGCTTAGTCTTCGATTCCCTTCAGAATCTTGAAGCGTGAAATATCGCCAGCGAAGCGTGTGATGATCTGCTGCTCATCCGCCCGATATTTCTTCAGATTCGTCTGGTGGCGCTCAATCGTTTCTTTGGTCTTGCGCAGATCCTCGGCCAGATCCTGAGGAATCATGGCCGCTTCAGAGTCTTCACTGTAGGGTTTGTAGACTGCGGCGTCTTCCCGAAGTACTTCCAGGCGACGATTCAGGTTGCTGAGATACAGCTCGGTCACTCGTGATTGCGCCTGGAACAGCTCAACCCGGCGGTCGCGATGCATAAGTATCTCTTCCACGGTGAGGTAAGTTGCAAGCAGGGCCTGATCCGCACGCTGTTGCATTTCCTGTGCAACTCGTACCTCAGCTGCGCGGCGCTCCGCCTCGATTTCCTCGTCGGTCTTCTTACCCGCAAGATTGTTTACGGTTACACCGTAGTCGTTGACGATTTGTTTCGGCAGCTCGGCGTATTCCGCCGGAATGCTGTCGCCGTAATGCACAACGCCGTCGGCATCGACCCAGCGGTAGTAGTTGGTCTCGGATGCGTGCGCGGCGAAGGACGCCAGCAGCACGAATACGGTGATAAAGAGTTGTTTTCTCATTGCCTGAATATGCCACCTAATCCTGCCCTGAGACCGGGACTGGTTCTCGTTATCAGAGCTTAGTGTCTGCCGCAGCTGCTGTAAACCACGGTCAAACCCCCAAAATTCAAGTACTTAAGAGATTACACCGTATTGCTTGCGATAGCTGAGTACTGGCTCAAGGAACTCCTCGTACTCGCTTGATTCTTCAAGAATGTCGATCAGGTCGTCCAGCTGAACGATGCTGGCTACGGGGATACCCAGCGATTGTTTAAGTTCCTGCACCGCTGAATAAGGGCCCTTGCCGCGCTCTTGTCGGTCGAGCGAAATAATCAGTCCGCTGACTTCGGCGCCGGCCGATGAAATAATCTGGTAGGCCTCGCGCACGGCCGTTCCGGCTGTGATGACGTCATCAACAATCAGGACCCGGCCGCTAAGTTGCGCGCCGACGATGCTGCCGCCTTCGCCGTGTGCTTTCGCTTCTTTTCTGTTGAACGAGTAGGGCACGTCAATGTCGTGTTGCTCGGCGAGCGCCGCCGCCGCCAGAGTTGCCAGAGGAATGCCTTTATAGGCGGGTCCGAACAGCATATCGAAACGGATGTCCGATTCAGCGATGGCGTCGGCATAGTAGCGGCCAAGTTTCGCCGCCGCGTAGCCGGTATTGAAAAGCCCCGCATTGAAAAAGTACGGGCTGACGCGACCGGACTTGAGCGTGAATTCACCAAAGCGAAGCACGCCCAGTTCAAGTGCCAGCTCGATGAACTCCCGTTTATATCCCCGCATCGCCTTCGTCCCTTGGCCTTCCCGGACGCTGCTGTATGATGACGGCGGCCGGTTCAGATTCGGATCGGAGTATGACACAGGAGTGATGGTTTGTTTCGCGTTATCAGTCTCAATGCCAACGGCATTCGGTCGGCGGCCCGCAAGGGTTTTTTTGACTGGATGGAAAAGCAAAATGCCGATGTGGTTTGCATTCAGGAAACCAAAGCACAGGTAGATCAGTTGACGGACGAAATATTTTCGCCGAGTGGTTATCACTGTTACTACGAAGACGCCGAGAAAAAAGGCTATAGCGGCACGGCAATTTATACGCAACACAAACCGACCAAGGTCATACGCGGCTACGGGGATCCGGAATTCGATAGCGAGGGCCGCTATCTCGAAGTGCAGCTGGGCGGCATCAGCGTGGTGTCCCTGTATTTGCCTTCCGGCTCATCCGGTGAAGTCAGGCAGGAAGCCAAGTACCGTTGCCTCGACTCGTTCTCTGAGCATCTCAGGAAATTGCAACGCAAGCGGTCCGAATACATCATTTGCGGTGACTGGAACATCGCGCACAAAGAGGTCGATCTGAAGAACTGGAAAGGCAACAAGAAAAATTCGGGATTCCTGCCTGAAGAACGCGCCTGGATGGACAAAGTGTTTGGCGAGTATCGCTACACTGATGCCTTTCGCACCCTGCCACAGGAGCCGGAGCAGTACACCTGGTGGTCTAATCGCGGCCGGTCCTGGGATACCAATGTCGGGTGGCGCATCGATTACCACGTGATTACGCCCGGCCTCAAAGACAAAGTCCGAAAAACTGCGATCTACAGAGACGAGCGGTTCTCCGACCATGCACCGGTGACGATGGATTACGACTGGATTCATGGTGGCTGACGTCGACCAGACCGGAGCCCGCAAGGAAAGCTTTGTCGAAGCGGTACTCAATCGCCGCATGCTTATCTGTGTATTCACAGGATTCACATCAGGGCTGCCGCTTTACGTCTTGTTTCAACTGGTTCCGGGCTGGCTGAAGGTCGAGGGTGTCGGACTGGCGGAGATCGGTTTCTTCGCGCTGGTGCAGTTTCCGTACTTGTGGAAGTTCTTCTGGGCACCGATAGTGGATCGGTTCACCTTGCCGTTCCTGGGGCATCGCAGAGGCTGGATGCTGTTGATGCAATTGGCCCTGCTTGTCTCTATGGCTCTCATGGGCTTTATCAACCCCGAGCTGTCGCTGTGGACCGTCGCCTACCTTTCCGTTGCTGTCGCATTCTTTAGTGCCACCCAGGATATCGTGCTCGATGCGTATCGGCGTGAGCTATTGCCGGACGTAGAGCTCGGCCTGGGCAATTCGTTGCATGTGCAGGCCTATCGCTTTTCAGGTCTGGTGCCCGGAGGGCTGGGACTCATTCTGGCTGATATTTTTGACTGGCACATTGTATTCATCATCGTCGCGCTGTTCATGGTGGTTGGCATAATCATGACGCTCGTTATCGATGAAGCGATCAAAGATCCTACCCCGCCAAAGTCACTCCGCGATGCCGTGATATTGCCGTTTCGGGATTTTATCGGACGTGCAGGTGTAGGGCCGGCGCTGCTGGTGCTCGCGTTCCTGTTTTTCTACAAGCTCGGCGACAACATGGCGACGGCAATGCAAACACCGTTCTTCATCGATGTCGGTTTCACCTTGACGCAAATTGGCGCTATCGCGAAAACAGCGGGCCTGACTGCGGCTGTGATCGGAGGACTGATTGGTGGGCTGATCATGGTGAAGCTACCGATCAATCGTGCGCTGTGGCTGTTCGGTGTTGTGCAGATTATCAGTATCCTGGGTTTCGCGCTGTTATCTGAAATTGGTGCCAACCCGTGGATGCTGGGGCTAGCTGTTGCTTTCGAGTATCTCGGAGTGGGCCTTGGTTCTGCCGCCCTCGTCGCATTTGTGGCACGTACGACGAATCCAGCGTTTGCAGCTACGCAACTGGCGCTGTTTACCGCGCTCGTATCAGTGCCGCGCGTGCTTGCCAGTGCGGTGACGGGCGTCATCGTCGAACACACAGGATGGACAAACTTCTTCTTTATCTGCACCGCCCTCGCAATCCCCGGAATGTTGTTGTTATTGAAAGTCGCACCGTGGAATGAAAATGTTAGAAGCCAGTGAAATCGAGGTACGCGTTGGCCGTTTCGACGAACTCGACGACCCTGGCTGCAGAGAATTCTCAATCGGTGACGGTGACTGGCCGTTCCGGGGCTTCATCGTTCGACAGGGCGACAGGGTTTTTGCGTACCAAAATTTCTGCGTACACGTTGGTCATCCCCTCAACTGGTCGCCACACCGCTTCCTGACGAAAGACAAGTCATCGATAATCTGCGCCTCGCACGGCGCGACCTATGAAATCGAGACAGGGCATTGTTTTGCCGGCCCGGGCTCGGGCAAGACGCTGCGGAAAGTAGCGGTTTCTGTGCGTGAGGGTGTCGTTTACGTCAGCGGACCCAACAGCATGTGAAGCTGCTTAAAGGTTTTCGAGAAACTCCAGGGGGTCGTGAAAACCGCTGGGCATCTCGCCTTCTTTGGTACCGACGTAGTCTTCAGGGTCCATATCAACGGCACCGGACCAGTCTTCGGGCGGACTGATCTGCAGCAACAACAAATGCGGCCAATACTCTATGTCGATTTCCCCAATCGTTCCATCAAACTGCTGGATTTCGACTGTGCCGTCATCTTCGTCAACGGCGACGACTTCGAATACGGTACCGCTCGGTCTGCGGAACCATTCACCTACGGCAGGAAACGGCATATTCACGATTATCTACTCACGCTGACTGGTTGCTGTTACTACTAGTTATAGGACAGGTTCAGCGAAGTGCAAGTTCATCCGGTATTAGTTTTTGTAAAACACCAGTCGCAGATTGAGTAGCCTCTTTTAAGTCCGCGCCGTTCAAACTTCGTTTGCGGCCGATCCAGCGGTTGCTCACCGTGATGTTCGCGCCGTTCTGTGCAGGAGAAACGTTCCGACCGGGAGAATATCTCGTCGATATGGTCCGCGTACTCGGCCCAGTCGGTCGCAATGTTGAGCGTGCCATCGATGTCGAGGCGATCGCCAATCATATTCAGGAACGAGTCCTGCACGATGCGGCGTTTGTGGTGGCGTTTTTTCGGCCACGGATCCGGAAAGTACAAATTGACGCGCGCCAGCGATCCTGGCGGAACCTGATCGTTTAGGACTTCGATGGCGTCGTGCATCAGCAGGCGCAAATTACTGATACCCGAATCCCGTGCCTTCAACAGACAATGGCCGACCCCGGGCTCATGTACCTCGATTCCGAGATAATTCTTCTCCGGATTCTCGGCGGCCTGCTGAACCAGGGTTTCGCCGTCACCAAAGCCGATTTCAAGAACCACCGGCGCGGAGCGCCCGAAAATCGCCTCGAAGTCCAGCGGCTCGTCCGAATAGGCGAGGCCTGCCGCTGGCCACAGTTCTTCGAGCGCCAGGCGTTGCGACGGCGTCATACGCCCGGCGCGGCGGACAAAGCTGCGGATGGGCCGCAGTTGGGTTTTTTCATCTTGCATAAGGCGGCGAATAGTAATGAAGATCGAGGCTGGCTGCTGGGCCTTTTGCCCTATGCCATGCGGCCGCTGGCGGGTTGCTGGCGCAACAGCAATGGTCTGCCGCGCGTGTCCCTCAGAACTGTGGCATTGGCACGTACACAACAGTATGCTTGACGGCAGTCCGTGAAAACCATGAGGAACTGTTGTGGCTAAACTACTAGATTTCAAGGGCTTGAGCGAGAAACTCAAGCTTGGGTCAGCATCCGTAGCCGTGGCTACCACCGCTGTTGTTGTTTTTTCGCTACCGACGATTGCAACTGCTCAGGAAGGAGCAGCAGGCGCCCTGCTGGAAGAAATCGTAACCACGGCGCGCAAGCGCAGTGAAGCGGAAGCCGTGCAGGATGTGCCCATCGCGATTAATGCATACGGTGCTGTTCAACTGGATGCGCTGTTCGTCAAGAAGCTTGATGACCTCAGTTACCTGATGCCGAACGTCCAGCTTGAAGCTGTCGGCACATTTCCCGGCGTGCAGAACTTCTCGATTCGCGGTCAGGGCATCAACAGTTCCATTCCGTCAGTCGATCCAACCGTTGGCGTTTTTGTTGATGGCGTATACATGGGCACGACCTACGGCGTCGTGATTGATACTTTCGATCTGGAGTCCGTAGAAGTACTGCGTGGACCGCAGGGTCTGCTGTTCGGACGTGACGTAACCGGTGGCGCCGTCGTACTTCGCAATGCACGTCCGGATGGCGAGTCCGGTGCACGCGTTCGTTTGGGTGTGACCGACGACAACCGCTACAACGTTGCAGCCGCCATCGAAGGGTCGCTGGTTCAGGATAAGCTCGCCGGCAAGATCGCCGTGTATTACGACGATGATCCAGGCTACTTCACAAACGTTAACCAGACGTTTACCGGTCCGCAGGTGGGACCGTTCCCGATCGCTCCGGCGCCCTATCCGACGCAGCCGTTCTATATCAATCCGGCAAACAGTGATACCGAGGTCGGCGCGATGACGACGAAACTCGTACGGCCGACGCTGGTCTGGACGCCGACCGATTATGCAGACGTAACCTTGATTGCCGAGTTCGGCGAATCCACGGGTGACGGCGCAATATGGTCGAGTGTGACCCACCAGCGTGCCGGGACACTGCCGAATTTCACGACCTCTGCTGACGAACTCGGATTTACCGACATGACGTGGTCGCAGGCTTCGCTGGAGATCAACATCGACGGTGTTGGCAACGGTACGTTGACCAATGTCGCCGGCTACAGGCGAGTATCGGCTGACTCGGCGACCGACGTCGATGGTATCTACTTTCCGCTGTTTTCGGTTCCCGGTTCCACGGGGCAGATGCAGTGGAGCAATGAGCTGCGGTGGGCCGGACAGGTCATGGATAGTTGGGATACGACATTCGGCCTTTACTACTTCACCCAGGATATCAATTACCGGGAAGGACGATACATTCAGTCCGGGGCTATAATGCGTGCACTCGGCGGCGACATGGATGACAAGAACTTCGGTGTCTTCTGGAACAACGACTTCATGGTGACCGACGACTTCATAATGTCGGTTGGTTTTCGTTACACCGATGAGTCCAAATCGGCGCGGGTCATCAATGCCGATGGCGGCGGTTGCGCGGACGTCGTTACATACGACTGTAGTTTCGACGACCTTTCAGGTGACTGGTCCTACGTCACGCCGAAATTCGGTTTCCAGTGGCTGTTGAACGATACCTCGCAACTCTACAGCTTCTGGGCGAAAGGATTCCGCTCGGGTGGCTTTAACTTCCGCAACGCCAAGCCGACGGTCATTCCGCCGGGCCCGACCAAGGAAGAAGAGAATACGACCATCGAAATCGGTTATAAGTCCGAGTTTCACGATGGACGCATTCGCCTGAACGCGGCCATCTTCCACAACGAAATCCAGGATATGCAGCGTGAACTGAATATGAGTGATCCTGATGTGATCGTCCTGCAGGGAACGATTAATGCAGGCGACGTCACGATTTCCGGCGTTGAGCTCGACTTCGTGGGAATGTTGACCGACAACATTTCGCTGAGTGCGTCATTCGGTTACCAGGACGGTGACTACGATCGCGTGAATCCCGATTTCTCTGCATTCCTCGGACCGGATCTTCCACGCCTTGCGCCGAGTAACTACAGTGTCGGCCTGTCCTGGGACGTTCCCTTGTCGAATACGGGTTTGCTTAACTTTGCGACCAACTACAGCTTCCGCGAGGCGCATCCTTACAATGACTCGAATACTGAGGTCTACTCAGATCAAAGTCGTTTGAATGCAAGCGTGAACTGGTTCCTGCCGAATGATGCCTGGCAGATTTCATTGTACGGTAAGAATCTTGAGGACGAAGCGAACTGGGGCAACCTCACTACTATCGTTGCTGGTTTGTTAACGTCCGGCCCAATGCAACAAGGGCGCGTTTACGGTCTCGAAGTTAACTACCGCCGATAAATTTTGACACTGGCAAACCCAAGGCCGCCCTGGTTTAACCCAGGGCGGCCTTTTTATTTGGCGAAACGGATGGGGCTGGTTCGCTCGGGTCGTCGACCTTTGAAGGAACTGTAGAAATCGGCACAGACTTTTAGATCGGCGTCCGTGTCACCGCTAACGTCAAGGCGACCAGCGATACCGACAGTCCTCGACGGATAGTCAAGGTAGCCCAGAAGGACCGGAACTTTCGCCTCGGACGCGATGCGATAGAAGCCCGTCTTCCACCCATCGCAAAGCGCTCGTGTTCCTTCGGGCGCAAGTCCGAAGTAAAACGTGTCGTTCTCCTCGAACAGGGCCACCGCGATTGCAACCGCCGACATCGCTCTCTTTCGATCGAGAGGGACGCCGCCGAGGCGTCGCAATATTGTGCTCAGTGGAAACCAGAACAAGGTGTGTTTCGCGAAGAATCGAACATCAAGCCCGATTGCGACTTTGTAGGTCAGCGCCCAGAAGCCGTCCCAGTTCGAAGTATGCGGCGCCGCAATAAGCACAGCCTTGGGCTCATCCGGAATCCCGCCAACCGGAGTCCACCCGCTGACCCACAACACAAACCGAGCGACATGTTTCATCATCGCTGGCAGGTTACGCATGCGGTGCGATTTGTACAAACGGTTTCCGCTCGCGCTCGCACAAACACGGTGTTTCGCTTATCGTATTGGGAAATGAGCGGAGAGCAGTATGAGAACGTCAGGGTGGATGAAGCGGCAACCGTGGTTCTGGCCTGCGAAAAGGTTTTTGAAACGGATTAGCGGCAAAGAGCTGTGGCTGAAGCCGGAGGTGGACTACGAAACCCAGAAGATTGCGGAGTGGACCTACATAGTCGATTGCTTAAGTCGGGACTCGGTCGTTTACTCACTTGGGGTTGGCGACAATATCGACTTTGACCTTGGCGTCATTGAGAAATTTGGCGCGAGAGTTTTCGCATTTGATCCAACGCCGTATGCAAAGGAATGGGTCGAAGGTCGCCAACTCCCTCACGAGTTTGAATTCAAACCTTGGGCGGCCTCGGGAAACGATGGGTCGCTGCGTTTATTTCGACGAGTCAGCAAGCGCGGGAAAAAGGCCAAAGTGATGTGGACGGCAGAAGGCGGGGCTGGCGATGCCAACGACTATATCGATGCACCGGCCTACACGGTGCGCACAATGATGGAAAAGCTGGGCCACACTAAGGTCGACTTGTTGAAAATGGATGTTGAGGGCGCGGAATACGATATCCTCGAAGGTCTGCAACAGGCGGCGCATCCGCCGCAACAGTTGTTGGTTGAGTTTCACCATCGCTTTCCAGGTATTGGCAAGGAACGCACCGCTGCAGCAATCGCAGGCTTAGCCAGGATGGGCTACAAAATATTTGACGTATCGCAGACTGGTCGCGAGATCGGATTCGTATTGACTAACAGGGAAATCACATGAGATCGACGAAGGTACTTTTAGCTGTGCTGGTGTTCGCTTTGCAGTCCAACGCATTTGCATCACCGCTCGAAGATGCTATTGCGTCCGACTATCCTTACCTTGAAGATCTTTTCAAGCACTTGCATGCCAACCCCGAACTTTCTTTGCAGGAATTCAAGACCTCCTATCGCATGGCAGAGGAAATGTCAGGGCTGGGCTTTGAAGTCACGCGCAACATCGGCAAGACCGGCCTCGTCGGTCTTATGCACAACGGCGACGGGCCGACGCTCATGATTCGTGCGGACATGGACGGACTTCCGGTGCTCGAGAAGACCGACCTCGATTATGCGTCCACGGCTACCCAGGTCAACCTCGAAGAAATGGAAATGCCGGTCATGCACGCGTGCGGGCACGACATGCATATGACAACCTTGATCGGCGTTGCCCGCCGTATGGTTGAACTCAAGGATCAATGGAGTGGTACCTTGATGCTGGTTGCCCAGCCTGCGGAAGAGGCGGGCGGCGGTGCACTGGGAATGGTCGCCGATGATATCTACGGTCAGGTCGGTCGACCCGACTTTGCTTTGGCACTGCATGTCATTGCCAGACACCCCGCAGGAAAAATCGCCTTCAGTGATGGGCTCATGTATTCGAGCGCCGATAGCGTAAAAATCACCGTTCGCGGAGTTGCGGCACACGGGGCATCACCGCACCTCGGCAGGGATCCGGTGTACATCGGGTCGCTGATCGTAGTTGCTCTGCAGGGTATCGTCACGCGCGAGGTTTCTCCGATCGAACCGGCGTTGATCACCGTCGGTGCCTTCCGTGGCGGTTCCGCACCCAACGTCATCGCGGATCACGCGCGGCTCGATATCACGGTAAGAGCCAACACAGAAAAGACCCGTTACCAGTTACTCGACGCCATCGAGCGTGTCGCGACGCAAACAGCTCGAGCCGCAGGTGTGCCCGAAGACCTGTTGCCGATCGTTGATGTTCTACCGGAAGGTGCGCCGACAACGACTAATGATGCCGCTTTGTCGAAGCGGGTTCGTCAGGCAATGCTCGAAGGCATGGGAGCAAATGCATTTGTCGACTGGTATCAAACTGACATGGGCGCAGAAGATTTTCCGGATCTCGTGAATGTTGATCCACCCATTCCCAGCGTTTACTTCGAAGTGGGTGGCACACCGCAAGAGGATATTGAAGCGGGCACCTGGGCCAGCCATCACTCGCCCTTATTCAAAATCGTGCCGGAGCCTGCGATCAGGAAAGGTGTCGAGGCGATGACTCTGAGTGCACTGGAGCTGTTGGCGAAACCCTAGTGATGGCAAAATCCTAGGGACGCGCCGCGAGAGCGGTGATGGCTCCGCCGGCCAGCAAAGACCAGGCGAGCACAGGTAGAGAGCCCGCTGACATAAGTACGGCACCGGTAATGACAGCGGTCGCTGCAATCATCAACCAGTAGCGTTGCCGTGATTGTTGTGCGAGTTGCCGCTGAATTTGTTCGAGGTCCGGCGACTGCAGACCCATCCTCAGCTGTCCATCGGCAGCCTGCTTGCCAAGGTGCTGAATGATCGCCGGCAGGTCCTTCAGCGCCTCCCGCAATTGCGGCAAGTTGTCACGCAGGTCTTTCAGCATCGCTCGCGGGCCGACCTGTTCGTCCATCCAGCGCTTGAGAACCGGGTGCGCCGTTTTCCACAGGTCGAGCTGCGGATACAACTGCCGCCCCAAACCTTCGATATTGAACAAGGTCTTGTGCAGCAAAATCATCTGCGGCTGAATCTCGACGTTGAACCGTTGCGCAACCCGGAACAGCCGCATTAATACCTGTGCGAAGGATATTTCCGCCAGCGGCTTGTTAAAGATGGGTTCACAAACCGTACGCACAGCGGCTTCGAGCTGATCAACTCGAGTGCCCACTGGAACCCAGCCACTGTCGAGATGCAGCTGCGCTATGCGATGGTAATCGCGATCAAAGAAGGCCAGGAAGTTAAGCGCAAGGTAGCGTTGGTCTTCCGGACTGAGTGTGCCGACGATACCGAAGTCGACGGCAGCGTACTTCGGCCGGTCCGGGTCTGTGGTTAGTACGAAAATATTGCCTGGATGCATGTCGGCGTGAAAGAAATTGTGCCGAAAGACCTGCGTAAAAAAGATCTCAACACCATTCTCGGCCAGCAGCTGGATATTGGTTCCCGCCTTTTGCAAGGTCTTCATATCACTGATCGGTGTGCCGAAAATGCGCTCCTGCACGAGCACCTCTGGGCGGCAATAGTCCCAGTGCACATCCGGGACGTACAGCATGTCGGAGCCCTGGAAGTTTCTCTTCAGTTGCGCTGTATTCGCGGCTTCACGCATCAGGTCCAGCTCGTCGAGTACTGTGTGCTCGTATTCGTCAACCACTTCGAGCGGCCGCAGTCTCTTGCCGTGCTGCCAGTAGCGGTCAGCCAGACCAGCGATCACCCGTAACACGGCGAGGTCGCCTTCGATCTGTGCCTGCACGCCGGGTCGCAGGACTTTGACAATGACGTCGTGGCCTGACCTTAGTTTTGCTGTATGAACCTGTGCGATGGACGCGGCGGCAAGAGGCTCTTTATCGAAACGCTCGAAGACTTCGTGCACCGGCTTGCCGTAAGCGCCTTCAATGATATCGATTGCGATGTCGGCCGGAAACGGCGGTACGGCGTCCTGCAATTTGGCAAGTTCATCGGCGATATCGGTCGGCAGCAGGTCGCGTCGTGTGGACAGGGCCTGGCCAAACTTGACGAATATCGGGCCGAGCTCCTCAAGCGCAAGCCGGATTCTTTCGCCCAGCGGTGCTGCGCTGTCCCTGCGGCGGGGTGCGAGGTAGAAAAGAAAACGCAGCGGTCGCAACAAGTGCGTTTGCTTGATGACTTCGTCCAGGCTGTACTTAACCAGTACGCGCTGAATCGCAATCATGCGGAACACTGTGCTGCGACTTGCCATCTCAGTTACGACTTTGCAATCGATTCAGTCGTGCTTCGATGCGATCGACATCGTCGAGAAGACTGTTCACAGCTTCGCCAAACCTCTCGACTTCGTAACGACCGGGCACATCGCGGCTCTCTTCCTGCAGGTATTCACGAATATTGGCGCCCATGGTCGAGCGTGTATCGCGTCCCCAACGTCCGAGACCGCGGGCGAACTCACCCAGTCGATGTGCGGCAATATCGCCAACGAAACCTGAAAGTTCTTCTTCCATATCCGGCCTGGCCAATTGCAGCAGGTGCTGAAATTGTCCCGCCAACTCGGCGTCGCCGGTCAGGTCGATAGAGCCATCGCGAATGGCGGCGATGTCGGACTGTCCCGCCATACCCGCCAGCGCCATCAGCGATCCTGTGATGACGAGGTCCGGTTCTTCCTGCGGGGCGCTTACAAGCTGGAGTGCGTCGTTATCGACTACAAAATAAGTGGCCAATGCCGTATTGCGCACACGAATCGCGACCACTTTGCCGGACATCTGCGCGCAGAGCTCCCGGGCGGGAGTCGATTCGGAAATGTTGCGATTCAGGATTTTTGCAGCCGGCCGCAATGCGGCCTCAAGGACGCCCATGTTTTCAGATCCTGTAGCCGATATGCAGTGCAACGATACCCGCAGCCAGATTGTGAAAACGGCAGCGTTCGAAACCGGCTGACTCCATCATGGACTTGAGCGTTTCCTGATCCGGGTGCATGCGTATGGATTCCGCAAGATACTGGTAACTGTCGGGATCATCGGCGACAAGCTTGCCGAGTGCCGGCAATACTTTGAAAGAGTAAACGTCGTAGGCGGGCTTGATCGCTTTGTTGGGGGACGAAAACTCCAGGATCATCGCCTTGCCGCCCGGTTTCAGCACACGCAGCATTGACGCAAGCGCCGCATTCTTGTCGGTAACATTGCGCAGGCCGAACGCCATCGTGATGCAGTCGAAAGTGGAATCCTCGAAAGGCAGCGCTTGTGCATCGACCTGGGCGATCGTTAGGTTGCCGGCAATGCCCGCATCAACCAGTCGACGCCGCCCTTGCTGCAACATCGCGGCATTGATATCCGCAAGAACCACATGGCCATCCTTGCCAACCCGGCGAGCGAACTCGCGGGCAAGATCGCCGGTACCACCGGCCAGATCCAGCACGACGTGGCCGGGGCGCACTGCCGCCTGGTCGATCGTGTAACGCTTCCAAAGGCGATGCATTCCGGCCGACATCAGGTCGTTCATGAGGTCGTATCGGCTGGCGACCGAATCGAAGACACCGCGAACGAGGTTGGCTTTGTCGCCGGTTGGGACGGTTTTGTAGCCGAAGTGGGTTGAATTGTCGGTTGGGTTTGTCATTGGGCGAGGATACCTGTGCGATGGGTGTGGTACCAGCTTGGCTCTGCGGAGATTTTAGTCGGTGCCAGCATGAGGCTGAGCGCAACGGGGAAGGCGCAGACCGCTTCACTTCGAGGCGCTAACCTGCAACTCTGGCCGACGCAATACGGCGGGCTGCCACAATTCGCAATAAACCCAACCCTCTACAAGATGTACCGACTAAGATCCTCATTCTTGGCCAACTCAGCCAGATGATCATTCACATACCCGGCATCCACCGTCAGCTTCGAGCCGCTCTTGTCTGAAGCCTCAAAGGAAATCGTTTCGAGTAACCGTTCCATCACCGTGTGCAACCGCCGTGCACCGATATTCTCGGTGTTCTCGTTCACCTGGAAGGCCACCTCGGCCAGTCGTCGGACGCCGCTTTCGGCAAATTGCAGCTGCACTTCCTCGGTGTTGAGCAGGGCCGTGTACTGAGAGGTCAACGATGCGTCGGGTTCCGTCAGGATACGGACGAAGTCTTCAGTTGTGAGCGACTTCAATTCAACGCGGATCGGGAAGCGTCCCTGCAATTCCGGAATCAGGTCCGAGGGTTTGGAGGTGTGGAAAGCGCCGGAGGCGATGAACAGTATATGGTCCGTTTTGACCATGCCGTACTTGGTGTTGACGGTAGAGCCTTCGACCAGCGGCAGCAGATCTCGTTGTACACCTTCGCGTGACACGTCGGCACCCATTGTGCCGGAGCTACGGGTGACCTTGTCGAGTTCGTCGAGGAATACAATGCCGTGTTGTTCAACGGCTTCGAGCGCCTGCGTTTTGAGCTCATCATCGTCCAGCATTCTTGCCGCTTCTTCGTCGGTCAAATGACGGAAAGCTTCTTTCACCTTGAGTTTGCGAGTCTTGCTGCGCTTGTTGCCGAGGTTCTGGAACATGCCCTGCAACTGGCTGGTCATCTCTTCCATGCCCGGCGGTGCCATGATTTCTACGCCGATCGGCATCGCCTGGATATCGATTTCTATCTCTTTATCGTCCAGCGTTCCTTCACGCAGCTTTTTCCGAAACTTCTGCCGTGTGTCGCTATCGGCAGCCGGGCCGTCGGCCGTGAAACCGGCGGATGGCGGTGGCAGCAGCGCGTCGAGTATGCGCTCTTCGGCGGCATCCTCGGCGCGATGTCGTACCTTGGCCATCGCTTCTTCGCGAATCATCTTTATCGCCACGTCCATGAGGTCGCGCACGATGCTGTCCACTTCGCGACCGACATAGCCGACTTCGGTGAACTTTGTTGCCTCGACCTTGATGAACGGTGCACGGGCGAGTTTCGCCAGGCGTCGCGAGATTTCCGTTTTGCCGACGCCGGTTGGTCCGATCATCAGGATATTCTTGGGTGTAATTTCGCTGCGCAGAGGTTCGTCGACCTGTACGCGCCGCCAGCGGTTGCGAAGAGCAATGGCAACCGCTCGTTTAGCCTCGTCCTGGCCAACGATGTGCTTGTCCAGTTCCTGGACGATCTCTCTGGGGGTCATTTGTGACATTGGCGTCCTACAGTTCCTCGATGATGATGTTTTGATTGGTGTACACGCAGATTTCGCCCGCGATCTCCAAAGCCTTGCGCACGATATCGGCAGCTTCAAGATCGGTATTGGACAACAGGGCGAGCGCGGCGGCTTGTGCAAACGGCCCGCCGGAACCGATCGCCATTAAATTATTCTCAGGCTCTATAACGTCGCCGTTGCCAGAAACGATGAAGGAGGACTCGGTATCCGCGACACAAAGCAGGGCTTCGAGGCGTCGCAGGCGACGGTCTGTGCGCCACTCTTTGGCGAGCTCAATGGCAGCCCGGGTGAGATTGCCGTATTTCTCCAGCTTGCTTTCGAAAAGCTCAAAAAGTGTGAAGGCATCGGCTGTGCCACCGGCAAAGCCGGCGATAACCCGGCCACCGGCGAGTCGTCGGACCTTGCGGGCATTACCCTTCATGATCGTATTGCCCATGCTGACCTGGCCGTCACCTGCGACGGCGACTTTGCCATTTCGGCGCACAGAGACGATGGTCGTCCCGCGAAATTGTTCCATGGTGCTATTCCTGTAATGGATCCGAGCGGCAGAGGTCCTGGCGCTAGTCTTTCTTGCGTGCCCGGGGATGTGTCTGGTCGTATATCTGGGCCAGATGCTGGAAATCAAGGTGAGTATAGACCTGCGTCGTCGAGATATTGGCGTGCCCCAGCAGCTCCTGCACACCTCGCAGGTCGTGGCTGGACTCGAGCAGGTGGGTCGCAAAGGAATGGCGGAACAGATGCGGATAAACTTTGGCGTCGATGCCTTGCTGACGCGCCCAGTGTTTGACCCGGGCCTGCACCGACCGGGTGCTGATGCGAGTACCGCGATTGCTGACGAACAGCGCCTTTTCATCAACCGCAGCGAGTTCCACGCGGCTTGAGTTCCATTGTTTGAGCGCGGTCAGGGCCTTGCGTCCGACCGGCACAATACGGTCTTTATTTCCTTTGCCCGTGACCCGCACCGTAGCGTCGTGTACATCGCCACAGTTGAGATCGGTGAGTTCCGAAAGGCGTAAGCCGGAGGAATACAGAAGTTCGAGTATGGCCCGGTCACGATCCACCAGCGGTCCGCTACCCTGGATGTCGAGCAGGCGCGCCATGCGGTCCGCATCGAGGTTTCCGGGCAAGCGCTTCTTGCCTTTGGGTGCAGAGACGCCAAGGACAGGATTCTTGCTGACGTGTTTCTCACGGATCAGATAGCGAAAAAACGTGCGACAGGCGGAAAGCCGGCGCTGGATGCTCCTCGCGCTCAGTCCCTTGCGATAGCAAGACGCTGAAAAGGCGCGAATATGCTCGTTGTCCATATCACCCCAGGACTCAACGCCCGAATACTCGCGAAACGCGCGCAGGGCCTCTAGGTCGAGTCGGTAATTTTTCGAGGTTTGCTTCGATAGCCTGCGTTCGAAATCGAGGTGCCGTATGAACTTGTCGATCCAGCCTGCGTTATCCACAGCGCGATCGTCCTAGTAACGTTTTAAAGCACTCGCGACAAGGTCGCCAAGACGCGTCAGGAAGTCGATACTCATGCCGGGATGGAAACGCTTGGCATCGGTGCTGCCGATCGCGAGAAAACCAATACTCGTTTCAACGCTAAGTGGTACCAGTGCAGCCGAGCCGATCTCGTCGGCGGATTCCTGGAACAGAAAATGCCGTTGCGCATCGCGGATTGTGCCGCAGCGCGCGGAGCTGCCGCCGAGGAAGGTTCTGAAGGGATTGAGCGCTTCGTCGTCCTTCGCGACAACGCGAAAAAAGCGTCCGCCATCGATGTCATCGAATGCGCTGGGATCACCGAATATGACCAGTACCGCCTGGTCGGCGTTGAAGCCGCTGCGCATACCGACTTCAAGCGCGATGATAGTGGACTTAAGGTCAGCGGCGGCCATCAGTTGCAGCGTCAGTTCGTGGATTTTTGCCGCCAGCAAGTCGTTGGCACGAGCGACGGCAATCAGCTCTTTAAGCTGTTTGCCAAGTTTCAGGTCTTTTTGACGCAGGACGGATACCTGGCGTTCCACCAGCGAAATGGCGTCGCCACTGGAGTGCTGCAAACGCAAGGTACTCAGGAGACCGGCATGGTTGTCGAAGAACTCAGGATGTGCGGCCAGATAATCGTGAACGGCTTCCTCGTTGATGTCATCGGCGCCGTAACTGATTTTTGCTTGCGTGCTCATGTCTTATCCATCCCTATAGTTCCAGCGTGCCTTCACTGATCAACTCGGCATTGCCTCTGAGCCAGACCGGCGTACCGCTGCCGCGCCAGCTTACCACGACTTTACCGCCTGGCAGATGCACGTCGACCTCCTCATCCAGGGCGCCGAGTTTCTGTCCGATCACCACCGCCGCGCAAGCGCCGGTACCGCAAGCCGCTGTCTCTCCGACACCCCGTTCGTGTACGCGAAGATCGATACTGTGGCGGTTTCGGATATGCATGAAGCCGACATTGGACTTCTCCGGAAAACGCTCGTGGTTTTCGAGTTGCGGCCCCAGGCTTGAGACGGGTGCGTCGTCAGTGCCGTCCACCACGATAACGGCGTGTGGATTGCCCATGGACACGGCGCCGATCTCGATCGTGCTGTCAGCAATGTTGACGGTGTAAGTGTCGGCTTCCTGCCCCGCTACAAAAGGAATTCGGGATGGCTCGAATATCGGTGCGCCCATGCTGACGGCGACATCGCCATTTGCGAAGATGCGCGCATTGATGGGGCCAGCGGGACTTTGCAGTTCGAATGCCTGCAGCGAATTTCCCATGTCGACGAGGTGCCTTGCTACGCAACGCACACCGTTGCCGCACTGCTGCACCTCCGAGCCGTCCGCATTAAATACGCGATAGCTCGCCACGCTCGACTCCCTGCCTGCCGGCAGGATCCACATCAGCTGATCAAAGCCCGGTCCGGTCCGGTCATTGCCCCATTCACGAATCTTGTCGGTGGACGGGGGAGGCTGCTTATCGACTCGTTGATCAACGATCAGAATCAGGTTTCCGGTGCCGTGCATTTTTCGATAGGGAATTTGCATGTCGTCGATTATGCGTCGCGAAAGAGCTGGATGGACTTTTTAATGCGGCATCTGTACTTTACATAAACTACTTCGGAGGGCGATATGCGGCACATAATGGTTCTAAATTCCAAGGGGGGGTGCGGCAAAAGTACCCTCGCAACAAACATAGCATCTTACTTCGCGACCGAGGGGGCTGCCGTTGCTCTGGCGGATTACGATCCGCAGCGATCCGCGCTCGATTGGCTCGCCCGCCGCCCGGCCGAACGCCCGGCGATCGCCGGCGTTGCCGGTTTCGAGGATGGCTTGCGGCATGCGCCTCGAAACGCTGACATCCTTGTCATAGACGCGCCCGCCCGTTCGCACGGCGCGGAACTGGTTGAACTCGTAAAGCATGCAGAAACCATCGTCATTCCGGTGCTGCCGTCGACGATCGATATGCAGGCCACGACCAGTTTTCTCGACGAACTCAAAGACGTGCCGAAGATCGCCAAGAAAAACGCGAAATTGGCGGTAGTCGCAAATCGGGTTCGTGACAACACACTGATTTTTGACGATCTTGATGAATACCTGACAAAAGCGCGTGTGCCGTACATTGCAGCACTTCGTGAGGCGCAGAATTACGTTCGTGCCTATACGCGTGGTCTCGGTATTTTCGAATTGCCGGAGTACCTTGCCTGGCCGGATTGGGACGAGTGGGAGCCGCTCACGGCCTGGCTGAGAACGAAGCGCAGCCAGCCTTAATCACCGGGATTTGCTATCGACGGCGGCCCTGCGGCTGATGTTGCAGCGCAGGCAGACGGTTGCCGGAGGTCATGCTAAGGCCTTCCCGGTAGGCATCTGCTGCCGCATCCGTATGCCCCAGCTGATTCATCAGAGCCCCGTATTCCTGGTAGGCCTCGGGGCTCGGGCGCAGATTGATGACCGTTTCAATATAGCTACGGGCCTTGCCCCAGAGTTCATTACGCAAACACAGTCTCGCGGCGGCCAGTAATAGATCCGGGTCATCGCTGTGGCTGGCCAGCCAACCTTCAGCACGCTTGAGTTGCTTGCTGGCATCGCTGCCCTCTATCAGGCCGAACAGGCGCACCAGCGGGCCTCGCCAATTGGACTTGAGTGTGGCGGCGAGCTCTTTCTCCGCTTTGTCATGCAGTCCGACGCGCATGAGTCCGTTGTAGTAGGCCTCCAGCAGCGAAATGTCGGTCTTGTGGGCCTTGGGTATCTCTTTCCAGGCAAGCGCGAGCGCCTGGTCATCCGCAGCAAGGTCGAGCATCTCCTTGTGAACTCGTATCGTCCACCGGTCAGTGATTTCGGGCTTGGCGTGAGAGTGCTTGATTACGCGCGGCAAAATGTCCTTCAACGCAGTCCAATCGTTCAGCTGGAAGTAGAGTCGCCCCATCAGGGCCAGTGCGTGTCCGTGATCCTTCGAGTTTTCGTCGAGGCGGCGCAAGGTTGCAAGCGCCTGTTCGTGCTGGCCGCGGTCGAGTTGAAACTCGGCCTGTGTCAGCAACACGGCATTGGCCGCTTCAGGAATCTCCTGATAGGCCAGCCGCAACCATTCATCGCGCCGATCATCACTGTGTTGCAGATGGGCAGCGCGAGCGGCCTGCAGGTAGTTGAACAGAGGAGAGTCACTCGTGCTGGCCGCTCGCGCCAGCAGGCGTTCACCGCGGGCAAAATTGCCTTCCGCTACCTCGATCATGCCGCGTGTCATCTTGCGACCTGAACGCGCCGCCCGGTAGCGACCTGCAGCCATTCCAATTCGGCGCGGTGCCATGATGATCTTTCGCAGCAGCCAGATAGCAGCGAAGATCGCCGTACTCAGCAATACGAGGACCGGAACACTCATCTCAACGAGGTAGCCGTGAAAATCAATAGCGACGTAGCCCGGATCCAAGATCAGGAAGTGTGCCAGGTAGGCGCTTGCGAATAACGCAAGTACAACGATGATGCCAATCTTCACTCGCCGGACTCGCGAACTGTTCGATGTTGCCGCAGGAGGCGTAACGACCGGGAAATATCGGGTGCGGCGCTCGTAAATACATTTTCACGGACTTCGCGAATCGTGAGTTTTGCGCTCGCAACCTGCTTGTTGTTGGTGTCGAAGTAGGTATCCAGTAAGGCGCTGGTGTCGTCGAGCGTCTGTTCAAAAATTGCTTGTTCGCCTCTGAGCAGCGCGAGTTGCGCCGATCGCAGTTGCAGCGCAATGCTATTGCGCAGAAAGTATTCGGCGTCCGGAGTCAGCAGCTCGAGCTTCGCCTGATCCGGCGGCGTCACTTTGACCAGTCCGGACATGGCGTTCTTCACCGAGCCCCAGGCGCGTTCGATACCACCTTGCTCGGTATCAGCAGCTTCGACCTCGGCTTCTTTTCTTGCCGCGCTGGCCAGCGGCAGTGAGTCAACGACTCGTGCCAGGCTCGCGAGCTTCAGGCTCGTCCCTTCCAGGTCGGGCCGCTGCATGCCGGCCAGTGCGGCACGTTCATCTGCAATGGCACCTCTTATTGCTGTCAACGCTGGATCGGACAATTGGTTGATGCGTTCATCCGCTATGCCGAGGGCCATCGCTGCCAACTGCGGGTTGTTCGCGAGCTGCAATTGGGCGTTGCCGATCTGCAAATAGTACTCAGCTTCAGCGAGCAGGAATGTGGCGCGAGCACCCGCAGAGATTCCTGCCAGTGCCGCGACTGAGCTTTCCATCGCCGCAACGCGCGGGGGGAGGGAGTTCAATAAACGAACCTGCTCTTCGAGGTCATGACGCACGGCTGCAATGTCGTCGCTGTAGTCCGGAAGTTCGATCTGCTCGATACGTGTGCCGAGCACAGCACGTGCTGCGGCCGATTGCTGCGCTTGTCGGTCGAGATCGTCTTTGCTGACAAGCGTGTCGAAAACGCTGGCATCCTCGTCAGACGGCCGGTTTTCGAAGGCGGTATACGCGGCCGCGAGGAGCGCAATTGCCGATAGCAATACTGCCAGCCACGCGACGCCGTTGCCGCGGCCGGCACTCTCGGCCGGTGCCGAGTCTTCAGCGGGAAACTTTGCATCTGCATCAGTCTGAAGGTCGTTTTGATCGTCGCTCATGGTGCTTTTCCGGAGTCGGTATTGTTTAGTCCAATGATAGCGTCAACCATATCAGATGCCTGCGGCCCGGCCGCCAAAACAGGCCGGGCAGCGGGGAAACGGTCCAGCACTTCTTTTATCACACGAGCCGACGGCGTCACCAGCGGCACGTCCTGCAGGCGTTGTCTGCACCACTCCGACAGCAAATCGATCAGATTGCTCAATGTTTCGACGCTCATTACCGTAATCGCATTGATCTTTCCGCCGCGCCACGCAGTTTCAATTTCGTCGCACGAGCGGCGACTGCTCTCGGGCAGTCGCCGCTCGTAGACCGATAAGTAATGGACACTTGCTCCGCGTTCGGTGAGCGTCCTGGCCAGCAAATCTCGCCCCTCGCCGCCCCGTATGATCCGAATTTGTTTACCAGCGACGTTCTGCAATGCGGGCTCTGCCAGCAGACTCTCGCTGTCGTAACCCTGACGCGGCGATATCTCGACGCTATCCCCGGCTGCTACGATGGCCGTTGCCGTCGTCGGGCCGATGACCCCTTTGAGGGCACCTTTTGCGTAAGCGAGTCCGTGGTAAACGGCATTGCGACTGATAAACAGCGCGATGTCCGGTTGCGGCAAGGCCTCTGCATCGCGTGCAATGGCCGAGGCTTCCCGCGGCGCGATCTCGATAACCGGAAACGAGATAGCCAGTCCGCCCTTGTCCTCGATGGCGGCCATGAGTTCAGCGGCCTGCAGACGAGGGCGAGTAACGAGCACCCCGAAGCCCTGCAGTGGCGAATCAGCCATGCAAGGCTTCAATGGAGTCCAGCAGTTTGCGGGCGCCTTTACTCAGCAGGCGTGCCGCCAGGGTATTGCCGAGCGCCTCGGCATCCGCCGCATTGCCGGATATGCGGTCCTGGATAGACTCCGATCCGTCCGGATGAGCGACCAGTGCGGTGAGTTCCAGCGTTTTATTTCGAATCGTCGCAAATGCAGCGACCGGCGATTGGCAGCTGGCATTCAATGCCCGCGCAATTGTACGTTCTGCGGTTGTGGTCAACACAGAGTCCGGGTCGTTGAGCTGGCTTAGTATCGCGCGCAATTCCGTATTGCTCTCAAGGCACTCAATGCCGAGCACGCCCTGTGCCGCTGCGGGCAGCATTTCTGCCGGCGAGAACTGTTGGCTGATGTGTTGTTCGAGTTCGAGCCGTTCGAGCCCGGCGGCGGCCAGTATGATCGCGTCATAGTCGCCGTTAGCGAGTTTTGCGAGACGCGTATTGACGTTGCCTCTGAGTGGCTCAATGCGTAAGTCGGGCCGCAACATTTTCAGTTGCGCCTGGCGGCGCAGACTGGAGCTTCCGACGCGGGCATTTTGCGGCAGGTCACGCAGGTGCACTCCGGCGCCCGCAATCAATGCATCCCTGTGATTGGCGCGCGCCATGATGGCCGCAAGGCAAAAGCCGTCCGGCATGTCCGCCGGTACGTCTTTCATCGAATGCACGGCGATGTCGGCATCGCCATTGTGCATGGCGATTTCGAGTTCTTTAATGAACAGGCCCTTGCCGCCAATCTTCTGCAGGCTGCGGTCCAGAATCTCGTCGCCTCGGGTCGACATCGGCAGAAGCTCGGTGGCGGAAACCTGTGGCAATTGCTGCAATGCCGCAGCGACATGGTTGGCTTGCCAAAGTGCCAGGGCACTCTTGCGAGTGGCGATACGAATAATCAAACGACCTAGACTCCTTTCAGGCGCCGGCGGGCCTCTGCGAGATGCCGACGACTGATTATCAGCTCTTTGTCGTCGACTTGCGAGTCGTCACGAAGTACCACAAGACTTTTTCCGTCCGCTGTTTTTTCGACTCGATCAATATAACGCAGCGCGACTATGGCACCTCGATGAATACGAATGAAGTTGTCGCAAAATTCGTCTGCGAGTGCCGTCAGCGAATCGTCGATGAGGTCCTGACCATTTAAGTGATCAACGGACACGTATTTCTGATCCGCGCGAAAGCAGATTATATCCTCGACAGGTATCAGGCGCAGCTCGCCGTGCGCGCGTGCACAGATGTGCTTTCGTGCAGCACTAAGCCCGGCCTCATCTGCGACCGACTTTAGAGCACGTGGTGCGAGGCGAGAGGCGTGATCCAGCGCGTTCGTGAGCCGCTCTCTTCGCACTGGCTTTAGTACGTAGCCGATGGCCCGTGCGTCGAAAGCATCGATGGCGTACTCGTCGTATGCCGTAGTAAATACGACGGCTGGCGGCTGTTTCATTGTGTTCAGGTGATGGGCTGTTTCCAAGCCGTCCATACCGGGCATGCGAATGTCGAGCAATACGATATCCGGCAGTAACTCAGCAGCCAGGCTGACGGCATCGCTGCCATTGGCGGCCTCACCCACGCATTCGTAACTGGGCTCGTCCTGCAGCAACTGCTTCAGTCTTTCGCGTGCCGGTTGTTCGTCATCGACTATCAGAACCTTCACGAGTCCCCCTCTTCCAGCGGAAATCGAAGCGTCACTGAGAATCGGTTAGCGCTGCTTTCAATGCGGACACTGGCCTTACCTGCATAAGCGAGATCGAAGCGCTGCTGAATATTCGACATCGCCATCTTGTTGCCACCGGTGTTACGTTTCTCGCCAGCAGCTACGGGATTGGTGATCGTAATTTCCAGCTGATCAGCGTCTTTCCGGCCTGTAACGCGGACTTCGCCACCCTCCGGCAACAGTTCGATGCCATGGTAGATGGCGTTTTCGAGCAAGGGCTGAATAGTCAGGCCGGGAATGCGCGCGCGCATCGGCAGCGATGCGATATCCCAGCGCACGGCGAGCCGATCGCCAAGACGCAGCTTCTCAATGCGTTGGTAGATAGCGGCAGTTTCAAACTCTTGTTTGAGCGTGACCCGACTGGAGGAATTGCCGAGGTTCGCGCGCAGCAGGTCCGACAGGTCTTCGACGGCTTCCTCCGCGCGTGCCGGATCGCTGCGCGTGAGTGAGGCAATCGTGTTCATGCTGTTGAATAGAAAGTGCGGTCGTATCAATGCCTGCAAAGCACTGATACGCGCCTGTGCCTCAAGTACGATGCTGCGGCGCCATTCGCTGGAAACATAGAGGTAACGCATGGCAAGCGCCATGACTATGGAGCTGATCGCAAACGTTCGCAGTATGAAGGTCAGGTGCGTGTCGTCGATGATCAGCGATTCGCCATAGATGCGGGTAAGTTGCCATGCGCCCTCTGCGACGACGAGGCAAATGAGTTCAAGGACGACAAAAGCAATAATGAAAGCGCGAGTTTGACCGGCCCGTTCGAGATACGGCTTGAGTTGGCACATCAGTGCAGTACCCAGTAACGCAATCCAGAGTATCAGGAAGGAAGTCTTCGACAGTTCAATCAGGAACTCCTGATTGGGGCCGTAGGAGGCGAGTGTCAGCGCGAACGCAATGAGTTCCGCTACGAGCACAACAATGAACAGCGTACTCGCAGCACAGAAGTCAGGCAGGTAGACCTGTGAAGTATCGTTGTTAGGGTCCCTGGCGGCGCTCAATCCGTTGCTCCTTTACTGCAAGCACGTATTGTAGGCCAAGCAATGTCAGGAATGTGAGGTACTGGGCCTCATCATCGGCGTCTAGCTGCCGCAGGTTTCCTTGATCAGCTCTTCTGCTTGTGCGCGAGCTTCCTCACGCTGAACGTCGTCGAGGTAGTTGCGTTCGCCGGCTTCGTTTTCACGGTACACACGTGCCGATTCAAGCATCACTTTTAACTGCGCCCGGTAATTTTCGCACTTCGCCGATTTCTCTTCGGCGGCCGCACGCTCTTCTGCAGCAGTCTGTTCTCCGGCTTCTCTTTCAGCCCTGGCTTCGTTACGAGCAGTAGTACTTTCGCGCTGCGCCTGCACGCGCTGTTCGACAGCCGTACTGTCGGTGCGATTGTAGGAAAACTGCAGGCGCTCTTCTGCATACACGCCGGATGGGCGGTCCTCGTAATGAACGTTGCCGTCTGCGTCGGTCCACTTGTAGATCTCGTCAGCGAAACTGGCACTGCTGACAGCGATGGCGAGAACGGCTATGGCGCTTGAGAAATGTCGAGTTTTCATGCCGATATTAAAGCATGGATGCGGTCAGGTAAGCGTGACTGCGATCACAGCCAATAGTGGGCATTTAGCCTGCCAAAAGTAAAAAAAAGCGGGCCCGAAGGCCCGCTAAATAACTGTTATTTAAGAAAATATTCAGTTATTGGGGGGAACTCATTATGTTACTCAGCTGCCGTGAACTCGGGGTAAGCCTCGAGGCCACATTCGCTGATGTCGACGCCTTCGTACTCTTCTTCCTCAGAGACGCGGATGCCGACCGTCTTCTTGAGGATGAACCAGACAGCAAAACTCGCGGCGAATACCCAGGCGAATATGCTCGCGATACCCAACAGTTGTGCCGTGAAACTGGCGTCCGGATTGGATATGCAAACGGCCAGCAAGCCCCAGATACCGACCACACCGTGCACAGAGATGGCACCCACCGGATCATCGATCTTCAGTTTGTCGAGTCCGACAATCGACAGGACAACGAGCAAACCACCGACACCGCCGATTAGCGTGGCGACGAGCGGCTCCGGTGTCAGCGGTTCAGCAGTGATTGCAACCAACCCGGCCAGGGCACCGTTGAGCGCCATCGTGAGATCCGCCTTGCCGAACCAGAATCGCGCGAGCAGGAGCGCTGCGATGAGTCCGCCCGCGGCAGCCATGTTGGTGTTCACGAAGACCAGAGCAACGGAGTTTGCTTCACCGACATCCGAGACCTTGAGTTCCGAGCCGCCGTTAAAGCCGAACCAGCCGAGCCAGAGTATTAAAGTGCCCAGAGTTGCGAGTGGCAGGTTGCAGCCCGGTATCGCGTTGACCTGGCCGGCTGTGCCGTACTTGCCTTTGCGGGCGCCAAGCAGGAATACGCCGGCCAGTGCGGCCGCGGCACCACAAAGGTGAACGACACCGGAACCTGCGAAATCGAGGAAGCCGGCCGCATCAAGAAAGCCACCGCCCCACTTCCAGAAGCCCTGCACGGGGTAAATGAATCCCGTGAGTACGACTGAGAACGCAAAGAAGGCCCACAGTTTCATGCGCTCTGCGACGGCGCCGGAGACGATGGACATTGCGGTCGCGACAAAAACGACCTGGAAAAAGAAATCGGACAGGTTGGAGTAGTAGGTCTCGCCGCCGCTGGCAATGACATCGGCCGCCGCATTGTCACTTGAAGTCAGCAAACCGCTGCCAAAAGTCGTAAGGCTTTGGAACACGCCTCCCGCGAAATCACCGCCCGGGTACATAATCGTGTATCCGCACAGCATGTACATGATGCAGGCGATGGAATACAGGCCGACGTTTTTGGTCAGTATCTCTGCCGTGTTTTTGGCGCGTACCAGGCCCGCTTCGAGCATGGTGAAACCTGCCGCCATCCACATCACGAGCGCGCCCATGACGAGAAAGTAAAAGGTGTCCAATGCGTACGAAAGTTCAGTAACCTGCGCCGCGATCTGAGTTGTTGCTTCCACGATATTCTCCTTCGTGACGTCAGTTAAACGGCTTCGCTACCGGTCTCACCGGTGCGAATACGAATGGCCTCTACAAGTTCGGTGACGAAAATCTTGCCGTCGCCAATCTTGCCCGTACGTGCGGCATTGCTGATTGCCTCGATAACCTGCTCCGAGATGTCGTCTGCAACGGCGAGCTCGATTTTCGCCTTCGGCAGAAAGTCGACGACGTATTCAGCGCCTCGATAGAGTTCCGTGTGTCCGCGCTGGCGACCAAAGCCTTTTACCTCGGTCACTGTTATGCCCTGAATACCGATGTCGGCAACGGCCTGGCGCACATCATCCAGCTTGAATGGCTTGATGATCGCTGTGATCATTTTCATGTTAATTCCCCTTATTAAAAGTCGAATGACTTGCCGATCGTGAACACAATGGCTTCGTTGCTCTCGCCAACCAGGTCCTTGCTGGAAAACAGCAGGTACACACCCAGGTCGATGTCGGCAACGGACGTGCCGTAACCGGCCTCAAAGTAGTCGCCATCGAAGTCTTCGGTGAAACCGGCGTACTTGCCGTAGAAGCCGTTCTTCTCGAGGGTCAGGGCGTAGTAAACGTAGTCATTGGTAGGGCCGCCAAAATTCTCGTATTCGCCGATCGCGACGTCGAGAGATGCGATGCCGTATCCGGCGCCGAGATTGATCTCCTGGTAAGTGTCGTCAAAGTCCCCGGTATAAAAGTAGCCCGTATAACCGACACTCAGGTTGACCTCACCAAGCTCAACGCCGTAGCCGAAGTAGCCGTCAATCTCGATGCCATCCGGCGCGATGTCGCCGCCCACGTCCGCTGCCCATACGCCGGCATAGAATCCGCCGCTTTCATAATCGACACCGCCATTGGCTGAGGATGCTTTCTGGAAGATGCCGCGATAGTAATAATCGCTCGCGAATCCCAGGTTGGCTGACAGTTCGGCCTGCGCAGTGCTGGCGGCCAGTAGTGCGAGTGCGACTAGCGCAGATTTTGTGACCTTCATTTTCCTTACTCCGTGGTTGGTTTGCGGCCAAATGACCGATGCCTCTTATAGAGCAGGATGCGTGCCAAGTAAGAATTATATTTATAAATCAAATAGATATAGATTCGACGGGCAAGCTGCTGCGCCATAACGGTGCAGGCAAATCAGTGCTCTGCACCAGTTTGGGATGCCAGCGGGATTTCTCACCGGTATCGCAGCTAATGTGGCTGGTCTTTTCGAATCGGGTCAGGTATCTAACAGGTATGAGTGACGATTCAATCGAAAAGCTGGCGAGAAAACTGGCGGAGTCCATACCCGAAGGACTGCGTTCCATGCGCGATGATCTGGAAGCGAACTTTCGCGGTGTTCTTCAGAACGGCATCAGTAAGCTGGATCTTGTGACACGCGAAGAGTTCGAGGTGCAGGAAGCCGTTTTGGCGCGCACGCGCGAAAAACTCGAGCGCCTTGAGGTGAAGCTCGAGGAGCTGGAAAAAAACTAAAGGCCAGGGAGGGCCGGATCCATGAGCCTCGCAATACTGCACTGCCGTGCGCAGTACGGAAGCGATGCACCGCCTGTGACGATCGAGGTCTTTCTGTCGGGTGGATTGCCTGCATTCACGATCGTCGGCATGGCGGAAACCGCCGTGCGGGAAAGCAAAGATCGGGTTCGCGGCGCGCTGATGAGTTCCGGTTTCGAGTTTCCGCAACAACGCATCACCGTTAGCCTCGGTCCTGCCGAGATGAAGAAGTCCGGCGGCCGTTACGACCTTGCGATTGCGCTCGGTATCCTTGCCTGCAGGAAACAATTCCCGAAGGACGCACTGCACGATGTGGAGGTCTACGGCGAGCTGTCGTTGAGCGGGGACGTAAGACCAGTACCCGCAATCCTGCCGGCCATGTTGCGAGCGGCGGCGGCGGGTCGGCGCGCGATCGTGCCGCAAGACAATCAACAGGAAGCCTCACTGGCGCACACCGAAATCTATCCTGCTGCGTCTCTGACAACGATAACTGCGCACCTGTCAGGCCAGGCGCCGATTGCTGCACTGGCCAGGACAGCTTTTGCCAGAGTCGATCCGACATCCAATGATCTTGCCGACGTTCGCGGTCAGCAGCGCGCCAAGCGCGCGCTGGAAATTGCCGCCGCCGGCGGGCACAACCTGCTGTTTATCGGTCCGCCCGGTACCGGCAAAAGCATGCTGGCGCGACGCTTGCCGGGAATTCTGCCAACCATGAGCAACGAGGAAGCACTTGAAACTGCGGCCATAGAATCGGTCCTCGGTATGCCGGTGGCTATGAATGGCTGGCGGCAACGACCGTTCCGTTCGCCACATCACACGGCGTCAGCCGCGGCGCTGGTCGGTGGTGGTCCGGGGCCGCGCCCCGGTGAAATCTCGCGGGCGCACAATGGCGTCCTGTTCCTCGATGAATTGCCGGAATTCAACCGGCGTGCGCTGGAGGTATTGCGTGAGCCGCTGGAAATGGGCCGTATCTCGATTTCGCGTGCCGGAGGGCAGGCCGAATACCCGGCACGGTTTCAGCTGATTGCTGCGATGAATCCCTGTCCTTGCGGTTTTCTGGGCGATCGTCTGGCCGATTGCCGCTGCAGCAATGATCGCGTGGCTGCCTACCGCCGAAAAATTTCGGGGCCCTTGCTGGATCGTATCGACCTGCATGTTGAGGTGCTCCGACCGGCCACAGAGTTGCTGCGGACCGGCGAAGGCGACGGCGAAAAAAGCAATGCGGTGCAGGAGCGCGTCGAACGGGCCTGGTCAACGCAGATCCTGCGCAGTGGCGTCAGCAATGCGCGCTTAAGCGGCGCGCAACTGGATGAGTTCTGCGAGGCAGGAGACGCGGGCTGGGCGCTGCTCGAAAATGCCGCGGAGCGCTTTAACCTGTCGGCCCGCGCACACCAGCGTGTGCTGCGTGTCGCGCGAACAATCGCTGATCTTGAAGGCGCCAAAATAATAATGCCCCCGCATATTGCGGAGGCATTATCACTGCGATGCCTGGATCGGCAAAACTAGCCGCCGACAGAGCGTTTAGCGCGATTCGCTGATCATGTAATCAACGGCTGCTTCAATTTCGGCGTCAGACAGGTCCACGCGACCGCCTTTGGCAGGCATGAAGCCGGTCGATCCTGTGAATCCCTGTACGGCATGCGTTTTTAGAGTGTCTGCACCTTGTGCAATTCGCTCAACCCACTGCGCTGCGTCACCAAATATCGGCGCACCGCCAAGACCGGCGCCATGGCAGGCCAGGCACGCCGCGTTGTAGACCTGTGGGCCCGTCAAAGTCGCTGCAACTGGCGGTGGCTCAGCCGGTGTGACGACGGTGGGGGACGCAGACGCAATCTCGTCGCCTGGCCGGTAAACGTCGCCCAGCGGACGAATGCGATCAATGATGGCGGTCTGATATTCGACGCCATCGCGTACATATATTCCCTGCGTCATATCCGCCAACTTCGCCGAGACGATGAAAAAAACGAGACCCAGAGCCGCCAGGGCGCCGATCACGATGGAATACATGTCAAAAAATTTCTGGTCCCGACTCAACTGACTGCTCCAGAGGGTGTGAAAAAATGAAAGCCTGGCGGGCTGCCTGACCGTGGCCGGTGATTATATAACATCAGTCGCTGAATAATCTCACTCGTAGTTCTGCAGCAGCATCAGCCGCATCAGCTCCTCGGCGAAAACCACAGCGGCTTGCCGGACGGCCTGCCGGTCCGATTCGTCGCCAACCTCGTAAGTCAGCGCGGGTATACCGTAGCGGTGATACATATAGTTCTTGGAGACGCCGACGGCGCCGGTTGGGTTCTCACTGTTGGTATACGGGTAGGTCTCCGGCACGCGCGCGCGCGCATTGCTGAGCCAGGTGTTGGTAAATCCAGCCGGATTAGTGACGTTGTCGTCGTCCTGTGTATAGAAGATGTTCCTGTTCGTGGAGTGGAAGTCGAGAAACACGCGGATGCTCCGGCCCTCGGCATCCAGTCGATCCAGCAAATCACGAATCAGGCGAGTCTCTGGCTGTGCAAACGGCCCCCAGTCCCGGTTCAGGTCGGTCTTGCCCAGGTTGTGACGCCAGTTGCCGCCCACCACGCCATCCGGATTCATTAGGGGGACGGCCAGTACCTGGTAGCGATCACGAAAATGCCGCGCCAGTTCCGTATCGGCGACCAGGGTTTCGTAGAAGGAGAAGAACGCGAAGCTACCGGATACCTCGGGCGGGTGTTGCCGACCGACCATAAGCAGGACCTCTTTAGAGGATGCATTGGCCGTCAGGACCGGGATCGGCAGTTTGCCTTGTGACATTCCGAGGACACCGAGTTCGGCGTCGGATCGTTCCGCGATGCTTCGATTCCAGCGATCGAACATCGATGGCAGCACGATCTCCTGTGCAGCAACCCACACGGGCTGGTCGGATATTGCGATGTGCACCGTTGCGCTCTGGCCGTCCGCAGATGTGCGCACCGAGGCTTCGTCGACGATTGTCCAATGCAGTCCATCGATACTCATTTTCGGCTTGTAGCGATGGTAGCCGTTGACGTAGGTCAGCGTGATGATTGCGGTGCCTGTGGCGCGCGGTAGCAGTTTGAAGGCATACCAGCTGCTGGGATTCGAAACTTTGTCATCCTCCGGCCGGATTAGCAGTCGGACGTGATCGTCTGCGAGCACGGCGCAGCTCCCACGCCGCGCACCGCCGAATCCGTCGGCGACTGTAAACAAGCCGGCCTCGCAGGGTGTTCCGGCCGGGACGGATGGGCCACCCGATACGCAGGCACCGAGAAATACAATGAGCAGGATGGCGCTGTGCAGAATTCGATTCATGAGTTTGCGATAGCCTCCGCGAGGTCGTGAGCTGATGCACAGGCGAGTGTCCAGCCGAGCATTCCGTGACCGCAATTCAGGTACAGGCCTTTGATCGTCGTCGGCCCAACACGCGGTCTGCCATCGGGTGTCATTGGGCGGAAGCCGCCCCAGGGATGGCGTTCAACTTCGGCGTAGTCGGCGGCCGACGGCGCGCATTGCCTGGCCACAGTGAACAAGGTCTCGGCGCGCTGTTCGTCGTCCTGTGTTGAAAACCCTTTGAAATCGGCAAACCCTGCAATGCGCATGACGTCGTTAATTCGACTGAACACGATGCGTTGTTTCAGGGCAGTGATGCTAACCATCGGTGAGTTATCCCCCAAGGGTAGAGTGAGACTGTAGCCGCGCACCGGGTAAATTCGCGGATTAATACTCAAGGGATGCAACAGCATCTGGCTCCAGGCTCCGGCACACACGACGACGCCGTCCGCCTCGAGCTCTTCGTCGTCGACCAGCACTGAACGAAATTGCCCCGCGGTACTGACGATCTCAGTAACGGGTCTGCCGAGTTTGAACGCGACCTTTCCGGACCGCTGTAACCACGACGCCAGGTTCTGTGTGAATAAGTGGCAATCAGCGACTTCATCGCTTTTCGAATACACGGCGCCCACTACAGGGCTTGTCATGTTCGCAAGTGCCGGCTCCAGCTCGAGTGCATCCTTGCGGCTCAGAACTTCGGTATCACTGCCGTACTGGTTTTTCAGCGCGGAACTCGCCCTGGCCGATTGCAGCTCGTCTTCGGATGAGAGCAACACCAGTTTTCCGGCGGACCGGTGCGAGAATTCGAGCGCTACGGTCTGGCGCAACTCGCCCAGAAGCTGTGCCGAGCGCAAGGCTGCGCGCAGTACCGCGACGGTATTCTCTCTTGAGCGGGCGCGAGTGCATTGTGCAAGAAATCGTGTCCCCCAGGGGATCAGCGCGGTTGCCATTTTTACCTGCGAGGCGCTGTCGCGGCCTGCCAGCAGTGACGGAATTTTCGCGATAAATTCGGGTTTGGCGAGGGCGTCCGTGAAGCTGTAAGACAGTTGGCCTGCGTTTGCGTAGCTGGTGCCACTGGCCACTTCCGTGGCGCGATCAAGAACCGTTACATCGCAGCCGGCCGCGGCAAGATAGTAAGCACTTGTTATCCCTATTACGCCTGCACCGACAACAACGACGTGCATCGATCGCTCCCCTCTTGCGGTCCTGATGTCACCGCAGCCCATGCCGGTAAATTACCATTGAACTTCGCCAACCGCATACACAGTTCCAGAACCAGGCAGCGCTTGTCCCGCCGAAGCACCTTGTGTCAGAGTGAGCCGAGGGGGACGCCGTGACTTCAATAAGCAAACAAAGCACTCCAACTGTTATCAGAGAAATCGAGACCTATCAGCAGGTCGGTCGACTACTGGGCCCGTTGGTATTCGTAGCGATGCTCGTGGCAGAGCAATGGCAAGCCACGATGTCGCCGGAGGCCTGGCGCGTTGCCGCTATCGGGCTGTGGATGGCAATCTGGTGGGCGACGGAAGCGATCCCCGTTTTCGTAACCGCATTCCTGCCGATCATTGCATTCGATCCGCTCGGTGTAGCAACGATCAGCGAAGCAGCGGGCCGCTATGCCGATCCGATCATATTCCTCTACCTGGGTGGCTTTATCCTCGCCCTTGCTCTGGAAAAATGGAACCTGCACAAACGCATTGCGCTCGCGATCCTGGATCGAACCGGCACGGACGGTCGTCGACTGATTGGCGGTTTCATGCTGGTGTGCGCGCTTCTGAGCATGTGGATGACTAACACGTCGACCACAATGATGCTGCTGCCGATCGTACTTTCGGTGTCAACGGTGATCGTTGAAAACGCCGGCGACCTTAGCGACAGGGAGAAGAGTCATTTCAGGATCGCGATGCTGCTTGGTCTTGCCTATGCCGCGAGCATCGGCGGTTTGGCGACCCTGATTGGTACGCCTCCGAATGGATTGCTGGTGGGTTTCATGGCCGATAACTACGGCATCGAAATCAGTTTCGCCCGCTGGATGATCGTTGGAATTCCTATCACGGCCATCATGTTGCCGTTGGCGTGGCTGGTGCTGACACGCATCGTATTCCAGGTGAATATTCCGGCGAGCGTGGCGGTAGAAAAGCACCTGCACGAAATGCGTGTGGCCTTAGGGCCGATCAGTACACCCGAGAAACGTGTTGCGATTGTTTTCGCCGGTTTGATTGGTAGCTGGATGATGCTGGGACCGCTGCTGAAATGGGCGGGTCTCGGCGGATTCTCCGATGCGGCGATCGCGATGACGGCTGCTGTGGTGTTGTTTCTGTTGCCCAGTGGCCGCGGCGACAAACCACAAATAATGACCTGGGAGGATACGCTCAGGCTGCCCTGGGGCGTCCTGATACTTTTTGGCGGTGGCTTAAGTCTTGCGGCCGCCGTCAAGAATTCGGGCCTTGCGCTATGGCTCGGTGAAGGCCTGGCGCCACTCAACGTATTTGGCATTGTCGTACTGGTGGTGGCTGCTGTGACACTTGTCATTTTTCTCACCGAGCTAACCAGCAACCTGGCAACAGCAGCAACTCTGCTGCCGGTCGTTGGGGCCATCGCCTTTCAGATTGGCGTGCCGCCTATCGTTCTGACGGTGCCAATTACAATTGCAGCGAGCTGTGCGTTTATGTTGCCGGTAGCAACGCCACCGAACGCAATCGTGTTTGCTACGGGTGCGATTAGTATTCCGGAAATGGTCAAGGCCGGTTTCGTGCTCAATATCCTCGGCATCATCATGGTAACGCTGATCTCATTGTTCGTTGCGCCATGGTTGTTGGCCGGATGAAGTCAGTGCGACTCGCATTGGCGGCCCTGTTGTTGTCGTGCGGCGGAAGCGTCGTCGCCGAGGAAATCCAGTGGCAGTTCGATGCGTGGCAAGGCCCATCTTTCCCCGTTAGGGTCTATAAACCCGATGCGGCTGATGCGGCGACAAAGATTATGGTGGTCATGCACGGCAACAGTCGAGCTGCAGAGCGCTATTACGCGGACTGGAAATTGCTGGGTGAACAGCTGGGTCTCATTGTGGTCGTACCGGAGTTCTCAAGTCGGGACTTCGAGGGCTCAGCACGATACCAGCTTGGCCATGTCTTCGAGCCAAACTCAAAGCAGCAAAGAGCATCGGAGCAGTGGACCTTCTCCGCAATTGAATTAATGTTCGACGAAGTTTTGAAACGGGTGGGCAGCGAGCAGAAGACCTACATGATCTACGGCCATTCCGCCGGTTCACAGTTCGTACATCGCTACCTCTACTACGTGCCGGACGCGAGAGTCAGTCGCTACTACGCGGCGAACGCCGGCTGGTACACGCTGCCGGCTACCGATATTGATTACCCCTACGGTTTGTCGAAGTCCGGGCTGGACGACGCGGTGCTGAAGAGTGTTTTTGCCAAACCACTCGTCATCCTGCTCGGTAGCGAAGACATTGACGAAAACGATGCAAGTCTGCGTAAGACGCCTGAGGCTAACTTGCAGGGCCAGAACCGCCTTGAGCGAGGGTTAACGATGTACCGCGTTGCTCAAGAGCAGGCCGAAGACCTTGGCCTGGAATTCAATTGGCAGCTCCTCGTTGTGAAAGGCGCGGACCACGACAATGCTAAAATGGCACCCGCGGCCGCCGCCCTCGCCGCAAAGTAGCCGGCGAAATCATGACTGTTGACGGATTTGGCCGTCTAAGCCTGTCAGCCAGTCCCGGGCTTGATCCACACTCGAAAATATTCTTACACGCATGCCGCGATTGACGGCAACCGTCTCCATGAACTCCATCAGTTTGCCCTCAGCGTTAATGTCCACGTAGGCGATAGCCCGAAGATTCTTCACAGAAGGGTTTTCGGGCTTCGACGCTACCTTGAATACGTCGAAAGTACTTAAACGCGGGCCCGTGAGCTGTTCTTCGATGAGCAATACGGCGGTATGCCGCGTAGAATCCGCTCGAATGAATATTTCGAAACGATTGCTTTGCGCCAACGTCCTGCTCGCGGTGCTCATGGTTCCGGCAACCGCAATGGGCGATGAGCCTTACCTCAAGCGCATCGGTGAGCGCGTAACCGTATTTGATAGCGAGGCTCACAACTACCGCCTGGAGCTCGCGGACGAAGCGTATACCTACGTCGACTTTTCCGAGCAGGTTCCTGACGCAAGTTTTGCCGCCATCCGCTTTAGCCCCAATGCCTTTTCACTTGTGGTGGTTGAGAAGCTCGGTGCCGGGCCGGATGGCGAGCACTATGCCGAATTAGTCCAACTGGCAATGATGCAGCAAATCGAAAATCGTGAAGATGCCGAGTACAAGGGGGTTAAGGACCTTGGCACCGTTGAAGCCGGTGGTCATCGGTTTTTTCAGCAGGCGATCTATGCAGAAGTTGCCGGCATGCCCGTTGTCTATATTGTTTCGGCAACGGTTGATGGTGAGCGCGCTTATCAACTCCTGACGTTTGCCACGGGCGAAAAGGAAGATGTCGTCAGGGAAGAAGCGGCAAAACTGATGGCGGCATTCTCGATCCCTGATCGTGCAGCGAATATTGGAATTCCGTCCGACCCAAGGTCGATTCGGGACTATCGCTCTGAGGTTTTTGGTTATCGATTCAGGGCGCGTGCAAGTACGTGGTTCGAATGGTCTGACCTTAGGGAATCGAATGACACGGCTGATATCGGTGTGCTGTCATCTCGCGGTTACGGTGCCGTTGTAATGCCCGTTTGCTGGCAAGGCGAACGACCAACGGCTGTCGCGATCTACCGAATCATGATGCAACAGTTTGGTGAGGATTATCCATCCGACTTCATCGCTGAAGAGCACGAGATTGAAAAAGATGGTGCAACCGGAAAGCTGTTTGTCGGTACTGAGGAGTCAGAGGGTCAGGATTTCCTGTATCACCATTGGATAATTGCGAACGACCGCTGCGCTTATACGCTCGCCGCCTGGGGTCCGAAGCAAGACAAGAAAACCGAGGCTGGACTGAACAAGCTCTGGAACGACTTCGAGATTCTCGACAGGTCCAGTGCGAGCGAGCGCCAATACGAAAGCGACGGTGAGCGGTTGGTCAATGCCAACCTGTTGAACGCGCTTGGTCTGCACTACTACGAAGCAAGAAGTTTTCGCGATGCATACCGTTATTTTGCTACGGCCAGTGACCTGGTTCCGACGGACGAGACGTTTGTCACCAACACGCTCCGCGCGCTGGCTGACGTTGATGCCTATCATGAAGCGCGCGACTGGCTGCAGCTGCGCCTGGCGCCGTTCGCCGCCAACGATGTCGTGCGCAGCTGGGAAGCGTGGCTCGCTTACCAGACGGACGACCATGAAAAGGCAATTCGAATCTATCGCGAACTGTTTGCGAACGGCTACCGGGAAGATGACGACTTTTCGATCTTCCTTGGCATGCTGGCGTCCGCGGAGCTGTGGGAGGAGCTGGATCGCAGCTACGCCGATTACACGGTTGGTGGCGTCAATGACAAGACCCGTTTGCTCAAAGTCCAGTTACTGAGTCGGCGTGAACGTTACGACGAAGCGCTGTCGCTACTCAATGAAATGACAACAGGGCGGCCGTTCAATGCGGACCTCGTCTACGAACGGATGTCGATACTGGATGACATGGGTCGCCCGGCCGAGGTGCTCGAGCATGCGGATTCTCTTATAGAGAACGGCTACCGGTCATTGCAAAGCTACTACTATAAAGGTGACGCCGAATATCAACTGCGCTCCTATCGAGCAGCTAAGGAGTCGTTTGAGCTGGCGCTGACGTATTCGCCGGGGAATGCACAGCTTCGCGAGTACCTCGAAGTTATCGACCAGATGCTGGGTCAGGGCGACATCTCCACGATCAGGGCGGCGATCGAAGCGGTTCCGTTACCAGGCGATATGCAGAAGATATTCGCCGCGAACGACACCGAGTCGTCAGAGAAAGGTTATGGGGCCGAGTTCTTAAGTCGCATCAGCGGTTACGATTTTTCCGGAGGGAATACGCTTCGGGAAACGCAGTATCGAAAAATTCGCATCATAGACGACAACGGCGTTTCGAGTTTCAGCACGCTGGAGTTCGACTTTGATCCGGCCTACGAGCAGTTATTCGTCAATTCACTGATTGTGCGCGATGCTGCAGGCACTGTGATCGGCGAAGGTGACATCAATACCTACTACATTACCAACAACGAAGATGGCTATAAGGCAAGTACGGAGAAGACCGTGCATCTGACGGTACCCAGTCTTGCACCCGGCGTGCTCATCGAGGCCATCGTTAGTAAACAAACCTCTGTCGAGAAGGGCAGCTTTCCGCTTGAAACCGTTTACATGGCTTCCGAGCGACCGATTATTTACAGCGCATTGTTCGTGACCGGCAAAACGGATGATATTCGTTATCAGGTCAATGGCATTTCAAAGCCTGTTAAGCGAGGTGGGTCGCTGGTGTGGGAGTTGCAATCTCCTTTGCCGTTTCGATGGGAGCCGCTGCAGCCCTATATCGACCAGATCCTGCCCTGGGTGCAACTCGGGACGACGGGTGCGGACTGGCAGTCGGTTGGTGCCGAGTACCTGGCGAAGATCCAGGCCAAGCTGGAACTTACCGGCGTCAGTGACCGGGCGAACCGTCTTGTCGAGGGTATCGATAGCGAGGCGCGAAAAATCGAAATTCTGAGCGCCTATGTGCAGGACGAAATTCATTATGAGGCAATTGAGTTCGGACGCCGTGCCTACATTCCGAAGGCGGCGCGCGAGACGATGCGCGATCGTTATGGCGATTGCAAAGATCACGCGGTCCTTCTGTACACGATGATGGAGGCGGTCGGCATCGATGCGTCACTCGCGCTCGTTAATCTGCAACAGACAGTGGTTCCCGAGCTACCCAACACCGACCAGTTTGATCACGTCATCGTTGCCGTAGCGACAGAAAATGGGCGCCTGTTCATCGACACCACCGATAAGGACATGCGTCTCGGCCAGTTGCCGCCGCGGTCGATGGCCGGCAACAAAGCCTTAATTCTTGGCGAGACTTCTGAACTCGTCGAGATTCCGGAGTATGCGTCGGAACTCACAGGCCTAAATATCGATCGCGTTGTTGAGCCAGCTGGCGACGCACACATCCAGGTAACGGAAACGGCCCGCTTTAGCGGTTACCAGGCCGCGGAAATGCGTGGCCAGCTGCGCTCGATCGAAACTTCGGAAATGCAATCGTCACTGCAACGCTGGGTTGCGAGCCGTTATTCCGACGCAGAACTCACTAACCACTTTGTCGAGAATGTATTCGACGCGAACTTCGACCTGATCATCGAAATTGAATACACGCTGCCGCTCGAAACTGATCGTACTTTTGACGTGCCGAGCTTCCTTGAGGCCTATTACCTGGAATTCGATCGTGTGGCAGATCGTCGTTTCCCGTTTGAGTTTTACTATCCACTGCGGCTCAGCGCGACCACGTCACTCAAGTTTCCGTCCGGCCAAAAGCTGGATGCGGTGACGAAGAAGCCGGGTGCGGGAGAGTCCCGTTTCGGCAACTGGCGCCGTGAAGTTGTCGAGGAAGACGGAAGCTGGAAGATACAATTCGATTACGCTGCGTCTGAAGCGCGGTTTGCACCGGAGGACTATCGCGACTTCGCAGACTTTCAACGCAAAGCCGTGGACGCAATAGAGCAGGCTTTGGCGCTGCGTTAAATCGCGATCAGCTCAACAGTTCGTGACCGGGCGGCAGCTTGTGCGTCACCCACATCGCAAGGCGATGCTTGATGTTCGGCAGGGAAATCTGCTCGTTGGGCAAAGGTGTAATCGCCTTGTCGTGGACCAGCAGCCGGTAGGCATACTGGATCTTGAGGTCGTGCGAGTCGGTGGCCTCAAATTCGACTACACCGCGCGCCACCGCTTCGTCGAGAATCATTTCCAGCGCGAGTTTCAGGAGCTCTTTTTCGTGTTTCAGTTTCTTGGCCATACGGGGCAGAGTCTACTACGCTGCGACGGTCTTTGAGACGGAAAAACCTTTATACCGGTTAGCGAACGAATAAAGTATCCTCGCGTAGCTATGACAAAGTCTTTCAAAATACGCGCAATCGCCCTGTTGATGGGTCTGGTTGTGGCATGTAGCAGTCATGCTCAGGATGCGCGGGAAAGCGCAGCCCCAGCGCTTGTACCCGACCTCAGGTCTCTGGTTGCCACGTGGTGGGCTCCCTTTGAGCGGCCTGGCGATGACGGCGCAGCGAAAGTCGATGAGTTTCTAAAAGGTATCCGCGCCCAGACCAGTAGCTTGAGCAATGCGAATCAGTTGACTGCGCAATCTGCGTTGGACGCGATCAACGACAATATGAGTGCCTACCTCGCGCTGCATAAAGAACCGGAATGGAATCCGCAGGCAATTCCGGAACCTGAAGTCAGCTACTCCATTGACCAACTCCTCGCAGTAGCGGCCGAAGCCCGGGCTGCGGATGCGAGCGCCAACGATGAGCAAAATAAAGTAGAACGCGAGCAGCGCATTCTGGATGGGGCCACTCGGCGTCGCGATCAGGCGTTCAAGGACTACGTGAGTTCGGCCACCGGTGACGCACGCGTACTCGCGGCTTTGCGATTGATTCAGTTCCGCTCGGCTCAGGCCATATCCATCAGGCGTCTGGAAGTGCTGACGCAGCGGTATCAGCGGTCCGCAGATTATGCGTCGAAGATTGATGAGCGTGTTGGCTTTGCACTTGAAAGACTCGCGACGACGCCGGAGGAGGCTGGGCTCTTCAAGCTGATCAATAAGGTTGCCGAGCAAGAGGCAGTTGTCGCCAAGAGCCAGGAAAACTTTCGGACCGCCTCGCTGGCGGCAACAGGTCTGGATCTCGATACGGAGCTTGATCGCCTGAATCAACAGCTGCACTTGCAGGAAGTTGTCGCCGCAGCGGTAACTCTGGCTCTTGACGAAGTCGCCCTAGCAGAAGTACAGGCACGTCGTTGGTGGACAGCACTCGCGATTGGCGCTGCGCCGGACCTGGGTGATCTGCAGGACGAGGCTTTGCAGTGGTCCGAGTTATTGCAAAGCATCGAAGACAACAAGGCCGATTGGCGGCGCGACACTCAGGCCGAGTTGCTTTCTGTACAAACGATTGATCAGGATGGCCTGAACAGGCAGGCACGTCGACTACTGGACCAGCGCCTGGGCACAGCGCAGGACACGCTTAGTCGACTGGGCGAGCTCAACGACAGGACTGCGGACCTCGAACTGGTCAGTCGGGCCGTCGACAGTGCGCTTGTAGAATACTCGGGCGCATTCCGGTCGTGGCTAACGGGCCTGAGCCGAAACCTGAAATTGCTGACTCAGCGTGCGATCGGCCTGGGCGACGTTACCCTGTTCTCCATCGGTGAGGCCCCGGTCACCGGTGGCGACATCCTGCGTGTACTAATCATTCTGCTGGTCGCCTTTTTGCTTTCCCGGGCGACTCGTATGGGCATACGTCGAGTCAGCCGCAGCGAGAATGCTGGCACCCAGGCTTCGCTATATACCGTCGGACGCCTGACACACTACGCAATTGTTATTTTTGCGATGTTGATTGCGCTGTCCTCCATCGGGCTCGATTTCAGCAACCTCGCGATTGTGGCGGGCGCACTGGGTGTCGGTATCGGCTTCGGCTTGCAATCAATCGTCAGTAACTTCGTTTCGGGTTTGATCATCCTGTTCGAACATTCACTGCGCGTCGGTGATTACGTCGAGCTTGATACCGGGCTCACGGGCACCGTTAAGGCAATCAATGTTCGCAGTACTCTTATTAATACCAACGACAATATCGACATTGTCGTTCCGAATTCCGAATTTGTAACGACAAAACTGACGAACTGGACGCTCGGAGAGCACATTCTGCGAGTGCGAATACCTTTCGGCGTTGCCTATGGCAGCGACAAGGACCTGGTCAAGAAAGCAGCCCTGGAAGCCGCCGCCGATGTGAATTACACACTGACGCATATGAAGGGACGTGAACCGGATGTCTGGCTGGTCAATTTTGGCGACAGCAGCCTGGATTTCCTGCTGCTGGTCTGGGTGAACCGACAAGGGGCGAAACGTCCAACGCGCACGCGCGCTGCCTACCTCTGGCAGCTCGAAACCAAGTTCAGGGAATACGGCATCGAGATTCCGTTCCCACAACGTGATCTGAATCTTGGTCACGGTTGGCCGAAGTCAAAGCAGGGGTTTGACGATCTCGTTGACGATTCGGACGCCGACGCCAAAGCCTGACACACGATCAGCGGTAGCAATAACCCGACCGGCGGCGACTATCCGACGGACGGTGTTGTGTGCCCGATGGGCGACTGAATTTTTCCGACAACTACGGTTCAAAATAGGCTCGAAGCATCGTAGTTGGAAGGAAAGAAAGTGAATTCACATAATCTAAAATCAGACTTGGCTGGCAAGAAAGAATCGATTCGTATCGTGGCCGACAAAGATGATGTACGCGTAATCAGAACGAATCTTGCCGGACCCGCTGAACTCTCGATAAGCGACGATGATGATCGGGGTGGCGACCCTTACAACAGTACCGGGCAGCATGCCATTATCAAATCGAAATTGATTACGCAAGACTAGCTCTTACGCTGCATTGGCGTACGATGCGCGGATGGATCTGACTGCGCATTGGGTAGGCATCGCCGCAATCGTACTGTTTGTTACGGCCTACAGTCTTGTCATTTCAGAAGAATTCACGCACCTGCGTAAATCAAAACCGGTCATGCTCGCGGCCGGCATTATCTGGGCTTTGATAGCCTACCAATACGCCGATAGTGACCAGCCGCATGCGGCTGCGGATGCGATTGAGGAATACCTTGGTGAGTTCGCACAGCTGTTTCTGTTCTTGCTTGCTGCGATGACCTATGTCAACGCGATGAGCGAGCGCAATATTTTTCTCGCGCTTCGCGTCTGGTTGGCAAAGCACTCCTATTCCTACCGCACGATGTTCTGGATTACCGGAATTCTGGCGTTCTTCCTGTCGCCCGTCATCGATAACCTGACAACCGCATTGGTCATGTGTGCCGTGGTAATGGCGATCGGTAAGGAGAATCCGCGATTTATCGGCATAGCCTGCATCAACATAGTTGTAGCAGCGAACGCCGGTGGCGCATTCAGTCCCTTCGGAGACATTACTACGCTGATGGTTTGGCAGCGCGGCATCGTTCCGTTCGGAACATTCTTTGCGCTCTTCCTGCCCAGCGTCGTCAACTTTCTGGTGCCCGCCTTGCTCATGTCTTGGGTGGTGTCAAAAACAGTGCCTTCCAGTACCGGGCAGGACGACACGTCGAATATGAAACGTGGTGCAAAACGTATCATGCTGCTGTTTGTCTGTACGATAGTCACGGCGGTGTCGTTTCACAATTTCCTCCATATTCCGCCGTTTCTGGGCATGATGACCGGCCTCGCTGGTCTTAAAATTTTCGGATTTTATCTGCGCAAGACGCACCAGACCCTGGCGACGGATTCGCCAGAGTACGGTCAGATCGGGGACACGCCGGCTTTCGACTCTTTTCGAGAAGTTTCGAGAGTGGAGTGGGACACATTGCTGTTTTTCTTTGGTGTCATCATGTGCGTCGGCGGTCTTGGCTTTATTGGTTATCTGGAACACCTGTCCGCTTACATTTACGGCGAACTTGGGCCGACCGTCGCCAACGTGCTGGTCGGTCTGATGTCGGCGCTGGTCGACAATATCCCGGTGATGGTCGCCGTTCTCGAAATGCACCCTGCGATGAGTATTCAGCAATGGCTGCTGGTGACATTGACGGCAGGTGTTGGTGGCAGCCTGCTTTCGATCGGGTCAGCAGCCGGCATAGCCCTGATGGGCCAGGCGCGTGGACATTACACGTTTTTCACGCACCTGAAGTGGACCCCGGCGATCGCGCTGGGCTACGGCCTTAGTATCTGGCTGCACATGATCCTCAACCGTGCGTTGGATGCAATGCCACTGGGCATGCCGCCGGGTTAAGCGGCGCACTGATTAGCCCTGATCTGCGAGCTTGCGCTCTACCCTCGCCAGCAAATTTCTGACTTCAAGCTTGCGCGCACTATCGACATTCGGGTGGTTTGGTCGAGGTGGCGCTACTGTCGCTCGCAAGAGTGCCTCGTGTGCGGCCGCGTAATTCTTTTCTTTATAGAGCAGCTCAGCGTACAGATAGTTGCTATCAATGCCATCGGGATCGACGGTAATCGCCTTCCACAGATAGCCAATTCCTCGAGTTTTGCTACCGAAGCCGCCGAAACCGGACGGCGCTTTCGAATAGAGGGCACCGAGGTGCGCGTACACCTGGCCGTCAAGCACGAGCGGGTCGATTGACTCCGCGCTCAGTAGCGCATCGCGCGCTTCTTTCGCAACGCTCATTGAGGGTTTCAAGCCTGTGTACGTTTGCGCGACAATACCGTGCCAAGCGGCAACCTCAGGCTTTGCGGGGTAGGACTCGTGCAGTCCGCGGATCTCATCCAGCAACCGGCGCAGGTCTCGCTGTTTTTGCTTATCGTCAGTTTCGTACGCGGCGTTTGCCCAACCGTCTTCAATGCTTGATAGCGAATCCGTCAGGCTTTCGGCCTGAGTAGGGTTAGCGAACGTAAACGTCAGTGCAGCAATTGCAAGCATCGTACCTGTCTTCCTGCATCTCCACATTTCATGCGTCTCCGATCGCGCCCATGGTTGTAAGAGTCCGCAGCGAAAAAAAACCTTCGCCGCAACACCCACAAAGGGGTCAGAGCCCTTTTCAGTCTCCGCGCCGCTATTTGTTGGAGTTCGCTGAGGCCATGCGACGTCGGCGATCCGGATCGATCGCGCCAGCGAACACATCCAGCTCCTGTGAGTACGAAGTTGCGTCGACGTCGTAAATGCCCAATAGCGTATGCGAGATGTTGTCGTGCGAGAGTCGTTCGTCGCCGGCGGTCGCGACGAGTTTAGGGCTGCCTAGCCGATTTTCATAGAAGTCGCTGGATGCCCAGAAAATAAACGGCACATCTTTCTGCGCATCCGGCGCTATCGCATACGGAAGGCCGTGCAAATAAATTCCGCCTTCACCGAGTGACTCGCCGTGATCGGAGGCATAAAAAAGAAATGTGTCGACGTCGTCAGACCTGTCGCGCAGCTTCTGAATCAACTGGCTTAACAGGTAGTCCGTGTAGGCGATGGTATTGTCGTATGCGTTTGTTACTTCTTCTGTTGTGCAATCGGTCGGCGACGCCTGCTGGCAATACGGTTTGAAAACGCCGAACTCGGCAGGGTAACGACGGCTATACGCGGGACCGTGGCTGCCGAGAGTATGCAGAACGATCAGCATGTCCGGGCCCTCTGCGTCGAGATAAGGATCAATTTTCTGCAGCAGGATCTCGTCGAAATATCCCATGTCGCTGTACAGCTCCGAGGTCTCGTCGGGCTCATCTCGGAGGTTCGAGTTTTCAATCCGGTTGCAGACGTTTTTGCAACTGGAGTTGTTATCAACCCACACAGTCCGGATTCCGGCAGTCGTCAATATATCCAGAACATTTGACTCAGTACTGGCTTCATCCGGCCTGTAGTCGGCTCGGCTGCGCATCGAGAACATGCAGGGCACAGAAAATAACGTTGATGTTCCGCAGGAACTGGCTGTCGCAAAGATCACACCGGGAATTTCTTCAAGGCGAGGGTTAGTCTTCACGCCGTATCCACCCATCGAAAAATGATCTGCGCGAGCGGTTTCCCCGACCACCATGATGCCAATGGACCTTCGCTCTTTGGTGTTGCGCTCAAAGGCGTCCGCATCGATGACATGAAACTGGCGCTCGGGTCGAAGGTTGTCTCGTACCAGTTTTACCATCGATACCAACGGGTAAATCGGTGTGACATTGACGACCAGGTCATTATTCTCACGTCCGAAGTAGGTGAGGTATCGGTAGTTCGGCAAAGTAATGCCAGCCAGAAGAACAAGACCACTCAATAAAACCACAGCACGAACACCCAACTCCCTGAGCACGGCTCTCTGCTGCAGTTGCACGAAACTGAGCATCAGGGCTGGCAGAACACCAAACAAAAATACGTGAACAAGCAATGGTGCTGAAGCGAGTTCAGTTGCTTCAGCAATATTATTGTCGCGCACCGTTTCGACAATATTGCCCAGCATGCCCTCGTCAAATACGACACCCAGTTCATTGCAAAAATAGGCCAGCATCGCTGATGCGATCAGGAACAAAGCAATAACCGCTTTCAATAACCAGCCGAAACCGACGGTGAGGAAGATGGCCAAGAGAACCAGGGCCATTAACAGCACTAAGGTCGCAAAGAAACCTGCGCCGGCTAGCGAGTTGAGGTCGAGTTTGCCAAACAGGGAGCCGAATAATTTGCTGTTGCTCGCGGCAACGATGAATGCGGCAGCGACCATGGCAAGTTGCCAGGGGGCAAGTCTGATTTTGGGCATTGAGTAGGGTCCGATTTGGTTGTGCTCGTAATACATGGGACGGACCCGCCGCAAAAATCAGTCGCCGCTTGAGCAATTATTTTCATCGAAGGGGTGTCCGCTGACGTTCCGCTTTCGGCCTGTCGCGGAAAATACCGCGAAGGATTTTCGCTTCGGCCTCATCCCACATAAGTACCTGTCAAGCGGAGACAGACTTTGGCCACTGCAGTACCCGTACGGATCAACGCTTTTCGCTCGGAACACCGGCCAGCACACTGGATCCTGGCTGCATGCCTGCTCTGTGGCGCATCAATGGCGCGTGGCGAGGCAGACATCCACAACGACCAGGCCATTCTGGGAGCATCGGGCGCTGCCCTGTTGATTACACCACCGCCGATCGAAGGTGTAGTTGGCGATATCTCGATCACCAACCAGAACATATTCGACCTGACGAACCCAGCCGAAGGCGGGGCGCTTTACCGCTTCGCGAATCGCATTCACATCAGGACGCGCGCCGACGTGATTGAACAACAATTGCTGTTGCAGACCGGTGACGAGTATTCGCCGCAAGCGGCCGAAGAGTCGGAGCGGATTCTGCGGGCAAACCGTTACATTCACGACGCCTCAGTTACGCCCGTACTGCGAGAGGGCGGCGTCGTCGATCTCGAGATCGCCACAACGGACACCTGGACGCTGATGCCCAAACTGTCCTATACGCAATCGGGTGGAGCGTCGGACGTCTCGGTAGGCATCAAGGAAACAAACCTGCTCGGCACAGGCGTGATGGTCGAGCTCGACTTCAAATCGGACCCCGACCGGGATTCGAAGATTCTCAAATTCAAGGATCAGAATCTCGGTGACAGCTGGTACGGCCTGGCAGCGCTCTATTCGAACAACAGCGACGGGCATGAATACGCGATTGATTTCGGCAAGCCTTTCTACTCGCTGGATTCCAAAAGCTCCAACCGAATCTATTTTCAGGACTTTGACCGCGTGGACTCGTTTTATGACCGTGGCGAGCTGGCATCGGAATACCGTCACGAGGGCAGTACCCAGGATTTTGGGTACGGTTGGTCCGAGGGGCTGCGGGGCAACTGGGTGAGACGCTACTCGGTTGGCTATGTTTCCGATGCGCATCTGTTTTCGACCGCAGATAAATCCCTCTATCCGCCAGGTCTCATACCGGCCGATCGCATCCTTCACTACCCGACCATCGGTTTCGAGATTGTCGAAGACCAGTTCGAGAAGACGAGTAACGTCAACCAGATACATCAGGTTGAGGACCGCTATTTCGGTACCCGGTTTGGCGCTCGGCTGGGATACGCGAGCGAGCAATTTGGGTCCGATCGTGATGCGTGGATCATCAACATGAACGCCCACACGGGATACGGCAGTTCGTCCAAGCATTCTCTGATGCTCGACAGCGATCTGGAAGCTCGTCTTGAACAGGGCGACTTGCAAAACGTCAAGTTGACGATGAGCGCCGGCTACTTCCGACGCTATTCCGAAAGGTCCTTGTTTCATGTCGGACTGAGCGGCGTTCTGGGCCAGAACCTCGACCTCGACAACTACGTACAACTCGGTGGCGACTCAGGTATTCGCGGCTACCCCTTGCGTTACCAGACCGGCGACAGCGCTGTGCTGCTGACTGTGGAACAGAGGCTCTTCACCAAATGGTATCCGTTCCGATTGTTTCGTGTTGGTGGTGCCGTCTTCTTTGACGCTGGCAGAACCTGGGGCAGCGGCGCGCCGTCCGTGTCAGACAACGAATTGCTGCGCGATGTCGGTATCGGCCTGCGGCTCGGCGGTGATCGATCCGGAGTCGGCCGAATGATCCATATAGATCTCGCGTTTCCGCTCGATGGTCACGACGACATCGACAGCATGCAACTCTACATTTCCACTAAGAAAAGCTTCTAATCCATGAATAAATTGCATAACCCAGGCAGAGACTTCTCAGCTCTGTCTCCCTTGCTCTCGTTTGCCTGGCGACTGTTGCTGGCTTTGTCCGTTGCAAGACTAATGTTGGTCGCATGGCAATGGGACCGGGTCGTTGAGGCCGGCATGCTGGCGCCGGTTTTACTTCAGGGCTTGCGATTCGATCTCCTCTTGCTGGGTATCGTAGTGGTTGTCCCGGTGCTGGCATTTCCTGTGCTCGCCTCCAATGAGCGACTGTTCCCCGCCTGGCGACTGCTGCTTCGAATCTACTTGCCGGTGGCTTTGCTGACCGCAGTTTTCATGGAGTTCAGTACACCATCTTTTATCAACCAGTTCGATTCGCGACCGAACATCCTCTTTGTCGAGTATCTTGAATACCCGAAGGAGGTAGCGGCAACGCTATGGGCGGCTTACAAAATTCCATTGATCATAGCGACGCTGTTCGTGACAGCCCTTGGCGTGTTTTCGTTCCGTCAGTTCAGAGACCTCGTCAACGCATCGAAAGCGACTGGCTTCATCCGCGCCGCGTGGCTGTTCCCGTGCTTGCTCGTGTTATGTGTGGGACTGATTCGTTCGACTCTCGACCACCGTCCGGTTAATCCGAGTACGGTCGCGCTGTCCAGCGATCCAATGGTCAATGACTTGGCGCTAAACTCGTCGTATACGGTTTTGTATGCGATCTATGAGCAACGGCACGAGGATGAGGGCGGTTTTCGCTACTCGCAAATGCCGGATCAGCAAGCGACGGACGAAGTTCGGCGGTCGATGACGGTGTCGACCGAGGATTTTACTTCCGACAGTCTGCCGACGATGCACATGCAACACAGTCGCAATAACTTTGCCAAGCCAAAAAATCTTGTCGTAATCATCGAGGAAAGCCTCGGCGCGGAATTCGTAGGTTCATTGGGTGGCTTACCGCTGACTCCGAAGCTCGATGCCTTGTCGCGTGAAGGTATTTGGCTGACGAATCTGTACGCAACCGGAACTCGCTCGGTACGAGGTCTCGAAGCGATTGTTAGCGGGCACACACCCACACCGTCGAAAAGTGTCGTCAAGCTACCCAAATCGCAGCGTAACTTTTTTACGCTCGCAGGTTTGTTGTCGCAGCATGGCTACGACACCAGTTTCATCTATGGCGGTGAAGCGCAATTCGACAACATGCGCCGCTTCTTCATGAACAATGGTTTTCAACACGTGGTTGACGAGAAGGATTATGAAAATCCGGCCTTCGTTGGCTCCTGGGGCGTCTCAGACGAGGATCTCTTCCAGCGCGCCCACGAGGAGTTCGAGAAAAAGGGCTCTGACCCCTTTTTTAGTGTGGTGTTTACGTCGACGAATCATTCGCCGTTTCAGTATCCGGCGGGTCGGATCGAGCCGTATGATGCTGAGACGAACACGGTGAATAACGCGGTTAAGTATGCGGACTTTGCGTTGGGTCAGTTTTTCGAGAAAGCGATGGCGTCGGGGTATTGGGAGGACACGGTCTTTCTGGTCGTTGCGGATCACAATTCGCGAGTCTATGGAAACGATCTGATCCCGGTGGAGCGCTTCCATATTCCCGGCCTGATACTGGGTGGTTCGATCGAGCCCGGTGAAATCGGCCGTATTGCGAGCCAGATAGACCTCGGTCCGACTTTGTTGTCGTTGATTGGCATTGAGTCTGAGCACCCTATGATAGGCCGGGATCTGACGGCGCCGGCAGTAGCGGGCGAGCCGGGGCGGGCTATCATGCAGTTCAACGCGACTCAGGCCTATCTCGAGGGTGAGAAGCTGGTGGTATTGCAAAAAGACCTGCCGGTCAGTGTGTTTCGTTATGCCGACGGCCGTATGATAGAAACAGCCGACTACGACGATGCCCTTGTAGCACGGGCGCTGGGACACTCCGTTTGGTCCTCTATGGCCTATGAGCAATCTTTATTTCGTTTGCCGCCGAAGGATTTGGCGCTAGCCGGACTCTAATAGTAACGGAGGTCCTCCCCCTACCTCCCGAAGGTGTGAAGTAACGTGAATGAAACTACTGCCCAAGTAGTGCTGGACCGAGAGCTGGCCGCCAAGGTGGCGGCCGGCGATCGTCGCGCGTTTGACGAATTCTTCAAGGAATACTTTCCAAGGCTGTTTCGATTTACGTTGACGCGAGTTGGTAATAGCGAGGAGCTCGCGGAAGAAATTGTGCAGCGTACGATGTGCATCGTCGTTCGCAAGATGGGCACCTACCGGGGCGAGGCATTGCTCTTCACCTGGCTATGCCAGATCTGCCGCAACGAAACGAGCGCTGTATATCGCCAGCGCAAGCTGGAACAACGCGAGGATATTCCGATCGAGGATCATCCCGCTGTTCAGGCGGCACTCGAATCGGTCGCCGCGGATGACGGTCGGCCGGAGACAGCCAGGCGTCGAGAGGAAATAGCGAATTTCGTGCGTGTGACGTTGGAGCACTTGCCAGCAAACTACGCACAAGCCCTGGAAATGAAGTACGTTCAGGGTTGCAGTGTGACGGAAATTGCGAAGAGTCTGAGTGTAGGAAACAAAGCGGCCGAGTCCGTACTTAGCCGTGCGAGGGAAGCATTCAAAGAGCGCTTCCGAGCGATATGGAACATAGAACCGAATTTCATAGTGGATTGATGTGATGAGCGACGACGACAACGAATCACTGGCCAGGCTGATCAAGCTGGCGGGCGAGCGCCCGGAGATTCCGCTAAGTGTGGAGTCGAGGGTTTACCATCGCGTGCAGCAAGAGTGGCAAACGGCGACCGCTGAGCCGGATGGCAAAAAGGTTTATGAGAAAGTTCACAAGACCTGGCGGCGGGGCTCTATGCGCGCGGCATTTCTGCGCTGGACATTACCACTGGGTGTCGCGGCATCTGCCGCAATTGCCGTTTACATCATGGCTCCGCCTGACACAGCACCGTTACAGTCTGTTGCAACGGTATCGCGGGTCGTGAGTGACGGACCGCTGAGCTCCCGGTATGCCACGGGAGCAACCGTCTATAACGGTGAGACCATAAGCACGGGTCCTGAAGAAGGGCTGAGCTTGTTACTGGCGCGCAGCGAATCTCTGCGCATCGATGCGAATACAACCATCCGCATGGATGCGGTCGATCAATTTACCTTACTGAACGGTCGTGTTTATGCCGACTCGGGCCAGTTTGTGTATCGCGACGGCGGCCTCAAAATTGAAACCAGCTTCGGTCTCGTTACAGATGTCGGCACGCAGTTTTCCGTAACCGCGAGTGACGCATCATTGGAGGTTGCTGTTCGCGAAGGTCGGGTCGACGTACAGGATGAGAACGCCCGATATGCGGCGAAAGTAGGTGAACGCTTGAAGCTGGCGGCAGGCGAGCCGGCCTCTGTCACCGAGATTGATACGCACGATGAATACTGGGAATGGGTCACTGACCTGACCCCGGCGTTGAATCTTACGAACAAGTCGCTGCTCGATTTCCTGAAATGGGCGGCAAGAGAAACCGGACGAGAGCTGCGGTTCGATAGCGATGAGTCGAGAATGGCTGCGATGCGCACGGATGTGCACGGCTCTATTGACGGCTTGACCCCCGACGAGGCTCTAGCCGCTATTCTGGCAACGACAACCGTTCACTACAGAATTGAGAACGATCGGATCATTATTGAAAATTAGCCGATATTGGTGACGGTACGCCCGGCGACACATTCCCCTGATTCGGCCGTTGGCGAATCGGGGGCGTTCCTCTAGTATTCGCGGATGCGTTTTCTTCGCCACCCTGCCTGGGCAATGTTTTTGGTTTGCCTCCCTCAACTGCTGATCGCCGCGACTGATGCCTGGCAGGGGCGTCCTTTGTCGGAACTGCTCTCGAGCCTCGAAACCCAGGGCTATCAGATCCTGTTCAGCAGCGATGTTGTCACTGATGACATGTTGCTAGAGCTTGAGCCCGATCTGACCGACCCAATGGCCGGGCTCGGTGAGGTGCTGACGGCACACGGACTGATACTTGAGAGGGGTCCGGCAAACGCCTGGCTGGTGAAGAAGCGTCAGGTGACTGCGAATGTCGTTCCCGTAGCGGCAATAATGGAGCCCGAACTTTCGGAAATAGTCGTTACATCCAGCCTGCATCGCCTCGAGTATCGGCAGGCGGGCACGCAGACTTACCTGGACCGTGAACTTGCGACGCGCATCCCGGCCGCCGGTGAAGAGGTCACTCGCATAACGAATCGACTGCCAAGCACAGCGAGTGGCGGTATTTCGTCTCGTAACCACATCCGCGGCGGCGAGGTGAACGAGGTCTTGTTTCTGCTCGATGGCCTGCGCTTGTACGAGCCTTATCATCTGAAAGACTTTCAGTCGGTCGCGACGATTGTCAATTCCAGCTCTGTTGATGGTATTGATTTTTATTCGGGCGCTTATCCCGCACGCTATGGCGATCGTATGAGTGGCGTCATGAACATGAGCCTGCGAGAACCGCAGAAATCGACCGAAACCGAATTGTCTCTGAGCTTCTTTAATGCGTCCGTATTATCGCTCGGCTCTTTTGGTGATCAGGATCAGGGCGACTGGCTGGTTGCAGGGCGGCGCGGCAATCTCGATCTGATTGCGGATGTTATTGACCCGGAGTTTGGCAGTCCGGAATACCAGGACTATCTCCTGCACGCCGGCTGGGACTTCGGTCCGCGCACGCAATTTAGCGCCAATGTACTGGCCTCCATCGACACGCTGAATCTGAATGATCCGGATCGCGGCGAATTCACCGCGGCCAATTACGACAATCGTGTGTATTGGCTTAAGTGGCTGGCGGAATGGAATGATCGCCTGAGAAGCGAAACTATCGTTTCCTACAGCCGGATTTCGAACCACCGGACAGGGTCGCTGGATTTACCCGGCATTGTCAGTGGTTCGTTGGACGATACGCGTGAATTTGATGCGGTCGGCATTAAACAGGACTGGACCTACATTCCGTCGCGAAACTGGATGCTGAGTTTCGGCGTTGATGGCAAACGCCAGGAAGCAGACTATCGTTTTCGCTCGAACAAGCTCGTGACTGCTCCGTTCGACGAGATTCTGGACAATGCTCCGCTTGAGATAACAAATATTGACGCCGTGCCCGAAGGCGCGCAATACAGCGGCTACCTTGAAGCGCGCTGGCAATTGCATCCGAAGTTGATCGTTGATGCCGGACTGCGTTGGGATTATCAAAGCTACACGACGGCGGAAGACGATACACAGTCCAGTCCGCGGCTGAGTCTCCTGTACCAGCTTGGTGAGCGCAGCGAAGTTCGATTGGGGTGGGGCCAGTTTTCACAGGCGCAGGAGATCAACGAATTGCAAATCAGCGATGGCATCGATGCGTTCTTTCCGGCACAACGCGCCGAACATGTCGTTGCCAATCTGAAGCACGCGTTGCGGAACGGTATTGATATTGACCTTTCCTATTATCGAAAAAGTTTTCGCGTCGTGCGGCCACGTTTCGAAAACGCCTTCAATTCGCTGACGCTGTTGCCCGAGCTGCAATTCGACCGCTACCGTAGTGACCCGCTATCAGCAGAAGCCCATGGCGCGGAGATGATGTTGTCGCGGGGTGATGGCGGTGAGGCCCTGTTCTGGTGGATCGGCTACGCCTGGTCCGAGGTGCGGGATACAACGCTGTCCGGAAAGATCCCTCGAAGTTGGGATCAAACACATACCGGCAAGGCCGGGCTGAGTTGGCGGTGGGGGCGATGGGACTTCAGTGCGGCGGGCGAAATTCACACCGGTTGGCCAAAAACGCTGATGCCGGCCGACGAATTGAATGCAACCCGGTACTCTGAGTTTCACACGCTGGATATACGCATCAGTCGTGAATTCAAGGTACGTCGCGGAGATCTGACGGCGTTTCTCGAAGTATCAAACCTCGCCAATCGCGAGAACGCCTGTTGTACGGAGTACTCCATGGTGACCACTCCAACCGGATCAATGCTGATGGAAGATGAGGCGTACTGGTTGCCAATGGTGCCATCGCTGGGCGTAATCTGGCGCTTCTAAGTATTTTTCTGTATTGCCGAAGGATTTTCCGATCGGCACGCTCTAACTAGAATCAGCGCCATTGCTGAGCATCAGTTGGGTCGACAGGAGTTGGATGTTGAAAAATGGAAATTTTCGCTTGAGTGCTCTCGGAAAGCTGATTGCCCTCCTTATTCTTTGTATACCAATTGCCGCCGGTGCGACCGAAACGTTCCAGCCAAGCGATTACAGTGGCAAGGTGGTGGTACTCGATTTTTGGGCGTCCTGGTGTGTGCCGTGCCGACGCTCATTCCCCTGGATGAACGATATGCAGCAGAAGTACGGTGAGGAGGGGCTCGTCATCGTCGCCGTCAACCTCGATAACGAAGCCTCGGACGCGGCGAAGTTCCTGCAGGCGTATCCGGCCAGCTTCACTATCGCCTACGACCCCGACCGCAAGCTTGCGCGTGACTACGGCGTTGAAGCAATGCCGAGCTCTTTCCTGATCGACAGGGACGGCACTGTCATCGAGCGCCATGCGGGTTTCGTATCCGCAAAGACCGACGACTATGAGGCCGCCATCGTTGCGGCCCTGAGGAACAAGCCATGAAAATACTCACCATTGTTCTAACGCTGCTCCTGAGCGCCGGGTGTTCATCCATGGGTACTGAGCCCTGGGACCGCGACATCCTCGCCAAAGAAGAGATGCAGCTGACCACCGATGCGCTGGAAGCGGCAACTGACGATCACATTTATTTCAGCAAGGAAGCGTCCAGCGGTGGCCGCGGATTCGGAGGTGGCGGCTGTGGCTGCAATTAAAAGTCGCTCGATATCGGGTTCGTTGGCATCGGCGACCTGCGCGCTACTGGGCGGCATTAGCCCGCCCGCGGTACAGGCGCAGGAAGAGCCGGCCTGGGATTTCAACACGTCGATGTTGTACTACGGCGAGGACGCCGACAGAGTTCAGGACCTGAGTATCAGCGTTCTGGCGACCCGCGCCTTTATGGATGACAGGGCTTTGACCCTTGGGCTGACCGTGGACGCGCTGACCGGCGCGACGCCGAATGGAGGCCAGTACCAGGCAGTTCCGCAGACTTTTACGCGCCCATCGGGCAACGATGTTTTCACTGTAGCCCCTGGCACCCTCGCGCTCGACGACACGTTCAAAGATACACGGGTTGCGTTGAGTGCCGGCTGGACTCAGCCACTGGGTCGTCTGTACAAGGTTGACGTCGGTTTCAGTGGCTCCAAAGAGTTCGATTACCTGCACCTCGGTGCGAATGCCAAAATCTCGCGGGACTTCAACCAACGCAACACGACCGTGTCGGCGGGTCTTGCCTATTCGGCCGACTCCGTGGACGCCGTCGGCGGTGCGCCGATGCCGTTGTCATCCATGCTGGATGTGGGCGATTTGAGCAACCGGCTGGGCACGCAGGACAAGGATGTCGTCGATGTCGTTGTGGGCGTCGCGCAGGTGATATCCCGAAATCTGCTTGTGCAGGCGAACTATTCGTACAGTGACTCTTCCGGGTATCTGACCGACCCCTACAAAATCGTGAGCATGGTCGACGGCATCACCGGTGACGTCGTGCCACGGACGCCGTCGCCGGGGGCGCTAGGTCCATCGCACGAATACGTTTTCGAAAGCCGTCCCGATCAAAGAGCCAAACACAGTTTGTACACGCAGGCGAAGTACTACATGAACGGCAAGGTGCTGGATGCGTCGTATCGCTACATGACCGATGACTGGGATATCGACTCACACACGGTGGACCTGAGGCTGCGCTGGCCGCTCGGCGAAAAAAGTTACCTCGAACCGCATTTGCGTTACTACACACAGACTGAGGCCGGTTTCTATCAGGTCGGTCTGGTCGATGGTGCGCCGTTGCCACAGTACGCGTCCGCGGACTATCGGCTAGGCAGCTTTGATGCGATTACTGCAGGTCTCAAATACGGCTGGAAGACGAGGAACGACAACGACATGAGTGTGCGACTGGAGTTGTACCAGCAAAACGGGAGTATTCCGGCCGACAGATTGATCGGCAACCAGGTCGGACAGTTTGAGTATCCCGACCTGAGTGCGATCATTTTGCAGTTCAGTTATCGCTTTGGCCGTTAGGTAGTCCGCCGGATTCACGATAGTATCGTGAACCCATGAGTACTCAATCACTGATCCAGCGGATCACCTCGGGCAGCCTGGTGCTGCAAATTGCGATCGGCATCGTTGCCGGTGTCGCCCTCTCGCAGATATCACCGGCGGCAGCGAAGTCGTCGATGCTGCTGGGCAACTTGTTCGTTTCGGCATTGAAAGCGGTCGCACCGGTACTGGTACTCGTGCTGGTTGCTGCGGCGATCGCAAATCGCAAGGCAAGCCACACGGCGCAGATGCGCCCAATCGTTTTAATGTATTTGGTCGGCACGGTCGCGGCGGCTTTGCTCGCGGTCACTGTAAGCCTGTCGTTCCCGACGACGCTCGCGTTGCAGGTAACGGATGTCAGTGCCAGCGCCCCGAAGGGCATCGCTGAAGTCCTGGGCGCGTTGTTGCAGAAGCTGGTCGACAATCCGGTGAATGCAATCCTCACGGGTAACTTTATCGGCATCCTCGTATGGGGCGTATTGCTGGGCATATTCCTGCACCAGGCCGCCGATTCTACGCGTCAGGCACTGGCTGATCTGGCTACGGCGGTTACACAGATCGTGCGTATTGTTATTCGACTTGCCCCTATCGGTATTTTCGGACTTGTCGCAGGTAACCTTGCGGAGTCGGGGCTCTCGGTGCTCGGCGGCTATGCGCGCATCCTGACGGTGTTGCTGGGCTGCATGTTGGCCATGGCGCTGCTCGTCAATCCCTTGATCGTCTGGGTGCGAACCCGGCGCAATCCCTACCCGCTGGTGTTCACTGCCTTGCGTGAAAGTGGCGTTACGGCGTTCTTTACGCGCAGCTCTGCGGCAAACATTCCCGTCAACCTGGCTTTGTGCGAGCGCCTGAACCTGGAGAAGGATACCTACGCAGTATCCATACCGCTCGGTGCGACGATTAACATGGGCGGTGCGGCTATCACGATCACGGTATTAACTCTCGCCGCGGCGCACACCCTGGGAATTTCGATTGATCTGCCGTCTGCCTTGTTACTAAGCGTCGTCGCCGCGTTGTCCGCTTGCGGTGCATCCGGTGTCGCGGGCGGATCGTTGTTATTGATTCCCCTGAGCTGCGGATTGTTCGGCATCTCGGACGATGTCGCGATGCAGGTGGTCGCGGTCGGCTTCGTGATCAGTATTCTTCAGGACTCTGCCGAGACTGCGCTCAACAGTTCGACGGATGTCGTCTTTACCGCCGCTGTCGCCTCGAAGTCGCCCTAGACGGAAGAGGGGCCGGACGCGGCTCGGGCGTGGCGCGTCACAATTTCGATCTCCGCGTCCATTCCCTTGTTGTCAAAAACGTAGCTCGGGAATGTGCAGCTCATAGCGCCGGCAATTTCTCCGCCGATCCCGAATATCGGGGCCGCGATACATATCAGCCCGCGCGTAATTTCTTCGCGATCGATAGCATATCCATCCAACGCGACCTGCTTGAGTTCCTTGCGTAGCCGCCGGCCATCGGTGACTGTGTTTTCCGTGTAGGACTCAAGCTTGCGGTTCGTAATCCGCCGTATCGTTTCTGTGTCCGCATAGCTGAGCATGACTTTCCCCATGGCGGTGCAATGCAGCGGGAAGCTCTTGCCGATCTCGGAGTGCAGCCGGATGCCAAAGTCGCGCGCCTCGATTTTGTCGAGATAGATACCAACTCCGTCGTTGCGAATGCCCAGCGTGGCCACCCGGCCGGCAGCGTCATGCATGGCCTGCAAATGCGGCCGCGCCACCCGTCGCAGGTTATAGTCCGCGGTGACGGCGGCACCCAGGTTCGCGAGTAGCAAACCGCCCTGGTATCGGCGCGATAGCGGACTTTGAATCAGTGCGGAGAGCTCGACCAGCTCTTTGAGCAGCCGGTGGGCGCTCGCCTTGGGCACATCCGTCGTCTCGACGATCTCGCTGAACGACAAGCCGTCGGGCGCAGCCGTGACGGCCTTGAGTATTTGGAACCCTTTTTCGATGGCGCTCATCAAGCGGTGTCCTGGTCAGCTATTGACAGTCGTTCGACGACCGGGCTTAATAGTCTACATTGTAGAACTAAGTTCCACATATGGAACCACACTGAGAGATAAAAGACAATGACAGATATCAATGAACTACTCGCAAACAGCCGCGTTGTGCCTTTGGTTCAGGCGGACGACCCGGCCATCGCTGTCGCAACCTCCCGTGCATTGGCAGCCGGCGGTCTAACCGTTGTTGAGGTCGTGTTTCGCACCGATAGAGCGCTGGAGTGTCTGCAGGCTGTGGCTGACGAGGTGCCTGAAATGATTGCCGGCGCTGGCACAGTGTTAACTGCCAAGCAGGCCGAAGCGGCGCTCGCCAGTGGTGCAAAATTCATCGTCTCTCCCGGCCTCGACGAGGCCGTCATTGCAGTGGCGCAAAAGCACGGCGTACCCATTTACCCCGGCATCATGACGCCGAGCGAACTGCAGCGCGCCTACAACCTCGGCCTCGATACTGTGAAGTTCTTTCCGGCATCCATTGCCGGCGGAATACCGGCAATCAGGGCTCTATCGAGTGTTTTCCGGACCATGAAGTTCATGCCGACCGGCGGTGTTTCCCCTGAGAATCTGTCCGATTTTCTTGCGGTTCCAGCGGTACTCGCCTGTGGCGGCAGTTGGTTAACGCCCAAAGATGCAATCGATGCCGGTGATTACGATGTCATAACCAAGCTCGCGGCAGCAGCCGTAGGCATAGCGAAGAAAGCGAGGGCTTAACGATGAGTGAATTTCTAAGTTTCGGCGAAATCATGTTGCGGCTGAAGACGCCGGGCAACGAACGCTTCTTTCAGTCTCCAGGCTTTGAAGCTACTTTCGGCGGCGGTGAAGCGAATGTCGCGGTCGCGCTGGCCAACTACGGTTTCGATGCCGGATTCGTCAGTGCGTTACCCAAAGATGACATCGGCGAATCCGCGATTCGCGAGTTGCGACGCTTTGGTGTGAATACCGCGCACGTTAATCGCAGTGGCAGCCGGGTTGGTATCTACTTTCTCGAAACCGGTGCCAATCAGCGCCCGTCAAAAGTGATCTACGACCGAGCAGGCTCTTCGATTTGCGAAGCCAAACCTGGCGATTTCGACTGGAAGAAGATCTTCACCGGCGCGAAGTGGCTGCACATCACTGGCATCACGCCTGCGTTGAGTGAATCCGCGGCGGCGCTGAGTCTTGAAGCGGTTCAGGCGGCCAAGAAGCATGGCGTGACGGTGTCCTGCGACTTTAACTATCGCGGAAAACTCTGGAAATATGGAAAGACCGCGCCCGAAGTGATGACGGAGCTGGTCAAGTTTGTCGATGTTGGCATCGCCAATGAAGAAGACTGCCAGAAGTCACTCGGCATTACCGTGGACGTCGATGTTGAAAGCGGTGAACTCGATACGGCCAAGTACGAGGCCTTGAGTGAAAAAGTCCTGAAGCAATTTCCGAACATGTCCGTCATAGCGATAACCCTGCGAGAATCTCACAGCGCCGATCGCAACGGCTGGTCGGCCTGCTTGCGTGACGCTGACAGCTTCAAGCTATCCCGCCACTATGAGATCACCGATATCGTCGACAGAGTAGGCGGCGGCGACAGCTTCGCGTCGGCACTCATCTACGGCTTGAACGCCTACAAAGACCGACAGCAGTCGCTCGAGTTCGCCGTGGCTGCAAGTTGCCTCAAACACTCGATCATCGGTGATTTCAACAGGGTATCCGTATCTGAGGTGACGAACCTGATGGGCGGCGATGGCTCCGGTCGGGTTCAGCGCTAGCTATTTGTGCGACTCTATCGACTGGCCGAGCATCCTGAGGCTGTGAACAACAATATGGGGACTCCAAAATGATCAGCAAACCGATTGCACTATTACTGGCGACCGTACTTTTCGCCGTCGCCGCTTATGCCGGTGAGCAGGGACACCAGAAGATTGAAATCAAAGTCATCTCTGTTGACGATGACGGCGAAACTGAACTGACCCTGGACGGCGATGACCTCGGATTCAGTCTTTCCGAAATGCAGGTCGGGGAAAATCGTTCCGTTGTCGACAAAGAAGGCCGGCCGATACTGATTACGCGCAATGAAGATGGCTACTCATTCGATGTCGATGGTAAGACGATTGATATGCCGTTGCTGGGTGACCATGGTGGAGTCCATGAGGCAGTTGATGTCCAGGTGATGCATGAGGGCATGGTGCATGAAGGGCACAAAGCGATGATGGCCGGCGACGGCGTCATGATCATGAGTGCTAAGGATATTGACGCCGCAACTCAGGAAATCATCCGCAATGCACTGACAGCGGCAGGCCATACATCCGTGCACTTCGAGACCGGCATGAACGGCGGTCCGCACCAGATCAGGGTGGTCACGGAAGCCGTCGAAATCAAAAAGTAGGCGACCGCATACCCCCGGAGCAAATAATGGATTTCGATTTTCCCCCGAAAGTGCACGACCTGCGTCAGCGCTTGCTGGCGTTCATGGACGAGCATATCTACCCGAATGAAGCGTTGTACCTGCAGCAGGTTGAAGCGGGCGATCGTTGGGAGCCCGCAGCCTTGCTGCACGGCCTCAAGGAAAAAGCGAAGGCGGCCGGTCTCTGGAACCTGTTCCTGCCGAAAGAGTATGGCCAGTTCAGTGCTGGCCTGACGACACTGGAATACGCGCCGCTCGCCGAAATCATGGGCCGGGTGTTGTGGTCTTCTGAAGTGTTTAACTGCAGCGCGCCTGATACCGGCAACATGGAAGTGTTGGCGCGTTACGGCAATGAAGCGCAACAAAAAGAATGGCTACTGCCGCTGTTGCACGGCGAGATTCGTTCAGCGTTCGCGATGACAGAGCCGGACGTAGCGTCATCCGATGCGACGAATGTGCAGACTTCCATGGTGCGCGATGGTGACGAGTATGTGATCAACGGTCGCAAGTGGTACATCAGTGGCGCCTGCAACAAACACACAAAAATACTGATTGTCATGGGCAAGACCAATCCGCATGACGAGAATCGTTATGCGCAACAGTCGATGATCCTCGTGCCCATCGATACCGAGGGCGTGAGCGTAGTTCGACCGATGAAGGTGTTCGGCTACGACGACGCACCGGAGGGGCATGCGGAAGTAACTTTTGAGGACGTGAGAGTACCGTCTGGAAACCTGTTGCTCGGCGAAGGTCGCGGATTCGAAATTGCCCAGGGACGGCTGGGGCCAGGCCGAATTCATCATTGCATGCGCCTGGTTGGTATGGCGCAGCGGGCACTTGAATTGATGTGCGTACGTGCCGAGAACCGCGTCGCTTTCGGTAGGCCACTTTCCAAACAACAATCTGTGCGCGAGGACATCGCCCGTTCGGCCTGCGAGATCGAACAGGCAAGACTCTTAACACTCAAGGCCGCGGCAAGAATGGACGAAGGCGGCACCAAGGCAGCCAAAGACCTCATCGCGATGATCAAGATCGTAGCGCCGACGATGGCGTGTACGGTTCTCGATAGAGCGATACAGATACACGGTGCCGGTGGCGTGAGTCAGGACTTCTTCCTTGCGCATGCCTACGCAGCTGCGCGGACCATACGGCTGGCCGATGGCCCGGACCAGGTGCACATGATGCAGCTTGGGCGAAATCTGGCTGCAGCCACGGCGAAGCTGTAGAGAGCTGGGCTTGCCGGACGCCACTGATACTTTATCCACAGAGGTTCTCGGACCCTACCTCGATAGCAACGTCGCTGGGTTTTCAGGCCTGCGGCGTATTGAGAAATTTGCGGACGGGCAGTCCAATCCAACCTTCAAGGTGAGCGCTGATTCCGGCGACTACGTGTTGCGCCGGCAGCCGCCGGGCAAGTTGCTTAAGTCCGCTCATGCCGTCGATCGGGAGTACCGTGTGCTGGCCGCGCTCGCGGACACGGCTGTGCCGGTCGCCAAAGTGTTCCATCTCTGCGAAGACCGCGACGTCATCGGTTCGATGTTCTACATCATGGAGTACTGCGATGGTCGAATATTCTGGGACTCGGCAATACCCGAAGTCGCCAAGGCGGAACGCAGCGCAATCTACGACGAGATGAACCGGGTATTGGCGGCTCTGCATCTGGTGGATTTTGAGCAAGCGGGACTCGCCGATTTCGGCAAGCCCGGCAGCTACTTCGAGCGGCAGTACGAGCGCTGGAGCAGCCAATACCGTGCCTCCGAAATGCGGCACGTTGCGCCGATGGAGACTCTAATCGGCTGGTTGGCTGACAACCTGCCGGCAGACGACGGCCGTGTGGCACTGGTGCATGGCGACTATCGACTGGACAACATGATTTTCCACGCATCGGAACCGAAGGTCATTGCGTTGCTGGACTGGGAGTTGTCAACGCTCGGCCATCCGTTCGCGGATGTTGGCTACCAGTGCATGCAGCTGCGAATGCCGGCGCGCATCGGAAATATTTCCGGCCTGCGTGGCTGCGACCTCGGTGAATTGGGCATTCCGACCGAGCGCGAATACGTCGCGACGTACTGCGAACGAACGGGAATCGATGGCATTGATAATTTCGAATTCTATGTCGCGTTCAGTTTTTTCCGTTTGGCCGCGATTGTGCAGGGCGTCGCCAAGCGTGCGGCAGATGGCAACGCGTCGAACAGGAACGCGGCGCAGTTTGAAGCTTACGTCGAACCGATGGCCGAGCTCGCACTTGAAGCAATCACCCAGGTGCTAGAATATTGAACGACGGCTGCTGACCCTTACCGGACGGTCGAATCAGACAAGGGAGGTCTGAAATGGAAGAGCCTGTGCGATTAGAAAATTGGACTCTTCTCTTTGTGATGATGGTTGTGCTTTCATAGCACTTGCGCCTCACCGAAGCTGTTGACGGAACTGGACTTGACCAACCTGGATCTCGGCAGGCCCCGGTTGTTTAGGCTCGGATACAGCAAGGCCGCAAGCGACCCCAAAATGTGACAGGACAAATGAGCATGACCAAAAAGAGGAAAACGAAAATGATCGCGTCGATTGTGACGGCATTTTACGTGGTCGGTATTCTTGCGGCTGTTCACGCCGTAATGACCACACGTACGTCACAAGGAGCAATTGCCTGGTCCGTCTCTCTGGTTTCGGTGCCGTTTCTGGCCGTACCTGCTTACCTTGTATTGGGGCGTAGCAAATTTGAAGGCATGGTGGAGGCCTACGAAGAACAGAAAGACGAAATCGATGGCACCATTGCGGAATTCAAAAGTAACCAGGAACCGTGGATCGTGCCGAGTAGCGATACTTACGCGGAATATGATGCCATCAGGAGTCTCGTCTCTACCGAAATAACGCGCGGCAATAGTGCGGAGTTGCTGATCAATGGCGATGCAACCTTTGACAGCATACTGGCTGGCGTTGCCGAGGCGCAGGACTATGTGCTTTTTCAGTTCTACATGTTCCACGACGACGAACTTGGCAAACGCGTCCAGCAAGCACTGATCGAGCGAGCGAGAGCCGGCGTTCGTGTTTATGTCCTGTATGACGAGATTGGTAGTAGCGGACTGCCGAGTCGCTACGTCGATGAGCTTCGCTCGGCCGGCGTAGAAGTGTCATCATTCAAGCCCACGCAGGGGAATGACAATCGTTTTCAGGTGAACTTTCGCAATCATCGAAAAATGGTCGTGGTGGACGGTGTGACAGGATGGGTGGGTGGTCACAATGTTGGCGATGAGTACCTTGGGCGGGACCCGGATTTTCATCCGTGGCGCGACACGCACGTCCGCCTCACCGGCCCCGTTGTCATGCAGCTCCAGGCGGTAATTCTGGCAGACTGGAATTGGGCGACACGTGAATTGCCAGCGGTCAATTGGGTGCCTACGGAGGCAGAGGGCAGCGACCTGAAAGCGATGATCGTGCCTTTCTCGCCGAGCAGGAGTCTCGAGGTGGCGGGGCTGTTTTTCGTTGCGGCGCTAAATGGTGCGAAAGAGCGGATCTGGCTATCAGCACCGTATTTCGTGCCTGACGAGGCTGTCATGAAAGCGCTTCAGCTGGCGGCATTGCGCGGCATCGATGTACGTATCATTACCACCGGCAAGCCGGACAGTTTGCCCGTCTATCTCGCGGCATTTCACTACATTGATCAGCTTAAGGACCTTGGCATCAAATTCTATTCTTATGAGCCTGGGTTTCTCCACGAAAAGGTCATGCTTATCGATGATCGCGTTTCGACAGTTGGAACTCCCAATTTCGACAACCGTTCGTTCCGCCTGAATTTCGAGGTTACAGCGCTGATCGCCGATGAAGGCTTCGCCAGCCAGATGGAGGATATGTTCGAGCGCGACTTTGAACACGCTGTTCTCATCGATCAGGATGCCATGAGCAAAAAATCATTCTGGTGGCGCCTGGGCGTGAATCTATCGAGACTTGCTGCGCCAGTGTTGTAGCGACGCGCACAGCCCGGATTTTGGCGCTTGGCCACTAACAGAGCGCTGGTTTGAGACCCTTCTTTCGCGAGAAATCGATAGTGAAGTAGCGCCCGAATAGGTTCAATTACTGATCCAGTTTGTCGAAGAACCGATTGAAACAGAAGCGGCGGCCAGCAAACTCAGCGAGATTGATTTGCCACTCATTTCCAGTGACACATCAGAAGTCAAACTTGAAGAACATCAGGCCACCAATATAACGCCAGTCCAGGTCACCATTAAAGGCGTTCTTCGTCACTCCAAGATCCATTCTCACGCTGTTCACGCCGAGGCCAATCGCCATATGTTCGAACCATTGATAGTCGACGGCGGCATACAGGTCATACAAAAAGCCATCGTAATCACCGTACTCGAAGGCGAATATTTCAGCGCTGCCGCGCAACGACCACTTTTCGGAAAAATCGTAGCGTCCGCGTAGCCCGATAACCGGCAAAGGAGCCGTGGTAGCGTGGCTCGAATTCAGGCCAATCGAATCCGCCGCGATCGAGGAAGCAATATCTGCGATATAGAGACCACCAGTTACACCCAAATAGCCTCTCTCTCGACGCATGAACGACCAGGTATAGTCCAGCTTGTATATTTTCAGGTCGAGATTCGCGTCAATCCTGACGTCGACAGGATAGAGAGTGTCGTCCCAAATGATGTCTTCTGTGATTTGCTTCGATCCTGACCGGGACAAATCGAAGGCGCTGAAATCGATGCGGTGTGTCTCATTGAATCGAAACGTACCGTCGAGACGAAATACCGAGTCCGACCTGCCGAATCCGAGATCGTGCTCCGAATCAACGTCGGTCCCGCTGCCCGGTACCTCACCGTCAAGGCGTGTATTCGTCGCTCGGTCCGCGAAGAAGACCCCCAGGCTTAGACTCCACCTGTCAAATTCAGTGGATTGCGCTGCGGCAGTCGACGCACCTGACAACAATAGCAATGCAGCCGTTACTACAAAAAACGGCTTTCGGCCGATTGCAAGACCAGGGCCTGTTCGCTTTTGGGGATTCATGAATATTGCCCCTCCGTGTTCACTTCGTGCCGACTGGTATACCGCCGACTCTGATTCTCGTTCGACGGCGCCCCGGTCATCCGGGTAACACAGGCACAGCCAGAGCCACGCCTACACTCCCGAGTGCGGCCGCCGTCTGCAAATTGATGTCTTCCGAGATGGCAAGGAAATCACGCCAATTGGTTGTCTCGATATACGCAAAGACCTCTACATTCTTGGAATACTCACCAAACTCTACGAACCTCACTCGCCAATCGTCTTGCGTTACGTTCTTGTTCGATTCGAGAGCTGCGCGCAGCACTTCGAGCAGCGCTTTGATCTTTGAGTCACTTGTGTCCAGCGCCAACCGAAGTGTCTGGCGATGCAGTATGCGCTGTCGTGCCGAAATATTCTGGATGCTGGCCATTGCAAGCACCGAGTTGGGGATGGCTACGAGGCTGTCATCCAGTTTTCGAATCCGCGTCGATCGCAAGCGAATTTCTTCGATCGTACCGGTGACATCGCCGCACGTGCAAAACTGCCCAACAGTCACCGGCTGTTGGACATACAGAGTCATTGCACCGAGCATATCTTCCATCGGCCTTTGAAGAACGAGGGCTACCGCGAGACCACCGACACCGAGCCCGGCAACCAGCGCGGTGACATTGATGCCAATATTATCCAACCACAGTACAAGCGCCAGCAGGAGGATGATCACCTTCAGGGTTGTCGTCACAGGAGAAATAATCACTGTACCGTGCGCCCTGCCGTGCGACTCAAGATGCGCCGTATACAGATCGCGGAATAGGTTTATCGACGCAAACAACAGCCAGACCGTTACGATCGTCGTCACAGTCGCGCCATTGGCAAATCGAGCGGCCGTTTCGCCGAGCCCAAGATCTCGCAATACAGTCCAGGCGAGAACAACGAAGATCGCGGCGGGTACCGGCCCCCTCAGGTAGCGTTTGATGCGCCTGGCATTGGCCTCATCGTGTCGTGACAGAGACCATCCCAGTGGCCAGGTCACAACCAGCCAGGCGAATGCGCTCGTAATTCCAGTAATAAGCGCGATAGCCCACTTGAATAATTCGGCGCCGAGGAACGACCCCCGAGGCAGGTATTGCCGTACCTTCTCAACAAACGGGGAATACCCGAATTCCGCATACAGCTGTGGAATCTCAGCAACCGTTGCGTTCGAGATTTTCCAGAGATTGGAGTTATCCGGCCCGGGGATGAGCTGCAGATAGATTGGTACGCGGTCATTTGGAGTATCGATCGCCCCGAGCTCATCGCGATAGCTCGGTAGTCCGTCGCCCGTCATACCGCCCGGGTCGTCGCTCAGTGCACCGAAGTCGATTCGCATCTCTCGCGAGATGACGATGTGGAGTTGCTCCGCCAGTACTTGCGAGTCGACAACAGCTACCTCATCAGGCAGGTAGCGCAGGTCCAGATATTCGGACGCTGTTGCATACTTGCCGAGGTCGGCGGCTCGCATGAAGAGCCGCGCGGTACTGAGCGGAGAGGACTGATCGATCCTGCTGACATCAAGAGCGACCGGCTCCACTTTGACGAGATCCGAATCAGCTTCCTGTTGCGCCCACGTGACTCCAGGCTGCCCCAATGCCAGCCCAACCAGGATAAACAGGTAAACAGGCGCATTTTTTGGTCGGGACATTGGCTAGCTCAATCGAGTGGATCGTGTCTGAATTGTCGTTGTGAACAAGTTGCTCGTTTCCCGGTCCTTCACTGGGTCTCCTTCAAAGCCATCGATGATCGTCGTCTTGTCACCTTGTCAGCTGTCGCGCGAATGCGATGCACATTCTTTAACGCTGAGTACACATCTTTCAACAGCAGAGCTTAGTATATTCCGTAGGGAGCAGCGCGGCGTCAAATAGTAGATAATTGTACCCGAACTCTTGTATTTCCGGAGCGGTAGAAAAGCGACCGCTAAATAGGTGGCTGCGAAAAAAAAAACAACAAACCAAGGGAGAAAACGATCATGAGTATTTTGGATTTTATCCGCAAGGATGTGAAGAAAGCGAAGTGGACTGGATGGATCTTGGTCATCGCCGGAATTGTGTCGCTGGCTTCGCCGCTGGTCGCAGGATTGTCGATCGCCATATTGATTGGTGCCCTGCTCATCGTCAGCGGCATTTCGCAACTATTGTTCGTATTCCGGGCCGGCTCGTTCGGCAGCGGCCTTATGCTTGCCTTGCTGGGCCTTTTGAGCCTGCTCGCCGGCGGCTACATGGTCAGTCAGCCTGCGGAAGCATTGGGGACGCTGACGTTGCTCCTTGCGGTGTACTTCGTCGCAACAGGTATTGTTGAGATCATCGCCGCATTTGGCGACAAACCAGCCGATGGCTGGGGCTGGGTGTTATTTAGCGGCATCGTCTCATTGCTGCTCGGCATCATGATCTGGCGCCAGTTCCCGTTCTCCGGCATTTGGGCTGTCGGTGTGCTCGTCGGTGTGCGGATGCTCATGAGCGGTATTACGTTCATTACAATCGGCGGCGCGGCAGGCAGGATCGTCGAGAAAGTCGACCAAGCCCGAGGCTGAATGTCGAGTTTTTGGCTGGGTAGCGGGAGTCATCCTGGCCGCGTACGTCTTACCTATGATCGGACGCAAATGGATTTTTGGGCACTGGATCTATGCGGCGCCTTTGACTGTATTTTGCATGTGCGTTTCAGCAGGGTCGCTGCTGGGTCGATTGGCCGGTACCGCACGCGGCGTTCCGCATATCCTGCAGGCGTGTGGCATCGAGATAAAGAGGGGTTGGGAGCATGTCGGAAAGTCGAGGAGACCATTTTGGACGAGCCAGATTCCAGACGCAGGACGTCGTTGAGATTGCTCTTGGAGGCTGCATCATGGGCTTTCCGGTGGCCGTGACGGAAGAGGTCTGGAACCTGGGGACGGAGCTTACGTTAACCCATTCGCTGCTGTTCACATCTGCCTCACTTTTCATCCTGGCCGTACTGATCTACGTGTTGCATGAACACGATGACGTGCGGGGCAATCGCAATGCGTTCTTGCATCGCGTAGTGGCAACATATTCCGTCACGCTGTTAATCGCAGCGCTTCTGTTGTTCGGGGTTGATCGACTTGACCTGTTTCAGGACCCCGCGGTGGCACTGAAGCGCACAATCCTGGTGGCATTTCCGGCGAGTTTTGCAGCGACCGTGGTGGACAGCTTTTCGCCTAAAACTTCTTGATTTTGAAGGCCCAGGTTATCCTGGCGTAGAAATCAAACTTACTGGTATCGGCGTCCTGGTCTTGGTTTTCTTCAAGTTGGTCGCGCCATCGACATCGAACGTCCAACGTTACTTGATCAAGCGGTCGCCACACATATCGAACCTCGAACAGTTCCTCATTTTTGCCATACCCCGGTGAGATAAGCCACCCCGCCTCTGTCCGGCCGTAATTGAAACCAACACTATGGTCTGGCAGGAAATCCACGATGCTGGCGGTCATATTCCAGGCGACCCCACCGACGTTACCCGAGCCAGCGATGCTTTCGGAAGACTTCGTCTGAGTATTGGGCGCGTAACCTAATTCGCTCGACACTCGAATCCTCCAGCCATCATCGCGTATCGGCCACCGAGCAGCCACTCTTGCAACCAGCCCCCAGTAATCATCAACGATGCCACTATCCGGTCCGTCGACCACCAACGATGAGGGCATGTAGGATATATCCAGCCCACGCTGCACCATACGGCGCTTGGGTGCGACGTTTTCCACAGCAAAGAAGTACGACGCGCGGGAACGGCTGTTGCTGAAGTCAAGAGGATCCTTGCGAATATTGCCCGCGCCATCCGGAGAGTTGTATTGCACGATCAGATGCGGTTCCCAGCCATGCCTGGTCTGCATGGTGGCATGCAAACCGTCGGTCCAGTTGACATTCATACTGTTGCTGTCGTTGCGATCCAGCGACTTCGAAAACAGGCCGCCCCTGGCGACAAACTTTGTCTGCAAACGGCCGACCGCGACGTCGAAGCGTTGCAGTCGAAAGGAGTGAAGGAACAGGGAGTCAATCGTGATCTGACCGTCTCTTATGCTGGAGCCGGTTGGCAGGTCCGGTTGAAAGATGGGGTCGGGCTCGCAGTCATCAGTTGAGCAAAGACCGGCTACGCCGATGCCAGCACGAAGCATGTCCGTGATTCCGAGAGTTGAACGAATGCGCCAGCGCGCGCGAACGTATGACGAGTCGTTGTTACGGATATCCCGAAGGTCTTGAATATCACTCCCTGAGAAAACCAGGCTGGTCCTCAGGTCACCATTCACGCTATATCCGCGGCGCGCGTGTGCATTGTCAATTGACCCCTCGACATCGATCAGCTGCTCGTCGAGTTCTACATTGACACTGACCGACTCTGATTGAGCGGACTCTGGTTCGACCGACTTTGATTCGACTGACTCCGACTCAATCGGCTCAGGTGCTTGTGCACCAGCGGAAGGCGCCAATATGCAAAGCGCAGCAACCGCCGCCACAAGCACCCCAATGTGATTTTTTGGCGCCACGCTCTATCCGTTAACGGCAGAAATGACCGGCACAGGGCACTCCTGATGCCCGGCTTCACCAGACATCCCGTCGCGTTCCTTCATAAAAGAAAGAACAGTTACGGGAAATCTCCACCACTTATCAAAACGACCCCCCCCGCCGCAACGCCGGAGGGTCACTCTTCCGGTTAACCCAGCCGTCGCGACGATGTCTGGAGCTCGGTAGCCTCAGGCAGTTTTTCCGTGCTCTTTTTCGTCCACTGTTCCTCGATCAACTCCCTCGCGGCTGCTTCCATGAATTCAGGTGCGACCCACTCCTCCACATCAAAGTCGTTCTTTATGTAGCCGTACTCAAGCATGAAGTCTTTGCCGGCCGTGATACAGGCGATATTCTTGGGTGACAGGTTCGGCACCATGTCCACGTCCTTGATGCCCTGGTAGGTGTCCTCGGCGTCGCGGTAAAAGGTCTGACGGTCAAGGAGCACCGCCGCGGCCGCCTTGTGATCGTTGGCCCAGCGCCCCACCTTGATCATGCTCTTCATGTAGGCGACGACAAGTTCCGGGTGCTTCTCGGCCATGACGTCCGTACACGTGATGACGGCGGGCGTATTGGCGACCTGCAGCTTGTAGTCCGTGTATCTGGACAGGTCTTCCACCACCCTGATGTTCCCGGTGTCTTCCTGCAGATGCTGGAACACCTTGCTCTGCGTATAGATCGCATCGACTTTTCCGCTTAGCAGCGCCGCTTCCATCGGGCGGAAGGCCAGGTCGCGCTTGTGGTCGCGCGCGCCCCAGAGATCGGTCGGGTTGATCATGGGTGCCAGCATCTTCGGATCGTTGTACCAGTCATCCGGGTACGGGAATTCGACGAGCTCAACGTCATCGATGGTCATGTCATTCATCATGAGCATAGTCAGAATGCCCATGTGCTCCTGGATGCGCCACCAGTCATTCTTGAGCGTGTTCATGCTCTTCGAGAGGGCAATCTTTTTGCCTTTCAGGTCTTTCATCCGGTAGATCGGATCGCCTTCACGCACAGCCATGCAGCCGCCCTCGTGCACCCACGTCGCGCCCAGCAACCGGGTGCGACGGCCGTCGGCATGCACCTGGATAGGCGGATAGAGGCCGCCGAAACGAATCAGGTTATCCTGGTTGTGAATGTAGTGTGGGTAGAAGTCGGTCTCGGGGCGGCTCCGGAAATAGGAGTAGTCGATCCCCATCGCTTTAAAATCCGTCTTGCACCATCCGAGTTCCTGGTCGACGTTATTGGCCGAAACCATCGGACAGTTGGTGAAGTACACCTCTTTCCAATCAAGACTGATCGTGCTCGTCATTATGCCGTTGACTTCTTTCTTCACAGCCCTGCTGCTTTCAGCCGCTTGTGCTGATCCACTAGCAGTTGCAAGCGCGGCACCGGCCGCAACCACTGCACCTGCGCCCAATGCCTCGCGTCGGGTAATGCCCTTGGTTTCTTTTGTGCTCATGATCAATGTACTCCCGTCAACAGATTCGAATATGTCCGAATTTGACCACGGAAACGACGGGCCACGACGCCCAACTTTTGCCACTCGATGCACTTTTCTTTACAAAGCACCTAGGTAGTTTCTGCAAAATATTTTCCAGCGGAAACAGCCCACGTGCAGAATTTTTCAGCACCCGGCAGGGGCTGCAAATGGATGTATGCTCAGCGATCCGCGTGGGCTGCGCGCCACTGTCCCGGCGTGGCGCCGCACCGGCCTTTGAACGCCCGGATGAAGGAGCTCGCACGCGAATACCCAAGCGTCGTAGCGATATCACTAACACTCAGTGAGGTATTGAGCAGCAACTCTTGCGCCAGATCAGCGCGGCATTCTTCGGCCAGTTCGCGAAAACTCGCGTCAGCGGTTCGCAGTCGCCGAATAAGCGTGTGCGTCCCCATCGAGAATATCGAGGCAATGTGGTCCTCAGAAGCGTTGCCGCTCAGCAGCGCCGTCCGCAGCACCTGTTTAACCTGGTCGGGAAACTCGCGGAGATCGGATGTCGCCGCTGCATTCATCTGCTCTTGCAGCAGGCTGTACATTTCGGGGTCAGCGGCAGGTGGGCGAACCTCCAGCCAGTCTCGCGAGAACATGAGAGCGTATTGCTCGGCGTTAAAAAAAAGCCCGGTGCGAAGGATCTTGCGGAACGATTCGATATCGTCCGGCCTGCGGTGGGCGAATGCGGCGCCCACAGGCCGAAAGTCGGGACCGCATAGCGCCTGCATGACGTTGAGCATCATCACGACCGCGCCGTCCCCTGTCTGGTCCGCAGCCGTCAGTCCTGGTACAGACGCGTGGTAGCCAAATGTCACCAGGCTGTCTTCTTCCCTCAGCGTAAGTATTGTCGCTTGAGAGTGAATGTGCAGGAACGAGACGATACTCCGCAGCGCCGAACCAACATCCGGCGCAGTTTTGGCTAGCAGACCCAGCGTCCCCAGCGAAGACAGGTTCATTGCGCGCCCGACCAGCAGGCCAAAATGCTGGCAGCCGGTAATGGTAACGCATTGCCTCAACAGTCGATCGCGGGTGACGTAGGTAATCATGTTGCCGGGTTCGCCGAAAATGGCCGGATCGATGCCCGCTGCGGTCAGGACATCGTCAGGTTCAACATCGAAACTCTGCAGAACGGAAACGATCTCCGAGGCACCGCCAACGCGTAGCAGCATCCCTGGGCTGGATTGTCGTTTGTTCGCCAGATTGTCCACTAGCTTGGCCCTTCTTTAGCTGTGCGTTGCAGATGATACTAATACAGGTTGTCAATAAATGTGTATCGCTATCGCGCTGAACGGGTTGCAACCTCAACTTTCATGAGGCATCGACAATTGAGGCCTACTAAAGCTGGGTACGGAAAAATTCTTCACGTGGCCTATCTCCGCTGGAAAATCTTTTGCAGAAACTACCTAGTCGCTTTGTAAAGAAAGGTGCATCGAGTGGCAGAAGGTGTGCATCGCGCCCGTGGCGGCCGTGATGCAATGCACCCTGGTTTGAATATGTTGACGGGAGAACATGAAATCATGAGCGACAAAATTGAGAATGGAGTAACCCGACGCCAGGCGTTGGGTGCAACCGCAGCAATTGCGACCGGCGCTGCGCTGGCTGCCGCTGGCGGATCAGCGCAAGCGGCGGAAAGCAGCAGGGCTGTGAAAAAAGAAGTAGACGGCAAAATGACAACCACCGTAAGCCTGGACTGGAAAGAGGTCTACTACACCAACTGCCCCCTCATTTCCGCCAGCAATGTGGACCAGGAGCTGGGCTGGACCGCGGAGGAATTTGGCAAGATCGGCGTCGAATATGCCTATTTCCGCTCGCGTGTCGAGACCGACTGGTACCCGCACTACATTCACAACCAGGATAATTTGATCCGTTTCGGCGGCTTGTTCCCACCCATTCACGTTCACGCAGACTTCCGCAGGACGCGCATGCTGGGCTTGACGCACGTGCCCTTTGAGGGCGGCTGTATGATGGTGCGCGCCGACGACAAGATCTTCACCATGAACGATCTTAAAGGCAAGAAGGTCGGCATCACCAAGAGTTTGAACACGCTCAAGAACGACTGGTGGCGCATTCAGGAGCACCAGGGCATTCTGGCGATGCTCAGGGTCAACGGCATGAGCGAAAAAGATGTCAAGTTGGTCGATTTCCCGTATCCGGACGATTGGTACGACGATCCCGAGATGCTGAGGCCCCTGATCAATCCGTCCTTTTGGCAGTTGAATCGTGACCACAAGCACGATCTGGCCTTCCGCCCGCTGGAAACTGCGCTGCTTGAGGGCAAGGTTGATGCTATTTACACTCAGTCTGGTCCGCTACAGCAACTGTCGGAAGCGACAGGTAAACTCGCTGCGATCGAAGATCTGTCCAAGCGCCCCGATTGGCGGCTGCAAGTGGCCAATATCCCGGCGATCATCACGTGTACTGATGTGATGGCTGAGGAGCATCCGGAGCTTGTCGTAGCGTTCATGAAGGGCATGATCCGGGTCGGCCGCTGGGCCAACCAGCACAAGCGTGCTGCCGCGGCGATTCTCAACAAGCAAACTTACTACCTGGATGAAGAGCATACCTACCGGGGCATCGAGTACGTCGACATGGTGCCCAACCTGTCTGCCCAGAATCTGGCCATGGTTAATATCGGTAAGGACTTCATGCTCAAGCACGGCTACATCAAGAACGACTTCGATGTAGAAGCATGGGCCGCACCGGAGTTCTTTAAGCAAGCAGCCTCCGAGTTGCTCGAGGACGCCATTAAGATGAAGGAGATGGAGAAGATTCCTACTATGCAAGGACGCATCGGTTAATCGCCGGTTGCGCAATAAGGAACTAAGTCATGAAACTAAATCGCGGAATAGCATCGTTGGCTACTGCGCTGTCGCTTCTTCTCACACCGTTCTGCGCTTCGGCGCAGGACGGTTCGGAGGACTGGCGCCACAGTTTGTATATCTATGGCATGGGTGCGGCGATCGACGGCACGGCCCAGATCGGGCCGGTCGAGGTCCCCATCGATCTCAGCACCTCCGACGTATTCGATGCGCTCGAGTTTGGGGCGATGGCTGCGTATCGAGCTGAGAATGACACCTGGTCATTCTCAGCCGATGCCACGTTCATGGGTCTGGCGGGGAAGCAAACCACGCCAGGTGGATTGCTGCAGGGCACGCTCGACGTTGATCAGTTCACCCTGATGGGCACGGTCGGGCGGCGGCTGTCGGAGAATACAGAGTTCCTGTTCGGCGTCGCCTATTTTGACCTGGGTGTAAAACTACAGGTCACAAACACCGGTAACGTGGTGCCCGTTGACGTTACCGCCAGTCGCGATGTGGATTGGATCGATCCGACTATAGGCCTGCGCTACAACCGACCCATCGGCAAGGACTGGCGACTCAACCTGCGCGGTGATGTTGGTGGTTTCGGCGTCGGATCGGAACAGATGTACCACCTGCTCGCCAATGTCCAGTGGCAGGCTTCGGAGACAGTCGGAATGGTCTTCGGCTATCGCCTGATCGACTTTGACTACGAGGATGGCAGCAACGAGATAGGCGGCGGCTTCGAGCGATACAACCTTACGGAGCAAGGGCCGCTGATTGGTGTGAGTTTCACATTCTAGGGAGGACAATATCATGCTTAGTCAAATCAAATGGTCGCGGTCCGCTTTGCTTGGCGTCATGATCTGCGCAGTTGGCCTGGTGACAGTTCCCTGCAACGCCGAGGCTGCGGATGATCAGTCGGTAACCGAACAGGCCGCGAGCGATCTACCCGGCGCCAAGCAGACGACGCTCGGTCTCTACGTGACCTCGAAAGAGGCCTATGAAAAGTGGCAGGCCGCGCCTGACAACGTGACCATTGTTGACGTTCGTACACCTGAAGAGTTTATTTTCATCGGCCATCCCGAGATGGCGTTGAATGTGCCGATAGCGACTCAGTCGCTGGTTTGGGACAACGAAAAGCAGCAGTTTCCGATGCAGACAACGTCGGATTTTGTCTCGCGCGTGCAGCAGATTGCCAACCCGGATGACACGCTGCTCGTCATGTGCCGGTCGGGTGGGCGCAGCGCCATGGCCGTCAACATGCTGGCAAAAGCCGGGTTCAGGAACGTCTACAACATTACCGACGGCATGGAAGGGGATTCCGTCAAGGACCCCAACAGTGTCTACCAGGGCCAACGACTGGTGAACGGCTGGAAGAATTCGGGTGTGCCGTGGACCTACCATGTCAAGCCCGACCAGGTTGTGCTGCCCGCCGCCCCATAGTCTTTAGCCATAGCAAGGCGGGCTGGTGACGCCCGCGTGAGGTTTTGATTGGCTATGCGAATTTGCCTGCTTCTTTGTCTGCTGATGTTCGGCACGTCCTGGGTCTTCGCGGACGAGGCTAAAACGGACACTCGTCCGGGAATCGCGCCCGACATCCGTGAGGACGAGGCCCCACTAAAAGTTCAGCACGGCGACATCGTTGTCGTGCCCATTCCTATTTCGAACCCGACGCTCGACACTGGTCTGATCGTTGGCGGCGCCTATTTCTACAAGCAAACCGATGAGCAAAAGGCCTTACAGCCGGCGTCTGTAACTTCAGTTGGGGGCATGTACACAAGCAATGACAGCAAGGCATTTGCCCTCGTGCAGCAGAATTACTGGAAGAACAACACCTGGCGTTTCACCGGTGCAATCGGCGCCGCAGACCTTCGGTTGTCCCTCCTCACACCCGATGGAGACGCCGGCGAGCAAAGTATCGACTGGAGAGTTAGGGGAAATTTCCTTTTCGGCAAGCTTTCCAGAAAGCTCGCCGGTCATTGGTACGGCGGATTCAACCTGCGGACCATTGAGGCCAAACAGAATTTCGAGTTTTCGAACTTCACGCCGCCCTCGAGTTTCGATCAGGGCGTCGATTTGCGTTCGGCGGGACTGGGCGCGAACGCCGAGTTTGATACCCGTGATATGCCGCTCAATACCTACACCGGTCGTTACTTCAAGGCCGACGCATTGTTCAACGACGAGGCACTCGGCAGCGACAAGACCTATCAATCCTACAGTTTCTCGTTTCGGTCGTACCACGAACTCAAAAACTCGGTGGTGCTGGCGTGGGAGTTACGGGGCTGTACGCGGCAGGGCTCGGCCCCGCTGTGGGACTCTTGTACCGTCAATCTGCGCGGGTTTTCTGTAACGGACTATCTTGGAAAGGACTCTGCTTCTGCCCAGGTCGAGGCGCGCTGGCGCACCAGTGAGCGGTGGGGGCTGGTCGGATTTGCCGGATCCGGATACGTCGGCAATGCTTTTACGGACATACGTGGGCACGAGCCGATCCCCAGCTACGGTATCGGCGTGCGATTCATGGTGCTTGCGGCCAAGCGAATCAACCTGCGACTTGACTTCGCCCGCTCAAACGATAGCGACGCAATCCACCTTGCAGTCGGCGAGGCTTTTTGATGTCTAACCTAGTGGAGACGAAGATGAAACAAGTGCACCCAAGCGCTTTTAATGAGCAGCAGGCGCAGGCAGAGCAACAGGCCGCTCGGAACAGCGCACGGTGGCAACAGAAGAGCAGCTCGCTAATTTCAAGAAAGCGTTCAGCGTTTGCCTGGGAGCTCAGCGTGCGCAAGGACCTCTAGGTTCTCATATGGCAGGCAATCAGATTTCGCTTGTCTTAGGCAGCGGCGGTGCACGCGGGCTCGCGCACATTGGCGTAATCCGCTGGCTGGAGGAGAACGGCTACGACATTCGCTCGATTAGCGGATGTTCGATGGGTGCGCTGGTCGGTGGTGTATACGCCTGCGGCAAACTCGACGTTTTTGAAGACTGGATGCGCGCAGTATCCAAACTCGACATAGTCCGACTGCTCGATATTTCCTGGGGCAAACAGGGCCTCGTTGAAGGCGAGCGGATAATGACCGCGCTCAAGGACCTCATTGGAGATCGCCTGATCGAGGAGCTGGCGATCGAATATACCGCCGTCGCGTCGGACATCGAGCGAGAAAAGGAAGTCTGGCTGACGCGCGGCTCACTGTTCGACGCGATACGCGCATCGATATCTTTGCCGCTTTTCTTCATTCCGGCCGAATTGAATGGCCTGAAGCTTCTCGACGGTGGGATATTGAACCCGGTGCCAATCGCGCCGACTTTCGAAGACCGTACCGATATGACGATCGCAGTCGATCTAGGTGCTCCAGCCGCCCTGGCGCGACAGTTGGGAAAGAAAATTTCGCCAAAAGTCAGAAACGACTTACCTGTCATCACTGTGCGCGAAAAGGTGCGCAGCTATGTTGAGGACCTGAAAAGTCAAACGCCTCCCGAAGGTAGCGGCGGCTGGGGGATGTTGAGCGTCGCCAACCAGACGTTTGACACGATGCAAAGCGCAATCGGCAGACAAAAACTGGCAGCCTACCCGCCAGACCATACAATTCTTATAGCGCGCAATGCGTGTGGCACGCTGGAGTTCGACAGGGCCGACGAGATGATCAGCCTGGGATATGAATCGGCCGCTCAGTGTCTCGACAGCTTTAATAAGACCCCCGAACTACAAAAGGAAGGAGCTTGAGGGAGATGGACAGAATATTTCTGCATCCGGTTTGCCACACATGAAGTATCCACTCTTTATTGTCGCAATCCTGATGTCGGCCTGTGCGGCCACGGCATTCGACGAGCCCGGGCCGGTGATTGTTGCGCCACTTGAAATGGGTGATGCACCGGGCGAGTTCGGCATGACACGCGACGAACTTGAGGTTCAGTTGAGGCGATTCGCCGATCGGTATATGACCCGTATTGCCGTCGTGACCAGCGAAGCCGACAAACAAGCAATGACAACCGCTGAGAAGAAGCTCATGGAGGGTTGGAAGACTGCGTCGTTTGCCGCTGTTATTGATATTGCCATTGGCCCGGACGCAGTGACAGATTTGCTCGACATGATGACACTGACCCTGCTGTCCCGCATGGTTGCAGAGGACTATTGGGTCCCTGAAGTGCTGGGGCCCGAAAGAGGCGCCGATCTCCTGCGGATATTGGCGGAGCTTGAAAAGGAAATTTTTGTTGTTGCAGACGACGTACTAACGGCAGACCAGCAGGCGGACCTTTTAGCCTTGGTTTCCGAATGGCACGCGGAAAACCCGGACCAGATTTACCCTTGGTATGTAAGGCTGAGCAATTTCTCCGGCCAGCGCGCCGCTAGCTTGTCTGCGGTTCCTGGGTCCGGCGGCTTGCTCAACGAAGTCGCAAGAACAAGGGAAACGGTGGCGGAAGTGCAGGCCTTCGGTGAGCGGGCTCTTTTCTTCCTGCAACGAGTACCGATGATTGCGTCCAACTATGCCGAATACAGTGCTGCGAATATTCTTGATGGCCCCAGAATTACCGAGCTGGTGCAGAGTGCGGACCGGCTCAGTGCGTCGCTTGAGAATCTGGGCGTCATCATCGAAGACGTTCCTGACGCCGGTGTCGATGCGGCAAACCAAATAGTGCAAAGACTTGTTGAAGAGCAACGCACGTTGCTGAGAAGCATTGCCGATGCAGAGCCAGGCATTCGGGACGTTTTGACCGAGCTGCTGCCAGTTCTGGAATCCATCCGGCTAACCGTGGTCGCATTAAAAGCGGAGACCAACGGCCGGCCATTCGACGTTAATGAATACAGTGCTCTCCTGGCCACATCGACGGCAACCATTTCCGAATTACGGCTCCTGGCTGATTCGTTGCCCGCGATATTGAACGACGACTCCGTGGCATTTGTCAGGGCACTGGAAGCAGTTGAATACGCGGTATTGGATCGCATATTCGTGCTGCTGTCGCTTTTGATCTGTATATTTTTCGCGGCCCTGTTCGGCTACCGGTATATGGTCCACCGGCTTACAAGGGCCCAAGTGCCGGTGCAATAGGAAGACGGCGAACACTGACTCTCCGAGTAATTGCCAGCATCTTGAGCTGATGTGGTTGACCGGCCGCCTGGCACCTGACTTCAAGACCATTGCTGACTTCAGAAAGGACAATGGCGAAGCGATCCGCCTGGTGTGCCGCGAGTTCGTGATGCGGTGCAGGAAGCTCGGGCTTTTAAGCAACACGCTGGTCGCGATCGATGGCAGCGAGTTTTAGGCGGTCAACAACCGCGACAAGAACTTCACGCGCGCGAAGATGACGTGAATTCTCATCGACCGGATCAAATACCGGCTAATCCGCGATGATTCTGAAATTGCTGCTGTTTTCGATCGCAACGGATACTACGATCAGATAACCAAACAACACGACGGCGGATTTTAGTGCGACGGCAAGCCAGTCTGATTGATAGACGCGGCGCACTGCTACGATGAAATATGCAAGAAAGCAGACTAACAGCACGGCCTGCGAAATCATCAAAACAACATGCCGGTTAGCCAGTTCCTCGAGAGGCAGCATCATCGCGAGTATCACGTATGCGGCACTGTGCAAATGAAGCGAAAAAATTAGGTGGTCGAAGTACATTCGTCTGCGATACACGACCTTCAACAACAGCGCAAACATTGGCAGCAAAACGAACATCAGGCGTGGCAGATCGTCGGACAGAAAACGTGCTTGAACTGCGGCATCAAAACCCAGGTCCTGCCCAGGTTCGAGCAAAATGCCAGCTTGTGCGAGCCAGGAAACCAGAATGAAAAACGAGATACTGATTACAAGGTACAGTCGTAGTGGTGGCGTATACGTGCGGCGTCGACCGGCGAGGAATTCGGACGTCAGCAATCCCGGGTGGCGGAATAGGGTCCTGACAGTCAAGGCAGCCCTCCCATCGAGTTCGAAGGTCTCTTTGACAACGCCTCCAATCAGGCTCCAGATGGGTCGCTCGAGGTCGACGTCTCGCTGACCGCACTTCGGACAGTAGGCGCCGTCGAGATTGGCTTGGCAATTTTTACAATGCGGCATGAGACAGTGATACCGAGCTTGACTAGTCGCGTCAAATCGACACGCAAGAAGATTGCTAACCCACAGAGAATGCAACACCGTTATTTGAGTTTGTCGGTTTGATCGAAAAACGCCAGTGTGGCGATGTACATACAGTTACAAGACGCGTCCCGTACAATGACCGCTACGGGCCAGTGGCGGAAATAGTAACTCGAAACGCGTGGTCGGCGGCTTCCGGGAGCATACCGGACCCTCGGTAATTGCCCTGGCGAACTTCGGCACTCGGCCAAAAGCAGCCGGTGGCGAATCACCTATTGGCTGTCGACCTGATCCAATTTTTGCAGATCGGCCAAGACGATATTCATCATGTCCACACCAGTAGGTTCGGGTATCAATTTTTCTCTGTAGTGTTGTTCGTTCGCCATCAGCGCTTTCCACGTGCGTCTCGCACCTGGATTTTTATGTAGAAAGCCGGCGAAATCATGTACCCCTACGTTGTTTTCGCTGCCCAGTTGTTGCAAGGCGTTTGACGTCCAATATGCGTGGGCCCACTCCTTTTGGATAAGGGCTTCATAAATCGCGGTCTCTGCTGGACTTAAGTCGTCAACCCCAGCATTTCCTTTCACCCATATTGCTGTATTTTCAATCCTGCCGTTACGCTGTTCGTAGTAACTTTCCGTTAAATTGAATCCTGCTTCAACCGAGGCAACACGCTGCTCTTGTCGAAGCTGTAGTCCAACGAATACTAGCGACGCCACAATTGCTGCGGCGCCACCAAACTCGGCAATTGCTTTCCAGTTAATGGTTTTCAAAAGACTCCTGAGTGCAGGTTTAATAAGGACCGCGAAGTCACATTTGCGACCGGCTGGTTTGGGTCAGTGGCGGAAATTATAACTCGAAACAGGCGGCTGGCGGCTTCCTGGTGCATACCGGCCCCTCGCTGCTCGCCTTGGCGAACTTCGGCAGTCGGCCAGAATCAGCCATTCACGATCCCCATGAGTCTGCACTGCTTGATTCTCGCAAGTGTTAACATCCGTTCCAGTTTTGGCAATTACTGGAAGTGCAATGTTGCTGCGTAACCTGGCTGAAAACCTCAAGGCTCAGAATTGGGCAGCCGTATCAATCGAACTGCTTATCGTTACCGTCGGTGTTTTCATCGGTATTCAGGTGTCGAACTGGAATGAGAACCGACTGACCATTGCTAGGGGGGAATTGCTGACCGAGCAGCTCCGTTCTGACATCCGCCTCGAGACAAGAAATATCAAGGCGGTCTATCTGTATCATCAGGATGTTCTGGTGAATGCGGAACGGGTACTGCAGGCTCTCGAAGGTGAAAAAGAAGTATCGAATAGAGATCTTCTTGTATTCGCGTTTCGTGCCTCGCAATATTCCATAGGATCTATTCGTCGTTCCAACTACGAGGAGCTCGTGGCGACCAGTGGAATTGGCCTCATTACTGACAAGGAATTGAAGGACGCGGTTGTCCGTTATATCAATTCGCCGCTGTTCGACTACGTAAGAAAAAGCGGTGTTGAGTCCAAGTATCGTTCGCTCCTGCGCGAAACAATGCCAGTGGCCGTCCACCGCAAGACCCGTCTGGCGTGCGGTGACGATGCCCGCAAGGGAAACTTCGACTTCGACGACCCACAACCTGGAGATTTAATGGATTTCGAATGTTCCCCAGACCTAACTCAGGTTGAAGTTAATGCAACGGTGGCAGCCCTCAGAGCGAACGAGGCCATCATTCCAGCCCTGCGACTGCGTATAGCAACAATGGATACCGAGCTCGCTGACATAAAATCCACTTTCATAGATGACGACTGGCAACGTTTCCACGATGCCCAGGCTGCAGGTAATGCCGATGCGCAAATGACGCGTGAGTAAGTGGCAAGCATTGGTCAATTTTTGCCAATTAGCGAAAGGCCGCTTCGGGTCAGTGGCGGAAATTATAACTCGAAACACTCGGCCGGCGGCTTCTGGGCGCATACCGGCCCCTCGTTATTCTTCCTGGCCAATTTCGGCACTCGGCCAAAACCAGCCGTCTATTTCATTTCTTCCAATGCCTGTTCAAGCTCGTCGAGGTCCGTTGGCGCCCACTTGTAGACAGCATACCAACTAGGGCTCAACTCCATGCCGCAGTAACCGATCTTCGCTCGGTTTTTTGTTTTAATTGACTCGCACAGCGGCAGTTCAATTGGTTCCAAAGGATGAACGTAGCTGGCGTGAAAACTTGTCTTTCCACGATACTCGGTACCGAGAAAAACGCTTATGCGGTCTTCGTGTCCATCCACGAAGTGCGCCTCAATAGATATGAGTGCCTGCAAGATGTTGGGCTCGTCTAGATCGTGCCCAATGCCTTTGTTTTCAGCGAGGCTAGCTCGCAATCCGATGGGAGTAACGGTGAGGCCGACAACATCAGGCTGTTCGTTCATGAACTCGATAATTGAACGTAGTTCAGGCTGCTTCCTATCAAATTGAAGACGGACAGCCCACTCCAAAGGCCAGTCGCCGAACGTGACAATCTCGATTGTCCGGCCCTGCATGCGGAACGGAAGTTGAGTGAAGCCAACGACTAGTGCGACCACCAAGAAGAGGACGAAAAGAAGTTTGTTGTGGAGCCGCTTTCGCGATATTTCGGTCGGCATATCGTCGTTCGAATTGTAGAAGCGTGACTGGCTGGAATGGGTCAGTGGCGGAAATTATAACTCGAAACACTCCGTCGGCGGCTTCTGGGCGCATACCGGCCCTTCGCTATTCCGCTTGGGTAACTTCGGCAAACGGCCAAGAGTGCTCGTTCAAAGATTTTCGCACTGACCTGCCCATTGCTCTACGATAGGTCTCGCATATTCATCGTAGTCGCCGACAATCATCAACGACGACCGAGCATTCAATTCAACCACATACATGCGAACACCATGCTTGGCTCTTCCTCCAACTGTAGTTGGCGCGAACTCTAAAACTGAAACCCCTGATATTTTTCGGTCTCCGAGGCGCTTAAACTCTGGCGAGTCCTCCACAAAGTCTCTCGCGGGAATATTTCTGTATATAACCCAACAGGACGAACTCGTTCCATCGTTGACAAGACTAATGACATCCGTATCTACATGTTCAAGTACGAAACCCGGCGAAAGCGCTATCGAACGAGACTCTATCGTGAGCCGCCATCTACCATCATTGTCTTGTTCCCATTCTTTCAATGCAGTTCCACCAAGGTCAGCTTTGGGTTAGCCGCCGACTGCCAAAAGTTTATCACTTGGCCGGCTGCTTTCGAGCGCAGACCAGCCCCTCACCTTGTTCAATCAGGGCCGTCTCAGAACGGCCAAAAGCAGAAGGCCGCGATATCCACGGATCTAAGGATGCGGATTATGGACTCTCAAGCACTGCCCCGCCGTGCGCCGCCTCGTGTACGAGGTTTCGGAGTTGCTCTGCAAGAAGCAACCGGTCGCGGCCCATAATCCGCGCCACGCGCATAGTGGACATCCAGTACCGTAGTTCGAAGATGAGTTGCTCGTTGCCGATGATAACCTCAACGAGTTTCGTTGCTTCATCCGGCTCTATTGGTGATTCGCAGTCAAGCAATCGTTGTTGATCACCATCTGACCAGTAGCACCCCTCCCAGATGTAATCCTGGATGTGAAGTGGTATCAGCCCGCGTACGTGCTCACGATACGCCGGGCGCTCTGACAGCACCGGGTTATCAGCGTTCGTGTAATACCGAGCGAGAAAGTCACGAAGCTCCAGATTGCTAATCAAACCGAGCTCACCGCCACTTTTGAGTTCATCGTAAGTCGATCGTATTGTATGAAATTCGGCTAGTTGGCTTGCCTGAAAAAGGGCAAGCAATAGATCCCATTTTGAAAGACCCTCTATATTGCCACTGTTGGCGTAGTCCAGCCCGATCGCGCCATACGCCGACACGCCCTCCCAGAATGCCAACCTGTTTCGATAGTTGGCAATGTCAGCATCCAGGTTTGCACCAATTCGTTCGAGGTACGCGGAAGAACGAATTCGGTCCAATCTCGCGTCGTTCCAATTCGAAACCTGAATACCGATAAACACGCCGACAACTACGACGAATAGTTCGACGACTAGAAAGGAGAAATTTCTAGACCTAAGGCTCTCGATAATGTGACGAACTACCAAGATTGCACTCCTCGACGAGCGTTCGGTTTGGGTCAGTGGAGGAAATTATACCTCGAATCGCTCGACCGGCAGGTTCTGCACGCATACCGGCCCCTCGGTATTCATCCTGGCTAACTTCGGCAGTCGGCCAGAAGCGGCCCTTCGAGACCCTTTACAATATGTCAGTTATGACATACGATGTCGTTTACGATGAGTCCAAAAGATAAGCCACTTGTATGGATGCATGGAGACGTAAAGACGCCCCCGTTTTCTAAGGTGGCAAGGCTTCAGGCGGGCTTTTTGCTAAGACTCCTCCAACGGGGCGAGAAGATCGCCCTGCCACATTCCCGGCCAATGCCGTCGATTGGCCGAAGATGCCACGAATTGCGCGTGCCGGACGACAAGGTGAGCTGGCGAATTGTCTATCGGATTGATGCGGATGGCATCGTTATCGTGGAGGTTTTCTCAAAGAAGACCGGCAAGACGCCAAAGAGCGTTATAGGAATTTGTAAGGCAAGACTTAGAGAGTATGACAATGGATAAGCGCAAGAAGGAAAAATTGGCGAAGAAAGGTTGGAAGGTCGGCTCTGTTGCCGAATTTCTGGATCTTTCGGCTGAAGAATCGGCCTATATCGAGATGAAGCTGGCGCTGAGCGAGAAACTTCGAGGGCAGAGACAACGCAAGAAACTCACTCAGGCCGAGCTGGCCAAAGCAATTGAGTCAAGCCAATCCAGGGTCGCGAAGATGGAAGCAGGCGACCCCACTGTATCAATCGATTTACTTGTGAAGTCGCTGCTTGCACTGGGTGTCTCAAAGAAAGAGCTGGGACGGACGATTTCCTAGCATCTCGACGGCGGCTTTTTCGTTTAGCCGCCGTTCCGTCAGCCTCATGGCGACCGTCTCAGTCCGGCCAAAAGGAGACCTAAAGAGATTCCCGCCAAATTAGGTATGCACTAAATGCTTCGGCTTCTTCATCGGACTGAATTGCGCGCATGATTTCAGTGTCGTAACCAGCTTGACCCTTAATGCGCCACAAGGCCACAAAGTCCTCCAATGAAGACTCCGACAGTTTCGGAAGCTCCTCCCATGCTGCGCGATTACAGAACCATCGCAGTTCCTTCAGTTCCGTCCTACCGATTTGTCCAAGAGCTAGAATCGAGTCAGGAAGTTCCGCGAGAGCATAGTCGTTGCCCGAGTCCGCCTCTTCATATAGAAACTGTACATCGCCCATAGTCTTGCCCAATCGCTTCTCATACCGAATGACAGCTTCGCTGCGCATGAAGAATGGCCACGACCAGTCATGACGCTGTCCTCCGCTGGCGAGATCTTTGCGTAGCTTTGAGACGTTGCTCGCCAATTCCTCGATTGGTTGTTGGTAAGACTTCAGGACCGATTTCGCATCTTCGCCCTCGTCTATCTCCCGGATCGCGTCCTCCAGGTTGGATGCAATTCCATTGAACATGGAGTCGCAGCGAGCTACCAACTCGCTTGTCGAAGGGCCACCACAGCCAGCACAAATCATCATGAGGGCAACGGACGCGAGAACCTTTTCCATACCAATCCCCTTTTCACATTGGGCCGAGCACGCTTAGAAACACAACTTCAGCTTCGGGTCATCGGCGGAACTTATAACTCGAAACAAGCGACCGGCGGCTTCTGGGCGCATACCGGCCCCTCGCTATTCACCCAGGCTAACTTCGGCAGTCGGCCAGAAGCGGTCACTGAGGATAGCTCCCAACACTTTCTCCGCCCTAGGTAAGTGCTATTCAGGTTATGCCTTATACCTGAATCCGCCATACTTCAGCTCGACCTGCTTAACTTGATAGAGATCTTCAATCAGCGACGTACATAACCCAACCACGTCACCCTGTTCAATTCGCAGGTACAACCAATCGTTCATTTCCTTCTCATGCCACTCGACGCCCTTGGACGCCGCGTACTGAATCACTTTCGGCTTCTCCTCGACGTTTACCGGCGACATCAATATCCAATCCAACCCGGTTTTGCCGTCTTCGACTGAGAACTGGATCTCCACGGCACCGTCCTCGTCCCCCGTTCGGATTGCGAACACGGCGAACGATGTTTCCACGCCCTGGGCGGAAATCTGGCGAAACACCTCGCCGACATCTGCGACCGCGATGGTCTTCCTCCGAATACCCTGATCTCTTCGAGTTCTCCAGAATATGTACATCGCCAACCCGGCTAGAAAAAGAAGCGACACGATTAGAGTACGCATGGTTTTATCGGTAAATAATGGTCGCGAAATTCATGCCAATTGCGAATGGCTCCTTCGGGTCATTTGCGGAAATCAATGATACACCCAAAGCAACCGCTTGAGCGGCTCCTATCGAGGGTGAAGCAGACCTCGCCATTCAGCAAAAGCGGCCATTCGCGAGCGGCAAGTGTCAGGGGGTCGCCCTCGGCCTCAAACGGAAAGTATTGGCCGACTCTTTTCGTTTCCGACACTCTTTATTACAGAACCTGATCAAGCCGGCTATCAGGATTCAATAAGTTAGCCGTCTATTTCCGACAACTCTAATTACCAAACAACACGGGTCTGGTTCAGGCTAGTGATGCTCTATCTCGGCGCCGAGCCGATAAGAATCAAAAATTCCGAATAGCCAGAAGGCGAGTAGGGCTACCGATGCAATAGTTGGCAACAGGCTGCCGTCACTGCTGCCCGAATCCGCAGCCGCAGCCAAGATCGCATTGGTGTCCAAAGGGATGTCACCACTGTTGACGCGATCAACGATGGAGTGTGCGCTTTGATAGACGCCATTGACGAGTATCCACAGCGCGACCATCGACGCTATCAGCAAAGCCGAGCCACGCAGATGGTATTTCAGGATCAGGTGTCCGATGCCGGGAAAGATCAGTCCGGATAGCAAGGCAGCTTTGGTCGATTTCTTCATCTGATTGCAGCTTAGTAGTCCGGGAAGTAAGAAACACTGTTGATCGACGTTGGTACTACTGTGTAGTTGTACGGAATATAGATAGCGAGGCTCAATGAGCCAGCACGGACCCATTCGACAGGCTGGTCGATGCCATTCACGATGACGCGATAGTCCTCACCCAATGCCGATGTCACCATGCGAACGTCTTCTGCGAACATTTTTATTGCTTCGCTTCTGTACTGGTTCGGATTGACGATGCTGAGCTCAACATCACCGTCTGTGTAGGCCAGTGTCCGTCCGACCATGTCGAGTCCCGATATGAATCGTTTCAGCTCAAGTACCAGCGCCTCGCCTTCTTCGGCGTTGCTGGGCACTGCTGTTTTGGCACGAAAATAGGCCTCGCTGGTGTCCGGCCTGCTGCCGTTAGACAGTTCAATCTGGTAGTTCGCCTTGGTCAACGGTGTGACAAAGCCACTGTCCGTTATTGTACTGAGCTCGATACCTTTATTTTTGCTTGCCGATGACAGTGCAGCCAGCAAGGTCTTGTGTATCTCATCCTCTCGCTGATCCGCGTCGCGGGAGTCGTTTACGATTTGCACGCTCAGTAACAGGTAATCGGCCGTGCGCCGCAGATGTATGCCCGGCACGGTGCTGCTGGCAAATGTGCCGGTTACGACAACTTCCTCGAGTTCCTGCGCGTGGCTGGTCGCCACAAGAAAAAACAAGCCGGCGATCGATAAAGCTCTGTGCATTTCTTGCTCCTTGTTATTAGCCACCGGAAATGGCGCCGACGATCATGAATGGCAGCTTGCCGGAAGCGATCGAATCCGACAACTCGGTATCCGGTGAATCGTGTGTTACATCTTCACCATCAGCGAAGAAGCGCACGCGTGGTCGGCGCTTCAACGTCACATGCTCGCGGACGGTGCCGCGCAACATCGGATACCGAGCCTCCAGGGCATCGAGTATCGTGCGTTGCGTTATCGTGCCGTCGACCTTGAGTTCGATCTCACGGTCGCAGCTCGCAAGGGTTTGCAGGTGCAGCGGTAATTGCACACGAATCACAACAGAGTCTGCACTTCCACCGACAACACGGCAGGCAAGTCACGAACGATCGCGGTCCAGCTGTCGCCGTTGTCATTGGACGCATAAACCTGCCCGCCGGTAGTACCGAAATAGATGCCACAGGGCTCTGTTTTGTCCACGGCCATCGCATCGCGCAGCACATTGACGTAGCAATGTTCCTGCGGAAGACCCTTTGTGAGTGCCTCCCATTCCTCGCCTCCGGAGCGGCTACGATAAACTCGCAGTTTTCCATCCGGCGGGTAATGCAGTGAGTCGCTCGTGATTGGCACGACGTATATCGTGTCCGGCTCGTATGCGTGTACGGCTATCGGGAAGCCGAAGTCACTGGGTAGATTGCCACTGACTTCACGCCACGAATCACCGCCATTGTCGCTGCGCAGGACATCCCAGTGCTTTTGCATGTAGAGGATATTCGGGTTTGTTGGGTGTATTGCGATGCGGTGTACGCAGTGCCCGACCTCGGCAGTTGGATCGGGAATGTACTCGGAATGCAGCCCCTTGTTGATCGGCTTCCAAGTTTCGCCGCTATCGTCTGAGCGAAATGCACCTGAGGCGGATATTGCGCAGAAAATACGTTTCGGGTTCGTCGGGTCGAGTGCGATCGTATGCAGGCACATGCCACCTGCACCGGGCATCCAGTTGGCACCCGAGTCGTGACCACGCAGTCCGGCGAGTTCATGCCAGGTCACTCCGGCATCGGTGGTTTTGAACAAGGCCGCGTCCTCGACGCCCGCGTACCAGGTGTCCGGATCGTCCAAAGAGGGCTCGAGGTGCCAAACGCGAGCGAACTCCCAGGGGTGTTGAGTGCCGTCGTACCACTGGTGGGTGGTTAGCGGCTTGCCCGTCTCGGCCGAAGTATCGTAAACGAACTTATTGCTCTCGCCCTGAGGCATGCCGCCGGGGCTGGTATTGGCAGGCTTGTCGTCCGAACCGGGTTGCGTCCAGGTTTTGCCGCCATCGTCGGAGCGTTGAATGATCTGGCCGAACCAGCTCGAAGTTTGCGAAGCGAACAGTCGATTCGGGTCAACGGCCGAGCCGTTGACGTGGTAGATTTCCCAACCCGCGAACAGGGGTCCCTCAACGGACCACTTTTTTCGACTGCCATCGGACGTGAGTATGAATGCGCCTTTGCGGGTGCCTACAAGTAAGCGAATGGTTGTCATGTAATCTCTCCTTAATCTGAAAATACTACTGGCGCGTTAACGTATCTATGCTCCTACGTACTTCGCAAAAACGCCACGCGCGATTGCGGGTTCGTCCGTTCCTTTTACGATGGCACGCCCATCCGGGAATAGCGTGACTTCGTAATCCCTGCCGCCGTCGCGAATGGTTGCCCGCAACATGAATTCATTAATACTCACGGGGCCGTGCCCACGCAAGCGCGCTGCAACAGCGCCCATGTCAAATTCCGCGGCGTCCTGTCTCTGGCGCAATTGCACCGCGTTCCTCCCGCAGAGGGACGCGGCGCTGGACCCGGCCTTTCCATCCAGGTACTCGAACCGCCGCTGTTTGCAGCAGGGGCAGTTTCCTTTTTCGTAGGCGCTGCTGACTTTGAGCTGCAGTATTTCGTTGGCCCAAAGGTCGAGGTTGAGCAAAGTCGGGCTCACCCGATCGAAATTGCCGGTCATAATCTTGAGAGCCTCGGCGACCTGGAAATTGGCGATGACAGCCACCGCAGAACCGAGCACACCAACCGTATCGCAGGTTGGACTGGTACCGGGCGGCGGTGGTTCCTCGAACAGGCATCGCAGACACGGCGTCGCGAGACGGGTGCCGCCGGGCGTGTGCGGTATCACGGTGAAGGCCATACCCGTTGTGCCAACGGCCGCGCCATACACATAGGGAATGCCGTTCTTAACGGCAAAATCATTCGCGAGGTACCGTGCCTCAAAGTTATCGAGACCGTCCACCAGGATGTCGACGCCGCTGGCGTAGCGTTCGATATTCGTGTGATTGATGTCATCGACGATTGCCGTGACTTTGATTCCCGAATTGATTTTCGCGAGTTTTCGTATCGCGGCCTCGGCCTTCGGTATCGAATCGATAACATCCTGCTCGTCGAACAGTACCTGCCGTTGCAGGTTTGTGAGTTCGACAAAGTCGCGGTCAACGATGATGAGGTGACCGACGCCGGCACGCGCCAGCATGTCGGCGGCGACGCTGCCCAATGCGCCACAGCCCAGTAATAACACGGTCGAGTCGAGCAACTTCCGTTGCCCCGACTCACCGAAACCGGGTAGCAGAGTTTGCCGATGATAGCGGGCGAGGTCGTGGCTGGTCATCGTTGCATTATTACCTACGCATTAGTGAAACGTAACGTCATCTTTGCCTTTGTTCGCGCGTCGCCATTCCCACGGCTCTCCGAGAAGAAGGCCCGGAACAATATCCCGTGCCGCCAAGCCCGGAAACTTCTTTTTCAGCAGTGGGACATCGCGTTCGAACTGGTCGGAAACCACACCGTTAGCGGCGATCACTCCGTTACCGTAACGGCTCAATGCACCTATCTCAATTGCGCTCTTGAAATTGCCGAGATAAATCACCTGACCGGCTACAACTGTGAAGTTGTAGCCCAGCAGCCGGCGTCCTTCTGATCCTTCGGTGACATTTGTCAGGCATATCTCTACAGCATAGAACTCATATTCGCCCGCCGGAAGTGCGGTCGCGAACAACCTGCCGCATTCAGGCTCCAGTCCATCATCTTTACAATTCGGTACGTGTACGAAAATCGAAAACGGACTGAATTCAGCGGCTGAAGTGTAAACGCCCTTAATCTCATCATTGGTCAGGGAGCGATAGTTGTACTGACTCATTTCCTGCCAATTACCGTCACCGATTGACGATACAGAACCGACGACAATGCCGTAGTTCGGATCCAGCGGTGCATCGAAGTCGTCTGGGCTGTCCTTGTGAAATTTTGAAGCGCAAGCTGACGTAAGCAGTGTTGCAATCAAGGCGGTTGCGATAGTTCGAATGAGATTCATAGGAGTACCTGCAAAGTTCACCGAACCGATTTTAGCCCCGATACGAAAAGCCTCGGAAATGCAGACAGTCATGGTGTTCCGACTAGCCCCATTGCTCACTCGCCGATATCTTCGTTCCACAGCGAATCGTTTTCGCGAATGAACGTTTGCATCAGTTCGAAGCACTCAGGGTCGTCGACTATCTCCAGCTCGACGCCACGAGATCGCAGATAGGCTTCAGGCCCCTGGAAGGTTCGGTTCTCACCAATGACGACCTGCGGAATCTTGTAAAGCAATATCGCACCGCTGCACATGTCGCACGGTGACAGCGTTGAATACAAGACTGCGCGCTTGTAATCGCGAGCGCTCTTCCTTCCGGCACTCTCAAAACAATCCATTTCCGCGTGCAATATCGAACTGCCTTGCTGGACCCTTCTGTTGTATCCCCGACCGACAATCTCGTCATCAATCACCATGACGGAGCCAATTGGGATACCGCCGCTACTCAAGCCCTTTTTGGCTTCCTGTATAGCGGCATCAAGGTATTTTTTGAGCATAGGACATCAGCGACGGTAATTGAATGAAGCAACTATACTTCATGGTTGACTGCCGTAGCGATGGCGCCGTATGCAGAAACTACTGGCCGTTTTCACCATTGCTGCACCAAGGGTCCCTCCAAAGGGGTCAGAGCCCTTTTCCAAAAAAGGGCTCTGACCCCTTTGGAGGGGTGGCAGTTATTGGCTGCTGGCACCAAAGCTGACGCGAACGCCGAAGTAGGCGGCGCGACCGGGTGTACGGTAGCCGTACACCTGCTCATAGTTCTCGTCCAGAAGATTGCTGCCGCGTGCGAACACGGTCAGTGATGGTGCTAGCTGATATTGGGCAGCAAGGTCCAGCAACCAGTAATCACCCAAGGTAACGATCTGCGACGGTTCCGGCCAGGGCGGGTAGAAAATATCGGTACGCGTACCACCGTAATCTGCGTTCAGCGAGGTGCTGAAACGTTCATCGGCGGTTCGGTAGTCGATAGAGAGTCCGCCCGCATGTCGGGGTCGGCGCAATTCGCTGACGTCGTTGCCGAGGAAGTCCTGCTCTTTGCTGTCGGTGTAGGTGTAATGGGCCGCGAGACCGAGAGACTCGCTGAGCGCCCATCGTGCGGCCAGTTCAACACCGCTGCGTTTGCTTTTCCCGTCCATGTTTTCTGCTGTTGACAGGAAACTTACGGGATCGAATACGAAACCATTGATCTCGTCGGTCAGGTCCTGTTGAAACAGGGAAACCTGCAACAGGAAACTGTCGCCGGCGAGGCGCTGGTCTATGCCGATGTCGTATGAAATCGAATGTTCCGGCTTCAGGTCCGGATTACCAATGAACTGGCCTGGGAAGTATCCAAACCGCTCGATGAACGTTGGGTTTTTCTGGCCTGTTCCGACACTACTACGCAATGTTGTTGTGTCGTTTAATTCGTAGGCGACCGAAACGCGGCCATTGTATGCGTTGTCGAAATCGCTGTTGTCGTCTGCGCGCACACTGACAATCCATGTCAGACGGTCGGTGGACAACCCCTGAAACTCAGCCATTGCACTGTTTACATCCATCGCCTGCGTTTGGTTGGGATCGCCAAAAACGATAGCACCGCGTTGCTCAAATTCCGTTTCTTCACGTTCGAGAGCGAGTGACAACAGGTTTTCGCCAAGACGGATATCCGCCTGGTACGCAAACGTAATTCTATCCGATGCTGTCGCCGTATCGAGAGCGCCATCAACGAGGTTGTGATTGTCAGAGTCGAAATAGCGAATATTGAGTTGCTGCGACACTGTGCTGCCATCCCGTGCCAAGACTGCTCCGACCTGTGCGTACAGGTTCTGCACGTCAGTGGCGACATCGCCGTCCGTCGGTAATCCGGTAACAAAGTAATCCACAGGGTCAAACTGCGTATAGGCATCTACGGATCGCAGCCCGAAGTTAAGTGACAATTTGTCGGATGCAACCAGCTCTGCAGACAGACTGGCCGTTGTCAGATCAGCGCCGTCCCTTTCAGTACCCGTGCGCGATGCGTTACTGCCTTCCGTATCAAGACTCTCGACGCCACCGCGCAGGACCCAGCTATTGCCACTGACGGAGCCATTCAAGCCAGCGTTCTGCGTATCAAATGAGCCGCTTTCGACGAAAACGTCACCACCGGACATCGATGTGTCACTGCGAGTGATGATGTGAACGACGGCCGCGACAGCGTCGCTGCCCCACAATGAACTCTGTGGTCCGCGCACGACCTCTATACGCTCGATGTTGCCGGCGCTCAGATATTCCCAGCGAAACTCATCGCCAGTCGCCGGATCATTGGCGCGCACGCCATCGATCAGCACCAGTATGTGATTGGCTTCCGCGCCACGAACACGCACCTGTGCCTGCGAGCCGGTGACACCGGTATGGCTGACGGAGAATCCAGGAACGCTGCGTAACAGGTCGGTAACAAGACGAGCTTCACGGCGTTCGATGTCCGCACGCGTGATCACCGTTACGGCACTGCCGATTTGTTCGATGTTGAGTGGTGTTCGGGCGCCGGTAACCACGATCTGGTCGACCTCGGCGGCACCGGTGGCCGGACTGGCGAGTAAAACGGTGGTAAGTGCTACGAGGCAAAATGCATATTTCATGATTCTCTCCCGCAAGCATCCCCGGACCTGCGATAACGCCGATCATTGGAGGGAGAGTGAGAATCGAAGTCCCCGAAAATCGCCCGCCGCGATCGAACTGTGGATTGTCGACGGGCCGGTCTCCGGACTCATGAGTAACGTAGTACGTTCCTGTTAGTCGCCTTCCCACGCTATTGCGCAGTGGCTAAGTGACTAACTGACTCATTTACCGTTGCGGGGGCAGTGACGGGCTTGCCACACTGTGGCGCACCGTCTTCCCGTTTATTGCCTGTCACCAGGCAATCACCAGTCGAGGTTGCGGCGAACTTTAGCCCAGCTTATCGCTCGAAGTAAACTTATAGGCCAACAAAACTTGCGATAAGACTGGTTAGAAAGTCTTCTACAGTTGACAATCAGTAGCTTGCAAACGGAACTCAAGATATGACATTTACAAAACGAAATTTTGCAGTGCTCGTCATTGCGCTCGCCTGTACCACTTTGTCGGCGGCTGAGGACGAACTTGCGACCCAGATCGAATTGTCCTACGAGCGGTTTCAACTGGATAATGGTTTGACGGTACTGGTTCATTCCGACCACTCAACACCCACGGTGTTTGTAGGCATGTGGTATGCCGTGGGTTCCAAGGATGAACCGGAGGGCAAGACAGGGTTCGCCCATCTGTTCGAGCACCTGATGTTCCAGGGCACCGAGAATCGCAAGGGTGAGTACTTCTCGCCGTTTACGGACGCGGGTGCTACCGGCATGAACGGCACAACAAACGAGGATCGCACAAATTATTACTCGACGATCCCGTCAGGTGCTCTGGACATGGCGTTATGGATGGAGAGCGATCGGATGTCGCATCTGCTCGGCGCGATTACCCAGGAAGCACTCGATGAACAGCGTGGCGTGGTGCAGAACGAAAAGCGTCAAAGTGAAACGCGTCCCTACGCGAAGATGTACGACAGGATTCGCGAAGGAATTTATCCGGTTAGTCACCCTTACCGTCATTCGATCATCGGTTCCATGGATGATTTGAATGCGGCTACGCTCGAAGACGTGCACGAGTGGTTCAACACCTACTATGGCGCCTCAAACGTAATCCTGGTTTTGGCGGGTGACGTGACCCTTGAAGATGCCAAACAGAAAGTCGAGCACTATTTCGCTGCTGCGCCGGTAGGTGTTCCGCTCACTTACCCGCAAAAGTGGATACCGGACCTGGTCGAGAATCGCGAAGAGGTGATGTACGACCGCGTTGGACAAACGCGCATCTCCCGCGTCTGGGCGATACCCGGGGCGAACGACAAAGACACCTCACTGATGTACCTGGTCAATGATTCTCTGGTTGGCAACAAGAACTCGCCGCTAACGAAAAAACTGGTGGATGAACTGCAGCTTGCGACCAGTATTCGCGGCAGTGCATACGGGCGGCTGATGAGTGGCGAATACAGCCTGACAGTCGATCTGCGCCCGGGTGTTGAGCCGGAAGCGGCGATGGCAATCGTGGATGAAGTTATCGCTGACTATCTTATTGAAGGTCCGGACAAACAGATAGTTGAGAACGCCAAGCTAGGCGTCAACATGTTCATACTGGGCGCCCTGGAGACTGGCGCACAAATCGGTCGCTTGCTCGTAGAGGGAGAGTTGTTTTCGAATGATCCCCTGTTCGTCAACACCGAGCTTGGGTGGCTGAACGACGCCAGCGCCGAGGACCTGCGACAGGTTGCAGATCGATGGCTGACGCGCGGTTACTACCAGCTCACTGTTGAGCCCTTTCCTCAATTGCAAAGCGAGCAGGAGCAGGTAGACCGCTCAGCAATCCCGGTTGTTAGCGCGCGTTCGGAAATTCAGTTTCCGACCATCGAGACCGTGGTACTGGAGAACGGCATCAAACTCGTCGTCGCCACTCGCGGCAGTGTGCCGCTGGTCGACGTTTCAATTCAGATCAATACGGGGGCAACGGCGGCACCAGCGGACGCGCCCGGCTTACCGGCCTTTGTTTTCGGACTAATGGACAAGGGTACGCGGACCTACAGCGCGAACGAACTGGCTGCAGCTAAAGACAGGATCGCGATGGAAACCGGTTTTGGCAGCGGCGTCGAGCGCAGTTCGATGGGCTACCGCATACTCCGGCGTAATCTCGAACCATCTCTCGAGCTCGCAGAGGAAATGTTGCGACGCCCGACCTTTCCGGATGACGAACTCGACAAGACCAAGGCTCGCGTTCTTGCCTATCTTGCGAACCTGCCACACGCACCGGCGAGGGCGGCAAGTGGCGTCTTTGACCGCGCCATCTACGGGCCGGATAGCACAAAAGGTGCCGTTTGGAGTGCGGAGCTCGTTGAGCAGGTTGACCGTGCCAAGCTGAAGGAATGGCATGCGGCCGAGATCACACCGGACAATATGACGGTTTACATGATTGGCGATATTGACCTCGAAACGGCGACAGCTGCTGTCAATGATGCTTTCGGCAAGTGGTCCGCCGAAAGCCATTCTGCGAAGCAGGATATTGGTCAGGCAGGTGCATCGGGAGGCCGTGTCATTCTGATCGATGATCCGGAAGCCGCTTCCAGCACGATCATGGCTGGACGGCCGATTAGCGCGTTCGATGTGGAGACCTGGTCGACGTTGTCCATCATGAACCGGGCTTTCGGTGGCAGCTTCGAGTCGCGACTCAATATGAATTTGCGTGAAGACAAGAGTTGGTCTTACGGCTACTACTCGGGCATTGATCGCAATACGAGTGGTGACATGATGTTCAAGACCAGCGGTCAGGTACAGACGGATAAAACGGCCGCAAGCATGCAGGAAATCAAGCGCGAGTTTGAAGAGTTTGTTTCAACGCGGCCGGCGACAGCTGAGGAAATCGAGCGCATCAAGCTGAATAGAGTCCGTTCTCTACCAGGCTCGTTTGCGACCAACGGAGGGTTTCTCAGCAGCATCATCGATTCCGACACTTATGGTTTGCCGTTCGACTATGCAGAATCATCCGCAGCGCGGATAGAAGCGGTCAGCCTCGAGGGCGTACACGCGATGGCGCAGGAGATTGTTGATGCGAAACAGCTGACCTGGCTGATCGTTGGCGATCTTAAGAAAATCGAACAGGAAGTGCGGGCGTTGGACTACGGTGCTGTGGAAGTATGGGACGCTTTTGGCAATAAATTGCGCTAGGAAGCAAACGCCCGGTCGGTAGTTCGCCGCTCGCGAATAGCGATCGGCTGGTATGTGTTGGCCCACTTAAGGAACTCGCCAGCGGTTATTGGCTTACTGAGGAAGTAGCCTTGCGCCTGTTCGCAGCCCAGTGATGCGATACGACGCAAAGTTGCTTCGTCTTCGACACCTTCTGCCACGACCTCGAGATTGAGGCTGTGGGCAAGGTCTATCGTGGTCCTCACAATTGCGTCGTTCTGCGCGTCACTAATAATGGTCATGACAAACGACTTATCGATCTTCAGTTCGTGTAGGGGAATATTTCGCAGCTGCGCCAAAGATGAGTGTCCGGTACCAAAGTCGTCGATCGAAATGCGTACGCCGATGTCACGCAGGCACTCAAGAACCAGTACTGCCCGAGCAACGTCTTCCATGATCGAGCTTTCAGTAACCTCCAGAGTCAGTTGTTCCGGTCGAACACCGTTCTCTTTGAGTAGTTGCAATACGTGGTAGGGCAGATATTCGTCCAACAGGTCACGCACTGACAGATTGACGGACATGTGCAGGTCGATTCCCTGGTCAGCCCACTCGCGGCATTGCTTAATGGCCTTCGCAAGCACATATCGTGTCAGGTGAACGATCGATCCGGCCTGTTCCGCCGCCGGAATGAATTCATCCGGATACAGGAAGCCAAGCTCCGGATGATCCCAGCGTACGAGGGCTTCCGCCCCGCAGATGCGTCCGTCGTTCAGACTGACCTTCGGTTGATACCAGACTTCAATCGCGTCGTGACGCAGGGCACTGCGGAGCTCGCTCGCGACACGCAGACGTCGCACAAACAGCTCTTCGTGGCCGACCTGGTAAACCCGGACCTTGTTCTTGCCGGTTATCGCCTCTGTTCGGGCAATGGATGCGAAGCGCAGGAGTTCCGCTGCCGCGTCGCCGTGAACGGGAAATTCGGCGATTCCGACGACGGTTTGTAATGAGACATCAACAGTGTCCAGCGTGACGCCCGAACCCAGAATTTGTTCAATGCGCTCGACGCGAGCCAACGCCGACTCGGCGTCCTGTCCGGGTAGCACAAGTACAAACTCGTTGCTGCCCGTATGTCCGAGCAGATCGTCGTCGTCAAGATTCGCTCGCAAGTGCCTGGCAGCCTGAATGATCAACTCATCCGTCGCCTTGTGACCCAATGTCGAAGATATTTCGTCCATGCGCGACAGGTGTATGGACAGCACGGCGACACTGCGACCATCACTGCGCGCGCTTTCAATGGCGGCAGTCAGTATTTGCAAGACTTTGTAGCGATTGGGCAGGTCCGTCAAAGCATCGTGTAACGCCTGGTGCGAAATTCGCTGTTCACGTTCGGATATCGCCAGACGCATCGCATCAAAGCTTGAGGCAAGTTCGCCGAACTCGTCGTCCGAAACAGATTTGAGGTCACCCTCATAATTACCTGAGATCATTTTCTGTGCAGCCGATGCGAGCGTCCGCAGCGGCCGCGCAATGGTGGTTGAAAACATTACACCCGCCAGGGCAACCAGCAACAACAATGAACCGGCGAAAACCAGCAATCCACTGCGGGCTTCGATGTAGGGCAGCATGGCTTCCTTAAGTGATCGCTGCAGCACCACCGAAAAAGCAGAGCCACCTTCGACGAAAGGCAGGCTGTAGCTTAACGTTTGTTCGTCGGTGATCAGCCCCCTGGCGGGCGCATCTTCAGCCGGTACGATTGAGACTTGCATGCCGGTAAGACTAGAAAGGCGGCCTTCCAGTGAATGATCGATGCGAAAACCGAGCACAACCCAGCCGATAGTGACCGGTGCTCGTAGAGGAACGACGAAAACGTGAAATGCGGCGTCGCCAAAGACGGCTGTGGTTTCGACCTTTTGGTGCGTGGCATCGTTAACAATTCCGAGACCGCCGCTGGACTGGTTGGCAGCCGTGTGGAGTGTACTCGCGACCGTGTTGCCTTCGAGGTCTACGAGCATGGCCATGTCGGCATACACTCTTCGGCTGTGATTCTCGAGAACTGAAAGGATCGTTGCCTGATCGCCTGTCGCGGTCGCTTCCTTAAGGCCGAAGTCTGCTGCAAGTACTTCGACACTGGTTCTCAACTGCTCGCCGCGACTGGAAAGGAATTCGGAAACGACGGCGCTGCCTACTATGAGTGATTCCCGTGCCCGGGTATTAACATCGCTTTCGACCGTTCGCATGACGGCAATCAGCGTAACTATCTGTGCAACCGCCAGGGGGACGACGGTTAGCAACATCAGCTTGGTACGAAAGCTTGTTCGGATCTTCATTATCGGTTCCAAAACCGTGCACAGCCTGCAGAAATCGCAAGCTCTTGAAGTTTAGGTGGATTTTGTCAAATGATATGTGCGGTGAGTCACGGTTGAAGTCCGGTTTGCAACTCTAGACTGGAGCAATTGCAGTTTTAGAGCGGATTCTCATGTCTGGCTGGTTTGTACTCGCACGTCGTTGTGGCCTGATCATCGCCTTACTAGGCGCGAGTATCGCCGTGGCTGGACCCCTTGAGGTGCAGGTGCTGGACACAAATGGACAGCCCGTTCCCGAGGTTGCCGTTTTCGTAAAGCAGGCAGGTGTCGCTGCTGAAGCAGACCGATCGCCCACGCCCGCAGTAATGGATCAGCGCGACATACGTTTCGTTCCGCACATCCTGATCGTTCAAAAAAATGCCCCGGTCGAGTTCCCCAACAGCGATGTCGTCGCGCACCATGTGTATTCATTCTCTCGACCCAACAACTTCGTACTGCCGCTATACAAGGGTACGCCGCCGGATCCCGTTCACTTCACGCAGGATGGCGTCGTTACGCTGGGCTGCAATATTCACGATGGCATGCTGGGATACATTGTTGTTGTCGATACGCATGTGTTTGGAATGACCGACGAGGATGGCAAGGTCTTGCTGACGCTCGATGATGGCGCGAGCAATTATGAGATCAATATCTGGAGTCCGCGGATTCGCGACTCGAGCAGTCCCTTGCTACAAAACATCACAACAATTCCGGCCGATGGAGTCAGGTTCGAACTGAAGAAATCCCTGCGACCTCCGCATGCCGGTCAATCGGAGTCGGTGCAGTGGGACGAGTACTAACCACAGCCTGGCTACTGGCAGCCCTGCCAGTCACGGCAAACGCCGTCGAGATAGCAAAAGGTCACGAGGCGGTCTTCGGCATCGAGGCCGGATTCCTGTCGATGGAGGGTCATCCATCGTGGACCGAAGGTTCGGTCGGAAAACTCCGCTACCAGGATGACGGTTTGGTATTAGGTCGGGCGTACATGGATTACACGGGTCGCCTGGCGGACACGCTGCAGGCGCACGTCGTACTCGAAGCCTATGATGATGATCTCGGTAACGCGATTGATTTTACGCAGGCCTATGTTGAGTGGCGGCCGTTGCCGGGATCGGCAACTCGCTACCGCCTCAAAGTCGGCGCATTTTATCCGCGCATCTCGCTTGAGAACGTGGACCCCGGCTGGAGCAGTCCTTACACCCTGAATTCCTCCGCTATCAACACCTGGGTAGCGGAAGAGATTCGTTCAACGGGAGCAGAATTGACGGTCAGTCGCAGACCGGCCAGCCTCGGCGGTGCACATACTTTCTCTGTAAACATGGCCGCGTTCGTTGCCAATGATCCGGCAGGCTCATTACTGGCATGGAAGGGCTGGTCGGTACACGATCGTCAAAGTCGATTCAGTGACGATTTGCCATTGCCGCCGTTGCCGCAGATACAACCCGGCATGATGTTCGAAGCGCAGGATCCTTACGTCGAACCCTTTCAGGAAATCGATGACGAAGTCGGCTACTACCTGAACGTCGAATGGCAATTCGGAAAGAAACTGCTACTGCGGGCCATGCATTACGATAACCGCGCCGATCCACTTGCTATCGTTGAGGGCCAGTACGCCTGGACAACAATCTTCGATCACATAGGTTTGCAGACATCACTGCCGGGCGACATCGGATTGATCGTTCAGTGGATGGACGGATCAACCGTGATGGGACCGGTGATCAATGCGGCGCATGCGGTTGATGTGGAGTACTACTCGTACTTCGCGTTGCTGACCCGCAGCTTCGGCAACCATCGCGTCAGCGCCCGGTACGATCATTTCGACGTGAGCCAGAACGATCAGACGCCGGAAGACAACAATCCCGAGAACGGCCACGCCTGGACGCTCAACTATCAGTACCGCTACTCGGACAACATCGACATCGCCACCGAATGGTTAAGCATCAAGACTCACCACTGCGGCTGGGTCTATTACGGAATTCCGCCGTCGGCGACCGAGCAGCAGTTTCAACTGATGCTCAGAGCGCGCTTCTAGGACGACCTCGTCGCAATCGCTGGCGAGATGTTGCTGGCACGCCTGGCCGGCCCCGCAACGGCAGCCTGACCGACCGTCAATAGAGCGATCATCGCAATCGGAATGACGTACCAGGCCAGTGGTTCCAGAGAAAATGCCTCTACCATCACCACGTTCAGCGCGACCGACAGGATGCCGCCAATCGTGAGACCAATGGCGCTGACGATGAGATTCTCAGCCATGAAGTAGCGAACGATCGCCGGTTTGCTGGCACCAAGAGCACGCCGAATGCCGATCTGTCGTGTGCGGCGGCTGACGTTGAAGCTGGCAAGGCCGACGATGCCGAGCCCGGTGATGATGGTCAGCAGGATCACGACAAACGTGAGTATCTTTACCATTGCTGTATCGCCGATGTACGCGAGCTTGCGAACCTGCTCCATGGTTGTCACGTCGCGAATGAGGCGATCTTTGTTGCTCTTGGACAGCAAGTCCTCTATCTCCGGCATCAGTGCGTCACGATAGCCAGGCTCCGTGCGGATGATGTAGCGCTGAAAATCCGAATAGCGCCGTTGTGGCACGAGCATCGTTCGTTCGACACCGGTCCAGCTGGGCCACGGGGCCTGCATGCGTTCGACGACACCGATGATATTCACGGGGTCGTTGTCATTGATGTAGACAGTTTTGCCAATGACGGAGCCTTCTTCGTCCGGAAACATTTCTTTCGCCAGCGCCTCGGTGATGATGCCGCTGGCCGGCCAGGTGTCTTCGTTCTCCACTTGCCACACAACCTGGTTCGGTGCGAAGTTTTTGCCGTCGGTCAGCTTGGCCGCGAACGTATCCAAACCGTGTTCGTCAACAAAATAGATGGCCGTGCCAACGGAGTCAGCTGATTGGCTGCCGGGCTCAGTTTGCAAAGACATCGACCAGCCGCCCTGGCGCAACGGGAACGAGTTCGAAGCGATAGCGCTACGTACGCCGGGCAGGCTGCGGATGAGTGCAAGGTCTTCGTCGATTCGGGTTTTCATGAGTGCCCTGTCGAACTCATCGAAGTAGACGCTCGCCAATGCGAAGGTGTTGGCTTCATCCAAACCGCTGGGGCGCCCTGCGTTATTGGAGCGTTCCTGCATGATTGCAAAGGCATTGACCATGATGGTCATGGTCACTGCGATCTGCAGGGCGATCAGTACGAAGCCGGCCTTGTTTTTCAGCATCGCTCGCCAAATGGGTCCTAGGTCCATGATGTTCTCCTGTGCTATTCGGACGCGTTACTGAATGCGCAATGTGGTTGCCGGGGAAATGGTGCAAGCACGCCACGTCGGATACAGCGCGGCACCCAGGGTCGAGGCGATTGCCAACAATACGGCGTAAATGACCATGGTCCAGTCCATGCTCACGAGGTAGGAAATGAAGTCGTATTCGGAGAACACGTTTTCGAGTCCCTGTAATCCGAGCCAGGTCATGCCAATGCCTGCCAGACCACCCGCGATACCGATCATGCCGGCTTCGATCAGGTACTGCGTAAACAGTGCTGTCTTGCTTGCGCCCAGTGCGCGCCTGAGACTGATGTCGTTAGTCCGACGCATGACTTTGGCCAACAATAATCCGATCGTGTTCAACAGGCAGACGGCAAGAAACAACACCGCGAGGCTTAACAGGACGTTGACCATATCGTCGACGACCTCGCGATTGACCATCCACTCAGCCGGCGTGCTCAGGCGGTTATTCAGCTCGCGCGGAAAACGGCCAATTTCCTTTTGCTGCTCGACGTAGTCGTCGAGAAACTGAAGGTAGTCGCCTTTTTGCGATGCGCTTTCCAGCTCGACCCACATTTGTATCCAGATACATTCGGAGGCGAGATAGCCTTCATAGCCGGCGCCTTCCAGTGGTTTCCAGCAACTGTTGTTGCCCGAGCTGCCCCATTCGCCGGTGACAGCCAGCGAAAAAGGCGTGTAAATATTCTCGGCACCTTCATAGGGATTGTTGTTGAGATCGTAAAATTTAGGCATCGGCATCCATTCAGCCAATACGCCGACGACACGGTAGATTTCCTTGTTCATCGTCATCATGCGACCCACTGAATTCTCACCGCCGAACAGGCGCTGGTTCATTTCGGCGGACAGGACGGCGACGCGCTCCTCAGTTCGATCAGCATTGGCATCCCAACCACTGCCGTACTTAAATGGAACGTCAAACATCGCGAAGAAATCCGCTGTCGTCGCTCGCACTTCTTCCTGGAAGGGGCGGGCATCTTCCCCGTCCGGTTGTACGACACGGTCCGATTTGAAACTAATGGTTTGTCGAAACGCACGCCCGGCCTGGTGCAGCGCCGTTGCGTCCAGGTAGGTAACCTGCTCAGGCGGTTCGTTGGGCTCTCCGTACGGATCGTCGGGATTCCAGTTGTCGAGTTGCACGTGGTACAGCAGATCATTTTTGTGCGCGATCGGATTGCCGCCCATCACATGGCGAACGGTGACGATCGACATGCATGCGCCAATGCCGATGGCGATCGCGGCCACCATAAGGGCGCTGAGTGCTGGATTGGCACGAATGCTAAGGAAACCGAGTTTCAGGTAATAACGAAACATGTCTGAACTCCTCTAAGCGGATGCGACGGCGGAAAAATGCAGCTCGGGCGGTCCGTCGCTAATCTGTCCGTCACGCACGAAAATATTCCTCTTCGCACGGTCAGCGAGAGTGAGTTCGTGCGTCACCATGATGATGGTGGTCCCCGACTCGTTTATTTCAGTCAGCAGGTCCAGCACACTGTCGGCCATGTTCGTGTCGAGATTGCCGGTCGGTTCATCGGCGAGCAGGAATCGTGGCTCACCTGCGAGCGCGCGAGCGATAGCAACACGCTGTTGCTGGCCGCCGGACAATTGCGCCGGGTAGTGTTTCATGCGCGAAGTCAGGCCAACTCGGTCGAGGCACTTTTCGATACGTCGCTTGCGCTCATCGGCATTGAAGCCGCGATAACGCAACGGCACGTCGATGTTGTCGAAGACATCGAGCTCGGGAATCAGATTGAAACTCTGAAAGATGAAGCCGATCTTCTCGTTGCGAACTTTGGAGCGCTCTTTATCGCTCAGTTTCGAAATATCCCGGCCGTCGAGTTCATAGGTTCCGGCAGTCAATTCCTCGAGCATACCGGCGATATTGAGGAAGGTCGTCTTGCCTGAGCCTGACGGCCCGGTAACAGACACAAATTCGCCTTCGTCGACCGTAAGAGTGAATTCACGCAGTGCATGTGTTTCGACCGTATCGGTGCGGTAGGTTTTTGAGACTTTTTTCATTCTTAACATTGTGCCGCTCTCCTTAATCCGTCAGCAGAACCGTATCCGCACCGCGGAATGGGTCCAAATTCGAAATTACAATGGTGTCGCCGGGCTCGAGGCCGGCAAGGATCTGTACGTCACCGAGACTCCGTGCGCCGGTTTCGATTTGGCGTCGCTCGGCCATACGATCCTTGTTCACGATGTAGGCAAGGCGCCCGGCACCGCTGTCGAGAAACTGGCCGCGCTGTACCATGAGCACGTTCTTGAATTCGGCCAGCAAGATGCGCGTTGTCAGTCTTTGGTTTTGTCGCAGATTCGTCGGGCCGTCGCCATTGAAGCGAATACGGCTGGCGACCTGATTGTTGATGATCTCGGGTGAGACGGCGACGAGTTGTCCCTCATAACGTTGCCCACCGACCTGGATTTCGGCCTGCATGCCGAGGGCGAGATCGTCGGCATAGCTTTCCGGAATGAGCGCATCGATTTCGAAGCGCGTGAGATCGACAACCGCCATCACCGGCGTGTCCCGCGATACGGCCGATTTCTGGGCGACCAAAAGATCACCAACGATGCCGTTGACCGGTGATTTGATGGCGAGGTCGTCGACCTGACGTCGCAAATCATCGACCAACAATTTCTGCCGACTTACCTCAAATTCGCTGGCGCGAAGCTCGAAAGCAAGACGCTCATCAAAAAGATCGGCGTCGGCGATCGCGTGTTGATAGGCAAGTTCCGCGTTGCGTAAATCGTCCTGCGCTTTTTCGTAGTCGATAAGCGGAATAACACCTTTCTTATTCGCCTCCTCGGCACGTCGTTGTTCACGTTTTGCAGCGACGAGTGCGACATCGGCAAGGTCGGCCGCTTTGCGTTTGTCGAGTGCTAGCTGGCGGGACTCAATGCGTTGCCTCTCCAATTCAACCTTGCGCTGCTCAAGCGTTGATTCAGACTGCCGCAAGGCGCTGGCGAGATCGGGACTATCGACTTGCGCGAGCACCTGTCCGGCGATGACCTCCTCTCCGGCCTCGACTTGCAGAGTTATAGTGCCGGATGCAGTGGCGTAGAGAGTGGGACTAACCGCCGCGACGATTCGGCCCTGCACCGATACATCCCGAACCAGATCGCCACGGGCGACCACAGCCGTTCGAACGCGATCCATTGGTACGCTGACCGTCGCATTGGCCCAGCGTTTGACCCAGGGCGCGGCGAACAGGATAGACGCCACAACGGCGATGCCAATTGCGGCGATGATGAGTTGATTTCGGCGTGGGTCCCGCGGCGCTAACCGCACATCCTGAGCCGATGTGTCTGCAATTTTCAGTTTTCCGCCCCCCGGGCATTGAGCTAAGACAGCTGCTTGCGCCTTCTTGAGTATTTAGATGCACGAGGATGGCAAAACGTTTGAAGCCCCGCTCAAGCTGCTGGTGGTTGGTCAGCGTGGGACCCGCAGGAGGGGTGTGGCATATGGCGGCTAAACGTCCATACGCCGGCGTTCAGATGGTAGAATTTACCGAATTGGAAATCGCTGCTCGGGGCCCGTTGCGGGCATCGTGACTCTGTAAAACTTTTGGCAGGATAATTAATTGATTGAAACTGCAGGCATCTCACTTGCGACGTTCTTCGCGACGATAGGCCCACTTGATGTTGCGGCCATTTTTGCTGCATTGACAACAAATTCAGATTCGGCTCATCGACGGTCAATGGCCATTCGTGGGACATTGATTGGTGCCGCAATCCTGCTGTTGTTCGCGTTTGTCGGTGAAGTACTGTTGACCAGTTTTGGGATTTCGCTGGCCGCTTTCCGAACTGCGGGTGGAATATTGCTGCTTCTTATCGGCATTGACATGGTGTTCGCACGCTCGTCCGGCGGCACTTCGACGACAGACGATGAGGAGCGGGAGGCAGCCATCAAAGAAGATATTTCTGCATTTCCTATTGGCATGCCACTAATAGCTGGACCCGGCGCTATGAGTGCAACCATCTTGCTTATGGCGGATACTGAAGGCGATCTCTTGCTCGAAGCAATCGTGATCGGATCACTTCTCGTAATACTCCTCGGCACATTTATTTCGATGCTTCTGGCTGGCCAGATTCAAAAAGCGCTTGGGGTCACCGGCATGCACGTTATCGCTCGTATATTTGGCGTGCTGCTGTGTGCGTTGGCAGTTCAGTTTATCTTTGACGGAATACAGCGGAGTGGCCTGATTGGCTAATTGAAGTATCAATGATCCCCATTGGCGAACAATAGGGTGATGGGCTGCCCAGGCACGCCAATCATACGAGGCAATACACGCGTTGCGGCGGATTGATCAAGGCCTCGCTCCAGTACAAGGTGCAAACTCACAAGATGCAAACACACGGGTTGAATCGATTGCGGCGAAGGTTGCCCGGCGATGACTCCTTATTCTGGAACTGAACCAACCTAGCATTACATTTTCTGCACTACTACTACCGTTACATTGACCGTTTGAAGCCACCATTCGAACTGCTAAGCTGCACGTAACGATCACGCTATCCGATACTTACCTGGGCACCGACTAGACCAATGCTATACGCCGCATACGGTTCAAACTTGCATCCGGTCCGATTGGCCAATCGAATCTCCTCAGCACACCTGGTGGGTACCGCCTGCCTGCCGAATTGGTCTCTCCGTTTTCACAAGAAAAGCGAAGACGATTCGGGAAAGTGCAGTATTTTCATTGGTGACGACGGTGTTCACTTCGCAATCTTCAATATAAGCACTGAGGACAAGCTGACTCTCGATAAGATCGAAGGCCTCGGGAACGGGTACTCTGAGGTCTCATTGTGCATCCCGGGCTTTGGAAACTGCGCCTCGTACATAGCAGAAGAATCCTACATTGAAGACTCCCTTCGGCCCTACGACTGGTACAAGGAGCTGGTATTGGCGGGGGCGAGATTTCACGAATTCCCCGACCGTTATTTGCAAGAGATTGAATCTATCCAGGCGCTTCGCGACCCGGATCCAGCGCGAAGGGCCAATCAGTGGGCAACAGTTGAGCGGGTCAAGGCTGGCTCCTGAAAGTGCCGCTGGCTGTCGACTTCTGGCGGGCGGCGGAAGCTCGAGTGTTAGAATGCTGTACGACTGCTGCTGATCCGCAGGCGACATTCAGAAGTTCTGTATTTTTCGCAATTGTTGCGTATGGATATGTATTAAGCCACGGTGAAATACTCGATTACGATTCGCGATGCTGCACCGGATGAGTCGGAGCGTTTGTCCGATCTTGCGCTTCGTTCGAAAGCGCATTGGGGATACTCGCCAGAGTTTCTACGCCTGTGCGTTGATGAGCTTACGGTTCAGCCGGAGCAATTTGAGAATGACCAGTATTACGTGGCTGTAGCGGAACGAGACGGAGAGGTTGTCGGTTTCTATACGCTTGCACGACTATCAGCGTCTACATTCGAATTGGATGCGCTTTTTGTAGAGCCTTGCCACATTGGGTCGGGTGTAGGTCGAAGCTTAATCAAGCATGCACAAAGCACCGTCTCTGCGAGGGCTGGTTCGTCACTGTTGATACAAGGCGACCCGAACGCTGAGCAATTCTACCTGGCAATGGGCGCACAGCTGATTGGTTCGCGAGAATCACAAAGCGTGCCGGGCAGGCACTTACCGTTGTTCGAAATTGCTCTAGATACGATGGAGCACATTCGCAAATGATGAAAATCATAGCCACTGCAATCGCGCTGTCATTGCCCTCATTTAACATATCGAGTCTTCGCTATCTAAGTGCTCGTTCAGGTCCGTAGGAGCCAGTCAGGTTAATCTGGTATTATTCCGAAAAAAATGGGGATCGTTCGATGTGGACCAGAACTCAGCGCTTGTTGGTGTTGTCGGTATTTCTATTTGGGGCATGGCCGGTTTCGGCGCATCACGGAATGTCGGCGGTCTTTGATTTCAACGAGCGGTTCACCCGTACCGGAGTCCTCAGCCGTCTCGACTGGCGAAATCCTCATGTTTTCCTGTTTGTCGAGGCTGAAGAAGCTAACGGCCAAACAATTGAGTGGGTTTATGAGGGGCCTTCCCCCAATTATTTTCGCAGGGGCCAGGTTGCTAACAAGAGTGATTTCGAAGATTCGCTTGGCAAGACGGTTGAGGTTGAGGCCAGCCGAGCTCGAGACGGATCGAACAAAGGCTTGATCAGGGGCATCACGCTGGCAAATGGCAAGTTCGTGCCGCTCTGCCCGGACAATTGCTAGTGACTGCCGAAACCCAGGCCCGGGGGCAACGGCCGGTCTATTTACTTGCTCTTTTTCTGATCTCTATAGCGGCATTCGGCCAGGATGACGTTGATTCCGATGACGAAGCTGCAAGGCTGGAGCGTGCTGCACAAGACTTCGAGGCGCGCGCCCGCATTCTAATGCTGTTCGACCGAGACGGAAATGTAGTCGGTACCGTCAGCGAAACGGACATGTACCAGCAAGCGGTGTTATCACCGGATGGCAATCGCATCGCAGTGGCTGTCGCTGACCTGGTTCAGGAAAAGCAGGATTTATGGGTCATCGATATTGCAAGCGGTGAGCGAACGGCCATCACAACGAATGCCGGTTGGGACACGGAGTGGGCCACCTCACCTACCTGGTCTCCCGACGGAACTCGACTGGCATACGTTGGCAAGCGAGACGGCTACGAAGGTGTGTACGTGAAATCCGCTGACGGCAAGGGGGACGAAGCGCTTTTCTACCGTCACCCCGGTGCGAATTTATGGATAGGCGACTGGTCGCAAGACGCACGTTTTCTTAGTGTCTCGACCAGCGACATCACCGAGAGCTACTTGTATCTACTGCCGATGAGCGGCAGTGGCGAGCGGGATATAAAAGAGATTCTTCATGAAGATGCCCAACTGATAGCAGGCAACTTTTCCCCCGACGGAAAGCAGTTGTCCTATGGATGGGAGAATGCGGGCAACAACGAAGTGTACGTTACGAATATTGACGCGGTGGAAGATGCTCAACCCGTATCGGATGGCCGCGGGTTGTTTGTTATTCGGGGTCTTCGAAATCCGGACGCCAACGAGTTCTTCTATTTGGGTGCGGGCGAGAAAGTCGCGGCTGTTAGTGCCGATCCGGATTCGCAATCCGATTCGCTTAAGCGCACGCCACTTTTTACTCTGTCACCCGCTCTTCGTCCGGGCCCGGAACACATGAGCGCCACTGCCGATGGAAAGCGCTTCCTGATTGCTGTTCCGCATTCGCCGCAGCTTGGGCAGATAACGGTACTCAATCGTCAGGGAAAGGTGTTGCAGCGTCCCGGAGAACCGGGCCTGTGGCGCAATCCGGCGATTTCGCCGGATGGCAAAAAGGTGGCGGTTCGGGCGTGGATCGAAGACACAGACAGCTTCGACATTTGGTCATTTGACCTCGAGTCAGAGGCCACAGTTGTTGTGACCGACGACTTGCACTTCAACGACTGGCCAGTGTGGTCTCCCGACAGCCGCGAACTCGCCTACCTGTCGCAACGCAAGGAATACTCACACATCGTGCGCAAGTCCGGCATCGGCTCCGATGATGAAACCGAAATCTTCAAGTATGAACCTGGCGCGTTTCTGACCGTCACCGACTGGTCGCCGGACGGGCAGTACGTCTCTTTCAATGACATTAGCTGGGGCGTTCTGTATGTACTGCCGCTGGTTGTTGGCGACGGTTCCGACGGGGCAACGGCAATGGAATGGTTGCGCGACGAATATCAAGTCGCCCAGGCGAGGTTCTCGCCGGATTCTCGTCATATCGCATACTTGTCAGACGAGGCCAATTTTGAGGTGTTTAGTCTTTACATTGCACCGTTTGACCCAAGCCAACCGGACGGCCGCGTTGAAGGTGCGGTTCCTTTGCAAGTTTCGGCCGAAGACGTTCTCGGAATGGTCGCCTGGCACGAAGACGGCAATGAGTTGTACTACCTGACGAAAGACTGGAAAGTCATGGCTGTCGATGTCGACACTGAATCGGAACTGGACACGCGCGAACCACGAGTGCTGTTCGAACTACCAGGGCCGCTGCTCGGCGAGCCGAAACAATGGAAAAACATTACGCCCGACGGTCAACGATTTGTGTTTACGTTGAATGTCCCGGTGACGGTGTTTGCGCGATCGGACCGTGATCAGGGTGAACGCCCGGAATGAATGACGATGCACTCCGCTGGAAAAAGATAGGTAGCAAAGCCGGGCCCGAGCTGCCGCTTTTTCGGGTCCGCTACGATACGATGCAGCACCCCACCAGCTTGGAAGAGTTTCAGCGTGTGGTATTGGAAACCTCGGATTGGGTAAATGTAATTGCTATCACTATCGACGGCAAGATTGTGATGGTGGAGCAATACCGGTTTGGCGTTGGTGATCTGACAATAGAGCCTGCCGCCGGATTGATCGACCCTGGAGAAGAATCTCTACAAGCGGCTCAACGTGAGCTCCTTGAGGAAACAGGATTTGGCGAGGGGACGTGGCGTTACCTCGGCTCCGTCCAGGCAAACCCGGCAATTCACAACAACGTTTGCCACCACTGGTTAGTTGAGGGCGTTGTCGTCGTGGATGACCCTAACCCGGATGCCGGTGAAGCAATTCGCGTGCATCTAATGACGTTAGATGAGATCAAGACTGCTATCGCTGTCGGTAAGTTGAAGCACCCACTGGCGTTGTCGGCACTGTCTCGCGTATTTTCACTTTGGGACCTGCCGTACGTTTCTCCCAACACCTAGGCGAAGGTGGTCGTTGGCCGATTGCAGTCGGTCGTCCGGTGATAGACTCTGATCATTCGAATTACGAAGGGGAAATGAATGACTGATTCGGGCAAGCAATGGTTCGTCGTCGTAATTTTGATTTCGTCTGCGGCGCTCTTCACGACTGAATCGCGAGCACAAAACCAGCCCAATGTGATCTTCATCATGACCGACGATGTGGGCTACGGCGATCTCGGCGTCTATGGGGCAACTGACGTACAGACGCCAAATCTTGATGCGCTTGCGGGTCAGGGCGTTCGGTTCACCGATTTCTATGCGAATGCACCAAACTGCACACCCACGCGAGCGGGTTTCATGACGGGCCGCTATCAGCAGCGCTATGGCATCGAGGAGCCGATCAGTCCGGGAGAGCCTGGCCTCGATGCCAATGGCCGAACACTTCCGCAACTTCTAAAAGACAGTGGCTATAGAACCGGCCTGGTCGGAAAATGGCATCTCGGTTTTGAGGCAAATGAGTTGCCGGGTGCTCATGGTTTTGACTACTTTTTTGGTTTCAGGTCCGGGTTCCTCGACTACTACCAACACATTTACTCAGACGGCGAACCGGACCTGTGGGAAAACGACCGCGCAGTCACTGAAGACGGCTATTTGACGGATCTCATCACCGAACATGCTATCGATTTCATTGAGGATAATGTGGGTCGACAGTTCTTTCTCTCCGTCCAGTACAACGCTGCCCATTGGCCTTATCAGCCGCCGGATCGCCCGTCAGTTGCGCGCGACAATGCGGATCATCTTCAGCCTTATATGGAGGATACGAGCACACGCGAAGATTACATTGCGATTCTCGAGCGTGCTGATCAGGGGATCGGCGAGATCATCGAAGCCGTTGATCGCGCCGGCCTGGGTAAGAATACGATAATCATTTTTACGAATGACAATGGCGGTGAGTGGTTGTCACGTAATCAACCGTTTTTTCAACGCAAGTCGAGCGTGTGGGAAGGAGGGATTCGGGTACCAACCCTTATCCGGTGGCCTGGCGTTGTTCCGGAAGGCACTGTCAGCCACCAGGTTGGCATCACGATGGACATTACTGCCACGATTCTCGCTGCAACAAAAACCGAGATGCCGGATGATCTCGAGGGCATCGATCTGATGCCGGTCATCACGGGGCAGACTCCCGCATTCCCGCGCACTTTGTATTGGCGGACACGCGGTACTCAGCGTGCAGTTCGCAGTGGTGACTGGAAGCTCATCACCCAGTATGGCGGTTACAGTGAACTCAATTTCGTTTTCAATCTGCAACAGGATATTGGTGAACGCAATGACCTTGCGTGGTCTCCACAGGGGCAGGCTGTTGCGCGTCGGCTCAGAGCCCTGCTCGACGCCTGGGAAGCTGATGTCAGCGAGGATGCAGAAGCGCTATGTCTCGTTACGCAGGGTTGCGACGTATCCGGCGCAGCAACCCAGAATTCAGACAGGGTGGATTGAATTTGACGTGCTTCAAGACGATTTCCCCAGCTGTAATCTGGACCTGGAAGTAACAAGCAATCAGAGGATTGAACAATGAATTGGGAAGCGGTCAGCGCAATTACTGAAGTTCTTGGAGTAATTGCCGTAATCATTACGCTGGTATATCTGGCGCGTCAGATCAATCAGAACAATCAGCTTTTGAATGAGCAAGCTAGCTACAACATGCTCCAGAACCAATTGTCATACTACGATGGCATGGCGCGCGAACCTGGTCTGGTAAATATTGCTTACGGAATTCCAAAAGAGAATGAAGAACTGGCTCAGCGCAAAAGAGCCGAGTCACATGCGTCGGCAGAATTCTTCCGTTGGCATTGGGAATTCCTCAAAATTCGTCAACACAGTGTCCTGACGGACTGGAGCGACCTGCCTATTTTGGGCTTTAGGCGAGAATGGGAGCGCGCAAATTTCGGTCAGTTCTGGGGCGAACAGAAGCGCATCTTCAACCCAGACTTCGTTGCGTTTATCGATGCTGAGATTGATGGGAAACCCTATTCTGAATAACCTCTGTTGGTCGACGTAGAAACTCAACTATCAGATTGCTGACCGGCTGTTGCTAACCCAAATCAATTACGGAATACCAGGCGATGCAGGACAATGCGGAGTCCGACGAGGAAGATGAACGCAACTATATTCCGGGCCTTCAATTGCGAAATACTGCATGGGATGCGCTTTTATCAACAGGCATGTCGAACTACGTCAGCTACGACAAGATTTTGGTTCTGTCCGAAATGTATGCGATTCAGGATGTGTACAAGCAGACGGGAACACAGCTCATTGAAGCAACCATGACAATCTCCGCGTACGCGGCAGTATTGGAAAAGGACGTCGATAACAGTCAACCTGGAAAGCAGTTTGGAACATATTTTGAAATGCTTTCCGGTATCGAAGGACAACTGTTGCTCGCATATGAAAGCGCATTGACTCATATCGAAGGTGATTTCTAGTGGCAGTATTTGCGCACGGCTAAGTGATTGAGAGAAACCAATGAAGAAAATTGACCTGGGCCAAGCCTTGAATACGTTCGCTAACATAGGGGTGATAGCCGGAATAATATTCCTGGCCTATGAGCTCAATCAGAACAATAAATTTCTGGAGCTGGAGGCGAAAGCCACTCGAGTCCAGATAATTCTTGACGGATGGGAGCTAATCGCGAGCGATCCGGCGCTGGTAACGCTGATGATAAAAGACCGAAACGAAGAAGTACTGACGGCAACCGAAGAAATGCAGCTCAACGCCTATTGGATGGGGTACTTCATCAGGAGGGAATGGCAATTCGAGAACGTCGCCGAGCAGTCAGGGCAGCAGTCGCTATCGTTTTTGAGGCTCTACCAGGCATACGGTTCCATGCGCAGAGTCTGGGAAGGAGCTGGCGGCGGTGCCGTTTCAGCCGGAAAGGACAACTTTTCTCCGGAGTTCGTGACGTACATCGATAATGAACTTGCTTCGGCGCGTTAAGCGAACCAAGTTGCGGTTCAAACATTGGAGATAGATGCATGATTCATTCGGCCACGGCCAACACTCTGGCGATGCTCACGGCAACCTTTGTATTGATGGCATGTACGCCAAGCGAAACGGATAGCACGTCGGACTCTGAGGTCGCTTTTCACAGCTTGCTCGACGAGCACTGGGCTGCGGCCAGCACGGAGAAGGTGTTTTTTCGATCCGATCCCGATGCCTGGCGAATGGATGGCAAGCTGTCGGAACATACGCCGGAAGCTCGCGCGAGGCGTCAGCAATTCAATGACTCCGTACTGGAAAAACTTGCCGACATCAGCGTCGATGAGCTTGGTGTCGACGATCAGTTGTCGTATCGCATATTCAAGTACGAGCGCGAAACCGAAAGCGAGAGCTATAAACAGAAAGATCACTATTTTCCGATAACCAGCCTGTTCGGTTATCACACCTACTTCGCTGAGGCTCCGTCGAGCACGTCGTTTCTTTCGGCTGGTGACTACGACGACTATTTGGTGAGCCTGGCGGACTTTACGCGCTACAACCACGAATACATTGATGTGCTGCGTGAAGCCATAGAGGCGGGCTACACACACTACTGCGGAAGTATTTCGAATTACGCGACAACGATTGAAGATCATATCGTAAGCGACGCGGAACAGAGTCGGCTATACGTGCCATTCAAACGCTTTCCCGGCAACGTAAATGACGACCAGCGAGCAGAGTACACGGGCAAAGGTGTTGCATTGATCAATACCGTGGTCGTGCCCGGCTATGAGGAGCTGCTGGAATTCTTCGTCAACGAATATCTGCCGGCTTGCCGCGACGAGGTGGGAATAACGTCACTTCCAGGTGGCGATGACTACTATCAATACCTGATTCGCTACTTCACGACGACCGACATGACAGCGGCGGAGATTCATGAGCTTGGGGTTTCCGAACTGAGTCGTATTCGTACCGAGATGCAGGACATCATTGCCGCCGTTGGCTTCGAAGGCGACTTCAGGTCCTTTGTCGACTTTCTGCGTGAGGACCCACGATTCTATGCAAAGTCAGATGAAGAACTGCTTGGTCGAGCGGCCTTGATCAGCAAAACGGCTGAAGGCGAGCTGCCGCGCTTCTTTACGCTATTGCCGCGTGGCACCTACAAAATCGTCGGCAACCCGGATCGTGGCGCGTTCTACTTGCCGTCATCCGGCGATGGTACGGACTCCGGCACCTATTTCGTCAAGACCGGCGACTTGCAGGGCGTGCCGCTGTACTCGCTGGAATCTCTCACCTTGCACGAAGGCGTACCAGGTCATCACCTGCAGTCGGCATTAGCCCAGGAGCTGGACCTGCCGGAATTTCGACGTGACCTTTACCACTCGGCTTTCGGCGAGGGCTGGGGGCTGTATTCCGAGCGCCTTGGCAAAGAGATGGGCTTCTACACAGACCCGTACAACGATTTTGGCCGCCTGACTTATGAAGCTTGGCGTGCCTGCCGGCTTATTGTCGATACCGGAATGCATGCATTTGGATGGTCGCGGGAACAGGCGATCGATTTCATGTTTGCAAACACGGCGCTAAGTGCCACCACGATCACAAGGGAGATTGATCGCTACATCACCTGGCCGGCGCAGGCTTTGTCCTACAAAATTGGCGAACTCAAGATTCGCGAACTACGTGCCAGGGCGGAAGCGGAGCTCGGTTCCTCTTTCGACATACGACAGTTTCACGACATCGTCGTGGGTAATGGATCGCTGCCCATTGCGGTGCTGGAAGAAATCGTAGCGGACTGGATTATCGTTGCCGGCAAATAGTCCGTGATGTCGTCGAACAGGGCAACGACCGCTGGCACGTCCCCTCTGGCGAAGTTCTCATACAGGCCTTTGATGACTTCTTTGTTCGTCAACTTAAGCTCCTGCTGGCGTCATTAAACTAGAATGCGGAATATCATATCTGATGGTATAGACTCCACGTATGTCCTACATAACCTTAGTCGGCATTTCCGGCCTCGTCGCTATCGCGGCGTGCTGGGCCCTTGCGGTAGTGCTCTTCCGCGTTGGCACGACTGGCAGCGTCGCACGCAAACTTGCCGTATTGTTGGTCGTCGAAGGAGTGGTACTCATCACGGCGGGTTTCCCCGAGTTCGTATTACAAATACCTGAAAGCTATTACGAATCGCACGAAAGCTTAGGTTTCTTTTTGGAGCTGCTGCACCATACGGCTGACGGCTTCATGGTCATTCTTTATCCTACTTTTCTTGCCTTGGCACTGAATACGAGCCTGACCCGCCCATTTGCCAACACACGAGTGCGCATCGGTATCGCCATCGTGACGGCTGCGATGGTGACTGCGGTGACCGTCAGTCCGCAGCCGATCACCTACATGTTGTTTTATTCGTCGGTGACGGTGTTGTTCGTCTATGCGTTTGTGGCCTCAATCCACGCCTGGCGTACAGCGAACAGAGGCCTGGCCCGTGAGCGCGCCGGAATATTTGCGCTTGCCTTCGGCATACGAGACGTCAGTTGGGGCCTGAGTTACGCAACGGCCGCCTGGATGATGTCGCACCCGGAACTGACCGGAATGCCGCCTATCGCCTGGGCCGCGAAAGCGGTCTACGCTCTCGGGACTTTGATTGCGGTGCCGCTCATAGCCTATGGCATCCTGCGTTCGCATCTCTTCGACATCGACCTCAAGATTCGCTGGACCATCAAACAATCCACGTTGGCGACGGTCGTTGTAACCTTCGTGTTCGTGCTCTCCGAAGGAGCGGATCGCCTCCTGTCGGCGGAGCTTGGTAGTGTCGGCGGCCTGATTGCAGCAGCAATTGTCGTGTTCTTCCTGACACCGCTGCAGCGCTTTGCCGAGAACGTCGCCAGCGCGGCGATGCCCAACACCAAGAACACGCCGGAGTATGCAACGTTTCGGAAAATGCAGGTTTATGAAGAGGCCGTCTCCGAAGCCCACACGGAAGGCGGCATCTCGGAGAAAGAACGCGCGTTGCTGGTACGCCTGCGCGATTCGCTGGGAATATCCGAATCCGATGCTGAATCCATTGAGAGTGAGCTGACAAACCGCGAGCCCAGTTTTGCCTAGATGCGTTTCTCAGGGCGAAAATTCGCCTCGAGACCTTTTCGTGTAATTCAAAATAGAACGAAACCAGGAGAGTGAAATGGGAGACTTAGGATTTTGGCCGCTTATACATCTGGCGCTTGTGATTTACGCTGCGTTGCAGATATTTCAAAGTTCGGCCGACAACACGAAAAAGATAATCTGGATATTGATCGTCGCCGTGTTTCCACTGGTCGGACTAATCGTGTGGTTTTTTATCGGCCCGGGAACACCGAAGAAGTAGCAGCGAAGCGGCTGATCTGGCCGAGTTTTCGCGTGGCAAAAGATGTTTCGATCGTTTTTGGTCGTGAATTAAGGTGGGCCACCGCTTCCTTCGAATCCCGACTTGGTTCATAATGCCTAGCAGTTCTATGTATCGGGGTAATCATAGGCCGAGCTAAGGCGAGTCTCCAGGCGGGAAACTGGAGGGTACTATCGTGAAAACTGCTGTCGCTGTAGAACTGCCGCAAGATGCGGACGGTGAAATCAACCTAACTCCCATGTTGGATGTCGTCTTCATCATGTTGATCTTTTTCATCGTGACCGCCTCATTTATCAAAGAGACCGGCATCGATGTTGGTCCGCCTGACGTCGCAAGGGAAACCCCCATTGAAAGCGCAGGAATGTTGATTGCGATTGATGAGACGAATCGAATCTGGATCGATGCAAGATTGATCGATCCCCGCGCCGTAAGAGCGAACATTGAGAGAATGCGTGCGGAGAGTCCAGATTCGAGTGTGGTGATTCGAGCGGACAAGCGCTCATCCAACAAAACCCTGGTGCAGGTCATGGACGCATCCCGCCGCGCAGGCGTCTATGATTTTTCGCTCGCGCCAGGACTGCCATACGACGAGTAGTGCTCCGAGCGCGTTGAGCCGTGTGTTTCGTGGTGGTTTGGGATCTATAATCACTTGTGGAATTCGAAACCTTAGTTCGGAACAGGGGCCGCTTGTTCTGGATACTCAATATCGGCGGCTGGACCGGCTACACGATAACTGCGTGGCTGGGCGCGTTCGCCCACGAAAAGCCCGAGTCCTACTTCGCAGTCATCGCTGCGACTGCGGTTGCCGGGTTCCTGCTAACACTGCCTATGCGTGTTCTTTTTCACAGGCTGTGGTCCAAGTCATTAACCGTTCTCGCGACGACCATGTTGTTCGTGTGCTACGCCTTCGGACTGATGTGGCGCTGGCTACAAAACTACCTCTACTACGACTGGGTGAAGAACTCCTGGCATCCCGACGGCATCATGGAGTACGTCGGCGGCGTGATGGCCTCCTTCTATATCCTGCTTTGCTGGAGTGGTCTCTACTTCGGCATCAAGTACTACCAACAATTGCAGGAGCAGACCGAGCAAACACTTAAAGCGACGGCCGCAGCACACCAGGCACAGCTCAAGATGTTGCGTTATCAACTCAATCCGCATTTTCTTTTCAATACGCTAAACGCGATTTCGACACTCATACTGGATGGTGCCAACACGACTGCCAACAAGGCCGTTAGCCGTCTCAGCGACTTTTTGCGGTACACACTCGACAACGACCCTATGAGCCAGGTGACGCTGGGTTCGGAGTTGGGCGCGATCGACTTGTACCTTGAGATAGAGAAGGTTCGTTTTGGGGATCGCCTGGTAATCGAAAAGTCGATCGAAAGTCCAGCCGAAAAAGCACTTGTGCCGAGCTTGATTTTGCAACCTTTGATCGAGAACGCGATCAAATATGCCATCTCTCCCAGTGAGGAAGGCGGCACGCTTCGCATATCGGCTCGCGTTCAACGTGGTGTGCTCGTTATGCAATTGTCCGACACCGGGCCGGGCCTCGGTAACGGGCAGAGCAGTCACAAGTCGAGCGGTGTGGGACTCAAGAATACGCGCGAACGCCTGCAGCAGCTCTATGGCGACGCGCAGGCATTTACACTGGCGCCGAATGAACCGTCAGGCCTGACGATTACCATCAACCTGCCATTCGAGGACGGCGATGCTTAAAGCCCTGATTGTCGATGACGAACAACTCGCGCGGCGCGGTCTTGAGTTGCGCCTTGAACAATACGATGACATTGAGATCTGTGCGCAGAGCCGAAATGGCCGTGAGGCACTCGTGGCAGTTCGTGAGCATGCGCCCGACATCATGTTTCTTGATGTGCAGATGCCGGGGATGGACGGTTTCGATGTGTTGCGCAACCTGTCAACGAGCAATATGCCCGCCGTGATTTTCGTCACGGCTTATGACGAATTTGCGCTCAAGGCCTTTGATGCCAATGCCCTGGATTATCTCCTGAAACCCATCAACGATGACCGTCTCGCAGAAGCGGTCGAACGAGCGCGCCTCGATAGCGAAGAGAAACAGGCCAATGAGCACCGCAGCAAGTTGCTGAAATTCGTGTGCGAGCTGACGGGCCAGGAACTGTCGCTGGAGGCCGCACTGGCGGCGGCAGGCAACGGACAACGGTTCCCCAAACGGCTGGCGATTCGGGATGGCGCAGAAACCACTTGCGTCGAAGTCGATGCAATTGACTGGATAGACGCCGCCGGCGATTACATGTGTATTCACTCGAAGGGCAATACGCACGTGCTGCGCGGCACGATGAAACATCTCGAAGAGCTGCTGAACCCGAAAGTATTCATTCGCGTGCATCGCTCGGCGATCGTCAATCGTCACCGCATCCGCTCCATGCGGCCGCATCGAAACGGCGAGTACTTTCTGAGTCTCGAAGGCGACACGGAACTCAAGCTCAGCCGCAAATACAAATGCAACCTGGATCGCATCGCTCACCGCTCAACCTGATTTCAGCACATCTCGTCGAATACCTTGAAACCTTAGGTATCGGTCGTTCATCCAAGGAACATCAAGTCAATGTTCCCGGGGGTACGACATGTTTCAGTTCAAGCGTCTCTTGGTCACAGTATTCTTGCTGTTGATCACAGTCGAAGCCACGGCCGTCTATACTGTGAATGGCGAACGTAAGTCATTCGAAATTTTCCGCACAACGTCTCCGCCGGTCATAGACGGAAAGCTCGACGATGAAGCTTGGGTCACCGCCATGATCGTCGATGATTTCCATCAGACTGCGCCGATTGACGGCGCGGTGCCCTCCGAAGTGACCGTTGTCCGCGTGACTTACGATGACGATTACCTCTATATTGCAGCGGACCTCAGAGACAGTGACCCAGCTGCAATCAGTGCCAAGCAAATGATCCAGGGAAAACTGTTTTTCTCGGACGATCGCTTCTACGTCATGTTGGACAGTTTCAACAACAAACGTAATGACTACTTCTTCCAGGTGAATGCCAATGGCATACGCAGAGAAGCGCTACGCGAAAACAACGCACAGTTCATCGAAGAGTGGGCCACCATCTGGCAAGCCGAGTCGTCTGTCACGGCTACCGGTTGGGTCACCGAGATTGCAATTCCCTTTAAATCGATCTCGTTCTCGCCGGACGCCGATACCTGGGGAATCAATTTCGGTCGCGGCATTGTCCGCAAGCAGGAATACAATATGTGGTCTTCGCACGAGCGACAGGACTGGCCAGCCTACGGTGGCGAGGTGCATGGTTTTGACAGCATCAAGCAGGGTGTTGGACTGGACCTGGTTCCGTCGGCCAGCTTCAGCCAAAGGCGCGATATGGTATTGGGTGAGGACACGTCGAATTTCGAGCCGTCATTGGACGTGCGCTATCGAATCACACCGTCACTCAGTGCAACATTCACTTTGAATACGGATTTCTCGGGTGCGGAGGTCGATGAATTGCAGGTGGCGCTGGACAGGTTTTCTCTGTTCTATCCGGAGAAGCGCGACTTCTTCCTGCAGGATGCGGGCATCTTCGAGTTCGGCAACATCGATACCAACGGTCGCCCATTCTTCTCGCGCAGAATAGGACTCTCGGAGGATGGTGGGGCCGTTGGCATCGATGGCGGCATGAAGCTCACCGGGCGCATGGGAGACTTTAACATCGGCGCTCTCGCCATCCGGCAGGAGGCGAATGCCGAGGTGGATGCGTCGGACCTGTTCGTCGCACGCGGTTCCTACAATGTATTTGACGAGTCTGCAGTCGGCTTCATTATGACCCACGGCGATCCTACATCGAATGAAACCAACACCGTCGCGGGCATCGACTTTCTTTATCGCAACAGCGATGGACCCTTCGGCGAGATTTTTACTAGCCAGATTTGGGCGCAGCAAAGTCAGTCCTCGGATGTGGGCGGCGATGATCAGGCATTCGGCGTAAGAATTGAAATTCCCAGCGATAAGCTGCAGGTTTGGCTTGGCGCTCAGCGCATTGAAGAGAATTTTCGACCGGCACTCGGATTCGTCAATCGCACCGGCATTCGCCAAATGGACACTGGCGCGCGGTATCGCATTCGTCCGAAAGCGGGTATTTGGCGCGCAATTAACTTTCGCACGGATTTCTACCACGTGACTGACATGGACGGTGTGACCCTGTCGCAAAGAATCGGCTTCGAGCCAATTGGTTTGTACTCTCACCGGGACGACTATCTGTTCATCCGCGCAGAGCGCGATACCGAACTGGTTCGACAGGATTTCGACCTGTTTGGCCGGCTTAATGTGCCGGTCGGCGAGTACCAGTTTGATCGGGTTCGGGCGCAGATTGAGACCGGCATGCAGCGACCGCTACGCGCGGTGTTATCCGTAGAGGATGGCGGCTACTTCGGTGGTTATCGGTTGGAGAAAGTTGTTGAGTTGCAATGGCGGCAGTCGGCCTGGTTTTCCCTGGGCCTGAGTTTCACTGAAAACGATGTCGATCTTCCGAGCGGCAGTTTCACGTCGCACCTTGCGAGCCTACGGACCGATGTTGCGTTCAACTCAAAATGGTCGTGGAGTAACTTCTTGCAGTACGACAATTCGGAGGATGTCTACGGCTTTAACAGTCGCCTGCGCTACCTGCCCGAGGCAGGCCAGGAAATGGTGCTGATTGTGAACACGGGAGGAGTGGTCGATTCGCAAAATCAACACTCCAGTACTTACGGCGATCTCAACCTGAAGGTCTCCTATACGTTTCGTTACTGAATAGCAGGCCTTCCGTTCTGTGCTAGGATTTCCGGGTATTCCTCTTCGGGATCCCGCAATTCTGTGATGCAGCTGTGGACGGAAATTCGGCGTCGAAAAGTCTTCCGGCTGGCGGGCCTTTACCTGCTGGGGGCGTGGCTGGTTTTTCAGGCTGCCGACATCTTCTTTCCGGCCTGGGGCATTCCCGAAACTGCCGTGCGCTACGTCATGATCGCGGCGATGGCGGGCTTTCCCGTCGCGCTGGTATTCGGTTGGTTCTTCGATATCAGCAGTGGCCGCGTCGTTCGTACCTTACCTGCGGCCGCCACCGAAGCAATCGACACGGGTCTGCGTAGCGCTGATTACATAATCCTGGGGCTGCTGGGCGTCGTCGCGCTAGCAATACTCGCAGGCGGCTTCGATCGCGTACGCGAGGCAACCGAGAACGAACGCCTGGGAGTCGCCGATTCCGCGAAGCCTGAATACTCGATTGCCGTGTTGCCGTTCGATGATCTGAATGGCGAAGAAGACGTTGCCTATTTTTCGGACGGCGTGACCGAGGAGATATTACATCGCCTGTCGACGACCAAGGTGTTGAAAGTACTGGGTCGTGCATCGTCATTCGCTTTCAAGGGCTCGGACACGCCTTTGCCAAGGATCAGCGATATCCTGCAGGTGCGGTTCTTACTTCAAGGCAGCGTGCGTCGCGATGCGGACCAGATTCGAATTACAGCGCGGCTGATGGACGAAAACGGTTTCCAGGTCTGGAGCGAGTCCTACGATCGCACGATGGTCGGCGTATTCGCGATTCAAACCGAGATTGCCAATTCTGTTGCGCGCAGACTTGAAGCCGAGATCGTTCCGCTTGAGGTCAGGGCCGGCAGGTCGACGAGTAATGCTGATGCTTATCACGAGTACTTGCTTGGCAGTGCGTTCCTCCAGCAACGACTGCCGGGCTGGCGACCCAAAGCATTGGAAGCCTTCGATCGATCTATAGTTCTTGATCCGGGTTTCGCGCCTCCCTATGCAGCGCGTGCCGCGGTGACCGTGATTGCGTCGGGCGATGATGTTGAGAGATTCGCCGATACGATGCGGTCGGCTCAGGCCGATATCGATAAAGCGTTGATGCTGGATCCGGATCTCGCCGAAGCCCACGCGGCGCAGGGGCTCCTGTTTACCGCGGGTGTGAGCCCTGACTTCCCTTCGGCCGAAGCGGCACTCCGCCGCGCGATCGAAATCGACCCCACCGAGATCTACGCCTACAACTGGCTGAGTATCGCAGTTAACAGCCAGGGCCGTGACGCAGAGGCGAACGAAATTCGGCGACAGGCACTCGTGGTCGACCCGTTGAACCCGGTGCTGAATGTGAACGAAGCGGCTTTGCTGGCGGCCACTGACGACTTTCGTGGGGCGGAACGTTTGCTACTGCGCATGATGGAGCTGCCGAAAGTGCCGGCGATGGTGTATTTCGGCCTGGTTCCTCTGTATGCGAATTTCGGACGGCTGGATCAGGCTGTCGAGTGGTCGCAAAAAGCAATATTGGCGAACAACGGCCCTGATCGAAACTCCTACTTTTTTCAGCTGGCGTCTACCTATGAGTATCTCGGTATGCACGAGCAGAGCGATTTATGGGTGGCTCGTTCGTTGGCCGAACAGAGCTCACCGATGATGCGAACCTTGCGCACCGCCTACATACTCAAGCTACGTGGCGAGTATGCGCACATGGTTGCGATGCTGGATGAAGCTTTCGCCGGCGGTGAGACACGCATCGAACAAATGCCGAAGTTTGCTGCCGAGGTGGTTGGCGCGATGTACGCAACGGGTGGCCGGCTGGATCAGGGCATCGAGATTCTTGAACGGGTGGTTGATCTGGATGATATCGATTCGACGATGTCCGGCGGATCGAATACGGCGGTTACATTTCTGCAATTGCTCGCCTGGGCTTACCGGGAATCCGGGCGAGAGGACCGCGCTGTCGAACTGCTCGAGAATCTCGAGCGAGCACTGGCGGCTGCGAGAGATACCGGCACCTCGGAGTATCCGCCGTCACTGGAGTTGCTGGCGCTTAACAAGTTCATGCTCGGCGATACCGACGCAGCCGTGCGTTTGATGGAGTCGGCCGTCGCTTCAGGTTGGCGCAAATACTATGATGTCGTCAACTATCCGGTGTGGTCCGATTACACCGAGTTGCGGCAACTGAAGGCTCTGTTGAGTTTTGTCTATGCTGACATCGAACGGCAGCGCGCCAGGGTTCTGCAGATGGACGCCGAGTCCGACTTTTACGAGCAAGTTGAAAGGATGCTGGCTGACAATGAATAGAGTCACGCACGGGCTGTCATTCTTCGCAGCGATCGTCATCACCATTGCGAGCGCTTGTTCGACCCAGCCGAAAGCCATGGAGGTTTATTTCATCGATGTGGAAGGCGGTCAGGCAACACTGCTGGTTTCGCCTGATGGTGAATCACTGCTTATCGACGCGGGGTATCCCGGCGAGGACAACGACGCACGCGATGCACAGCGAATCATGGCCGCCGCGAACGATGCGGGAGTCACGACGATCGACTATCTGCTTATCACCCATTTTCACGCGGATCACTTCGGCGGCGTGGCGGCCCTGTCTCAATTGATACGCATTGGTACGTTCATTGATCACGACGGTCCAGCACCGGAAGCGATATCCACAGCGGCCCGAATTGAGCAATTTGAGGCTTACAAACGTGTTCGGGCAACGGGTAAGCATATTGTCCCCGCCGCTGGCGACCGCCTGCGGTTGGCGGGCGTCGAAATCGTCATAGCCAGTACTGACCGTTCGCTACTGACGGAGCCTCTGGACGGTGCCGGAGCCAACAATGCGAGCTGTGATCGAGATGTTCTGGCCGCAGACGAAAATAACGAAAATCCTCGTTCGACCGGGGTGCTCGTACAGTTTGGAAAGTTTCGATTCCTCGATCTCGGTGATCTAAGCGGGCAGCCGCTATCCGATCTCGTGTGCCCACTGGATCGCATCGGGCCTGTCGACGTGTACCTGGTACCGCATCATGGTGGAGCCGACGCCGCGGACCCCGCAACGTTCGCGGCATTCCGGCCTCGAGTTGCGATGATCAATAACGGTGGCATCAAAGGCGGCGTCGCGGCGATGCTTAGCTTTCTTCGCATGGCCGATCTTGAGGATGTGTGGCAATTGCATCGATCGGAGCATGAAGGTGCGGAGAACTTTTCGGATGAGCGCATCGCGAATATCGACGAGCAGACAGCGCATTGGATCCAGATGACGGCGAATCGAGATGGGTCGTTTCGAATTCAGAACGGGCGCACGGGTGAATGGGTCGATTACGGCACCCGGTAGACTACCAGTATCGATAGTGCTGAGTTTCGCAGGCCGCTCAGCGAGAAAGACCAACCTGAAGGACAGGTTTGGCCGCGAATGCCTTGATATTAAAGCGGCCGTCATTTTCAAAATCGGCAGTCGCCGTCTGACCTGCCGCAATGTTATGGACACCGGTAGTCTGACCGGTAGCGATAAAGTCGCCAGCACGAAGAGGCAGGCCACGATGAGCCGTAAGTTCCAGCAAGAACTGCACGGACCGAATATAGCCACCGCTCAGATTGTGTGCGCCGCCTTCACCCACTACCTCTCCTTCGATTTGTGTGGCGCTGCGCATCGATTCGAGAGATCGCCGCCGCCAGTCTTTGACCGAAGGTCCTACAATCAATCCGTTGTTGTTTCCAAAGTCCGAAACCACCGCTGCCGGTCCCAACTCGTTAATAGTAGCGAGCGGACTGCCGGCGATCTCGAAGCCGATGCGAAGATCAGAGATCATTCCCCGTGTCTCCTCAGCCGACCAGGTGCGCTGACTGACCGGTGCATCCTCGCCAATCACAGCAATAAACTCCGCTTCAATAGCCGCGAAACCGCCGGAAAAAACAGAAATATTCGTCGGTGCGCCAGCTGTAACCTTTTGAATGCACTGCTCAAAAATGGGCCCGGCAAGGCGGTCTGTCCCAAGTCCTTTCTCAAGGTGCGGCGGAATACGCGCGACCTTCCATCCGCCAATAACTTGCCCCCATAGTCCGATCGCGATGTCCTGAATCTGGTATGCATCATCGAGCGACGTGGGTACGCTGCCTGGATAAGCGGTCAGCGCGAGTGCGCGACGGCGAGCGTCAACGAAATGATTCGCGATTTCCCGGGCGATGCTGGAGGAGGAGTTCATGGCCGAGCGCAACTGATTCTTGGCAAAGATGACTGGCCGATTGTAGGTTGTTTGGTGAACAAGATAAACCGGGGCAAGACCTGCTCACGCATTGCGACCATAGCTTCAGATTGCGGCGCACAGTAGGATAAGGCGTTAGCGCCTGGCCTGAAATGTTCGTCCGATGGTCACGAAGTATTTATCCTGTTTAGGAAGATCACGATGAAAAACATGACACGATTCTGGTTGCTTGCGGTGACGTTATTCGGCCTGATCGCTTGTGGCGGACAGGAAGCGGAAGAGGGCCACAGGATCGAAGCATCGGGCAGAGAAGCGACTGACCTGGAGGCCGTGCCGGCGGAGGTACTGGCTGTCGCAGAAATACAGCGTGATATCGGCATGGACCTGGTGCCGGAACGCGTCAGCAATACGCTGGATACAAAATTCCCCGGCTGGGCTCCGGAGCGCATCATCGAAAGCGATCAGGGCGGCGGCGTCGTTGTTTACGAATTCTTCGGTAAAACCGACGAGGGTGAAGCGACCAAGATAGAAGTGAAACTGGAGGATGGCCACGCTGAGCTGCTCATTGATGAGTGGCTGCATTAAGCGAATTCTGCCGCGTCAGTCGGTCTCCGTGCCACGGGAGTACAAGCCTACCCAGAAATAATGCTTCATCTCTCGGAGCAGCTGGATGAATCGTGGATGCGAATGCAGCAATGGATCTGTGGCAATAACAGCGAGGTAGGGGGTATCGGGATCTCGTTCGGCGAACGCGATTTCGTACCAGTCGATAGCTTTTTCGTAGTTGCCAGCTTGCTCGTACATGAGCCCGATAAACATTGGAGCGACGTGGGCGACTTTGGAATGCTCTTCGAGTACTGCCGCAGCATGCAGCATTGCTGATCGGTAGCTTCCTGTGCGGTAGGCTTCTTCGAGTGCGTCAGCGCCGGTAGGGTCGCCCTGCGTGAGCCGATAGAAATTTGCAGCGGCTGAAAGTGCCTGATCGTGCATGCCGAGTGCAAAGTATGAGTTCCACAACGTGTTATAGCCGAAGGCAAACCCCGGCGTTGTGCGCATGACCTCGTTGAGAACGTCAACGCATCCCTGGTAGTCATCAACCATCATGAGTTGTGCACCGTGGAGCCCGTGAACGAAGGGATTGAATGGGTCCAGTACAAGTGCCCGGCGCATTTGTTCTGAGCTTTCCTGACTGCGACCCATTAATGCCAGGTAATGCGAGTAAAACATTCGCGCTTCGGCATAACTCGGGTTCAAGTCTATGGCCCGTTCGAACGCCTTGGCAGCTTCCTCCCAGTCGAAACGCTGCCAGGTCATATGTGCGGCATAGCCCATGTTCGCTTCCGGGAGATTCGGGTCCAGCTCCAGAGCTCGAAGGATTGGCGGCAGGCATTGTTCCCGGGCCTCTAGAGGCGTGATTAAGCCAGCCTGAGCCCGGAAGCCACAAAGTTTCGATAGACCGTAGTGTGCCAGCGGATAGCCAGGATCGAGATCAACGGCCTGCTCATAATAGTTGGCTGCGATTTGCATATCCTGCGGCGTAAAACGTTCAACGTGAAACTGTCCCTTCAGGTAGGCTTCGTAGGCTGCAGGTACTACTGTCCGGATACTTTCGCTTGCATGGCCGGAGTAAACGGGAAACTCATTATTGACCTGATTTGCGATGGCACGAGTGACACTACTTTGCAGACCGAGCACCTCGGTAATATCGTCCTCAAAAGTATCGCCCCATATTTTTCTTCCGCCAGCGGCATCGATGAGCTGCACCGATATCCTGACAAGATTACCGTCGCGCAATACTGAACCTTCGATCAGTTTTGCAACGCCAAGTTGCTTCGCAATATCCGGCAGCGATCGGGAGACCTCACCGTAGCGCAACGTCGACGTCTTCGAGGTGACTCGTAAAGTGCGGATACGTGACAGGCCCGAAATCAATGCATCGTGCATGCCTGACACAAAATACTGTTCATCGGGATCGTCCGATGAATTGGCGAGAGGCAGTACGGCGATCGAATTGGGGTCGACGCCCAAACCCAGAGTCATTTGAGAGCTTAAGTCCGAATCTCGAAATTCAGCGCTGAACTGCCAGGCTACGGCAGCGCCAACAACGACGAGCGCAGCAAGGATGAAGTGATCGGTCGGACGCAGCGAAAGATCGATCTGTTCGCCGGCATTCATTGGCGCCGTACGCTGTATGCCTGACGACGTTAGCTCAAAAAACCAGGCAAAGACGAGTGCAAGCGGAAACAGAAATACGACCGTCAGCCACACGTATCGAATGGCGGCTTCCGGCACATCGATCGCCGGAAACAAGAGGTCCGCGACCTGTACTCCCGCCCACGCGGCGACCACATAAATCCCTGCCGCACGAAAAACACGACGGCGTCTGAGCTCTCCAACAAGTTTGGGGAGTCCGGCCATGCAAACAGTCTAGTCCAAGATTGGACGCTATTGAAGCTCAGGTGCCGTCGCAACTGGCGACAATCAGCTGTCTTCTGCCATTATTGAGGCAATCGAATATTCGGATACTGTCCGTAGGCGCGCTATGAGAACTGAAGGTCGGCTTCATTCTCTGGATGTATTCCGGGGTCTGACGATTGCAGCGATGATCCTGGTCAACAACCCCGGTTCCTGGAGCTATGTTTACCCACCGTTGTCGCACGCGAAATGGCACGGTGCTACGCCGACTGACTGGATATTTCCGTTCTTTCTTTTCATCGTTGGCGTAGCGATCGCTATAGCGATTGGAGGCCGGAAACAGTCAGGTGTGGATCGCACGATTCTGAGTAAGAAGATTCTCCGACGCTCACTCATTATCTTCGCAACTGGTTTGTTCCTGTCGGCTTATCCGCACTTCGACTTGAGCACGCTACGTATCCCCGGTGTGTTGCAGCGCATTGCAATTGTTTACGGAATAACGGCGATGCTTTTCCTGTGGCTCAACCCGCGGCAGATGTTTTGGGTTGGTGTGGGTTGCCTCCTTTCCTACTGGGGCATGATGTCGTTGATTCCCGTGCCCGGTGGGTATGCACCGAATCTCGAGCCGGGCACCAACCTCGGTGCGTGGATCGATGCCACCCTGATGCACGGCCACCTCTGGTCCCAATCGAAGATCTGGGATCCGGAGGGACTGCTCAGCACAATTCCGGCGCTGGCGACGTCGATCAGCGGAATACTGACGGGTACGTGGCTGCAAGGCGCACGCGGCCGTTACGAAAAAGTCGCGGGTATGGCGGTGGCAGGTGCAGTATTGATTGCGGCTGGCCTGCTATGGCACACGGTCTTTCCGCTCAACAAGCAACTCTGGACGAGTTCGTACGTGCTTTATACCAGCGGCATTGCGTTGCTGACTCTCGCTGTTTTGTACTGGTGGATCGACGTAAAAGGGCGACGCCGGGGAACGCTGCCATTCATTGTCTATGGAACGAATGCGCTGATCATATTTACGTTGTCCGGTTTAATCGGTCGAACTTTCAACGCAATTCATCGAACCGATGCCGCTGGAAACTCAGTTAACATCAAAACCTGGCTATGGCAGTCGGTATTCGAGCCAGCGTTCGCTTCCCCGTATAATGCCTCGCTGGCACACGCTACTGTGCACGTGTTGGCGATGTTGGGCATCGCCTGGTTCTTATATTCACGCAAGATTTTTATCAAGGTATGACTATGGCACGAAACACTGCGAACTTTTTCTCCGCGGCATTGGTATTGCTGTTTGCCTCGAACACCGTAACAGCGGCGGAACTCAACGCCGATGAGCAGCGCATGATGGCCTGGATCGACGCGAATACAGAAAACGCAATCGATCTGCTTGAGGAAACGGTCAACATCAGTAGTGGCACCATGAACCCTAAGGGAATCCGCGCGGTGGGCGCGGTCATGGGAAGAGAGCTTGAAGCGCTGGGCCTTACCACCGAATGGATCGACATGCCGGAGGAAATGCAACGCGCCGGCCACTTGTTCGGCCGCCGTTACAACGAGGGTAAGAAAAAAATCCTGTTGATCGGGCACCTCGATACGGTCTTCGAGGCGGACGATGGGTTTCAATCCTATACGCGCGAAGGAGATACTGCTCGCGGTCCAGGCGTCGAGGATATGAAGGCCGGCAACGTTGTCATTGTTTACGCGTTGCAGGCTTTGAGAGAAATTGGTGCCCTGAACGAACTATCGATCACCGTCGCGTATACGGGTGACGAAGAAAACGCAGGTTCACCGCTAAGCGTTTCAAAGCATGACCTTATTGAAGCGGGCAAGTGGGCGGATATCTCGCTCGGTTTCGAGGGCGGTATTTCTTACGACGGACAGGACTGGGCGACGATCTCACGGCGCAGTTCATCGAACTGGTACCTCGAAGTGACCGGCAAACAGGCGCACTCATCACGGATCTTCGGCGAAAGCACCGGTCATGGCGCCATTTTCGAGGCCGCTCGCATCCTCAATGAGTTTGATCAAAAAGTGCGTGGGGAGGAATACCTGACCTTCAATGCCGGAACGATACAGGGCGGCACTGACGTAGCTTACGACGCCGAGAATAACCGCGGCACGACTTTCGGCAAGACCAATGTCGTTCCGAACACAGTGTTGGTGCACGGTGATATTCGTACCATCTCGCAGGCGCAACTGGAACGCACGCGCGAGGCCATGCGTGAAATAGTCGCCAATCATTTGCCACTGACAGACGCTCACATCGAGTTCGAAGATCGATATCCGCCAATGGAACCCACGGAAGGCAACAGGCGCCTGCACTCGATTTTGTCACAGGCCAATGAGGATCTCGGCCGAGGCCCGATGCCGATCGTTGATCCGTCGCGGCGCGGTGCTGCTGATATTTCCTTCGTCGCGCCGTACTCGGATTCACTGGCGGGTCTGGGAGCCATCGGCGATGGTGGTCACACTCCCAATGAAAGCCTCGACCTGACATCCATGCCGGTAGCGATCAAGCAGACCGCATTGCTGCTCTACAGGCTGGCTAAGGAACAGTAGCCGCGCGAAATCGATCGAGGTCCGGTGCGTGCTCGCGATCGCGAGCGAGCTCGACTTCATAAATGGCATTGCCAAGGTCACGCAGGAACGGCAAAGCGATTTCGTCGTACTCGTAGGTATCGTCGTTGAATGTTTCGTTGGCATTCGTGAAGATCGATGCGGCCAGCAAAAACTCAACACCGTTTTCAAAGTCAACGATGTAAGCACAGTCGGTGAGGAAGCCGTAGGCATCGCCTGGCTTATTAAAAATGCGAATGTTGTCCGGTATCGCTGGTGCGGATCCGCCGTACATAAGAAACTTCACGTATCCGTCCGGATACTGATCGGCATCGGAATACTGGGCAATGCCGCTCTCGCTCGGGTACGCCGACATATTGCGGTAGACGAATTGATAGTCGTCTTCAGTCAGGTTGAAACGCCGTTGCTCCTCGACAAACTCCGGAAACATCAAGGCCTGCACCATGTCGTGAAGGTCCTGCAGGGGGAGCACATTGTTGCCGCTGAAGTCTTTGGGTCGATTGAGTAGTTCACCGTCAACAACCTCCGCTCGCCCGAGCAATATCGGTTCGTCATGCGAGTAGTTAGTGTCGCTGCTGCGCGCATCCTCTGCATACACGATAGTGTCCCCATCCACAAAAGTTACGGGATTGGTCTTCGCGTTTTCCTCAGCGTTTCGTGCGACCTCGAGTCGATGGAAGATTCGCGTGTTCCGGTAGCCTTTTTCATGCAGCGACTCATTCATGGGCTTCTGCCCGATGAACTCGTACAAGCGGTTGAATGCATCGTTGTCGCTTACGAGTAATATCTTGCGCACGTAATGGCCGACAGACGGCAGACCTGTTGGTGCAGAGGAATCGGTTAACGCGGGTGTCTGCCAGTCTGAGTCAACGCCGGTCAGCATTGTCGTATCGCGGGTCAGTCCCGGAATCGCGAGCTCGTTTATTTTTTCCAGGGCCAGCAGTGCAGCAGGAAGTTTCACAGTACTCGCCGGGTAGAAATACTGTTCCGGATCGACGCGATAGCCATAACTCGTAAAGCTCGGGCGGTTCTCGGCGTCCCGGTCGATCCGGGTGTAGATAATCTGTACGCGATACTTCTCGGGGTCTTGCGTTACTGTCGCAAATCGCTGCGGTTGCGAATTCAGGAGGTCTTCCATTGATCCGTTCCATCCGTCGTTTTGCTGGCAACCACACAATAACGCTGTGGCAAGGAGCCCGGCTGAGGTTTTACGTAGCATCAGGAAACCGCCGGTTCCAGCAACTGCAGCGTACCTGAGTCGCCATTAAGTTCAGCTTCGATGCCTATCGGAACCACGGTCTGTTCGCTCACATGACCGATCATGAAACCTCGTACGACCGGAATGCCGAGGTCCGCTGTTCGGTCACGCAAGACTTCCTCGAGGCTGAAAGTATTGCCATCGGTGTCACTGTCCGTGAATTTGCCGAATGCGATGCCGGCGGCTTGCTGCAGTTTTCCGGCAAGCAGAAGCTGGGTCAGCATGCGATCGATGCGATAGGGCGCTTCGTGGACATCTTCAAGAAATACGATTCGATCACGAAAATCCGGCTCATACTCGGTCCCCATCAGCGTCGAAATCAAGGATAGATTGCCGCCGCTCAGGCGGCCTTTCGCGACGCCGCGCGTGATGTAGGTGAGTCGATTGTTGCGCTCGACTTTTCCTTCGCCGGCCTCGAACGGCGGCGCAGCGCCGATCAGTGTCGTTGGGCTCGGTTGCATCAATACCTTCTTGAATTCACTCAGCGAGTAGTCAGAAAAGCTCCCGGATGCGTTTGGGCCATGAAAACCAACGATGCCTGTTTTGGCGTGTATCGCGGTCAAAATGCCGGTGATGTCACTCATGCCCAGCAAGACTTTGGGGTTGTTGCGAATCACATCGTAATCGAGGTAGGGCAGTATCCGCGGCGTGCCGTAACCACCTCGCAGGCAAAAAATTGCGTCCACCTCGTCATCTGCAAACATGCTATTCACGTCGTCAGCACGAGCCCGATCCTCGCCAGCGAGGTACTGGTGTCGATCAAAAATATGCGCACCCTGCCTGACCTTGAAGCCCAAAGAACGGATGAGGTCGAGCGAAATGCGAATGCCTTCGTCTTCCAATGAGCTGCTGGCGGGCGCGACCAGGCCAATTGTATCGCCAGGTGTGAGCCGCCGGGGTTTCAGCACCTTGCTATTCCGTGCCGCAGCAACACTCGTTGCCGGGAGGAGGCCAGCGCCCGTAAACAGGGTGGCGGCAAGGGTCGTTTGGAGCAATTCTCGTCGGTTCATCGGGATCTGGCCTGTCAATGGGTCCTGTAGCTGGATTACATCAGAGATTGTTTGATTTATCATGGCTCTCATGTCCTGTCTTGCAATCATACGATCTGCGCGTGATGAAATGTCGGCGAACGAGAAGAAACTCGCTGATTTTATTCTGCAAAACCCGTCGCTGATTCGCGATTACTCGTCACAGCAAATAGCGGGTTCGGTTGGCGTCAGCCAGTCCAGTGTTGTCAAATTCAGTCAGAAAATGGGCTACAAGGGTTTTACGGACCTGAAGCTGGCGATCCACGAAACCGTCGTCAAGCAGGAGTCCAACGTCGCTGTGCTGAATGGCCGTCGTGCGTCTCGCGGTGCCAGTGTCTCTCTGAAAGATCGCCTGTTCCATGCCAAGAATGAGGCCATCAGTGGTGCCACGGACCTCAACGACGACAATAGTCTGCGTGTCGCCGCAAGGGCCATCGAGTCATCTTCGCAGGTGCAGTTCGTGAGTAGTGGTAATGCCTACGGCGTTGCGCGAGAAAGCGCGTTGAAGCTGATGAGTATCGGCAAAAGCGTGACGGCTGAAGCGGATCCCGATGTGCAACGCCTGGCCGTTGCCACTCTGACCCGCGGTGACTGCCTGATCGTGATTTCTGCGACGGGGCAGTCGACGCACCTGAGCCACCTGGCGCAACTGGCCAAGAAGGCGGGTGCGAAAATTATTTCTGTGACCCATCAGTCGGCGAACCCGGTCGCCGCCCTGGCCGATATCCGTTTGTACTCGGTGTCGCATGGCAGCGATAGTGATTTACCGAATGTCGTCGCCACGACTTCGCAGCAGCATGTCATCGACCTGCTGTTTTACACGCTGGCGCAGTCTGACAAGCGTGGTCAGAATTTGCTGGGCAGCGGCGGCAAGTCAGCGGATCGTTCCAAAGCCGAATAGCGTTCACTGCCATCATTCCCGGGTATCAGTCGTTGCGATCCCAGGGTATGTCGAGCGCGATCATGCTGTCGTAGTCGGGCCGCTGCCTGATCACTCTGAACTCATCGCCGTCAACGAGGACTTCCGGAATCAGGGGTCTGGTGTTGTAGGTCGAGGCCATGGCGCTGCCGTACGCACCGGTATCTTCAATGATGACCAGATCGCCGGCTTCCTGCCGGGGCAGCGTGCGCTTGCGGGCGAAGGTATCGCCGGTTTCGCATACCGGTCCTACGATATCGTAAAGTTCTTCGGGTGCGTCGTTTTGCCGGCCGCCAACGATCGAGTGGTAGGCGTTGTACATGCTGGGTCGCAGGAAGTCGTTCATTGCGGCATCAATGATCAGAAATTGCGAAGTGCCGTTCGTCTTCGTATAAATGACGCTGCTGGCGAGTACACCCGCGCTGCCAACCAGCGACCGACCGGGTTCGACAATGATATTGCAATCGAGATGTCCAATGGTTTCCTGCACGACTCGAGCGTAGTCAACGGCACTGGGTGCTTTATCCTTTAGTCGCTCGTAATTGACGCCGAGACCACCGCCGAGGTCGATCGTGGAAATTGTGTGTCCTGCATCTCTCAGTTCCTGCGTCAGTTTAGCAATACGCGTAAAGGCCGCCGTGAATGGCTGCAGATTCATGATTTGTGAGCCGATGTGCAGATCGACGCCACAGACTTCGATGCCCGGCAGGTTTCTAGCTTCGTCGTACGCCGACCTGGCGACGTCTATCGCTATGCCAAATTTGTTTTCAGATTTTCCCGTCGAGATTTTTTCATGGGTGCCTGCGTCGACGTCCGGGTTAATGCGAAACGCGATGCGCGCGCATTTATCGAGACGAACTGCAGCGGCACTGATGACGCGAAGTTCCTGCTCCGATTCTACATTGAACTGACGAATATCCTGCTGTAGAGCGAATTCGATTTCGCGAACAGTCTTCGCTACACCGGAGTAGACAATTTTCGATGCAGGTATTCCCGCGGCCAATGCGCGACGCATCTCTCCTTCCGAGACCACGTCGGCTCCGGCACCGCGTGCAGCCAGTATGCCGATGAGTGCCTGATTCGAGTTTGCCTTGACCGCGTAACAGATCTGGGTGTTGAAGCCTTGCAGCGCATCAGCAAGTGCATCGTAACGTGCTTCGATCGCCGCTCTCGAGTAACAATAAAAGGGCGTGCCAACGGCGTCGGCGATTTGCCGGATCGCGACATCTTCGGCGTAGTAGTGGCCATCGCGATAAGCGAATGCATTCATTTCGGTGGAGTCCGGGTAGAGGGAATAAATTATTATATTGGTTGACTGCTCAGGAATAAATGAATAGCTTGGCCGCTTGATATTTGCAACTGGTTAGACTGCCTATGGACTGGTTATCGCTTGTCCCACCCGTCGTGGCTATCGTCGTTGTGCTGTGGCGCAAGGAGGTCATCGTTGCACTGTTGCTGGCGATTTTCTCAGCAGAATTATTGCAAATGTCCTTTACCTTGTCCGCGCCGGCACCGGCAATGCTCAATACCATCGAACGTATCGTTGGCGTATTCGGCAGCCCTGATAACGCACGCCTGCTGGTCTTCAGTTTGATGATCGGCGCACTGTTGGCCTTTATTCGGGTATCCGGTGGCGTCGCCGCAATGGTTAAGAGCCTGGTCGACCGGGGTATTGCGCGCAACGGGCAGAGCGCCGCAATGCTGACCAGCGGCGTCGGTGTTGTGGTCTTTGTGGAATCGAACCTTAGCGTTTTGACGGCCGGAATCCTCGCCCGCGGCTTGTTCGACAAGTACGGACTGAGTCGAGCCAAACTGGCCTATATCATCGACAGTACGTCTGCGCCCGTGTGCATCCTGATCCTCTTGAACGGCTGGGGTGCCTTTGTGCTCGTGCTGCTGAACCAGTACAACTTCGGGCTGAGCTCGGCTGAAGTGCTCTGGGGCAGCATCTACTTCAACTTCTACGCGATTCTTACCCTCGTTACCGTGTTCGCCACGGCCGCAACAGGCCGCTATTTCGGGCCGCTTGCGAGCAGCGAGGCCGGAATTGGCGTGGATGTACATCCCGAAGAGGACATAGCAGCAACCAGGCCGAGCTACATGGTTGTGCCGCTGGCCGTTATGACCTTCGGCATGCTCGGCTTCATGTATTACACCGGCAATGGCAACCTGGCCGATGGCAGCGGCTCGAAGTCTGTGTTGTACGCGACGACGCTCGCCACACTGGTCGCCTATCTACAGATGCTATTCGGCGCTGGCTTCAAACACGTCAAGCTCGTCAAGATCGCATTTCAGGGTATGGGCGATCTGTTGCCGCTGGTCGCCATTCTGTTGCTGGCGCTGGCGCTGGGCCAAAGCCTGGGTGACATGGGTACAGGTGCCTACATCGCGAAACTGGTGGGCGGCAATTTGCCCGATTTCCTGATCCCGGCCATGTTGTTCCTGGCTGGGGCGCTGATTTCGTTTTCGACCGGCACGTCCTGGGGAACGTTCGCGATTCTTGTGCCTCTCGGTATGCCGCTTGCTATCGCGCTCGAGCTGCCGCCGTCGCTGTGTCTGGCCGCGATCCTGGGTGGCGGCGTATTCGGCGACCACTGCTCGCCGATTTCGGATACCACCGCCGTGTCTGCAATCGCCTCGGGATGCGATTTGCTGGAACATGTACGCACACAATTGCCCTACGCATTGTCGGTTGGTGGACTGACCTTCGTGCTGTACCTGGTCGCCGGCATAGTAATGATATGAATATTCCGCAGCGTCTCGTGACGTCATTGCTGGTCGTTACCTTGTTGGGGGCATGCGCGACACAGCAGCCAGTGTCATCCAGGGAGATTGACCAGCTTGTCACGGCAGCAATGCTGGAGTTCTCGGTACCGGGAGTAGCAGTTGGCGTCATCAAAGATGGCGTGGTTGTGCATGCTGCGGGTTACGGCGTGCGCGAACTCGGTCTCGATGCGCCGGTTGATACAGAAACCCTGTTCCGCATCGCATCGACGTCGAAAGCCTTCACCACGGCATCACTGGCGATGCTGGTTGATGAGGGCAAGCTCAACTGGAACGACAAGGTTGTCGATCACATTCCGGGTTTCGCACTCTACGACCCGTGGGTTACGAAAGAATTCACGGTCCTTGACCTGCTCACCCATCGCAGTGGTCTGGTCAGTGGGGCCGGCGACCTGATGTTATGGCCGAAGCCGAACCAGTTTACCCGTGACGACATCATTCACGGTCTGCGTTACTTCAAACCCGAGAGTGCTTTCCGCACGGAGTATGCCTACGACAACTTGCTGTACATCGTCGGTGGAGAACTGGTCCCGGCCGTAAGCGGAATTGCCTGGGAAGATTTTGTTGACCAACGCATCCTCGGCAGACTGGGCGCCAGGCGCTGTTTCGCCGGACGCATCGCTCAGCCGGAAATGCAGAATCTTGCGGCTCCGCACGCCATTGTCGAGGGCGAGTTGCAAGTAGTGGATCGCAACCGCGCCAGCGCCGAAGTGGATGTTGCCGCGGCTGCTGGCGGCGTGCGCTGCAGTCTTGACGACATGCTCAAGTGGGCCACGCTGCAACTCGCGCGCGGCAAACTTCCCGATGGTTCCGAGCTTTTCAGTGAACAGCAGAGCCGCATCATGTGGAGTCCGCAAACAATACTTAGTGTTGGCGACTCCGCCTTCGAACGTGACCGGACGCATTTCAGGGCCTACGCCCTCGGCTGGCGACTCGCCGACGTCCATGGCTACAAGCACGTATCGCACACCGGCAGTTACACAGGGTTTCGTGCGCACGTCATCCTGGTTCCGGAACTCGAGCTCGGTGTTGTAATTTTGATCAATGCCTCGGCAGGCGATGCATTGGCCGCTATCGGTGAAGGTATCGTCAAGCCCTACATGGGCATCGACAATGTCGACTGGGTTGATTACTTCGCCCGCGAGGCGAGTGCAGCGGCGAGCGAAGAACCCGAAGACACAGCGGTTGAGCCGGACTTTCGTAACGGGAGCGTTCTGGCGCCGCTCGAGCGCTACGCGGGTTCGTATCGTGACGCCTGGTTTGGCGACGTCTCGATTGAAATGCGTGGCGACGAACTGTGGTTTCGGTCCATCAAGTCGCCACCTATGCAGGGACGGTTGTGGCCCTATGACGAGCACTCGTTCTATGCCTACTGGACCGACAGAACGCTCGAGGCTGATGCCTGGGTCAATTTTGAGGTCGACGATGCTGGTAACAGCACCGGCATGACGCTGGTGCCTGTCTGGGATTATTCTGACTGGGACCTCAGTGACCTGGACCTGCGGCGAGTTCAAGACGAGTAGTCATGTACCGTTGCACCGAAGCACATATCAATCTTGATGCGATTCGGTCAAATTTCGCTCTCGCCTGCGCGCTGGCGCCACAGTCAAAAAGTATCGCGGTTATCAAAGCGAATGCCTATGGCCATGGCATGTTGCGGGTTGCCGAGGCGCTGCACGATGCCGCGCCGGCATTCGCCGTTGCAACGGTCGACGAAGCGATCGAATTACGTGCCGCCGGAATCAGGCATGCCTTGCTGGTGTTGCAGGGCGCGACGACATCGGCGGGATGTAAGGCAGCTGCCGCGAATAAGCTGACGCTGGTCGTGCACAGTCTCGAACAGGTGGACGGTCTGCTTGCCGCCGGTGTCCGGATTTCTGTCTGGCTCAAAGTCGACAGCGGTATGCACCGTCTTGGCCTGGCGCCCGACGCGGTCGCGGACGCGCAGAGACGGCTCGCTGCGGGTGGCATGGATGTACAGGTTGTCTGCACACATCTTGCCTGTGCTGAGGAACTGCACAGCAAGTCGACACAACAGCAACTCAGTTGTTTTGAAGCCGCGACATCGGAGCTCGGTCTGCCGCGCAGCATCAGTAATTCCGCCGGTATTCTTGCGTGGCCCGAGAGCCATGCACAATGGAATCGTCCGGGTTATATAATCTATGGCGTTTCGCCATTTTCAGTCGATGTTGACACGGCCAGTGGCTTGCAAGCTGCAATGACGTTGCGCTCCGAGATTATCGCGATTCGGACAGTCGCCAAAGGCGAGTCTGTCGGCTATGGCGCTCGCTGGACTGCAGAACGAGCGTCGACTATCGGCACCGTAGCGATTGGTTATGCCGACGGTTATCCGCGCCACGCCAGGAATGGCACGCCAACACTGGTGAACGGCAAACTTGCGCCGCTGGTCGGTACGGTCTCCATGGATGCAATCACTGTCGACCTCACGGAGCATGCACAGGTTGCAGTTGGTAACAGCGTCGAACTCTGGGGTCCCGGTATCGCGGTTAATGCGGTTGCCGCGGCAGCCAATACGATCGGCTACCAATTGCTAACCGGCGTGTCATCCCGGGTACCGCGTGTCTACGTCTAGGCGAGAAGGTCTAGGCAATTAGCAATTTGCAAAAGAACACGGCGGCTATCGCGCCGACGGCATCTGCAAATAATCCCGCTGGAATTGCGTGCCGGCTGCGAATCACACCCACCGATCCGAAATACACCGCCAGTACATAGAAAGTGGTTTCGGATGAGCCGTACATGGTTGCACCGATCTTCGCGGTCAGCGAATCGACTCCGTGTTCATTCACCAGGTCAGTGAGCAGCCCGAGCGAGCCGCTACCTGACAGTGGGCGCATCAATGCCAGCGGCAGGTTCTCTACCGGGAAGCCGACGAGATTAAGCAAGGGTGCCAGCAGGTTCAGCAACATGTCGAGGGCACCGGATGCGCGGAACATGCCGACAGCAACCAGTATGGCTACCAGGTAAGGAATGATCCTGATCGCGATCGTAAAGCCGTCTTTGGCACCAACAACAAAGACCTCGTACACGGGGACTTTCTTGACGGACAAAGCGTAGAAAGGAATTCCGACCAGCAAGGTAGGAATGATGTATTTCGCGACATTATTCAGGCCACCAACAAGAACCTCAACCATGATCCTGCTCCTCTCGGCCGGCGTCCGCGACGATGGCAAAACGTTTTCTCCTCTCGAGGAACTTCACCGCCGCGACTGCCGCAATGGTCGAGCAAAGCGTTGCAAGTATCGTCGTGACAAAAATTTCGCTGACGGCGGCGCCCATCAGTGCGACGACAGTTGCGGGCAGGATGATCTGTACGCTGGAGGTGTTGATAGCGAGGAACATAACCATGGAGTTGCTGGCCGTTTCCTTATGCTCATTGAGTTCCTGCAGCTCTTCCATAGCCTTCAGACCCAGTGGCGTCGCCGCGTTACCCAGCCCCAACATGTTCGCCGACATGTTAAGCACTATCGAGCCGATCGCCGGGTGGTCCTCCGGCACATCCGGGAACAGGCGTATCGTAATAGGCCGCAGTCCTTTCGCGATGATACGGATAAGCCCGGATTCTTCGGCGATCTTCAGGATCCCGAGCCACAGCGCCATGATGCCGATAAGACCTATCGCAATTTCGACCGATACCTTCGCCATATCGATCGCAGCACTGGTTACCGCATCGATTCTGCCATTGTAGATGCCGGCGCCAACACCAATCGCCATCATGCCGAACCAGATGTAATTAAGCATACAAACTCCTTGCCTCCGGCCTTACGCCACAGGTGATTCCGGGATGCGAATAAACGGGTCTTCATCGAGCGCATGGAGCTCGATTGCGTGGGAGATCGGCAGAGTCACCTGGTAATCGCCGTGTCCGCAGGGGAAGTTGCTGATAACAGGGATGTCGAGGTCACCACAAACGTCCATGACAATTTCATCGACATTCTTGCCGAACGGCACTTCGGAATCGCTCATATCCAGCATCTCGCCGATGATCAGCCCCTTGATGTGATCGAGGCTGCCGCTTTCCCTGAGGTGCAACATCATGCGATCGAATTTGTAGAGATCTTCGCCGATGTCCTCGAGAAACAGGATGGCACCGGCGGTGTTAATCTGCAGCGGCGTGCCAAGACGGGCGTTGACGAGCGTCAGGTTGCCGCCCCAGAGCGGGCCCTCAGCTTTGCCCTGCCGCAAAGTCCGGGCCTTGCATTCAGCCGGGGATCGAATCTCGATGTCAGCCCGTCCGGAGAGGATATTTTGGAGTGAAGCCAGGTTGTACGCGATGGTTTGTTTGCCGAAGGTGGTTAGCATCGGTCCGTGAAACGTGATCAGTCCGGACCTCTGTGCAATCGAGGTCAGGCTGCCCGTCGTGTCGCTGTAACCCACGAAGATTTTCGGGTTCGCACGAATGATGCCGTAATCGAGCAAGGGCAGGACGCGGTTGCCGCCATAGCCGCCGCGAGCGCAGATGATTGCGTCGATCGAAGCGTCGCTGAACATGGCCATAATGTCGGTGGCCCGTTCTTCGGGCGTACCGGCATAAGTGTCTTTCCGGAGTTCCGTGCTTTTTCCGGGGACGAGTTCATAACCTTGTTCCTCAAAAACGCGGGCGGCGCGTTGCTGGCGTTCCGGTTGCAGCCAGTAAGCAGGATTGACGATGCCGATTCTGGCACCGGATGTCAGTTTCCTGGGTTTCGTTTGTCCGACCATGTGGACAACGATACCATTTCAGGATGGAATGCATGAATCCTGATACCGACGAATATTATGAAACTACAAACACCGTATCTGCTGTTTCTTGGTGATGCCAAAGAAGTTCTGTCGCTCAAAGTTGCCAAGGGTATTGTCGACTGGCGGCCGGAGCTTTGCGTTGGCGAAATAGCGCTCGCGGATTGTGCGGTTACGCTCGGCGTGCCGCAGCTAAGTCTCGCTGCAGCCAAAGCGCAGGGTGCCCGGACCCTGGTTGTCGGCATGAACAACAGCGGCGGCACAATCGCAGCGAACTGGGTTCCGACGATTCTCGCGGCGCTGGACTCTGGCTATGACATCGCGAGCGGCTTGCACCAACGACTCGACAGCATTGCCGAGATCAGAGACAAGGCCCATAGCAACAACTGTCAGCTAATCGATGTCCGGCACACCACTGCCGGCCTGAAAACGGGCACCGGTTTAAGACGCACTGGAAAACGCCTGCTCACGGTCGGCACGGATTGTTCAGTTGGCAAGATGTACACGGCACTGACGATCGAAAAAGAGATGCGTGCGCGTGACTACGATGTCGAGTTTGTAGCGACCGGGCAAAGCGGAATCTTTATTTGTGGCAAAGGCATCGCGGTTGATTGCGTGATTGCCGATTTCATCTCAGGTGCCGTCGAGCAATTGTCGCCGGAGAATGATGTGGATCACTGGGACATTATTGAGGGTCAGGGTTCGCTGTTTCACCCGTCATTCGCTGGTGTAACCCTGGGTTTGCTGCACGGAGCGCAACCGGACGCGCTGGTCCTGTGTCATGTAGAAAACCGCAGCTATATGCGTGGCATGCGCGCGCACAAGTTGCCGGGTCTCCGCGATACCATGGAAATGAATTTGCAGGCGGCCAGGCTGACCAACCCTGACGTCGAATTTGTCGGTATAGCGGTGAATACCGTGGATCTGACTGCTGAAGAAAGCCGCGCGGTACTGCAAAAATACGAAACGGAATTTGAGCTGCCCTGTGTTGATCCGTTTAGAACCGGCGTCGTGTCAGTGGTTGATCGCATCGCCCGGTTGTGGCCCCGCGCCTAGGCCTTGCGATAAGCAAACCGTTCGGCCGTAGTGCCGGTGATCTGCCGGATGAGGTCCTCTTGCTCTGCGGAATAGTCAGCCTGGTAATAGTCGGGCGCAGTAATGGTCGGCGAATGGGCTGCAATAATTCTTCTGGCCGATTCATCGTCAAGATCCAGGTGTGCAAACACCTCCCGCAGCGTCTTGCTGGTATCGGAGCAGAGATCTTCGTAGTGAACCACACGGCAAGCATCGGCGAGCGCCTGGTTTTTCTGCATACGCTCGTGCAAATAACCATAGACATCCGCCCATTGGCCCGCATACCACGCCAGGTCGTCGCGATCGCCGCCATAGTATGCTCGTCGATTTTCGCTAACGACTATCGGGCAGCGTCGCGGACCGAACTCGTAATGTCCTGACAACTGCAATTGTCGGGAGACCCGGGGATCTTCTGTATTCTGCTGGCTAAACAGCCGGTGTTGCTTGATCAGTGAGGCGATGTGGTGCCGCGGCTGCCGGACTGGAATAACAAATCGGGCATCGGGAAATAGTTTCAGCAAATACTCGAGACGCGTCACGTGGTAGTTGTTCTTGGCGACATACCGTTGCCGGCGACTCACCGCCAGCAGTTTCAAAATATGCTCCCGATAATATTTCTCAAACTGCGCGTGATCGTCCTCTGCGCTCATCAGATGTACGCAATCGGGCTTGTGGGCCGCAGGGAAAAAGTGCATCCACAATACTTCTTCGATTGCCTCCGGACTGTCGGCGGTGATCATCAGGCGATCCCGGTGAGCTCTTTCCTGCGGCGCTCGTTTTGGCAGCGGCAGTTGCCTGCGAAGGCTGTTCCACCAATAGGGTATCCAGGTGACGGGAAAGTCACTGTAGTGATGACAGGCAAGGTACGGATGCTGGCTGATGAGTTCTGTCAGGATGGTCGATCCGGAGCGCGCCAGACCGCATACGAAAACCGGCTTGACGATAGCGTAGTCGTGCAGATCTTTCGTTAGCGTGGACGTTTCCAGATTGCCAAGGGCCTTCCAGAGGCCAACCGTTTTGGCGATCGCCCTGCTTGCCAAATGCAGTCCGGCGGGTACGTGCGATGTTTTTATTGAGGACACTTTTATTGCGATGCCGGGCAACTTGCAATTTCAGTTGAGTATACTTTGTCGGGTGACACTGACAATCTACACTTTCTCCCCGCAGAATTCCGGGTAACACATCTCTGCAATGCCCAGCTTATCCCACACTCACATCATTCGATTGGTCCTGGCTCTGCAACTTGCATTGCTGCCGGTCGTTGCGGACGCCTATATCGGTCCCGGCGCGGGAATCAGTTTCCTGCAAGGCCTCTGGGTTGCTCTTGCGGGTTTGGTGTTGTCGGTAGTGGCTATTGTTCTATTGCCCGTAAGACTGCTGATCCGAAATTTTGGAGGAATCAAAACGGCGTTGTTGTTGCTCGGTCTCGTCGCTTTCGCCGGGTTTACTCTTGAGTACCGGCCGAGATCGGTTCCGGAAAGAGTGAGCGGCAGAACGATCGTTTTGGGATTTGACGGTCTGGATCCTCAGTTGACAGAGCGCTGGATGCAGCAAGGGCTGCTGCCCAATTTTTCGCGGCTCGCTGCGAGCGGCGCTTACCAGGCACTGGCAACCACAACTCCGGCACAATCTCCGGTCGCCTGGTCGAGTTTCGCCACCGGCACCGGACCGGGGGAGCATGGCATCTTCGATTTTCTGCGCAGGGCGACCGATACTTACCTGCCCGACTTTTCCATCTCCGAGACGCAGCCTTCCGAATATACCGTTGATCTGTTCGGTCTGAAGATTCCGGCCGATGGCGGTGAAGTCAGCAATCGTCGCATTGGTGAACCCTTTTGGATGGCGGCCGAAAAAAACGGCCATAACGCCGTGGTATTGCGTGTCCCGGTAAGCTATCCACCGGATCCGATTTATCACATGCTGTCCGGCATGGGCGTACCGGACCTTTTGGGTTCGCAGGGGACGTATTCCATATTTACGACGGAACGGCTGAGCAGTACCGACAATCGACGCATCCGCCGCGTGTTACCGGATCAGACCGGCCTCGTTGAAACCGTGCTCGGCGGACCGGAGCATCCCTGGTCAACCGGGACGCAATTGGAGCAGCCCTTCTCCATCCAGCCTGCCCCCCGTGGCGTGCAAATCAACATCAATGATCAAAGTTTTGCGCTTGAGGAAGGGCAGTGGAGTGACTGGACTGCGGTGCATTTCAGGCTACTGGGTCCTTTACGGACCTCGGGGATGGTGCGGTTTCTGCTGCTGCAATCCTATCCGCTGCTCAAACTGTACGTGTCGCCGATCCATATTGATCCCTACGACCCGGCAGTTGCCATTTCCTCACCGCCGGAATTCGCCGCTGAACTCGCTGATGAAATTGGCATGTACCACACGCTCGGCATGCCCGAGGAAACCTGGTCACTGAATGAAGGGCAGATCAGTGATGAAGATTACCTCGCCGTTATCCGTACCACATTGGCCGAACGCGAAGCCATGTGGTACGCCGCGCTGGATGCGCACAACACAGAACTGGCAGTCGCTGTTTTCGTGCAGACGGATCGCGTCAGCCACATGTTCTATCGTGGTCTGGATACAGAGCATCCCCTGCATGAGCAAAGCGGCGAACAGGCACGCGGAGCGATTCAGTGGATCTATCAGGAAGCTGACCGGATATTGGGCGAGACGCTGAAACGAATGAGTGCAGAAGACCAACTGATCGTATTGAGTGATCACGGCTTTGCACCGTTTCGAAAGGCCGTTCATCTGAACCGCTGGTTAGCCGACGCCGGCTATCTCGTTTTCAAGCCCGGCGAACCGGGTGAGGACACTTTGTTCAGCGGTGTTGATTGGGGCAGGAGCAAAGCGTATGCCCTGGGACTGAATGGCATATTCATCAATCAGCAGGGTCGCGAGCCAGAAGGCAGCGTGAGTGTCGCGGAGACGCAAGCACTGAAGGCAAACATTGCGCGGCAACTTGTGGAGCTTACTGACCCGGAAACCCGGGACTCCCTTGTGCGCCAGGTTTTTGACCGGGAGGATATCTACCCCGGTCCGGCTGCTGCGGACGCCCCCGACCTCGTGATCGGCTACGAAAAAAATTATCGTGCGTCCTGGCAAACAACACTGGGTGGTGCGCCGCAGAAGCTTGTAGAAACCAACCACGAGAAGTGGAGCGGTGATCATTGTATCGACCCCTCGCTGGTGCCCGGTGTGCTGTTTACCTCTTTTCCACTGTCGTCCGAGGTCAACAGTATTCGGGACGTTTCTGCTTTGATATTGCAGCGGCTGGAGCCCGACAGCGATGACTGATTTTTCCTTGTTTGATCTCCTGAGTCCGATGCTGGCTGCGCTCGATAGCGTCCTTAGCGACACCCTGGCGCTCGCGCCGGTGTGGCGGATTGCATTCTTTGCAGCGCTCGGTAGCGTTGTTTCGATGCTGCTGTTCAAGACACTCTCCAATCAGGCAGAGCTGGCCGAATTGAAGCGCGAGATCAAGTCGGTGCAAAAGGAACTTGCCCGGCCGCAAGGGGAACAGCACAGCCTGCGGAAAGCGCTGCGGCAAAACCTGCAGCTCACTGGACGACAGCTGTGGTTAAGTTTTTGGCCAGCTTTGCTTGCGTCCATACCTTTGCTTTTTCTACTCGCCTTCAGTTCCAACCAGTTTGGTTTCGAAGCAGCGCAGCCGGAGAGCAGGGTGTATGTGACGCCGATAGAATTGCAGGGCGCGCCGACGGAGTACGAATGGCTGGGTGTCAATTCTCAATGGGATGCGCGAAGACAGGCCTGGACTTTTTATCAGCCTGGGCCGGGGCAGAGTGCGTCGTTGATGCGCGGTGATGAGCGGCAATTGAGCCTGCCAACCGCGGTATCTACCGGCGTCATGCATAGCAAGCGCTGGTGGAATTATCTGCTTGCGAATCCCGCGGGCTATCTCGATACCGACGTGGCTTTTGAGCGCATTGAATTCAACACCCCAACTCAGGCTATTATCAATTGGGGACCGGGGTGGATGCGCGGCTGGCTGTTCGCATTCATGTTGTTCCTTGTTTTGTTCAGCATCGCAATCAAGGTTGCATGGAAAATTCATTAGTCAGCTTATATCGAGAAGGGAACAGGTACTGATGAACGTGAAGCTGGCCGGGCTCGGAACGTCCCGGACTTGTGTGATAGTCGCAGTTGCTTTTGCAATGCTGCTGACAGGCTGTTCACGGGAGGGCGATGGCTCGCAGAACAGGCGCTTGCCGGATGGTGAGCGTCCCGCGATTCTGCTGATAACGCTGGACACCACGCGGGCCGATCGCCTGGGTATCGAATCCAGTGCGGTTGCAACGCCACACCTTAAGAACCTGGCCGCCACGGGTTTGTATTTCACACAGGCCTATTCAAGCACGCCAACGACCCTGCCGTCGCACACCTCGATGATGACGGGGCTGTATCCCATGGACCACGGTATTCGCGAAAACGGGCGGCGCGTTGGGGAACATCTGGATTTGCTGGCGGCGAGATTGCAGGGGCTCGGTTACCGCACAGCCGCGTTCGTCTCCGGCTTCCCGCTTGCGCAGCAATTTGGTTTGGGGCGAGGCTTCGACAGCTATGACGATGCTCTGGATGGCAATAGCAATGAGCGATCGGCGACGCTGACCACCAGCGCGGCACTGGCGTACCTGCAACAGGAACAGGCTGCTGAATTTCTGTGGGTGCATTATTACGACCCGCATGCACCCTACGAGCCACCCGAACCATACCGCTCGCAATACCCGGATGATCCTTATTCGGGAGAGCTGGCCTACCTCGATAGCGAGATGGGCCGATTGCTGGCCGCGTTCGAGGCGCGTTTTCCCGCGCAGCCGCGCAAGATCATCGTTGTTGGCGATCATGGAGAAGGCCTGGGCGATCATGGCGAGGATCTACACGGCAATTTGCTGTACCAGGGAACTATGCGGGTACCGCTGATTGTTGCTGGCGACGGTATTGCGCCGGGTAGTGTCGATCGGGCGGTCAGCATACGGCAGGTGTTCGATACGGTCCTTGAATGGGCGGGTGGCAAGGGCGAGAGGAGCCTGCTGGGATCGAACACGGAGCCCGTGCTCGCCGAGGCGCTGAAGCCCTACCTGCAATACGGGTGGCAACCTCAGTTCATGGTGGTGCTTGATGGCATCAAGATGATTCAGGCGGGTGACATCGAAGTGTTCGACCTGACCAGGGATCCGGGCGAAACGACCAATCTTGCAGGCAGCGTGGACTTGGCGCCCGAACTGCAAGGGGCTATTAGCGCCTATGCGTCGCGGGCGCTGGACGACAATGAGCAAGAATCCGCAGCGCAGGAGTCGCTCAGTCAGACGACAATCGAAAGGCTGGCGAGCCTCGGCTACGTTGGGACATCGGGTCGCCCGGTCCTGCGTGAGGTGGCGCCCAAGCCGCGGGACATGGTGCACCTTTTCCACGACCTGGATGTCGGGTCCGGGTACTTCACGAGTGGCAACTACGACGCTGCGATTGCAACGTTCAGAAGAATACTGGAAGTCGATCCCTACAACTTCATGGCCGCAATGCGCCTGGCCGTCGCCCACTCTGTAACGGACGAGGAGGCCGAGGCTCAGGCATATTTTGAGCGCGCGAGGTCAATCAATCCGACTTCCGTCGATCTTCGTCATTACCACGCGATGCATTACCTGCGAAATCGGCAATGGGAGCTGGCCGAACCTTTGTTCGAATCCGTGCTGGTCGACATGCCGGATCGACTGCCCGCCCTTGAGGGGCTGGCGACTGTTTACACTCGGCAGGGTGACGAAGACAAAGTCATGCAGATGCTGGAGAAAATCGTAGAGATCAAGGATGCACCTGGGCCTGAGCTGCAACAGCTGGGACAGATGCATATGGCACGCGGTGATACGAAGGCGGCGATCAGTGCTTTCGAGCGTGCCAGTCAGGTCCTGGAGGAACGCTTCAGGCTGGATCTTGAATTGGGTGTCCTCTACCTCGCCGATCGACAGTTTGCCAATGCAGCGGCGAGCCTGGATAAGGTTTCGAGGTTTCACCCGGCCTATCCGATGGCCCTGTTCAAGCGGGCACAGGTCAGTGTGCTGCTAAAAGAGTTAGACAGTGAGGCGAAAGTCCGGCTGGCCTGGCAACGCGGCGACGATACGACCCGCCGGCTCATTATTTCTGAGCAACTGTTCCGCGGCATCGACTATCGCTCGCCCTAGCGGATTCGTTTGATGCCAAACAACTGATCGAAATAGGTTGCATCGGACGACACATAGATCTGCGTCAGGGGCGTAACTGAAACGCCGTTCAACACGCCTTCCTGGAACTTGCCGGTATCGTCGGTCCAGCCCGCACCGAACAGGCTATGAATTACATAGGGTTCGCCGTCGATGCTGCCGAGAAACAACATGACGTGGCCGGGAGAGTAAAGCAGATCGCCGACGTCACAAGTGGCAAGAACCTTTAGTTTTGCTTCTGCGCTGTCGCTGCCGCTGATACGAATGTCTTGTCCGATCGGGCTGCTACGCTGTTGGGCCGAGTTCCTGGGTAGCAGGATGCCAAAGGTCTTGTAAACCTCCATCACGAGCCCGGAGCAATCGCGCGCGTTGTAGGCATGTCCCCAGCCGTAGCGTTCGCCCAGGAACTTGAATGACTGATGGATGATGTTTCTGCGGGTGAAGGGCATGTAACCGACACAGACGTCCTGGTTGCGGGCGATCAGCGCAGTGCGAAACTCAAGCTCTCCACTTTTGCCCCGGGTTGGCAGCCGCACCGGAAAACTCGATCGTGGGTTTTGACCGTCAATGCTGTGTTCGATACTGTCGGCGTCGAGCAGCGGCAGGCGCACGCCCATGTCGAGTTGCAATTCGGATATCGCTTCGACTTTCGGGTTGAAATTCGTCGTCACTTTACCGCCAGCAACGATGAGAAAATCGGTGGCATCGCGGTACTGCAATATCTTCTCACGATCACCAATGACTACTTTATCTTTGATGACCCAGGCCGCGTAATTATAGGACTGCACAAAGTACCACTCGCCGTCAGCGCTCTCATGCAGTACGGCGACGACATCGGCAGGAAACAGCCCGTTCTCCTGGAAGCGGTCAAGATCGAACGTCTCCTGCGTCTTGAATACGACATCTTTCGTCGGCCAGGTCCGCATGTCGGCGCGCCGCAGTATCATGCCGAAACGCACCGCGACGGAATTCGACAAGCCCGCAAGGTTCAGGTTTTTTGTGTAACGGTCGTAATCAGCGGGACTCACTGTACCGCCTTCACGGTAGAACAGTTCCTGGCTATAGGGTTTGCTGATGGTGGTTATGAGGTGCGCGATGTCAGCGCCCGACAGCGTATCGGGGAAGCTTGCCAGATCGATCATGTGCGGGTCGTTAGCGAACGCATCGCCGACGATCCTGCCGATATCGTCCTGCCCGGCCAAAATCTCATCGGCCGCTTGTGTTCTGTCGATCCAGAAGTCTGCTTTGAGACGCATTTTCAGTCCGACCCTGCTCGAGCCGCAGTAGCTGGACAGCTCAGGATGAAGCAGCCCGGTCAAATTTCAGCATGGACAGTTCACTGATTGTGTCTATGCCCAGGCCGGGTGCGTCTGATATGGAAATTTCAGAGCCATCGAATAAAACTCCGCCGACCACCGGATTGATGGTTGCAAGTGACGGCGCATCCAGGTCGACACGAGTAATGCTGTTGGACTTGGCGACCGCAACATGCGCGGCAGCCGATACGCCGATAGCCGTTTCCAGCATACAGCCCATCATGCAATCGACGTCGTACAGCGCCGCGATATCAGCAATCTTGATGGCGTTTGATATGCCGCCGGTCTTCATCAGCTTGATGTTGATAATGTCAGCGCCACGCATTTGTATGAGGTCGATGACTTCCCTGGGACCGAAGCTGCTTTCGTCCGCCATAACGGCGGTCGTTACGCGCTCAGTGACGTACTTCATGCCTTCCACGTCATTGCCGCGAACGGGTTGTTCAATAAACTCGATTTCAACGCCACTGCTTTCCAGTTCACGCAGCGCGGTGACGGTCTGTTTTGGCGTCCAGCCCTGATTGGCGTCCAGGCGAATCAACGCCCGATCGCTAACGGCGGCATAAATAGCCTTTACGCGCTCAATGTCGACTCGCATATCTTTGCCGACCTTAATCTTCAATGCCTCGAAGCCGCGGTCTGCGGCGTCAACGGCGTCCTGCACCATTTTGTCGATGTAGTCGACACTGATCGTGAGGTCCGTTGAGAGTACCGGCTCACCACCACCGAGTATCTTGTACAAAGGCGCGCGCAATGATTGTGCAAACAGATCGTAAACCGCTATCTCAACCGCCGCTTTGGCGCTGAAATTCTTGTACAGCGAATTCTGGATGAGTTCGACAACGTGATTAAGATTCTGCACATCCTCGCCATGGATCGCAGGCAGGATGATGGTGCGAATTGCTTCAATGATGGAGCCGTGCGTTTCCCCGGTGATGACTGCGGTGGCTGGGGCGCTGCCGAATCCTTTGTGACCTGTATCGGTCTCTAACACGATGACGACATCTTCCATGTAGTCAACCGTACGCAGTGCGGTTTTGAATGGCATTTTGAGCGGGATTTTCAGTTTGCCAAGATCGAAGCCTGTAATTTTCATTGCGTAGTCTCGCCTTCGGTGAGCGGTTGATTCTCGATCGATGCTGCAGAATCCTGCGGCTCGTCCACCCGTAACAATTCATCCAGTTGGTCAGGGTAATACTTGTCCAACAATGCGAACAAGGTCGCCGTGGTCTCCGGCGTTATCTCGCGCGTCACTTCCCAGGGCCGAAAGTGCAGCTGGAACGCACGTACGACATTGCGCGTCTGTTCGTCATTCTCACCCGTCAGCTCAATCTTGTAGCCGTAAGCGGCGAGCGCCATTTGTACGTTAATGAGCGGCAACGGTGCCGCGCGAAACTGTTCCCAATATCGAACGACGGCCGCATCGTCGTACCAGGCGCCATAGCCAAGCATGGCGAGCCGTTGCCACGGGAAGCGCGGGCCCGGATCGACCTTGCGGTCCGGCGCGATATCGGAATGGCCAATGATGTGTGTCGGCTTGACGTCAGGGTGACGCTGCAGGATTTCGTCGAGCAGATCGGTCAACAACGCGATCTGGCCATCTGCGAAATCGGGGTAGAAACACAAACGATCGCGCGAGATGGTGTCTGGAGATATAGCCCAGTCGCTTGCATGGCACCAGGAACGGTTAACGAGCTCGATGCCGATGGATTGGTCATTGAGACCGTTCTTGCCTGCCCAGTAGCTGGTACCCGCATGCCAGGCGCGGCGCGATTCGTCGACCAGCTGGTAGGTTTTGAGTGCAGCATCGCCGTAAGTCTGATCGCCGGGCTCCGGAATCAGGTAATGCGAGCTGACCGGGTATGCCGATGGCTGGGTCAGGATCTGCAGTGAATCGCCAAAATTTGCGGTCGTATGATGAATAACAATAATGCTGACGCGACTATTCTGATTGCTCGAATCCGTCGTTTGCAGGCCACTGCATCCAACGCTGTTGAAAGTCAGGAAAATCATGATAAAAAGGTTGCACGTGCGGCGTAGCATAGTGTGATTATCGATCTGCGTAGTCAGGGCTGCCAGACGGAATAAAAAATTCTTTACTTTTCCGCGCTCGGTGATATTTTATGCCGTACAAGACCGTCATAGTCAAGAAAACCATTCAAATTCAGGGGAGCGTCATCATGACCTTGTTCAATATGGGGAATATGCCTGCAGTTTCATCGCGCGCAGTCCAATCTATCGTCAAAATTTTCAGCGTCACCGTTGTGCTCGCGTTGTTTGCAGCACCCGCCAGTGCACAGCAGACCGGTGAAATCGCCGGTCAGATTGTGGACGCCAATGGTGCAGGTGTAGCGGGCGTCAGCATTGAGGCCGACGGCGATGTACTGCCGCAGCCACGAACGACAAGCACCGCCGAGAATGGCCGCTATCGTTTCCGTTTACTGCCGCCAGGCAATTACACGCTCGAATTCACGTTCACTGATGGCTCCACACAGACACGGGAAGTGTTCGTGCCGCTGCAGCAGACAGCCGAGATGAACATGGTTTCCGGCGCGGCGATCGAAGAAATCGTGGTCAAGGGCACGCAAATGATTGCCGATACCGGTCAGGGCGCGATGAAGAACTCGATCAGCGCCGAAACGATCGACGCAATTCCCGTAGGCCAGGATTATCGAGACATGATAAAGCTCATTCCTGGCGTGCAATACACAGAATTCACCGTTCGTGGTCCCAGTGCCGGTGGTTCAGGTCAGGACAACACGTACCAGTTTGACGGTGTTGACGTATCACTGCCGCTATTCGGTGTTCTGTCGAGCGAGCCGTCCTCGCATGACATCGCGCAGGTGTCCGTGGTTCGCGGTGGTGCCAAAGCCGTCGGCTTCAATCGCTCCGGCGGCTTGCTGATGAATACCGTATCGAAGCGCGGCACCGACGAATTCCGCGCCGAAGTGGGTTACCAGGTACAGACGAGCTCGATGACCAGTGATCAGGACACGGGCAGTTCACTCGAGTATGACGAGGATCGCAGCTGGTCCACACTCAGTCTGGGTGGCCCGATCCTCAGGGATCGGCTGTATTTTTATACTTCGTACTATCGTCCGGAACGGACTCGCAGCAACAGTTCCAATTCGTACGGTACCGTGGGTGACTATGACAACATCCGCGATGAGTACTTCGGCAAGCTGACGTTCTCGCCGACCGACAACATTCTGCTCGATGCAAGCTACCGAACTTCAGAGCGCGACGTGGCCAACGACAGTATTTCGGAAAATGAGGCTGCATCCTTGTCGCTGGGCTCAACGAACACGCAGGACATCCTGATACTCGAAGGCTCCTGGATCGTGTCCGATGCCAGTTCGTTCAGTTTCAAGTACACAGATTATGAAACTTCCGGTGTGGACCGTCCCGACACGCTGTTTGCCTTCAGTCCGCAGCAGGGTGGTTCGCTGAATATCGGCGCGCTCGATACACAGGGATACTTCGATGTGCCGGATTACCGTGATCCAACCGACCCTTTGAATGGTGCGTCCAATGCGGCGTTCAATGCGTTCGCGGCGCCGTATATCAACCAGTTCAGCTACGATCCGACGGCGGGCTTCCCCGGCGGCGGTGGTGCGGTTGGCGGAGCCAGCACGATTGACGTTGTGGATTATTTCCGCGAGAGCTTCGAGATCGCATTCGACCATACGGTCTATTGGGGCGACTCGACGCACGACTTCCACGTTGGCTACCAGTACATGGACGTCGCTGAGGACCTCGGTCGCAATTCAAACGGCTGGGGCTTTATCGAGGTTCTGGGTGGTCAGACTTTGGCCTCCGACGGTGTTACGCCGGTGTTCTTCCGTGCGAGCGTGCAGCAGCAGTCGCTGCAGGGGCCAGGCGGCGGCGCGTTGATTCCGTCGATCTACTCGAGTTCTGAGCTGCAAAGCGTCGAGCTCAACGACACGATTACCCGAGGAGACTGGACCTACAATATCGGCGTCATGCTGAGCAACGACATCCTCTACGGTCAGGGTCTGGCTGCGGCACCGTCAGGCGTTAGCCCGATCACGGGCTTTGTGCAATCCCCCGGTACCCCGTACAAGATGTACGAAGTTGATTTCCAGGACATGATCCAGCCGCGACTGGGAGTGAACTGGGATTACTCGGATCGAGGTTCGGTCTACGCGAACTACGCGCGTTACAACCCGTCGGCTTCATCGCTGGCACGTGCAGCGTCCTGGGATCGCAATCTGCGTAACACCGTTGAAGTGTCCTTTGACGCGAATGGCGACTTCATCGAGAGCGAGGCGCTTGCCGCCTCCTCCGGCAAGTGGTTCGCCGAAGGTTTGACTCCGCGTTACACGAATGAGTTTCTCATCGGTACCACGTGGGAAGCTTCAGATGAGCTGAACCTGCGTGGCAGCATTCGTCATCGTGAGTCCAAGAATTTCTGGGAAGACACGAACAACAACGCTCGAATTGCTTACCCGGATCCGGTTGAAGGGCTTCCGGCCGGCGTTCCCGCTGAGCTGTACATCTCGAATCTCGGCAGCTCTGGGGACCCCAACTCCATCCGTGGTGAGATTGGCGGTTCATCCTACGTGATCGCCGAGCTTGATGGCGCCTTCACGAAGTACTGGGAAGCCAGCTTCGAAGCGGAATACACGACAGAGAATTCGTACGTCAACGCGTCTTACACCTGGAGCCACTACTACGGCAACTTCGACCAGGATGGCTCGACGACTGACAACGATCAGGCGATCTTCATTGGTTCGTCAAACATCGCTGACGGCGCGGGCCGCCAGCTCTGGAATCTCAAGGAAGGTAATCTGAACGGTGATCGCCGACATATGCTGAAAGTTTACGGTTACTACCAGATGCCGTGGGACGGTCGTGCCGGCGCGTACCTTATTTACCAGTCCGGTGAGCCCTGGGAGGCCTGGGACCGAAACAGGTATTCCAGTCAGACGGGCAGCTCGAGCGACACCATTCGCAACGCCGAACCGGCAGGTTCGCGAACCTCGCCGGCACATTGGCAGCTGGATTTGAATTACACGCACTACTTCCGATTCCGCGACAGGCACAATGTGCAGTTGCGTGCGGACGTCTTTAACGTGTTCGATAACCAGACCGGCTACAACTATCATCGTGATATGAATGACATCGCCGAATTTGGTACGCCGGACGACTACTATCGGCCACGCCGTATTCAGCTGGCTTTGAAGTATCAGTTCAACTAAGAACTAGTCCATCAGTTCTGTGCAGGCTGACATTGCGCCATGCACCTGTTTGTCTCCCCCTCCCGGAGCAAGCAGGAGCATGGCGCATTCTTTATTGTGGATAGGGTTGCTTTTGTTGTTGGCCGCTTGCAGCAGCAGAGCGGAGAAAGCGCACCTTCAGGTGCCGCAAATCGGCGATGCAGAGTATCTCTGGATCGCGGCACGAATATTCGAAAACGAGACCAACGGCCAAACGAAGCACCTTACTTTCTGGGGAGCGGGCGAAGACTTTCCGTCGCTGGGTATCGGGCATTTCATCTGGTTTCCGGTCGGGGTTGATGCACCGTTCGACGAAACATTTCCGGCAATGCTGGATTACGTCAGCGAGCGCAGCAGTGAGTGCGTAGCTTTGCCAGAGTGGTTGCAAGAGCGACCCGTCCCTGACGCTCCCTGGAGTGACAAGCTGAGCTTCGATGCCGCCCAGGAATCGGAAAGCGTCGCATCGCTGCGGCAATGGCTGGCAAGCACGGCGCCGCAGCAGGCCCGGTTCATCGTTGCGAGTTTTCAGAAGCGGTGGAATGCGCTTGAACTCGACAGCGGCGACAAGAAAGAGCTGACAGATATATTGCAGGCCTTACTCAGCACATCGCAAGGTCTGTTCGCGGTGATCGACTACTACAACTTCAAGGGTCTCGGCAGCAATCCACGCGAACGCTATGCCAATGAAGGCTGGGGCCTCGTGCAAGTGCTCACTGATATTGCTGCGGATGCGAACACCGAAACTCCGCTGGTCGAGACGTTCAGCCAAGCGGCAGCGAATCGCTTGCAACTGCGCGTCGCTAACGCACCGCCTGAACGTAACGAAGCGCGCTGGCTTGAGGGCTGGCACCGACGTATCGCCGCCTACACACAAAGAGTACCCACGCTTTCCGACCCGGCAGCAAGTCGATACCGTATTGCACCCTATCTGCAAAAGGTATCCGGCGACGCAGCGACCGTCGTCTGGTTTAGCGAACTCGAGACTTCGGGAGCCGTGCAGGTGGTTGGCGATTCGATTGCGCCGCTGACGAGCACACCTCGCCTCGCTTGTGAACTGGCTTACCACCTGGCCGAGTTTCCTGACATTGAGGCGCCGGCTTCCTTGCCCTATCGGCATGAAGTTAGCCTGCGAGAACTTCAGCCCGGTACTAATTATCGCATCGAGATTCAGCAGGACAGTGAGCTTGTGACGCTGCAACTCACTACGCCGGATACATCGAAAGCACGTTTTGTCGTTTACGGCGATAGTGAGACCGAGCCCGAATCGAGCGGTGCCTACGTGGAATGGCCGGCCTACGGCAGGAACAGCGAGAAGCGGCATTATCTGCTCGACCAGACTACCGGTCTTGCCGCGAACCTTGCCGTTATTGCTAACAGCAAACCCGATTTCATCGCCATTGCCGGCGATCTCGTGCAGTCGGGCGGGGAGCAACGCGATTGGGACGAGTTTTGGCGGCAGCACGCGGCACTGGCCGCCTCCATACCGATAGTGCCTGCGCTCGGCAACCACGATTATTTTGGCGGACCCGGTGACCTCGGCGGATACGGCGGTGAGGCGTCGCAGCGCGCGCTCGCAAAATTTCAGAGTTACTTCGGTCGGCCGCAATACTACGTGTTGGATCACGGACCGATCGCCCTGCTCGTTCTCGATGTAAATAATGGCAAGCCTGAGCGTTCGTCAGCGGATACCAACTGGTATCTGAGCGACACAGCTCCAGCGTGGCAGGAAGGCTCTGCACAGCGGGAGTGGTTGCAGCAAGCGTTGGCCGTCGCACAAAGAGACAAAGCATTTACCTTTGTAATGTTTCATCCGGCTCCGTACTCGTCCGGTATCCACGGTCGAGCGCCGGGAGTCGGTGATGGCGAGAATTTTTCTTCGGGTTTGCCGCTGCGGGAACTCACTCCCTTGTTTCTGCGTTATGGCGTGGACGCTGTATTCACCGGCCACGACGAGATGTATGAGCATTCTGCGGTGCAAGGCGAAGAAGAAGGTAGCGATGGCCGCCGCTCACCGCACAGCGTGCATTTCTTCACGGTCGGGATAGCGGGTGATGGCTTGCGTGGACTCGATGCCGAAGTCGAAAACCCGTTCAGCCTGTTCACCGCGGACAGGAATTCGCCGGAGGTTTACGATGATGCGGGCGTCTTAAAGAATGGTGGCAAACACTACGGTCATGTGCTGGTCGATGTCAGTCGGGACAACGACGAAACCTGGCAAGCACGCATCGAGCCTGTCTACGTATTCCCGGTGATGAATGCGCAGGGTGAAGTCCAGAGCTTCGAGCCGCGCGTCTACGACGACGCGCTGACATTGAGGAGCGGGCGTGTCGATTAATATTGGTAGTGTCGATGCGGCGATCATCGTTTTCTACCTGTTGGCCGTGCTCGCCCTGGGAATCTGGCTGGGACGTGGCCGGCAATCGGCAACGCGCTACTTCCTTGGCGATCGATCGCTGCCATGGGGTGCACTGCTGTTGTCGATCGTCGCGACCGAGACCAGCACAGTCACGTTCCTGAGTCTGCCCGGTCTGTCTGCCGCGGCGGGCGGCAACCTCACGTTTCTGCAGATCACGATCGGCTACATCGTTGGCAGGGCCGGTGTTATTTTGATCCTGTTACCGCTGTATTTTCGCGGTCAGCCGTTTACCGCCTACGAGGTGTTGGGAACGCGATTCGGCGCCGCGAGTCGGCGCCTCACATCAGGTCTATTCCTGCTGACACGAAACGCAAGCGACGCGCTCCGACTTTTCCTGACCGCGTTGGTGCTGCAGGTAGTTCTCGGCCTTGATCTGAATTTCAGTGTGATCGTCATCGGTATCGTGACGATACTCTACACATTCATCGGCGGCGCCCGCTCGGTGATCTGGAATGACTGTGTGCAGTTTGTCATCTACATGATCGGTGCCGTAGCCGCCGCCTGCGTAATCGTAGGCGCAACGCCGGGCGGTTTCGACAGCATCGTGGAGTTTGCCAATGACAACGACAAGCTTCGCATTCTCGATTTCGACCTGAGTCTTTCCAGGTCCAGCATGACGTTTTGGGCCGGGCTCGCGGGCGGCGCGTTTCTGACCGCCGCGACTCACGGCACCGACCAGATGATGGTGCAACGCTACCTGTCGGCGCGTAACCAGCGCGACGCATCACTGGCGCTCGGAATCAGCGGTTTCATCGTGCTGTTGCAATTCGCCGTTTTCCTGCTGATCGGTGTTGGCCTCGCGGCGCTGTTCGGTGGCGCAGGCGCGGGATCCGCGAGCGATATCAAGAATGATCAGCTGCTCGCGCACTTCATTGTCAACTACATGCCAACGGGACTGCTCGGCGTCACGCTCGCAGCGGTTTTTGCGGCAGCGATGTCGACACTTTCAAGTTCCCTGAATTCCTCCGCAGCGGCTTTCGTCAATGATATCTACCTGCCGCTACGCAAGCAGGATGTGGCCGATATCGCGACGCTCAAGGTCGGTCGCGCGGCAACGGTCGTATTCGGCTTTGTGCAAATTGGCATTGCGCTGGCTTTCGGTCAGATCACATCCAACGAAAGTATTGTTGCGAATGTCCTGAAGATCAGCGGCTTCGCAGCAGGCCCCGTTCTGGGTCTGTATTTCCTTGGCGTCTTTGCACCGCGTGTGCGGCAACGAGGCGCACTCACCGGATTCGTGGCGGGTGTGGCCGTCCTGTCCGTGGTTGCGTACTCGACGCCTGTCCACTGGGCATGGTATGCATTGTTCGGTGCCGTCGTGACACTGACGACGGGCCTGCTTGCGGACCGGGTGGAGGGGCGAAAACATGAACACTGACATTATTGCTGCGTTGCAGGACATCGTTGGTGAGCCGAATGTGCTAACGGGTGACGCCGTTGCCGAAATTGAGTTTCCCTGGAGCACACACTCAGGATGTGCTGCGCGAGCGATCGTCAAGCCGGCGACGACCGAAGAAGTAGCGGCGATCATGCGTAGCTGCAATGAGGCCGGGCAAACCGTTGTCCCTTTTGGTGGCATGACCAACCTGGTGCAGGGTTGCGCGACGACGAGCAACGACATCGTCCTGTCACTCGCACGCATGAACCGCGTGGATTCTGTCGATGCATCGGCTGCAACACTCACAGCCCAGGCGGGGGTGACTCTGCGTGCTGCGCAGGAGGCAGCAGCGGCTGCCGATCTGTTCTTTCCGGTTGATATTGGTGCGCGCAGTAATTGCCAGCTGGGCGGAATCGTTTCCAGTAACGCCGGGGGTAACAAGGTCATACGCTACGGCATGACGCGTGACACGGTACTCGGTCTCGAGGCCGTATTGGCCGACGGCACGGTGATCTCGTCGATGAACCGCTACATCAAGAACAATTCGGGCTTCGACCTCAAACACATGTTCATCGGCAGCGAGGGCGTATTGGGCATCATTACGCGGCTGGTCTTTCGGCTACGTGCAACGGCGCGCAGCCACAATGTGGCGCTGCTGGCCTGCAAGAGCTTCGACGATGTCGTCGCGGTGCTGGACCTTGCCAATCGCACGCTGCCGACGACGCTCAGTGCATTTGAAGTCATGTGGAACAGTTTCTACGAATTGGTTGTGCAACCGCGCGGCAGACTCGCGCCGCCGCTCGAACCGGGCGCCGCCCAATACGTACTGATCGAGACTATGGGCGTTGATCAGCAACACGACACCGCCGCGTTCGAAGCGTTTCTTGAGGACCTGATGACCCGCGAGTTGCTCGTCGACGGCACGCTCGCCAAGTCGGATCGCGAGCGGGCGCTTATCTGGGAGATTCGTGACGAGGTTGAGCCGGTGATCGGTCGCGCCCACAACTTTGATGTCAGCTTGCGCAGCGCAGACATTGGCGAGTATGTGAGCAAGGTCGAGGTGGCGATCGCAAAGATTTACCCAGAGGCCAACGTTATCGGTTTCGGTCATCTCGGCGACAATAATGTGCACTTGTCTGTGCTGAACCTGGATTGGAATGAGGACAACATCCGCCGGGTCGAGGAACAGGTTTATGGCTGTTTACAGCCTTTCGACGGCGCCATTTCGGCGGAACACGGCATCGGTCTGGAGAAGCGTGCGTATCTGCCGGTCAGTCGCAGTTCGGCGGAGATTGAGTTGATGAAATCGCTGAAGCGCATGCTCGACCCCAACAATATCCTGAATCCTGGCAAAGTTGTCGACGTAGGTTAGCGATGCACCGGAAGCTACTCACAAATTGCAGGCTGTTTGACGGTGACTCCGTGCACGAGGGTCGTGCTGTAGTGATCGAGGCGGGCCGCATCGCCGGCATCGTTGCGGCGGATGACGTGCGGGACGAAATCGACACACTCGACCTTGACGGTCATATGCTGGCACCGGGACTTATTGACCTGCAGGTGAACGGTGGTGGTGGCGTCCTGTTCAATGATGCCCCGACGCTCGATACGCTACGGACTATCGTAACCGCGCATCGACGCTTCGGTACCACTGCCTGTCTGCCGACTCTGATCACTGACAATGCCGCCACCATGAAGGCGGGAATCGAAGCAGTTGCCGACGCACTGGACGGACAGCTGCCCGCGGTGGTCGGTATTCATCTTGAGGGACCGCACTTGAATCCGCTGTATCGAGGCGTGCACGATGCGACACGCATGCGAGCGCTCGATGAGGCGGGGTTGAAACTGCTGTGTTCACTGCGCTCGCCGCATTTTGGGCGCACGCTCGTTACGCTTGCACCTGAGTTGGTGCCCGCGGAGACGATACGATGCCTGGCTGACGCCGGTGTGATCGTTTTCGGCGGGCATAGCGCGGCAAGTTATGAGGAAACGTGTACAGCGTTGGCAGCGGGATTATCGGGATTCACCCACCTGTTCAATGCGATGACACCTTTAACAAGTCGCGCCCCGGGCATGGTCGGGGCGGCGCTGGACGACGCCAGCAGCTATTTCAGCATCATCGCCGACGGCCACCATGTGCACCCTGCATCGCTGCGCATAGCGGTGCGATCAAAAGCGGCAGGAAAGGCCTGTCTCGTCACCGATGCCATGCCGACGGTTGGTTCGTCTGACAAACAGTTCACATTAAATGGGGTAGCGGTCAGTGCAATCGACGGACGCTGCGTGACGGCGGACGGCGTGCTGGCCGGCAGTGACATCGGCATGATCGATGCGGTACGCAACATGACCCGCTTTGGCGGCGTGGATCGTTACGAAGCTCTGCGTATGGCCTCGGCATACCCCGCAACGGCGTTGGGGATCGATGACGTAGTCGGTTACCTACGTCAGGGCTACCGCGCCGACCTGATTCAGCTGGACGAGGATCTCAACGTTATGCGCAGCTGGATAGCCGGCGACATGCAGGCCTATTGATGACGACAATATTTGCTCGACGGTTCGGAGGAGTGCTGAGTGCCTTTACTCGTACAGCAGGAAGCTGGCGCGACGCGCGATGAATTCGTCCAGCCCATGCTGATAGGCGGCCCTGATTTCGGGCATGCTTTTTCCGTCGAGAAGCGCGGCGAGAGTCGCCGCGTTGCCGAGCAGGCGAAGGTAGCTTTCGGTTTGCCAATCGTCGGGATAATCCAGAATCAATTGCCGCGCAATACCAAGACCCATCGTCAGCGGCTCAAGGCGCGCACGATCCGTGATAGTGATTCGGACTCCTTCGCAATGTTGCTGATCGAACGTACTCGCATCAGGAGTGAAGGTCACGGCGGCAAACGAAACACCCTCAAGCTGCAGGGCATTCAGACTGGCAGCGAACGCTTCACCGTCGAGCCATGGCGCGCCAATCAACTCGAACGGGGTCTCTGTGCCGCGACCAACGGACAGGTTAGTGGTTTCGAGCAGGCCGATCCCCGGGTACAGCAACGCCGCGCGAAGACTGCGCATATTGGGCGACGGGTTAACCCAGGTCAGGCCGGTGTCGTCGAAAAACTCGCTGCGCCGCCAATCGACAACGCTGACAACCTGCAGATCGAGATCCAGCGCGAGTTCGCTTGCGAACATCTTCGCCAACTCACCCACGGTCATACCGTGGCGAACAGGGATAGCGTGAAAACCGACGAAAGACTGCAGACCGTCGTCAAGCACAGGGCCGGCGACTTCAACACCGTTGATCGGATTCGGTCGATCGAGGACCACAAAACGAACATTGTTTTCGGCTGCAGCGATCATGGCGTTACCCATGGTCGAAATGTAGGTGTAAAAGCGCGTACCGATGTCCTGAATATCAAAGACGATGGTGTCGACGCCGGCGAGCATTGCCTTGCCCGGGCGACGCACCTCGCCGTACAGGCTGACGACGGGGATACCGGTATCCCCGTCGGCGCCGTCGCTGATGAGCGGTATATCGAGCTTGCCCTCGAGGCCATGCTCGGGGCTGAAAATGCGCACGAGGTCAACATTGGGCGCCTCGTGCAACAGACGGATCGTACTGCGGCCTTCGTGGCTAAGACCCGTGTGATTGGTGATTAACGCAACGTGCGCGCCAGCGAGTTGCCGGAACTCGTTACGCTCCAGTACATCAATACCCGGCAGAGCACCATCAGCCAGAACGACCGGAGTCGCGGCAAACAGCAGCATCAAAGATGAAAAAAATCGAACAGTCATAGAGCGGATACAATAGAGCAATGCACGAGAATTTAACAACGGAAGCGACCAATCCCGAATCGGCCGATCTGGACCGGCTGAGCACACTCGAACTTGTGACGCTGATCAATGCCGAGGATGCAAAGGTCGCGGCGGCAGTGGCGGAGCAGGCGGAGTTCATAGCTGCCGCAGTCGATGTTATTGCGGCGCGGCTCGCGGATGGTGGGCGCCTTATTTACATGGGTGCCGGGACGTCCGGTCGGCTTGGCGTACTGGATGCCTCGGAGTGCCCACCGACCTTCAGCGCTGACCCGGCACAGGTCGTCGGCGTCATCGCAGGTGGCGACGGGGCATTGCGCAACGCGGTGGAAGGTGCGGAGGACTCTGCTGAACTCGCGGTTGGGGACCTGAGGAAACTTAAGGTATCCGGCAAAGATGTCGTGGTCGGCATCGCCGCCAGTGGCACAACGCCGTATGTGCTGGGCGCACTTGATGAGGCGCGTGCCGTTGGCGCAGCGACCATCGGCCTGACCTGCAATCGCAATGCGCTCATCGCTGCACACGCCGATATTACGATTGCGGTCGTCGCAGGCGCTGAGGTATTGGCGGGTTCGACCCGCATGAAAGCCGGCACTGCGACCAAGATGGTGCTCAATACCTTGACCACAGCGGCGATGGTCCGCCTGGGAAAGACCTATGGCAATTTCATGGTCGACATGCGGGCGAGCAACGACAAGCTCATCGGCCGTTCGCTGCGCATCCTGCAGCAATTGACGGGACTCGGGACGCAGGACGCGGAGTCGGTGCTAAGCGCCAGTGGCGGCGAACTCAAGACTGCCATCGTTAGCCAACGGCTCGGCATTGACGCAATGGCTGCCCGAAAACGCCTGCTGGACGCTGGTGGACGACTTCGCCAGGCACTGGGCGAAAATGAGTAAGCAGAGGCTCATACTCGGTATTGATGGCGGCGGCTCGAAAACGGCGGCGCGCATTGCCGCGGTAAGCAGCGACGGCGAGATAAACGTGTTGGGCGAGGGCTACGGAGGACCGTCGAATGTGCGTGCCGTAGGTAGAGCGCATGCAGAGATCAATCTCGATGTCGCGGTCGACGCCGCCCATCGCATGGCAGGGACGGCGGAGGCGACGATCGACTATGCCGTGCTGGGCCTGGCCGGGAGTTCATTGCCGGATGTTAAATCGTTCATTGGCAACTGGGCCGAGCTGCGGGCGCTCGCGAGCACCGTCGACATCGTGCATGACGCCGATCCGGTGCTGGCGGTAGGCGCGCCGAACGGCAATGGTATTGCCTTGATCGTTGGCACGGGTTCTGCTGCGATTGGCAGTGACAGTACAGGTCGTCGCTCGGTGGCGGGCGGTTGGGGGCATTGGTTTGGCGACACCGGCAGTGGTTTCGACCTCGGACGCCGGGCACTGGCAGCAGTGGCGGAGGCTGCGGATGGTGTCGGGCCGGAAACCCTGCTTGTCGAGCGCATCCTTAAGCAGCTGCAGACGGAGAATCCTCGCGAGATACTGATGCAACTGGGCCGCAATGCGGACATGAGTCGAGAGATCGCGGCGCTGGCACCCGTGCTGTTGCTTGCGGCCGAGGACGGTGACGAGGTTGCGAAAGAGATTGTTACTGCAGCAGCCAGGGGCACCGCGCAGCTGGTACGTGCGACCGTGGACAGATTGGGTTTCGAACACGACGTGCCTTTAGCGATAGCGGGTGGCATCGTGTGTTCGAATACGATGTACCGCGAGACCCTGTTGGCGATGTTGCGCACACTCGATATCAAACCATCCCGGGTTACGGTTGTGCATGAGCCTGTTGAGGGCAGCTTGCTTATGGCTCGCAAGCGGTTGCTGCAAGCGACACACACACAGTGAGCAAACTGGCGCGAGGCAATAATCACTGGAGCTGGTTACCGAGTCTCTATTTTGCCGAGGGCCTGCCCTTCGTAGCAGTCATGACCGTATCCGTGATCATGTACAAACGACTGGATATCTCCAACACCGAGGTTGCCTTCTACACGAGTTGGTTGTACCTGCCGTGGGTCATCAAACCGCTGTGGAGTCCGATCGTCGACATCCTGAAGACGCGGCGCTTCTGGATAGTGGCAATGCAGCTGCTCGTCGGTGCGGGATTCGCCGCGATCGCTCTTAGTATTCAGGCGGATAACTTTTTCCGTTATTCGCTGGCAGCACTCTGGCTGGTGGCTTTCAGTTCCGCGACACACGATATGGCGGCGGACGGTTTCTATATTCTTTCGCTAACCGACCACGAGCAGGCGTGGTTTGTCGGCATTCGAAATACGTTCTATCGCCTGGCGATGATTACAGGTCAGGGCCTGCTGGTCATGGTCGCAGGCGTTCTGGAGGGCGAAACGAACAACGTGCGCCTTGCCTTTAGTATCGTTTTCTACCTGCTTGCCGGGACTTTCGTTGTGTTGTTTGCCTGGCACCGGCGCGTGCTGCCGAGGCCGGACTCGGACATTGTCGGCAAGGCGGAATCGCTGCGCGCATTGTCGGCAAAGTTCGTCGCGACCTTTGTTGCGTTCTTCAGAAAACAGCACATTGGCAAGGTGCTGGCATTCCTGCTGTTGTACCGGGTTGCAGAAGGTCAATTGACCAAGCTTGCGCCGCCGTTCCTGCTGGATGAGCGTGCGGTCGGTGGACTTGGTCTGTCTACCGCTGACGTGGGGTTCGTATATGGGACGGTCGGCGCGCTGATGCTTACCCTGGGTGGCTTGCTCGGTGGGTTCCTGGCGGCGCGCAACGGTCTCAAGTACTGGATTTGGTGGATGGTTGCGGCAATCAACTTGCCGGACGCAGTTTTTGTCGTGCTCGCTTATCTGCAGCCACAAAGTCTGTTGCCCGTGGTCGTTGCTGTCGGCATCGAGCAACTGGGTTACGGACTCGGTTTTGCGGCTTACACCTTGTACATGTTGTACATATCGAGAGGCGAACACAGTACGGCGCACTTCGCGATTTGCACGGGATTCATGGCGCTCGGCATGATGTTGCCGGGAATGGTCAGCGGTTGGCTGCAGGAGTCTCTTGGTTACCAGAAGTTCTTTGTCTGGGTGTTTGCGACGACAATCCCGTCATTCATTGTTGTCGCCTTGATTCCGCTTGATGCACACTTCGGGCGCAAGCAGTCCGTGGCGTCATAATTCAGCATTTTGTTATCGTATTGTTGCCACAATGCGGTGCGAGTATTTAGTCGGCGGAGCGTGACAGGCCAGTGGGTAACGCGCCGGTTCGCGGAATACCGTACACGTTGGAAACGTTAGTAGTTAACAATGGTGGAGATTTTAAAGTGGAGTCAATAGTAGTTGTTGGAGGTAGTCGACTATCGGGCACGATTGCCGTGAGCGGTTCGAAGAATGCGGCATTGCCGATACTATTTTCCTCCTTGCTAGCCGACGGTGTGCACCATTTTGACAACGTGCCGGCATTGAAAGACATCGACTCGACGGAGTTATTGCTGGCAGCGCTGAACTGCGACATAGAACGAGACAGTCACTCGATGCAGGTTGCGGTCAGGCCACCTGCAAAAGCAGAGGCGCCCTACGACCTGGTTCGCAAGATGCGCGCGAGCATTCTTTGCCTGGGGCCGCTGCTTGCGCGCTATGGTGAGGCGAGGGTCAGTCTTCCGGGCGGTTGCGCTATTGGCTCGCGACCTATCGATCTGCACGTCGATACGATGCGACGACTCGGAGCTACGGTAGAAATCGACGAAGGCTACGTCATCGCGCGCGCGGACAAGCTCAAGGGCGCCAGGATACTGTTTGAAAAATTGACCGTCGGCGGCACCGAGAACGCCCTCATGGCCGCCACCCTGGCCCGGGGAACGACGGTTATCGAGAATGCGGCGAAAGAACCTGAGGTTGTTGATCTGGCGCGCTACCTGCGAACCATGGGCGCGAAGATTGACGGCGAAGGTAGCAGCGTCATCACCATTGAAGGCGTCGACAAACTCACGCCAGGGCAGCATACGATCGTTGCCGATCGGATAGAGGCCGGGACCCTGTTGCTCGCGGGCGCTATTACCGGTGGCGCCGTCAAGGTTGAGAATTGCGTGCCGGAGCACCTGCGATCCTTAACCGAACACCTGATTAGCTGTGGATTTGAAGTGACCAGCGATGAGGCTTCGATTTCACTTGCTGCCTGCGATCACTGGCGGGCCACCGATATCTCTACGGCACCCTACCCGGGGTTTCCGACGGATCTGCAGGCCCAGTACATGGCGCTGATAACGCAGGCGGACGGCACGTCGGTAATTACCGAAGGCATATTCGAGAATCGCTTCATGCACGTACAGGAACTTGTGCGTCTTGGCGCAGACATCTCGCCGATGTCGCAGGTTGCCGTGGTTCGCGGTCATCGCGGCGGGCTCAGCGGCGCGCCGGTAATGGCAACCGATCTACGCGCAAGTGCGAGCCTGATACTTGCCGGCCTGGTTGCGAAAGGGGAAACCCGAGTGAATCGTATCTATCATCTGGATCGCGGCTACGAGCACCTGGAGAAAAAACTCAAGTCTCTTGGGGCTGATATTTCGCGAGTGGCCTAGCCCCAGAATCGCTTCGTCGGTAAAGACACCATGCCGCGCTTGTAGACCAGTCCGCCTTCGCGATCTTTTTTGATGAGCAGCGGGCCGTCGATATCGACGTATTCGCAGAGTTGCGCGAGCACGTGCGATGGCGCCATCGACAGTGACGTGCCGCCCATGCATCCAACCATCAAGGCCATGCCTTTTGCCCTGGCCGCTGCCGCAAGTTGCAATCCGTGCGTGAGGCCGCCGCACTTGTCGAGCTTGATGTTGAGCATCTGGTATCGGCGCACCGCGTCATCGAGTTCGTCGATGTGCAAACAGGACTCGTCTGCACACAGCGGAACTTTGGATTCGTAGCCTTCGAGCTCCTGGTCCTTGCCGCGCGGCAGGGGTTGCTCAATCATCTGCACACCAAGATCGTACAGCGCCGGACCGAAACGCCGTAGCTCGTCCATGTTCCAGCCCTGGTTGGCATCCACGACTAATTGCGCATCCGGACGCGCCTCGTATATCGCTGCGACGCGCTCCACCGGACGGTCGTTATTGAGTTTCACTTTGAACAGGGACATGTCCGCTGCGGCGACGGCTTTTGCAGCCATCTGCTCCGGCGTATCTTCAAGGCCGAGTGTGAACACTGTTTCGACCGGGTCTGGCTGCACGCCCGCTAATTCCCAGGCATTGCGACCCGTGACCTGCGCTTCAAGATCCCACAAGGCGGAATCAACCGCGAATCGTGCACCGCCCGGAGGTAGCAGTTTGAGCAACTGCTCGCGATCGATGCCCGACGTCAGCTCAGCCGAAATCTGCTGTATCTGGGTCGACATCGATTCGAGCGTTTCGTCTCGGTAACTGACGCCGAGCGCTTCACCGCGACCGACAAGTCCATCCTGCCTGATCTCAAAAACGATGCATGGGAAGTCGTCCCACACATTATTCGCGATGCGGAAGGGAATAATACTCGGCCAGGATTCCTCGCGAACTGAAAATTCACACGTCACTCTGCGTACCTCAATAAGAAGTTTGCGATCGGCGTCATCCCTGTAGCGATCGGGTCGACGCAGGGAACGCCGAGCTCCTTCTGCAAGCCGGAGAGATAGGCTTCGCGACTGAGGTCGTCCATCTGTGAGGTATTGACGCTTACGCCGGCGCAGAAACACTGCTTTCGAATAAGCCGCGCCATGCGCAACGCGTCGTCAATGACCTCGTCGAGTTCGGGTATAGGGTAGTCGCTACCCGCCTCATCAATCTTCAGGCGCGTTGCATCGTGGCAGAGGACAATCGCGTCGGGTTGTGAGCCATGCAGCAAGCCGAGGCTGACACCCGAGTAACTCGGGTTCAACAAAGAGCCCTGCCCCTCAATCACATCCCAGTGGTCATCGTCGTTGTCCGGTGAAAGTTGCTCGGCTGCTCCGGAGATGAAGTCTGCGACGACGGCATCGATCGGCATGCCTTCGCCCGCGATCATGATCCCGGTTTGCCCGGTAGCCCTGAATGTCGACTTGATATCACGCCGTTCAAGCTCCCTGTGTAAAGCAAGGGCGCTGTACTTTTTTCCGACCGAGCAGTCGGTGCCGACCATCAATACGCGCTTGCCCGAGCGAATCCGACCCGTGCCCACCGGGATTCCTTTTGGCGGTACGCGAACATCGATTAATGTGGCACCACTGCTGTTCGCGGCGGCCACAAGCTCCGGCGTGTCGGCAAGCTTGCGATGCATGCCCGCTGCAATGTCGAAGCCGGCGGCTGCCAGCTTGACCAGGTTTGGAATCCAGTGCGCCGGTATTTGTCCACCCATCGGCGCGACGCCGACAATGACGGTCTTAACTCCGGCGGCCAAGGCGTCCTCTGCCGTCATTTCGGGCAAACCAAGGTCGACCGGGCAGCCGGGTAAGCGCATTTGTCCTGCGCAATTGTCGGGTCGCCAATAGGCTATACCGGCGCCCGTTTTTGCGTGGTGCATATCGGGGACATCGCCGAGGTAAAGCAAGTAGGGGGCGGCCAGGTTTATTTTTGTTAGTTGCATGCTGGCCCAATCATAATTCAAACAACGATCAGTCAGGCAGGAATATTATCGCCGGGTGCTCGAGCATTTCCTTGATGCGTTGAATCATGGCGGCAGCATCGTAGCCGTCAACGAAACGATGATCGAATGACGAGGAAAGGTTCATCATCAGGCGTACGGCGATCTGGCCGTTAAAGACCATGGGGCGCTCGACGGCACGATTGACACCGATGATGCCGACTTCCGGCAGATTGATAACGGGCGTTGATGCGATACCACCGAGCTTGCCAAGGCTGGTGATCGTGATTGTGCCGCCGCTCAGGTCGGCCTTGGTGGCGCTGTTGTCACGCGCCGCCTCGGTAACACGCCGAATCTCGGTGGCCAGTCCATTGATGTCCAGCATTTCCGCGTGTTTCACGACCGGGACTTTCAGGCCGTCCGGTGTTTGCGCTGCGACGCCGAGGTGTACGGCCGCGTATTGCAGCAGGACATTGCGTTCTTTGTCGTAGGTCGCATTGCACTGTGGGAATTCTTTGAGTGCACGTATCAGTGCCAACCCGAGAAATGGCAGCAGAGTCAGACGCTCGGATGCATCTTTCTTGCGACTGTTAAGGTGCTTGCGCAGCGCTTCAAGTTCCGTGATGTCGATTTCCTCGACATAGGCGAAATGCGGAATTTCCTGTTTTGCCCGGGTCATGCGCTCGGCGATGATGCGCCTTAAGCCTATGACCTTAATTTCCTTGATCGCTCCCGACGGGATTGCCGGCCTTGCGACAGGCGCGCCCGTCGCCTGCGACCTGAGGAATGTGTCGAAATCCGTGCGCTGGATGCGGCCACCGGGGCCCGTGCCGGAGATCATCCCAAGATCGACACCGGCCTCTTTCGCACGACGGCGAATGGCGGGTGATGCCATGACCCGCGAGGACGAGTCGTCGCTTGTTGCTGGTGTCGTCGCGGCCGGTTTCGCAGCGGCGGCCACGGGCTTATCAACGGGCGCCCTGGCGGCGACCGCACTATCGGTCTCGAAAACGACCAGCGCTGCGCCGACAGCAACGATGTCACCGGGCTCACCGGCCAGTTTGACAACAGTTCCGCTCACGGGGGAAGCGAGTTCAACAGCGGCTTTGTCGGTCATCATCGTGCCGACGATGGATTCTTCTTCGACGTGATCTCCGACTTTGATGAACCACTCGCCGATTTCAGATTCGACCGTGCCTTCGCCAAGATCCGGCAATTTGAAAATCAGTTCGCTCATCCCGCCTCCATCAATTTGCGTATGCCAGCCGACATGCGCTTTAACCCGGGGAAATATTGCCACTCGAACGCGTGAGGGTAGGGCGTGTCCCAGCCACCAACGCGCGAAATCGGTGCTTCAAGATGGTAGAAGCATTCTTTTTGCATTGTAGCCGCGAGTTCCGCGCCGTAGCCGCCGAAGCGTGTTGCCTCATGTGCAATCAGACAGCGGCCGGTTTTCTTTACCGAATTGGCAAGTGTCTCAACATCCAGTGGAGCGAGCGTGCGAACGTCGATGACTTCGCAATCAACACCCGTTTCTTTCGCCGCAGCTATTGCGACGTGCACCAGGGTTCCGTACGTAATGATCGTAAGTTCATCACCTTCAAGTGCAACGTCGGCCTGACCGAGCGGTACGGTGAAATGTCCGTCCGGCACTTCTCCCTTCGGATGTGAACTCCAGGAGACTGCCGGTTTCTCCGGGTCGCCGTCAAAGGGGCCGTTGTAAATGCGTTTCGGCTCGAAGAACACCACAGGGTCGTCAGACTCGATCGAACTTATGAGCAAACCTTTCGCGTCGTAGGGATTGGACGGCATAACGACCTTGATGCCGCTCACGTGCGTGAATATACCTTCCGGTGATTGCGAGTGAGTCTGACCGCCGCGAATTCCGCCACCGCAGGGCGTGCGAATCGTTACCGGCGAGAAGAATTCGCCGCCGGAACGATAACGCAGTCTTGCCAGCTCGCTGACGATCTGGTCGAAGCCGGGATAAATGTAGTCTGCAAACTGGATCTCAGCTACAGGCCGCAATCCGTTCACGCCCATGCCGATGGCCGCACCGATGATGCCGCCTTCGGAAATGGGTGCATCTATGACGCGGTGATCGCCGTATTTGCGCTGCAGGCCATCCGTGCAACGGAACACGCCGCCGAAAAAACCAACGTCCTCGCCCAGTACAACGACACTGGGATCCCGGTCCATAACGACATCATGGGCCGAGCGTATGGCTTCGATCATGTTCATGCGTGCCATTACTTGTCGCCCACAATTTCGAGCATGCGCCGGCGCTGGGATTCGAGATGGTCGGGAACTTCGGCATAAACGTCGTCGAACATGCTCGACGGATCGAGCCACGGTCCTTCGGTCATCGTGCCGAACTTTTGCGCTTCCTTCCAGGCGCGCGTGACTTCGTTGCGTAATTCATCCACCAGGCTTTCGTGCTTCGCCTCGGACCAGTGGCCTTCGGCAATCATGAATTGCTTTAGGCGCTCGATAGGGTCGCCGAGCGGGAACGCGGCCCACTCATCTTTTGGCCGATACTTCGATGGGTCATCGCTGGTCGAATGCGGACCGCCACGATAAGTGACCAGTTCGATCAGTGTCGGGCCGCCACCGCGGCGCGCGCGTTCGGCCGCCCACAATGTCGCCGAATAGACGGCGAGGAAGTCGTTGCCATCGACACGCAGCCCCGGTATTCCGAGCCCGAGACCGCGGGCAGCGAAGGCGCGGCGTTCGCCGGCTGCGGTGCCCTGAAAAGTTGAGATTGCCCACTGGTTGTTTACGACATTGAGGATCACCGGCGCCTGGTACACCGCGGCGAAAGTCAGTGCGTGATGGAAGTCGGCTTCTGCAGTGGTGCCGTCACCAACCCAGGAGGCGGCAATGTGGTCTTCCCCTTTGATAGCCGACGCCATTGCCCAGCCAACCGCGTGTGGGTATTGCGTGCCGAGATTGCCGGAGATCGAAAAGACGTTGCCGGATTTGCTGTGGTACATGATGGGCAATTGTCGGCCCAGACACATGTCGCGGGTGTTCGACAGGCACTGACACATCATGTCGACAAGCTTTACGCCGCGATACATGTAGAGGCCCTGGTTGCGATACGACGGGAAGCACATGTCACCCGGTCGCAATGCCATGGCTTGCGCGATCGACACGGCTTCTTCACCGGTCGCCTGCATGTAGAAGGAGATGCGGCCCTGACGCTGAATTTGCCACATGCGCTCGTCGAAAATCCGGTTCAGCAACATCCAGCGCAGACCAACCTGCAATTCGTTGGCATCAAAATTCGGATTCCACGGGCCCTTCGCTTTGTGGTCGTCGTCGAGGACGCGAATCAGGCCACTCGCGAGATGTTCGATGTCGCGTGTACGCGAATCGCGCGGCGGTTTATCCACGCTGCCGGCGGGCGCAAGATCCAGATAACTGAAGTCCGGCTTCTCACCCGGTCGGGCAGATGCTCTTGGAATTTGCAATCGCGATTTTGTGATCATCCTTGCTTCCTGTTATTTCCGGCCGGCGGCAATCATACGGCGCGCATACTCGTCGGCGAGCTCATTCGTCGGGCGACCGGTTTCGCTGGATTCAGAAAATATCGATTGTAAACGATGTGGAATTTTTTCGACGTCAGCGCGCACCTGAACTTCAGAGCTCTGGCCATAGTATTCGTGGGACACGCTGATTATGCCACCGGCATTAATGACGTAGTCCGGCGCGTACAGGATCTTGCGTGCTGCAAGCCGGGCGCCGTCGGCCAGTGTGGACAGCTGGTTATTGGCGGCTCCGGCGATGACTTGTGCCTTGATCTTGGGAATCGTTGCTGATGTCAGAATATTGCCCAGCGCACAGGGCGCGAGCACGTCGACATCCGCATAGAGGATTTCAGCAGGTGCGACAACGTCAACCGGCATCGCTTTCCTGACCGCATTGAGATTCTTGCCATTGACGTCAGCGACCAGCAATTTTGCACCCGCGTCGTGCAGCAATTGGCAAAGGTGTGCGCCGACGTGACCGACGCCCTGGACGGCAACCCTGAGGTCCTGCAAGGAATCTTTGCCGAGTCGGGTTTTAACGGCAGCCAGGATGCCGAGATAGACGCCCAGCGCCGTCCACGGTGAAGGGTCGCCGCCGGCATTGGCACCACTTTGTGGAAGTCCGGAGACGAATTTTGTTTGTTGCTGCACCAGTCGCATGTCATCGACGGACATGCCAACGTCCTCCGCGGTGATGTAGGAACCGCCCAGTGCATCGACGGCACGACCAAAAGCGGCCAGCAGTTCGGGAGATTTTGGCGCGGCGTTTTTTGCCAGAATGACTGCTTTGCCGCCACCGAAAGGCAATTCGGCTACGGCGTTTTTATACGTCATGCCGCGGGAAAGGCGCAGTGCATCGGTTAGCGCTTCGGCGTCGCTCGCGTAAGACCAGCGGCGACAGCCGCCGGCTGCAGGTCCGAGGACAGTGGAATGCACGGCGATGATGGCAGTAAGCCCTGTCGACACATCATTGATGAAGTGCAGCGACTCGTGGTTATCAAACTCAGCGTGACTGAAAACGCCCATGCCTCCCCCCTTGTGAGGTGCATATACGGCGACCAATATATCCCGAAATTAGGCCATAAAGCTTGCAAAACTGGTCACTAAAATGCGAAAACGTGCATAATCCATGCGCTAGAGGTGTAAGAAAGGAATAAACTATGCAGAACGTCGCACTCGATCAGACGGACCGCAAGATCCTCGATCTGATGCAGACCGTGCCGGGTATCAATGCGACGACCATTGGCGAGCGCATCGGCCTGTCTCAATCGGCTTGCTGGCGCCGAATTCAGCGTATGCGTGATGAAGGTGTGATACGCGATCAACCGGTAATACTTGATCGCGAAAAGGTTGGGTTGACGACGATGGTGTTCGCTCACGTCAAGCTGACGTCACACGGCCGTAGCAATCTTTCCAAATTTGCAGACGACGTCAAGAAGTACCCGGAGGTAATGGATTGTTACGTAGTTCTCGGCAGCGTCGACTTTCTTCTGCGCATCGTCACTGAGGATATCAAAGCCTACGAACAGTTCTTTTTCGAAAAGCTGTCGCAACTGAGCGGCATTCAGGAAGTGACCTCAAGCATCGTATTGTCGGACATCAAACACACGACCGCGCTACCGATATAGATCACGGTCTATTCAATCACCGGGTCATCAATGCTTTCAGGCTCCGCGAGGGTTGCGAGTACAGCCGCAAATTGCGCAGGGCGGTAACGTTCGTCGTTGCTCAGCGTCTCGGCGATCGTGTTCAACTGGTCCTCGAGCCAGGGATCGTCGATTTCGATAACCAGCATTTGTACGGCCATGAATGCCTGCTCAGCGCTGATGTAATCAATGTAGTTGCCTTCAGCACCCGTGCCGAGTATTTCACGAAGCACGCTCATCTCCCTGCCCTGCAGAGATTGTTGAGAGATTTTTCCTTGCAGCCTGGCAAGTGCCACATCGAGTTCAGTCGCGGCATCCCGAATTGCGTCCACGCTGTTCGCACCTGCTCGGTGTAATGCAGTAAGACCCTCTTCTATGGCCTCTGCATCCGTTGGTGATAGCGCTCGCGCCAATGCCATTGACATCACCAGCGTGCCGTCATGTAGAAAAATGGCGCCCGGGCCGACGCCGCCGTGGCGTGGCAGTGCTCGCCAACGTACTGTCTTCATAGAGCGATGGCAGCTATGGCAGTCGTAGAAGCCGAGCTGCGGGAACATGCCGTCGCCATCAAACAGTGGTCCGCGAATCATGCTGATGCGTTGCCGACTTTCAAGCAGCAGTCCGGCCGCCCAGGTGTAAACATGGCTCACGTCGCCTTTGCGACTGACGTAGTCCGCATCGATACGATAATGCGGCTGCCGTCCCGCGGTACGCCAGAGCTCAGTGAAGGTGTCGAGTTCAAATGCGAGGCGAGGATGACCGGCCGCCATAATGCGGTGTGTAGCGAACTTGTCATTCGTGCCGAGATGGCAGGAAAGGCAAAGTTCAGCACGTTTTTCCGGTTTCTCAGTCGGGAACAACCCGGCCGCGAGGTTAGCTTCGTGAGTAACGGCGGGCAGGTTGTAGTGAGTTGCCAGCCATTTCTGTGCGCCGCCGTGGCAGGATTCGCAGCCCACGCCGTCGGAAAGATGAAAGCGCTCGCCACGTTGTCCCTGCGGCACGTTATCGGCGTGACAATCCAGGCAGATTTTTGCCGTCGTCGCCGACTTCAGTCCCAGCCGCGCCGCGATGCCTTTCGAAAGATCATTGCTGAGTACATCGTAAGCGCGAGAGTGAGGATCATCCTGCGTCCAGGTGACGTACTCGTTCTGCAGAACGTTTGACCCGTCTCTGGGAACGGCTGAGCCATGACACTGCGAAGCGGCGCAAGTCGCCACGCCCATGTGCGTGTAGCCGTCTTTCTCGGGTAACTCGGCAGAGCTGAGACTCGCCAGCAAAACAGCAACTGCGGCGATTGACGTTCTATTCATCTTCGACATACCAGGGATTCCCCTCTGCATCGAGATACAGCTTCTGCATCTCTTCGTAAGTCAGCGGCCGCGAACCCTTGCGGCCAAACACGGCGATCTGGCCGCCGGTTTCATCGACGCCGCGATCGCGGTCCAGGCCTTTGGATAAGGACAGCACGGCATCTTTGCTCGGATAACTGGCGATCAACTCAGGTTTTGGCACGGGACTGAAGCCGTAAAAGTTCGGCTGCGAACTCGGCGATGTCAGTTGCACGACCTTGAGTCCCGCTACTCCATCGGCGACGTAGGCGAACAGCGATGCGTTGGTCGAGCCCACCACGACATCGCGGGTATCGCGCAATTGACCTGCGGCGTCGAAAAACTCCAGCAGCTGCGGTTCTTCGGGATTCCAAACATTGACGATGGCGAGTCCCTGCGAGCGCGCTGCGACATAGGCGTAGGTGCGAGCAACGTAAACACGTTCTGCGTCGCGTATCGGAACGTGCGCTTCGATTAGTTTGGGTTGTGCAGGATTCGTAACGTCGACAACACGCAGGCCACTGCTGTCGGTGACGAACAGATAGCGGAACTGCAGCGCCGAGGCACGGGCATCGTCCAGCGGCACTATGGCGGACACGGAAGGCGCAAGCGGATTGTCGATATTCAGAATGACAAGACCCTGATTGGCGATGATGTACAAATAATGTCCACCGATGGTTATGTGACGCGCACCGGCCAGGACATTGTCGGGGTTCCAGGTGAGCGCACGCTCGATGAAGTTATTGTTGATGTCGCCGTCGGCAAACGTTGTGACGTCCACCAGTATCAGTCCTTCCGTGCTGTCCGTAACAAAAGCGTAGTTGTAGATCGGATGAAACGGTTGCTCCTGGTTTTCTATGCGCATCAGGTCGCCGGTATTTCGCGGCGGATAAACAGGCTGATTGGTCGGTAGTGCAACGCAGGTTGCGTACTTCGTGTTGATGTCTGAGTCGTGACCGACTTTGCTGAACGGCAACTCCACGATGCGTTGACTGAAACCCTTGTTGGCGATGTTGGCGACGTCGTAGACCTGCATGCCGCGCTTGCCTTCTGCTGTGTACAGGTACTCGCCACGCAACTGCACGCAGCTCGCCGGCCCGCCACTGTGCGTCGCGGCGGTTTGCAGAACGGCGTCGTTCTCCAGATGTTGCTGGAAATTGTCGGGATAGGCGTAACGATGCAGGTAACTGCCGATCACGGCTTGCGGCTCGTCCCACTCGGTCACCTGCGCGGCCAGTACGCCACCATCAAGGCCCGCCCATGCATTCAGCCCGACAAAATTGACGAAGTTCGTGCCGTGCAGCAGCAGCTGCGCCATCCAGGCGTTGTTGTTGCCGTCAGCACTCAGGTGGCAGTTGCTGCAGGTTTTCGTTTCGGTCTTGCGTGTGGTGTGCGGAAAGTGCGGATTCATCGCCTGCGAACTGAAGCCGCTCGCTGCGATAGGCGCCTGTTGCACGTAGATGCGTTCACGGTTCGCATTGGTTGAAGACAGCACCAGGGCTGACGAAGATCGGACCGGTGCGATCTTGCTGTCGTTCAGCGGGCCGCGTCGTCCGAGCATGAACATGTCATCGCGCACCACCTGCGGATTGTAGGTCGCGTAATTGCGAGTCTCGCCGCCTTCGTAGTGATGTCGCTCCGTCTTCCAGTTTGCTTCGATCGGCAGGTGGCACCCGTTGCAACTCGTAATCCAGGCGGTATGGCAGGTGTAACACTCGATCTCGTCATCCTGATGCGCGAGATTTGCAGGTGCGATGCCTGTGCCCCAGTCCTGTTTCTGGACGTCATTGCCCATGAGTTTTGCGCGCGCCGCTTTCTCGTTGTACTCGGCGTGTTCGGGATTAACGCTGTCCTTGACGAGACTCAGCGTCCATTCAAGCTCTGGATTCAGAATGGAGCGCTGCACCAGTTTGTTGCCCTGCCATTCAAAGCGGCGCTTGCCATCCTCGTTGCGATACAGGCGCATGTCGGTACCGCCCGGAGGTGCGGCGGGTCCTGAGGTTCTGAGATTGGGATAGGACTGCGCGGTGCCGTGACAGTCCTTGCACTCGACTTCGATAGCACTCGCAACTTCGCCATAAATATGGCCATTGCCGTGATTGTCCTGGGTGAAGTGGCAGTCAACGCAATGCATGCCCTTGTCCACATGTACCGAGGACAGGTGGACGGCCTTGGCGAATTTATCGGGGTCGTCGTTGGCAACGATCGCGCCATCGGCATCGAGTAAATTGCCCTCCAGGTCGCGCTTCTGTACGGCACGGAAATTCCAGCCATGCCCGTGGTAATCGGCAAACTGCGTATCGGTGAGCGTCGGATTGAGATCCGTAACGTTACGCAGAAAATCGATGTCGGCCCACTTGCCGCGCACGACTGCGCCCTCCGGATTACGATCCAGCACCTCACGTTGTTCGGCGATACTCAATTCCTGCTGCTCCGCCGGCCACATGGACGGCGCGTCGGATTCGTAATCCCACATCGTGTAACCGAGATAGGAGTTCATGAACATATTTGGCTGATGCATGTGACAGACCATGCACTGGCTCGTTGGTATGGCGCGCGAGAACTGGTGCTGCAGAGGATGCCCGGATTCGTTCCTCGGTATGGTCGGGTCCGCAGATACGGACTCGCCGTCGCGTCCAAAGCTGGCGTAAGGACCCGAGTGCCGGGAGTCTCGATCGTTGGCGTACACGACATGGCAGCTCGCGCAACCGGAGGAACGGTAGTCGCCTGGCTGGTCGTTAGTGCCCATGAACCACGTGAACGGATCATTGAGGCGAGTCTTGTGTATGTTGATGAGCGGTACCGCGATACGCCCGCCCGTGCCGGGACCGCGATTCGACTGCCGCGTGTCGGGCTTGCCGGGTTCTTCGAGGCGTTGAATCTGCCCCAGCGCATTCGGCAGTCCCGTCTCGGGAAACAGGTTGGTCAGGTTGCGGCCACCGTCTTCGAAAACGCGAAAGATGTCGCCGGGCTGAACGCTTTCCCAGGTGGGCAAGGGGTACAGTTCGGCGATAACGCCGTGCTGTTTTGCGACTTCAGGGTCAAGGCCCGATCCGGTCACTTTCGCCGCGACACCATCGGCTGTGTAGCCCTCACCGAGGATGTAATTCTTAAAGGGCAGGATGCCATTGTTGTATGCCGCGCCTCCCCACAGCATGACGCCGGTCGCCATCATGCTGCGCACGTTGGCATCGATAATTTTCTGGTGACACGCACCGCAAGCCGCTGCCGCGACGCGGTAGTCCGATGGATTCACGAAGCGAATGAACTCGGGACTCTCGTGATTGAGCAGCGTGTAGGTACGTTCCGGGTTGGCGCTGGACGGGTAGTGCCAGGTTTCCGGGTACAGGGGTTGTACGTGTGCTTTTTCCAGCGCATCCGTTGCACCATCCTGAATCGCGGCGTTGCCACCGTGGCAGTCAGTACAGCCCAACACCACTGACGGACTGTTGTGCATGCTGCTGGCGTCCGTGGTCGTGTGACAACTGATACAGCCGTAGCTTTTGAGGTCGGCGGTTTGCTGTGATTGTTTTTCAGGCGCGGGTGGATACTCGGGATACTCCACGTGTTGCGGAGACTCGCCGCCCGCCGCAAGCAACGTGGCCGGTAGCAGCAATATCAGCAGTGACAGATTCTTAGGTGTCATAGGATTTCAATACGCCAGTATCAGGTTCGCGAGGACGGAGTAGGCCGTATCCGAGCCGTACAGTTGTTTGTAGCCTTCGCCCGGAATCAAAACGGAGCCGGCCAGTCGCAGGACTATATTTTGCGACGTCAGGGGTCGATAGGTAATCGCGAGCGACAGATCCTGACCGATACTGCGGTCGATGTTGCCCTGGTTGCGTGCGGTTTCCAGCACGGCGGTATCGTCGAACCACAACTGATTGCCGCTGATCGAGGCGCGAATTTTCGGTGTCACTTCCATGTCGAAGCCCAGGCCGACGAGCAGCAATCCCGGGTTCGTAAAGTTGGATTGCGAGTGCGTTTTGCTGGAGCGCATGGAATTCAGTAAGCCATTCTGCGAAGAAAGCGTTACCCGACCGCCGCCTATCAGGGGCACAGCCTGGCGTATCCAGAAACTCGTGTCGGCGCCGGCGATCAACGGGTTTTCAAATATCGCATCGAATCCGGTGGCTTTGTCATCGTAAGGGTCTTCATCGCCGCTGCCGTACACCAGCGTCGCCCGGACGCGCAGCCAATCGAGATCGCGCGATACTTCGAGTGCGCCAAACGCGGCGCTGATGTCGCTTTCGAAATCGGTAAAGGTCGACGGTGTTTCCTTGCCGAATGCATAGTAAGCCGACGCCGTGACATTCCAGCGACCAAGGTGGCCGTCACCGTTGTAGCCGATATAGGTCACGTCGTATTCGCGATTCTTCTGCACGCCGAGCGCTGAAGGTCGGCTCAAAAAGCCGTTGCCATCGATGAACAACTCATCCGTTTCAGAATTGCGGTTGTGGACCAGTGCCAGCTGTGACGTGAAACCGAGCACCGGAAAATCCTGCCGGTAGACGTTGAACAGAAAAATGTCATCGTCACGAAGGTCGGCGCCGACATCGTTCAGTCCGCTGTTGCTGTCTTTATCCAGACGTCGGAAAAAGCCTAAGTTGTACTGCCAGCGGTTGTTGTCGCGTGTACCGAAGAGGCGAATGCCGACGGGGCTGTCCTGAAACAGGAAACCACGAAAATCCGCCGTGATCGGCTGTATGCCAATCCGGAGGCTGTCGAAGTCGTAGCGCTCCGAAACATTGCGCAGGTGCTTGTCGAGAAACAGGCCCTGGATGCCGACAAAATTATCGTTACGGGTCGTACTCAGACTGGAGTCTGCTTTCAGAATGCCAGGCTCGCTGACGGCCACTCGCGTGTAGTTCAGGACCGGCAGAAAACGCAATTCGTAGTCGGGCGGTTTGAATACGGTTTCGCCCTTGTAGAGTACGGTTTCAATCAGGACGTTCTGCGTGAACGCGGATTGCCCGGGGTCACCGAGTACATCGAGTGCACCCGGGTTCGGCGTGTTGGCAATCGCGACCGGTGTTGGCAGGCTGCGACCTTCGAACGTGCTGTCGGAAATCAGGTTCAGCGCGAAGAACCAGTCGTTACCAAACGCGGGACGATCGCCTTTCAGAACGTTGTTGCCGTTGTAGGGATCCCAGAGCCGCTCTTCATAGCCGATAGCATTAACGATGCGCCAGCGATCGGGGATCGCAGCGAAATAGGGCAGATCGCTCCATACCGCGGGTGTCAGGCCGGGTTCGTCACAGCGATGGGCTGCGCGCGGCGGATCGCCCGGACGCTGTCGCAGTCGCTCGATGTACTCCGCGCAGTCTGCGCGCATGCCCGGCGCTTCGGCGTGCACGATGGCCGGCGACAGCAGTGCGAACAGGACCGCAAAGGAAGCAGGATTATTTGTTTTCACAGACATTCTGCGCGTCATCGTTCAGGTAGGGCGTTACAGGACAGTTGACGTAGCGCAGTCGTGTGCCCTGCGGTACAAGCGTATCGGCGCGCATGTTGGTGGCGGCGTTACCAAAACTGCCGCCGGCTTGCGCTGCTTCGTGCACACCGAGGAAGGCGATCATGTCATCCTGGTCAACGCCGTCGCCGGAGACACCAATGCCACCGATGAGCTGTGCGCCGCGATAAATCGGCACACTGCCAGGAAAAATTTGTGTGCCATTGGCCAGCGCCGGAACCACACCGGCAAGGACAAAGAGATTATCGAAACCATCGACGCCCGTGCAGTTCAACGGAACATCTGCATTCAGTCCGGCGACGAAACCGACGTGTTGCACCAGTGCGTTGTAAACGAGGTCGAGCTGCAGGCCTGTTGAAAACGGACTCCACTCCCCGGGCGGTTTGCTGAACGGTCCCTGCGGATTGCCGGTCACGCCGTCCGGATAATAGGGACGCGACAAGTTGCCGCCTGCGCGATCGGAAAATGCGATCGCGCCGTCGCTGAGCGCGGTCGGCAGACCGAGAAAGGTCTGCGCATTGGTGACGTACTGCGACAGCAGCTCTTTCCTCAGCACCACCAGGCCGCCGTCAAGGTAGGTCGCTGCCGGTACGCTGTTCAGGGCCGCGGCGGCGCCGGCCGAGGAAAAGAACGATGCGGTCCGAGCCTTTTGCAATGACACGTCGATGCCAAAGATCGGTGCGTCACGCGAACGAACGATGCCCAGTATGACGCCGTTGGAATCAACGACCGAAACGGTGACGCGAGCCGGTGAGCCCGCCGGCTGACGTATTTGCGCGCGGGACCGATTAGCGACTGCCAGGGCCCGGCCCAGTATCGACTGCACTTCGGCGGCCGTGAGTGCCATGGCGCCATCGGTACCGGCTTGCGGTCTGAAGCGTTCGATATTGGCGTTATCCACCAAAACGAAAGCATCCAGCCCTGCGTAGTCCAAAGTGTCAGCCCGGATGCCCGAGGCCGCCTCGCCGAAGGCCACACCGGCGCTGGTGGTGGCCGCGACATAGCCCGGCACGGCGAGCAGTGTTCCGGCGATATTGTTAATCGTCGCAAAGGCCGGCGCGTTGTTCGGATCTGCGAGCAGGTCCGGCTCGCCGGCGTCGGAAAACCTCAAAGTGCGGCCATCGACGGCGATGCGATGCGCGCGCCGATCATCCGGAGCGGCGAGGCCAGCAGCCGCCGCCAGTGCGATCAATTCATCGTTGTCCTGGTCAGTATCGGAAATGTCGGTGTCGTAGGAGTAGACCGCATCACTGATTACGCCAACCCCGCCGACTGGCGTGCCGCCCTTATACAAAGGAAAGCCACCGCTGTCGGCAGCGAGGCCCAAAGGAGCTCGGTGCGGACCGGCATCCGCCGCACCGCCGGTGTAACGCGTTAACAGGTCGGAGCAGGGTAACTGACTGAACTGTACGCCGAACAAGGGGCCTGCAGGCTGCAAATTGTCCTGCGGATTGAAATGGTCCTGCACGATCTGGCTGGCCGTTCGAGTGCTGAAAGCGTTGCCTTCTGTTGACAGGTAAGCGGCAGTCAGTGCTTTGCTGATGGCCGCCATACTGTCGGGAATTATATTGATGCCTTCGAGACCACCGTCGATGCTGACGCCGGGCGAGGCGATCGTCACGGCTGTTGCTGCACCGTTCATGCGAAATACCGCGAGTACATTGCCAACGCGATCGACAACCGCGATCGTTCCATTGACGCCGCGAGTCTGCGCTTCGTTGACGGCACGCGCGATGATGCCCTCGACGTCGGCAACTGTGAGCAGCGCCATAGAATTCGCGCACGACCCGTCGCAGCCGGTGGGCGGTGTGTTGCTATCGATGTCACCGGACTCGGGCCGGGAGCCGCCGCCGCACGCAGACATGACCAGCAACAGCGTGGCCAGACTTAGCGCGCGGCCGATCATGGGTACTTGTCCTTGCTGTCGAAATGGAAGCCGTGGCACATGACACAGGTGCTGGCAATTTGCGTCGAGTCGTTGCGAGTTGCAGCGCCGCTGCCATGGCAATCCCTGCAAACACCGATGTCGGGTATCAGCACGTCGCTCGCCACGATGGATTCCGTCGCGTTGTGGCAGCTATCGCAGCCTTGCTTGTCGGTGTCGTGCGAGGCATGCGAGAAGGTGGTGTGCGGAAAGAATTGTTTTGTGAGTTGCACGGGTGCCACTTTCCAGGGCACGTCACCGTCAACTCGGGTCACGGTATGACAAGTGACGCAGGCGCGTCGCTCGAACAGGTCGGCTGCAACTTTGAGAGCTTCGGTTCGAGCTTCCGCTGCAACTTTGTCGCGCTCTGTTCGCGACAGTCGTTGTCCCGGTCGTCGCACGCGTTGCGAAACCGCATCGGGGTCCGAACCCAGTAATTGCGCACTGTAATATTCGACCAGTGCACGCACCACCGCGTCTGCGTCGCCATGTGGCACGGTGCGTGTCGGGTCATCGGGGTCGAACGCCAGGGTGTGGCAATCGCTGCAGTGCTCATCCATGGAGACAGGCGCCATTCGTGCGCCGCCGGGATCCGGCGTATGACATTCGGCGCACTCGATGACGCGCGTGCCGTCCGGCGTCACGATGCCGTCGGGGTCCATATGCACCTTGTGATCGAAAATAAGATTCGACAAATCCGCGTCGGCAGAAGCGACCAGTGGCAGGTGCTCGATCTGCCAAATTGTTTCGCCATCGTCCTGTGTCACTGGCCGTTTCAGGCTGACCTTGAAATCGGGATGGTCATCGAGGAAGTCGGCCGCATTCTGCAAATCTACGCCTGCCGGCAGGTCGGCATGACATCCGGCACACAAATCCTGGTGCTGGTTGACGAGCTGCGGCGGTTCATTGTGCTCCAGATGGCACGCGGCACAGCGCGTTTCGCCCAATACTTCGTGCTGAATATCCACTGTATGGCGTTGTACGGTATGGCACTCGACGCAAGCCTCGTCGGGTACGCGCTGGAACAGTGTTGTGTGACAGCTGCCGCAATCGCTCGCGATGCTGGCGTGGACACTATTGACCGGCCCGGCGAGGAAGAAGTCCTGCTTAATGAAATAGGGCAGTGCGAACGCGAAGATCATTACAAGCAAGACCAGCGACCAGGCCAGTTTGCGTTTGCTCCAGCCGCCGATGCCACTCGTCGGCGTACTCCAGCGTGACACGAGATGCTCGCGTTTGGCGTCCTCGCGGAGTTCGAAACTAATCGCGAATTCGTAGCCGTCGGGCTTCTCGATGACGCGAATGATGTTCGCGCCAACCTCGATGACATCACCGACTTTCAGTTTGGCGCTGCGCTCGGAGTTGCCGTTCACGGTTACGCCAGCCATGGCCGTCGTCGTGATTTGCGCTGCTCCGCCCTTAACCTCGATCTCGGCGTGTTGCAGGCGAGTTCGGCGATCCTTCAGGTGCAACACCTGGTCTGTTGAGCGCCCGATAGTAATCGTTGCAGCATCAACACGGCGGTCATGGTGCTCGATGCCACCGGCCGCTGTCTTGCTGATAAACCGAATCAGGTACGCCATGTCATCACCAGTACAGGAACACAGTAACGATATGCGCCGTGAGCGCCATGAGCAGCGCCGCGGTCAGCGGGACGTGCACGTACAGCCAGATTTCGATGCCCGCCTGCAATTTAAGGTCCTTACCGATTTGTCGCAATAGCTGGCGCTTGCTGCGTAACAGGCCGGACAATTCTGCGATCTTCTGCGCGGATTCCGCATCCGCCCGGGATTGTTGCTCAGCGAGCCAGTCCATCGCGGCTTCCTGGCCGGGATTCAGCACCGTCTCCGCGGCGTGCGGCAACTGGATACGCGATCGATCTTCGTTCTGCAGGCGCTGCCACAAGGTGCTGCCAAGTTCAGTACGTTGAATGCCGCTCAGGACAAACTCGCGATACTCATCGGGCAGTTTTTCGGCGACGCGTCGGCTGCGGCGATCAATATCATCCAGTTGATTGAGCAACTCGGAGCGACTCGCGCCGTCGCGGTTTTCGCTGAGCTTCTCGGGGTACTTCATGTAGATGAACACACCGTAGATGCCGCTGACGATCACGAGGCTCATGATGACGAAGGCCAGCGTGTGCACGTTCCAGCCCAGCTGGAAGCCGGCATGCAATAAAGCGACGATCGGTAATGCCAGGCCGAAATACACGTGTGCAGATAGCCAACCTTGCAGCGTTCCCGCGGTGGATTGGTAACGCCGTTTGCGGATGCCGAACCAGGTTAGCCAGAGGATCATCAGCGCCGCCAGCGTACCCAGTGTGTATCCCAGTACGGTACCGCCGTTCGGCGGTTCCTGCGGATCGTGCAACCAGTAGGCCAGTAGCGACAACACGGTCAGCACCACAGCAGCCCAGAGATAACGACGACCTTTAAAAGCAAGTATCGACGTATGCATCAGTTCGCCCGCTTGGTGAGGGTGACAAATTCGGACGGGCTCATACGCAGCGCGGCGCCGGTCGGGCACGCCCGCACACAGGCCGGGCCGCCGGACAGGTCCTTGCACATGTCGCACTTGACCGCTTTTTTGATGGCGTCCGGGCCACTCGCCGTCAATCGTTTGCCGGGCGCGGCGCCATTGCCTGTCAATATCCAGCTGAACAAACCGGGCGCCTCTTCCTTCGGGCTTGCCATTTGTATAACGCCGTAGGGACAATTGCGTTCGCAGTTGCCGCAGCCGATGCAACTATCCTCTATATAAACTTCGCCGTTTGGCGCGCGGCGTATCGCATCGGGCGGGCAGTCCTTCATGCAGTGCGGGTCTTCGCAATGCCGGCAGGAGGTTGGCACATGCACTTGTGCGTACGATGGACCGGCGGCGCGATCCAGTCTTGAGGTGCCGTCGTGCGTTTCGGCGCAGGCCTTCTCGCAATTGTCGCAGCCGATGCACAGCGATTCGTCGATGAGCAAGACGTCCGTTGCTTCGCCGAGACCCTGTTGCATGAGGAAAGAAATCAGATCGCCGGCGTCCGGAGCGGCCTCCATACGCAGATTTTCGCTGATGCGCTCCTTCACCTTTGTTTGTATGCGCTCACGTAGCCCGGCGTTGCGCTGCAGCATGGTCTGGAATACGTCTGCGCGCAGAAACACGGATTCGGTCACTACAGTTGCAGTAACGGTGGCGGATCGGCGGGTTTCGCCGACGAGGCCCATTTCACCCACGTAATTGCCAGCGGCAACGTAGGTGGTAACGATGTCGCGGCCACCGATGTGGCGCGATACTGAAACAGAACCGTTGCGAATCAGATGCAGGCCATCGGCCTGGTCACCCTCGCGAAACAAGACCTCGCCGGCGCGAAATGATACGAGTTCAGCGGTCCCGGCAACAGCGGCAAGCTCGCCGTGCGGCGCGTCCGGTACGAGATCGGCGCGCAGCGTGCGGATGATGAAGTGCTGGTCGATCACTTTGCGTACCGGCTCGTAGCTGTTCATCAGCCGAATCATTTCGCGTCGCGGTGTTTCCAGCACCACGCAATCGGCCGCTGCACGTACGGTGGCGGATCGCCGTCGACCGGACAACAGACTCATCTCGCCGAAGAACTGACCCTGGCTCAGCGTAATGAACTTGCCACCGTCGACTTCAACTTCAACTTCGCCTTCGACGACAGACATGAAGGAGTTCGTGTAGTCGTTCTTGTGGAAAATGACATCGCCGCGTTGCGGCGTCAGTAATTCGCTGGCAAGCACCAGTTCGCGCAGCACCAGGCCATTGACGTTCTCAAAAATCGGTACGTTGCTGCGAATGATCGCCAGTGTATCGTCGACATCCTTGCCGTAAGGTAAATGTCGGAACTTATTTTCGAGTATGCCGTGATCGGCGGGCAGTATGTCATTGCCCTTGATGAACTCGACAACCTCGAAGCCCTGGTTCATCGCCTGCTTGATTAAGGGGTAACCACCCAAAGCGCCGATGACGTACAGGCCCGGAACATTCGATTCATACTTACCCGTAAGTTCGGGCAGCGTTGTCGGGTCTTCGCTCGGAAAACGAATTCCGGTTGATTCGACAAAGCGGCGCGGGGGAATGGCGCCGATGCGCGCGATGATGCGATTGCACTCGACGCGTGTTTCGCCGGTTTCTGTGCTGAGATTGATGGCGCTTGCGGGTTCAACCGACGAGACGCCGGTATTGAAAAAGCAGCTGATCGAGCCGTCTTCGATGGCGCGTGTGATTAATGTCAGGTTGCCTTCTTTGGCGCGCGCAAATTCATCGCGACGGTTAATAACGACAACGGCATTGTTGCGTGCCAGGGCCACTGCATTTTCGATGGCCGCGTCGCCAGCGCCAATGACAACGATGGTTTCGCCGCTGTATTCGTCGGGGTCATCCAGTGTGTATTGCACGCTGGTCTTGTTCTCGCCGGGCACGCCGATCTTGCGGGGATTGCCCTGCATGCCGATGGCCAGTACGACCGCCTCCGATTGCAAAGTTTCGCCGTCAGCCAGTTGTAACTCGAAAGTCGGACGCTCGCCGGTGATCGCCATGACTTCGGCGTTGTAGCGAATGTTGACCCCCAGCGCATCGAGGCCGGACTGCCAGCTACCGAGAATCGCTTCGCGCGTGCCAGCCGAAAAACCGAGATCACTGCGCAAGGGCACGACGGCTGGTTCGGCCATGACGTGTTTGCCCTTTTGATAACGTTGAATGGTGTTGGCAGGTTTGTCGCTGCTTTCAAGCAGCAGGTAATTCAGGCCGAGTTTTTGCGCGTGCGCGGCCGCACTCAGTCCCGCCGGTCCGGCGCCGACGATGACGAGGTCAAACTTCACGGATTGCCGAAGGCGGCTGCGCCGGACACCGTGGTACCGCTTTGCCCGTCCTGCAGGCTGTAGGTCAGTCCGACACCGCCAGGGATTCCCGGACTGGACGTTGCCCCGGGGGCGCTGAAGAACCCTGTAAATTCTCCGTTGCCGCTGGCAATACCGTCTATGGAGACCTGGCTATAACCGCCAAAGAAGAGGTGGGCCGGCAGGCCGACCTCCATACCCATATCGCCGGTGCCGGATGCTGACCAGGTTGAACCGCCGATATCGATGACCAGTGTGCTGTCGACGACAAGATTGGTGAAGTCAGCGAAGAAAGTCGCACTACCGAGCACGCCCGTGTTGCCGCGGTTGTCGGTTGGGGCCGTCGCGCCGATCAGAGCATAGGTCGCAGTACCGGTAACCGGCATTACCGGTGGCGCCGCATCCGGACTGCTGATCCAGTGCAGGCTTTGATTGGCAAGATCGATACTGACGTCACTGCCATCACTTTGCAGTATGCCGTTGGCAACACCACCGGACCAACGTCCCCAGCGCAGCACGGTCATTGAGTCGAAACCGGTGTCGGTATTGCTTGAGGTGCCGATGTCCCAGGTCGCCGGTTCGTCCACCGCCCGCCCGGGATAAGGGCCGGTGAATCCGGTGACGTTGTTGCCGGTGTCGAGTTGCAATTGTGCCGGGTCATTGAATTGCGTGCCGCTGAAAGGTACGCCACCGGCACCCATGGGACCCGTTGCGTAGCCGATCGTACGGCCGTTGTTCGGTGGCGGGGCGCCGGGCGTCATATCGATGGGCGTGCCGTCCGCATCAATACCGATGACGGGTTGTTTTGGCGTCTCGGGGGTGCTGCTGTCGCCGGATTTGCTGCTGTCAGGGCTGCTGCCATCGGCTGCGCTGTCATCGGGAACGCGACGAGTGCCGAGCTTGCTGTCAAACCCGGATTGCGCAGCGTTGCCATCCGCGTCGAAACGCAGGTCGTTGTCGTCGATCAGGACTGGCGGTGGCGCATTCAGCCTTTCCGGTGCCCGCGCGCCAATGGGAATAAACGCGTACTCGCCGGCGCGTACAACAATATTGCCGCCCTGTGCCCGAAATTCGATGACACCGCCGGTAACGCCGATGTACAGGCCGTCTTCGATCGGTTCACCCGGGTTTACATTGGGAGCCCAGTTGCAGTCACCACCGCACAACAGGATGGCAAAATTGGTGCCGCGTATGCCGAGCACACCGACCGGAGTCCGCACCTCGTAGTTCGAACGGTCTTCTTCTCCGATCGCGCCGGTGATGGTGCGAAAACCGCCTTTGACGAGTGAGATCACGCTCTTGTCATCCGTTTCTTCAACGACCGTCGCGGCGGCTGCTGCGTACGAGTACTCGTCGATGCGAATGACACTGTTCGGGCGTATCGCGATTTTCGCGCCGTCGATCATCAGGAGTTGCGCTCGCGATGCATCACCCGTCGTGATCGTATCGCTGCTCTCGACGCTGTCACCTTTCGCAAGGGCGACCACAGCATCACGCTGCGCCGTAACCGATCCCTTGCTGAACAGTACCGAGCCGGCGTCGTTAGCCTGGGTAGCGGTGGTGGCGAGTAACGCCGCGAGAACCGTTATGCGAAGTTGCGGGATGATTTTCATTGCGGCATCCACTGTAGTTGGAGACCGACTTCCGTGCGGTCGTAATCATAAAGGGCAACATCGGAATCGTTGTTGATGTAGCGGATTCGCGGGGTCAGCGATAAGCCCTCGATGCCCACGTCCTGATAGGTGATTTGCAGCAGCGCTGAAATTTGCGTGTCCTCACGAGGTGTGCCAAAAAACAGGCCGTCGTAGTCGCTGGTCAGGCTGCCGGTGTAGGCGTACAGAGTTCCGCGTTCACTGATCGGCAGGTACAGCGTAATTCGGCCACCGAGTTTTGAATTGCCGTACGGTGAGCCGGCCTGCTTTTCGGAATCGTTGCCGCCGATAATTTCAAAGCCAATATTACCCGGCGAGCCGAACCGATATTGCAGTCCGCCGCTGTACAGAATCCGGTCGACATCCAGCGTGTCGATGGCGTCGTCATAGCGCAATGCGCCGCCGCGAAGTCCGAATGTCAGGTCCCAGCGATCGGACACGCGGCTGCCAAAGAGGGCGTCCAGTCCCAGGTAGGTGTCGTTCGGATCGCCATTGCGCGTTGCCCAGTAGCCATCGACGCCGGCGCGACCGAAATAGCGACCCCGTTGCCAGTTCATCCCGGCATTGCCACTCACAATGCCGGAGTCGACAAAGTCGGCGTCCGGGTTATGGCGGTAAGCAGCTCGGCCGCCGGCGTACCAGCCGAACTGCGTGTTTTCAGGCTTGCTCCAGCTTAGCGCGGCACCCGCCTCCATGAAGGGCGATTCGGTCTTGAGATTGTCCGGGCTAAGCATGAAGCCCATGAATTGTTGATCGTCCGTCGAGCCATTGGCGTTGCTGTCGTAGCCGGCGGTGATATCAAAAGAGTAACGCAGGCTGCCTGTGGGCAACGACGGAGTCGCGTCGATTGAAGCGATGTACTGATTGATGACAGTGCGTACCGGTGCGGGCGGGCTTTCATCCAGGAGAGCGACGAACAGGGGTCGTGCGAGTCCGGCATTGCCACTGTCAAAATAGGCTCGCGCCAGCTCCATGCGCGCACCCGAGAAACCGGGCGAGACTTCGAGCGCTCGACGCAGGCTGAAAATGGCCTCGCTGTACTGGCCGGAGTCCAGCGCGGCAACGCCTAGCAGGTAGTCGAAATACGGGTTGCCGGCCAGCTCGCGTTCACGCGTCAGGAGTAATGTGAAAGCGGCCTGACTTTGGCCTGTGGCCAATATCGATTCGGCGTCGGCGAGGAACTGCTGCTCGTCAGTGCTGGCGGCAACCTGCAGCGTGTCCTGTGCATGCGTGGCTGGCGTCAGGCCCGCGAACAACAGGCAGGCGAGGAAGGTAATACATGTTTTTCTTGCTGCGGGCATCATTGTTATTCGACTTGTCCCCCGACTCAGATCCTTAAGTTGCGCCGCGTATCTATTTGCTCAAATGGTCGAAAACCCCATCCCAGTCCGCTGGCGGTGGCTCGTGTCTGAACCGCGCTATCCGATCAAGGTACACATTATATAGAAGCTCGCTACTGCGTTCTGTCAATTTTTCGAACAGTTTCCGTGCCTTATCCCAGTCACAGGCGCGATAAGCCGCGAGAGCCTGCACATAATCTGCAAGACTTGCGATAGTTTCGTCAGCGAGCTGACTGGTCTCGCCGACAGGCTCAAAAATGGCAACCGGCTCGAGTTTGCCTTTTACGCGGACGAGGTCCAGTTCGCGAAAGGTGAAATCGGGAATTTGAGCGACGGTTCCGGCACTCACGATGATGTCGACGCCGTATTGTTTGGTCAGACCTTCAAGCCGCGATCCGAGATTCACCGTATCGCCCATGACGGTGTAGGCAATGCGAAACTCGGATCCCATATTGCCGACGTTCATTTCACCGGTCGCTATGCCAACGCCCACGCGTATCGCTGGCCAGCCTTTCGCAGCAAACGCCTCGTCGAGCAAATGAACAGACCTGACCATGCCAAACGCAGCGCGCAATGCATGCTGTGCGTGATCAGCGTCCGGCAGCGGTGCGCCCCAAAAGGCCATGACGCAATCGCCCATGTATTTGTCGATCGTGCCGCGGTTTTCCTGAATTACGCGAGTAAAAGGCGTCAGGAACTCGTTCATCATCTGCGTCAGTTCGCGCGCCTCGAGACCTTCGGAGATCGTGGTGAAACCGCGGACATCCGAAAACAACACGGACATCACCCGGGTTTCGCCTTCCAGCGATACCTTCTCGCCGCTGGCGTCGATCTCTTCAACGAGCTTCGGCGGTATGTACTGGCCGAAGATCTGTGAGAGATGCCGCTTGTTGCGTTGTTCGACAAAGAAGCCGTAGGTTATCTGCAGCAGCCCGGCGACCAGCGTGTAGCCGAGCAGAGACGCGACCGGAATCACAAGATTGAAGGAAGTCCAAAGCCAGAAATTGCCGGCCATCGTAATAAGGAGTATTGCCGCGACCAGCACCAGCGACGATTGCGGTGACAATTTGGGCAATAGCAAGGCCACCAGCGCGCCGATCAACAACAGGAGAGTGACTTCCAGGCCGTTAGACCAGGCGGGTTGCCGCCGAATGCTGCTGTCCAGCAAGCCAGCGACAAGGTTCGCGTGGACTTCAACTCCTATATATCGCTGACCGACCGGCGTTGAGCGCAGGTCGAGCAAACCGGCGGCGCTCGCGCCCACCAGCACTATCCTGTCGGCCAGCCATTCGCTCGGTGCGCTGCGGTTGACGATGTCGCGCGCCGGGATAAAGCGAAAACTTTCCTGCGGACCACGAAACGGTATGAAGACTGCCGCCTGCTCATTGACCGCAATGTCCCGGTCGCCGAGCCGGAATGCTTCGAGGTCGATGCCGCGGCGCTGATTGCCGGCAAAGCGGAATCCAACCGGTGGTGCCTCCAGCGCCGCAAGGGTAAGCGCCAGGGCCAGCGTCGGATAGAGATCGCCGCGATACTGTTGCAATAAGGGTGCGCGACGAAAAACCCCATCGGAGTCAATCAGGGGCGAATCGAAAAACCCGCCGCTCAGGGCATTTTCCTGCAACGCTGCAAGACTGCCCGTGTACCCGGCCGCTGTGACGAAGGGCACCTCGAAACCTTTCAGATCCGCCTCGGGAATCAGCGCTGCGGGCAATACACCCGTAAATTCCGGCTCGCCCTTGCTGATCGAATCCTTAAAAACGAATCCGGTAACGACGTTGCGTGCGATGAAAGACTCGGCAAAGACATCGTTGCCGCCGGTGCGCCCGGCTTCCGCAAACAGCACATCGAAGCCGAGCGCCCGGATTTCGTATTCGTCAAAAAGAACGTCAATGATGCCGGCCAGCGTGCTCCGCTCCCAGGGCCATTGACCGAGTTGCACCTGGCTGGCCTCGTCGATATCCACGATAACGATTCGCTCGTCCACTCCACCGGGCATCGTGAGGCGAACCCGGACGTCGTACAGGTAGTTTTCCATGCGATCGATGACCTCGAAGCGTGGACTGCCGGCAACGTGCATCGCGAACAGGGTCAGCACGAGCAAACTGATCGCGATGCGAGTCAGCTGGCGGGACGTACGCGTGGTCATTGGCATCGCGTGAATTTACACGAAACGGGCCAACAGCGAGTTTTTTGGAGGGGCCTGACCGGCATGATCAGGTCGCATCCCGCGAGCGCAGGGGTCGCATAAAGACGACACAAAATGCCGAATCTGCGGTGAATACCTTGTATTTGCCAGTGTAGGCAAAAAAGCAACAAAATAAGTCACTGATTAATAAGCAGTTATTACATATAATCAATGGTATGTGTCAATTTGGTCACATAGTGTTGAGCTTTGCACCGTAGTGAGATAGCATCCGTGCGATCCTATCTGAGGCTTTTTTGCTACGTGGCGATTTTGCGTGCTGAAAGGATTCAAGGGTAGATTTCTGGAAGGTTTTGGATTCCAAACATTTTTAGGGGATAAACATGCTAAATCGTAAGCCATTGGCAGTCGCGGTGGCAGCTGCGGTCGGAGCGTCGTCTTTCGGCGGAATTCCGGGTAACGCTGCATACGCGCAAGGTGCTGAAGACAGTGACGCGCCTATTGAAGAAATTGTAACTACCGGTTCGCGTATCGTGACGGAAGACGGCTTCGGTCGTACCAGTCCGGTAACCGTCATGGGACAAGAAGACATCGCGTCTCTCGGTCTTACTCGCGTTGAAGATTTGCTGAACAGCTTGCCTTCAGTTGAGACGGCACAGCACTCATTTGATGCCAACGGCATCACGGGTACTGCGTCCATCGATCTGCGCGGTCTGGGCACGTTCCGAACCCTGGTTCTGATGAACGGTCGTCGCATGCAGCCGGGTGGTGTATCGACACAGTCTGTCGACGTTAACCAGATCCCGTCAGCCATGGTTGAGCGCATCGAAGTTCTGACCGGTGGTGCATCCGCTACTTACGGTGCGGACGCTGTATCCGGTGTTGTCAACTTCATCATGCGTCGCGTGAATGGCGTTGAATTAAGCGTCGGCGCCAGTGGCTACCAGCACGACAACGACAACAAGTACCTCACTCCGTTGATGGACGCCAAGGACTTCGCATATCCCACAGGTGACTCAGGATTCGACGGCCAGACCTACAACATTGATCTCGTTGTCGGTTCTGACTTCGCCGACGGTCGTGGTAATGCAACCGCCTACCTGACCTGGCGTGACAACGAAGAGTTGCTGCAGGGATCACGTGACTATTCCAGCTGTGCTTTGAGCAACAGCGCGACGTCGTGCGGTGGTTCTGCAAATGCGATCGTGCCGAACTTCTTCATCTCCCCGTCAGTGAACGGCGTATCGGACTACAGTGTTTCCGAGTTCCTGTCACTGCAGCCGGACGGATCTTTGGCTCCGTACGATGGCAGTAACGTCTACAACTACGCTCCGATCAATCACTTCATGCGCCCGGACGAGCGTTGGTCATTTGGTACCTTTGTTGACTACGAAATGAGTGAACGTGCCACGGTTTATGTGGAAGCGAACTTCGCGACTGACCGTACGGAAGGCCAAATCGCAGAATCCGGTACCTTCTTCGCCGAAGAATACTTCCTGCCAGCCGACAACTCCCTGTTCCCACAAGCCTTCCAGGATTCACTGCAGTCCTATTGGCCAGGTGCCACCGAGTTTGGTGTTTACATCGGCAAACGTAACGTTGAAGGCGGACCTCGTGCCAGTAACTTCGAGCACGACTCTTACCGTGTCGTAACGGGTCTCAAGGGTGCGATTAACGACAACTGGGATTATGACGCCTCGTTCCTGTACGGTTCGTCGGCCTCCAGCCTCGCGTACGTTAATGACTTCTTTGCACCTCCAGTCCGGGTTGCAGTTGACGGTGCTGCTTGTGCCGCAACGGCCGGCTGTGTGCCTTATGAAGTGTTCACCTACCAGGGCGTTACACCAGCGATGGCCGCTGGCCTGACAGGTACCGCAGTTGCGACCGGCAAGACCTCTACCGAGGTCATCAGCGCCTTCGTAACCGGCGACACCGGATTGACCATTGGCAGTGCCGATGATTCGATTATGGTCGTTGCGGGTGTTGAGCATCGTTCTGAGCGCTACGACCGTGTTTCTGACTCCGTATTCGCACAGGGCTCACTCCTGGGCCAGGGCGGACCAACACCTAGCCTCAAGGGTGGATACAACGTTTCCGAGCTCTTTGCAGAAGCCAACGTTCCGCTTATCTCAGGCGTAACCGGTATAGAGAACCTCACGTTGGACTTTGCTTACCGTTATTCGGACTATAGCTCCAGCGGTGGTGCCGATACCTACCGTGCCGGTTTCGATTGGCAGTTCGTTGACGCGCTTCGCATGCGTGCTGGCTTCAACCGCGCAGTACGTGCTCCAAACGTAGCTGAGCTGTTCTCTGCCCAGGCGATTGGCTTGTGGTCTGGTACCGATCCGTGTGCCGGAGCAGCACCGCAGTACACAGCAGCACAATGCGCCAACATGGGCGTTACAGCAGCGCAGTACGGCAACATCAACGCAAGCCCGGCTGGCCAGTACAACGGCATCTTCGGTGGTAACCCGGCCCTTACGCCGGAAGAAGCCGATACCATTACGGTTGGTTTCGTAATCGATCCGATGGATACGCTGACTATCTCTGTTGACTACTGGAATATCGAAATCGATAACGCCATTAACAACATCGGTGCGACAACGATTCTGGAACAGTGCGGTCTGTACAATGTTCTGTGTAACCAGGTTGTCCGCAATCAGTCGGGTAACCTTTGGCAGGGTGTCAACGGTTACGTTGTCGATACCACGCTGAACCTTGGTCTTGCTAGCTGGGAAGGTGTTGACCTTGCTGCAAGCTGGACGATCGACGGACTGGGTGGTTCCTGGACTACGGATATCATCGGTACCTTCATGATGACGAAGGAGACCACACCGTTGCCAGCTGATCCGACTTCTGCGTACGACTGTGTTGGCACCATCAGCACACGTTGCTACCCGTCTCCGGAATGGCGTCATACGGCATCAGTTGAGTATGATTCGAACGAGTCGTGGAAGGTCGAAGCCAGATGGCGTTACTTCCAGGGTGTCGATTATGTTGGTTCAACAACAGACACGATCGCCCAGGCTGAAATGTCAAAAGCTCAGAACTACTTTGACTTGAACGGTGTCTTCCGTTTCATGGACAATCATGACATCACAGTTGGTGTTAACAACGTCCTTGACGAAGAGCCACCAATGGTCGGCGGTACTCTGACAACCAACGCCAACACGATTGCAGGTTTCTATGACACGCTTGGTCGTTTCATCTATGCCAAGGCAACCGTTCGTTTCTAAGAATATTTGAGAAACATTTGGTATTGAAAGCGGGCCTCTGGCCCGCTTTCTTTTTGGGGTAATGACAATCGATACAGCTTTCCAACAAGCGCTGCTTGACTTCAAAGAGCAGCGGTTTGACGAAGCGGTCGGACTGCTGTCCCGACTGCTCGCGAACGAGCCCAACAATGCGCAGGCTCGCTGGTTGCTGGTGCAAGCCCTGGAAGGACAGAATGACACCGACGAAGCGCTGCAACAGATACGGATACTTCTTCCGCACGTAGACAAGGACCTGCTGGCCATCGATCGAATAGCCGGCCATATGCATCGAGGACCTTATCCTCTGGATTGCGTTCTGGATGCCTACAAGAGCTACCTGGTCGATCAACCCGAGTCAGCGACCGCAGCATTCAACTATGCCTGGTACCTCGCCAAAGCCGCACAGTTTGAGGCGGCAATTAGGCAGTATGAACGGGCACTGGACCTCGGCATCGGCACGCCGGAAGAAGTGCATCTGAATATCGCCAATATCCACATGGACCATCTGCACCAGCGCGACGAGGCGCGAGCCCATCTACAAAAGGCATTGATCCTGAGTCCCGACTATTCCAGTGCGTTTTACAACCTCGGCAACCTGGCGGAGCAGGAAGGCAACCGTGAGGAGGCAAGCGATTGCTTCGAGCGCTGCCTGCAAGCGGACCCAGCTAATGATTCGGCGCTGGCCCGTCTTGCAGATACATATCGATTTGCGCACGACGACGATCCATTGCTGGCAAGAATGGTCGCAACGGCGGCGGGTAGCACCAACAGTGATCTGCACTTTGCGCTAGGCAAGGCGTTTGAACAATTGGGTGCTTTCAGCCGGGCCTGGGAGCACTTTTCAGAAGGCAATACGCTCGATCAGCGACTAATGCCTGCTTACAGTCCGGAAAACACGGCAGACCGATTTCATCGAATAATGACCGAGGGTAGCCCCGGCCTGTCCGGGGAGGACGCGGGCGACTCCCGTGCTCCTGTATTTATTTGCGGCATGTTTCGCAGCGGGACAACGCTCCTTGAACAAATCCTCGCCGCTCATCCCGGTTTCGTCGCGGGTGGCGAAAGCGAATTTTTTCCTCGCCTGATCGCAAAGGAGTTTCCCGGCTATCCACAGGGTGCTCGTGACGCTTCCATCGCAGAGCTTCACGCCTGGCAGCAACAACACAACGAGCAGGTGCGGCAACGTTCGGATGGGTCAGCAAGAGTGACCGACAAGCGACCAGACAATTTCCTGTATATCGGCTTGATTAAAGCCATTCTGCCGTCGGCGAAATTCATCATCATGGACCGAGATTGGCGAGATGTCGCAACCTCGGTGTACTCCGTAAGACTGGGGCCGCGTCAGGGTTATGCGACCAGCCTCGAGAATATTCGCCACTACATTGGGCTACAGGCCCAGTTAGTCGATCACTGGCAAACCCTGCTGGGCTCGGACCTGAAGCGGGTTCGCTACGAAGACCTGGTGCAGCAGCCAAAAGAAACCATAACTGAGTTACTGGCCTGGCTCGGCGAAAGCTGGGATGAGCGCTGCCTGTCGTTCCATCAATTGAAGAACAGCGTCAGGACGGCCAGCGTCTGGCAGGTAAGGGAACCGCTCCATGGTAAATCGATCGGTCGCTGGAAGAATTACGAACACCACTTTGCTGCTGTCCGATAATGCGGCCTATTCGTCGGGCAACTCTTCCCCGGATGTAATGACCTCCGGTTTTGCACCGATTTCGACCGGCGACTCACCCAGTACATCGACAGGGTCATCTTCAGTCTTGGGCTCCTTCTTGCGCCGAATGACTTCAAGGCCCGCAATGGGAATTGCACCGTTGGCACGCTGTCGACCTTTATAAGAATCCAGTAACGCCGCCTGGTTGTTAGCAAAGCTGCCGGCTACCTCGTGGCGTGTGCCGCCAAAATCAGTCACCGTCCAGTCGCTAATACTGGGGTCCAGGGTACTTGCGGCCGCCAACCGGAGTCGATAGTCACCTTCCAGATACTGGAGAATATGCGCGGCCAAATCGGCATCGAAATCGGGAAAGTAATTTCGGTTTCGGTCATACAGGCTCGAAACCAGGAATACACTCTCATCATTGCTGAAAGTGCCGCGGTTTGAGTTTATGAATTCAAACGCGTTGGCTTCAAGGGCGCGATAGACATCATTGCCGGAATAAGCCGCCGTGCGAATATTTGGGCCGCCCACCACACCCTGGTAAAGGCCGTAGATGATCAGCGGGTTATTATTGTAGTTCTGATCAAGAATCGTATGCTGGATATCGTCAAGACTCAAAGGGACACCTGCCACCGTAAGAAGCTTTCTGGACAAGAACGAGTCCTTACCCAGAGTCATACTCTTCAAGCTGCGGACCGGGTATTCGGAGACTATTTCATGCAGGAGAGTGACGTTGTAAAGGTTTAACCAATACGCAAGCTGCTCATCGCGTGAAAAATCTTCCAGCGGGTTCTCGGACGGCAGCTGTTCCAGGCTGTCACGGATGCCGCGCAGATAGTCCCGGCCAGCCTCATTGTCCTTAAATGCTTCGTAAAAAAATCGATTGCCTTCGCCGCCGGTGTACCGATTGACCTTGGGCTTCATGCGAGTGCCGGTCTGAGGGCGAATCGGGTTAGATATTTTTCGCTCGGACAGTCCGACATCGACGACGACTCGCCCCAGCAAGTCACTCAAATCGTCATAGTTGATTGAATACCGGGACTCGTCGTCGTAGCCCCTGAACACCTCAGGGACTGTTGATTCGGCGGCATCGGCTACCACACACACCATCAGGACCGCACACGAAAAAAATGTCGAAAATCCCAGGTGTTTCATCATGATAGCTCGCGTTGCGCCCTAACTGCGCTTAGTTGGTTTCGTCACCCTCGGAGTCCGACTCCTCGTCAGAGTCATCCCCGTCTGTTGCGTCTTCGTCTTTTTCCTGCACTTGTTTGATCAACGCTGAGTTGATGCTTCCGGAAGATCCAGAGCCACCAATGCCGGATGTGGATCCGCTGACGCTGGCTGGTGCGCTGCTGCTGACAGAGCCCATCAAGGCCGCATTGCTATCCGAAAAGCTGCCACCGATCTCGCGGCGCGTTCCGCCGAGATCATTGACTGTCCAGTCAGTGATGTTCGCCTTGATCCGACTGGCGGACTGCAGCGCTGCTCGCTCAGGACCTTCTACGTACTTCAGAATATGTGCCGTCAAATCCTCGTCGAAGTTCGGGAAGAACGACTCGTTGCGCTCATAGAAGCTTGAGACCCGAAAATTCTTGGCGCTCTGGATTGCAGTGCCGCGATTGGAATTGATGAATTCGATGGCGTTAGCGGTTAAGGCGTCATACACGTCAGCACCCGTATAGGCTTTCGTTCGTATGCCCGGACTACCGATGATGCCCTGGTAAAGGCCGTACAGGATCAGGGGGTTGTTGTCGTAGTTCTTTTGCAGGATCCCGAACTGGATATCGTTCAAACTAAGAGAGACACCTTCGACCGTCAGTAACTTCTTCGAGAGTAAGGAATTCTTGCCGTACAACAGCTTTTCGAGATCCCGCTGCGGGTATACCTTGACGATTTCGTTCATGACCGTCACGTTGTACAAGTTCAACCAGTAAGCGAGTTGTTCATCACGGGAGAATTTCGCCAGACCTATTTCGCCGGTCGCATTCTCGATACCGCTCTGAATACTGTCGATAGACTGTTTGTTCGCTTCGTTGTCAACAAAGGTTTCGAAATAGAAGCGATTGCCTTCATTAACGGTCGCCCGGTTGATTTTGGCCATGGCTCGCGTGCCCGTCTTGGCGTGACCCGGAGGAGCCTTAGCACGGTCAGACCGCCCGACATCGACCACCACCGCATCCAGCATGGCCGTTAAGTCTGCGTAACTGATAACGTATTTTGACGCGTCGTCGTAACGCTGGAATCGTTCAAGTTCTGCATCCCCGGCAGCACTCGCGACTCCATGGATGGCTAACATCCCCAATAAAGCTAAAATAGCCGACCCAGTGTATTTCATTTTGTTAGTTCCCCGCACTTCGCAAACCTGTCCGAACAGGTGGACAGGCGAGCGCTGGATTGCGCTCAAAAAAAATTAGATGCCGATCGGCGCCAAGAGTTCAACGCAGGATCGAAATTATTGAAAAATAAGCAAATTACCGCGTAATCACTCTTGCCCGGCAGGTACCGGGTCGGCTGGATCGTCCTCCAGCTCTTCGATGGTGACACTGGCGTTGCGGTCGTTTTCAGCCCGGCGAGCGTCGTCGATTTTGTGCAGTTTTATGAGCAGTTCCGGATCGAATCGGCTCAGAGTCCTGCCTTTTGAGGCGGCGGTGGCAGAACCGTAGCCGACGGTGGCACCCAAAATCTTACCCGGATTATTTGGATCCGGCGTCGTACTCTCGTATGAATCCAGCAACGCAGCTCTGCTGTCCGCAAAACTGCCACCGATATTCTGGTGCGTTCCACCGAGATCGGTCACCGTCCAGTCGTATATGTCCGGCTTGATAGAACTCGCCTGTTCCAGCTCTATGCGCTCATAGCCTTCCAGGTAGGTCATCAGGTGTGCAGATAAGTCTTCCTGAAACTCCGGAAAGTAACCGCGGTTGCGATCGTACAGACTCGATACCCGGAAGGTTCGCTCGTCCTGGCTGTAGGTGCCGCGATTGGAATTTACGAAATCACGAGCGTTGTTTTCGAGAGCGCGATATACGTCTGAACCGGTATAGGCAGACCTGCGAACATTGGGACCGCCGACGACACCCATATACAGGCCGTACATAACCAGTGGATTGTTGTTGTAGTTCTGGCTCAGGATTGTGTCCTGAATATCATCAAGACTTAAGGGTACCCCCGCAACCGTCAGCAGTTTTTTTGACAGTATGGACTTCTTGCCATTCAGCAGTTTCTTGAGGTCCCGCTTGGGGTATATGGCGATGATTTCATTCAGGACAGTGACGTTGTAAAGATTTAGCCAATAGGCCAGCTGTTCGTCGCGGGAGAAATTATCGAGCGGTACGAGGTCCGGAACTTCTTCAAGGCTCTTCTGGATGTCCCGAAGCAACTGCTGGCTTTCCTCACTATCCTGAAAGGTTTCGTAATAGAAGCGGTTACCTTCGTTGGCGGTCAAGCGCTTTACTTTGGCTTTCATACGCGTGCCGGTCTTGGCCTGCGATGGTTGGGCGACCTCCCGTGTCGACCGCCCGACATCAACCACTACAGTTCTCAGCACGGCCGTAAGGTCGTCATAGTTGATCGCATACTGGGAGTTCTCATCGGAACCCCGGAACGGCTCAGGCACGGATGAACTGGCCGCACCGACCGGGGCATGTACGGCCAGTAGCCCGACCAAAACGATTGCGATAGTGAAATTAGATCTGATCATGATAGTTATCCTCACCGTGTTGATTGGCTGCCGGCTACTCGTCACTCTCCTCAGCAGACTCACTGTCGGCGGCCGGAGCCTCTTCTATATCGTCAATGCTAACCGAGGCATTGCGCCGATTTTCTTGCATGCGCGCCTGATCGATATTGTGTAATTTTTCCAGTAGTTCCGGATCAAAGCGGCCCAAAGGCTTGCCTTTCGAAGCCATGGACGCGGAACCGTAGCCGGCAGCTGCACCCATAACGCCGCCATTACCGTCTGATGCAGTACTCTTGACGGAGTCCATCAATGCCGCATTGTTGTCTGCAAAGCTGCCCCCGATTCTCTGGTGAGTGCCACCGAGATCGGTCACGGTCCAGTCGTAGATGTCCGGCTTGATCGAACTCGCAGCTTCCAGTTCGATGCGCTCATAGCCTTCCAGGTAGGTCATCAGGTGGGCAGACAGATCTTCCTGGAACTTTGGAAAGTAGGCGCGGTTGCGATCATACAAACTCGATACCCGGAAGGTCCGCTCATCCCGACTGTAGGTGCCGCGATTGGAGTTCACAAAGTCACGGGCGTTGTTTTCCAGGGCACGATAGACGTCTGAACCGATATAGGCCGACCGGCGAACATTGGGACCGCCGACGACACCCATGTACAGGCCGTACATGATCAGCGGATTGTTGTCGTAGTTCTGACTCAGGATCGTGTACTGAATATCATCAAGACTTAAAGGTACCCCGGCAACCGTAAGCAGCTTTTTCGACAGTATGGAGTTCTTGCCGTTCAGCAACTTCTTGAGATCACGCTTCGGGTATATCGCGATAATTTCATTAAGGACCGTGACGTTGTAGAGGTTTAGCCAGTAGGCCAGTTGCTCGTCTCGTGAGAAGTTTTCCAGCGGAGCGACGTCCGGTACCTGCTGCAGGCTATCCTGGATACTGCGAAGATACTCACGGCTTTCCTCGCTGTCCGCAAAGGTCTCGTAGTAGAAACGGTTGCCTTCATTGGCGGTCAAGCGCTTTACTTTGGCTTTCATACGCGTGCCGGTCTTGGCCTGCGATGGTTGGGCGACCTCCCGGGTCGATCGCCCGACATCAACCACCACGGTTCGTAGCACGCCGGTCAGGTCGTCATAATTGATCGTGTACTGCGAGCTCTCATCTGATCGCTGAAACGGCTCAGGTACTGTTGAACCAGCCGCTTTCGCCGTGTCCTGTGCTGCGAACAACCCGCAACAGATCAATACAGCGAGGCCTATCTGTTTCATAATTCGTGCTCCATTTTGCGACTAACGATTACAGCATAAATCGTATCAATAGGACACACGGGACAGGCGTCCTGTGGAACGCAATTTGGCTTTCCATATCACCCCTCAGGACGCCATCTTTTCTATTAAAATCAACAGTATGCATCTTCCATGAACAGCGATTCTTGGTATCAGTTGCTGATCACGGCGAGAGTATTTGCTAACCTCTGTCCGACCGGCGAAGTTCGTCTGTTGCCGTGGAATTTACGCATTGGTTTGAAAGAGTTCGGCATCGACAAAGGAAGAAAGATCATGATGAAGGTATACAGGCGAAGTTTTTTCGCAGTTCCGCTGGCGCTAGGGATGCTCGCGCAGTCTTCGCTGGCCGAAGAGCCCGGCGAAATTGACGACATCCAAGAGTGCCGGGCGGTCGGGTCTGACGCAGAGCGTCTGCTTTGCTATGACACGGTGTTGGATGGTGGCATCTTCAACCAACAAAAGGCGCAGATTGAAAATTTTGGCAATACGAAAAATCAGCCGGAGACCACGGTTGAAAAATTGACGACTACAGTTGTTCGCATTCAAAAAAGTGACAGTGGGCTCCATTATTTTTATACCGCGGACGAACAGGTCTGGAAGCAGGTCAACCGGGGCAACTGGAGTCTGAACGTACCCATCCAGGTCGAGATCAAGGCGGGAGCGTTGGGCTCGTTCTTCCTGGTAACAGAAGGTGGCAAATCAACGCGCGTCAAGCGAGTGCAATAAGAGGTGGTACAGACCTTATTTCGACGCGGGCAGCTGAGCCTCCTTTTTGTCTTGATGTTCTGCGTTCATGCCGTGCTCGCTGCGGACAGCACGCTGAGCGACAATCAGCGAATTTCCAGCGCTCAACTCGGCTACGATCTGCAATACAGAGTCTATCGGCCAATGGACTTATCGGCTGACAACAAGCTGCCGAGCCTTTATGTGACCGATGGCCAGTGGTACCTGGAATACGGAAACTTCAAGGCAGTACTGGACGAGGCCATTGGCACGGGGCAGATCGAACCCATAGTGGTCGTGTTCCTGGACAGTCGCAATCCTGATAAGCCGGCGCAAAATCGCCGTGATTCGCAATTCATGTGCAACACGGATTTTGCGACATTCTTCGCAGCTGAACTGGTACCCGCGATAAGCAAAGAGCAGCCAGTGAGTCAATCGCGTGACGACCGGGTTATTCTTGGACATTCTTTCGGCGGCCTGAATAGCGCCTGTTTCGGATTGATGCTACCCGACCTGTTTTACGGAATTGCCATGCAGTCGCCCGCGAGCGGTGAGCATGTCGATATTGTGCGCGGTCTGTATGAAAAAGCCGCAGCGCAACCTCTCAAAATGTTTCTGAGCGTGGGCACGAAGAATGACAATCAGGCAGCGGTCAAACGCTTCAAGCGCGTCCTGGAAAGCAAGGGTTACGATCTAAGCTATACAACAGTGAAAAAAGGGCACGACTGGGATAATTGGGGGCCCTTGCTGGATGATGTGCTGCTTACGTTTTTTTCGATCCAGGACTAGCCGCGCAATATTTAACCGGCGTCGCGCAGCATTTCGATTTTGTGGTGGTAGTCACGTTTCAAGCCATCATCTTTAGCAACCCGCTCCGCCTTTTCCAGCCACCGGCGAGCACTTGATTGATTGCCCTCCTGCAGATAACTCAGACCCAACAGGGCATAAAAAGAATCTTCATTTTTCTGTTTTCGCACTGAATACTTGAGGTGCCGTATTGCTGTTTCATAGTCTTCGACCAGGAAGGCTTTACGTGCTAACTGATACCGGTAGTAGGGATTGTGCATGCGGTGCTGGTCACTTTGTTTGTTGTACCAATCGGCCAACTCCGGTTGCCCGCGGTACTCGTACAGCTGACCAAGGTTACTCATCGCTGACAGCTCCTTCGGATTGATCCTGAGTGCCTGCACATACGCGGATTCTGCGTACTCATACAATCCGGCTTGCGAGTACAGTGCTCCAAGATTATTCCACACTGGCGCAAATTCATTGTCAGTAGAAATTGCTTTGCGGAAGTTGCGAAGCGCCTCAAGAGAGTTGCCGTTCTGCAAATGCTCTATGCCAATGTTGGAGTAGTACTGGGCGAGAGCTCGCTCATCGGATATGAGTTGTCTGTCAAAGTCGCTCCGGTAGTCTTCGATATTAAAATCGACAACCTTGGATCCAAGAGTCCCCATATCGACAACAGCATTGACATGTTGGCTTAGCACGAAGGTGTCTCCCACCTGTGACCAGATTGGAGGGACCTCCATTTCCTGGTAGGTCACTTCGATTCCGACTTCTCGCGCCATTGCGACAAAAAGATTGGTGAATGAAAGGCAATTTCCCAGGCGCGAATCAAAGGTCTCCTGTGCCGTTCGGGTTATCCCGTCATACTCAAGGCCAAAGCTTCCCTCAGTGATGATCGCATAAATCAGTTCGTACAGTTTTTCTGCGCGACCGTGATCTCGATCTACATGTTCGTCCAGGAATGCCAGCGCACTCTGATCGAGAGCCAGTACGTCGACGTCGTTCAATTCTGGCACATCGGAACGACCGGTCAGCGGCTCAGCTCTCAGCAAAACCCTCGTCGAGATCGATTCGCTGTCAGGTGCTATTGTCGGGCTCGCACAGGCCGTCAACATCAAGATCGTCAACAATGACAGTAGATTTTCGTAGTGGATGCGCATTGTCTGTCTACCCAAAACACCGACCGTATAGGTGTATAGACTGACGAGGTCCGCGGAAGTTTCCGACGTCAGGATAGGGGGGGGGTACCTGAATACGCGACTACGGGGTCCTGGTGTATACTTTCGTCCGCTAAGAATCAGGTGGCGTATGACGCAGAAGACTTTTATCGAGATCTACAAAATTGACGCGAAGGTCTGTGACAAGATCATTGGTTTATACGACATAAACAAGCATCTCGCCCAGCCGGGCAGACTCGGTGAGACGTCCAGAATTGACAAGAACATGAAAGACTCGATGGATATGAGTATTCCCATTCGCCTCTACGGGAGCTTTGAGCCCTTCTTTGAACAGCTACATGCTCGGGTCAACGAATACCTGGACAAGTACTATTTCGGCGCGGGTGCCACAGGCATGGGGCCTGTCGGATTCTCGAAGCACGCAAACATTCAAAAATACCCTGTGGGTGGCGGCTATCCGGCCGTGCATTGCGAAAGAGACAGTCTTGAATACGCGCATCGTGCATTGGTCTGGATGTTGTATCTGACCGATACGCCCAATGGTGGGACAGAGTTCCCTCATCAGGAACTGACAACAGAATGTATCAAGGGCGACCTGATCATCTGGCCAAGTGACATGACCCACATGCATAGAGGCGTAGTGTCACCGACACATGAAAAGATGATTTTCACCGGTTGGATCGATTTCATCCAAGTGCCGAAGCCGCAGCAATGACCAAGCCACCAATGCTCGATGCTTATCTGGAGGCCAGAACACTAAGAGACCTTGAATCGCGGCTGCCCAAAGAAGTGGAGTTCGTAAAGCAACGTTTGCACGCCCTGCTTGAGAAAGACCCATCCAACACCCGCGCGATGTATGCATTGGCGCACTGTCATGTGCTTGGCGACGAAGCAAGTGAAGCAAAGAGCACTCTGGCGGCTTTGCTGCAACACGACCCAGACCATGTGGGCGCAAAAACAGAACTGGCAAAACTGCATTTTGCGGAGAAAGATACGCGCGAAGCGGCCAGGCTGCTGACAGAGGCGACAAGCGCCCGCCCCGAGATCGCTGCAAACTGGCAATTGTTAGCCGGGTATTTGCAACAGGATGGTCAGGAAGAGGCGAGTCAGAGCGCGTCAAGACAGTATCAATTGATCAAGGCGTTCAACGATACATTGCAGATGGCCGAACAGGCGTTTGTCAGGGCAGATTTCAAAACGGCGGATAAGGTCAGTCAGCAATTGCTGCAACTTGTACCTAATGAGGTGCGGACCCTCAGGCTACTGGCCAGGATTGCCAGGAAACTTCGCTACTACGAATTCAGTACGTCAACGCTTGCCCGCTGTGTTGCGACCAGGCCCGACGACATAGCGCTTGGCCTCGAATATGGGAATGCCTTGATGGGCAGCAGGAAATATCAGGAGGCGCTGGTCCAGTTCCAAAAGCTTGTTGCACTTTCCCCGGAAAATATTGATCTGTATGTACAAGAAGCAGAGGCCCTGTATTACCTCGGACAGTACGAGGAAGCGATCGAGATTTACCGTGCGTTATCCGCGGTCCCGGAGCGACGTGCTGCATCCTTATTGCACCTGGGTAAAGTGCTCAAAGCAGTGGGTAGCACTTTGGAAGCAACGAGTTGTTTTCATGAGGCAATTTCGATTGAACCCTCGTTGGGGCAAGCCTACTGGGAGTTAGCCAATCTGAAGACCTATCGGTTTTCAGGCGATGAAATTGCGTCGATGCAACAGCTGATTGAAGCGGGCGACGGCGCAGTGCTGAATAAGGTGCTGGTGCAGTTTGCATTGGGTAAAGCGCTTGAAGATGCTCGTGACTTTGCAGCAAGCTTCGAAAACTACCGGTCTGCCAACAGCGCCTATGCGAAAATGCAGCCCTTTCAATACGGCAGCCAGAACACCCAATTCAAGTCCGTTTTCACAGAAGCGTATTTTTCCACAAGAAGCAATTTTGGTAGCAATTCCAATGCGGCAATATTCGTTGTTGGTCTGCCGCGCAGCGGTTCAACCCTGGTTGAACAGATACTGTCGAGCCACAGCCAGGTTGATGCGACTCGTGAGCTGGACGAGATTGTTTCGATTGCCCGTGCAGTGAATAACCCTGATCAGCAGAAGCAGTATCCGTTATCCATCACAAGCTTGAGTGTCGACGATAGTCGGGGGCTCGCACAAAGATATCTGGACTACGCGCAGACCTACAGGCAGAACGCACCTTTTTTCGTGGATAAGGCTCCCAGGAATTTTCACCATATAGGATTGATCAAGACGCTTTTCCCGAACGCCAAAATTATCGATATCAGGCGCAACCCGATGGCGAGTGGCTGGAGCATATACCGGCAATTTTTCGCAGAAAGCTTCTTGTTTTCTTATGACCTGGAATCCATCGGCAAGTACTACAACGACTATCTTGAGTTGATGGATCATTGGCACGCGGTACTGCCCAGGCAGATACTGACCGTCAACTATGAAGAACTGGTTAAGGACGCGCCGGCAACCATCGCGAATATTCTGGATTACTGTGGACTGGAATTCGAGAAAGCGTGTGTCGATTTCCATCAAAACAGTCGCGCGGTTGCGACGCCCAGTTCTGAACAGGTGCGCCAGCCCATTTACACGGATGCGCTGGATCACTGGAAAAACTACGAAGCATTCTTGTCGCCGTTGATGCTGGCGCTGGAAAAGTCCGATGTCTCGACGGCCAGCTAGAATATCCAGTCAGCAGAGTATCCGGCTGCAACAGGCCATGCATGCTCATACGATCGGTAACCTGGCGTCCGCGGAATCTGAATATCGAGCGCTTATTTCTGAAAAGGTGAGAACACCACAGTTGTACTGTCAGTTGGCCTTGATCTGTGCGCAGACCGAACGGCGAGATGAGGCGGACGGTCTCTGGAAAAAGGCACTGGCAATAGACCCGGGCTTGCTTGAGGCGCGAATGAACCTGGCCGATAGCTACCAGCTGGCGGGTCGTGCGGAGCTAGCCGGCCAGCAGTACAGAAAGGTAATCGCTGCCAACAAACATTTTGTTGCCGCCAAGTATCTTCTCGCTAATATATTGAAATCACAGGGAAAAATGGATGAGGCGTCGTCGCTTTACCAAGGCATCATGGCGCAGCAACCGGAATATACGCAGGCGCATTTCACCTACTCCGGCATCCACAAATACACAGACAGCAGCGACCCTCATTTCAAATTGATGCGCGAGCAGTATCAGAAGGAGGGGCTTAGTACCGAAAGCAGGACTCATCTGGCCTTTGCGCTGGCGAAGGCCTCCGAAGATATCGGCGATTACTCGAATGCATTCAGCTATCTGAAGTCCGGCAACGACCTCCGCTTCGCCGATTTCGACTACGACATCGAGAGCGACAAAGCACTGATGCGCAGTATCATCCAGAGTTTTAGCACGGATGCCTTATCGCAATTACAGCTCAATCCCGAGCGCTCCGGCAGACCCATCTTCATTGTGGGCATGCCTCGTTCCGGAACGTCACTGGTTGAAAAAATTCTCGCCAGCCATTCTGATGTGTACGGTGCGGGAGAACTGCACAACATGTTTGCGCTTGGTGCGAGTCAGTTCCTCAGGCAATCCGAAGACTTTCAGTTCAAGTCGCTTGACTCGTATGCAGCTGAGACATTCGAACAGGTAGGCAGGACCTACATCGAACAGGTTGCGGCGCTCAATAGTGAGGCTGCTCGTGTCACCGACAAATTGCCGTTCAACATGATGATGGTGGGGCTCATCAGGCTCGCGCTACCCAACGCCACGATCATTCATTGTGTTCGCGATGCGAAGGACAATTGCCTCTCCATCTACAAGCAGAATTTTACGACAGCAAACTATCGGTTCGCCTACAACCTGAAAACGATCGCCCAATTTCATAATCAGTACAGACAGCTTATGCAGCACTGGCATGAGGTACTACCTGGCGCGATGTACGACGTTTGTTATGAATCACTCGCGCAGAATCCCGAAGAGGAAATTCGCAAGCTGCTGGCGGCCTGCAATCTTGAATTCCAGGAAGCTTGTATCAGATTCGAAAAAACTGAGGCTGTGGTTAAGACGGCCAGTGCATTTCAGGTACGGCAACCGATGTATACGAGTTCCGTGCGTCTATGGGAGAAGTACCGGCAGTTCCTGGGACCCATGCTTGATGAGCTCGAGGCTGATTAGCGGCAGCTAAATATTCAGTGTGCCGCTGAGTGTCGGAAGCAGCTTTGTCCCGGGGTTGTTTCGCAGCAGCCATTCGAGGCCATCGTCCAGATCTTTGCCGTAAAAGTCTTCCAGTGGCCGGTACTGCTGCTCTCGTTTTTCGACGCTGAATGTCTCCTCTCTGTTCTTGGCATCAATGTGCCGCTGGTCACTGTTGGCAATAGCGTCAATTTGCTCTTTAGGAATGCCCAGCTGCAGAAATTGATTGATAGCCTGAAGACTATCCAGCGGCTTGCTGATCAGGTTTTCGCCGTACAGGGACGCGAGTCGGTCGTCCGCCGCGTATTGCTGCAATACACTTTCTGCCTGCTCAAGTTGCAGGCGCCATAGCGTCATGATGACTCTCAGGTCCGTCATATGAATGGCATGCGTTAGTTGCAGGCCGGCCAGATGTGGGAAATCGCAGCGCAGGAAATCAAACATGGATCGGACAGTCTGTTTACCGCCTTCTCCTTTCCTGAGGGCGGACAAAGCAAAGTTCCTCGCATCCGTGTACAGCATCAGGGCTTTGGCCGATCCTGTTAACTGCATCAACTCGGGAATAATATTGTTGACGGAATTAATCGGCTTGATGACGAGTGTTTCGTCTGCCGCGGCGTGTTTTTGCAAAAGCTTCAGGGCGAGACCGGGCAGGTCGCGGAAATCCAGTTTGGTGGACTTCGATCGCCACGAAAGGCGCTTTGCATTTGCGGCATCCAGCAATAAGTGCGGCTCGCGCAGACAGACACTGACTCCTTCCACGTCCAGGCAACGCGACAGGAATGTCGAAGCACAATAGGCGGTATGAAAAATGAATCGTGGCGGCTTGTCGGCCAGTGCTGCGTCGGCCGTACCTGCCACTTCGACGAGAGAAGATAACGGTATATCGATCAACTCTCGACCTGAGTCGAGGTATCGGCGGTCGAGGCCGGTAACCTCTCGAAGCTCACCACTCTCTATAGGCAGGAACGAAACAGTTTCAGTATCGAAGTTGAATCGATAGGCGAGAAACTTCGAATCGTGAATCAGGTCGTCCGCGCTGACTGACTGATCAGTCGACAAGCGATTGGCGCTCCTGCCAAACATCATCGCGATTGGCCATTTCGTAGAGTATCTCTGCGTTCTCAATCAACTTCTGAGAGAACGCTCGCATGCTGGTATCGGATTTTTCGACCGCCAGCTTGCTATTCTCCCGATTCATCAGGCGATCGGCGTCCATTTGCCATTTCAGGGAGAAGTGTCTGGCAACGTCTCGCGGACTGGCAGCCAGAGAACCGCCGACATAGTCAGCGATCAACTTATCGACCGAGACTGACCATACAAAGTCATTCTCGTGACCGAGGCCCCAGACTTTGGCGATGAGAATTTGATGCGGCACCATCCAGACAGGCGCGGCCTGCACGGCTGTCCCTGTTACGGCTTTCAGCCTGATCATCTCTTTCACTACCTGGTCCAACAAGGACTTGTACCAGGACTCCAACGCCTTTGCGTCATCGTCAGCTTTTGACTCAGCCATCCTATGCTCCCCGAGCAACCGTCTGTTTCTGATGCGCTAAAGTAACATCAGCGACATTCGCGTTCTAGTGCTACACGGAAACGCGGGGATCAGATACTCAACCCTCTATAGCGGATGATTCACTTGCGCCGGATTGGCTCGACAGCATGACTTTGACGTCAGCTCCCTCGCGGAGATTCTCGGCACCGCGGATGGCAACTCTGTCGCCTTCGTCCAGGGCGCCGGTCACTGCAACGAGCATGCCGGCGGAATCGCCTACTTCAACCCTGATACGTTCGGCCTTGTCCTCTGCGCTAATTCGAAAAACGAAGGAGCCGTCACTGCGCAATACGAGCGCGTCGCGGGGTACTGCCAATGCCGTTGCACGAGCCTTGATGGGCACGGCGACGCTCACCAGTTGACCGACAGTCCAGCTCGCAGACGCGTTTTGCGGCAGATCAATGATTGCTTCAAAAGTCTGCGAGCGCACATCGCCGGTAGGTACGAGAGCCCGTATGTGACCCGCAAGACTGACTTCTGTCGCGAAAATTTCAATGGCATCGCCGACCGTGGTGCGCGGCAAGTGTTTGAGTGGTACGAAGGCACGCACTTCCATGTTCTGTATGTCGGTCATTCGCGCCAGTATCTCGCCACGCGCGACGTCCTCACCAGCCCGATGCGCCCGACTGATAACGATGCCGGAGAAGGGCGCTCGTACATTGGCGCGTTGAATCTGGTCATCGATTTGCCGAATTCGAACTTTGGTGATGTTGGCGTCACTGATGGCGAGATCTCGGTTCGCTTCTGTCTGCTCAATCTCGAACTCAGAGACGAGATTCGATCCACCCAGTTCGCGCTGTCGGCGTAGCTGGCTCTCAAGCTGGCGGACATTAATGTTCTCGCGCTCCAGCAGGGCCTCCTGTTCGGCGCGTTGCAACAGCAGAGGACGAGTGTCCATGCGCGCGATCGATTCGCCCTCCTCCAAAAAGGTTCCTGGTTCGGCGACCGCAATCAGCTGACCGGCCACACCGGCAGTGACCTGCACTTCGTTACGGCTATATATTGTCCCCGGTACTGCGACAGTCGGGGCAATCTCCGTCCTGGAAACACTGGCTACGTGTACGACGCTGGTGGGCGCTTGCGCGAATACAGGCGATACCAAAAACAATGTCAGCAATAGCAGCCGCAATTTCTTATTCATGATTTTCTTGTTACGCATCGGCGGTAACTCCGGATACAGAATCTGACGGGGATCGCCTGCGCAGAAGCCGCGCGACGGTTATCGGTGGCAGCCGCAGGATGCTGGGCATCAGGACCAATGTGAAAATGGCGCTAACAAACATGCCACCGATGATGACAGTCGCCAGGCCGCGATAGATTTGCGAGCCAACACCGGGCACCAGCATTAATGGCAACATGCCGAAAATACTGGTCAATGTACTTAAGTAAATTGGCCGTGCTCTCACCAGCACTGCATCGGCAACGGCTCGGTGCCGATCGAGTCCCCCCTGCTGTCCAACCCGCGTCTGCATTACCAGCAGTATGGCGTTGTTCACCACCAGGCCGAGCAAAATCAGGAAGCCAATTGTTGTCAGGAGATCCATTGCCTGGGTTGTAAACAGATTCAGCAGCCGTAGAGCGACAACGCCACCGGCAATAGCGAGGGGCATCGACAGCATCACCAGCAACGCATCCCAAACTGAGCGGAACATCGCGGCGAGCACCAACAGCAGGACGATGGCAGCGATGCCAAGGTTCTTACGCATCGCGCTGAACGCACTCTCCAGCCTGTCCGCGGTACCACTGTAGCTGACGCTTACGTCGTCGGGGAGAATCGCGGTCAATTGCGGACCCGCCACGTTGCGCAGTTGATCAAGTGCCTCTTCCACGGTCATGTCGTCCGGAGGCGTAACATCCAGCGTTAGCGTGCGCTGGCCATTCACGCGCCGCAGCTGCGACGGCCCCACAGTCCTTCGTATTTCCGTAAGTTCACCGAGGCTTTGTATACCCGCCAGTGGTGTCGCTATCGGAATGGCCGCAAGCTCCTCAGGCGAGGTCCAGGTGGGGCCGCGAAGTATCATATCCATGCGATCATTGCCGTCGAAGTACTCGCCAACGAATGCGCCGCTGGTCATCGCGCGAACAATGTTCGCGACGGCGCCGCGATCGAGGCCTGCGGCTGCGATGCGGCGATCGTCAGGTATCAGCTGCAGTTCGGGTTCCGCAATGGCGAGGCCGGGAATCGGGCGGACCTGCGCGCCAGGGATTGCCTCGTTGATGATGCCCATACCTGCAATCGCGACTTCCGACAACACGTTGATGTCCGAGCCCTGCAAGTCGACATTGATATTGCGGCCGCCGCCAAAGCCGAAATTCAACAGTGATGATTGTTGTACAAAGGCCTGGGTGTCGGGCAGGTCCACCAGCACTTCGTTTTGCACGATGCCGATCATTTCCTGAATGCGACCCGGATCCATCGGATACAGGAACAGGGCGTTGAAAGACCCAAATGCGGACAAATTGTAACCGCGGATGTAGGGTTCCTTTTCGTGATCCATATAGGGTTTCAGGCGCTCGACGATGGTTCCCGCAATCTCGGTTTCCATCATCTCGACAGTGCCACCCGGTGGCATGCTGAAGAAAGCCTGCAAGGAGTCTGACGGCGCTTGCGGCAAGAGGTTTGCCTGTGGAACCAGCAAGACGATGGCGAGTATGGAGCCGCCGAGAATTCCCGCTATCCATGCGCTGCAGCGAGCCGGCGTCCTGGTCAGGCGCATGACCAGACCGGTAATTCGTTCCCACCAGTGTGCGCAGGGATCACGCTGCTCTTTCTTCAGCATGAATCGTGCCGCGACCGGCAATACGGTAATGGCAATAACAAAAGATGCGGATACTGCAACCGCAATAGTCAGCGCGAGGTCCTGAAATAGCTGTCCTTCCATGCCATCCATGAACAGAACGGGAACAAATATCGCAACGCTGGTAACCGTCGACGCAAACAGGGCACCCGTAATCTGACGCGTACCCTTGGTAACGGATTCCTGCAGCGAAGATCCGCTTTGGTGGCAGCGCACTATGTTTTCCAGCGTGACGATCGCCGCATCCATGACCAGTCCCACTGAGAACGCGAGTCCCGCCAGCGAAATGACATTGAGCGATTTGTCGAACAGGCGCAACGCGACGAAAGCGACCAGCACCGACAAGGGAACGGTTGCGGTAACAAGGAAAGTTGCGCGGCGGCTTCGCATGAGGAAATACAGTACTGCCACGGCTAACAACAACCCGATGCCGAGATTGCCCTTCACCAGGGAAATCGCCCGGCGAATATGCACCGACGCATCAAAGCTGAGGTCGATGGCAAGGCCTGCATCCGCCAGCGGACCCTCATTGAGCTCAACGATGACTTTGTTGACCTCATCCAGTATGGAAACGGTGTTGGCGCCAAATTCGCTTTGCACGGTGATGTAATACGAGGGATACCCGTTGCGTAAGGTGAAGCCGTCCTGTTTACGTGGCACGATTTCGACCTCAGCAACCTCACTCAGGTAAATCGGCCGGTCGTCGCTCCATCCGACGATAAGCTGGTTGAGTTGCTCCGGCTGAAATTGCCCGACGAAGCGCACGGTATATTGACGTCGTCCGACATCGGCGAATCCGCCCGATGAGTCCGTTCCGCGGGACACGGTTGCAATGATGTCGTTGACCTCAACGCCCAGCGCGGCGGCGCGATAGGAATCGAAAGTAATATGCAGTTCGCGCGGTTGTTCGCCGGCCAGAAATACGTTGGATACGCCGGGGATCCGGGCAAGTCGCGGCTGGACTTCGTCCTCAATCAATTTCTGGTAACTGGCCAGCTCTCTGTTCGGATTCCCGGGTAGCACCCGAACCAGCAGTGACGCCGCTCCCGGAGTCTGCGGTCCGCCACCCGCGCTGACCTGTGGTTCGACGGCATCAGCCGGACGCGGTGGTGCCTGTGTCAGGTTGTTGATGACATCGAGTTTTGCCGTCTGCATGTCGGTGCCGACGGCGAACGTGAGGTTGACGAAGCCTTGCCCACGCCCAACGAAGGAATTGATGTCTGTCAGCCCCGGCGTGTTGCGTAACACGTTTTCCTGAGGTTCAACAATATTGGCCTCCATTTCCTCGGGGGCGGCGGCTCGCCAGAAATTGGCAACCGAAATCTGCGGTTCCTCAATATTGGGCAGCAGTTGTATCGGTAGCGTTGAAATGGAGGTGAGGCCAAAAAGGCCCACCAGCGCAACAGCCACAGCCACAGACGGCCATTGCCGGGTACAGAAATCGGTTAGGTTCATGCGTCATTAGATGCAGACGTACGCCAATTCGTTGCATGAAAAGCAGGGGCATAGTGGATCAGCGTTATGCCGCTTTGGAATATAGGAGCCGAGGCGGCTAGTTTTCGCGCCGCGGAATATCCTCGTTCAGCATCAGAGCCCGAACGTAGCGAACGGGCGGCGAACCGTAACTCAGGGCCTGATCGTGATAGCGCCGCAGTGTGAATTCATCGCCCCAGGCGTTCTCGACAGCGGCACGCATTGCAATGTGCTCCTGGTAGCCAACAAAGTAGGTCGATAACTGCGTCGATGATAATTGTGCGCGCACCCACTTTCCGGCAGCTTCTCGCTCCTCCTGAAAGCCACCCTCGACCATGAGCTTCATTGCAGCGTCGCGCGTCATGCCGTCGACATGAATCGCGGAATCAATGATGGCGTTTGTGATGCCGCGCAAGTACCACTTGAGATTGATCAGCTTCATAAGTGGATCGTTGTCGAGGTAGCCCTCGGAAATCATCATCTGCTCGGCGTACACGCCCCAACCTTCAACAAACGGCCCGGACCAAAGTACCGCACGCAAGGTTGATGGGTAACGATTACTCAACGCCAGTTGCAAATAGTGTCCGGGTACGCCTTCGTGGATCGTCAGGTCCTGAATGGAATAGATGTTGTATTCACGCAGAAAGGATTGAATCTGTTCTTCAGTCCAGTCGGCGGGAAGCGGCGCAACGGCATAGAATGCGGGCTGGTCTTTGTCGAGCGGGCCAGGCGGATCGAGGTAGGCAACGCTAACTCCGCGCTGGAACTCGGGCATGATGATAATTTCTACGGGCTCGGTCGGCATCGTGACGATATTTTTTTCAACGACGAAATCAATCGCCTGTTGCAGTTGCTGCCGGGCAACGTCCACGATGCCGTCGCGCGGCGGCAGCTTGGTGTAAGCCTCTTCCAGCGCGGCACGGATGATCGACTGCTTATAGGCTTCGTCCGGATTGTCCGGAAATGCGGTGTACGGATTTCTTTTCAGGTAGACCGTTTTCGCTACCTCGTACATCTGGTTGCGAACGGCCTGGTACTCCTGCTCGGCCCGCGCTGAGATTTCTTTGCGACTCAAGGATGAATTCAGTGCGAAGGCGAGCTTGGTGTCAAACCGTGCGGCGCCAATTCGAAATTCGCCGGCGGCCTTGGGTAGTAGCACCGTCTCCAGCCAGGTCTGGTGGTCGGCGACGGCGTTTTTCGCATTTTCGACCGCGGTATCAAGCAGCGCTCGATCCTCAGCGGACAGTACGTCCGCGCTCGGAATGATCATCGTGTCGATAATCGAACTCAGGCCGGGGTTCTGCGAAATCGCGGTTTCTGCATGTATCTTGGGTACCCGTTCGGGCTGAATCGATGCCCGGGATTGTTCGAGAAAACGTGCAATCTGGTTGAGCCGTGCTGTGGCGCTCTTCAATCGCTGAGGCAGCGGCGCATAGTCGCGCGCGACCAGGCCGTAAATCGCCCCACCCGAGATGTTGATGTAATAGAGGGGGTTCCAGGCCCATTCCTGCAGCTCATCCAGCGACCAGAGGTCGGACTTCAGCTGGTTCATCAGAATCTCGGCGTCGATCTGATTGGCCCGGGATAGATTGCCGGTATCCAGCGCCGATAAAGCCTCGATGTATTCAATCAACAAGGTTCGCGTTCGCGTTCGCGCGGCCGCATCGACCTGGTCAAGCTCATCATCGGCGCTGTGATCGCCCACATAGCTCGCGAAGGACGGCGAGAAATTTGTCAGATCACTGATGTATTCATCAGCAAGGTTTTGAAACGCTACGTCGGTCGAGGTTTCAGCATTTGTGACCGACGCGATTAGTAAGAGAATTGCGAGCAGGAAGATTCGATTCACGAGGGTGCCCCTGACAGATTTCACCTGTTGCAGACCTTAGCACGACCGCGTCATAGCTGTAATATCGACCTATGGTATTCATGCGACTTCCGGCGTTGGCCCCTATCATCGTGGTGATGCTCGCCTGGCTTCCTGTCGCGAGTGCAGGGGACAAACTTCCGGCGTCGTTGATTCGTATCCCCGAGTCCATTGCAACGCTGTTTGTCGCCGAGACATCGACTGCCCGGTTTCATCGCTTTGATCACCTAGGGAAGAACCTGGTGCTCGAAGGTAGCTATACGATGTCTATCGGTCGACTCGGTACGGGCAAGCAGCGCTCCGGTGACAGGCGTACCCCGCTCGGTGCGTATTTCGTCACTGAGCAACTCGATACCAGCAAGCTGCACGAAAAATACGGCGTGACAGCCTTTCCCCTCGATTACCCCAATGCGTGGGACGCTCGCAAGCATCGCGACGGAGACGGAATCTGGGTCCATGGGGTTGATCCGGCGAGTGGCCCGAGGCCCGCGCAGGATACTGACGGCTGTATTGCATTGACCAATGAGGACTTGGGTGTTCTCGAGCCTGTATTTGAGGAAAATACTACGCCGGTCCTGGTCACGCGCGCGATCCGTTGGGTCGAGGCGCCCGAGGTCCTGTCGATACGCAATGAACTTGAGGAAAAAGTCACCGCATGGGCTCGCAGCCAGGCCGACCGGGATTTGCAGGCTTACCTGTCTTTGTACGACAGCGAATTCGAACGTTGGGGAATGAGTTACGCCGAGTGGTCGTCGCTAAGCCTGCAGTCAGAGCGTCTGCGCTCGATTCAGGAGGTCTCGGTCACAGATTTGTTGTTGCTGGCTTACCCGGAGGAGGACGGTCTGTACCTGAGTCGATTTCAACTAACGGTGGCGGAGAACGATAAGCAGACAGTCACGATGACGCGTCTGTATTGGCGCCGTGATACGAACGGCGCGCTAAAGATTATCGCTGAGAACGAAGGCTAAGCGCTACGCCTAGCGCAAGCCTTCACGCGCGGTGAGCTCGTCAATGACTTGCATTAACTTGGGGTAACCGCCCGCTGATGCCGTATCCGTGCGGTACTTCCCGTTTACGATAATCATGGGAACGCTGGTGATATTGTAGCGGCGCGCCAGGTCGGCCGCGACTCGCAGCGCTTGATTGACCTCAAACGAATTCCAGGTGCGATTGAAGTCATCTTCGCTAACGCCGGCGCGAGCGAACACGCGCTGAATAGCGACTTCCGATGTCAGGCGATTCCCTTTGCGGTGAAATTCCTCAAACACCATTGTTCTAAAACCGTCCGGGTCTTTGAGAGCTCCGGTTCTGGCGAGAAAAACTTCGGTGTAATAAAGCTGTGCGTGCATCTGCGCAGCCTGATTGAAAACCGCCGGAATTCGAACAAAGCGAACATTGGGATCTTTCGTTTCGGCCCACTTGTTGATGTGCGTCTCGAGGTCAAAGCAGTGCGGGCAGCTGTACATGAAGATTTCGGCAACTTCGATCTTGTCGGCACCGCCTACGGTCGGTTGCGTAGGAATCATCCGGGTAAAGTGCGTGCCTTCCTTAAACTGCCAGGTACGCGCAGCCGCAACGTCCTCAGCTTGCGCAAGCACGATGGATTTCGCGGCGGGCTCGACTTCGGCGGCCGATTCTTCGACGACGACCAGGGATTCGGTTTCGGCCACTTCAGGTTCGGCAGCTATTGCGGCTTCGTCAGCAACGGCATCGGTTGGCTGTTCCGTGTCAACGACCGGTTCAGCGGCCGGCGCGGTTTCTTCTTTGCTGCAGGCGGCAAAGCTTACTAAGGAGAGGAGTGCAAAAACCCAGATTAATCTTTTCATGCTTACTTGAGACCCTGTACGTAGGAAGAAAGTGCCGCAATGTCGTCTTTGTCGAGCGTGGCAGCGATGTCTCGCATCATGCGAGTCGCGCCATCGGAGGTTCGGGTAGCAGTGGCGTAATCATTAAGCTGTTTCGCCGTGTAGGTCGCGTGCTGACCTCGCAATGCGGGGTAGCTGGCAGCCGGATTGCCCCGTCCCGTCGGGCCATGGCAGGCAAGGCAGGCCGAGGTCTTGTCTTCCTTGTTGCCGCCTCGGTAGAGGGCTTCGCCACGTTCCAGCAAGTCCTCGTTGGATACCGCTTGTGCCGCTGCCGGCAGGCTTTCGTAGTAGACGGCGAGATTCGCCATATCTTCTTCCGACAGCATCATGGCCTGACTGGTCATCAATGGGTCTGAGCGGCTGCCATCTTTGAATGCCTTGAGTTGTGTGAGCAGGTAAGGGGCGTTCTGGCCAGCGATATTGGGCCACAGCGCGTTAGAGCTGTTGCCTTCAGTACCGTGGCAGGCGCCGCAGGTGATCGCTTTGGCTTTGCCGGCTTCCGCTGATCCGTCGACAAGGCTGTCCGCCTGAACGTGAGTGGCAGCCAGTGCGAGGCTGGCGAGTAGGTATATCGATGAGAGCCTGATTTTCATATCGTGTAACCGTTACTTCCCTGCGTTGGGTAATGTCGTTTATCGATTGTTGTTTGCGCCGAACGCTGGCGCGGGGTGGAAGCTGCCATGGCAGTATTGACTTCCTTGCTGCGTGACGCCGAACCCGTCAAACTAAGCCACCGGTCCTGTACTCAGCAGCCCCAAATTATACACATTATCCGCAGGACGTACCCCATGTCGTTATACCCCGAGGCCCAGTTCATCAAGAGCGCGAATGCGCTGAGCCAGTTTGTGCCGGATGTCGGCGCCGAAGTAGCCGTGGCGGGGCGCTCGAATGCGGGTAAATCGAGCGCTATTAACGTCATCGTCAATCAGCGGCAGTTTGCCCGCACGAGCAAGACCCCGGGTCGCACTCAACTCGTCAATTTCTTCAGTCTTAAGGACGAGCAGCGGCTCGTAGACCTGCCGGGCTACGGATTCGCCAAGGTTCCGGCGAAAACACGGGCGCATTGGCGAGACCTGATAGCCGACTACTTTGAGTCCCGCAAGAGCCTGCGCGGGCTGTTCCTGATTATGGACATCCGTCGCCAAATCACGGATTTCGATCGCATGATGCTGTCTTTTGCCGAGCAGGTGGCGATGCCAACCCACGTCCTGCTGACCAAGACAGACAAGCTAAAGCGCGGCCAGGCCGCGACGGCACTGCTCGAAGTACGTCGTGACCTCGGCGAAATTGCGACTGTGCAGCACTTTTCCGCTCTGACTCGCCTCGGCGAGGATGAGGCCCGCGCGAAACTCGATGAATTCCTGGTGCTAAAAGGCCGGGAATGAAAATGACCCCGAAACAACGGTTGTCGCCGTTGCCCCGGGGCCAGAAGAAGCAAGCGACTTGGGGTTGCCGCGTTGCGCACCTGTCTAGGGAGTAGACAGGCGAGTGTTTTACGCACTCAAGAGATTAGATGCGGCAATTCGGCGGGAGTTCAATGAGTTGTAAGTCATTGATAGATCAGTATAAAGCGTACTCACCCGGCCGCGCCTGCGGGAATGTCTTTGCTGCGATGGCTCCCTGCGGTCCGCTTTATTCGCGGCAAAGACATTCCCACAGACGTGGCCTCTCAGCGGCATGTTGATCGACGTTCCAGGCACGAAGGCTAGTGAGCTTCGTCCCAGTTGAGGCCGACGCCGACGTCTACCTTTAGAGGGACTTCTAATGTTGCGGCGTCATTCATCAATTCGACGACGCGATCTTTGACGGCATCGACCTGGTCCTTGTCCACTTCGAAGACGAGTTCGTCGTGTACCTGCATGATCATGCGTGCACCGGGTTGTTCTTTCTTCAGCCAGCCGTGTACGGAAATCATTGCGCGTTTGATGATGTCGGCGGCGGTGCCTTGCATGGGCGCGTTAATCGCGGTGCGTTCGGCATACTGGCGGCGATTGGCGTTGCGATCGTTGATCTCGGGCAGGTACAGGCGTCGGCCGAAGACGGTTTCGACATAACCGTCCTGACTCGCCTTTTCGCGAATGGCATCCATGAAGGCCTTCACGCCCGGGTATCGGTCAAAATACAGATTCACGTATTCCTGTGCTTCGCCGCGAGAGATGCCCAGTTGTTTGGCTAGACCGAAGGCCGACATGCCGTACATCAGGCCAAAGTTGATGGCTTTTGCTGCGCGGCGTTGCTCGCCGGACACGTCAGTCAGTGCGGTGCTGAAAACTTCAGCGGCTGTTGCCCGGTGGACGTCCTGCTCATCCGCGAAAGCCTGAACGAGGCTGGGGTCCGCAGACAGGTGCGCCATGATGCGCAATTCGATTTGCGAGTAATCGGCCGCGAGCAGCAACTTCCCGGGGGGCGCGACGAATGCCTGCCGGATGCGGCGTCCTTCGGGGGTGCGAATCGGGATGTTCTGCAAATTCGGGTCGGTGGACGACAATCGTCCGGTCGCGGCAACGGCCTGGTGATACGAGGTGTGAATTCGTCCCGTGGCCTTGTCAATCTGCAGCGGCAGTTTATCGGTGTAAGTGCTTTTCAGTTTGCTGACACTGCGATACTCGATGATCACGGCCGGAAGATCGTAGTCGTCTGCAAGTTCAACGAGAACATCCTCTGCTGTGGACGGCTGACCCTTCGGTGTTTTTCGGATCACGGGCAGACCGAGGCGTTCGAACAGAATTTCCTGCAGTTGTTTCGGCGAGCCGAGATTGAAGGGACCTCCCGCCAGCTCGTGCGCTTTGCCCTCGAGCTCAAGCATCTTTTTTGCAAGTTCGCCGCTTTGTGTCGTCAGCATCTTGCGGTCAACCAGCACGCCGGTTTCCTCCATTTCCAGCAGAATGGGCACCAGCGGTTGCTCTATATCGACGTAGACACTTTGCAGTCGCGGGTAGTCGGCCAACTGGGCCCACAGGGCCTGATGCAATTGCAGCGTGATGTCAGCGTCTTCGGCGGCGTAGGGGGCCGCTGTCTCCAGGTCGATCTGGTTGAAGGTCAGTTGTTTCGCGCCCTTGCCGGCAACGTCTTCGTAGTGAATGGTTTCACGGCCCAGGTACTGACGCGCAACGGAATCCATATCATGCCGCGTCGCTACGCTGTTCAGGACATAGGATTCGAGCATGGAGTCGTACTGCATGCCGCGCAACGCGATGTTGTAACGCGCAAGAATGTGCGCATCGTACTTAAGGTGATGCCCGACTTTTTTCTTCGTGTCATCTTCGAGCCAGTCGCGCATCCTGGCCAGCACTGCATCTCGTGGCAGCTGATCCGGTGCACCCGGGTAATCGTGAGCGACGGGGATGTAGGCCGCCTCGTTGGACTTTACGGACAGTGAAAAACCAACAATTTCGGCTTCCATGTAATTGATGCTGGTAGTTTCCGTATCGAATGCCGTGAGTTCGGCTTTATCGATTTTCTCGAACCAGCGCTCGAAAGCGTCCCAGGTGAGTACGGTCTCGTAGTCTGTTTCACTGCCTGCTTCTGCTGGCGCGACAGCCTCGTCGGCGGCACTGTCCAGCTGGCCGAGCAGCGTGCGCAATTCATAATGACCGTAGAGCTCGCGCAGCCGCGCAATGTCGGCGGTTGCTGGCGACAAGTCATCCACGCCGAGATCGAGCTCGAGGTCCTGACGTATGGTCGCAAGTTGCTGCGAGAGTCGCAGCTGCTCAATGCTGTCACGCAGGCTATCGCCGACTTTGCCCTTGATGTCGTCTGCGTTCTTTACGATGCCGTCGGCACTGTCGTATAAATTGAGCCATTTTGCCGCAGTCTTTGGGCCTACTTTCGGCACGCCCGGAATATTGTCCGAGGTGTCGCCGATCAGTGCGAGGTAGTCCACGATCTGTTCTGGAAACACGTCGAACTTCGACTTCACACCATCACGATCCAACCGTGAATCGTTCATCGTATTAATAAGTGTGACTTTGTCGTTGACGAGTTGCGCGAGATCTTTGTCGCCCGTTGAAACCAGCACGCTGAGACCGCGGCTCGCGGCTTGTTTGCACAATGTGCCGATGACATCGTCAGCTTCAACGCCGCTAACGCGCAACAGCGGTAGCCCCATCGCCTCGACGGCATCCAGGATTGGTTGCACCTGCGAACGCAACTCATCCGGCATGGGCGGGCGCGTCGCTTTGTAGTCGGCGAACAGTTCATCGCGGAAGGTCTTGCCGGGGGCGTCGAACACGACAGCAACGTGCGCCGGCTGCTCTTCGCGCAGGAGCTTCTGGATCATCGTCAATACGCCGTGCATGGCACCTGTAGGTTCGCCGTTAGCATTGGTAAGCGGCGGCAGGGCGTGAAACGCGCGGTAAAGATACGACGACCCGTCGATAAGGACGAGGTCAGTCAACAGAATTTATTCCGGATCGGACGTAGCGTTGCTGTCCTGCTCGTCGTCTTTGCTTGCTTCATTGTTGGTTGTGTCTCTGGATGGCGGCACAGCCATCTGGCTTGGGTCGCCGGGAATATACAGCGGACCACTCTGACCGCAGCCGGAGAAAATAAACAGTGAGGTGGTGATGGCCAGCAGCAACGTCAGGCGTTTCATAATATCGACCCTTGTGACAGCGTGATTTCAGTTGCGAATGATTATAGAGGCAGAGGCGTCGAAAGGGGCATCATTTTGCGTATTGTTTGGCGACCATCCGATACGCATCGCGAAACGGGATGCCATCTTCCTGTACGAGTCGGTAGGCTTCCGCAGTCGCGAAGATACCGTCGTCGAGCTTGATGTTCTGCGCCTGAAAATTCACGCCCTGCAGCACATAGGCCATGATATCGACACTTTCTATCGCGAGGTCGATGGCGCGAAACAGCGGTGATTTCAAACGTTGTAGATCGCGTTGATAGCCGGAAGGCAGTTTTGCCGTGATCATTAGCGATTCGGCGAGACAGGCCTGTGCCGTCGCGGACGAAGCGCGCAATAACTCAAGCACATCCGGGTTGCGTTTCTGCGGCATGATCGAGGAGCCGGTTGTAACCTCGGGCGCAAGTGATATGTAGGCAAACTCCTGCGTATAAAAGAGCAGCAGGTCGCTCGCCATGCGGCCAAGGTCCTGCAGTAACAGCGTGATCTCGAATAACAGGGTGCATTCCGCTTTGCCGCGTGACAGCTGTACCGCGGTCACCGGCGTTTGCGTCGAGTCGAACTCGAGTTTGGCTGTCGTGGCGTCACGATCGAGGTTCAGCCCAGGTGTGCCGTAACCTGCGGCACTGCCAAGTGGATTTTTGTTGATGCGTTTTCTAACGGCGCTCAGTCCATCCGCAGCGTCCTTAAAGCCTTCGTCGAATCCACCGCACCACAATGCTACCGACGAAGGCATCGCGTGTTGCATGTGCGTGTAACCGGGCAGTTCGACCGCGCCCTGGCGGTCGGAGAGATCCTTGAGAGAGCCGCGCAGATTGGTCACGCTGCCTGCAATTTCGCCGCAAGCGTCGCGCAAATACATCCGCAAAGCCGTGAGCACCTGGTCGTTACGCGAACGGCCGAGATGCAAGCGTGCTCCCGCGGCACCGATAGCCTTCGTCAGTCGCGATTCGAGTGCGGAATGCACGTCTTCATCTTCGAGACTGATTTGCCACTCACCAGCTGCAAAGCTTGCAGCCAACGCATTGAGACCATCGCGAATCGCAGCGCAATCTTCGGCGCCGATCAGCTTCTGGTCAGCGAGCATTTCGGCGTGTGCTATTGAGCCTCGTACATCGTACGCAACGAGGCGCGCGTCCAGCAGGTGATCTTCGCCGGCCGTGTAACGCAGCACGCGCTCATCGAGTGGCAATCCTTTTTCCCACAGCCTGCTCATGCGGTCGGACTCTGCTCAGCAGGACTCAGTTTGCCGATGTCATCAACGACCAGCGTGCCAGTGCCTTCATTCGTGAATATTTCCAGTAAAAGGCTGTCCGGGAGTTTGTAGGAAATAACATGGACGCGTTGCACGCCGTTTGCAATTGCTGAGTCGATGGCAGCCGCTTTTGGCAGCATGCCGTCGGCCAGGTTGCCGGCTTTCTTGAGTTTCTGCAGATTCTTGCGGTCGATATAGCTGATCAAGGATGTTGCGTCGTCGAGATTTTCGAGGATGCCGGGAGCGCCGGTCGCCAGTATCAGTTTCTCGGCGTTGAGTTCAGCCGCGATAGCTGCAGCTACCGTGTCCGCGTTGATGTTCAGAATAGTGCCGTTTTCATCGCAGGAAATCGGACTGATGACAGGCATGAGGCCGTTATCGAGTTGTTTGCGCAAAATATCTGCGTCGACAGAATCGATGTCGCCGACAAAACCATAGTCAATGGCCGCATCGCCTTTGCGTTCTACAGGTGGTCGCTTATGAGCGCGAATCAATCCGGCGTCGACGCCGCTGATGCCAACGGCCGGAATTTGCAGGTCGCGGCAGACAGCGAGTATTCGCGTATTGATCTGACCGCTTAACACCATCGTTGCAACATTCATCGATTCGCTGTCGGTAACGCGGCGACCATCGACGAAGGTTGTACGCAATCCGAGAGCGGTCGCGAGCTCGGTGGATTGTGGCCCGCCGCCATGAATCAGCACTACACGAATGCCAACCTGATGCAGGATGCCGACCTGCTCCATGAATGCGCGCGTCTTCACAATGTCGATAAATACTTCGCCGCCCGCCTTGATGACGAAGGTTTTGCCCTTGAACAGGCGGATGTAAGGTGCCGCGTGCTTGAGTGCAGAAACGATAATCGCGCGATCCTTCTGGCTGCTCATGATTTGCCTCCAAGCATCTGATGCAGAACGGCCATTTGCGCCAGCATGCGATTTCGCGCTTCAGGAATCACTATGCTGCGCGCGCCGTCCAGTATTCTATCGGCAACCACAACGCCGCGACGTACTGGCAGGCAATGCATGAAGCGACAGTCGTCTTTCGCATTCTCGAACCACGGTTCATCGACGCACCAGTCGAGATGTTTTTCACGCAATTTCTGGTCGGCTAGCTTGTCGCCATAATGACGCGTGGATGACCAGGACTTCGCATAAATTATGTGCGCACCTTCCATCGCTTCGCTGCGTTGGTCGGTTTCCTTTAGCGAACCACCGGAGGCGGCCGCAGCTGCGGCTGCCTTTTCCATCAGAGGTGCCGGCAATTCAAAACCTTCCGGTCGCAACACTGTTACGTCCATGCCGCGCTTGGCGGCCATATGCAAAGTGGATACCGGAACGGCCAGCGGCAATGCCATGGGATGGTAGGCCCAGCTCAGGACAAACTTACCGCCGTTGGCCGGAACGCCGAAATCATCCATCGTCTTCCAGTCAGCCAGGTTCTGGCAGGGGTGATTCATGGCCGATTCCATGTTGATGTACGGCGTGTCGATAAGCCCGGTCATCGCAGTGAATTCGTGTTCCTGCATGTCAGTCTCAATATTCTTGCGCTCGGCGAAAGCGCGGATACCAATAGCGTCACCGTATGATGCGATCACGGGAACGGCTTCGCGGATGTGTTCAGCGGCCGCACCGTCCATGACGATACCCGGTCGTGTTTCCAGGCCGTGGATGGACATGTTGGGTGAAATCACAAATGAACCACCACCGAGGCGAACCATGGCCGCCTGAAACGAGGCCATCGTGCGCAGTGATGGACTCAGGAATAACAACGAGAGCACCTTTCCTTTGAGCGCATCAGGTTCCGGGTGCGAGTCCAGGCGGCCAGCCAGGTCGATTAATGCCTGTATCTCTTCGTTGGAAAAGTCCGCGAGATCGTTAAACGCTTTCATTGATAGTCCTTTAGTCAGTAGCAGGTGCAATGTCACGTAGTGCCAGTGCAAGTTGATCAATATGTCCGGGTTCGAGTACCAGCGGTGCGAGTATTCGCAGCACCTCCGGATCACCGCTGGTTCCGGTCAGGATGTCGTGTTCGAGTAGCGCGTCGCGCACTTCAATGGCGGGTCGGTCGCAGACGAGTCCCAGCAACAGGCCCATGCCTTGTATGCGTTTCACCGGCCCGACCACGCATTTTTCGCGTATCGCTATTTCAGAGCGGCGCACATTCTGCAGCAGGTCCTCGTCACCGATGACGTCGATCGTCGCAGCGATCGCCGCCGCTGCAATAGGTCCACCGCCAAACGTTGTGCCAAGATCACCGGCGCCAAATTTTGCAGCAATCGCGTGACTGCACAGTACGGCTCCGCAAGGAATGCCTCCGCCGAGCGCCTTGGCGCTGGTCAGGATATCGGGTTCGATGCCCAGCGCTTGCACCGCAAAATACTGCCCGCAACGACCGATACCGGATTGCACTTCGTCGGCGATCAGCAACGCGCCATGCTTTTTCGTCTCGGCGCGCAATGCACTGACGAAGTCCAGTGACAGGTCGTATGCGCCGGCGACGCCCTGCACCGGCTCGAAAATGACAGCCGCAATGTCGCTGCCGATCATCTTTTTCGCGGCGCTAACATCGTCGCGCAGTATGAAATCGACTTCAAAGGGCTTGGTTGGAAATCCGTACCAGCGCTCGGAGTTCCAGGTGACCGCGGCGGCCGCCGCTGTGCGACCGTGAAAGCCACCTGTTATCGCGAGTATTTTTTTCCGTCCGGTCGTCCTGCAAGCCATGCGCAAGGCGTTTTCATTGGCCTCTGCGCCGGAGTTCACAAAGAACACTCGGTGCAAACTCTTCGGCGCCACGGCGACCAGTTTCTCCGCCGCTTCAGCGCGAATGTCGAGCGCCACAGCATTGCTCTGGAACAACAGTTTCCGGCTTTGTTCAGTGATCGCCTTTACGAGCTTGGGGTGCCCGTAGCCAAGTGCGGCAACGGCGTGTCCGCCGTAGAGATCAAGTATGCGTCGTCCATCCTTGGTGAAAATGTCGCAGCCGCTTGCCCGTTCCGGCACGAAGGGCAACTGTCCGTATACCGGAATAGTAACGGCTGCCTCACGAACTCGCGGATCGGCTGGCATCAGGTCCACCCCGCTGCAGCGGCAGTAAGTCCGGCGGTTTCAGGCAGCTTCCAGAGTCGGTTCATCCATTGCACTGCACCGCCCGCGGCACCTTTGACCAGGTTGTCGATGACACTCATAACAACCGCCGACTCGCCGTCGGTCGCAACGCCGATGTGACACATGTTGCTGGCAACAACGTTCTTGAGTTTGGGTGTGCCACTGACGACTTCGACGAACGGTGCACTGGCGTAGGCATTCTCGTACACCTCTTTCAACTGTTGTTCGCTGATGGCCTTCTTGAGTTTGGCTTGCAGCGTGATATGGATGCCTCGGGCGAACGGTCCCGAGTGCGGCACAAAATGCACCGTGGTCTTGCGACCGCTGGCGGCGCTCGTTAGTCCGGCCATCTCGGGCGAGTGGCGATGCGCGAGCGGTTTGTAGGCGTACATATTGCTGTTGCGCTCGGGGTGGTGCGTACCCGCCTGCGGGCTGCGACCCGAGCCTGTGCTGCCGGTGACACCGGTTACGAAGATCTCGGCTTCGGTCAAATTCGAGCTGATCAATGGCACGGCGGCAAGCAAGGTTGCTGTTGCAAAGCACCCGGGGTGCCCGATATGCGGCGTTGTAAGTTCTTTAAGGTGCTCCGGTACAGCGCAACTGAACTGGCTGAGCAATTCCGGCGCGCCATGGTCTTCGCCGTATATGGATTGCCACAGCGATTGCTCGGTGTAACGAAAATCAGCAGATGAGTCGACGACGCGCATTGTGAGCTGCTTTTGTTCGGCCGCCCGCAGCGCAATCGCAATTATTTCCGCAGACGCGCCGTGCGGCGCAGCCGAGAACAGGGCGATGTCGCTACCGTCCTTGATGGTCTGCAGCCACCCATCCCGGGCAACGAAGTTGACTCCCGCGAGGACTTGCGACAAGTGACCGAAAGTCTCTGCCACTGGCTGTCCTGCTGCACTGTCCGACACGGCTGCGACCAGCCGGAAGTTCGGGTGGCCGGTCAGAAGGCGTAGCAACTCGCCACCAACGTAGCCGCTGGCGCCCAGTACAACGGCCGGAATTTGCGCGCTCATGCGCCCGCCTTTTGCAGCAGGCCCGCAACCTTGTCGCCGAGAGCCACGCCGTTAGACAGTGCGTTGAATGCCGGCAGGGACAAGCGCTCTTTGATCTGTTGAATGCCGACGTCATTGTCGGTTGCCGGCCCGGTTACCACGGCGGGTTCGATACCGAAATCGTCGCGCAGTATTTTCGCGCCGCCCCAGGCGGATACGGGATCGTTGGCGCACAGCACCACAGCGGTTAACGCTTCACGGATTTTGGGATCGGACAGGATGGCCGCGACGCCGTAGGAGCCGAGTAGTCCGTCACCGAGCTCAAGCACGATGACATCGGGTTGCTTGCTGCCGAGTTGCGTTAACAAAGAGCGCGTCAGCGCGGGGCCGTTATTCGCCGTCGTAGTTACAATGCCGAGATCCGAAAAGATCATCGTTTCGGTCGCGCCGGCATCTTCCATCGCCAGCACGTCACGACGCAATGAAACGCCGGTAGCCTTACACGCGGATACTTTCAATCCAAGGTGACGCAGCCGACCAACGATTGCGCAGGCCGCGGCTGTCTTACCCGAATCCATGCAGGTACCCGCGAGCGCGACGACAGGAACGCCATGCGTTTCCAGTGTCGCGTCGGGGTCAAGCTTTGACGATCCGACACGCGCCGGAACGCCGATGCGTTCGCCGAGGTAGGGGAACTCAAGAACGGTACCGAGCACTTCGCAATCAAACGGGGTACCGACAGCCGGGTTCACGGAATCGCAAATTCCGATTACGCCGCCAATGTTCAGAAGCTGCACGTGATCGCCGACGGCGAGTTGTGTTGGCAAATGCCCTGAATAACCGCGCAAGGCATTGCGATGGCCGAGTGCACCGACAATCACGTCGCCCATTGTGACGGTCGCCATGCGTCCGGACGTTAGTTCAAGCTGATTGTAGCGAGACTTGTTATTAAGAACACGAACCGCAATCAGGATGCCTTCCTCACAGGGAATTTCTTCAGACAATCGTATCTCGGAGGTCAGATGATTGTGCTGTGCAACTGAAGCGATCTTATCGACAATAATGGGTTTCATGTTATTGACCTGCTGCCCGTGTTTGTAGGGTTCCGGGCAGCGACAGTACGCGTGCATAACCGAGTGCGTCGCTCGCGGTCCATTCACCGGCCGACTCGCCGTAGATGCCTTTGGTTGCGGCCAGCAATGAGTGCGGTGATGAGGTGCCTTCGATGAATAATTGGCCGGGTCGCAATGCGAAACGTACTGTACCGGTAACGCGTCTTTGTGAAGACGTCAGGAGAGCCTCGATATCGTCGCAGGCAAGATCCAGTTGTTTCCCTTCATGCACAAAGTCACCGTAAGCGGCTGAAACGCTGTCCTTGATGCGAATTTGTTGCCCGCTCAGTACCAGCTTCTCCAGTTCTCTGTGCGCCGTGATCAGTGTGATGGCAGCAGGAGCTTCGAATGCCACACGACCTTTGGTGCCGAGTATCGTATCGCCAAGATGTATGCCGCGGCCGATACCGTAACTTCCGGCCAAACGCTCAAGCGCTTCGATGAGCTGCACAGGGGCGAGCTCAACTCCGTCCAGCGCGACCGGTACGCCGGCCTTGAATGCCAGCGTATGGCTCGAGGGTTTTTGCGGTGCCGAAAACGCATTCGCCGACAATACCCATGCAGACTCCGGAATGGAGCCGTCGGATGTCAGTGTTTCCTTACCGCCTATCGTTATTCCCCAAAGCCCGCGATTGATGGAATAAGCAGAGCCCTGCGACGGCAACGGCAAGCCCTGCTTTTCGAGATACGCGAGTTGCTCTTTACGCACCCAGTTGTTGTCGCGAACGGGCGCCAATACTTCGAGGCCCGGATTGAGTGTTCGCAATGCCACTTCGAACCGGACCTGGTCATTACCGGCTGCTGTGCAGCCGTGCGCGACTGTGGTCGCACCGCGCTCAGTCGCGATTTCTGCCAGGCGTTGCGCCTGCAACCCGCGCTCCGCACCGACACACAGCGGATAGGCTTGCCCACGAAGAACGTTACCTGCGATCAGATAGCGAATCACATGGTTGAAGAAGTCCTGTTTAGCGTCAATCAGCACGTGTTCGATTGCGCCAAGCGCCATGGCACGCTCTCGCAACGCCAGCGCTGCAGCTTCGTCAATGCCGCCGGTATCCACACAAGCCGTGACCACCTCGCGGCCATAGGTTTCCTTCAACCAGGGCACGCAAAACGAGGTATCCAGCCCGCCGGAAAACGCGAGAATAATTGGTGAAGTGTCCTTGCTCATTAGGTCTCCGTCTAAATCCTGAAATGAGCGGCATGCTCAATTCGTTTCATAAGGTTTTTCTGTGCGATACCGGACTCGGTTGCTACAAAGACCGTGTCATCGCCGCCGATGTTGCCGACTACCTCCGGCCACTTGCAGCGATCGAAGGCCAGCGCGACGCGCTGCGCTGCGCCGATGGCTGTTCTTATCACCAGCAGATTCGGGCCCGCAGGATGAATGCCGCGCAGCAGGTTCGCAACTGCAGCCAGTGCTTCGTCGCCATCGCCGTCGTCGGTGGGCAGCTCGTAGCCGCGACTGGTTCTTATCGCGCCGAGTTCGTGCAGGTCACGGCTGACGCTCGATTGCGTGGCACTGAATCCCTCGGCGAGGAGATTGGCCACAAGCGTGCCTTGCGTTTCCGCAGGTTCCTGCAGCAGCAGTCGGCGTATCGCCTCTCGACGATGTTCGTGATTCGTGTTGGCCACGGGTAGTCTCGCATAAATATGCGCATAAGTTGAACACTATGCACATAAAACGTCAAGCCCCAATTTGGCGTTTTTGGCCACTTTCTGCGCTACACTGCGCCGCTTTGTGACATCCCGGAGCTACAGCATGCTGACACCCGATACCGTTGAAGTCGTTACGGGGGAGAACCCTGAAGGCAGCGTCCTATGGCTGCACGGTCTCGGCGCAGACGGGCATGACTTCGAGCCGATCGTCCCCGAATTACGCCTGCCGGCAGGTCTTAAATTACGCTTCGTCTTTCCGCACGCGCCGGTGCAGCCCGTGACGATCAATGGCGGCATGTCGATGCGTTCCTGGTACGACATACGGAGTTTCGATGCAGAGGGCCGCGCCGACCGGGAGGGTGTGTTGCAAAGCAGTGCCTTGCTGGAAGGTCTGATTGCGCGCGAAATCGAGCGTGGCATCGCCGTCGACAAGATCGTGATCGCCGGTTTTTCCCAGGGCGGTGCCGTCGCCATACACACCTTGTTGCGGACCGAGCATGCCATTGCCGGCCTCATGGCCTTGTCCACCTACATGCCCTTACCCGACGCGGCCGACAGCGCCGTCAGTCGCAAGGACCTGCCCATTTTCATGGCGCATGGTCAGTTCGATCCGGTCCTGCGTATGGAATGGGGCCGCGCGTCGGCCGACAGGCTGAACGCAGCGGGCTACTCGGTGGAGTGGCATGAATACCCGATGGCTCACGCCGTTTGTCCGGAGGAGATAGCGGATATCAGCCGCTGGCTGACGAAAGTTTATTCCTGACCGCCAGGCGTAATGGTGAAAATGGAATCGCCGCTTGCTTCGCCGCCCGCATCGAATCGCCGCTCCCGAAAGCTCCACACGCCGGCTTCGTCCCTCAGCACCACACTTGAACTGCGTGTGCCGTAGTCCGGCAGTACGATGAACGGTGCACTGATCGCGTGTGCGGTGGCAAACGGCAGGTGCCCGCTGTCAACTTCTTTGGTCGGGGCTCTATTTCGATCGTCCAGTAAGCGCATCAGGGAGGAAGCGTTTACCTGGTTATCATCAATGAGTTTGCGGAGACCGGCCTTGCTCTTTACGACCTTATGCCACGGGGAATCGAGCAAAGCATTGCTGAGACCGTAAATACCCGGTGGCAGGATTCGGGCGCTGCCACCGCGATTGGAAAGCCAGGCGAGTGTCTCGCCGTCACCGAGTAACAAATTGAAGCCACCGTAAGCACGGCCATCGATGCTTTGCAGGAAGTCCAGCGGTGCGGCCGCACCCTTGAGATAGTCGCTTACCAGATGACCTCGTGAGCGCAGTTTTGCAGTCGGTTTCTCAGCGTCGCGAAAATTGGTGACCGTCGCAAATCGCCCGTTACGGTTCACGGCCAGCCAGGTACCGGCCGCCTGTAAATCACGCCCACCAAATACACCGGGAAGGTCCGGCCATTTGTGCGCCTCCCGTGTTGGTCGTACGTGGAATTCGTCGCGATTGCCCGCAATGATCAGCGGATACAAAGGATGCTGTTGCCAGCCTATGAGGACGAGGCACATATCTAGCCGGCATCCAGCCAGCCGTCGACCAACCTGCGCGCGATAGAGATTTGATACGGCAGCTTCGGAAACCCCGAGCGCAGTTCTTTGCGAGTGAACCAGCGTGCATCTTCCAGTTCCGCATCGTTCAGCCGTATCTCGCCACTGCTGCTTGCATCCGCCTCTGCGACAAAGCCCAACATCAGCGACGACGGAAATGGCCAGGGTTGCGAGCTGTGGTAGGACACGCCCGCCACCCGGATATTGGTTTCCTCAAAGACCTCGCGCCGCACCGCATCTTCGAGACTCTCACCGGGTTCGACGAAGCCCGCGATCGTGGAATAGCGCCCCTCGGGCCAGCCGGACTGTCGGCCGAGCAGGCAACGTTCGCCGTCCGATACCAGAACGATAATGGCGGGGTCGACGCGCGGGAATATTTCCCGGTTGCAATCGATGTTAACGCAGCGCCGCGAGTTGCCACCGGATGCCGGGCGCGCGGAGGAACCGCAGCTACCGCAGAATTGCTGCGTCGAGTGCCATAGCACCAGGCCACGCGCGTGTGCCGCGAGGTTGGCTTCGTCGGCCGGCAGCACCGAGCCGAGATAGCGCAGCGCCTGAAATTCGCCGAGTTCTGCATACGGCGCTTCAGCTGCAGTGATCGCTACAGCGAATGCAGGCTGGCCACGAAACTGGCCGAGAAATATCGGATTGTGATCGTCGATATAGTTCTCGATCTGCTGGCGCTGCAACAACGCCAGATGCAGCGGCTCACCACCGACCAGGCAGTGGTCGCCCCAGACCGGAACGAAGCGCGTATCCTTATGATGCAGCGCTTCCTCCAGCCATTCGGCGTCCTTGCGCATCTCGCCACTGCGATCAACGAAAGCGCCCGCAAAAACATTGTGGTTGTTCACAAAGGCTGCGAATTGTCAGCTATCGCTTCGCAAGCAGGTCGCGAATCTCCGTCAACAAGGTTTCCTCAGCCGATGGCTTCGCCGGTGCGGCAGGCTTTTCTTCTTCTTTTTTCTTCAGTGTGTTGATGCCTTTGATGAGCATGAACACGGCGACGGCGACGATCAGGAAGTTGATGACGGTATCGATAAAGAGTCCGTACTTGAGGGCGACGCCGCTTTCGCCAAGCGTGAGCACAAGGTCACTGAAGCTGACGCTGCCCATGATGACGCCGATCGGCGGCATGATGACATCCGAAACCAGCGATGAAACGATCTTGCCGAAAGCGGCACCAATAATGATACCGACGGCCATATCCACAACGTTGCCGCGCATTGCAAAGTCTTTGAATTCCTTAAGCATTTGGTCGAGCTCCTGTCTGTTAATGATTGTAATTTTTTGACAGGCAAGTGTAGCGCACTAATGAACGTGACCGACAATTTCGCAAGCCGGACACCTGCCTCGATCCAGGGCGTAGGCATCCTGCACATACAGGCACTGACAGTGTTTGCAGGTCGCGAGGTACAGCTCATCGTTGTGCGAGATGCACAGCAGCAGATTCCAGGCCCATTCGAAACTCAGTTGCGGATCAGAATGCAACAACAAATAGGTTTCGTAGGCGCGGCACAGCCGATGGCCGAACTCCACATCCGGTCGCGGCCAGCAAGGATGTACGGCATCATCCTCATCGATACGAACAAGCAGGCCCGCAGAGAACAAAGCCACCAGGGTCGTCGCCTGAATCTGGTTGCGAGAGTTCTTGACGTAGCGAGTTATCTGCCGCGGCGATTTGCCGCGACGGCGTTTGACGTGCTTGCCGCCGCCGTGCCGAAAATAGGTCGAATAGAGTTTTCGAATGCGGTCATCCGACAGGCCGGTGCATTCCCGAATGGTCCGGGTACGGGCTTCATGGCGGATCATTCTCAAGGCCAGCTCGAACTGGCTGCGTTCGCCGGAATAGCGGTCATCAGTGAATCTCATTTGTTACCCTTTATGGTAGAAATTGACTATATATGGTAGGTACTAGTCGTATACTATCCATACATGGGCTAAAAATCCTATATATCGTAAATCCAGTGTTTCAGCAGAAAAGCGTCGGGAGTGGCATCAATGCAGCAGTCTGGGGACTATCCGGGACCAAATCCCGATGACTACGCGAACGTTACAGCTCTGAACACCGTCTTTATTCGGCTGACGCTCGATTTGAAAGGACCGCAGTGCGGACGTCTGGCTGCCGCGCCGTTTCTGCTGTTTTCCCTGCGCGAAGACCAGCCGGTATGGTGGGATGATGTTTTACGCGAGGGGCGGCAGGGTGACCTCACGGACGTTGCTGAGCTCACCAGCCCGGACCTGCGCAGCCTGCAGTCAGCAGCACTGAGTTTTTTCTGGCATCTGGGCCGCCGCAACCCTTATGCCGTTCGCATCATTAGCGGCGCGAGCATTTCCTGGTGCGAGAGAATTGCCAATTTGCCATTGATCACCTTGCTGGAAAGAGCCGGCGGTCGCGGTGACCTGATGCAGTCGCGACTCAGTGATGTACCCGGTATCAGTGCGCGCCTGCTCAGCGAGGGCATCAGCGCGCTGCCCGGCGTCTGCCGCGCGTCCCATCTGGCGGCTTTACAAACCCTGTTACGGCGCAGTGATTTCGATAATTACACCCGCCTGCCTGCAGCGGCGTGCAAAATGTCCGGTGCAATGAGAGTGCTCGACAAGAAGCTGTAATCTTGCGATTGCGTCGCGCTACAATACGCGCGCTCATGAATGCGCTAGCAATAAGAAATCTGCAGAAAACCTACAAAAACGGCAAGACTGCATTAAATGGCATCGACCTGAACGTCGCTTCCGGCGATTTCTATGCGCTGCTGGGACCGAACGGGGCGGGAAAAACCACGGCGATCGGAATCATCAGCTCGCTGGTCAACAAGAGTGGTGGCGAGGTTGAGATCTTTGGTCACAATATCGACAAAGACTTTGAATCGGCTAAAGCGTGCCTCGGTCTCGTCCCACAGGAAATCAATCTCAATCTATGGGACACGGTCAGCAATATTGTCACCAATCAGGCGGGCTATTACGGTATAGGCGGCAAGCTTGCGCGCCAGCGCGTTGAGAAATACCTGCGTGAGCTGCGCTTGTGGGATCGTCGCCATGACATCGCACGTAGCTTGTCCGGCGGTATGAAGCGTCGTCTTATGATTGCCAGGGCGCTGGTCCATGAACCGCGACTGCTCATCCTTGATGAACCCACTGCCGGCGTTGATATAGAGATCCGTCGATCGATGTGGGACTTCCTGCAGAAGATTAACGCCGCCGGAACGACCATCATTCTGACGACGCATTACCTCGAGGAAGCGGAGACCCTGTGCCGGAATATCGGCATTATTGACGGCGGCAGAATCATCGAGGATGCAAAAATGAGCACTGTATTGCGCAAGCTGCAGCGAGAAGTTTTGATCCTGAGCCTGGCGGAACCCATCACCGCAGCGCCGCAACTCGATGGTTTCACCACCCGTCTTCGCGACGAAGTCGAACTTGAAGTTGAAAAGGGACCGGACCGCAATATCAACGACCTGTTTGTGCAACTCAACAAACACGGGCTCCGGGTAGTGAGTATGCGCAACAAAGCCAATCGCCTTGAAGAGCTGTTCCTGCGCCTGGTCGAGGCCAAGCCGGCAGCAGAGGGCGGCGCATGAACCTCGCTCTCAACCTGGTGGCGGTTAATACCATCATCCGCAAGGAAATGATCCGGGTGTTGCGTATCTGGGTACAAACCATCGTGCCGCCGGCGATTACGATGACACTGTACTTCATTATTTTCGGCAACCTGATCGGGCGACGTATCGGCACGATGGAAGGTTTCGATTACATGCAATACATCGCGCCTGGCTTGATCATGATGTCTGTGATCACGAATTCCTACGGCAACGTCGTTTCGTCATTTTTTGGTGCGAAGTTTGGTCGCCATATTGAAGAAATGCTGGTTTCACCCATGTCGAATGCGTCGATCATCATCGGTCACGTGGCCGGCGGCGTGCTGCGAGGATTACTGGTAGGAGCCCTCGTTACCATCATCGCCCTGTTCTTCACCCGCCTCCATGTCGCTCATCCTTTCATCATGTTATCGGTCGTGTTGTTGTCATCGATCGTGTTTTCCCTGGCCGGGTTCATCAATGCGGTGTTCGCAAAGAAGTTCGATGACATCTCGATCGTACCGACCTTCGTGCTTACACCCCTGACCTACCTCGGTGGTGTGTTCTATTCGATCAGCTTGCTACCGGAGTTCTGGCAGGGCGTGTCCAAAGCGAATCCTATTCTCTACATGGTAAACGCGTTTCGCTACGGCGTGCTGGGGGTATCCGATATCGATATCACGCACGCCTACGTCATGCTGCTGGGCTTTGTCGTGCTGCTGTTTTCCGCGAGTTATGTCCTCATGCAGAAAGGCGTGGGAATCCGCGACTGATATGTGCGGTCGTTTCGCTTTCTATTCACCGAGCGAAGCGACAGCGGCGTTGTTCGGCGTGGATGGGGCGCTGGCTGTCGAGCCCGGATACAACATCGCGCCGACGCAATACATTGCGTCCATCCGCGAAGACCAGCAACAACAGCGCGAACTGGTCATGTTGCGCTGGGGTCTGGTGCCCTTCTGGGCGAAGGATCCGTCAATTGGCAGTCGAATGATTAATGCGCGCGCAGAGACAGTCGCAGAGAAACCGTCATTTCGTGCTGCGTTCAGGCATCGCCGCTGCCTGGTGCTTGCGGACGGATACTACGAGTGGCATCGCGAGGGCGATGTTAAAACGCCTTACTACATATCGCTGGCCAGCGGCGAGCCTTTCGCCTTTGCAGCGCTTTGGGAAAACTGGCAGGACAAGGAGAGTGGCGAGGTTATGCAATCGACTGCGATGCTAACGATGGCTGCGAATAGTTTTCTCGAACCCCTGCATCACCGTATGCCATTGGTCATGCAAGCGGAAGCGGCCGATATCTGGTTGTCTGGCGATACGCTGGAGGCGGTCTCCGCACGAATGCCGCCGCTCACTGCCTGGCCGGTCAATCGGCGTGTGAACAATGCCCGCAATCAGGGCGCGGACCTAGTCATTGCTGACGGTGAGTCCATCATCTAGACCTGCGGGTTTGGCCGACACTATCAATGTGCCGGGTCCGCCGTGCACGCCCAGTGCGGTGCCCAGATTGCAGATTTTCAGACTGCGGATAGCCGAAACTTGCTCGCGTAGCGCCGCTGCAAGCCTGTCAGCATCTGCCGGACATATGGCCTGTCCGATGCTGAGGTCCAGGGGCACGTTGGGCGTTAGCCGCCGGGTAACGAAATGTGCGAACTTGCGTACCGGATCGCGCCGCCCGAACAGGAAGCCGGCGAGGGCAACGCGGCCATCTACCCGCAGGCGAATTACCGGTGTCAGGTGCGCGATATCCGCCATCACTTTTACCCAGCGTGGCACCCGGCCGCCGCGAACGGCATAACCCAGATTCTTGAGCAGCGCGAAAATCTGCGTTCTTGGAACCTGTCTTGCGATGATGCGCATCGTGTCTTCAATGCTGATTCCGGCGGCGGCGCATTCAGCGGCAAGGACGACCAATTGCCCCTGGCCCACGGAAGCGTTGCGCGAGTCGACGACGTGAATCCGCCCTGGCGCGTCGCAACGCTTCGCTGCGGACAAGGCGCCTTCGTAGGTGCCGCTCGCCCGGGAGGTCAGATTGATGGAGAGTACGTCGGCGTAGTGGCTGGCCAGAAATTGAAACTGACGACGATAGTCGCCGGGCGCCGGTTGTGAACTTGACGGGTGTTGCGGATTATTTTCAAGTTCGTGGTAGAACTCGCCCGAAGTGATGCTGACCTTGTCGAGATAACCGCGATCGCCGAATTGAATGCGGCAGGGCACCATGTGGATATCCAGGCGTTCCATGTCATCGTCGCAGATGTCCGCGCCGGAATCGGTTATAACCGCGAAAGACTTCTTCTCGCCGTGAGTGGCATGTTGCTGGCGGTGCATGTCATCGGCTTTTTCACCGCTAAGTACGCCAAACTGCCGCGCGACTCTGAACACAGCGTCAGGGTCATCGACATGAATATGAACTTTTGCTTTGCGCTTGCTGCCGGCGAGGACCAGAGAGTCGCCCAGATCAGCCAGTGTTTCGCGAAGTTTGCGGCGCGGAATATCGACGGCTGTCACGAGACACTCAGTGCAGTATCGATAGCGGGACGAGTTGTCAGCCGCGGAAAATGCTACGGGCGTTTGAATATCTGCGAGCAGCGCCGTTTCGGGCATCGGAGTCGCTATGCCTTCGCCAAGATGATCGGCAATGCCGCCGACGAGTTCTGCAAAGCCCTTGGCCCCTGCGTCAACCACGCCGGCTTTTTGCAGCACATCCAGCTGCTTCGGCGTTTCGGCAAGCGCAAGCTCTGCTGCCTGCCTGGCCTGTTTAAGCACCGCTGCCAGTTCGCGGTCCGGATTGATTGTGGTTTGCTGATCAATACTGTCGGCAAATGCCGCGATCACCGAGAGTATGGTTCCCTCACGCGGTTGCGATAAGGCGTCGTGAGCGTATTGGGAGCCCTGGGTTGCGGCCGCGCCGAAGCTGCGGCTCGTAAACTGCGATCGGTTCCCTGCAGAGTCGCTCATGCCCTGAAAAAACTGCGCCATGATCGCGCCGGAATTTCCACGCGCTCCGTCCAGCAATGCATCAGCCATCGCGGCCAACAGGGTGCCGAGATGTTTGTCCGATTGATCCTGCAGTACGCCCAGAGCGGCGCCGAGGGAAAGGCTCAGATTGGTGCCGGTGTCGCTGTCAGCGACCGGAAAGACATTAATGCGATTCAGATATTCCTGTTGCCCGATGACGCGATGAATTCCCGATACCAGCGCAGCGGCCAGCGCCTTGCCATCAACAGACGACCTGCAGGCAGGCTCGTTCAAACGCTACCGCTGCCGCTAATCACGCGGCAACAGAAAGTATTGCCCCTGGTGCCCGAGGACGACGCCATCGGGAGTGATTTCCGCAACTACCGGTCCTTCCGCAAGTTGCGAGCCTTCTCGCAGCTTGGTCATGTTGATGAACACGAAGCGATCCTTAGGCACGGCGCTGTACACATGGATGTCGAGGTGCAGGTCCGGGAGATGGCTTGTGCCGCTGGCCTGGACTTCCTGCAAGGTCGGGTAGCGGTCTGATGCAGGAACTTCTGCGGGGTTCTGGGAGATCAGTACGGACTGCACCGGCGGACTCGAGGGGCTTGTTACGTCGGCAGTCGAGTCGCTAGCTTGTTGTACCGGTGGTCGTTGTTTCGCCGCGGCCACCTTTTGCTCAAAACTGCTTTCTGCGTCGTTTGCGACTTCCGGCGTCGGGCGGCTGGTTTCGATAGTAGCGACGGGCAATTGGCTCGGACCGGCGTCCGGCCTGAGCAGCAGACCGACGAGCACAAAAAGATTAATCATCAGCAGCGCGCCGACTATCCACAACCAGCGCGGTACGGAGGAGGACGCTGGGCTCACAGGTAAAACCGTAAATTCTGTGCCGCCCTGGCGTTGCCTCTCGGTTTCCGATTTTTTTAGCGCATCGAGTATGAAAGACATGCGTCAGGGCCTCAGAAGTCGTGGCGAGCCGTCAGGGGCCAGCAGCGAACTGACGACGATCAAGGTTTGCTGTCCGGCAAGTCCGTCTATGTCGAGACGATGGTCTTTTTGAAACTGTCGTACCGTGCTTTGAAGATTGCTGTCGTATTCGTCACTGTCCATGTTGTCCGTTTCGTAGCGAACATCAATTTCCGCCAGATTCTTGCGTAGCCATAGTACCTCTGCGCCGCGCGACCCCGGCGTTAGCGCGACCGGCACTCCGGAGGGAGGGCGCCACAGCAGCAGGAACTGACCAAACCAAAGATCGGAAACTTCGCTGACCGGATGCGTGACAGCAACGCCGCCGAGCGATAGCTCCGCAGTGTCGCCTTGTATGCCGGTCAGGACAATTTCATGCGCGTCGCCGTCTGCATCAATGACGGTCAGAACGGCGGGTCGATTCAACTGTCGCAGCCCATTCCAGGAACCTCTGTCCGAAAGGCAGGCAAGGCCTGCAGCGGCAGCCTGTGAACAGGCATTCACGGTGCCACGCGTGTATTCAAGACCCCAAAGTTCGAAGATCGATGCCATCGCGAAGTCTGTGGTAGTCAGTTCGTCAGCGAGCGCGAGCGCTTCCGCCAGTGTTGGCGTTGTTGGTTCAGGGGGCGGCTCGATTGTGTCCTGCGCCAGCGCAACGCCAGTTACCTCGACTGGCGTTTGCGTCGCTGCTACCGGCCCGGGATCAACGTCGATGGTTTGCGGGTTACGCGTCAGCGCCCAAATGCTGGCCGCGATAACGGCGACGGCAATGAACGCGGTTGCGAGACCAACACGGCGCCATAAATAGCTGCCGCCGAGTTCGCCGGAAACCTCGGCCGCTGCCCGCTTGATCAGTCGCCGGGTCACCACTCGTGACTCCTGGCTGTAAGCGCCCAGCAGCGCGCGATCACAAATAACATTGATGAGTCGCGGCACACCCTGGGAGATTCGGAAGACTTCTCTTTTCGCGGAGCCGTCAATGACTTCGCCGAGTGCGCCCGCGACTCGCAATCGATGTTCCACGTACTGGCCGGTTTCCTCACGCGTCAACGGCTCAAGGTGATAGCGGCCGGTAATGCGTTGCGCCAATTGGCGCAGGTCATTGCGGGCGAGCAGCTCGCGCAGTTCAGGCTGCCCGATCAGGATGATCTGCAACAACTTCTGTTTCGCTGTCTCGAGATTAGTCAGCAGTCGCACCTGTTCAAGAACTGCCGGCGCGAGATTCTGCGCTTCGTCAACGACAAGAATCGTGCGTCTGCCCTTGGCGTGTGCACTCAAAAGATGATGATTGAGTGCGTCCGTCAGTGCCTTGATGCTTTCTTTTTGCTCCGGAACCGCGACGCCGAGTTCTTCACAAATCGTCAGCAGGAATTCGTGTGCCGTGATCTGGGGATTCAGGACCACAGCGACATCGGCGTTGTCCGGCATGCGGTTCAATAACAGGGATCGGACCAGCGTGGTTTTGCCGGTGCCTACTTCGCCGGTTAGCTGCACGAAGCCGCCGCTTTCCGTAACGCCGTAAACCAGGTGAGCGAGCGCTTCGCCATGCCGCGCGCTCATGAACAGGTAACGCGGATCCGGCGTTATCGAAAATGGTTTTTCGTGGAGTCCAAAAAAGCCCGTGTACATCGGCTGGATTCTACCCTATCGATCGAGAGTCTTCGCTCGTCCTAATGACAGCGAGCCGAATTTTTCGCGGATTTCATCGACCGTGGTATCAATGGCCGATGTACTTTGTGCTGTGTCGCCTGCGAATAGATCAGTCTGCAGCGCGGGCGCCAGATTACTGCCGCCAACGCCCAGCAAGCGGATCCTGGCGCCCGCGTTGCTGGTCAGCCAGCTATTAAGAAGTTCGCGCGCAAGTTTGCAAATCTGGTCGGTGCTATTAGACGGCGGTTTCAGGCTTTGCTGGCGGGTGTAAGTCGTAAAGTCGGCGCGGCGAATCTTTATCTGTACCGTCGTGGCTACAAGGCCGGATTTTCGCAATCGAGTCGCGGTGCGCTCGGCCAGGCGCAGCAGCTCCCGATCCATGTCGGCGGGCTGAGACAGGTCCTCATCGTAGGTTTCCTCTGCACTAATCGATTTTTCGTCGCGGCTCGGAACGACAGGACGGTGATCGATTCCCGCTGCCCGTTCGCGGGTTTTCTGTGTATAGCGGCCAAATATCGGCTCGAGATCGCGATCGTGGGCGAGTCGCAGATCGCGAACGGTTGCAACGCCAATGGCATCGAGACGTTTCATGGTTTCGCGGCCGATGCCGGGTATGACGCGCACCGGCAGAGGATCGAGTCTGTTCCCGTAGTCGTCCGGCATAACAACGGTCAGTCCATCGGGCTTGTCGAGATCGGACGCGATCTTGGCGACCAGTTTATTCTCAGCAACTCCGACCGACGCGGTGAGACGAGTCTGCTCCTTGACGCGTTGCTTTATGCGCGCAGCGATTTCGGAAGGTGAACCGAATAATTTGACGCTGGCCGATACGTCGAGAAAGGCTTCGTCCAGTGACAGTCCTTCAACGAGCGGCGTGAACTCACCGAAGACGCTGAAGATCTGCTCGGACGCATCGACATAGTGAGACATTCTCGGTGCTATTCGAACCAGGTGATCGCAGCGACGCATCGCCTCGGCCATCGGCATAGCAGAGCGGATGCCAAACTTGCGGGCTTCATAGCTCGCCGCCGCAACCACGCCGCGGTTGCTACCGCCGCCGACAACTACCGGTTTGCCAACGAGTTCCGGATTGTCCCGCTGTTCGACGGAGGCGTAAAAGGCGTCCATATCAACATGCAGAATGCTGCGTGCCGAAGCTGCCATAGCGCTATCGGCCGCGCTCGACGATGTAGCGCGCGAGCCACTCGAGCGGTGCCGCCGCCGTGCCGAATCGGTCGAGACCGGCGATTGCCTCGGCAAGGAGCTCGTCGCAGCGCTTTCGCGAAGCATCCAGTCCCAGCATGGCGGGATAGGTTGCCTTATTCAGCGAGACATCCGATCCGGCCGGTTTGCCGATGACGTCGGTGTCACCCTCGACGTCGAGGATGTCGTCCTTGATTTGAAACGCGATTCCTATGTCCCGACCGAATCGATCGAGCGCCGCCGCATCAGCCGCCGCCAGATCGTTATGCAACAGGCCGGCTGAAACGACAGCCGCGTGTATCAGTGCACCCGTTTTCAGTGAGTACATGTACTCGAGCTCAACGGCAGACAAGGCCTTGCCTTCGGCAGCCAGGTCGATCGACTGGCCGCCGGTCATGCCGGTAGAACCACAGGCATCGGTTATCAGTCGAACCAGCTGAATCGCGGCTCCCGGTCGCACGCCTTCGATGTTGGCCAGCACTGAAAAAGCCAGCGGCTGCAGGGCGTCAGCCGCAAGTATCGCGGTGGCCTCGTCGTATTGTTTGTGCACGGTGGGCTTGCCGCGTCGCAGGTCATCGTTGTCCATCGCCGGCAGATCGTCGTGCACCAGCGAAAAAGCATGAATCAGTTCGATGGCGACCGCGGGTGCATCGAGCAGACCGGCATCGATGTCCAGGCACTCGCCGGCCGCGTACACCAGCAGCGGGCGTACCCGTTTGCCGCCGTTAAGGACTGCATAACGCATGGCATGGTGCAGTCGCTCAGGCGTTGTGGTTGCGAGCGGCAAGGACGCGTCCAGCCTGTCATTGACGCGGGCCGTATAGGCATCGATCCGGTATTCAAAGCTGTCGGACAAAACAAACTCGCAAATCGTGGGGCCATGTAGCGTACACGGAATTCAGGCGCTGTGCGCGGGCTCCGCTGGGCTATAATTCGCGTCCTTCACTGGCTCCAAATCTAGGGAAACACTGATATGCGGGCGACCGCCATCGCACAACCGAACATTGCTCTGATCAAGTATTGGGGCAAGCGTGATGTTGCGCGTAATCTGCCGGCGGTTGGCTCGATCTCGATTACCCTGAGCTCGCTGCATACGGAAGTCGATGTCGAGCTGGTCGATGATTTGCCAGCCGACGCCTTGCTGGTCAATGGCGCGCAGAGCCCGTCGATGCTGCCGCGGATCAGTGCGTGCCTCGACCGGGTTCTCGGCGCGCAGCGATCGCGAGCCAGGGTCCGGAGCAGCAGCAATTTCCCGATAGCGGCCGGACTCGCATCCTCGGCATCTGCATTTGCCGCGACCAGCGTGGCTGCCGCTGCGGCCGCGAACTTGTCCTACTCGACGATTGAGCTGGCGCGTCTTGCCGGCGCGGCGTCCGGATCGGCAGCGCGCTCATTGATCGGCGGCTTTGCCGAATTGCGAAATACGGGCGACACGATAGAGGTCAGCTCATTGTGCGAGCTGGAGTCCTGGCCTCTCGAAGTCGTGGTCGCTATCACGGAGACAGGCGCGAAATCGACGGGTTCGACCGAGGCGATGGAAATATCCCGTCAGACTTCACCGTTTTACGATAACTGGGTTGCGCAACAAGAGCACGATCTCGACATCGCTCGTGCCGCCATAGAGCAGCGTGATTTTGCGCAACTCGCGACCATCGCTGAACACAATTGCCTGAAGATGCATTCCGTAATGTGGGCCTCCAGACCGCCGATGGTTTACTGGAATGCGGCGACGATGCGATGTCTGCAGACGGTCAGACGATTGCAGGGCGAGGGTTGTAATGTGTTTTTTACGATCGACGCGGGCCCGCAGGTGAAAGCGGTTTGTTTGCCCGACGATGCGGAGCAGGTGCGACAGGCGCTGACGAATACAGCCGGTGTTCAGTCGATAATGACCAGCAGCCTCGGTCCGGCGGCTCGGGTGGTCAAGGTCGCATGACAGCTCGAGTACTCGCCAGTGCGCCGGGGAAAATCGTACTGGCCGGCGAATACGCCGTGCTTGATGGAGCGCCGGCCATCGCCATGGCGGTTAATCGCCGTGCGCAAATAGTCCTTGAGCACATTGACGGCGAGGTCTCCGAAGTACGTGCACCCGATTACACGGATGAAGTCGGTCATTTTCGAATGACGGAGTCCGGAGTTTTGTGGGAGGTCGGGCAGGCAGCGTTCGCACTGGTAGACGCGGCTTTGAATGCCGTTGATCTCGACCGGCAAACTGCAATGTCGTTGCAGCTCGACACGGCGGCATTCACAGATGCGAAGACTAAGAAGAAAACAGGGATAGGCTCGAGTGCGGCGTTGGCCGTTGCCCTTTGCGCCGCGCTCAAGGAGTCGACGGACGTCGCTGCCGTTGCCCGACGGGCACATGCTGCATTGCAGGGCGGCGCCGGCAGTGGTGTTGACGTTGCCTGCAGCGTGACAGGTGGCTTAATCGAATACTGCATGCAAGGATGGGCGAACAGGCGGCTCGACTGGCCCGATAAGCTGTTTTATCGCCTGATCTGGACCGGCATCTCGGCGAGCACCCGGGAGCAGCTCGGAAAACTCGACGTCGGACTCAGCAAGCCATCTCGCGTTCGGCTCGCAAGCGCATCGGAATCGATGGCGAAGGTCTGGGCGAGCGGCGATGCAGGGCGTTTGTTAGCGGAGTATCAATCTTATTGCGAAGCCCTGTTTCGATTCAGTGTTGACCATGACCTTGGCATATTCGATGCTGGTCACGAGGAACTGTGGCGCGCCGCGACGGCGGACAACCTGGTTTACAAACCCTGCGGCGCTGGCGGTGGGGACATAGGCATCGTGTTCGGCACGAATGAGACAGCGCTGGCGGCGTTCGTCAACAAGCTGCCGACGAAATACACGATACTGGATTGCGAACTGACTACGACTGGCGTGTGTATGGATAAATCCCCAGCCGATCCGGCAACGGCAGAGCGACGATGACGAGCTCGCGTTTGTCGGGGTTCTACCGCATGAGTGTTCCGGAGCGCATCGCGGAACTCGAAAAGCTGGGATTCCTGTCGCCCGCGGCGGCCCGCGATTTGCAGGGAGGTCGCCAGGTAATCGCTGCTCCTGCGGCTGACAAGATCATCGAAAATGTCGTTGGCGTATTCGGGTTACCGCTAGCGATCGCGCCCAACTTCATAGTGAACGGGCGAGAGTGCATAGTGCCCCTGGTCGTAGAAGAGCCGTCCATTGTTGCGGCATTGAGTGGTGCTGCAGCGCTGGCAAGAAGCAGTGGCGGATTTTCAGCTGAACTTGAAGAGTCCCTGCTCGCCGGGCAAATCCATGTAGTGGGCATCGCGGATATTGACGCTGGACTGGGGGCGCTGACGGCGGCCGCCGATGAATTGCGTGAGCTGGCGGACAGTGTACATCCCAGGCTTGGTGTGCGCGGCGGCGGTGTAAGAGATATTGAGTTTCGAGTGTTGAGCCTGCCTGATAATCGTCCTTTGATCGTAGTGCATGTGCTCGTGGATACCTGCGATGCGATGGGCGCCAATCTGGTCAACACCATTTGTGAGGCGATCGCACCCAGAATTGCGCAAATCAGCGGCGGTGACATCGCGCTAAGAATTCTTTCGAATCTTGCGGATCGATCGATCGTCACGGCAACCGTTCGATATGCCGCGGCCGACCTGGCGAGTGGCGAGATGAGCGGCGACGAAGTCCGTGACCGCATCGTCCTGGCGGCGGACATCGCCAATACAGATTCCCATCGAGCGGCGACGCACAACAAGGGCGTGATGAACGGCATCGATGCGCTCGCGATTGCGACGGGCAATGACTGGCGCGCCATTGAGGCGGGCGCACATGCCTGGGCCGCACGCAGCGGACACTACTCGGCGTTGACGCGTTGGTCGGTCACCGCGGATGGTGATTTGCAGGGTGACATCGCCTTGCCGGTCAAGGCAGGAATTGTCGGCGGCACGTTGTCATCGAATCCCGCTGCCGCACTCGGACTGGCGATCAGTGGTGTGCAATCGGCCACGCAACTGGCGGAGTTAATGGCCTGCGTTGGCCTGGCACAGAATTTCGCGGCGCTGCGTGCACTCGCGGCTGGCGGTATCCAACAAGGTCACATGCGCTTGCATGCGCGCAGCCTTGCCGCGGCCGCTGGAACGCCGGATGCACTGTTGGACGACGTTGTCGACAGGCTGGTCGCTTCTGGCGAGATCAAAGACTGGAAGGCAGCGGAGATACTCGCCGCTATCGAATCTGCTGATACCGGCAGCGTCACAGGATCCACAGTCGCGACGGCATCGGCCGCCGGCAAAATTATTTTGCTCGGCGAACATGCTGTGGTTTATGGGCGGCACGCGGTCGCGCTACCGATAATGGATGCTGTTACCGCATCGGTATCACATTCACGCAACGGCACGACGCTGACAGTGCCGGACTGGGGTCTGTCCGCTGCCATCGACAATAATAGCGATGCAGGTATTGACGCGACGGTGAATACAATTCGCAGCAGGCTCGCAGTCTTTGATGCCAATGCCGAAAGCGACTTCAGGATTGAAGTGCGATCGTCACTGCCGCGGGGTATGGGGCTGGGCTCATCAGCCGCGATTGCGGTCGCAATCACGCATGCGATGGCGCGGTGCATAAAACTGGAGTTGGACGTCGCTGAACTGAATGACATTGCCTACGCTTGCGAAAAACTTGCGCATGGTAACCCGTCCGGTATCGACAACACCGTCTCCAGTTATGGGCGGGCCTTGTTGTTTCAGAAACAGGCAACGCTTAAAAAGAACGAACTTGTGCTGACTGAACTGCCACCAATGGTCATCGCATTTAGCCATGCACCGGGATCCACGCTCGAGCAGGTCGCTGCAGTTCGCCAGCGTCGCGAACAAAATCCGCAGGCTTATGACGCCCTGTTCGATCAGATCGATGCACTGAGCCTTGCTGGCGCAGACGCGTTAGTGGCGAGACGATATGAAGCATTAGGGCATATGATGAATATGTGTCACGGCCTGTTAAACGCGATTGAAGTGTCTACGCCCGACCTCGAGAACATGGTCGCAATTGCCCGGGAAAGCGGTGCGCTGGGTGCGAAACTCACGGGCGCCGGCGGCGGTGGCTCAATCGTGGCACTGTGCCCCGGAAAAGAAGACGACGTCAGGACCGCGCTGCAAATAGCCGGCTACCGAACGTTGATGTCCAGAGAGTGCAAAGGAGAGCACGTTGAGTGATATGCACCGCAATGTGTCGTCGGAGAGTGAGCAACTCATCCTCGTTGACACCAATGACAACGAGACTGGATTTGGCACAAAAGCAGACTGCCATGACGGCGAAGGTGTTTTGCACCGGGCCTTCTCCTTGTTTCTGTTCAATGCCGCGGGCGAATTATTGCTGCAGCAGCGCGGCAATCAAAAGCGATTGTGGCCCGGCTTCTGGTCCAACAGCTGTTGCAGTCACCCGCGACGTGGAGAGTCCTTGTCGGTGGCAACGCAACGTCGTCTAAGTGATGAGCTTAATGTTGCGGCAACACTCGAGCACATTTACTGGTTTCGTTACCAGGCGGAATTTGGGGCTGAGGGATCGGAGAATGAGCTGTGCCACGTTTACCTGGGCACTCTGGACGGCGAAGTCAGGCCCAATGACAGCGAGATCGAAAGCGTCCGCTATGTTTCGGCGCAAGGATTGAGTGAGGAGCTCGCGCAATTTCCGCAGCGATTCACACCCTGGTTCAAGACGGAATGGCGAACCTTGTGCGAGGAACACGCCGCAACGCTGGCGCGCTATGCGATATAGCGGTAGTACTCGATGCCAAGGTCCGAGAAGTGACGACCCTGGCTTTGTCCGACACGGTCGATGACAAACTCGTTTCTGGCGATGTAGTCCAAACCCTTCACACGCCGGCCATCGTGCAGCGCTTCGTATTGCTGGCGGTCGAGATCAATCGTAAGTTCCATCGCGTCCGCGAAATGAATTTTCGCGGTGGCTTCGCGCCAGCCTTCGGCCATGAAAAACGGTATGACTTCTGCAGCGTCACCACTGCCGTAGCCCAAAGTGAGCACTTCTTCACCGGCCGATAAGGAATTTTCTTCGAGAGCCTGCTCGAATCCGGCCGCCATCCATGCTGGCAGCGCTGCCGTGTAGAGGTTGCCGAGATCGAGCATCGTGTCGCTGCCAAGTCGTAGTTTGTCGAGAATTTCGTGGCGATAATGTCGTGATGCGCGGAATGCGCTCAGCGCTGCCATCGCAAGAGGATAGGCCTCGATCTGGTGTCGGTCGGGTCCGGCGAAGCCGGAGATGTCCGGTTTACTGGCCATTTCGGCAAGCAAGGCATCGACGTTAACGCCAGCCTCGTAGCAATATGAGGCGAGTTCGGCGCGATCTTCGGCCCGGCCTTGCGCCAGTGCAAACAAGTAGGAAACAGCGAGTCCTGTTTCCGGCATACGCCGATACGGGCGGTGCAAAAACAGGCAGCTTAGTGAGCGCAGATGTTGGATCGAATTAAGGCCGCGCTTCTGGTACATGTCATCAAGCGCGTGCAGCGTCTCATCGACATAACAGGTCGTCGAGTACTTGCCATTAAATACCGGAAAGTCCTGCACCTGGTGTGATTCGGATCGGTCCTGGCCGCAAAAACGCAGCATGGGTTTACGAAAATCCATGATCCGGTAGTCGGATGCGGAGCCTGATGCGATCAGGTCAACGACAGCCAGCTTGGGGTCTTCTTCCAGCAACATGGCGACGGCACCGGCGCCCTGGGTGGGTTCTCCGGAGCTACCTCGAGCGTATTCGGCGATATCGGCACAGACCACGATGGCCTGACCTCCAGCGCCGTCGAGGGCAAGGTGCCGAATGGCGCCTTTCATGCCGTACACACCGCCGAGGCAGGCGTGCTTGAACTCCGGTACTTCGCAGCGACGCGAAATCGGCGCTTTGCCGCGCGCAATCAGTGCCTGGTCGACCATGCCTTTTACGATGATCGCGCCTGCCGAATTGTCCGTACTGGATTCCGTACCGAGGCCGAGGAATTTTACTCGGCTGGGGTCGACATCGTATTGGTCGATGAGCCGGATAACGGCGTTGGCCGCCATCGTGTACACGCTGTGATCCGGGCCGCGGACGCGAAAACTCCGCCCGACGACTTCGCGAATCTTTGGCCACTGATTATCTGTCCAGTTGCACCAATCCTCCAGCCACACGCGATACGGCGGTATGTAAGCGGCGAGTCCGCTGATTCCGATAGGCTTTCTAGGCATGGATAGGTTCATGATGGGTGTCAGGTTAACCCGACGATTTTAGTGTCCCCGGACTTTACTCTCAACTACTTATTCTACGGTTACGGTAATAACTTCCGAAAATAGCGGCGGATTATGCGGAATATGCAGGTGGTCACCGAGCAGCATTTGCAGCGTGTGCTCGCCAGGAGGCAGGGAGATTTCGGTCGCCGTCCTGCCGTCCCCGAAATGCACATGCTTCTCGTCCGCCGGAATCGGCAGGGTCAGGTCCGGCAGACCGGTATCGATCAATAAATGGTGGTGCCCGGAATGTGGCTGGTTGTCGCCTGCCTTGACGACCTCCATACCCTCTGTGCCGAACTCAATGTTGATTGGGTTGCCGACAGTCGCACCGTTACTCGGTGTTATGAAAAATACGCTGGCGCCCTCTGCGGATTCTGTGCGCGGTATGGCGACAGGTTCAGGCGCCGCGTTTGATTGCGTGGCAGCGGGCGTATCCACTGGCTTGTCAGTGCAGGCGCCCAAAACCAGAATGAGGGTGCAAAGTGACAGTGTTCGAATTTTCAGGGATCGAGTTTTCATGGGGTAATCCTTCGGTCAGGCTGACAACACGGCAAACAGTAATGCGCCGAGCATGGTAAAGGTCGCGCCGGTCAGGTAGGCAACCAGCAATAAGAGATATTTGAATATCGTTACAAGGTGCCCTTGTCCATACACGAGACGCATTGCTTTGTAGAGGTACACGGGAATGTAGAACGAGGCTATCACGATGATCAGGGTGCTGAGGCTTTCAATCGCACCTTCCTCAGGGCCCAGCAGGCCTGTGAAGCCCGCGAACAGGATTTGTAACACCAGCATGAGAAAGAAAAAGGCATGAAAATGGACGAAGAACAGCAGGTGCTCGACAAAGTATCGTCGTGACAGCGGGTATAGAATCTTGAGAACCAATGCCATCAACGGCAGCAGAACAATGAGTGCAACCGGAATGTAGTCTGCGACCGCATCGACGAAATTTTCGCTGCCGCGGGCATTGTTCCTTTCGCATATTTGTTTTACGCGTTCATCCGTGAAGCGCTTCTTTATCCACTCCGGCAAATCATCGTCACCTGAGATTTTCGCATCTTCGCAATCGCCGAAGAAAAGGCTATCGTCATCTTCTTCGTCATCACCAAAGTTGACCGAGAAGCCGCCGCCGGATGCAAATTCTTCGAGGACTTCGGGCGGGACTTTTCCTTCGGCCTCCAGTGCTTCGAGTTTTTCGCGGGCTTTTTCCATTGCCGCAGTTTCGTCGCTTGCCGCGTTCTTCGCAGACTCCTGCGTGCTGGCAATTTCTTCCGCGCCTGGCTCAGGGTCCGGATCGATAATCTGTTTGAAGCCCTGTGGGTCGAAAAACGCGACCAAAAAGAAGATGACACTGAGTACCAGGTACGTCCGAAATGGCGGCATGTACCGGGCGCGCCGACCCTCGAGATAATCTTTCGTCAGTCTGCCGGGCCTCGACAGCAGCGGTAGTACCGTTCTCCACAATCGGGAGTCGAGTTCGAAGAGGTCGCCGAAAGCTTCGCGGAGTAATTGCCAGATGCTGATAAGTCGACCGCGCGAACGTTGTCCGCAGTTGCCACAGTACTGACCTCTGAGCCGTGTGCCGCAGTTCAGGCAGGCGGGGCTTTCGTTAGCTGGCAGGTCTTGCGCGTGATCTTCGCGCAAGGTGTGGCTTTCAACCCGGATTTGCTCGCCAAATCGAGTTGCGGCATCGGCATCGATTTCAGAAAAATAGCTATCAAGAAGTTCGTCCAGCGCGTTGTCGTCTCGAGCCAGAAACTGACAGGTACGGATCGAATTGCCGTCGCTGTCCAGACCGTCGTTAAACATCCGAACATTGTCGATGCCTGCATGGTGCTGCGCGGTTCTGCCGAGTTCTTCCAGCCAGGCTTCGAAGTCCGGGGGCGCCTCGCCCGTGACGACAAAACTGATCTCATACAAAGGGCCGGCATAGTTCGTCATAGGCTACCGACGTCTTTTCAGACGTCTTTTTTGCTTTTGGACGTTTTCTTGGCTGTTTTTTTCTTGCGGGTCTTTTTCTTGGCAGGCGTTTCGGGCGTGGACACTTTTACCGTTGCCGCGGGCGACCGACTGTTGCGCGATAGTTCCTCGGGAGCAAAATCGTCGACGGCCAGTAGAGCCAGTACCTTGTCGTGGTAAGCGCGCATATTTCGTGCTTCGGCTTTGCTAATGACCTGCGCCTTTTCCGCTTCACCGATTTGCGTGCCGAGGTAGTCGGAAGACAGCAGGCCTTCTTTTCTGGCCTGTCGCAAGCGGCGTTCGATCGGTTCATATTCCGTCGCGAGTTCCAGTGCCTCCTGAAGCAGCCCGAGCGGATTGCCGGGTTCCAGCGTTGTGTAAGCAAGCTGGCTAAGGCGTTCGCGTGCTTCGCCGGGCGTGGTTATCAACGCGACGACTTTTCTCGAAATCTCGTCCGATGGCGCCGAGTAGGTGCGACCGCGCGGAAAAATAAATACGCGTAACAGAGCGGCAACCCAGCGGTTCGGAAAGTTGCGCAGGAAAGAATGCAGAGCTTCCTGAGCCTGGTACATCAGGGTGCGGACAGACCATTCAACCAGGGGCAGGTCGGTGGCGCGGCGCCCCTGATTCTCGAAGTGCTTGAGCACCGTCGATGCCAGGTACATTGAGCTCAGAATGTCGCCGAGTCGCGCTGACAGCAGTTCCTTTTTCTTCAGCCCACCGCCCATCGTCAACATTGCGAAATCGGACGCCAGCGCGAAGGCGGCACTGTAGCGATTGATGTTTTGATAATAGCGGCGGGTCGGCGTGTTCAGCGGAACCCGACTGAATTTTGCGTGTGTGAGAGCAAGAAAGAATGAACGGGCCATGTTGCTGATCGCATATCCAATATGACCAAACAACGCGGAGTCAAACTCGATCAGGCCACGATCCAGATCTTCGTCGCCTGCTGCATTCAGCTCTCTTAACACGAAGGGGTGGCAACGAATCGCTCCCTGCCCGTAAATGATCAGGCTGCGCGTCAGAATGTTCGCACCTTCAACGGTAATTGCGATCGGCGTCGCCATGAAGCCGCGGCCGAGGTAATTATTTGGCCCGAGCATGACGCCTTTTCCGCCATGAACATCCATCGCGTCATTGGCAACCTTTCGTCCCATTTCCGTGCAGTGGTACTTAAGAATTGCTGATGGAACGGCAGGTTTTTCGCCCTGATCGATAGCACCTGCAGTGACCGCTACGGCCGCATTCATGATGTAGGTGTGCCCGGCAATACGGGTAAGTGCCTCACCGACGCCTTCAAAATTGGCAATGGATGTATTGAATTGCTTGCGGATTACCGCGTAGGCACCGGTAGCATAGCTTGCGGCCTGGCCGCCACCGGATGCCGTTGACGGTAAGGTGATCGCGCGGCCGACGGATAGCAGTTCGACCAGCATCTTCCAGCCTTTGCCGGCCATTTCGGCGCCGCCGATGATGTAGTCGAGTGGCACAAACACATCTTTGCCGGAGGTCGGTCCATTCTGGAACGGAATCGTCAGAGGATGGTGGCGACGCCCAACTTCGACTCCCTGAGTGTTTGTCGGGATCAGTGCTGCCGTGATGCCGTATTCGTCAACATCACCAATCAAGTGGTCGGGGTCGTACAGTTTGAAGGCGAGGCCGAGAACGGTCGCTACGGGTGCGAGCGTAATGTAGCGCTTGTTCCAGTTGAGGCGGATGCCGGTGATGGTTTTGCCTTTCCATTTGCCTTTGCAAACCACGCCGTTGTCGATCAGCGCGGCGGCATCCGATCCGGCTTGCGGTGACGTCAACGCAAAGCAGGGGATTTCAGTGCCGGCTGCCAGCCCTGGCAGGTAGTGCTGTTTTTGTTCCTCGGTGCCGTAGTGCAGCAGGAGTTCAGCGGGACCCAGCGAATTGGGTACGCCGACCGTTGAAGAAGCGGTCGGGCTGCGTCCGGCCAGTTTGGCGATGACGGCAGCGTTCGCGTACGCCGAAAACTCGAGGCCGCCATACTGCTTGGGAATGATCATTGCGAAGAATCGTTTCTCAATGATGTAGTCCCATACCTCTTTCGGCATGTCGGCACGTTCGTGACAAATATCCCAATCGTCGAGCATCTCGCACAGCACTTCACAGGGGCCGTCAAGAAATGCCTGTTCTTCTGCGGACAGCTTGGGTGCCGGATACGATATAAGCCGATCCCACTCCGGCATGCCGGAAAACAGCTCGCCATCCCACCAGACGTTGCCCGCCTCCAGCGCTTCACGCTCCGTGTCCGACATTGAAGGAAGCATCTTGCGGTAAATCGCTAGTAGCGGTTTGGTGAGCTTTTCGCGGCGAAACTCGATCAGGTTTGGCACGATCATCACGCCAAAAGCGGCAATCAGCAGGAGTTTCCAAAGCCAGTGGCCGTCACCCAGCACCACATATGCAGCGACGGCAATTGCGGTTGCGACTGTTGAGGTCAGGAGATCGATGCGCCGGTAAGCCAGGAATATTCCGCCGCCGAAGAACAGCAAAAACCAAAACAAACCTGTTGTAAATCCTGACAAGATGGGAGCCTCCGCTGGACTGATCAATTACGCAATAGAAACGCAGCCTTCACTTTATAGCAGTTCTTCTATCGCAGCGCGTTCCTCACGCAGCTCGGCTTCGGTTGCGGCCATGCGGGTGCGGCTGAAGTCATCGATACTGAGTCCCTGGACGATTTCATAGTTGCCGCCGGCACAACGCACCGGATAGGAATAGATGATGCCGGGTTCGATGCCGTAGCTGCCGTCTGCCGGTATCGCCATACTGACCCAATCATTCTTGGGTGTACCGAGAGCCCAATCTCGCATGTGATCGATAGCTGCTGATGCGGCCGATGCCGCTGACGACGCGCCGCGCGCCTTGATAATAGCGGCGCCACGCTGCTGCACCACAGGAATGAACTCATCTTTGAGCCAGCCCTGGTCCAGCAACCCGGTTGCCTTCTTGCCTGAAATACTGGCATGGCTTACATCGGGATACTGTGTTGCGGAATGGTTGCCCCAGACCGTCATACAAGTGATGTCGTTGACACTCGAGTTGGTCTTGATCGCGAGCTGAGCCTTAGCCCTGTTGTGATCGAGGCGCATCATCGCAGTGAAGTTTGCGGCGTCGATATCCGGCGCATTGCTACTGGCGATCAATGCATTGGTATTCGCGGGGTTGCCGACGACCAGTACCTTGATATTGCGACTGGAGTGCTCATTCATCGCCTTGCCCTGTACGGAGAAAATCGCAGCATTGGCTTGCAACAGGTCTTTACGCTCCATGCCCGGGCCTCTTGGGCGTGCGCCGACCAGCAATGCGTAGTCGCTATCTTTGAACGCGACGTTTGGATCGTCAGTCGCAACAACGCCGGCTAAAGTACTGAAGGCACAATCACTGAGTTCCATCTCGACGCCCTGCAAGGCGGGCAGCGCGGGCGGAATCTCAAGCAACTGCAAAATAACGGGTTGATCTCTGCCCAACATCTGGCCAGAGGCAATACGGAAGGCGAGTTGATAGCCAATTTGGCCAGCGGCGCCGGTAATTGTGACGCGAACAGGAGCTTTCATCGTGTTATTTCCAGGAAGTTCTAGGTTGTCGGGGTCGGCGATTCTAGCACCGGAGGCTCCGCCAGACACGGGTGTTGACTACTTATTGGTCAATCAACAGGCGGAAACTTGCGCAATAAGGCCTCGTATTCCAGATCAGCTTGCGCCTCGGCACCCGTTACTCGCAAGTCCTCGATGCACGCCATCCAGTCTTCCCGGGACTCGCGAGTCCTTGTATCGCAGCCCGCTAAAGCGGCCTTCTTCGACAGCGGTGTCGGCATTGACTCCGCTCGCTCCGGTGCGTCTGTTTGTAAGGCGGGTCGCGCTTTGCTGAAACTCCGCTCAGGTGCAGGTTCTTCATTTTGCGCCGGGTTATTCTGCGCATCGGCACCGGCACCGGCACCGGCACCGGCACCGGCACCGGCAGGAGGTGTTATCGCACTGGGCGGTAGCTCCGGTGTCATAGCGGTATTGACCTCAGACAACTCGAGAATGATAGCCAGACTGAGCGCGAAGACCGCAGTCCAGGCCAGCGGCTTCGTCCAGGCAATAGGGCGAAGACCCGCATTGAGGCGATGCTTATTCCTGGTGGCGGCCCGCAGAAGGATCGCCTGATTCAGATGCTCAGGTGCACTCGTCGCATCCAACTCACGATACGCGTCGCTGACGCGCTGTTGTGCTTCTGTTTCGCTGCGCTCAGTGCTCATCGCGGTTCCTCAATAGCGTCGCGAAGTTTGTTGACGGCGTAACGAAGCCGACTTTTGGCCGTCTCTCGATTAGAGCCTGTTACGGAAGCAATCTCATCAATACTGAGGCCCGCTTCTTCGTGCAGAAGAAAGGCGTCCCGTTGGTCCTCCGGAAGATCGCGCAGTGCCAGTGCCAGGCGTTCTTTCGCCAAACTGCGCTCAACCAGTGTGTCCGGTAGTTCCGCTGGATCGGCGTGCACCTCGGGATCGAGGTCGGTGTTATTCGCGTGCCGTTTGTTACGGCGGACGTGATCGATAAAGCAATTGTGAGCGACCCGGTACAAGAAGGTGGTGAACTTTGCGGTCGGCCTGTAATTCGCCCGCGCTTTTATGATTTTGCCCCAAACATCCTGAAACAGGTCTTCGGCCGTCGCCGGATGACGGCAAAGGCGCAGAAGATAGCGGTATAAGGCGTCATTATGTCGCCGGTACAAGGTCTCGAATGCTGCCGTATCGCCGTCCTGGTAGCGCAGCATCAACGCACTGTCATCGGGTACGTGGCTCATTGGCAGAGCATAGGCGAGCGTAGCTGCCTTGCAAAGCCGCACGGGCCTGGCCCCCAATAAGATTGTCAGTGAGTCTCCGCTACACGCCATGCAATTTTCCTGTGGCCATGTCTTACAAACGATTCGCGGCGCTGCGACGGGTTAGGGCGAGGAAAAAGCTTGCAATAAAAAGACTTAGTGTTATAGTCAACTATAACACCACATCACTGTACAGCCGGGAGCGGCTGGGGATACACAAAATGTTTAAAACTAGCCTACAAATCAATGACTACGTCAGTCTGGCGGTCATGCTGCTCATGGTTGTCGCTTTGGTCGCGGGGCAGGCCGACGCGAGTGTTTCAGCCAGTGAGTTCAGAAAACCAGTCTCACCAATCGCGGTGATGGATGATCGGATCAATATCGATTTTGACGGTCAGCTGGGCGATGCAGCCATGAAGATCAGTATTGCTATAGCGACCGACTTGAGTCATTTCCGTGGCGAAAACGAGTAAAGTAGCGACGGAATTATGCACCGGTCCGGCGTGCCGGACCGGTGCCTTTTTAGGCAACTCGGCGCATCAACCTGGCAGCAATTGGGGAACACCTACTTAATGGATCCGAAGTGGAACGAAGATCAGCCCATCTATCGGCAGCTACGCGACAGAGTCGTTGCAATGATTCTGGAAGAAGTGCTGACGGATGGCGATGCATTGCCCTCGGTTCGCAATGTAGCCGCCGAATATCGCCTCAACCCGCTGACGGTACTCAAGGGCTACCAGGAGCTGGTCGATGAGGGTCTCGTAGAAAAGAAACGGGGCCGGGGAATGTTCGTCAATGAGGGTGCGCGAACGAAGCTACTTAAGGCAGAGCGGCAGCGCTTTCTCGAGAAGGAGTGGCCGTCAGTCCTGTCGACCATTGAGCGATTGAATTTGGACGTGGCGGATTTGCTGAAGCAAGCAGAATCGAATAGATCATCCAAGGATTCCGGAGGGGAGAATGAGTAGTCTGGTCAGCGCTCGTGGAGTTACCAAACGCTTTGGATCGTTTGCCGCTGTGGACAACGTCAGTTTCGAAATTGAGGCCGGAAAAATTCTCGGCCTGATCGGTCCTAACGGTGCAGGAAAAACTACTTTGCTCAAGGCCTTGCTTGGCCTGACCGACTGTGAAGGGCAACTTTCTGTCATGGGTCTCGACCCATTCAGGCAGCGCAAACAGCTGATGCAGAATATCTGTTTCATCGCCGACGTCGCTGTGTTGCCGCGCTGGATAAAAGTTACGCAATTGCTCGACTATGTCGAAGCCATCCACCCGAACTTCTCTCGCCAGCGCGCCGAGGAATTGCTGCGGCAAACAAAAATCAAATCCAACTCCAAAGTAAAGGAGTTGTCGAAAGGCATGGTCACGCAACTGCATCTGTCGATCATCATGTCGATCGATGCGAAATTACTGGTGCTCGATGAACCGACGCTGGGCCTGGACATTATTTTCAGAAAAGAATTTTATGCAAATCTTCTGAATGACTACTTCGACGAGGGCCGGACAATATTGGTCACGACGCATCAGGTTGAGGAAATCGAAAACCTGCTGACCGATGTCATGTTCATTAACGACGGCAAGATACTGCTGGATTCACCGATGGAGGCGATTGCGGATACCTATGTGGAGATCGCGGCGTCCGGAGAAAAAGCAGATCGAGCGAGGGGATTGGGGCCGATCGCAGAGGGTCAGATGTTCGGCAAGTCGGTGATGCTGTTCGAAGGCGTTAGCCGTGAGCACCTGCAGGGACTCGGTGAGATAAGGACGCCGTCAGTGGCGGACCTTTTCGTTGCGAAGGTCAAGGGGGCGCGAAAATGATCAATCACCAACTGGCACTGATGAAGCGGGAAGTCTGGGAGCATCGCTCGATTTACGTAACTCCAGCGGCGATCGCAAGCATCGTTACCTTAGGTGTAATGGCAATGCTGGTATTCGCATCAGGTTTTGCAGCCGAACTCGATATGGCGATTTTCGGTGCCCAGAATATTGCCGGGGAGTCGGAGCGGAAAGCGGTACTTACCGGATTTTTTCTTGGCACCTCCTGGATTTTCATCATTGCGCTGGCGATTCTGACCGTCTTCTATTGCCTGGACTCGCTGTACGCGGAGCGCAAGGACAAAAGCATATTGTTCTGGCGTTCACTGCCAATTACGGATGCGGAAACGGTGATTTCCAAGCTGCTTACGGCGATTTTTGTTTTGCCGGTGGCGACCGTCATCGGCATCGTCGCAACCCACTTGGTCAATCTGGTCGTTGTCAGCCTGTGGGTTTCGATGAAAGGTGGGGATGGCGGTGCGTTGATATGGGGATCTGTCGCACTATTTGATAACTGGATGGCCGCCTTCATTATCGTCATTGCCTGCGGTATCTGGATGTCGCCGTTCATCGGCTGGTTTCTGCTCGTTTCTGCTTATACCAAACGCTCCCCGCTGCTCATGGCCTTCATGCCATTGATCATAATTGGCCTGCTTGAGGGAATCGTATTGCGGTCCCATGTGTTCGCAGAGAATGTACTCGGGCGAGGAGACGGCATTCCGCTATTTCGCAAAGCCAATATCGAACAATTCTTCGAAGACGAACAATGGCGTCTTGCTGAGAATGCGACCAGCTTGTTGACCCACCTGGATGTCGTGCAATTCATCACGAGTCCCGCCACCTGGGCTGGAATCGCTGTTTGCGGATTGCTTTGCACCGGTGCCATCTACGTTCGCCGCTTCCGCGACGAGAGTTAAAGGTGTCCCCGTTACCGCTTTCACGGCTTGCTCTGGATTTTGTACTTCTTCAGCTTGCCGCGAAACTGGTGATAACTTAGCCCCAGCAGATCAGCGGCCAGGCGTTGATTGAAACGCGCCTTTTCGAGCGCCGCATTGAGCAGGCTCACCTCGGTATCAACCAGTCTCTGCGAAAGGTCTGCAGGCAATAGCGGCGCGCGCCGACTGTTCGCCGGGATGCTCTTGCCAGGGGCGGGTGACTCGTCACGCATGAAGGGCGTATCAAATGGGTCCAGCGCCAGCGTCGAGATGGGTTGGTCCTGGTCAGCGGACCGATACACGCTGCGCTCAATAGTGTTTTTCAGTTCGCGGACATTTCCCGGCCACTGATTGCGGAGCAGGGACGATGAAATCCTTGGGCTGAAGCCCGGGAAATAGCGCCACTTCAACTCGCTCGCCATATTGATGGCGAACGCATGGGCCAAAGGCATGATGTCTTCCACACGTTCTCGTAACGGAGGCACGGTGATGACGTCGAAGGCCAGTCGGTCCAGCAGGTCTTCGCGAAATCGCCCCTCACTGGAAAGTTGCCGCAGGTCGGCATTCGTCGAGCCTACAATCCGTACATCGACGTTAATTGTTTCGCTGCCACCGACTCGTTGCACTTCACCGTACTCAATCGTTCGCAGGATCTTCTCCTGCATGCGCAACGATATCGTCGCAAGCTCATCGAGGATGAGAGTGCCACCATCAGCCCGTTCGAAATGGCCTATGTGCGTTTTGGCCGCGCCCGTAAACGCGCCGGCTTCGTGCCCGAACAGCTCTGACTCGAGTATGGACTCGGTCAGTGCGGCGCAGTTGACTTTGACGACTTTTTGTTCCCAGCGCCCCGAGAGGAAGTGCAATCGGGACGCTATCAGTTCCTTGCCGGTGCCGCGCTCGCCGACGACCAGAACTGGCTTCGAAAGCGGGGCTGCCCGCGACACATGTTCCAGCATTTCGAGGAACAGCGGTGCTTCGCCGATGATGGTCTGTGGTTGTGAACCGGGAGACATTGGTCAATTAGGCCAAAGAATGATGAAAATGACCAGAAAATAGTCAAAATAGCCCATACCGGGCAACCGCAGATACTGAAGTTTCGAAGAAATTAGTTGTTAAAACAATTACTTATGGTCAGCCGGTTCAGCTGGCACGAATGCTGCAATTACCCAGGTAGGCATTCAACAAACAAGAGGATACAGCCATGGGAATTTTCACGAGATTCAGCGACATCGTGAACTCCAATATCAACGCCATTCTGGATAAGGCGGAGGATCCGGAAAAAATTGTCCGGCTAATGATTCAGGAGATGGAGGACACACTGGTCGAGGTTCGAACGGCAGCCGCTCGCTCAATCGCAGACAAGAAAGATCTGAATCGAAAGATCGAATCCCTGGAGCGCGATCTCAACGATTGGGACATGAAAGCGGAACTGGCATTGCGCAAAGGCCGCGAGGACCTGGCGAAGGCAGCGCTGGTCGAAAAATCGCGTGTTGCGGCGGCGGTGGACATTCTGAAAGGGGACTATCTTGCCGTGGACGAGGGCCTGGCCAAGCTGAATGAGGACATTGCGCGCCTCGAAAGCAAACTTGGTGATGCCAAGGCCCGCCAAAAGTCATTGTTAGCGCGGCACAAGACAGCAAGTAGTCGGCTGGCGGTCCGTAAAAAGATTCACGACTATAAGATCGACGACGCCATGTTGCGCTTCGAGCAGTACACGCGCCGCATCGACGATGTGGAGGGGCGAGTTGAAGCTTACGACCTGGGTTTGCCCAAGGACCTGAATCATGAGTTTGCTAGTCTGGAAGCGGAAGAATCTGTCAAAGAGGAGTTCGACGCTTTGAAGAGGCGCGTTGCGGCCGAAAAGGCCACGGCTACGGGCACGGAATAAAGGCAGATGGAGAGCTAAAACGATGAGTCGAGATACATGGAATATGGACTACGGAGCTGTGCGTGGTTTCTATCGTGACCGCGAGAATGGCTGGATTTTTGGTGTCTGTGCGGGCCTTGCCGACCGCTTCAATTTTCGCGTCGGGACGGTGCGAGTAATTGCGCTAGTATCTTTGCTGCTGTTTTTCTGGCTGGTTGCCGCACTCTATCTGGGCGCGACTCTGTTGATCAAAGAGAAGCCGCTGGTCTACTCAGGACGGGAAAACGAACACGACTTTTGGTATCGCTATAGACGGGACGATTGGAGACGCTCATGACTACGACGAGTGTGGGTTCCAACAGGAGATTCCACAGGGACGCGGATCGGGCAATATTGGGTGGTGTATGTGCAGGCCTCGCCGGATACTTCGGGTTCAACATCAAGGCCACGCGATTCCTGGCGTTTGTCGCTTTCCTGGTAGCGATGCCTGTTGCGGTGATCGGCTATCTCGCGGCTGTAATGCTGATTCCCGCAGAGTCATACAAGGCACACGGCACAGCAAAGGAATGGCGCTCGCGAAGTCGACACGAACCGCGTCGTGACCGTGCAGCAGTTGATGCGGACAAGTCGACCTACGCTGAGTTCATCGACCGCCGTTGCCGGGCACTGGATGAACGCCTGGCCCGACTGGAAAAGCACGTAACCTCGAGGCGTTTTCAGCTGGATCAGGAGCTACGCAGGCTTTGATGAACAGAACTAACTAAAGGGATGCGTCAATGAACACAATGTTTTACGTCGTATGTATCGTTGCCGTGGTTTTCGCAGCGGACACTTACCAGAAGTACCTGAAAATGCAGCACGAAAAGAAGAAGCACGACCCCGACCTGGAGGCGTCACTGGCGAAGATCGATCTATTGGAGGAGCGAATTCGGGTATTGGAAAGAATCGTCACTGAAAACAAACGTGACGTGGCCCGCGAAATCGACGATCTTTGAAATTGCCCGTCCCGGTGACGGGCAACTTCTCAATACAACAGGATCTAATTTGAGCGCGCTTTAAACGCCCGGATCTCGGCATTAAACAACTCGACCGTGCTCGTCTGCTCATCCACAGCTGCATTGAACTTCTTGTCAAACATCACTTTGCTTTGCGCTTTGCCATCGACGTCATCTTCAGCCAGAGCTTGTACAGCGACGACTTCTTCGGCTTCGATGCAGTCAAGGTAGACCGTCATTTTCGCCTGATACTCCGAAATTACTCCCACACCAGCCAGCATCTCATCCTTGGTCGCCGTCGCGCCCATTGGCAAGTTCTTAGGAGGCGCCGGGTAATCACAGGCGAATGCAATTGAAGTGGCAGTAAGGAGAACGAGCGAAATCAAGAGTTTTGTCATTTTTTTCATGGAATCAACTTTCCGTCAGATCCTGCAGTCAGAACCACAGGTGTTAATGGGAGCGCCACAATTTAAGCACGTTGTTGCGGCCGAGTGAAGTCATGCGAACAGCGCGCGGTACGTATCGGTTCCGTCTGCCTGCGCGAGTAACAATTCCAGGTAATTGTCTGAGCTCATCGGGTCACCGAATAGCAGGCCCTGAGCATAGGTACAACCCAGCTTCTGCAGGAAATTCAGCTGCGCTTCGTCCTCGACGCCTTCTGCAACCACATCCATGCGCAGGTTTCGACCCATCTGCACAATAGTGTCAACAATAGTCGCATCGTCCGGGTTGACGACAACGTTGCGGACAAAAGATTGGTCGATTTTCAATGTACTGATCGGAAATTGCTGCAACGCACTAAGCGAGGAGTAACCGGTACCAAAATCGTCGATCGCAAGATGCAGGCCGAGACCGTACAGCTGGTCCAGCATCTTGATTGTTCGCTCCGGATTATCCATCAAAGTGGTTTCGGTAATCTCAAGCTCCAAAGACGTCGGCGATACCTCATGGCCGCGCATGATCGACGTTATTCGACTGACGAAATTCAATTGCCGAAGTTGTTTTAAGGACAGATTGACCGACACCCGCCCAGGAGAGGACACAGACCGTTGCCAGATGCGAAAGTCCTCGCAAACCTTGTCCAAAACCCACTCGCCAATCTCAATAATAAGGCTGGAATCTTCGGCAATCGGAATGAAGTCCGCAGGCATAATCAGGCCGCGTTCCGGCAGGTCCCAGCGCACCAGCGCTTCCGCGCCGAATACTTCGCCGGTTTCCAGATTGTACTTCGGTTGATAATGGACCAGCAATTCATCGCGTTCGAAGGCGCGCTTCAGTTTGCTCTTCGTCATCAGACGTTCGACCGAAGCCTCGTTCATTCTTGGCGCATAATAGGAAAACTGATTTCCGCCGGACTTTTTGGTGTGGTAAAGCGCGGCGTCCGCATTCCGAATCAGGTCAATGACGTTCGGCGCATCTTTGGGGTAATACGCGATGCCCATACTTGCGGTCATGAATACCTCGTGACCCTGCACGAAAAATGGGTCGGCCAGTCGACTCAGTAATTTTTGTGCAAGCTCACTGGTCTCGACAATACCTTTCTCATCAGCAGTAAGGTCGTCAACAATTACGGCAAATTCGTCGCCTGCGAGGCGGCCAATTATCGAGTGCTGAGGCAATGCTGCGGAAAGACGCTCAGCAACCGTCTCCAAGGTTGTGTCCCCCGCAAGATGGCCAAAGGTGTCATTAATTTCCTTGAAGTAATCGATGTCGATGTAGAAAAGACACAGTGACTTGCCGCTACGTCTGGCGCGAGCAATGCCGCGCTGCAGTAAATGTTGAAACTGCATGCGGTTTGGGATTTTTGTTAGCGGATCGATGCGCGCCAGGTATCGAATCCTTTTCTCCGCACGACGCCGCTCACTGATGTTTTGTGCGGCGTAAATTCGGCGGGCAGGCGAGCCAGCAGAGTCTTCGACGATAGAGCAGGTGTAGGAAACAGGAATTGATTCGCCGAATTTGCTTTCAAAGGTGGCTTCTTTCGGCAGCCCGGATGGGGAGTCACCGGCCAGCGAGTGGCCCTTGCCCGTATTTACGAGGTAGTCAACACTCATGTTGATTAACTCGTCTTCTTCGTAACCGAGCAAATGTGTTGTTGCTTTGTTGATCCGGGAAATCCGACCGTCGCTACCGGTGACGATAATTGCCTCGTTCATGCCGGAGAGAATACTGTCAACATAGTCTCGAGAGTGCGTCGTTTGCCGCAGTCGATTTCTCATATCGTTGAATACTGATGCCAAATCGCCGAGCTCATCATGCCGTGGCACATACAAAGGCTCGCCGAAATCGGCGTCTCGTAGCTTCTCGGCCTGAAATTTTAATTGGCGTATGCGTTTCGTCTGATTCCTGACGGCAAGCCAAAAAACAGCGCCACACAGTAACAATGCTGCCAGTGTGCCGGATGCCGCCCACACGTAACTGACTCTCCGGCTGGTAACCTCGGTGCTGGTAAGTTCTGCCGTAAAACGGGCCGACGTCGCAAGTAGCTCGCTGAGATCATAGGCGCCGAACAGCACGCCGATTTCAGCTTCGTCAATCATGACGGGGTAAGAGACCAATAGGCGCTCGTCAAGCCAAACAATGGAAGTGGCCACGGTAGTGTTTGGAAAACTGCCCGACACGTAGGTGATCCCGTTACGGTCAACGTAGCGGATTCCCGTCAGTTCTTCATTCGCGATAAGGATGGTGTTAAGTGCCGGCAATATTGCCTGGCTGTCGCGCGATTCAGCGATGGTTGCAAATTCGACGGCAGCAGCATGCAGTTGCGCTTCGGTACGCTGCTCGAAGCTGTCTCTTACCTGTTGGTCGTACGCAGCGGCGCTGGTTTCAACGAGCTGTCGGGCGAGCCACTGATACTGGCCGTAGAATACGGACAGCATGATGCCTGCGACCGCAATTCCAAGCGCAAGTGTGAGCAGTAACCATCGAGGGGTTCGGTTGCCGATCATTTCGTAATTATTATTCGGCTGAAAACAAGCGCCTAGTGTAGCACCGGAACCGCGGCGGAGAGAAAATGTCCAAAATGGACTATTTCCAGTCTAGCCTCCTCGTTTCTCAATAAATTCAACAGGTTTCGACTGCCCTGTCGTTTTCATCTGCCCCTCGACTATGGCTCCCTCGGCGACGGCGATCGCTTCGGCTGTAACGGTGCCGGCAATCTTCGCTGTATTGGTAATCTCAACCTTGCCGGACGCGACCACATCGCCCTCAACATGACCTGCAACGATTACATTGTCGGCTCGTATGGAGCCCTGCCAAAAACCGCTGGCCGCCAGTGTCAGGGTGCCATTAATGTCGCAGTCGCCTGAAACTTCACCATTAACCATGAAGCTGCCATCGCCGGTTATTTCACCTGTGATTTTGCAACCCTCGTTGATCAGGGTTGCTTTGCCGGAGGTTTGGTCGCGCATACGTCTTAACTTGGATTCGTTCATGCAGTTTGAGCTCCGCAGGCAATGAGAAAGGTGAATTTGAGCGCATATTACCCTATTTCGAAATAGTGGCTCGATAACCACGTCCGATTGCGGTATGTCGAAGTTGCGCGCATTTGACGCTGTTATGGTAAAACGGTTTGCTGGATTTCAAAGCCGGGAACAGGGATTGCAATTGAAGCAGGGATTCGAAAAACGACTACAAGCTGTCGCCGCTGCCGGCGGCGATTTGCTGTATGGCGGCCTGAAGGGAATTGAGAAAGAGTCACTGCGAATTTCTGCCGATGGTGGGCTGTCGATGTTGGACCACCCGGCAGCGCTGGGATCAGCGTTAAGCAACCGTTACATCACGACTGATTTTTCAGAAGCTTTACTGGAGTTTGTAACGCCCGCATCTGCAACGACCTGGGAAGCTTTGCAGTGGGTTTGCAATATTCACCAGTTTACCTATTCGCAGCTTGGCGACGAGATGTTGTGGCCGGCAAGCATGCCGTGCCGGATACCAGCGGATGATGACATTCCACTGGCGCGCTACGGAACGTCAAACGTCGGTCGAATGAAAACGATATACCGTCGGGGTCTCGGGTACCGCTACGGGCGACAAATGCAGACTATCGCCGGGGTGCATTTCAATTACTCTTTGCCGAAGCACTTCTGGGCAAGGTATCGGGATCTTGAGGGAGCTACGTCAAGTATCGAGGATTTCCGGTCCGAGCAGTACCTGGGGCTAATCCGAAATTTCAGGCGTATGGGATGGATCGTGTTGTATCTGTTCGGGGCATCGCCCGCGCTGTGCAAGTCCTTCGCCGGCGCCAAAGCGCTGGAAATGAAATCGTTTAGTGATTGCACGTTTTTCGAGCCGTTCGGAACATCGTTGCGCATGAGCGATCTCGGCTATAGCAATCAAAATCAGTCGCGGATCAACATTTCGCTGAACAGTCTTGATGAGTATGTACGAGACCTTAGCAAGGCGATCAAAACGCCTGAACCCTCGTACGAAAAAATCGGTGTAAAAGTCGACGGTAAATATCGGCAACTCAATGCCAATTTGCTGCAAATCGAAAACGAATTCTATGCACCCGTCAGGCCGAAGCGAGTTACGGAAACGGGCGAGCGGCCCACCGCAGCTTTGCAGCGCGGCGGTATCGAGTATGTAGAGGTTCGCTCTCTGGATATCAACCTGTTTGACCCTTGCGGCGTGAATCAAAATACGATGCGCTTTATGGAGGCGTTCCTGATTTATTGTCTGTTGTTGGACAGCCCGAAACTGGATCGGGCGAGGCTCGAAGAGATTGCGAACAACCAAACCGCAACGGCCAAGTATGGCCGCGATCCGGCGTTTCGGCTGCAAAGGAATGGTAAGCAGGTATCAATCGGGGCTTGGGGTACCGAGATTATTGCGGGCGTACTGGCCGTTGCCGGGCAGCTGGACCGGCACGATGGCAACGATAGTTACACTGCAGCGGTGCAGTTGATGCAGGAGCTGATCGATGTACCTGACGCCACACCGTCAGCGAGAATCATTGCCGAACTTGAGGAATCGAACTCGGGCTTTTTCGAATACGCATACTCGATGGCGCGCAATCACCGTGACTATTTCGCGTCAATTGCGGAACCGAATGACGAATCCAGCAGGGCGCTACGCAGCGAAGCAGTCGAATCGTTGCAACGGCAAGCGGAAATTGAAGCGAGCGATACGCTGAGTCTGGATGAGTACCTGGCGCAGTATTTTAACTAGTCCGGTAGCGGCGCACCCTGTTCAAACGCGACTTTTCGGTGCAGCTTTTGCAGGCGTTTGGTCATTTTTCCGGCAGAGCCATCGCCAATAACCCTGCCATCTGCCTCGAGTATTGGCGTCAGTTCGCCCATGGTGCCGGTAGTGAAGGCTTCGTCCGCTGTATAGAGCTCGGTTAAGGAAAGATTTTTTTCAATTGCCGCAATGCCTTCATCGCGACAAATGCGCAGTATCATTCTGCGAGTAAGTCCGGGCAGGCAACTATCAGCATGTGGTGTGACAACCTTGCCATTCCTGATGAGAAAGATATTGGTGTCATTGGTTTCCGAAATGAAGCCGTGAATATCGAGCATTACCGCAGCATCAACCCCCGCGACGTTCGCCTCAATGGATGCGAGGATGTTATTCAGCAAATTATTGTGGTGTATTTTTGAGTCCAGGCATGACGGTGTGTTACGCCGCGTGGAAGCAGAAATGACGCGGATCCCGGTGTTGGAATAAACCGGCGCTTTCCATTCGGCGAGTACTATTAAAGTGCAGCCGGATTGATTGAATCGCGGGTTCATGCCTGACGTAATTTTCTCACCACGGGTCAGTGTGAGCCTTATATGCACCCCGTCTCGCATGCCGTTGGCGGCGAGTGTCTCGAAAATCGCCGCGCGCACTTCGTCGGATGATGGCACGGCGGCGAATGCAAGCGCTTTAGCCGAGTTCTGCAATCGTTCAAGATGTCCGTCCAGTTCAGCGATACGGCCGTCGTATACACGAAGTCCCTCCCAAACTGCATCACCACCTTGCACAGCGCTATCAAATACCGAGACAGTCGCTTCTGCTCGAGGTCGCAATTCGCCACCGACATACACATAGATATCGGCGTTTCTAGGGTCTGCAAGTTTCACATCATTCTCCTGCTGCGCCGGCGCGCAATGCATATTCGTAGAGCTTCTCATAATAGGGGCTGCAGTCATCCAGCAGTGGTTGCAGGCGCTGCGGAAAATCCGACTTGGCTTTATACGGCGCGAACCCTGTACTTTGATGCACGGCGTGATACCAGTGTGGCGCCCAAACACCGTCTTCCGGGCGACCACCCGTATCCCAGTTCAACATACAGGGATCGAAATCGAGACCGAGGTGCGCGCAGAGCGTTCGTAATACCCGCTGAGGATCGAGCAGTAGTTCCCGTGAATCCAGTATGGCAGGTCGATGGCCGCGGGCAGACAATTCGCTGAACAGTTCCCACTGACGCTGCAGCCCGGTGTCCGTCAACGTTGCCTGTGGCAACTGAACTGTCAGCGAAGGCAGCATTTCTCGCGGGTCGCGAATCAAAAGAACGTTATTAGTCGACTGTAAAAAATTCAAGTCGAGGTCACGCAGGTGATGTGCCATGTGTTTGATGAAAAGGACATTGGTTGCATCGTCTGATTGGGCGTGCAGCAATGATTGCATTACGGCGTCACCGTCGCAGTTCATCGCGTCCATTATCTGTTGGCGACCGGGATGTTGTGCACCGCTTACGCGCAGGTAATGGCCATAGAGGGGTTCATCCACAACGCGAACTTTGTGCAGCTGGGCGAAACTGTACATCAACGCTGTCGAGACATTTCTCGGACCTGACCAAAGGCAGATTGGCATCGTCATTGTTGAAGTGTTTCCGCTGTTATTGACCGAAGCCGCCGAATTGTACCGATCCCTGTATGCACTGCAAAAAGCGCGTGCTTGCGCGAATTATCTGCAGATGAGCGAGTCCGGCATCGGCCGGGTGTGCGGTCTGTCACAAAATAGCCTGCATCCATTGTTGCGGTCGACTTAATTTAACTAAACTTGCGGCAATAATCTTTGTGACGCAAGAATTTGCGCGGTGGTAACGTTTTGCTAAAGACTTTCATAGTTGGCATTTTTCTCGGCGCCATTGCGGCCGCCGGCGCGCTGTATGCGATTCCCGCCGTCGATCAGTATCGAGAAATGTCAATTATCACGGTTACGGCCAATGGCGGTAACTCCGAGTCTTTTCATATCAACATGCCTATGGACAGGGTAATGACCGGATCGCCAGGCGAAACTGCGGGCCTGCCGATCGGGCTGAAATGGCCAACGGACCCGGTGCTGGCGAACGTTAGCTCTGAGATATTTAAGATCCGCAATGCGCGGGACGCTGTTGTTGGTGTCGCGGCCAGAACCGTCGCCCGGGAGGAAAACGCTGATGTCATCGACTGGGTGATTCATCTGCCGGCGCGTGGCTCGTTATTCATCAACATGGACCCAGTGCCGAAGGAAGATGGGCGGCGCGTCGGTCAAGTGCTCAGTGGCTCACGAGAATTCCAGCCGCTAAACGGATTTGTCGAGGAGCGATGGGTTTCTGATACATCGGGTGCGGAAGATGCACCTGCAGGTCGCATCGAACTATTGGCGCGTCTGGTGGGCGCTAAGCCAGCGACTGATGAGCCGGAATTGGGGGCAACGGAATGAAATATATCCTGAGTCTTCTGTTGGGCTTAGCGACAGGTGCGGCATTGTTCGCTGTTGCTCTTGCCTACAACCCATTGTTCGGTAAACAGGGACTGTCACCTCTGGCCGTAACGGATTCGCAAACGGTCACTCTTGGCTATCCGCTCGTCGCGAGCGAAGCAATCGTATTCACTAATGATGGCGAATCGCGAATCAAGCCGCATCCTGAAAAAGTTTTGCAATTGTGGGAGGCGCCTATTCGACAAACCGCAGCAGCGGCCGTTGTATTGTGGGATAGCCGAAGCCGGACTGCGGGTCTCGGCATCAAATTCGCTTCAGCCTCCGAAGACACACGGCTGCTGGAGGGGCAGGCCATTGTTAACAGCATTTGGTATTTGTACCTCCCGGGCAGAGGCAGCCTGTTTATCGACCAGAGTGAAAACTACTGGCAGTATTTGCGCGACATCGTAATTCCAGCGTACCGAAGTTCCTCGGACACCTGGAAGGGGCAATGGCTCGGCAACATAACGAACGGGCCGGGAATTTTGGGTACCTCACGAGTCACCGGCGGGTCCGGTGAATTTCAGGGGCTTTCGATGCTTGGCGTAGAGTCCAGAGCAATTCGAGCCTGGCGTTCGGACCGGGGGGTGATCGCGGGTGAAGGCCAGCTCGTCATCGAGTTGCCTTCTGCCGGGTTACCGGACGACGACGCTCTATGACGCCAGCAGATCTTTGATCTGTATCTCACAGTCCGCTAGTTTGTCCCTGTCCACATGCGCCCGAGCCGCAATCAATGCTTTCGATTGAACAAATTCTCTTGCAGAATTGATCGCATCAGTCGCGATTAGCCGGCCATCTTTCAGGTACAGGCAGGCAAACGATCGATCCACCGGGTTGCCGCGCACGACGACATCATCATAGCCCTCAGACAATCCCGCGATCTGCAGCTTCAGGTCGAACTGATCAGACCAGAACCAGGGGACTTGTGAATAGTGGGATTCGACGCCACAAATATTGCTGACCGCAGTTTTCGCTTGCTCGAGAGCGTTATGCACGGATTCCAGACGCAGCTGGCGATCGTAAATGGAGTTCGGATGCGAGGTGCAATCGCCCACGGCATAAATAGCGGGATCGGAAGTCTGGCATCGATCATCGACGACGATTCCGTCGTCAACGTGGAGGCCGGCGGCAGAGGCAAGTTCGGTGTTCGGGATGATGCCAACGCCGACCACGACGAAATCAGCGGCAATCAATTCACCGTCGGTCGTTTCAACGGCCTCGACGCGGCCATCACCGCGAAACGCCGCGACGCCGGTAGCGAGGCGCAGCTTGACGCCCTGCGTGCTGTGTTCTATCTGGTAGAAGTCGGACGTCTCCGGAGATACGACTCGACTCATTACCCGATCCGCCATCTCAACCACCGTAACCTCAAGGCCAAGTTGGCGTGTTACTGCAGCCACCTCCAGGCCGATGTAGCCGGCGCCGACGATCACCGCGCTCTTGCGGGTCTGCAATTCATTCTGGATACCCTCGACATCGGCGATGTTGCGCAGGTAATGCACACCCTCGAGGTCGGCGCCGTCGATCGGCAAGCGGCGTACTCGCGAGCCGGTCGCGAGTATCAGGGTGTCGTATGCAATCTTGTCGCCGCTGTCTGTCGTGACGGACTTTGAGTCGCGATCGATTGCAACCACCCGGGTTTCAAGCATTGTGTGAATTTGCGCGTCATCGTAAAAACTTTGCGGCTTAATATGCAGGCGCTCCGCGTTTAGCTCTCCGGACAGAAATTTCTTGGACAGCGGTGGCCGCTGATAGGGCAGGTAGGCCTCATCGCCGACAAGAACTATATCGCCGGAATAGCCATGTTGCTTGAGCGACACGACCAATTGTCCGGCTGCGTGTCCGGCGCCGACGATAACAACTTTCTTAGTCACACAATGCCCTCAAAATAAACAGATGTAGCGATAGCCAGCACTATGCTGGCACCAATGGCCAAAGTATCGGCAGCAGCACCATCACCGTGACAAATACCACGATGGTGAGCGGCACGCCGACCTTGAGGTAATCGACAAAGCGATATCCGCCCGGTCCCATGACAAGAATGTTTGCGGGATGCGATATCGGGCTAGTGAAGCTGGCGGAAGCCGCCATCGCAACAGCCATCATGGCGGTTTCAGGTTGCAGTCCCATTTCCCCCATGGCGGACAGTACGATCGGCGACATGAGAACCACGAGTGCGGCCGTTGGTACGATCATCGTTGCCATGGCCGTCAGAATGTAGAGGCCCATGATCACGGGCCAGGGTCCCGCGTCGCCGAGCAAATCCATGACCTGATTCGCAAGGTATATCGCGGCACCCGTATCCTGCATGGCGGTACCCAGCGGCAGCATGCCGGCGATCAGAAAAATGGCACGCCATTCGATGGCACGATAAGCCTGTTCCATATTGAGGCAGCCCGTCAGGACCATGATCGTGCCGCCAATGACGGCCGCCACTGAGATAGGCGCATAGCCTGCCATGACAGAGCCAACCACGGCTGCCATGATCAGCGCTGCAAGCGGTGCCTTGCGCGTTTCCGGCGGTTCCTGGCCCAGTTGCGTGAGTACCAGGAAGTCTGAATCGGACGACAATAGTTGCAGTCGATCGCGCGGGCCCAGGAGCAACAGCGCATCACCAATCTGCAGGCGTTCATCCGCGAGGTCGGTACCGATGGTTTCGCCCTCGCGCCAAATGCCGGCGAGTTCGATGCCATAGCGTTCACGAAAATTCATCTCGCCGACGGTGCGCCCTGCCAGCGCGCTTCTCGGGTCCAGCGTTGCATCCATCAGCGTCAGCCGCTCGGATTCGAGCGCACCCAGGTTGCTCGGAACTTCGGTGTCGATTTCCAGCTCCTGCAAACCGCGCAACACATCCAGATCGCTTTGTTGCCCTTCAATGAGCAACAAGTCCGCGCCGAGCAAAATCTCGTCGCCGCGCGGCATGATCTTAAGTTCGCCGTCGCGAAAAATTGCATTGACGCGGAAGTCAAAAACATCGGCCAGACGACTCTTGTCCAGCGTCTCTTCTGCGAGGCCGCTGTCCTTCGGTATCCTGACAACAAACATTCTTTCGTCAGTTTGGTAAGTCTCGCGCAGCTCCTCGGCCGTATAGACCGTGACATTTTCGAAGTCCGGCTTCTTGTCGAGTTGCGCGATAGCTTCGGACTCGCCTTGCACCAATATCTGATCGCCGGGCCTGATCGGGACGTAGGCGAGGTTGGTCAGTCGGTAGGTTCCTTTTCGCAGAATGCCGACGACGGCAATATCAAATCGTGTCCTGAAAGCCGCGTGCCGGATTAACTCGCCGACGAGGGGAGACCCCTGGGTCACGACGACCGACGCGTACACGAGTTTCGATGCGACCATGGATTTGAGCACCGAGGATTCGCGCTCGATAACAAGATCGCTCCAGCGGCGCAGTTCGCGAAATTGGTCGATACGTCCCTGAACCAGCAATCCGTCGCCACTGCGGATCACTGTCTGGCGGCCGGGCAATGTCTCGTTGCGGCCATTGCGCAGCAACGACAGGATGATGAGGCCGGTGGATGCACCGATGCGAGTTTCGGCGAGGGTCTTGCCCACCAGTACCGAGTCTCGAGGCACGTGCATCATGAATGTGCGTTCCTGCAACTTGTATTGCGAACGCAAACTGCGCTGACTGACGTGTTTACCCTGTTTGGTTTCAAATTTGGGCAACAGGAAACGACCAAGGAAGGCGACAAAAACCACGCCGATAACCATGACGATGCCGCCGAGTGGCGTGAAGTCGAACAGTGCGAATGGTTCGTAACCTGCGAGTACCAGGGACTCACTGATCAGCAGGTTGGGCGGCGTGCCGATCAGCGTCATAAGGCCGCCAAGTAAAGTCGAGTAGGCGAGGGGCATAAGCAGCCGGGACGCGGCAACGCCGGTCCGTCGCGCAACTTCCACAACGACCGGGAGCATTAGTGCGGCAACGCCAATGTTATTCATGAAAGCGGACAGAACGGCGCCCGTAACCATGATCACGAAGATCAACGTGACTTCTCGATTGCCGCCGATGCGCATGACCTGGCGGCCAATGATGTCAGCGATTCCGGTGCGCGTGAGCCCTTCGCTGAGGATGAACATTGCCCAGACAGTAATCACAGCGCTATTGCTGAAACCGGCGAAGGCCTCGTCGGCGTCGACCAGGCCTGTGACAGCCAGTGAGCCGAGCACCAGCAGAGCTACGACATCCATACGAATGACTTCGCTGATAAAAAGTATCAACGAGATAACCAGGATGCCCAGGACCAGCGCGATCTCGAACGTCATGCTGTCATTCTTCGAAGGTGAGACTCAATAAAGGATTCACCCTGTTTATACACGACCTGACGTAACATAGTAATGAGTGCTGTAAAGACAGTGTCAGGCGAATGAACATGGCCGGTCCCGGCAAATACGAGCCCTTGGTGCAAAGGCGACTGCAGTCCAAATCGATTCGCGGCATCGAGTACTGCATCAACGAATGGGGCGATGACGATGCACCGTTGCTTATCTACCTGCATGGCTGGGCCGATACCGGGTCAACCTTCCAGTTCGTTGTCGATGCGCTGCAATCCGACTGGCGGGTCATTGCACCGGATTGGCGCGGATTCGGGCGCACAGTTCATCGCTGTGAATCGTACTGGTTCCCCGATTACCTGGCTGATCTGCATGCCCTGGTGGACGAGTACTCGCCGGATGCTCCGGTGCGACTGGTTGGCCACAGTATGGGTGCCAATGTTGCCTCGCTCTATGCGGGTACGGTGCCGGAGCGCGTCAGCGGGTTTATTAATGTCGAAGGTTTCGGCCTGCCGGATTCGGATCCCGCCGACGCGCCGCAGCGCTTTCGTGACTGGCTGGAGTCCGCTCGGCAGCCGCTCGAGTTTTCGAGCTACGCGGATTTTGAATCGCTGGCGCAGCGCATCCGGAAACGCAGCCCGGCTATTACCGATCTGCAAGCGGACTATGTCGCTCGAGAGTGGGCCTGCGAGGACGGTGGCAGGATAAAATTGCGCGCCGACCCCAGCCACAAATTGCCGAACCCGGTGTTGTACCGGCGAGCCGAAGCGGTTGCCTGCTGGCGCAATGTCAGTGCGCAAGTGTTGCTGATCAGTGGCGATCGCAGTGAGTTTGCCAGCCGCTTTGGTAGCGTGGACGACCTGCCGTTTGCCAACAAACGCACGGCATTGCTGAAAGGTAGCGGGCACATGATCCATTTTGAGGCTCCAGGCGCTCTCGCCGAGCACATCGAGCTGTTCTTCAGGTAACCCTTGTAAATACATACAGTACTGTATAAAAATACAGATCTTTATGGAGGGTGCCGTGCAAGTCGCCGAGCCAGTATTTGATTACCTGGAATCGCTCAATTCCGCTCAACGGCAGGCCGCTGAGTACGGCGAGCCATCGCCTGAGCATGGATTCTCGTCGGGGCCGTTACTGGTGGTGGCGGGAGCAGGGACCGGCAAAACGATGACGCTTGCGCACCGCGTTGCGCATTTGCTGATCTCGGGAGTCAGCCCGGAGCGAATTCTGCTGCTGACCTTTACGCGTCGTGCCGCGATGGAAATGACCCGCCGCGTTGAGTCCATCGTGCGCACAGCAAGCAAAGGATTGGGCGTGACGGCATTGCCGTCCGGCGGATTGCCCTGGTCCGGTACTTTTCACTCGATTGCAAACCGTCTGTTACGACGATTTGCACACAACCTCGGTCTCGATCCCGGCTTTTCAGTACTCGACCGTAGCGATTCGGCAGACTTGATGGACGTTGTTCGCCATGAACTGAAGCTGACGCGCACCGCGCGCCGGTTTCCAAAGAAGGACACCTGCCTCGCAATCTACTCGCGCTGCGTTAACACGGCACGACCGCTGGCCGATACGCTGGACGCGACTTACCCCTGGTGTTCCGACTGGGCAGATGAGTTGGCTGAGCTATTCCGGCATTACGTGTTGCGTAAGCAGCAAAGCCAGACCCTCGATTACGATGACTTGCTGTTGTACTGGAGCCACCTGGTCGCTGAGAACGAGTTCGCCGAACTGATCGGATCGTCTTTCGACCATGTGCTGGTCGATGAATATCAGGATACCAATCTCACGCAGGCGAAAATTCTCGATGCGCTGAAGCCGGATGGCCGGGGAGTCACAGTGGTTGGCGATGACGCGCAGTCCATTTATTCCTTCCGCGCTGCCGAGGTCGAAAACATTCTTGGTTTTCCTGACCGCTACATGCCCTCGGCGCAGGTCATCACGCTGGAGCAAAACTATCGTTCAACGCAGCCGGTACTGGACAGCGCCAATTGCCTGATCGCAGAAAGTGAACGGCAGTACCGGAAGAACCTGTTCTCTGAACGGCGCGATGGCGGCAAGCCGCGTTACGTCACTGTGGAAGATGGCGACGCGGAGGCTGAGTACGTTGTCGAGTCGATACTTGCCAATCGAGAACTGGGCATGCAGTTGAAGGAACAGGCAGTCCTGTTCCGCGGCTCGCATCACAGTGATCGCCTGGAGCTCGAACTTGTGCGACGCAATATTCCCTACGTGAAGTACGGTGGTCTCAAATTCCTCGAGGCAGCGCACGTTAAAGACTTCCTGTCCATTTTGAAGTGGGCTGAGAATCCGAAAAACGAAGTGGCCGCATTTCGCGTACTCAAGCTATTGCCAGGCATGGGGCCGGCAAGTGCGGCGCGATGCTTCGAGCATCTCGCGGTTGGTGAGCATCTGTTTACAGCGCTACGTGAGTATCGTGCGCCAGCGGCGAGCAGCGAAGAATGGCCGTTGTTTTGCGACTTGCTGGAAACGCTGTCGAGCGCAGCCGTCGATGACCAGGGTTGGCAAATGCAGATGTCGGCAGTACGACGTTGGTATCAACCGCATCTTGAGCGAATTTACGATGGTCTCGAGACACGCGAAGCGGATCTCGAACAGCTGGAACAGGTGTCGGGTCGCTACCCGACTCGGGAACGCTTTTTGACTGAGTTGACTCTTGATCCTCCGTCAGCAGCAGGGGATCTTGCTGGCGACCCTCTGCTCGATGAAGATTATCTGATCTTATCGACCGTGCATTCGGCGAAGGGTCAGGAATGGGAATCGGTTTTTATTCTCAACGTTTCGGATGGCAATTTTCCTTCGGAATTCGCGGCGGGCAAGCCCGCAATGATCGAAGAAGAGCGCCGTTTGCTGTATGTAGCGATGACACGAGCCAAGCAATCGTTGTCCTTGATTGCACCGCTGCGCTATCACGTTACACAGCAACGTAAGGACGGTGACAAGCATGTCTACGGGGCACGCAGTCGCTTCATGTCAGAAACCCTGCTGGCCACCATGGAAAAGCGCTTTGAGGGGCGCCCTGAAGTTCGTGCGGGCCAGTTCAGTATGCGCTCTGAGCGACAAATCGATGTTGCGACACGCATGCGCGAGATGTGGTGAAAAAAATGGCGATAGCCTTGCAGCTACCGCCATTCACTACGAAACAAACAGCTTAAGGGATAACTAGCTTGTTGCGTCAAACTCGGTAATGACTATGGCTTTGTCGTCGTGCAGCTTGAGATATTCAAGCAGTCGTTCTGATTTTTCCTGCTCTTGAATTTCGCACAAGCGTTGATTTTCGCTCGCTATGGCGGCGCCTGCGATCAGGCAGGCCCAGCAGACAACTAGCGGTGCTTTTAGTGACACGGTGTACTCCAGTTCTTGCCTTTCGTATGGTTATTTGATGCTTGGCGCGCCAGAATGGTTGCATACAAAGTTGAAAAAACAGCGACGGGAGGTGCCGAGGTGGGTAAGTCAGGTTCAGTAAGGGATCAGGTCACTGACGCGGAGTGGCAGACGCGAATCGATCTCGCCGCCTGCTACCGGGCAATAGCCCTGCATGGCTGGGACGATCTCGTATTCACGCATGTTTCAGCCCGGGTCCCCGGTCACGACGTGCACTTTCTGATCAATGCCTACGGCATGATGTTCGAGGAAGTGACCGCCAGTAGCCTGATCAAGGTTGACCTCGCCGGAAATAAGGTCCTTGAGTCCGAGCACAACATCAACCCGGCAGGTTTCGTCATTCACAGCGCTGTGCACGAAGTGCGCCATGATGCCGCGTGCGTCCTGCACACGCACAGCAGGGCCGGCATCGCGGTGTCAGCTCAGGCTGACGGCCTGTTGCCCATTTCACAGACTTCGTTGTTTCCGTATTCGAACCTTGCCTATCACGACTACGAAGGTGTCGCGCTCAATGACGGTGAAAAGCCACGACTCGTCGCGGATCTTGGTAACAGCAATGCCATGATTCTGCGTAACCACGGCCTGCTAACCACTGGCGCAACGGTCGCCGATGCATTCCTCATGATGTATTTGCTGGAAACGGCCTGCCAGATACAGGTCATGGCGCAGTCGTCGGGCGGGGAGTTGTTACAAGTACCTGCGCCCATCGTCGCGGGGATTCAGGCGCAGGCTGAGCAGGTCACCAAAGGCCTGGGCGGCGCATTGGTATGGCCCGGGCTGCTACGCAAACTGGATCGACGCGATCCGTCGTACCGCGACTAGGGTCTCAGGACAAGAACATCGTGTAGGCGGGATTGCCGCTTTCTTCCCAATGCGCGTATCCCAGCTGTGAAAGATGCGATTCGAGTTCTGCGGTTTCCGATTCAGGCACATCGATACCGGCGAGAACCCGACCGTGATCTGAGCCGTGGTTGCGATAGTGAAACAGGCTGATGTTCCAGTCGGTGCCGATCGCGTTCAGAAAATCCAGAAGAGCGCCGGGTCGTTCCGGAAACTCGAATCGAAACAGACGTTCATTCTGAATGCCTGCTGATCGTCCACCGACCATATGTCGAACATGCAGCTTGGCGGTTTCATTATTACTAAGGTCGACCACTGGAAAACCGGCGTCCTGCAGGTCGGCCAGCAGTTGTTTTGCTTCTTTTCGTCCACCAGCCAGTTGCACGCCTACGAAAATGTGCGCTTTCTTGCTGTCCGCATAACGGTAATTAAACTCTGTAATGCTCTTGCGTCCGAGGGCCTCACAAAAACGCCGAAAGCTGCCCGGCTGCTCGGGAATTTCTGCCGCGATCAGCATCTCCGTCTGATCGCCAACGGCTGCACGTTCCGCAATGTGCCGCAGTCGATCGAAATTGACGTTTGCCCCACAACTAATGGTAACCAGCGTTTGGCCGGTGACTTCGTTCTCGGCGATGTATTTCTTTGCACCGGCCACAGCAAGACCGCCGGCCGGCTCAACGATGGACCGTGTGTCTTCGAATATGTCGCGTATGGCCGCACAGCACTCGTCGGTGTCGACCGTAATGATTTCATCAACGTATTGTTGGCATAGCCGAAAGGTTTCATCGCCGACACGGCGCACGGCAACGCCGTCCGCAAACAGCCCGACATGCTGCAAAGAGACCGGTTTGCCGGCGGCCAGCGAGTCGCGCATGGCGGCGGAGTCATCAGGCTCGACGCCGACTATGCGGATGCTCGGATGCTGCAACTTGATACAGGCGGCGATGCCAGCAATCAGTCCGCCACCCCCTATCGGTACGAATATTGCGTCGATGTCCGGGCCGGCCTGCTTAAGAATCTCCGCACCGATGGTCCCCTGACCGGCGATAACCGCCGGATCGTCGAAGGGGTGGATGAAAGCAAGGCCTTGTTGCTGCTCGAGTTCACGCGCGTGCAAATAAGCGTCGTCATAGGCATCACCGTGCAAAACGACCTCCCCGCCCAGTGATCGCACGGCTTTTACCTTGATCGATGGCGTCGTTATAGGCATAACAATCACCGCACGAATGCCGCGTTGTTTTGCTGCCAGAGCGACACCCTGGGCGTGATTTCCCGCCGAACTGCAAATCACGCCATTGGCCAGTTCCGCGTCACTCAGGCCGGCGATCTTGTTATGGGCACCTCGCAGCTTGAAGGAAAATACGGGCTGCAAGTCCTCTCGTTTCATCAAGATTCGGTTCTGGAAGCGCTCGGAGAGTACCTTGGCCAGCTCAAGCGGCGACTCGATCGCGACATCATAAACTTTCGCGTCGCGAATCAATTTGAGGTAGTCAGTGTCATTCATCACGCGGTTATCGCATACCGGACTAGGTTCCGCAAAGGTAGCAATGGTAATCATCATTGGACCCTTCCATAATGGCTATTCCGATCTGCAGGAAATTCGCGTTGAGCAAACTCTTACTAAGCAATGCCCGTCTTATTAACGAAGGTGAGATTCGGGACGTGGATGTGCTGATAGAGGGCGAGCGTATTGCCAAAGTAGCCGCATCCATCGCCGCGCCGGCAGGTGCGGAGGTGCTGGACCTTGCGGGCAGCTACCTGATGCCGGGCATGATCGACGATCAGGTGCACTTTCGTGAGCCAGGATTGACGCACAAAGGGGACCTGGCGACGGAGTCGGCCGCCGCCGCCGCCGGCGGGATCACCAGCTTTATGGATATGCCGAACGTCAATCCGCAAACCACGACACGTGCAGCATTGCGCGATAAGTACGAAATTGCGAAAGGTCGCTGCACAGCCAACTACGGTTTCCACTTTGGTGCGACGAACAGCAACATCGAAGAAATCAAAGCACTCAAGGTAGGAGAGGCTGCGGGCATCAAGGCCTTTATGGGTGCTTCAACGGGTGACATGCTGGTCGATAATCCGGAAGCGCTGGAAAAGTTATTCGAACACGCGCCGGTGATAGTCCTCACACATTGCGAAGATTCACCCATGATCTGGGCAGCTGAAGCCGCTGCCCGGAAAAAGTTTGGTGAGGAAGTACCCTTTACTGAACACCCGGCAATACGCTCGGCGGAAGCCTGCCTTAAGTCCTCGACGCTGGCGTCCGGTCTGGCGCAGAAGCATGACGCGTTGTTGCATATCCTGCACCTGACTACGGCTGTCGAGATGGACCTGTTCTCAAGCGCCCATCGATCAGAAAAACGTATAACTGCCGAAGTTTGCGTTCATCACCTGTGGTTCGACGAATCTCGCTACGAGGAGCTTGGCGCGAGAATGAAGTGCAATCCGGCGATCAAACGCAAAGAGGACCGGGAGGCTTTGATCAAAGCGCTCAATGATCAGCGTATCGACGTAATTGCAACAGACCACGCGCCGCATACGGCCAGCGAAAAGGCAAACAACTACTTCCGGTCACCGGCCGGTTTGCCCCTGGTTCAGGATGCAGTTTCGGTTCTTTTCGACCTGGCCCTGGACGGTCAGTTCAGCCTTGAGTTATTGGTCGACAGGGCCTGCCATGCGTCAGCAGACCTGTTTGGAGTCGCGCAACGCGGATACGTCCGGGAGGGCTATTACGCGGACCTCGTCGTTGTCGATCCGACGCGGCCGAATCGCGTCGATGCAGCAAACGTGGTGTGCAAGGCGGGATGGTCGCCATTCGAAGGCCACGAGTTCAAAACGACCATAGACACAACCATCATTAACGGCCAAATAGTATATCGAAATGGGTCTCTCACCGGAGCCGTGGCCGGGCAAAAGCTCGAATTCGGACGTGCACGCTGACGAGAAAGTAAAAGGTTTACTTTCCCTGTGATCTCGTTATGCTACGGCCAAACTAAGGATCGGAATTGACTGCTGGGTGAACGGGATGCCTGGTGTTAAACATCTCAATGAAGCCTACAGATACAACGAATCCTGAATACTTTCACAAAGTAGTCGATTGTCAGTGGGGATGCCCCGCTCACACCGACGTACCGGCCTATATACGCATGATCGCGCAAGGCGATTTTTCAGCGGCGTATATGGAGAATCGCAAATCCAATGTCTTCCCGGGCATACTCGGTCGCGTTTGTGATCGTCCCTGTGAACCTGCTTGTCGCCGCGGCCGGGTTGAAGAAAAACCGGTCGCTATATGCCGACTGAAGCGCGTTGCGGCCGATCATCGTGACGACATCACAGCACAACTTCCGAAAGCGCCTGAGAACAGCAACGGCAAGAAAATTGCGCTCATCGGCGCGGGCTGCGCCTCCCTCACGGTTGCAAATGATCTGGCGCCATTGGGCTACGAAGTCACAATTTTCGAAGCGCTGAAGACTACCGGCGGATTGATGCGCACCAATATTCCGCAGTTCCGCTTGCCGCCCAAGGTGCTTGACGAGGAAATCGGCTACATCCTCGACATGAATGTTGACCTCAAGCTCAACAGCCCTATCGACAGTCTCAAGGCCCTGCTCGACGAAAACTATGACGCGGTCTTTGTTGGTACGGGAGCACCGCGCGGCAAGAATCTCGAAATTCCAGGACGCTACGACTCTGATCGTATTCACATCGGTATCGAATGGCTCGAGTCCGTTGCATTCGAACACGTCAAGAAAATTGGCAAGCGCGTACTGATTATCGGCGTTGGCAATACTGCAATGGACTGCTGCAGAACCTCATTGCGAATTGGTGCCGAAAGCGTCAAGGTCATGGCGCGAAAGCCGCGAGAGTTCTTCAAAGCTTCAGCCTGGGAGCTTGAAGACGCGGAAGAAGAAAACGTCGAGATAATCGTCAACCACTCACCGAAAGAGTTTGTCATTGAGAAAGGCAAGCTGGTCGGCATGAGATTCGAGTTGATGGAGTACAAGGTTGGTGAAAACGGGGCTATTGATCGTGGCACTGTCACCGGCGAAGTGGTTATACCTTGTGATGACGTAGTACTGGCCATTGGTCAGGACAACGCTTTCCCATGGATCGAACGTGATATCGGCATCGACTTCAACGATTGGGACTGTCCGATTGTTGATGAGAAAACCATGATGTGCGGCCGTGAGGGTGTCTTTTTTGGTGGCGATTCCGCGTTTGGCCCGAAGAACATTATCTGGGCGGTAGAGCACGGCCACCAGGCAGCTATCTCGATACACCGCTACTGCCAGGGAGAAAGCATCGACGACCGACTCCCGTATGGGCTGAATCTGGCGAGCCAGAAGATGGGCATGCACGAGTGGAGTTTTTCGAATAATTACGATGGTGCCCCACGTCGATTGATGCCACATGTTGATCTCAAGGAGCGATTCAAGAAGATCAACATTGAAGTGGAGCTGGGCTTTACAGCTGAGCAGGCAATACAGGAGGTGGAGCGCTGTTTGAATTGTGATATTCAGACCGTATTCAAAGCAGACCTTTGTATTGAATGCGATGCGTGCATCGACATCTGCCCCGTGAACTGTCTGACGATCACGAAGAGCGGCGAAGAAGACGAGCTGCGTACGCGCCTGTCGGCGCCGGCAGAGAATCATACTCAGGCGCTTTACGTGTCAGAAGGGCTTCCGCATACGCAAAGAGTCATGGTCAAGGACGAAGACCTGTGTGTGCATTGCAGTTTGTGTGCAGAGCGCTGTCCGACCGGAGCGTGGGACATGCAAAAATCCACAATTCTCGTTCCCTATGCGAAAGATGAACTGTCCGATAAGCAATCGTTGCCAGCAGCCGGATCCGGCTCTTAGAGGGTACCAGTGGCAAGTGTAAATGACGTCGTAATCAGGATAGGCACGGTCAACGGAACAGGTTCCGCCAGTGCTAACGGCTTATTGATGAAGTCGATTTTCCGTATGGGCGTGCCGGTCGTCGGCAAAAACTACTTTCCGTCCAATATTCAGGGATTGCCAACCTGGTACGAAATTCGTGTCACTGGTTCGGGTTATCAATCACGCTCAAATCGCGTCGACGTCATGGTCGCGATGAATGCGCAGACTTACGCAAAGGACATGGCCGACGTTTCACCCGGCGGCTGGCTCATATACGACTCGACCTGGCCGCGCAGTCAGCAGCTGAATCGCGACGATATTACGGTTATCGGAATTCCGTTTTCGAGACTGTGCAACGAGCAGTTTGAAGGCGCACGTGCACGCATCCTGATGAAAAATATTGCGTATGTCGGCGCGCTCGCCGCATTGCTGGATATTGACCTGACGGTAATCAAGTCTTTGCTTGAGGAAACCTTCGCGGCAAAAACCAAGCTCATCGATTCCAACATGCAGGCTATCCAGCTTGGCTTCGACTTTGCTCGAGTAAACATGAGTTGCCCATTGCCAATGCGCATTGAAGCCATGAATGAGACCAGCAACAGCGTCATTATGGACGGCAATACGGCTGCAGGACTTGGCTGTATGTATGCAGGTGCGACTGTTGGTGCCTGGTATCCAATCACGCCATCGACGTCCTTGATGGACGCATTCCGGAAGTTCTGCGCGCGATATCGAGTTGACAAGGAAACCGGCAAGAACAATTACTGCGTCATCCAGGCCGAAGATGAACTGGCTGCCATTGGCATGGTGATTGGTGCAGCCTGGAATGGTGCACGCTCGTTCACGCCGACGAGCGGTCCCGGAATCTCGCTGATGAGCGAATTCATCGGTTACGCTTATTATGCGGAAATTCCGACAGTCATTTTTGACGTACAGCGCACCGGGCCATCGACCGGTATGCCGACGCGAACTCAGCAGTGCGATCTTCTGAGCTGCGCCTATGCGTCGCACGGCGATACGAAACACGTGCTGTTGTTCCCGGCAAACCCGGAAGAGTGTTTTTACATGGCGCCGGTTGCGTTCGACATGGCCGAGCGATTGCAGACACCGGTCATGGTCTTGTCCGATTTGGACATCGGCATGAACGATTGGATGGTGCCCGAGCTGAAATGGGATGAGTCCTACGTGCCGGACCGCGGCAAAGTCCTGTCCGCAGAGCAGCTCGAGAAGATGGACAAGTTCTACCGTTATCTCGACGTTGATGGCGACGGCATACCCTACCGCACATTGCCTGGTGTGCACCCCAAAGGTGCCTACTTTACACGCGGCTCCGGACACACCAAGTACGGTTCGTATACGGAGGACGCTGCGGCGTATCAGGATGTGGTCGACCGTTTGCTGGTGAAGTGGGAGACGGCACGTTCACTGTTGCCGAAAGCCGATATCCGCTATTCGAAATTTAACAAAGCCGGAATTCTGACGCTTGGCAGTGGCGACGGCGCCTGCAAGGAAGCCCTGGATCGCTTGGCGAAACAGGATGTTCATCTGAATTATTGCAGGGTCAAGTCGTTCCCGTTCGGCGACGAGGTCGGCGAGTTCATCGAACAGCACGACGTCGTGTACGTGGTCGAGCAAAATCGTGATGCGCAGCTGCGAACGCTGCTAATCAACGACATCGAGGCGGATCAGAAAACGCTGGTACCCATGCTGCATTACGACGGCATGCCGATAAATTCTGGTTTTGTCGTAGACCGGGTGCTTGAGGAGATCGCGAAAGGCCGGGCGGCCTGAGCGGAGTAGACGAATATGAGTTATATAGCGAAACCCAAAGTCTCACACCCAGGCATGCCGAAGAACAAGCTCGGGCTGACGTCCCGGGACTACGAAGGGACAGTGTCGACCTTGTGCGCGGGCTGTGGTCACGACTCGGTTACCGCGGCGATTATCCAGGCCGTCTTCGAGTTGGGTGTCGAACCGCACATGCTCGCAAAAATGAGTGGCATAGGTTGTTCGTCAAAGACGCCGGCCTACTTCGTCAGTCAATCACACGGTTTCAATTCAGTGCACGGCCGGATGCCGTCGGTAACGACAGGCGCAAACGCGGCCAATCCGGACCTGATGTACATTGGCGTGTCCGGGGATGGCGATTCCTTGTCCATCGGCGTCGGCCAGTTTGTTCATGCCATTCGGCGCAACGTGAACATGTGCTATGTCATTGAAAATAATGGTGTTTATGGGCTAACCAAGGGCCAGTTTTCTGCGTCAGCGGATATTGGCAGCAAGCCCAAGAAGGGCGAACCGAATAATCAGGAGCCGATTGATGCTGTGAGTACGGCATTGAGCCTGGGCGCGACCTATATCGCGAGAAGTTTTTCGGGCGATAAGGAGCAACTGGTGCCGCTGCTCAAGGGCGCGTTAACGCACCGTGGATTTGCGCTAGTCGATATTGTCAGTCCCTGCGTGACCTTTAACGATCACGAAGGTTCGACAAAGAGCTACGCGCACACGCGGCAGTTCTACCATCACGTTATCGACATCGATTACATACCACCCGCAGAAGAAATCAAGGCAGCCTACGCTGAAGGCGAGGCCATGCCGATCCAGATGCACGACGGCAGCACGATAGTTTTACGCAAAGTCGACAGATCCTACGATATTAGTAGCAGGGCATCCGCGTTTAAGTATTTACGTGAACGCTTTAATGCCGGCGAGATTACGACGGGCTTGCTGTACCTCGACGAATCTCGTGCTGAAATGCACGAGCTTATGAATAATATTGACAGCCCCTTGTCACAGCTGCCTTTCGAGCGCCTGAATCCTGGCAGCGCGGAGTTGAAGAAGCTGCAAGGTCGTTACCGGTAAAGTCGAAAAAGATTCTTCACACAGCGGGAGCCTGGAATGACCAGCAATCGTCGCCAATTCATTAAAGCCGGTGTTTTGGGTGGCGCCGCTGTCGCTGCCGGAATGCCGCAGATCGCGGTTGCGGGCAAAGACGAGACGACAATCAAGCCGCTGAACATTCTTGTTCTTGGTGGCACGGGCTTTATCGGACCGCACATGGTTCGTGAGGCCTTGCGTCGCGGACACAATGTAACCCTGTTCAATCGCGGCAAGTCGGGCGATGGTTTGTTTGCGGATCTGGAGACTGTAGTTGGAGATCGGGATAACGGTCTGGACGGTCTGAAGGGTCGCAGCTGGGACGCCGTGATCGACAATTCGGGCTACGTTCCAAGGCATGTTCAGGATTCTGCACGCTTGCTGGCGCCGAATGTCGGTCGCTACCTGTTCATATCAACGGTCGCCGTGTACGCGGACTTCAACAGAAACAATTCCGAGTCATCGCCGCTGGCAAAACTGGACGACGAAACTGTCGAAGAGGTGACCGGTGAAACCTACGGTCCCTTAAAAGCGCTGTGTGAACTTCGTGCACGGGCTGAAATCGACGAGAATAATCTGACGATTATTCGGCCGACCTACATCGCAGGTCCCGGGGATCATACGGACCGATTTTCCTACTGGCCAATACGTACGCGAAAAGGCGGTGAAATGATTTGGCCCGGCGCGCCGGAGCACACCATTCAAATCGTGGATGTCCGCGACCTTGCTACGTTCACGCTGGATTGTCTGGATAAAGAGTTAGCCGGCACATTCAATGCTGTGAACCCGGCCGAGAGCTATAGCATGGGCAAACTGCTGGAGGACTCGCAAGCCATAACCGGTGTAACGGTAGACCCGATCTGGATCAGCGAAGCATTTGCCGATGAACAAGGTCTTACTGCCGGCCGTGCATTGCCGATCTGGCGTCCACCAGCCGGCGCGGAAGGTAATTCATTTATCGGCGTAGCTGCGGTAAACGCGGGTTTCCACAGCCGTCCGGAACGCGAAACCATCCGCGATCTACTGGACTGGTGGGATTGTCAGGATGCGGACCGCCGGGCCGATATTAAGGCAGGAATTCCCGCCGAGCGTGAGGCGGCAGTCATCGCGGCGTGGAAGGCACGCTAAGCTTCGCTTTGCAATCGCCGGATTGCCGTCAAAAAAGGGATTTGCCGTTGTCGTAGCAGGTCTCGGGCCGGATACTTCCTGATCGCGGAGGCTGCCACAATGACAGGACACACGATTCGCCGATATTCATCGCTGCTGGGGACCCTGTTGGTCGTCGGCAATGCGCTTGCTGTTGAACCCCCCTCGGCACCGGATTACGAGTTCGAAGTCGGTGAAGTGTGGATCCGCATGCCGGATGGCGTGCGCCTTGCCGCCGATCTCTACATGCCAAAAGAAACCGATACGGAGTCCCGTTTTCCGGTGCTGCTGGAGTACGACCCGTACCGCAAGGATGAATCCAGAAGTGGTCGCTATTCGCTGTACTCGTATTTTGCGGCGCGCGGCTACATTGTCGCCCGGGTCGACATTCGCGGCACCGGTCGAAGTGAAGGCCGCCTGATTCCGCACGAGTATTCCGATCAGGAACTCGACGACGGCGAAAAGGTCATTGAATGGCTGTCGAAGCACAGCAGCTCGAACGGCAACGTGGGTATGTTCGGGATTTCGTGGAGCGGTTTTAACTCGATTCAACTCGCCACGCGCAACCCGCCTGCGTTAAAAGCCATCATTCCCATCGATGCGACTGAAGACCTCTACCAGGACGATGTGCACTACATGGATGGTATTTTGCACATGGACACCTGGGAAATGTCGCAGGATCTGTACAACGCCCTTCCGGCGGCTCCCGACTATGTCCTTAATGAGGCGTACTTCAGAAATCGATTTGATACCGATCCCTGGATGCTGACTTACAAGAAACAACAGCGTGACGGCGAGTTTTGGGACAGGGCTTCGGCGCGCGACAAGTACGACAGCATTCAGATACCCGCATTTCACATCGGTGGCTGGTATGACGGCTATCGGGACAGTTTGCCGCGCATGCTCGAAAACGTGAATGCGCCCGTCAAGGCGATGATAGGTGCCTGGTCGCATGCCTGGCCAAATGAGCCGTATCCGGCACCGGGCATGGAATGGCGACACGAGGCAGTGCGCTGGTTCGACTATTGGCTGAAAGGCAAGGACACGGGAATCATGGACGAGCCGCGACTCGCTGTTTACGTGCGCGACTGGCATCCCCCGGGCCCGTACCTCGACTTCGCGCCGGGTCGCTGGCGCAACGAAGAAGGCTGGCCGATTGAGCGCATCGACAACAAGGCTTACTACTTTGGTGATGACTTTTCTCTGACGCCTAAGCCCGGTGAGAAAGCCGAGCACCAACTGCGATATGTGCCGAGTAGCGGGCTGGAAGCCGGTGGCCCGGTAATGTGGTGGGGTGATGTTGCGCATGACCAACGACCAACGGATGCATTCAGTCTCGTTTATGACACCGAGCCGCTTACAGACGATCTTGAAATTCTTGGATTGCCGAAAGCCTCGCTCAGGGTATCGGCGGATGCACCGCATGCGAACTGGTTCGTGCGTTTGTCGGATGTTGCGCCGGATGGTCAGGTGACGCTGATTACGGGCGCCGGATTCAACGGGGCGCATCGCAACTCGGCGCGCAACCCGGAGGTGCTGACGCCGGGCGAGGTGTTTCCGCTCGATATTGAGTTGCACTTTACGTCGTGGGTGTTCCCCAAGGGACATCGTGTGCGAGTCTCAATCAGTAACGCACAGTGGCCGATGCTCTGGCCAACGCCTTACCCGATGACATCAAAACTGGAGTTGGCTACGTCTCACATCGTTCTGCCCATCGTTCCTGCCGGTAGCGGCGAAGTCCCGGCGTTCCTGCCTATAGCCGCAGCAGAAACGGCGCAGGGCTACGAATCGCTGGAGAGCGGCACGCCTTCCGGGTATGGCGAAATCGAAACGGTTGTGCGCAACAAGCGCACCGGTGCAGCCGAAGTTGTGCTAACGAACGGCGGCAAAACGCAGTATCCCTGGGGTGTCGAAACTTACCGCGAGCGTATCGTTCATGCGACGTCCGACGAGTATCCGGAGAAAACCAGCGTGGTGGGTAGCTACGCGATCGAGGTCGAGCTCGAGAATCGGACTCTGTTGTGGGAAGCCGAATGCTCGTACAGCAGTGACACCGACAATTTCTATTACCAGCTGGTGCGACAGGTCAGCGAGAACGGCAAGCTGGTGCGAACGAAGACCTGGCGGGAAACCATCCCGCGAGATCACCAGTAGTGGCCGCGATCAGGATCGAATGAGGTCCTGCATCGGCGTCGTCGCGGCGCTGTCCGGAAAAACCTCGCGCTCAATGAATGCCGGCGACACGCCAAGATGATCGCTGAGCACACCTTTGAATACGCTGCGTATATCCGTGGTTGGCATCAGATCACGGCCGGCAAACAGCTCGCTGTTGCCCAGCCCGGGCCAATCGGCAATCGTTCGACCGCCGTTCACGGCTCCACCTAAAAGCAGGGCGGCGGTAGCGGTGCCGTGATCGGTCCCGCGCGTGCCATTGACGCGTACCGTGCGCCCGAATTCAGTAGCAACCGCAATAACGGTGTTTTTCCAGTGCGCACCCATAGCATTGCGAAAGTCCGCCAGCCCGTTATCGAGCATCGCAAATCGATTGGCGAGCGAGCCGCTGGAAGAGCCCTGGTTCGCGTGCGTGTCCCAGCCGCCGAGTTCAACGACAGCGATGCCAGGGCCGTCCGGAGCCGTCAGGAACCTGGCCGCTGCCTGCATCAGATCGCCGAACTGCTGTGCCTCGTTGCCGCGCCGCCGTTTGCCGTCCATGGTCGTATCGTCACCGACTATGTTCTGCGATCGTAGCGCCTGCTGCAGTCGAGTCGCGAAGAACTCGTCGTCCGCATACAGACTCTGCAGGCGTGCCAGCGTGCCTTCATCGGCGTCCGGCAATATCGACGGTGCCCAGCCAGTTACGGAATTGCTGCCGCGCAGAACCAGCGGCGTATTCTGGGCCATCGCAATAGCGGTTTCGCTGCCGACACTGCCACCGAGTGGGAGCAAGGCGCGGTTCAACCAGCCGTCGCGCAGATCACCGACTTTCGTCGCGCCGCTTTCGAGCACATCCTGGCCGTCAAAATGCGAACGCTCGCGATAGGGGCTGGCGACCGCGTGAACGATGCAGGCCTCACCATCGACAAAACTTTTGTGGACGTTCATTAGTGACGGGTGCAGGCCGAAAAGACCGTCAAGCTTCAACAGGCCATCGGAGGCGCCGGGATCGGATAGTGCAAGTTCGCCCCGAAGCTTCCTGTAATTGCCGTCGCCGTAAGGTGCTGCGAGTGCCAGACCGTCGACAGCGCCACGTAGAACAACCAAGACAAAGCGCGCGTCGCTACGGGTGCTGGCCAGGGATAAAGTTGCTGCGCTGTTGGCGATCGCAACCAGCCCAAGAGACTTCAGAACATCTCTTCGATTCAGCATGCTCATCTCCTTTGAAAATCCGGCGAGGCCAGAAACAGAGTCATGCCCTGGCTGAAACTTTCCGCGCGAGCAATGGCTTTACGTGTTTCGGGATTGAATGCATCACCCAGCACGGCGTCTCCAAGATCGACAGGGTTGACGCGTGAGCCGACAACGCGTGCAACAGTGTTTGACCACTCGATGCGCTTGAAGAGGGCGTCCGCGCCGCCCCACTGCAGTGCCGTATCGGGCCAGCCGGCTGGCGACCCCGGTCGATAACTGGTTTGGCCCATCAGATCGAGCGCACCGGCGATAAAGCGCGGATTGTCGGGCGTATGTTTGAATGCGCGTAACGTTGAAATGACGAAATCGTGCGGCGACTTGTACTTGGCGAATGTTCGTACCCATGCCTCATCGGATCGGATCAAAGCCTCGTACATCGCCGTGAGGTCGCCACCGCCACCTAAGTACGCTTCAGCCAGTCGACGAACAAGCGCTTCCGGCGGGTCGTCGGCAACGAAATGTCGCGCGAGCTTAGTCGCTAAAAAGTGCGCCGTCGAAGGGTGACTGGCGAGATCGCGCAGAACGGCCTCACCCTGTTTGACGCCTTTCTCCGAATACTGCTTGCCGAGAAGCCTGGCCTCTCCAGGTTCGTGTATCGATTCCCGAAACTCGAACTGGCCGGGCTCACCCTCTGCAAATTGTCCACGCTCATTGGCCCCGCCTAATGACCATCCGGTAATCACTTTGGCGAATGTCGTTACGTCCTGTTGCGTGTATCCGCCGTCAACCCCCAGCGTGTGGAGTTCCAGAATTTCGCGCGCGAGATTTTCGTTCAGGCCGATTTGTCGTTCCCGACTTCGCCGCTGCGCTCGCTTGCCGAGCGTCGAGTTAGGGCCGATCGAACGTTGATTGTCGAGATAGAGAATCATCGCCGGGTGCTTTTCGACGGCGAGCAGCAGGTCAATAAACTTTCCCGTGACGTTCGGGCGTATCGCTTCCTTCTCGTACAAACCGGCGATGGCCGGCATCGGTTGCTTGTCCGCCGAAATTGCAAAATGGTTAGACCAGAAGTGCACCAGCCGCTCGTGAAAGGGTGTGTCGGATTCGGCGGCGGCGCGATATCGCGCGCTGGTTTGATCGACGTAGTGATCTCGAACCCGGCGGCCGTAGGACGCCAGCGGTTCGGCATCGGGTTGTTGCTGCTTTTGGTCGCGACGTTCGCGACGCAATGCTTCAACCTCAACCAATACGGAGGAAGAATCGGGGAGGCGCTGAATGTCCGCGTGCAGTCGTTGTGGACCCTGCAACTGGTCCGTGAGCCACTTCGCCGGGTCGCGGGCAATCGTGTCGAGGTCACCGGGCCGGGCGCCCAGTCCGAATCGAGATGCTGCTATGACGGCTTTGTTCATGATAGTCACTCTATAATCGCACTGGCGTGAGCCCAGGGAATATAACGATCCTGCCGTGTTGCGGTTGACGGTGGCAGCAGATTATAGAACATTGCGGCCCGGGTAGCCCGGAATTTGGAAGATAAAAATTAATAAAAACAAAGAGTTAAAATAAATGCATCCAAACTGACTTTGCCGGGCATCTGAGCTGTGAAGGAAACTTAATCTCTGACGTGGAGTAGCAAAAAATGAATGAAGAATGGATTCCGATCGTAATGTTCACGGGTATGACGGTCGTGTTTGTCTCGTTGTTCTGGTTTCGATACAAATCGCGCAGCGAAATGCAGTCGACGATCCGAACGGCGCTGGACAAAGGGCATGAACTGACCCCTGAGGTCATTGATCGCCTGGGTCATCCCAAGGCACCCAAGGACAAAGACCTGCGATTCGGCATTATCTGGCTCTCTCTGGCGGCGGCGCTGGTGCTGATAGGGTTTGCAGTTCCGGAGCCCGATGCGTTGCGCGGCACATTGGCAGGTGCGGCGTTTCCGTTCTGTATAGGGACAGCGTATCTGATCCTGCACAAGTTTACTGACAAGACCTAGTCGGTTTCGATCCTTGTCGGGCAGCAGAGATAACGAACTGGTCGCGAGGGTGGTGTCCGCGCAGGATACCGCCGCTTTCGGCGAGCTCGTTCGCAGGCACCAGTCGCATGTGAGGAATTTTTTGCGCAAATTGTCGGGTGACTACACGCTCGCTGATGATCTGGCCCAGGACTGTTTCATTCACGCCTGGGAAAAGTTGCAGACCTATTCAGGGCGAGGATCATTCATCGGCTGGCTGCTCAAGGTCGCCTACACAACCTTCCTGCAGTCGAAGCGCAAATCAAAGCGCTACACGGAGATTCTGGATTCTGCAGGGCACGTAGCCGATCAGGAAACCGAGGTGCCGCCACACGATGAACTCACGGATCTGGACAAGTTCCTGGCCGTGTTAACAGAGGAGGAGCGTGCCATCATGGTTATGTCCTATGCCTGCGGTCTGTCTCATCGGGAGATCGGCGATGCAACGGATTTGCCGGTTGGAACAGTGAAATCCGTAATATTTCGTGGTAAAGAGAAGATCAGGAACAGTTTTGATATCGAAGATCATAAACATGGCTGAACGAATCAAAGATGAAGAGGACCGGCTCCTGGAGTCGATGTTCGCGTCGCCGCCGCTTGCGGATGATGGTTTCAGTGTCAGCGTTGTTCGCAAGGTGCAGCGACGTTTGTGGCTGCGTCGTCTGGCGCTCCCGACGGCAGCGATTATGGGTGGCATCATCGCCATCAAGCCCCTGTCAGGATTGGTGGCGGCGTTGTGGAGCCTGTCGTCCCTGATACCCACCGACACCATCAACCAGGCATCGAGTTCGATTCCGCAATTTCAGACCATCGTGCTAGGCGCAATTTTGCTCGCCGTTGGTCTGTTGAGCCTGCGGTTTCTGGAAGAATAAGGGCTGCAGCAGAGACATTATTGTCTTGTTCTGATCGCTCGGTTACATTGCGACGATGACTCTTCGCGACCAAGTTGAAGCGCTGCTGCCGAACTGGGAACGCTGGTACCCCAGCCTGTTCGATGCCGCCAACGACCTCGGCATTATCAGAGCCGAGGTGTGCGATCCCGGTACACTCAATCTGCACAGCCGCCACGCGAAGGTTCGCCAGAGCGCGAAAGAAGCGCACATGGAAAAATGGGGCGGCAAGCCACAGGACTAATCATGCATTTCGACCTTCAAGCGATACGCGCGCAGTTTCCTGCGCTGGCGTTAACAGACGGCGGCACGCGCCGCATTTATTTTGACAATCCTGCGGGGACTCAGGTGCTGGCGAGCGTCGCGGCGGCGATGTCGGATTGCCTGCTACAAAAGAGCGCCAACGTCGGCGGCTATTTTGCGACATCCGAAGTAGCCGGTAACGTCGTGCAATCAGCTCGTGACGCCATGGCAGATTTCCTCAATGCGCCTTCGGCCGAGGAAATTATCTTTGGCCAGAATATGACGACGCTTACATTTCATATGTCGCGATCGATCGGACGCTTGCTGCAACCTGGCGACGAAATTGTATTGTCGCAAATGGATCATGATGCCAATGTCTGGCCATGGGTCATGCTGGCGCGAGACCTCGAGCTGAAAATACGCTGGCTGCCGTTCGATAAAGAGACGTTCGAATTCGATCTGGAGGTTCTCGACGGCATTCTTAACGAGCGTACTCGCTTGCTGTGTGTCGGCGGTGCCAGCAATCTGACGGGCACGATAAACAACGTGAAAGCGATCTGTGCGAAGGCGCGCGGCAGAGGGGCGATGACTTACATCGACGGTGTTCAATCGGCACCGCATATCGCCACCGATGTGCAGGATATCGGTTGCGACTTCTTCATTTGCTCGTCGTACAAGTTTTTTGGCCCCCACCAGGGAATTTTGTGGGGACGCCGCGAACTGCTGGAGCAACTGGAGCCGTACAAAGTTCGACCGGCCCCGACAGAGGCACCCTCGTGTTTCGAAACCGGAACACAAAGTCACGAAGGCATCGCTGGGATCACAGCGACCGTCGACTACTTTGCCGGCGTTGGTAGCTCGATGGCAAAAGAATATGCCGGGCAGTGGTCACAGTTTTCTGGCAGACGAAGAGACGTGCACGCCGGGATGAGCCTGCTGTTCGAGTATGAAAAGTCGCTGGCGAGCCACCTCATTAACGGCTTGCTCGATATCGATGGTATTACCGTCCAGGGCATCACTGATGATGCGGCCGGTGATCGCCGCGTACCGACCGTGTCGTTCACGCACAGGAAATCAACGCCGGCCAGTATTGCCGAAGGCTTGGCAAAGCAGAATATATTTGTCTGGAGCGGACACAATTATGCGGTTGAAGTCGCCAAGACACTGGGAATTTATGAGACAGGCGGCGCGCTGCGTGTCGGTCCTGTGCACTACAACAGTATTGCCGAAATCGACGAATTTCTGAATGCTTTGCCTGAGCTGCTCGAGCAATAATTGGATATGGCAAACAAAGAAGGCCGCATTGCTGCGACCTTCCGTGAGATTCTGTATCTGAAAAGAGAGGCTATTGACGTCGGTAGCGGTGCTCCATTTGTCGCGTCAGACCCCGGGGTTTATCAGATACCTTAGTTATCCCACGAGACATGAATCACCTCCTTTTGTTGTTTGCCCGTAACGAGTATCGCTGCTAAGTTCATAAATTCCAAGAGAAAAATTAGTCCCAAAAACGCCTTCTATGCACCGTGTTTTTCGGGTTATTATTACTCGCTCAGCCAACCATCTAACAAAGAGAAAATACATGGCAATTGCAGATCTCAAGAACGTGCTCAAGATTTTCGGTGGAGCAGAAGTCAGTGACGACCAGCGAAACGAGCTATACAAAGAAGTATTGCTGATGACATTGGCACGGGCTGCGGACGCCGATATCAATATCCAGGCTGTCGAAGTGGAGCGCATTCAGGCAATTCTCAAAGAACATACTGGTGAGGAATTCACTTCCGCGGATATTCGCGTAGCAGCGCGAGCTGAATTGTATGCCCAGGCAACTTTGCTCAAGTACCTGTCCAGCGTTCGCGGCAAGATGTCCGCCGCACACCGGGCAGACACCATTGGTGCGCTGGCGGACGTGTTTCGCAGCGACAGTACGGTAAGTGTTCTGGAAGTGGACTTTTTTGACAAGGTTGCAGGAGCGCTGGGGGTTACGCCCGCGCAAATCGCCGGACTGGTTCCGGGCGAAGTCGACTGACCGCATGGTAGTTTTCGACAAAGGCGGGCCTGATGGCCCGCTTTTTTTTGCGGCTATCCTGGCGAATCTTTCATGCCGATTTCTCTATAAGCCACATACAGGCCCGACGCCATGATGATTAGCGCGCCGATCAGCACCCAAATATCCGGCACTTCATCCCAGATCAGGTAGCCCGCAATCGCACCCGCAATCATCGCAGTGTATTCAAACGGTGCGAGCGTAGCGGGTGATGCCATGCGATAGCCGTTGACGAACCCGACCCACGCAATGACCGAACCGATAGCGGCGCCCGTCATCAGCAACCACCCGGACAGGTTCAGAGGTATCCAGCTGTCGCCGTCGATCAGGGCCAGAGCGACCAGCAGCGGACCCGCCACGACGTAGACCGACAGCGACAACAGCGACTCGGTGACCAGGTGCCTCGCTACGATAGCCTGGCACGCGTAACAAAAAGCGGCGAAAAGTATCGCGAACGACGCAAAAGAAAAGTCGCCACCGCCGGGCCTGAGGATGACGAGCGTGCCGACAAAGCCACCAACAACAGCTGCCCAGCGGCGCCAGCCCACGTGTTCGCCGAGAAAGGGTACCGATAGTGCCGTTACCATCAGCGGTGCCGTGTATCCGAGCGCCAGTGCATCCACAAGTGGCATCTGCGAGAGCCCGTAGAAAAAACCGTACATCGCACCGATCGCGAGCAGCGTACGCAACAGGTGCCAGCTCAATTGCTTCGTGCGCAGTTGCCTGAGGCCACCAAAAAATCGCGGCGCCAGAATCAGGAAAATAGAAACTCCGATAAGACTGCGGACCAGTACGAATTCAGACAGTGAATAGGTTTGTAATATTTCCTTCGCACACAGATCCAGAGCGAGTCCACCAGAGACACCGAATAACAACCACGCAATCGCACGGCCAATATGATCTGGTTTGACGGTCTTAGTCACGAGAGTCCGAACGCGAAGCTGAATGCGAGCTGAACATGATCTCACGAGAGGTCTGATAAACCTACCTGTTCAGTTCTTATTCATTGATCCGGGTATTTAATGAAGTCGTATCGTGCAGGAGGGCATGAAAATGAACACTCGAATACGACGTCTCAATGTTGTTTGGTATGTCACTGCGGCAATCTGCCTATCGGCTGCAGCGGCAACCGTCAGAGCGGAGGCTGATACTGATCCGCGAATCAGTATTTCGTCACAAGGCAAAACGGTTGGCCGCAGTGGCGTAGTAAAACACGTGAAGTCACATGATGAACTGCCGGCGCTGGTCAAGGCCGGAAGCCGCAGTAATACAACACGTGCGAGTGGCCAGAAAGCCCTGACAGGCAGTTCGTTTGAGTCAGGCAGCCAGTCGCCAGGCAATGATTTCTGGTTCTATTCCGCCGATGTTGATCTGTACTCTGATCTGGACTACGACGGCTACTATGCCGCGGTCGATGTGACTTTTGACGTGGATACGATATACAACGTGGCTGATGTTTACGCGGTGCTGTATCTCAGCTACGAATACGGTCCGTGGAACGAGTATGCGTACACACAGGACTTCACGATCTACGGTATGTCTGGCGATGACGAGTACTTCATCGACACCGAGTTGGTTTCGGGCTATCCGACGGGCAGCTACGACGTCCTGATTGAACTGTATGACACTTATGACGGCGCATTCGTGGCCGAATTCGGCCCCGACGAATCATCACAGTTATCCTACTTGCCACTCGAAGATGTCGGCAGAGATACACCACACATTCACAGTACGACCGTCATAGTCGAGGAGGGTGGTGGCTCGATCGGGTTGCTCGGCTTGCTGGCCTTGCTCGGAATCGCCGCGTTGACCCGCCGCACCAGTGCCGCAAGCGCTTAGGCTTTGAGAGCATGCGCGCGGCCCTGACGGGCCGTGCGCATGACTTTTCTCCCCCATGCGGCGAGGCTGTCGAAATAGACGTATAGCGCCGGGACCACGAGCAACGATACGACTGTCGAGAAGGCCAGCCCGCCGATTATTGCTCTGGCCATTGGATAGTAAGGTGGTCCGTCGCCACCGACCTGCGTGGTTCCCATAGCGAGAGGCAATAGCCCTACGATGGTCGTCGCGACTGTCATCAGGATAGGACGCAGGCGATCACGGCCCGCGGTGATGATCGCTTCGTTTCTGGCCACGCCCTCATGACGAAGGTTGTTAATGTGATCGACAAGAACAATACCGTTGTTCACGACGACACCGATAAGAATCATGATGCCGATCATTGCCATAAAGGAAAACGTGGTGCCCGTTGCGGCGAAGAACAGGAATACCCCAAAGATGGAGAACACGATGGAACCAAGAATAATCGAGAACGGCAATATCAGGGACTCGAATAAGGCCGCGATCACCAGAAATATACAGGCGACTCCCAAAATGATATTGGTAGCCATCATGTCCGCTGTTTCATCCCGTCGTTCAAAGCCGCGCCCTTCCTTCCAGCTATACCCCGGTGGTAGCTCCATTTGATCCATGAGGCTTTTCACTCGTGGCCGAACATCATCAGCCGTTACGTCTTCCTCGAGGTTCGCCGACAGAACCACGGCAGTCTGGCGGTCGGTGCGCCGGATAGTATCCGGCGAACGACCAACGTGCAGCGAGGCAACTGAGCCGAGCGTGATTCGACGACCGTCGAGCGTATATAAAGGCAGATTAGCCAGTTGTTCGATGCTCTGCTTGTCGTTCTCTCGGAACGCGAGTCGAACGGCAATCTCACCACTTCCGTCGCGAAACTCGCGAAGATTTTCACCGCGCATTGCGATGCTGACTGACTCTGCAATCTGTGCAGCGGACAGCCCCACGTTCGCAGCTCTCACGCGATCGATGATGACACGAATTTCCTTGTTGCCGGCTTCGCCATCACTGATGACGTCCTTCAGGCCCTCAACAGTTTCAAGGGATCTGGCAACATCAATGGACAGCTCGTTGAGGATCTCCATCGAGTCGCCACTGATCTGCACGGTAAAACCGCCCCCCATATCATCCTGATCAAACGAAAAGCTCGGTTTGCCAATAGCAAGCTGCGGCATGTCAGCTTCAATCAGCGCGATTATTTCCGCCGTCGAAAGCGTCGCATCGTCCTTGTTGGTCAGCAGCAGTGTCGACTCTCCCCGGCCTTGATCGTAGTAACTGTAGACTGAGCGAATATTGAATTCTTCCTGGCGCGAGTATAAATACTCCTCCATCTTGTCTACGGCCTGTTCAACCCGCTCAAGGGTGTGTTGTCCCTCAACGTGGTAGGGCATAAACAACCGCCGACCGACATCCTGGGGAAACATATCGAACTTGACGAGTTGCAGCGCCAGCGGTAATACACCGATCAGGCAGACCATGGCAATACCCGCCGCAGTCCACCAAGGGTGTATCAGTATCCACCTGAGGCCAGCGGTGTAACGTACCGTGAGGCGTGACATCCACGCTCCGGCTTTGGGCTGCGGCGGGACTGCAATTCTCGATGCCAACATGGGTACCAGGGTCTGTGCAATAAGCAGGGACGCGACAAGTGCGACCATGATGGTTATCGCAACGTGGGCGAGGAAAATCGAAAGATCCGTTTTTGTACCGACTATCATCGGCGCGAAGACAATAATTGTTGTGGCGGTACCTGCAATTACTGCGAGTCCTACTTCCTTGACCCCGCTAATCGTTGCTTCAGTTGGGTTGTCCGGATTTTCTGTGCGGTGACGAAAGATGCTTTCGGTAACGACGACCGCGTTGTCGACGAGCATTCCTACAGCCAGCATCAACCCCATCATCGTCAGGATGTTCAAACTAAGTCCCGCGAAGTATAGAGCGCCCAGCGTAATCATCAGGGAGAAAGGAACTGCCGCAGTCACGATCAGTGTGGTCGTTACCTGGCGGAGAAACATGTACAGAACGAGAATAGCGAGCAGACCGCCTACGGCGCCGGCGCTCAGCAGGTCACTGAGCGACTCACGAACGGATTCGCCCTGGTTGTCCAGCGAGAAAATATTGATGCCCTGCATCTCCGGTAGTTTTCCGATCTTCTCTACTTCGGCGATTACTTTGTCAGTCACGTCGACCATGTTTGAGCCGGTCGACTTGCTGATGGCCACGCCAATTGCGTACTGCTTGTCGAGGTGCCGGCCGTAGTTGCGTTCCGGCGTTACCATCTCGATATCTGCAACATCACTGAGGCGCAGTCCATTGGTATTGAGGGTCAGCCGGGCGATCTCGTTGAGTGAGGCGAACTCGCCGCTAGGACGTACATTGAAGCGCTGCTCCCCTGCCGTAATTTTGCCGGCACTGACGGCAAAGTTGCTGCGCATCAGCAAGTCACGAACTGCAGCGATGTCGATTCCGTGCGCCGCGAGCTGATCCGGTTTCAGAAGAATCCGGATTTCGCGAGGATCGACACCTTGCAGGAAAACTTGCGAGACGCCTTCAATTCTTTCGAGACGGCGTGTCAGAAGTCGGTCCAGCAATTCGTAACTGTTGGACAGATCCTTATCAGACGAAATTCTGAGCTGCAGTACCGGTTGATCGCCAAGTGAGCCAGTGAAAACCAGCACCCGGCGCACGTCCTGGGGCAGCAAGTGCCGAATGCCATCGACTTTCGCACGCGCCTCAATGCCCTTGGCGCCCATGCTCTGGTCCCATCCGAATTGCAGAAAGATCTCGGCCTGGCTTTCGTTGGAATTTGAGAACATTCTCTCGACACCGGAAAGTGTTGCGAGGGCTTCCTCGACAGGGCGCGTTATCAGTCGCTCAACTTCCTCAGGCGTCGATCCCTCGTATGGGATTTGCACGAAAATTCCAGGAAACTCGATGTCCGGAAATTTTTCGAGCGGCAACAACCTGGATGCCAGCAATCCGACCAAAGACAACGCGACGAATACGACGACGGTCGTTACCGGGCGACGTAGTGCAAGTTCTGTGTGGTTCATCGTCTGTCCATCAGCGAGTAGACAACGGGTATCACGACCAAGGTCAAGAAGGTTGAGACGGTAAGACCGCCGATAACCGTAATTGCCATCGGCGTACGAACTTCAGAGCCTTCGCCAAATCCCATCGCCATAGGCAACAGTCCAAGCGTTGTTGTAAGTGAAGTCATCAAAATGGGTCGCAGACGGGCAGAACCGGCCTCCAGTATCGCCGCAAGCCGTTCCTTGCCCTGCGCCCGCAACTGGTTGATCAGGTCGACGAGTACGATTGCGTTGTTGACCACGATACCCGCGAGCATGATGACGCCGATGAACGCGACGATGTTGATCGTCGTCCCTGTGACGAACAGCGCCAGTACGGCGCCGATCAGGGCGAGGGGGATTGTAAAGAGTATGACAAAAGGGTGTATCAGGGACTCAAACTGTGAAGCCATCACGAGGTATACAAGAAATACCGCCAGTGCCAATGCGAACCGCATCGACTGGAAAGAGTCCTGCATTTCCTCACTCTGACCTGAGACGATGACACTGATACCGGCAGGCAGTGGAATTTTTCGGATAATATTGCCGGCCTCGACTGCCGCTGCCCCCAGGTCGCCGTAGGCTACGTTCGCTGAGACCAGCGCGACTCGGTCCTGAGCGACGCGCCGAATTTCCGCAGGTCCTTGAGCCACAGTGATGTCCGCGACTGCATCGAGCGTCACCGGACGGGCAGAGCGCGGGTTGACGATTAATTTTCGGACTTCTTCAATATTGGATTGCCGCGTGTCGACACTGCGTACGAGTACGTCGATTTTCTTGTCGCGCCACGTGTAACGGGTTGCTAGTTCACCGCGTACGTTGGCGACAACGATGTCGGCGATGTCACGAACCGCGAGGCCAAGTTTTGCAGCCCGTTCCTGGTCGAAGACAATTTGAATCTCAGGATTGCCGTTTTCCACCGTCGTCTTAATATCCGCAAATCGGTCCGATGCGGACATCGCTTGAATGACCGATTCGCTTACCCGGGCGAGACTGGCCAGATCGTAGCCGGAAATTTCAATTTGCAGCGGACTGGCGAAAGACATCAGGGACGGACGAGTGAATTCGTACTGGACGCCCGCCAGGGTCGCGAGCTCAGCTCGCATCGATTTGATCGTGCGGTTCTCCGCGTCGCGGCCCGAGCCCTGCTTCAACTTTACGTTAAGCGTGCCGGTGTTGTCGCCAGCGTCGACCGGATTCGCGTCCAGTCGATTGCCGGTTCCTGCGACTGAGTAATTGAGTTCGACAGCGTCGATTTTCGCTGCTGCTCGTTGTGCAACCTGAATCGCCTTGTCTGTTTCTGCTAATGGCTTTCCGGGTGGGAGTCTCAGGTTGGCCGTAAATTCCCCCTGGGAAAATTGTGGAATCAACTCGGATCCCAATCGCGGCACCAGGGACATCGTCAGCGTAAATAGCAGTATGGAAACGAGTATGACAATAAATCGGTTCTGCAAAGACCAGCGCAGTATGCCGGGATAGACGGCTGCCAGTGATTGGTAGAAAGTCTGAAATAACCAGCTCGGAACCCACAGCAGCAGCCAAAACACTTTGCGAATGGCGAAAAAGACAAAACCGAACATTTTCACGATGAAAGCAACTGCGCGTGTAAAGCCGTTTGCAGGCGTTGCGTCGCCGCCGTCGTCGTATCGACTTTTGGCACCGAGAGATGCAAGCATCGGGATGAGTGTTAGCGCTACGATCAGGGAAAAAATCAGCGCGAACGTAACGGTCAGAGCCTGGTCCTTGAACAGCTGACCGGCGATACCGCTGATGAATACCATGGGAAAGAATACGGCGATGGTCGTCAATGTAGCGGCCACAACTGCTCCTGCAACTTCCGCCGTGCCATTCTGTGCAGCCGGGACAATATCTTCCCCCTGTTCCTTCTTACGCACTATGTTCTCAAGCACGACAATCGAATTATCGACCAGCATGCCTATGGCGAGTGCGATGCCGCCCAGCGACATGATGTTCAGAGATATTTTATTCGTGTACATGAGCAGGAACGTGCCGATCACGGATACCGGGATAGCGATTCCCACGATTGCTGTAGCGCGCGCATCCTTAAGAAAACCATACAACACAAATATCGCAATCACGCCGCCCAATATCGCGGCCGTTCGGACATCCGCAACCGCCGACGAAATAAAGGTTGATTGGTCGTATGTCGTGACGAGTTCGATTTCTCCGGCCAGAGATTCGCGCAGCCCCTCCAGGCGAGCTTGAATGCGTTCGGCCACCTGAACCGTGTTGGCATCGCCTTCCTTGTAGATCGCAAGCTCTACCGATTCCTGGCCCTTGACGCGCGTTATTGCTTCCCTGTCTTTGTAGCCTTGCTCAACGGTCGCAACATCGCGCAAGTAGACAGGTTGTCCCTCGACGTGCGCGACGATCGCATCGCGAAATTCGTCGATATCCTGGAACTCGTTCAGTGTTCTGACGAGGTAGCGTTGGCTGCCCTCTTCCAGACGGCCGCCCGATAGGTTGACATTCTCAGCGCGAATACGCTCCGCGATCTGGCCGATGCTCAGGCCGAGCTGCGAGAGTTTTTGTTGGTCCACGCGAATTTGAATCTCGTCTTCGAGACCGCCGCTGACTTTGACCGCCGCGGTGCCTTCCTCTGCCTCAAGTTCCACCTTGATACGGTCTTCCGCGAGGCGCCGCAGCGCTTTCAGTTGTGCTTCCGTGGAGCCCTTCGAATCGCCGTCGGTAAACAATAGCCCCAGCCTGACGATGGGTTCAGATGCCGGGTCGAATCTCAGTAATAGTGGGCGACTGGCCTCGAGGGGAAGGAACAGGACATCGAGTTTCTCCCTGACATCGACGCCGGCCAGGTCCATATCCGTGCCCCAGAGGAATTCGATAGTCACGTCGGATTGGCCAGAGCGTGAAACGGAACGCACGAGGCGAACATTCCTGACAACGCCTACGGCCTCCTCAATCGGCTTGGTCAGGAGGTTTTCTATCTCTACCGGCGCGGCCCCCGTCAATTCGGCACGAACGGTCAGTGTTGGGTACGAAATGTCGGGCAACAAATTCAGGTTGAGGCGAGACAACGACACCATACCGAAGAGCACGATGGCGGTAACCATCATAATGATCGTTACGCGTCGCTCAGTCGCAATTTCAATCAAGCGACGCATTATTCGACGTCCCCGGTTGCGGCATTTTCATCACCAGGCGCATTTATCACGACAACTTTCGCTTCATTCTTCAGGCCGACATGTCCAACCGTGATGACCTGCTCGCCGTCACTGAGTCCCGATGTGATTTCGACCATGCCGTTGCCACTAAAACCGGTCTCGATAGACTTGCGGTTTGCGATGCTGTCTTCGACGACGTACACATAGGTGTCACTGGCGGTCTCGATTATTGCGCTGCGCGGTACTTGCAGAACATTTTCATGTTTGTCGTAGACGATGCTCATGCGCCCGAACATTCCAGGCTTGATCTGGTGTTCCGTGCCGCGCAATTCGATCGTTATCTTGAAGGTTCCGGTGTCGGGGTCCACGACAGGGCTGATGCGTGTGACTGCTGCGACGACCGGCGGCCCCTGCAATGCATCGATACTAATGCGGACAGGTTGTCCGGCGGCTATTTGCCGAAACTCGCGCTCGGGAACAAACAGGTAGGCAACTAAGGGATCAAAACCTGTGACGCGAAAAACAGGATCACCAGCCTTAATTGTGTTGCCCAGCTTTAGGAAACGCTCCGAGACTACGCCCGCTATCGGTGCACGGATTTGTGTGTAGTCAAGCTCGAGACGGGCCAGATTATAGGACGCTTCCAGCGCCTCCATCTCGTATTGAATCTTTTCGAAGTCGCCTTCGCTGATCAGGTCTTTGTCCTGTAATTCCTTATTGCGCTGAAAATCACGCTGCATCTTGCGGAGCCGTGCCTGTGTTTCACTCAGCTCGAGGCGCAGTCGATCGCCGTCCAGAACTGCCATGACCTGGTCGCTCCTGACCATGTCGCCTTCTTCGACGCGCAGCTCTCGAACTTCCCCGTCCACCTTGGCAATGACGTCTGCTTCTGCAAATGCCTCTATCGGCGCGGTACCGGTGTAGGTCGCGTGGATATCTCCACGTATCGGCGCGGTAGTTTCGACAGGAACCGGAGGTGTTTCCTCCTCATCGGCGTCATCGCCCTCGGCGTCAGCGCCCGGTTGGCAAGCACTGAACAGAAAAACACACGCGAATGCGGTCAAGCCAGCGCGGTATAGCTTCATTTGGAGTCCCCTTATGCTCCGCCCCAAGTAGTCGCTGCTACCACGGTTCGATGAGCGCCTGCTTCTGTTATTTAGCCCGTAAATCGGTCGGATTCGGATACGCTGGCCAGCACTTTACTGCCGTCACGGAGTCCACTGTGTCCGACCACAACGATCTTATCGTCGTCCTGCAAACCACCCAGGATTTCTACGCGACCGTCTTCTTCGATGCCGGTCATAACAACGCGTCGAACGACTGCGTCGTTCTGAACAACATAAACGGTCTTTTCCTGGTCTTCATCGAGCAGGGCATTCTTTGGAATGACCAACGCGTTCGCGTGCTTCTCGTAAGCGATAGTGAAGCGCCCAAACATTCCGGGCGCCAGCATCCCGTCGGCGTTTTCCATTAACGCTGTGGCGCGGAAGGTGCCGTTGCGCGCATCAATAGTTGGGCTAATTCGGATTATGGTCGCCAGGAATCGTCGCCCCGGCGTCGAAGCGACTTCGACGGTCGCCTCGTGACCGGCATTGAATTTGGAATGTTCCGCTTGCGGAATTTGCAGGTGCGCGAGCAGTTGCGATGTTTCCGTTATTCGAAACGCGACCTCGCCGACAGCAAGACTCTGTCCTGACTTGATTTCGCGGGCAGACACCACACCGGCAATCGGTGCGCGAATAGTCGAATACTCATAGTTGAGTTGCTTGAGGTCGTAGCTGGCCTGCAACGATGCCAGGTCAAACTTGAGGCCCTCGAACATTGATGAGCTCACAAGACCGCGCGCATGCAGGTCGGCGTTCCGCGTCAATTCTTTCTGCGCGCGATCGAGATTCGCCTGCGCTGCAAGCATTTCCAGTCGCAGTCGCTCCCCGTCCAGTCGTGCCAGCACCTGGCCTGCCGCGACGCGGTCACCTTCCTCAACGACCAACTCAACCACTTCGCCGGCGACTCGCGCGACAACCGGCGCGTCAAAGTCTGACGATATGGAGGCGTTCGCCGTGTACGTAGCGTAAATGTCCGAGCGCACGGGTGTCGCAGTTTCAACGGCTACGGGCGTCGCTTCGGGCGTTGCATCAGCGTCGGCGACGCTGGCTTCACCAACGCCGCACCCCGTCAGCAGTGCGGCGGTGGCAAGGATTGTGGCAAGGATGGCGGCGGGTACAGGAATCAGAGTTTTCATCGTTTCTGTGGCTTACCTAGTTAGTGTTGTAGTGAAGTATAACACTAGATCGGTATAACGCAATGTCCGGCATCACAATTCGGCGCTTATGGCGAAATACTTTTAATAACAACGAGTTAGCATTCTACTTCGAGCGACCCAGCGGGTCACTCAAGTATTAGATGCCTGAAACACGGATTTAGATTGAAGAGCGGCAAGAAAAGTTCGATGCAACTTATCCCTGGGTAGCAGCGCCCGCAGCGCGCCGCGAGATCAGCTCGCGGCGGCGACCCAGGTACTCACTGACGTTAGCCTGAATCATCAGCAGGCTCGGCGTCAGCAGCAGCGTTAGTACCGTCGCGAAGGCGAGCCCTCCGGCGACCGACGAAGCCAGTTGAGTCCACCACTGGGAACTGGGAGCGCCGATAGATACGTCTCGATCAATCAGATTGATATTCACGCCCAATACCATCGGCATCAGTCCGACAATTGTGGTCACCGTTGTCAGCATCACCGGCCGCAGACGAACGGCGCAGGTGCGCAGGATCGCATCAAAGGCCTGTTCTCCCCGGCTGCGGAATACATTAAACGTATCGATGAGTACTATATTGTTGTTGACGACAATACCGGCAAGCGTAATGACCCCGACGCTGCTCATGATGACACCGAAAGGCTTGCCCAAAATCAGATGGCCGAGCAGTACGCCGCCCGTAGAAAAGACGACCGCAGTCAGGATCAATCCGGCCTGATAAATACTATTGAATTGTGTGACCAGGATAATCGCCATGATCGCGAGAGCCATTAGCATCGCTCGGGCAAGGAATGCCTGATCCTCTTCCTGATCCTGTGTGCTGCCGCCAAAGGTCATGTTGACCCGCGGATCAACCTCGAGGTCGGGTAACAGCTCACGGAGTTCGGCGACGAGATCGTTGACGAGGTAGCCGGCAGCGACGTCCGCGTCGATGGACATAGTGCGGCGCATGTCGATGCGGCGGATATTGCTGACTTTCTGTGCCGGGACACGCTCAACGAAAGTGCTGATTGGCACCAGCCCTTGCTCGGACGGGATCCTGAGTTCATCGATCTGCGCGAGACTACGGCTGCTCTCCGGATAGCGAACGCGAATATCGATCTCGTCGTCACTGTCATCCGGTCGGTATTCACCGATCTTGATGCCATTGGTCACGAGCTGAACCATCGCGCCAACGAGCGCAACATCGGCGCCGAAACGGGCCGCCTCAGCTCGGTCAACAATTATCTGCCATTCGATGCCGGGCAACGGGCGACTATCTTCGATATTAATTATGCCGGACTGGTTCTCCATGAGCTTGCGGACGTCGGCGACTGCAGCCGACAGCAGGTCGGGGTGTCGAGATGAAAACTCGATGCGGATGGGTTTGCCGATAGGCGGTCCGGCATCCGGCTTTCGTGGCTCAATCTGAATGCCGACCAGGTCGCGGGTCCGGTAGCGAACATCTTCAAGAATCGCATCGGCTTTACGCCGCAGGTCCCAATGCACGTAATTCAGGGTCAGTGTGCCGATCTGATCTTCCGCGCCCTGACTATTGCTACCGGTCTTTGCATAAAGAAACTCGATTTCCTCCATGCCAAGAACGCGCTCTTCGACCTGCCGCACCAGGGTATCGCGTTCGGCTGTTGAGAGGTCGCCGCGGGCGCGGATGTCGATCATGCCGAAAGGCTGTTCGACATCCGGAAAATATTCGACGCCTTTGCCGAACACAATGAAGGCAAAATAAATGCCGATCAGCAGCGCAGTTACTGCGCCGACACCACGCCATGGGTGCCGAAGCGAGCGGCGCAAGAAGCGAATGTAACGGCCCGTAAATCCGGTAACGGTATTAAGATCACCTGTCTCAGCGGCCGCCAGGTTGCGACGGGCTTCGCCAGTAGTCGCGCCTGATCTGCCAAATATTGAGCCCAGTGTGGGCACGAACAACAACGCCATGATCAATGAGGCAGACAACACGGCAATCAGCGTGATCGGCAGGTACTTCATGAATTCGCCAGAGGTTCCCGGCCAAAATGCCAGCGGTACGAATGCCGCGAGCGTTGTACAGGTTGACGCGATGATCGGCCAGGCCATTCGAATTGCGGCACGCGAATAGGCGTCGAATCGCGTTTCGCCTTCGGCCATGCGGCGGTCCGCCAATTCAGTGACGACAATCGCACCGTCAACCAGCATGCCAACAGCCATGATCAATGCGAACAGGACCATCATGTTTATCGTGACCCCAAAGTATCCGATGATCAGAATACCCATGAGGAAACTGCCTGGAATGGCGATACCGACCAGCAACGCCGAACGAATTCCCAATATGCCGATGATGACGATGAACACCAGCAGCACTGCAGACAACACGCTGTTCTGCAGCTCTGTCAACATGTCACCGATGTCATTGGACTTGTCCCGCGACGCGACGATTTCCATACCGGCCGGCCAGTAAGCCCGCTCTTCGTCGATCAGTGCGTTAACCTCATTAATGGTGTCAATAATGTTGGCGCCAGCGCGCTGCACAACCTCGATTGCAACCGCAGGTTTGCCGTTCAGTCGTGCGACGCTCTCTGCGTCTTTGTAGGTGCGTCGAACCTCCGCAATATCCTTAAAGTGAACAATGCGCTCACCCACAGCCTTAATCGGCAGATTGAGAACGTCCTCTGCGCTTTCAAAAACGCCCGGCACCTTCACGGGGAAACGGCCTTCACTGGCGTGCAATGCGCCTGCGGCTACAAGGCGATTATTCAGGCTAACAAACTGAATAATCTGCGCCTGATCGAGACCGTAGCTTTCCATCGCCAGCGGATCGACGACGACCTCCATTAACTCTTCACGCGTGCCAATCAGGTTTACCTCAAGCACACCGCTCAGGCCTTCAATCTTTTCCTTGAGGTCCTTCGCTATTGTCGTGAGGGTTCGTTCAGGGATATTGCCGGCGAGATTCAAAACCAGCATAGGATCGAAGCGCGACATCTTCACTTCGTTGACAGTTGGCTCATCGGTATCGTCAGGTAATTTGGTCTTGGCCATGTCGACTTTTTCACGCACATCCTGCAGTGCCTGATCCGTGTCGACACCGGCATCAAACTCCAGTTGCACGTTTGCACCGCCCTCATAGGCGTTCGCGATCATTTCCTTGATGCCTTCAATCGAACGTAGTTCCTGCTCGACCGGACGGACCAACAGTCGTTCCGAGTCTTCCGGAGAAATGCCGTCATGCGTGATGCTGACGTAAATTACCGGAATCTCAATATCCGGTTCCGCCTCCTTAGGTATCGTGTTATAGGCAACGAAACCGCCGATCAGAACCACCAGTAGCGACAGAATCACGGTCCGCGACCGCGACATTGCAGACTCAATGATGTCCATTAGTCTTTTGCCTCACCGCCTGTCTGAATAGCAACTGCGGTCTTTACGTCGCTTTCTGGAACCGCATCCACATGGGTTCCGCTTTCAACGTATCCCTGGCCGACGGTAATGATAGTGGCGTCCTGCGGCAGGCCGGTCAGCCAGATTCCATCGTTGGTTGAAAGCGCAACGTCCGCCATGATGAACTCAACCAAACCATCGTCGCTAACGATCTTTACGCCAACGTTGCCTGCGGCATCCAGAGTCAGCAGGGAGGGTGATATGCGGTGCGCAAGTACTTCTTCAGCCGGAATGCGCAATACGGCGGTGCCGCCAATACGCAGCGCGCCGTCAGAATTGTCGATTTCAAGTTCAACACCAAAGGTTCGGGTGGCCTCATCCGCAACCGGAGCAACATAACGAATTCGTCCATGGACAGTTTCGCCGGTTGCCAGTCTCGCTTCGGCCGCATCGCCAACGTCGACGTAATGAGCGTCGAACTCCGAAAGATTCGCCGATACGATGATCTTGCGGTTGTCGACGAAGGTCGCCACCGGATCGCCGACTTTCACAAAATCGCCCACTTCAACGACGCGCGATTGCAACGCACCACCAAACGGTGCCCGAATATTCATGTACTCGAGATCCAGCTCGGCTCGCGTCAGCTCGGCTCTGGCCGCTTCGAGAGCAGCGACGGCCTCTTGCAGCTGTGCTTCAGAAACGTAACTGGCTGCCTTGAGTCTTACACGGCCTTCGTATTCAACCTCCCGCTGCTTGACTGTGGCTTGCGCCTCAGCAAGTCGAGCCTGGCGATCGCGTTGATCAAGGCTCACGATGACTTTGCCACGCTCCACATTTGCGCCGCGCTCGGCCCCGAGGTACTCGACCCGCCCGTCGGTCTCTGCCGAGAGCTCCACAACCCTGGCGGGTGCTGTTTGACCGTTCACCGCAATCGTACGCAGAACCTGTTCCGCAGACTGGGTTCGCACACGAACCGCACTTCTTGCGTGTATCGACTCAGTCGCATCGCCTGCAATCGCTGAATTTGCCGTGGTCGTGTCGCCAAGCTGACCCGAAACAAGCCAAAGCAAAACGACAACAATGATGCCGATCGACAGGAACCAGGATTTGTACTGACTGATGTTAAATTGATTCATTAACTTTCTCGTTCATTTTGTTGCGCGAAGCTATCCGTTTGCCGATCTGGGCTTGGGTTGCTCCTTGAGCAAATGTCGGTTTTCATCGACGTAGGTTTTCATAGCGCCAACCATGGCCTTGCCGAACCCGGCCACAAAGCGCATGCCGGGCGGCCAGTCGTGCATGCAGTTTTCTTCAATGTCCGAAATCATCTTTGTGAAGTGCGCGCATTCTTCGAGACGACTGTCGAGCACGGTTTCAATTTGCTCGCTGGGCATCAGGTGTGCAAAACACATCGTTGCCAGAAATTCCGAGCGGACTTTGTGACACGGTGCCGGATTCTCCAGGGCTTTGAGCAAGTAGGCTCGGCCATCAGGCGTGATGCCATAGACCTTGCGATCCGGTTTGCCTTCCTGAGGTATGTGTTCGCAGCTAACCAGGCCCTGTTCGCACAATGACGATAGTGCTGGGTAAATTGAGCCGTAGCCGGCAGCAAAAAAATGGCTGAATGTGGATTCGAAATGTTTTTTAAGGTCGTAGCCGGAGGCGGCACCGTCCGTCAGCATTCCAAGGCAGACTGTTCGTACATCCATAATTCGGGACGATTCCATATATCGGGGCGATGCATAGTATCAGTTCGATATATAAAATCCAGCTGGCCACTCGCACGGTGTGGGCGTAATCAAAAACTCGTTTTAGAACAATAGGTTAATGAACTTCAGGCTGAAGTGTCCCGGGCCTAAAAGGGCCATGGATCTCGATGTTTGCGCCGAAATCGTCTGAATTGCCTACTTGAAGTAGCGTGCGAGGTAGGGATTCAAGAGCCGGCCACCCGGGTCGAGTTGCCGGCGTATTTTCCTGAAAAACTCCATACGGCCTGTGTAGCTTTGCGAGACGTAGGTATCGCGCGGCGCCAGAGTTTGATTGAACAGGGGCACGCCACCCCAATTCTCGGCAAATTCCGACAGGTCGAGGGCGAAACCTTCCCAGCCGCGCTTCTGCGTGGACGTGGTTTGCAACGCGATCAGCGGTTCATCGAAAGAGGGGGACAGGAGCGCAGAGTTGTCTTTGGCCACTCTGTAACCGACGGCCGGCAGGTCGCAGCGGTACGCTGTGTGTGCGAAGGTCTCGCGGCAGAATTTTGCATAGGCTTTGACGACAACCGAAAAATCGGAGGCTGGAAAGCACCAGGTAGAGTAAAGCAGGTTGCTCGGCTTTCTGCGACGATGGCGGCCGCCAGCCGTTGCATTGTTGCCATTTCTGACGGGCATTGCGTTGACAAGTCCGTGAGTCGTTGCGGAAAGGGTATCCATCAATTGATAACGCACAGACGGAATAGGCATCACGCGATTCAGTGATCTAAAAACATTCGGCAGTACCGTACTTTCGCCCCAGTCTTTGATTTTCCAGGGTGTGTTGTAGGCGCTGCCGCTGTTGGTGTCGTAATGGCGCAAATCCAGGTACACATGATTGCGGTAAGGCATCAGGTAGAACTTGAGCCCTACGTTGCCACGTGCAAGGCGATCGGCAACATGTGCAAAGGTATCGACATCCATGCTGCGATGGCTCGCGGCAAACGTGGTAAGTGGGCGAACTCGCAGCGTCACTTCGAATATCACGCCCAACATGCCGTAACTCAATCGAAATGCACTCAACAATTGCTGCTGTGTGCTCGCCACTTTCATCACTTTTCCGTCGGCCGTCACAGCCTTTAGACTGATGACCTGGGTCGACAACATCGATGCCTGACCGCCGATACCCGGACCCATACACGGGGATGCGATTGCGCCGCCCAGTGTGCGCTCCGTTTGATCAAAACTGCCGATGAGTTCCAGACCGTCTTCGGCAAGTGTCGCGATAAGCTCGCCGAGTCGCACGCCGGCTTCAGCGGTCACTGTGAAATTGTTGGAATCGACATGAATAATGCGATTCAGTCCGGTCATCCTGATGGACGTTCCGGAAGCCGAATGGTTGCAATCCGTAGCTGATGACCCGGCACCTTTAGGCCGTATCGGTATAGCGATATTTTCACCGCGATCGAGGCAACGCATAAGGTTGGCGAGGTTGGCTGGCGCGTATGCGCCGGGTTGTGCAGGGCGGCGGTCGAATCTGCCCGTGTCACGAAATCCATCTGACTTCATATTGGTAACTCCGCTGTCGTAGGTGCTTGCCCGTAGACCGGTGGCTTTGCGACGCTGCCTTTCGGCAGTTGTGCCTTTTTCAACTGAAGGGCAATGCTTGCATGGAGTGACTACTATTGCAATGCAAACAAAAAACCAGCCAGTTATTGTAAAGTGGCTTGCTGCAATTGGGTCAATAAACCCTAAGACGGGACGGGAAATCGATTATGCGATGGCAAGGTGGACGACGAAGTTCAAACATTGAAGACAGGCGCGGGCGCGGTGGGTCGCCGAAGTTACTCGGCGGCGGCCTGGGCACTATCGCAGTAGTATTGATTGCGATGTATTTCGGTGTTGATCCGACACCGTTGCTCGAAGTCGTTCAGTCCGGACCGGTGTCGTCCACGGGTTCACAACCTACGGCCGAAGATTTGAAGAATGATCCCCTTGCCGACATGGTCAGCGTTGTAGTTGCGGATACGGAGGATGTCTGGAGCGAAATATTTGCGGCGAATGGTCAACGTTACGAAGCGCCGACGCTGGTGATGTTTACCGGGGCAACACACTCCGCGTGCGGTGTAGGTCAGGCGGCTATGGGCCCGTTCTATTGTCCTCTCGACAAGATGGCTTACATTGACCTCAGCTTTTACGAGCAGATGAGAACCCGCTTCAGTGCGCCCGGAGATTTTGCCCAGGCCTACGTGATTGCGCACGAGATCGGCCACCACGTGCAAAATCTGCTGGGCATCTCCGGCAAAGTGCACGCGATGAAGCAACAACTGGGTCAGGCCGAAGGCAACGCTCTATCGGTGCGACTGGAATTGCAGGCTGATTGTCTGGCCGGAGTCTGGGCAAATCGCGCGGAACGGGCGCGCAACATTCTCGAGGCGGGCGATATTGATGAAGCGCTGAATGCAGCGAGTGCAATCGGCGACGACACTTTGCAACGGCAGAGTGGTGGCACGGTAGTCCCGGAGTCATTTACGCACGGCACCGCTGCACAACGCCAACGCTGGTTTCGCATGGGTCTTGATCATGGCGATGTAGATCGCTGCGACACTTTTAATGCCGCAAACATTTGAGGACTCGTCGATGACAGAGATTGTGCAGGCCACAGCCGCCGCAGTAGCAGCCGCTGGGCGACGAATCGGCAGACAAATCAAGTGCACTCCTTTGGTGAGGTCTGCGAGCTTCAGCGATGACATGGCGGCCAATGTTTTTTTCAAACTTGAGAATCAGCAAACGACAGGCTCATTCAAGTTTCGCGGTGCGAGCAATCGAATTCTGACGCTCAGCGAAGCGCAGCGGGCCAAGGGCTGCGTAGCCGCGTCCAGCGGTAACCACGGCGCTGCAGTCGCCTGTGCGATGCAATTGCTCGGCTTGTCCGCCGTCATATTCGTGCCGCAGCAGACCTCGAAAGTAAAGGTCGAGAAGATCGCGTCCTACGGCGGGGATGTGCGCTTTTTTGGCGCTGATGGTCTCGATACCGAGGAGCATGCTCGTGAATACGCGCAACAGAACGGCATGTTGTACCTGTCGCCGTACAACGATGAGCAGGTGATTGCAGGGCAGGGAACCTGTGGTGCGGAAATACTTGAACAGTTGCCCGGCATAGATGCTGTTTTTGTTGCGGTTGGCGGCGGTGGGCTCATAGGCGGAATCGGCAGCGTGTTTAAGGCACACAACCCGAACATCAAGGTATTCGGCTGCCAACCAGAAGCATCATCAGTTATGGCGCAGTCTGTCGCGGCGGGCAAGATTCTCGATCTACCCAGTCTGCCGACGCTGTCTGACGGTACTAGCGGAGGTATCGAGCCCGGCGCCATTACTCTGCCGCTGAACCAGGCGGTCGTCGACGAATGGGTTATCGTCAACGAGCAACAAATCGCGGCTGCGATGCGGCTCTATATCAGTCGTGAGGGGCATAACATCGAAGGGGCCGCAGGCGTGGCTGTTGCCGGTATGCTGGCAAGCAAATCCGTTACCCGGGGATTGAACGTTGTCGTCGTCGTCTGCGGTGAGAATATTGCTGTGGACAAACTTGCTGCAATTATGGATAAGGCGTGAAACACCGGGCCGAAGTTTTGGGAACCGCCTCTGGACTAACGGTTCAAAGCCAACCATGAAGACACCAGTTTCGATACTACTGACAACAATTCTCGTCGGTTTCACCGTGTTTCCTCACGCTCGTGCTGAATCGACAATCTTCGTCAACGTCAACGTCGTGCCGATGAGCAGCGACGAAGTTCTGCAGCAACAGTCGCTGCTGGTCGTCGACGGCAAGATTGCACAAATTGGTCACGTTGATGCTGTACCTGTTCCGAAAGGGGCGATCGTTGTTGATGGAACGGATCGCTTCCTGATGCCGGGACTCGCGGAAATGCACGCACACGTGAGCGGCACAGATCCGGAGCAAATAGATCGTCTGTCAACTTTGTTCATCGCGAATGGCATCACGACGATACGCGGCATGCTCGGACGACCTGAGCACCTGGCTCTGCGTGAAAAGTTTGCGAGCGGCGAGGTTTTTGGGCCGCGGTTTATCACGTCCGGACCATCGCTGAGTGGAAAATCCGTTTCGGGAGCCGCTGACGCAAGTCGCCAGGTTCGCGAACAACAGGCGGCTGACTATGACTTCATCAAGATTCATCCGGGACTAAACCGGAACGAGTTTCTGGCGCTGGCTGAGACGGCAAATGAAATCGGTATGCCCTATGCCGGGCATGTTCCGGAAGCAGTCGGTGTGCGCGTGGCCTTGCAGTACCGGATGACGACGATTGATCACCTCGACGGTTATTTTGCGGCGTTATTGCCGGCGGCCAATTCCGGCTCCGGCGGTTATGGCGGGCTCTTCGACGTAATGCTGGCAGATCAGCTGGATACAGATCAGGTCGCCGCGATCGTCGCTGCAACCAAAGCGGCGGGTACCTGGAATGTGCCAACAGAAGTCCTTGTCGAGCAGTTGATTGACGACACGCCAGTGGCGGAACTCAGGAGCCGGCCCGAAATGCGTTACGTTCCGCTTGCGACAGTCAGAGCCTGGGTGGCCGAAAAGGAATCCCAACTGAGCGATCGAAACTACAGTTCGACGACAGCGGCAATGGGTATTGAATTGCGGCGCCGACTGATACGTGAGCTTTCCCGTGCCGGGGCCGGATTGCTGTTGGGGTCGGACGCGCCGCAATCGTTCAACGTGCCAGGATTCTCAGTTCACCGGGAACTGCATGCGCTGGTCGCGGCAGGCTTGACGCCGTATGAGGCGCTACGAACGGGTACCGTAGAAGTCGCGCGATTTCTGCACTCCAACGGCGGGACTTTGGAGGCCGGCAGAGACGCTGACCTGATATTGCTGGATGCCAATCCCCTGACCGATATCCGCAACAGCCAGCGAATTCACGGCGTTATGCTGCGCGGAGTGTGGCACCCGGGCAGGGAACTCAGGGATCGGCTGGCACGCTACATCGTTCACGACGGCAGCTGAACCGCCACTTACAACCAAATTGCCGCAAGCGGCGTCTAATGGGTATCGAAATGCCAATTTGCGATATACCAAGGGGATAATCATGCGCGGTTTCATATTCATGACAATGTTTTTTAGCGGCTTCGCCAGTGCGGGTTGGTCGGATTACGAAGAAGTTCGAAACCTGACTCTTGATGCCGGCGGCATTCAGAAATTGTCGATTGTCGCGGGTCCCGGAAGTATGGATGTTCGAGGGGTCGCCGGCCTGGACAGGATAGAAGTCGAAGCGACCATTGTGGTGCAGAATGAAGACGACGCTGACGCCGAAGAATATATTGCGAAGAGCATGACGCTGACGTTGCAGCAGGATGGCAATACCGCCAGTCTGGAAGCGCAATTCGATACGCGACTTTTCAGCTCGCGCGGAGACGCTCATATCGTACTCGACGTGAGAGTGCCCAAAGGACTGCACGTTGATATTGAGGATTCATCGGGCTCCATCGATGTCGCCGATCTTGAGAGCGATGTCAGTATCGACGATGGCGCGGGATCGATAGTCGTCAGGGGTGTCAGCAACCTGAAAGTTGACGACGGCTCAGGATCGATCAGGGTTGCAGATGTCTCTGGTGACGTTTCGATAATTGATGGCTCCGGAAGCATTAAAGTCCGGCATGTCGGCGGATCGGTAAGTATTGATGATGGATCCGGCAGCATTACTGTGTCCGACGTTGAAAGCGACCTTGTGATACTTGATGACGGTAGCGGCGGCTTGTCCGTATCTGACATCCGCGGCCAGATAGACCAGGAAACCTGAGCCCGCATTAGTGCTAATATCTCCCAATAAAAGCACCCGCCGACCGGGTGCATTTGTTGGGAGGTAGCATGAAACTCGTACAACATCTGCTCGAGGCGAAGGGCCCGGGAATCATCTCCATCGCCGCTGACGCATCGGTACTCGATGCCATCAAAGTCATGGCCGAAAAGGCAATAGGGTCACTGTTGGTCATGCAGGGCGACAAACTGCTCGGCATCGTGACCGAGCGCGACTATGCCCGAAAAGTCATTGTCAAAGGCCGATCGTCGCAATCGACCACCGTCAGTGAAATCATGACCTCTGACGTGTGCACTGCGAGCGTAGCGGACACGGTCAGCAAATGTATGACCGTCATGACCGAGCGCAAGATACGACATCTACCGGTAGTTGATAGCGGCACCGTTGTCGGCCTGATTTCGATTGGCGACCTGGTGCAGGCAATTATTTCCGATCAACAGGAAGAAATTCATCATCTGGAGCAGTACATCAGTGGCCAATAAGAAAAATATTGATCAGCGTGTGATGCGGCTGTTCGATGGTTATGTGCACGGGCAGATCAGTCGCCGGGAGTTTCTCGATGGTGCGGCCAAGGTAACGGCGTCAGCGACAGCGGCTGCCGCAATTTTTGCAAGCCTGAGTCCTGACTACAGTCTCGCGCAGCAAGTCGATCCTGATGACACATCGATTACCACGAGCTACAAGAAATATGCGTCACCTAAGGGTGCCGGCGTGATGAGTGGTTACTATGCGCGACCTGCCGCCATGCAACACAAATTGCCGGCGGTCGTTGTGATCCACGAAAATCGCGGTTTGAATCCTTATATTGAAGACGTCGCGCGACGGCTTGCGGTCGCGGGCTTTATTGCGTTTGCACCGGATGCATTGACACCATTGGGTGGCTATCCGGGCAATGACGACGAAGGCCGAGCGATGCAGGCAAAACGTGATCGCGCGGAGATGACCGAAGATTTCGTGGCAGCCGTCGAGTTTGCAGGTAATCACCCGGACTGTACGGGAAAGGTAGGCGCGGTCGGGTTTTGCTTTGGCGGCAGTATGTCGTTGCGGCTTGCGATACAAATCCCGACGCTCACGGCAGCTGTGTCTTATTACGGGGGGCATCCCGGAGCGGAAGAGGCGGCGCCGATCAACGCACCATTGATGTTGCACCACGGTGAGTTGGATGAGCGCGTCAATGCCAGTTGGCCGGATTTTGAAAAAGCCTTGGAGGCTGCGAAAAAAGACTATGTGCGCTACCTGTATCCTGATGCGAACCACGGATTTCACAACGACACGACACCACGATTTGATGAGGCAGCGGCATCGTTATCGTGGCAGCGGAGCATAGGGTTTTTCACAGACCATCTCGGACTTGATGGCTAGATCATGAATAGAATCCTGACTCTGCTGACGATGACCCTATTCGCAGCGGTGCAGGTGAATGCGAACGAAGATGTGTCTTCGAGTACCGTCATTGGTCCCAGGAACCCGTTTCTCTATGATGGCGCCCATGCCCTGATGGCAAATGACGCTGAGGAAGGTGTACGCCTCACCCTGATTGGGCTCAAGATGGCTCAGGGTAATCGCGAGTTAAGTACCGCGCACTCAAACCTTTGTGCCGGATTCCTCTTGCTGGGGCAGGCCGAAACCGCCCTGGAACATTGCGATCAGGCCCTGGAAATTGACGCGACACAATGGCGAACTTATAACAATCGCGCGTTGGTCTATCTGCGTTTGGAGCGATTTGACGAATCTGAGGCGGACATCAAAGCCGGGCAGGAGCTCAATCCCCGGTCCGAAAAGCTGAAGGAAGTGAAGGGTCTCTATCTCGACGAAGTCGAACCGGTAGAGGAAAAAATTACAATCGACGATCGCCGCAAGCAGCCGCCGATGCCGGTGCAAGATCCGCAACCGTGAAACGCGGGTGGATATTTGCTGCTCTGGTCATCGCCGTCCCTTTGTTGGCAGAAGAAGATAAGCAGGCTGTTGTCGCCCACGTCATCGATAACAGCACCGCCAGAACCCCCATACTTACGGTCGCGCCGAATTATCCACGCAAAGCACGGCGAGATCGTATTGAGGGCGAGGTGCAGGTTTGTTTCGACATCGACAGAAGCGGTCGGCCGCATCGCATTGCTGTCCGAAACAGCACGAATCGTGCTTTCGAAAAGCCGTCTATCGAGGCTGTGCGTGCTTCATCGTTCCGACCGTTAGGTGACGATGAGCTACCGATCGCGATTAAGTTCTGCCGCACGTTTTTCTTCTCGCTCGAGCCGCAAGACGCAGAGAACTTCAATCGTGCCGATGTCGTTCAGTAAGCGTCAGGATTCTCGTCGCCGCTAGTTCGAGTGTTGCTCCGACACTGAGCAAGCCCTCCGGATGACCGCCCATAACGGCAATACCTTGCGATTGAAATGCAGTTTCCAGGTAAAGCCGCCGGAATTCTCGCGCCATCTCGGGTGTGCCATACGCAACGTCCGCCCGCGTTGTGGGCAGAGAGTTCAGGTATTGGTCCCAAAGTAATCTGCTGTGTACGTGAACTATGGCATTGATTGCCGGGTCAACCTCGTAAATAGCCGCATGCGTCAGCGCTTCCGAAGATGCCTGGGACGGCCCTCGGCATGACAACTCATTGCCAGCGATATTGTATTGGGTAACCAGGGAGTAATGCTCTTCGTTGCTGTGCTCTACATGGCCCGTCTGTGTGGCGGTGATCAAAAACTGGCCTGGCTCGCCATAACGAATGCTGATATTGCCAAACCCGACAGGCTGATCTTCGTATTGGCCAATAAGGCCCGCCGCGAACAAGGGCCGGCGCCATTCTTCCAGCTGCTTAACCGCTGCCGCATTCGGCGCCGGTCCCGGCGACCAATGGCTGCGGTACTTAATATAGCCTTCGTCCAGCATCAGCTAGTTCGCATCTCCGGGTAGAGCTTCAGGAGACCTTCTTCACTCGCATCGCTTACGCCGCGCTCGGTGATAAGTCCCGTGACCAGTCGCGCAGGCGTGACATCGAAAGCATGGTTTTTGACGGGGGTGCTAGCCATGACTGTACAGACACTGACAATCTCTCCGTTGCTGACACCACTGGTTTCCGTGACTTCGAGTGGGTCCCGTTCTTCGATCGGAATCTCGAGTACACCGTCGCGGGCCATCCAGTCGATCGTCGTCGATGGCAGTGCAACGTAAAACGGAATGCCGTTATCCTTCGCGGCAAGTGCTTTCAGGTAGGTGCCTATTTTGTTGGCAACGTCGCCGCAACGCGTTGTTCGGTCGGTGCCTGTGATGACGAGGTCGACCTGGCCGTGTTGCATCAGGTGACCACCGGCGTTATCGACGATCAATGTGTGTGGCACGCCGTTGGTGGCCAGCTCCCAGGCAGTAAGCTGAGAGCCCTGATTGCGCGGGCGCGTTTCGTCCACCCAGACATGCACGGCGATGCCTTCCTGGTGGGCGAAATAAATAGGCGCTGTCGCGGTTCCCCAATTCACCGTTGCCAGTGCACCCGCGTTGCAGTGCGTCAGAATATTTACAGTAGCACCCTTCTTCTGCGCAGAAATATCCCGGATCAGCTGGATTCCGTGTTCACCAATAGCGCGACAGCTAGCGATGTCTTCATCGCAGATCGCTTCGGCCTCGCGTCGGGTCAGCGCCGTCAGATCGGCGTTTTCGTCTGCTTCGGCGATGGTCGACAAGACGCGTTCAACGGCCCAGCGCAAATTCACTGCCGTCGGACGTGCCATCAGCAGAGCAGCGGCGGCGGCGCCAATCTCTGCTGCAGAGTCCCTGGTTTCCAGTGAGGCCAGATAGAGAGTCCATGCTGCAGATGCGCCGATCAGCGGCGCGCCCCGGACGTACATCTCTTTGATGGCGATGACGCCGTCTTGCCAGCGGCGCAGGTTGTGAACCGAATACTCATGCGGCAGCAGGCGCTGATCGATAATCTGTACAACGGTACTGTCGTCCGGACTTAGCCAGATGCTGCGGAAGTCCTCGGCGCGATTCGGCACGACTGCTATCAGGCGTCCAGCCCGGCAGCCAGGCGCGCCGAGCGCAGTGTATTGGCCATCAGCATGGTAATGGTCATCGGACCCACGCCGCCTGGAACCGGAGTCACCGCTGCAGCGACTGTACTGACGTCGTCGTAATCCACATCGCCGGTCAGCCCCATTTTCGTTTCGCCGTCGATGACTTTTTCAACACGGTTAATGCCGACATCGATAATCACCGCACCCGGTTTTACCCAGTCGGCTTTTACCATGTCAGGGCGACCGACGGCGGCGACGATAATATCGGCTCCGGCGACAACCGCTGGCAGGTTCTTCGTACGGCTGTGCGTGATCGTCACTGTGGCATTAGCCTGCAACAGCAATGAGGCCATCGGTTTGCCGACAATATTTGAGCGGCCGATGACGACTGCGTTCTTGCCAGACAAGTCGGCTCCCAGTTCGTCTTCGATCATCAACATACAGCCTGCCGGTGTGCAGGGAACAAAGGCGTCCATCGTGCGACCCGCGGTCAGCTTGCCGATGTTGACAAAGTGGAAGCCGTCGACATCTTTCGACGGAATTATCGCCTGCGTGATTGCGAGTTCATCAAGGTGAGCCGGCAACGGCAATTGCACGAGTATGCCGTGTATTGCCGCGTCGTTATTCAGTTCGCCGATAAGTTTCAGCACATCGGGCTGTGATGCATCTCTGGCCAAAGTGTGTTGAACGGAGTGAAAACCACAGGACTCGGCGGTGCGCTTTTTGTTTCGCACATAGACCTGGCTGGCGGGGTCCTCACCGATGATCACAACAGCGAGCCCGGGCTTGATGCCGTGATTCTTTAGCAACGCTGCGGTTTCTTCGGTGATAGACGCGGCGAGTGCAGCGGCCTTGGCTTTGCCATCAATTCGTTTTGCGACGGTCATTGTCCAGTATTCCTTAGCGATGATTGGGGCCGGGACCTGCCGGCGCAGGGATGTTAACGCTCTGTTGAACGCGTTTCTACCGTGGGAAACAACGATTCCGTCGCCGCGGACCGCCAGGTCAATGTGGTAATTCCATGCGATCAATCTGCGCTGGCGTCAGGACTCACCACCCGGCGGACCCCAAAAGATGACCCAGCAGGCAAAATCCTCGCTGAAATCCACGAATCGGTGCTGGACACCAGCGCCGACAAACAGCGCGTCGCCCGGTGCAAATGGAATCTTCTCATCGGCACGGACCAAGGTGCCGGTGCCCGTTTGCACTATGTAGATTTCGTCCTGATCGTGCGGTGACTGATCGTCTCTGCCAACAGGTTTGTAGTATCCGAGCTCCATGCTGCCGTTCTCAAGCAGGACGGCATAGAGCCCATCGACGGATTCGCGGACGCTCTGCAGGGCTCTCTGTACGGTTATTCGCTCTGTCATGTGCTCACGGTAACTCGAATCAGGTTAAAATACAGCTCCCCGCGGCCAGCATTGAGACGAGTGAGAATATTAGTTCGCAATCTTCGAGGCGTTAGCTTTTTCGGTGGCCTTACCTGCAACACGATATTCTGGTTCGTGCCGGTATTGTTTTTATCGCTGGTAAAACTGCTACTGCCCTTTGCTGCGGTGCGACAGTTCGCTACGCGGCTGCTGATGGCGTGCGGTGAAAATTGGGTCAGCTTCAACTGGTGGCTGATGCGTCATGCGGGGAACGTCAATATTGAAAGTCGCGGTCTCGAGAATCTGCGGCGTGGTGGTTGGTACCTGGTCATTGCAAATCATCAGACCTGGGTCGATATCGTTGTACTGCAAGCGGTATTCAATCGCCGTGTTCCGTTTTTGAAATTCTTCATCAAACAGGAATTGATCTGGTTTCCGCTGCTGGGAATCGCGTGGTGGGCAATGGATATGCCATTCATGAAGCGTTACTCGCCGTCCTACCTCGCGAAAAATCCGCACATGAAAGGCAAAGACCTTGAAACGACGCGCCGCGCTTGTGAAAAATTTCGTGACACGCCGACGTCGGTACTCAATTTTATCGAAGGCACGCGTTTTTCGGAGCAGAAGCGCGATAGCCGAAAGTCGCCGTACAAGAACCTGCTGCAACCGCGAGCCGGCGGATTTGCGATTGCCGTGTCATCGATGGGGCGGCTGTTTAACAGTATTGTCGATGTCACCCTGGTGTATCCCGAGTCTGCAGCTCGATTTTGGGATATGTGCTGTGGCGAGGCTGTGCGCGTTATTGTCGATATTCGCGAACGCGAACTTGAGGAATGGTTGCTGCAGGGCGACTACGAAAAGGACCGCGAGTTTCGTAAGAGTATGCATGCCTGGTTAGGTGAAATCTGGGCTGAGAAAGATGCGATAATCACGCAAACGAGGGAAGTTCATGGCCGCTAGCCGACAATACGACACCGTTGCATTTGACGTTCGCGACAACACCACGATGTTGTTTTTTGCGAAAACGACGGAGGCAGGCGATATCGCCGATTACCTGTTGTTGATGCGTACCGTTGAAGACGATTTCGATGAGTCAATTTACATCGAGATTAATGAGCAGCAGTTTGGGGGTCACAACCTGATCCGCGAAGCATCGATGACCGGCAACGTACTCACGTTGCGGCTGCATCAGCCCGCCGAAGAACTCAATGGAACATCGGACATCGTATTGACCTGGGCAGATACGCTTGAGAATGCCGAGAGTATTGAGGCCGGTGCTTTTCGAGTATTCGGCGATACCCTGGTAGGTGGCAACGCCTGACGCATGCTGGAGCTACGACCCAATTGCGAGTGCTGCGATAAAGATTTGCCTCCCGACTCCGCGGAGGCAATGATTTGCACCTTTGAATGCACTTTCTGTCGCGATTGCGTTACTGGAAGTCTGGCTGGTGTTTGCCCGAATTGTGGCGGCAATTTCGAGGCACGCCCTGTTCGCCCTGTAAACAAACTGAAAAAATACCCGGCCTCGAGTACTCGTGTAGGTAGCACCAAGTACAGCGTCTATATCGTTCGCTGTGCCGATGATAGTTATTACACCGGGATTGCTGCAGACGTTGCGCGGCGTCTGGCCGAACACGAAAGCAGCCCTCGGGGCGCGAAGTATCTGAAGGGCCGAGGTCCGCTAGCCCTGGTGTATGCGCAAGCCGTTGGTGACAGATCCGCGGCTACCCGGGTCGAAATCCGCATTAAGCAGCTCAATCGCAGCGGCAAACAGGCGCTGATCGATGGCGTTACAGATCTGCAGGACCTGATGAAGGATCTGCATCCGCCGCTGGCAGCGGTCGAGTAAATATTGCGATAGGCCGGCCAAACTCCGGCATATACAAGCTTGCATCACTGTCCCATCGGCGACGAAAAGCATCCAACCACGAGACAGTAGTTTCAAAGTTATCGATAATTTTCGGCCAGAGTACGACCTCGCCGAAAGGCTTCGTGAAATCGTCAAAATGTATGGGATAGACACTATGGCTGCCGGTCGCTGTGACCGTGTGTTGCCAGTACAGCTCGGCGTAGTCTCTACCCAGTGAGTCCAGTTGTGCGACGCCGAGAAAGACGACATCGGCGGCAATATTATTTAGTTCGTATTTCGTGTAAGCAGAGCTGCCCTGAACGAGGGCAGAACCCTGCGGATGTTGAATTAATACAGTGAATGCGCCACCCATACGCCAGGCTGAAACGGATTGCGGCATCGTCAGTGGCTCCGCAATGTCGCCGTCGAATGGTACCGAGCCGCGCCAGCCTATCGGCGCATGCCCTACAGGCAACAGGGTGACTTTGAATTCGCCAAATTCAAAACTCGTGGTATTTTCCACAACCGTAATCTGATCCTCGGGGACGCCGGCACCGCGAGCGACCTGAGCGGTCGACCGGGTTCCCAGTACCGATGCGCTGGAACGATTGGCGATAGCGCCCACATCCATGGCGTGATCGAAATGACTGTGCAACGGGATAATCGCCGCAAGCCGTCGCATGCGAAATTCATTCATTGCGTAGTTAATTGTCGCCGCATCATTATTGACAGGCCTGCGCAGCAGAATGTCCGCAAGCGATGGCCGTGAAAAGAAGCCGTCGATCAGTATCTGGGTTTCGCCATCGTCAAAAAGTAAGGTCGCCACACCCAGCCATGTCGCTGTTACCGCATCCGGTTCTGCAGCCGATGCGAATGCAGCGTCCGGCCAATCCAGTTCGCCAATGTTCGCGCGATCTCGCCACAACAGAGTCATGGCAACGCTGCTCAATGCCACAATCAAAGCGACGATGGCCGCGGCCTTTCTTAGGGTGAGCTTGAGGCTGGCTTGAGTCATTAGTGTCTTGAGGACCAAAACACTATCAAGATTGTTTGCATCGCAAAGTCTCAGCTTTTCAGTAGTGGCTGAGTATAAGTCATTGGCTGAGATGCCGTGTATTGAACCTGGTGTTTAGCCGAAACCGACCTGGGCCTGAAAGTCCTTGCGCGTGTCTTCGTCAGTCATCGCGGCAGCATTAACAGTCAGCCAGACCGCGTGCCAATCGTCGATCCTGCTCGGGCCAAATACAAACTTTGCTACGTAGCTCTCAAGTTGGTCTACGTGGATAACGTTATCCGGCAAGGCTGAGGTGAACTCGACAGAACCCGTGAAGATGACCAGGTTGGCGACAGGAACGTCCGGCACGACTTTTTGCAGCGCACGTTTGCGGCCCTCGTTCTGGATGAGCGGATTCAGGAAACGGCGACGAGTGGTGCCATCCACATTGGTCCACTGTGCTTCATCTTCGCCGCCAAAAACCACGCCGTTAAAATGCTTGGTCTGTACGCAAAGGATGCCGCCCGCGGTCAGAACGGCATGATCCAGTTTCGCCAGCCCACCGTAGGCACCGGGAAGAATGAAATCGTGCAAGACATTCGGGCTGCGTTTGGCCAGTGCGGCACGGATGCGTTGTTGGCCGATCCTGCCCCTGATGTAACGGCTTAAATGGCTGGCCGTTGAACGAAAAACCAGGGTCAGGAATAGGGCGGCGGCCAGCGTGAACAGGAATTTCGCGGGCCCTACGCCTGTGATGCCCGTATGCAGCTCTTCGTTTGCGGCCAGTGCCGGCATGGCGACGAGTGCGATAACGCTCGGAATAGTGCGTAAGGATTTGAACATAAGCGACAGGATAGTCCCACAAGCCCCGGTATGTATCGTATCAGGTCACGTTTTCGAGTCCTGATAATCGCTAAGCTCCGGGATAAGCCAGAAAGTAGCCGTCCACTTCAGCGACACGAATGGGCGTTTCGTAAACTGCGCTGAGCGTGTCCTCAGTCAGGACGTCGGCCTTTGGACCGTCCGCAACTACGCGGCCTGCCTGCAACAGGATAACTCGGTCCACCTCAGGCGGAATCTCGTTCAGGTGATGGGTCACGATAATAATGTTGCGCCCGGCGCGGGCCAGGCGGCGAATGCGCTCCAGGTAATCGAAACTGGCTGCGAAATCGAGTCCGGCGGTCGGTTCATCCAGAATCAGTGTGTCCGGATCGTGGACCAGAGCGCGTGCGAGCAAACAACGGCGTTGCTGGCCGGAGGACATATGCTGCAAAGGAGTTTTGCACAGAGACTCGATGCCCAGCTGCGACAGCGTCTCCATTGCAACGGCGAGCTGGTCGGGAGTTACGCGTTCCCGGAGTATGCCGTGTACGCCGATGCTGGAGTGAAACCCGGAGACTACGACTTCGATGGCAGGTGTGGTTGCCGTGTAACGTTGGTGCAGGTCATTCGACACGACGCCGATTCGTTTTCGCAACTCCCAGACATTCCATCGGTCTTTGCCGAATATTCGGACATAGGAATCTGCTCTGGCTACCGGATACAACTCGCGATCGATAGTTTTCAATAACGTTGTCTTTCCGGAACCGTTAGGCCCGAGAATGGCGACGCGTTCATGTTGCGCAATATCGAGTGTCAGATTCTCGAATACACAGGATGTTCCCCGCCAGATTGTGGCATTGCGAATTTCCAGGAGTTTCGATTCGGACATAGATTTTGCGAGGCCTTGAACGCAGGGTTGGCGCAGTTTGTTGTTGGCGGGGAATAGCCATTACAATGAAATGATTACCAGCGAGTTTACCTTCATGCCGGATACTCTGATAGCTCTGTTAATTTTCATCGCTGTAGTGATCATTTACACGATCGCATGGGTGCTTGCGTACATGCGCAAGAGCGAGCAGCAATGGCAGCAGGTGGACAAGAGCAAGCTCAAAAAGTGGCAAGACGATGAGGACGACTGAATGATGCGTGTTGCCGAAAAGAGGCACGGCTTCGGGACTGTACTGGTTGTGGCAAGCTTGCTCGTGTCCGCTATCGGGGCTGCCGACGACAATATTGCATCGAAGCTTACGACAGTGCGGGACTCCGTTAACGCTTACCGGTCGGCAAACGAGGCGCTGATTGTCGACGACTTTGTGCGCCTGTTATCGCTGCCAAACGACGCTGCCAACCTCGCGGACATGGAGCGCAATGCCGACCACATCATCGGTCTGCTCGAGCCACGAGGCTTCAGGACACAAAGACTCCACGCAGGTGGTGCACCCTACATCTATGCCGAATTGAACAGTCCGGGCGCGGCCGAGACCATACTCATCTACGCGCATTTCGATGGCCAGCCCGTGCAGGAAGAGAATTGGCATCATCCGCCGTTCACGCCAACGCTGCTCGATGGTCCAATACAGGCGGGTGCCGAAGTTATCGATATCGGAAAAGTCGACGGACCGTTCGGCCCCGAATGGCGCTTATATGCGCGTTCCGCGGGCGACGACAAGATGCCGATCATCGCGCTGATGCATACGCTGGATGCGTTGGCAGCGAATGGCATCAGGCTCTCGGTAAATCTGAAGTTGTTGCTTGATGGTGAGGAGGAGCGTGGCTCGCCAACGGTAACAAAAATAATTGATGACAATAGGCACCTGTTCGACGCTGATTTATTGTTGTTTTGCGACGGGCCTATGCATCAGTCGCGCCGTACGCAGTTGGTGTTCGGCGTGCGCGGATCAACGACTGTGGATATTACGAGTTACGGTGCAGCGCGACCTTTGCACTCCGGACACTACGGTAACTGGGCGCCAAACCCGATCATGCAGCTGTCATACCTGTTGACCAGTATGCGCGCCGAGTCGGGCCGGATTCTTGTCGATGGTTATTATGACGATGTCGTGCCACTGGGTGAGCTTGAACGTGCCGCGATAGCGGCAATGCCGGATGTCAGCGACTTGCTGAGGGACGAGCTCGCGATCCATACGCCGGAGGGTGACGGCAAACGACTGGAGGAGTTGGTTACTTTGCCGGCGATTAATTCGCGTGGCATCGTTGCCGGCGGTGTCGGGGCGAAAGGGCGTAACGTCATACTCTCAACAGCGACCACGTCTCTCGATTTACGCCTGGTGCCCAACCAGACGCCACAGCGCGCCGTCGAACTCATAGCCGCGCATTTGGTTCAACAGGGATTTCACGTTGTCTATGACGAGCCGTCGACCGAGACCTTGCGGGCCCATCCGAAGGTGGCCAGGCTGGACTGGGATGGCAGCGGATATCCGGCGCTGCGCACGGCGCTGGATAATCCGGTCGCCATGCGCCTGACGGGACTGATGCGTATGATTGCGCCGGACCTGATCGTGACGCCAAATATGGGTGGCAGTCTGCCCTTACATGAATTCGGCAGTCGCTTATCGGCACCGATCATTATTCTGCCACTCGCGAATCACGACAATAATCAGCATGCCGAGAACGAGAATCTGCGCCTGCAGAACCTCTGGGATGCAATGACGGTCTACGCTGCGGTATTGGCGAGTTTTGGCGATACCCACGCGCCATGAATTCCGGTTGTGAAGCCGCATGCCGTTTTGGGCATCGCAAATAGCGGCGTTTTTCTATTACACTGGGCGACTGATTCAGCCGGCTTGGACAGGACTAGGTATGTTTAGAACCAATACTCCGCTCGCAGTATGTCGATTGCTGATCGCTTGTAGCACGCTGCTGTTGGGTGCCTGCGAATCAGAGCAGCCGAATACTGCCGACGCGTCGCAACAAGCGGCGCTCGAAAATGTGGACGCAATGTCCAGAGAGCATGCGAACGATACTGCGGTGGCCAGCCCGGCAGTGGATGCAGCTCCCGTGCGCGCAGTAATTTCACAGAGCATGGCGTACACCGAGAACAAGGACGAACTGGTCTACGGTTATTTTTCCGCGCCGGCCGATATGTTTGAGCCGTTGCCTGCGGTCATAATGATCCACGAATGGTGGGGCCTGAATGACAATATACGTGCGATGGCTGACCGGCTCGCCGGTGAGGGTTATATCGTTTTTGCCGTCGATATGTTCAATGGCAAAGTCGCGACCACGCCCGGGGAAGCCCGGGTACTGATGACACAGGCGATCGAAGATCCGGAAGCGGCTAATCAGAACATTCGAGCTGCGTTCAAGTTCGTTAACGAGACCGCGGGAGCACCCAGAGTCGGTGTCATTGGATGGTGTTTTGGCGGTGGCTGGTCTTTGAATACCGCCAGGTTGTTCCCGGAAGAACTGGACGCCAGTGTGATCTACTACGGACAGGTTACCGATGACGAAGCCGCACTGCGGCCAATCGGCGCACCCATTTTGGGGCTATTTGGCGCCGACGACAGCGGCATCAAAGTGGACTCGGTGAGGGCTTTCGAAACATCGCTCGAGCGCCTGCGAAAGAATTTTGAAATACACATCTACCCCGGCGTTGGTCACGCCTTCGCGAACCCGACCGGAACCAACTACAACAGTGCGGCTGCAGAGGATGCCTGGCGACGTACCTTGGAATTCTTTGACCTGCATTTATCCATAAACGAAACCTGATCGACGTGTTGTCCGGCCGATGATTCGTCGTGCTTTCCATGTTACGTATACAACCGCACGTCGAATAGTGGTCGCGCTCGTTGGCAGCAGCGTAGTGTTGCTGGGCGTAATCATGCTGGTTACGCCGGGTCCGGCGTTGATCGTAATACCCTTGGGGCTGGCGATTCTGGCAATTGAATTCGTGTGGGCACGTCGGTGGCTGCAAAGACTGCGTGAAATGATCAGCGAGCGCACCGCGAGGATGCGTTCCGAAAAAGTGGACAAGCAGCGCTAGTGCGGCAAAAAAAAGGCGCCGAAGATGAATCTCCGGCGCCTGAGCGATAACGGCAGGGGGGTGCCGCCGGACCGTCCTGGTCCGTTTATTCACCGAAATCCTTGCGGTGAAATCCGGGGTCGCTAGCCAGTTGTCAGGGGGGAGAGAAAACTGGCCCGCATACCGCCGGTGGGGGTTCTTAGTTGCGGGCTAATCCGTGAATTTCAACGGTGCCCAGGTCGCCCGCCAGCGCAATATTTGCCGCTGCAGATACGCCAACAATGATTACCAATGCGCCGAGTACGGCGAGTACATTTTCAAAAATCTTGCTTTTCATGATCGCTTCCTTTGTTTCGGGCGGCGCCACTGATCCTTGCGGCGCCGACATACAGTCAATTTCAATTACCCTATTGCACAATGCGTGCCAACTTTGACTTTCCAATAAAAACAATGACTTAGGTAAAAACTCACAGTTACGGAATTTCGTAAATTACGAAAAATCGTGAGTACTTTTACGGAAAACCGTATAAGATCGCGCGATGATTACCCAGGACGATTATCAGTGGCTGTTCCGAAAGTCGCCGTCGATGGCAACCTCCATCGCCGAGGACGGCGTCTATCTTGATGTCAACGACGCGATGCTCAATCGCCTGGGATATCAACGTGAGGAGATGGTGGGTCGCAGCCCTGAGGATTTCACGACCGCAGAAAGCGCGACACGCGTACGTGAAGAATTGCGCCCCACTTTGCGGCGTACCGGCAAGCTGGAAAACAAGCCGATTAGTTTTGTAAGCAAGGCGGGCGAAGTTGTCGATTGCGTGACCAATGCGATCATTGAATACGATAAGGAAGGACAGTTCTTACGCACCGTCGCGATGTACGCCGAGATCTCCGACCAGGCACGCGCCAACTTCAAATACCGCACCTTGTATCGTTCGACGCCGGCGATGTTGCATACGGTCGATGGCAATGGTTACGTCATTACAGTTACTGATCACTGGTTGCAGAAGCTGGGCTTTAAGCGCGACGAAGTCGTTGGTCGGCCGATCACTGACTTCTATAGCGAACGTGACCGGAAACGCTACGCGGATGGTCGCCTGCGTGAATTGATAGCGGACGGCGACTTCAACAATCTCGAACGGCAAATGGTGGCGAAGAACGGCACGGTCCTGGATCTCGTCATGTCGGCGATTTCAAATCGTGACAGCAACGGCAAGGTCGACATGATGCTGGTGGCATCAAAAGATGTGACGGAGCGGCGCCGAGCGGAAAAGGAGTTGCGACGGACCCTGAATGAAAACGCGCGCTTGCGCGAAGAACTCGAGCGCGAGCGCGATTACCTGCGCGAAGAAGTCAATGTCGCCATGAACTTTGGCCGCATCATAGGCACCAGTCGGGCTCTGCGGAAAATGATGAAACGGGTAGAAGCCGTTGCAGAGACACCCGCAAGTGTATTGGTGCAGGGCGAATCGGGTGTTGGCAAAGAACTGGTCGCGCATGCCATTCATATGCACAGTCCACGCGCTAGCGGCCCGTTGGTCAAAGTCAATTGCGCATCGATACCGAAAGAGCTGTTTGAGAGTGAATTCTTCGGTCACGTCAAAGGTGCATTTACGGGAGCACATCGCGACCGCATAGGTCGATTTCAGCTCGCCGATGGCGGCACAATATTTCTTGATGAGATTGGTGAAATCCCGCTGGAGCTGCAGGGCAAGCTGCTGCGTGTATTACAGGAAAGTGAGTTCGAGCGCGTCGGCGATGATGTCACTCGCAGCGTCGATGTGCGCGTTATTGCGGCGACTAATCGAGATCTGGAACAACTCATTGTCGATGGAGAATTTCGCGAGGACCTGTTCTACAGGATCAGCGTTTTTCCCGTTGATGTTCCGCCATTGCGCGAGCGCGACGATGACGTCATTCAGCTGGCGCAGCATTTCCTGGAGCAAACCTGCAAAGATTTTGGTCGCGACGTGCTGACGCTAACCCGAGCGCAGGCCGCCAATCTTCGTTCGTACGACTGGCCCGGAAATATCCGCGAGCTTAAGAATGTTATCGAGCGTGCCGTGATCCTTTCTACGGGCAAGGTGTTACGCTTGGATCTGTCGATGCTCGGCCTGGAGTCGGAAGGCACGGAGGAGTCCAGAACGGCTGGCGAACGCTCGCTGGACGATGAGGTATTGACCGAAAAAGATCTCCTTGAGCTGCAAAGAAATAACATTATTCGGGCACTCAAGCGCAGCAACTGGAAAGTCTCGGGAGCAGGCGGCGCGGCCGAACTGCTGGGACTTCGTCCGACGACACTGGCCGACAGAATTCGAACCATGAAAATCAAGAAACCGGTGACCCGCTAGTGCCCACACTGAAACGCCTCGGTCTTGCGGCGGCATTTGTTGTACTGGCGACCAGTTTATATTATCTGCCGTTCGCGCAATGGGTGACTGCCCTGGTGTCCTGGGGGCACCATCATCCGGTCGCCGGACCGCTCGCCTATGTCGGTTTCGTGATGATTGCGACGGTGCTGTTCCTGCCAGGATCCATCGCGATGATGATTGGCGGGTTTCTGTTCGGTTTTGCCCCGGGCCTGCTGTTCGCGACTCTCGCTATTCCTTTCGGTGCGCAATGTGCGTTCGAGTTCGGTCGTTGGGTTGCACGGCCCTGGGTGCAGAGCAAGCTCGTTAACAACCAGCGCATGGTTGCAATCGAAGCGGCGCTCTCCGAACAGGCTTTCGTTATTGTCGTTCTCACAAGACTATCGCTTATCATTCCATTTAACCTACTGAACTATGCTTACGGAGCGAGCTCAGTGAGGTCCGGTATTCATCTGCTGGCGACAGCAGTCGGCATGCTGCCAGCGATTGGTTTGTATGTGTATCTTGGCACCCTGGCTCGGGATCTCGGCCAAATTTTGTCCGGGGCAGCAGCGCCACCGGAGCTTGGCTACTGGATCATTGGCGCCGGCGTCGTGGCGATCGGCATTGCGTCGTGGTTGATACACCGGACCGCCACTCGCGCCCTGGAGAAGCACCTTATGACACAACAAAAAGAGACGGAAGTGACGGGATGAGATCCTTAATTGTACTGGTTCTGCTTATTGCATCCAGCTTGCACGCAGCTGACGGTGAATTACCGCTCGGTGTTCGAAGCGTACTCAAAGTCAGGAACGTGCCTGCGGAATCATTGAGCATTTTTGTTACCGATGTGAACAGCGGCGCAACGGTTTTGGAGTGGCGTGGTAGCGAGCCACGTAATCCGGCATCGACCATCAAATTGTTAACAACCCTGGTCGCGCTCGATGTACTGGGCCCCGCTTACCGGTGGCGAACGGATGTATTCCTGGCGGGTGACTTGCAAGACGGCCGGCTGGCTGGCGATCTGGTAATCAAAGGATACGGTGACCCGTACCTGGTGACAGAGCGGGTGTGGCAACTGTTGCGCAATATTCGTCAAGCGGGCGTGCGAGAGATTAGCGGCGATTTATTGCTCGATGACAGCTGGTTTGACGTTGGCGAATACGATCCTGGTGCATTCGATCGCCAACCGTTACGTGCCTACAATGTCGCGCCGAACGCGTTGCTCATGAATTTCAAAGTTGTCCGCTATTGGTTCGAGCCGGATCCTCTGAATGGCGCCGTGGATGTGCGTATGGACCCGGAGCTGGAAAATCTTCGCGTCGAAAACCGGCTCGGACTTGCCGACAGCAGTTGCCGGGGCTACCAGCGTGGCATCACAATTTCTGCTAACGAGGCTGTTGATGCGGTGACATTCTCGGGTCGCTTTCCAAGTGGTTGTAAACAATACGCGATGGATCGAACGGCGCTCTCGCACAACGAGTTTGTGTACGGTCTTTTTAGTTCCTTATGGCGCGAGTCCGGCGGATTGTTCAGTGGCGGCTGGCGCAACACCGTCATCGCAGAGGACGCGGAGCCATTGTTGTCATTCAACTCGCTACCACTGACCGACATGATTGCGCGAGTGAACAAGCACAGCAACAACGTGATGGCGAGACAGCTGCTGTATACGCTGGGCGCCGAGGTGTATGGCGCACCGGGGACCGAAGCAAGCGGCAGGACGGTGGTTTCAGAGTGGCTAATGAAGAACGGACTGGCATCAACCCAGATTACGCTGGCGAATGGTGCGGGCTTGTCCCGGGACACTCGCACGACCGCTGCCGATATGGCAAGAATGCTGCGTTTTGCGTGGCACCAGCCCTACATGCCTGAGTACCTCGCGTCGATGTCTCTGTCCGGTCTCGATGGCACGCTGCGCCGCCGCTTTACGAACAGTCCATTGGTTGGCAAGGCACATATGAAGACAGGCTCGATGGACCACGTCGCGGCGCTTGCCGGATACTTGCAGTCGAAAAGCGGGCGTCGCTACGCCGTGGTTGTGCTGCAAAACTTCGAGGACATACATCGTGGCCCGGGTGAAGAGGTGCAGGAGGCGCTGCTGCGCTGGCTGTACGAACAATAAGGTACACTCGCAGGTCAGGAGACAAGCATGCGAAATACTGTAATTGGAGCAATCGGGCTGCTGGCCTTAATTTCGTTCGGACCGGCGACAGCCCTCGCTGCTACCGCTTACGTCACTGACAATCTTCGCCTCGGTTTGTACGAGGCCGAGGATACCAGCGGCCGTGCGATACGCATGATGGATAGCGGGCAGGCCATGGAAATCCTGACGCGCGATCGTAATTACGCCAACGTGCGCTTGCCGGACGGTTCGGAAGGTTGGGTAAAAGCGGCCTATCTCGTCGATGCCAAGCCGGCTAAGCTCATCGTCGCCGAAATCACCGCCGAGCGCGATGCTCTGCTGGCGGAACTTGCAACAACCAAGCAGGCGTTTGCGGCACCGGCGGCAACCATTGAAGCTCTACAGAATGATGCGTCGACATTCGACGCACAGCTCTTGGAGGCAAAACTGCGAATTGAGGAGCTGGAAGGCGACATTGCCTCCGCGCAGGGCATCAAAGATCAATATCGCGGCAGCTTGCCAATTAGCTGGGTCGCGATTGCGATCGCGGTCTCCCTGATCGGTGGATTATTGCTTGGCATGTGGTGGGTCGATCGCCGCAGTCGCCTGCGGCACGGTGGCATCCGCATTTATTAGTGGGTTTCGCGGTTATAAGAGTTTGTTATAAGCGCTCGTTATAAGCCGATAACCAACAAAACGTTCACGCCGTAAGGCTTACTCCCTAAGGTGACTCCAACTTGCCGCGCCACCGAGCGCGGCATTGACGCCTTCAGGAGTTGTCAAAATGAGCAGTTTGCCCGCCGGTATTTTGCCGCTGGATACAGAACAGACCCAGAGCCTGCAGTCCGCCGTGTCCGGATTGACCGCGCTGCAACTGCAATGGGTGTCGGGCTATGCAGCGGGACTTGCCGCGGCAGGCGACAGAACGACAGTGCCGGCGAGCACGCAGGCAGTCGCACCGGCCAATTCCAGTGGCGAGCGGCTGACTGTCCTGTACGGCTCTCAGACCGGTAACGGGGAAGACCTCGCGACAGCGTTGGTGGGTATGGCGAAAGCGAAAGGTTTTGCCGCTGAAGCCGTGAGTCTTGCCGACTACAAACCGTCCAAACTAAAGCGCGATACGCTGCTCAGCTTTGTCATCAGTACGCACGGCGAAGGCGATCCGCCGGACGACGCCGAGCTCTTCCACGAATTCCTGTTGTCGGACAATGCACCGGCACTGAAGCAACTGAAGTACTCGGTACTGGCGCTCGGCGACAGCAGCTATGTGAATTTCTGCCAAACCGGACGCGAGTTCGATGCTCGCCTGGCGGAGCTGGGTGCGCAACGAATTGAGCCGCTGCTCGAATGCGATCTCGATTATGACGAGGCAGCCAGCGGTTGGAGTCAACGCATTGTGGCGGCGCTGCCGGAGCTGCTCGAAACGACGGCAGCCACGACCGCTCCGTTGTTGCGCGCAGTAACGACCAAGTCGCTGTTCGACAAATCGAACCCATTTCCGGCTGAGGTCCTCGTCAATCAGAAAATCACGGGCGCTTCGTCCAGCAAAGACGTGCGCCATATTGAATTATCGATTGAGGGCTCAGGGCTTAGCTACGAGCCCGGCGACTCACTGGCCGTTATCGTCGAGAACCCGCCACAGCTGGTTCAGGAGTTGCTTTCTGAACTCCAGCTCGACGGCGAGAGCGTCGTCGCGGTGCGGGACAAGGACCTGAAACTGATCGAGGCGCTGACGGAGTCGTTGGAAATAACATCGGTCAGCCTCGGCTTCCTTAGAGAATGGAGCGCCCTGAGCGGTGACGCAAAACTGGCCTCATTGCTAGACGCGGACAATCCGCAGGCACTGTCCGAATTTGTCGACAATCATCAGATAATTGATGTCGTTCGACAGCATCCGGCCAAAGTCGATGCGTGCCGCTTTGTTGCTATGTTGCGCCGCTTAAGTCCGCGTTCGTATTCAATATCGTCCAGTCTCGCAGCGAACCCTGATGAAGTGCATCTCACGGTTGCGGCAGTTCGTTACGATGCCTTTGGCCAGCGACATTGGGGTGCTGCGTCGACGCACCTAGTGGATCGGCTGGCCCCTGGCGACAGTGTCTCCGTGTACGTTGAGCGCAATTCGCGTTTTCGGCTACCGGATGCGAACACGCCGGTCATCATGATCGGGCCGGGAACGGGGGTCGCACCGTTTCGAGCCTTCATGCAACAACGTGTCGAGCAGGCAGCGACAGGCGAAAACTGGCTGTTCTTCGGCGATCGAAATTTCGACAGTGATTTTCTTTATCAGCTCGAGTGGCAGCGGCACAGAAAGCAAGGTCACCTGCAGCGATTCGACGTGGCCTTCTCACGAGACCAGCGGCGCAAAGTCTATGTACAGGACAGGATCCGCGACAACGCCGCTGAGCTGTACCGGTGGATAGAAAAGGGCGCTTATGTCTACGTCTGCGGTGACGCCAAGCACATGGCGAATGACGTCAACGATGCGCTCATAGCCGTGCTGGCATCGCAAGGCGGGCTCGAAGGCGACGCTGTAGAGCAGAAGCTGAAAGCGTTGCGTTCAGAAGGCCGTTACCAGCGGGATGTGTACTGATGACGGACACAGTTCTTACCGAAGTTGAAGGCATCAAAGCCGCAAGTCGTCACTTGCGCGGTACGCTGGTGGACAGCCTCAACGATCCGCTGACGGGCGCGATTGCTGATGCTGACACCCAGGTGTCGAAGTTTCACGGTATTTATCAGCAGGACGATCGCGATATTCGCAGCGAACGCACGCGCCAGAAACTTGAACCCGCCTACAGCTTCATGATTCGAGCGCGCATCCCCGGAGGACTCGTTACCACTTCGCAATGGCTCGGTATGGACCGAATCGCGTTGCAGCATGCGAACCAGACCGTACGCCTGACCACTCGCCAGGCGATACAGTTTCACGGGGTCATCAAACGCAATCTCAAAGAAACGATTGCGGATATCAATCGAGCGACACTTGATACGATTGCTGCTTGCGGCGACGTGAATCGCAATGTGATGTCACCGCCGCTGCCCGCGCTGTCGAAGATCCACCGTCAGGTACAAGCTCACGCCGAGGCGCTGTCCGAACACCTTATGCCTAGGAGTCGGGCATACCACGAGATCTGGCTGGACGGCGAGAAAGTGGAGTCTACGAAGCAAGGGGTCGAGCCGATTTATGGCGATACCTACCTGCCACGAAAGTTCAAGGCGACGTTCGTCATCCCTCCGCAAAACGATGTTGATGTATTTTCGCAGGACCTGGGCTTTATCACGATCATCAAAGACGGCGATATCGCTGGCTACAATGTGACCGTCGGCGGTGGAATGGGGATGACACACGGCGAGACCGACACCTATCCCCGCCTTGGCGATGTGCTGGGTTTCATCAGGGCCGAAAACGTGCTCGCCGTTGCAGAAGCCGTCGTGACGACACAGCGTGATCACGGCGATCGCAGCAATCGCAAACACGCGCGTCTCAAGTACACGATAGAAGATCGCGGCGTCGACTGGTTTCGTAGTGAAGTTGAACGTCGCTCCGGCGTCGAGTTTGCCGCAGCGGAGAAGTTCGCATTTGTTGCCAATGGCGACGTTTACGGTTGGCAGCGGGATGATGTCGGCGCCTGGCATTACAGCCTGTTCGTCGAGAATGGCCGGGTCGGAGACGTCGGGGATCGGCGCTTGCTGAGCGGTCTTCGCGCGATCGCGGAGCGACACGATTCCGAATTCCGATTGACGCCGAATCAAAACCTGATCATCAGCAAGGTCTCCGACCAAGGCAAAGCGGAGATCAATGCTTTACTGCTTGAGTACGGTATCGAGAACAGCGCGCAGGCCACTCGACTGCGGCTGAATTCGATGGCCTGCGTCGCGTTTCCGACCTGTGGCCTCGCGATGGCAGAAAGCGAGCGCTACCTGCCCACATTGATCGACAAGCTCGACGCAATACTGGCCGGCCTCGGTTTGGCAGACGAGCCGATTACGATCAGGATGACTGGCTGCCCCAACGGTTGTGCGCGTCCCTACATCGCGGAGATTGGCCTGGTTGGCAAAGGCCCTGGCCGCTACACCCTGTTCCTGGGTGCCGGTTTTGCGGGCGAGCGACTGGGCGCTCCTGTACTGGATAACGCCAACGAAGCTGAGGTATTGGAAGTACTGCAGCCCTTGTTCACCGAATTCGCTGCGAGGCGCAACGCGGGCGAACACTTCGGAGATTTTCTCGTGCGGACCGGCGCCGTTCGGGAAGTGACGGCAGGGAGGCATATTCATGACAGCTGAAGACAGAGTTGCCTCGGCACTAAAAACGTTGCCCGGACAACACATGGTGAGCTCAAGTTTCGGTGCGCAATCCGCGGTCATGTTGCACCTCGTGACGCAGCAGGCACCGGACATCCCTGTTGTTCTGGTTGACTCCGGCTATCTGTTTCCCGAGACCTATCACTTCGTCGATGAGCTGACGACGCGACTTAAGCTCAACCTGAAAATCTACAGGCCGGAGCGATCGGGTGCATGGCAGGAGGCACGACACGGCAAACGCTGGGAGCAGGGATTGGCCGGGATCGAAGCCTACAACCGGGAGAACAAGGTAGCACCAATGCAGCGTGCCATCGAAGAGCTGAATGTCGGTACCTGGTTTTCGGGGCTGCGACGCAGCCAGTCGATCGAACGTTCGAAAACGCCATTCGTTGAAAGGTCAGGTGACCGATTCAAGGTGTATCCGATCGCGGACTGGACGGACAGAGACATTTACGAATACCTGCAGAAACACGATTTGTCGTATCACCCGCTTTGGGAGCAGGGCTATGTCTCGATCGGCGATGTGCATACGACGAAATCGCTAGCGGATGTCGATACTGTCGAGGAAACGCGTTTTTTCGGTCTCAAACGGGAATGCGGCCTGCATGAACTGGATTTTGGAAAGCCCTACGCGAAAGCACAATCTGCCTGAAGGTCGTAGACATCCAAAGTCAGTTTGATCAGGATGGGGCGCTGACCCAGACCTGAGGCGATCCCATGTTGAAGAAACTCCTGAGCCTGACGTTCCTGGCCCTACTTGTTGCGGCCTGTGCGAGGACGGAAGCGCCGGACACCGGCGCGAGCTTTGATCTGCTGATCATCAACGGATCTGTTTACGATGGCTATGGCGGCGAGCCGGTCATGGCGGATGTCGCAATCAGCGGCGACCGCATCGTTGCGATCGGAAATAAGCTCGGTGCAGCAAAGCAGACGATTGATGCAACCGGTTTGGCCGTGGCTCCCGGGTTTATCAATATGCTGAGTTGGGCAACCGAAACACTCATCGAAGACGGCGCCTCGGAAAGCGATATTCGGCAGGGTGTGACTCTCGAAGTCATGGGCGAGGGTTGGTCCATGGGGCCCCTCAATGACGAGATGGCCACACAAGTCGGGAGCGATCAGGGAGACATCAAGTTCGATGTTGAGTGGCGGACGCTCGGCGAGTATCTGCAATACCTGGAGAAACGCGGTATCGCGACTAACGTCGCTTCATTTGTCGGTGCCACCACGGTTCGCATACACGAAATCGGATTTGCCGATCGCCCACCGACTGCTGAGGAATTGCAGCGGATGCGTGAACTTGTCCGAACCGCGATGCAAGAGGGAGCCCTCGGCGTTGGTTCGTCGCTGATTTATGCGCCGGCCTTTTACGCAAAAACAGACGAGTTGATCGCCCTGAACGAAGTCGCCGCTGAGTACGGCGGGCGCTACATTTCCCATATACGCAACGAAGGACATCAACTGCTCGAAGCGGTCGATGAATTGATAGACATCGCACGGGCGACGGGTATTGGAGCCGAGATCTACCACCTGAAGGCGGCTGGCGAGGCGAACCACGGAAAACTGGATGCCGTTTTCGCGCGCATAGAAGCCGCGCGAGCCGATGGTCTGGATATTACGGCCGATATGTACACCTATACGGCGGGGGCCACGGGACTCGACGCGTCCATGCCTCCCTGGGTGCAGGAGGGTGGCTACGAGGCCTGGGCCGATCGCCTCAGAGACGCCGACGTGCGCGAAAAACTGCAGAGTGAAATTGCGACGCCATCGGACGAGTGGGACAACCTGTACCTGGCGGCCGGGTCAGCCGACCGCGTGTTGCTCAACAGCTTCAAGAATCCGGACCTGAAACACCTGACCGGGAAAACACTGGCGGAAGTTGCCGTGCTAAGAGGCACCTCGCCAGTAACAACGATGATGGATCTGGTGATTGAGGATGGCAGCCGGGTCGGTGCAATCTATTTCCTGATGTCGGAAGACAATGTGCAGAAGAAGATCGCGCAGCCCTGGATGGCCTTTGGGTCTGATGCAGAGTCGATGACACCGGAGGGCGTGTTCCTGCTTTCCAATCCGCATCCGAGGGCCTACGGAACCTTTGCTCGGTTGCTCGGCAAGTATGTGCGTGATGAGAAAGTCATTTCGCTGGCAGAAGCGATTCGCCGACTGACCAGTTTTCCAGCCGGCAACTTGAATATTCAGGATCGGGGCGCACTCAAGCCGGGTTATTTTGCAGACGTCGCAATTTTCGATGCGGCGACAATCCAGGATCACGCCACTTTCGCTGAGCCGCATCAGCACTCAAGCGGAATGCAGCACGTCATCGTCAACGGTAGCGTGGTAATGGCGGATGGTGAGATGACCGGAGCGATGCCAGGCAGGTTCGTGCGTGGCCCTGGCTACAAGTCCGACTAAGGTTCGATCAGGCAGCTTCCGTCACGCCCTCGGCGCAGCCGCCGCGAATCGGCAGTTTCGTTGCATCAAACAACGCATCGATCTCCTCCTGCGAGCTTGAACGACGCACGTCGTCGAGCTGTCCCGCGGAAATGTGAGACGCGAAAAGCCGAATAAATTCAACCATGTAGCCTCTAAGCACGGTGTTTTTTCGATAGCCTATCCAGGTCGTGCTGCGTGGAAACAGGCCTTCCGCATCGATCACTTCGAGATCTTTACGGTCGTCGCAATCGGCTGCCATGCTGGCGACGATACCGACGCCGAGACCCATGCGCACGTAAGTCTTAATCACGTCAGCATCGCGTGCCGTGAATACCACGTCTGGATCTAGACCTTCTTTCTCAAACGCTCGCTTCAGTGACGACTGGCCGCCGAAACTAAAAACATAGGTAACCAGCGGATGCTGCGCGAGATCTTTGAGCGTGATCTTGCGATCGAGCTTGGTCAGTTCATGCCCGGTCGGAACGACAATCGATCGGTCCCAGCGGTAACTCGGCACCAGTATCAGTTCGGAGAACAACTCGTTGGACCCCGTCGCAATCGCAAAGTCGATGTTGTTGGCGGCCACCATGTCCGCGATTTGCTCAGACGTTCCCTGGTGCAGGTTCAAACCGACTTTCGGGAAGCGTTTACGAAACTCTGCAACAATTTCGGGCAGCACATAGCGCGCTTGCGTGTGCGTCGTGGCGATCGACAAAGAGCCTTCTTCCTCCTGGTAATATTCGGAGGCAAGACTGCGAATGTTGTCGGCCTCGCGCATGATGATTCGGGCGCGGTCAATTACCTGGTGACCCGCCGGAGTGATGCCGCCGAGGCTTTTGCCCTTGCGCGTGAACAGCTGCAAACCAAGTTCTTCTTCCAGCAGCTTGAGCTGCTTGCTGACCCCGGGCTGGCTGGTATACATGCGTTCGGCCGCAGCGGTGATATTCATGCCGTTGTCGACGATCGCGAGCAGGTATTTGAGTTGTTGCAGCTTCATTCGCGTCCGGGAGTCCCGAGGTGTCTTTCAGTATGTGACCGCCATTGGCCGCATCAGTTTCAATTCCTGCTAGGTATAACAGATTCTTATAACCCAAAGCTATATCGGCAGAAACAGTGCGTCTTTTGGCTATTGCCGCGCGTCTCTATAGTGAGCGATCCCTGCCTGACGGATCGCTTCATGGACTATTTCCCCGCCTTTCTCGACCTTCGTGGTCGTGCCTGCCTCGTTGTCGGCGGCGCAGCGGTGGCTGAGAGGAAGTTTCGGCTGCTGGCATCCGCGGGCGCCGTGGTCACAGTGGTAGCTCCGGACATCAGCGCGGCAATCACCACTATGGCCAATGAAGGTACGCATCGGCTTGTCAGGCGAGAATTTCGGCCCGCCGATGTTGCTGGAAACTGGCTCGTGGTCAGCGCGACCGGCAATCCGGCTGTTGAGCTCGCGGTTTATCGTCAGGCAACAGCGGCGGGTATTTTCTGTAACGGTGTCGACGACATTGGCAATTGCAGCTATATCACGCCGGCGATCGTCGATCGCAGTCCACTCATCGTCGCGATCTCGTCCGGCGGCGCAGCACCGGTACTCGCGCGCAAGATTCGTGAACAAATTGAATTGCTATTACCGGTCGGACTATCGAAGTTGGCAGCTCTGGCTCGCGACTGGCGCGCTCGTGTCGGCAGGAGTCTTGGCGACCTGCTGAGTCGCCGTCGTTACTGGGAGTCGGTGTTCGAAGGACCGATAGCGAGCATGGCGATCCGTGGCAATATCGACGGTGCCGAAGCCGCGATGCACGAGTTGCTGGAAACATCCGAGTCCGGGCAACGAGGCGAAGCCTGGCTCGTTGGTGCGGGGCCGGGTGATCCCGGTCTGCTGACCGTTCGTGCTTTGCAGATTCTGCAGACAGCGGATGTCATTCTGCATGATCGGCTGGTGTCTAAAGAGGTGCTGGATCTGGCCAGGCGCGATGCAGACAGAATCTCCGTCGGCAAGACGCCCGGTTGTCTCATGAATTCGCAGGAAGAGATCAATGCCTTGCTGGTTGAGCTGGTGAGTTCAGGCAAGCGTGTCTGTCGGCTGAAGGGCGGTGACCCCTTTATTTTTGGTCGCGGCGGGGAGGAAGCTGAAGCACTTCGGGCTGCGCGCTTGCCCTACCAGGTTGTCCCGGGCATTACGGCCGCTGCCGGTTGCGCCGCTTACGCCGGGATTCCACTCACGCATCGGGATTGGTCGCAGTCGGTTGCTTTTGTAACGGCTCACGGCAAAAACTCCATTGATAATCTGGATTGGCCGGCACTGGCGCGCGACAAGCAAACGCTCGCCTTCTACATGGCCGTACAGCGGTTCCCGGGCCTGATGAACAAGCTGATCGAGAACGGGCGCGGTGCCGACACACCCGTGGCTATTATCGAAAAAGGCACAACTTCGGACCAACGCGTCATACGTGGAACGCTGGGCCAGTTGACCCTGCTGGCCGAGGCCAACAGAGTGGCAGCTCCGGCTATGCTTATCGTTGGTGAAGTCGCCGCACTCGGTGCGGAGCTTCAGGATGTCACTCCGCAAACGCCCCAAAACTATATTAATCCTGAAGTCAGGATCGCTCAAAAAGGCTAATAAAATGATCTACAACAATATTCTCGAAACCATTGGCAACACACCGATCGTCCGCCTGAATCGCATGGGCCCGGAGCATGTCGATCTGTATGTCAAAGTTGAGTCCTTCAACCCGCTGTCATCGGTCAAAGACCGCCTTGCTTTCGCGATCATCAACGATGCAGAAAAGCGCGGTCTCCTGAAGCCGGGTCAGACTGTTGTCGAAGCGACTTCCGGCAACACGGGCATTGCGCTCGCGATGGTATGCGCCGCGAAGGGTTATCCATTCGTTGCCACGATGGCGGACTCGTTTTCGATTGAACGCCGCAAGATCATGCGTGGCCTGGGCGCCAAGGTAATTTTGACGCCCGCTGCCGAAAGGGGCACCGGCATGGTGAAGAAAGCAGAGGAACTCGCCGAGAAATACGGCTGGTTTCTCGCGCGACAGTTTGAGAATGAGGCGAATCCCGAATACCACCGCCACACTACCGGGCCCGAGATATTGATCGATTTTGCCGGCAAACGGCTCGACTACTGGGTAACGGGCTACGGGACCGGCGGTACGATGACGGGTGCCGGCGAGGTATTGAAAGCGGCGCGGCCTGATCTCAAAATTGTCGCGACCGAGCCTGCAGGCGCATCCCTGCTGTCCGGTGCCGAATGGGCGCCGCACAAGATCCAGGGCTGGACGCCCGACTTCATACCGGACGTACTTAATCGTGAGGTGTACGACGAGTTGCTGACGGTTAGCGATGAACGTGCCATCGAGGTGTCGCGGCAGCTCGCCCAGACGGAAGGCATATTCACGGGCATTTCCTCGGGCGCGACGCTCGCTGCGGCGTTGGCTGTCGCCGACAAGGCGCCGAAAGGGTCGGTCATCCTCGCAATGCTGCCGGACACGGGTGAACGTTATCTCAGCACGCCATTATTCGCCGGCGTCAATGAGGGATCCGATGACGATTGGCTGGCAAGTTTGTGAGCAAATGCTCAAAAAGCCGTGAAAGCGGCTAAAACATTGGGCTGAATCGGTTTCACCTGAGACCTGAATCACAGCGGTAAGGCCGCGGCACTGGCATCGTAGGGCGCTGATTTCCTTTGATTAGGCCCGGGACGACAGTGGCAGCAGACGTTCACGCGATTATTACCGAGCGGAATATTGGCAAGGCGGGCCGGCTGCTGCATTCGTTGGTGCCGCGTGCACAGAGTTTTTCCTATTACAACCGTAAAAAGGAATGCCTCTGGAGCAGCGATGGTGCCGAGGATTACGAGATTGATAACTTCGTCGTCGAGTTGCCGAGGGAAGTCGTCGCCAAGTTGCTCGAAGACAATACGTCGTTGCGCCGTACTCTACCCTCAGGCCGTACGGCGCTGACATTACCGGTCCCCGACGAAAACGGCGTGCTGGCCGGTATGTTGATAACGATGTTTTCAAAGAACGACGGCAAGTCCTCGTCGTTCAACCCCAACCTCCTGAAAACCATACTGGATCCGGCCATAGAATTGATTGGCGAAAGTATCCGCGTGGGCAGAGAGCGGCGCGATCTCGAAGCCAATATTGAGAGCGTGCGGAAAGAACTGGATTTCGTCTACGAAGTGGATGAAAAGATTCATGGCACCTCAGCGCGTCATTCCGGGCTGGCACAAATCGTCGGGCGCAGCGGCCGCTATCTCGGTATCAACTACAGTGTGCTGCTGATACCGTCAAAACGCATTCGGATCAGCGCGACCCACTCAAGCTGGAAAGAGGTTAATCGCAAAGTTCTGGATCGCTACCTTATTGACCAGCTGATGCCAAAACTTGAAGGTCAGCGTAAGCCGGTGATCTTCGAGATACCCGCGGACGATACGCCCGGCAGTGCCGAAACCGGCTACCAGGCTTTGCTGTGTCCGCTGCTGAACAAGCAGGGCAATGTTGAGGGCATCCTGGCTCAACTCGGGCGTGTGGATCAGAGAAAATTCGGCGCTAACGATCGGCGATTCATGTCGCATATTGGTCGCAAGGTTGAATATGTCATAGAACAGTCATTTGACGCGATGACGGGCCTCATGAGTCGAGCAGGTTTCGAAGCGCAACTCGTTGAATCGTACGGTGCGCTGAAGTCCGGTCCGGACGCACATCAGCTGATCTATTTCGATCTCGACAATCTGCAGCTGGTCAATGACACCTTCAGCCGCAAGGCGGGCGACGAAGTAATCATGCGTTTCGCCGCGCTGCTGGCAGGCGATCTGCCCAAGAGCGCCGTTCTGTCCCGACTGACCGGCGATGATTTTTGCCTGTTGCTGACGCATGCAAGTACCGAAACGGCACTGGAGTATGCGAACGGTGTCCGACAACGGGCGTCAGTCCTGCGTTACCTCGAGGGCGACAAGTCACTGCAGGTGACGATGAGCATCGGCATTGCGGGCTTCGATCGCAGCAGCGGTGCTGACGGTTATGCACTGACGACAGCTCGTATGGCCTGCGAATCGGCCAAAGAGCATGGTCGAGACCGCATCGAGGTCTACGACGAAGGCAATCGCAGTGTTATCCGGCGTTACGATGACATGCAGCTGGTCGCCGAAATCCAACAGGCGCTCGACAACAACAAGTTTGAGTTACTGGCGCAGCCCATCACCAGCCTGACTTCCGAGTCCGACGTGCCACGCTTCGAAATCCTGTTGCGCATGGAGGACGGTGTGGGTGGTCGGGTGCAGACTGGCGCACTGTTTTCTGCAGCAGAACGCTACCGAATGATGCCGCAAATTGATCGATGGGTGGTTTCAACGACGCTCGCGAGACTTGCTGCTGTGAGTGACAGCGTCAAGGTTCAAAAAGCCATCTTCGCGATGAACCTGTCCGGACAGTCATTGGGTGACGACGACTTCCTTGAATTCATAGAGCAGGAAATCGATAACAGCTCTATACCGGAATCTTCATTGTGTTTTGAAATCACCGAATCAGCGGCGGTGTCGAACCTGATGAAAGCGCAAAACTTTATTGATCGACTGCGCGAGCGCGGCTGCCGGATTTCGCTGGACGATTTCGGCGCCGGATTGAGTTCCTTCGCCTATTTAAAGAACTTCAATGTCGATACTTTGAAGATCGATGGTGGGTTTATTCGCGATATTACGGACAATCGCATCTCAGAATCGATGGTTGCCGCAATTACGCAAGTGGCGAAAGTCATGGGCCTGAAGACGGTTGCCGAATATGTGGAATCTGAAGAGACGCGGCAGCTGATTTGCGAGCTGGGCGTCGATTTCGCGCAAGGGCATATCATCGGAAAACCAATCACGCTGGACTCGGTTCTGGCCGACCTGAAAGAAATAGACACCGCAGCGAATGGCGGCGAGTAGCTTCCGAGTAGCCTGACCCCGTAGCCAGCCTTATCGCGTAGTGGTGTCGAAGTGCGATGCGGTTGGTTAGACTGCGGGCATGAAAAAAATGCTCGCGGGGCACATTGCCAGTCTGCCGGAACTCCTGCGTCCGCCAGCCTCACTCTTCTTTGAACGAATAGCCGAGCAGGGAACTCCTCTGCCGGAAGAGACCCTCGCTGCCGTCGCGCGACTGGTTGCATGCAGCGAATTCGCAGCGAGAGTTTTGCTGCGCGAGACGCCGTGGTTCATTGATCAGGTCGCTACATTTTCCAAAGTAGCCGGCTCTGAAATCGAGGCCTTTGTCGCAGAGATTGCAGCCAGCGATGCCGATGTACCGGCCGTACAATCGGATCTGCGTCGATTTCGAAACCGCTACCTGCTGCGCATCCTCTGGAGAGAAGTTCACGGGCTCGCTGATCTTGACGAAACGCTGCAGCAGCTCTCATTGCTGGCCGATCGCCTTCTGGACGCCGCCACTCGCTATGCAGAGCGACAATTGCAGCCACGCTTCGGGCGCGTGAGAAACGCATCCGGAGACGCGGTACCGCTGGTCATCCTGGGAATGGGAAAACTCGGCGGCCGCGAACTGAATTTTTCATCCGACATTGATCTGATTTTTTGCTATTCGGAGGACGGTCAGTCGGATGGCGACCGGGAGCTCAGTGCCGGGGAATACTTCGGCAAGCTGTCACGGCAGGTCATCGCACTGATCGATGAAAAAACCGCCGATGGTTTCGTCTTCCGAGTCGACACTCGCCTGCGGCCTTTCGGCGAAAGCGGCCCGCCGGTGGTCAGTTTTTCGGCATTGGAATCCTACCTGCTGAAACACGGTCGGGATTGGGAGCGTTACGCTTACGTCAAAGCGCGAATTGTTGGCCCCCGTCCACCTGCGAAGGTGGAAGAGGAGTTGTACGCCGACCTGATTCTGCCCTTCGTGTATCGCCGTTACCTGGACTTCGGTGTCTTTGAATCCGTCCGGGAAATGCAGCAGATGATTGCTACCGAAGTTCGCCGCCGGGAACTTGCTGACAATGTCAAACTCGGGCCGGGCGGCATACGCGAGGCGGAGTTTATTGTGCAGGCCCTGCAATTGGTCCGCGGCGGCAGCGCACCTGCGCTGCAAAGCCGCGAATTGCAAACCGTCCTGCCCCTGTTGGTCAACGAGCGTGGTATCAGCGCGGACGATGCAGAGAAAATCCGGCTTGCTTACCGTTACCTGCGTCGCCTGGAAAACTTTATTCAGGCGAATCGTGATGAACAAACCCATGATTTGCCAGTCACCGAGGTCGATCGCGAGCGCCTGTGTTGCGCATTAAATTGCGCGACCTGGACGGACCTGCTTGACTGCCTCAATCAACATCGCAATGCCATTTCGGCCCAGTTCGAGGCGATCGCGATTCGCGGGCAAAGTCACGATAGCTCAACAACGCAGACCTTGAGTCGGCTGTGGGAGTCGCGCGCCGGGGTTGAGGAATGGGCAAAGGCACTGGGCGGAGAGGATGCCGGCGAGCTTGCACAGTCCATAGTGGCGTTCGCATCGTCATCGGTAACAAAAATAATCGATTCAGTATCCGAAGTCAGGTTGCAGCGATTCCTGCCAAAACTCATCGAGCTGGCAGTCGATTCCAAACAGCCGGTGACAGCCCTGTCCCGGGCGCTGGCCGTGACAGAGAAAGTGCTGCGACGCAGTGCGTACCTGGCGTTGCTGAATGAAAATCAGAATGCATTGTCGCGACTCGTGGACCTGTGTGCACGGAGTCAGTACATCGCGGACCAGATCGCGCGCTACCCGGTGCTGCTGGACGAATTGCTCGATCCCGGAATTTATGCGGATGGCGTAACGAAAGCCGACCTGTATGCCGAGCTGCAGCGACGAATCAGTGACGCGCCTGCCGCCGACAGCGAGGCGCAAATGCAAGTCATTGCGCAGTTTCAACGTGCGGCGATGTTTCGTATCGCAATTGCCGATTTCAACGATCAGCTACCCATCATGAAAGTTAGTGATGGTTTGACCTGGCTCGCCGAGGTGGTTCTGGAGGAGGCTTTGCGCGTCGCCTGGCTGGACCTTACCGGGCGTCACGGCGAACCCCGCTATGTGGTTGGGGACGTCATTCATGCGGCTGGTTTTGGAATTATTGGCTACGGAAAACTCGGCGGACTGGAGCTCTCCTATGGATCGGACCTCGACATCGTTTTCCTGCACGACTCAAAAGGGGAGCAACAACAGACCGATGGTGACAAGCCGCTCGACAATACGATGTTTTTTAGCCGCCTGGTGCGACGCCTGGTGCATTTTCTGACGACGCAAACCGGCTCCGGTGAACTGTATGAAATAGACACCCGATTGCGACCAGATGGTCGTTCCGGGCTGCTGGTATCGAGTGTCGAGGCCTTTGAGCGTTACCAGGAGGAAAACGCCTGGACCTGGGAGCACCAGGCATTGTTACGTGCGCGGCCTGTCGCCGGAAGCGAGGCGATTGCGGCGGAGTTTGCGCGTGTGCGCCACGAAACGCTTGGTGACCGGGTGCGGCGTGATCAGTTGCGCGACGACGTAATCGCGATGCGCCGCAGAATGCGCAAGGAGCTGGATAGTAGCGATGACAGGCAGTTTGACCTCAAGCACGGTACCGGTGGCATCGGTGATATCGAATTCCTGGTGCAGTACATGGTGTTACGGGAAGCAAACGCGCACCCCGATGTCATGTTTTATTCAGACAATATTCGGCAGCTGGATGCGCTGGTTGCTGCCGATCTCCTTGAAGAGCAGGTCGGCAATCAACTGCAGGAAATCTATCGAAACTACCGAAACCGCGTGCATCGTCAGGTACTCGACGGCCAAAAAGCGGTGTGTGCAGCCGATGACTTCAAGACACAGCGCGAATTCGTTGCGCATGTCTGGGACGACTGGCTGGGCTGAAACGAACAGCCGTGGCCGTGGGCGGCCGCAAGGCCTATAATTCACGATCCCGACAACAACTGAAACGAGAGCACCGTGGCATCAAGAGCAGGAACCATCGACCAGAAACTGATTCCGGCGAATGCACAAAATCGATATGGCGTCAGGCCGAAAGACCTGCCGCTTAGCTGCCCGATGCCCGGTATGTACCTGTGGAACTCGCACCCGAAGGTCTACCTCCCGGTTGCAGAGACCGGCGAGGCGAAGTGCCCGTATTGCGGCGCCCAGTACCACATGACAGACGCGGCCGAATAGAAACTGTATGCATATCGTAACCGGCGGCGCCGGGTTCATAGGAAGCAATGTCGCAAGAGCCTTATTAGAGAGTGGCTGCGATAAAGTCGTGGTCGTTGACGACCTGACGGATGGCCACAAATTCGCGAATATTTCAGACTTGAATGTTGCCGATTACCTCGACAAAGACGAGTTTCTGGCCCGCTTGTCCACGGACAAGGGTTTCGCTAAGGGAATCACCGCCATTCTGCATCAGGGGGCCTGTTCTGAAACGACCGAATGGGATGGTCGTTACATGATGCAGACGAACTACAGCTACTCCAAAACGCTGTTGCATCATTGCCTGCTGCACGGAACTCCTCTGATGTATGCGTCATCGGCTGCTGTCTACGGCGGATCCAGTGAGTTTGTCGAAGACCCGCTGTTCGAGAAACCGCTGAATGTCTATGGTTACTCCAAGATACAGTTTGACCGCTATGTGCGGCGTGTCGCCGCCAATGCGAAGAGCCAGGTCGTCGGCTTGCGCTATTTCAATGTCTACGGTCCCCGTGAACAGCACAAGGGAGCCATGGCCAGTGTCGCGTTTCATTTCAATAATCAGATTCGAGAGGACGGTGAGGTGCGACTGTTTAAAGGCACCGAAGGCTACGCGGATGGTGAGCAACTGCGCGACTTTGTCTACGTAGACGATATTTGCAAAGTCAATCTGTGGTTTCTTGAACACCCCGAAACCAGCGGTATATTCAATGCCGGTACCGGTCGCGCGCAAAGTTTCAATGATGTTGCCAATGCGGTGATTCGCTGGCACGAAAAGGGCAAGATCCGTTACATAGATTTTCCGGACCATCTTATGGGCGCCTACCAAAGCTTCACCCAGGCCGACCTGACGCAGCTACGTCAGTCGGGATGTGATGTGGAGTTTCGGCCGGTGGAAGACGGTGTCAAAGACTACCTGGATCAGCTGGCCTGATTTTCCAGCAGGTCCCGGTACACAGCGATGGTTTCGCGTGCGGTTTTCTCGATCGTGAATTCAGTGAGTACTCGTTCTTTTGCTGCAGCGCTCATGCGCTTCAGTAATTCACGATCCTGATACAACGCCAGGATTTTTTCGCGAATCGCGACAGGATCACCGGGTTCAACGACGAATCCGGATACGTCTTTCTCGACCAATTCAGGGCTGCCGCCTGAGTTCGTCACGATAGGCACGACGCCAGCGATCATCGCTTCCAGCATGGCGCGCGGCAGACCTTCGCGCTTGAGTGATGGCAGTACAGAGACATCGACCCCTTTAAGTATCCAGGGCATGCGCTGCAAAAAGCCGTACAGGTGGATGTTGTCCCGGTAGCGGTTCTTTTCGACCAACTTCTGATGCAAAGGGCTATCCATTTTCGTGCCCGCCATCAACACGTGAATATTCAATCCCGGCGGCAGGCCGTCGATCGCTTCGATAAATACGGGTATACCCTTCCTGGGTACCGCTCGTGCCGTACACGCAACGACAAATGCGCCATCCGGAATGCCGAATTGCGTGAGGTCCTCGGCATCACCGGTATACAGTTCGGGCTTGTGACCTTTGTGGATCGTAACGGGCACATCGCGTCGTAAGCGCAGCCCCGGCATGCCGAGGTCGAGCAAACTGCGGCGGATCGCGTCACACACGCAGATGATGCGATCAAGTCGCGGGTTCAGAAGATAGAGCCAGGATTGTGGGCTCCAATAAGCAATGTTGCCGATGATGCCGCGATACGCAACCAACTTGATGTCCATTCCGATGGATGCCATGAGTCCGTTCATCGTTGCGCGCTTGTCGAGCATGTGCAGGACGTCGTACTGCCGGCGTTTCAGTTCCCGGCGAATAAATCGAATGCAAGGAGGGCTGAGTTTCCATTTGAGGACGTATGGGATTGTGGGCACACCGGCAGCAACCAGGGCGTCATGATTGACGGTGCCCGGCCAGGTAATGACGGTAATGTCGATGCCCATACGATGCATCTCAATGAACGAACCCGTCTCCGCCGGGTCGCTTTCGCCATTAATGCACAGGACTCGCACAGGCCCTACCGCAATTCATTCTTCGGCAGTACTTTTTTCTTCTTGTCGAACACGACGATGGAGTCGTAAAAGGCAATGCTGCCGATATTGGCCGCGAGATAGCTCAGCTCCATCTGCTGCACGGCGTCCGCATGCCCCATTCGAAAATTCGATTCCTTGCGGTCAAAGTAGGGTTCATGGAGCATGTCAACCATCTGCTTCGACAGATCAATAAAGGTGTCTTCACTGTCGACATGCTTGAGCCAGTAGTTGGTATGCACGTCTTCGACCATGTAGCAGCCGCCATCGACCAGCGCATCGCGAAACAATGCGCCAAAACTGATGTTCTGGTGGTGCGTCTTGTGGCTGCCGTCGTCGAGAATGATATCGAAGGGGCCAAATTCCGCCGTCACTTCTGCCAGAAATTCAGGGTCTGCCTGGCTGCCAATTCTGACGTACACTTTGCGGTCCGCGATTTCATGAGCCTTGCAGGACTTGTCGATATCGATCCCGACTATGATCGAGTCGGGGTGGAAATACTCTTTCCACATCCGGAGCGAGCCACCGCGGAATACGCCGATCTCAAGCATACGTATCGGCCGATGCCGATAGGACTCGAAATGCCGGGTATAAATATCGAAGTAGTGATACCACTTGTGAACGTTGGTGTCGGCCGAAAAAATATCAAAGAGCTCGTTTTCAGGAGCGTCCTCACTTGCGCTGACAGTGACCTTTTCTGTCAAACCGAGTGGAAACGACTGCGAGGTGCTCAGGGTTTTGTCGGAGAGCAGTGTCGGTGCCTTGGTGATGAGAAGGCCAAATTTTATGAGCAGCTTGTTGAGTAGTTTTCGCATGGTATTCCGAACGGGTCAGGACTGACTTTGATGCGAATGATGCCCGAAACCGACGCAAAATTCAGTGGATTCGTGCCTGCTTGCGATGATTATTAGCAGTCTACCGCGTACAATTCGTCCATTCATCAGAAGGTAGCCTCAAAAAAGTGAAGCAGAATAACGACGGCATCGCTCGTGAAGTCACACATTGCCGAATATGTGATAGCAGCGATCTGTTGAACTATCTCGATCTCGGCCTGATGCCGCTGGCTAATAATCTTGCTTCAAGCACGCGCGCTGCCAAGGACATGCAGCGCTATCCGATGCAGGTGCAGTATTGTCGCGATTGCAGCTTGTCCCAGCTAACAGTGGTTATTGATCCGCGCGAAATGTTTTCGAAATACGCGTATCGCTCTTCGATCAGCAGGTCATATGTTGAGCATTGTCGGACAATGGCCAGATCAATGCGTGATCAACTCGGTCTCCAGCCAGGTGATCTCGTCGTTGATATCGCAGGTAATGACGGAGCGCTCCTGGCCGTGTTCAAAGACGAGCTGGGTGTGCAGGTCGTGAATGTGGACCCGGCCGAGAATCTGGCGGCTATTGCTGAGGCTCAGGGTGTCCCCACGATCACAGATTTTTGGGGCCGAGACGCCGCCGACAAGGTTGTAGCCAAATACGGTAAGCCCAAGCTGATTACAGCCACCAATGTTTTTGCTCATGTTGATGACGTGCGCAGTTTCGTAAAGGCCGCCAGGAAGTGCCTTGACGAACAGGGCACGCTGATGCTCGAGTTTCCGTACGGTGTTGATTTCATAGAGCACCGGGAATTTGACACGATTTACTTCGAACACCTGAGTTACGTATTGCTCGAGCCTGTCCGCCGCTTGGCGGAAGACCTTGGCATGGCGGTTTTTGACGTGCAGAAACAGGATATTCACGGCGGCACGATTCGCGTATTTATTGGCAACAAGGGCGGCCATGCGATCCAGCCGTCGGTCGCTGAATTTGTTGCCAACGAAAAGCGCGAGGGTTACCACGCGGCCAAAGTCTATGAGGCCTGGAATGCGGAAATCGATAAGTTGATTGCTGATCTCGTGCGACAGATTAGCGCCCTGAAGAAGGGCGGCGCGAGAATAGCGGCATTCGCAGCATCGGCAAAGGGCAATACTCTGTTGAATGCCTGTCACTTTGACGATGAAACAGTGGACTACATAGTCGACGATACGCCGGAAAAAATCGGCCGGTATTCGCCCGGTACCGGGATTCCGATCGTCGATCGCAGCGTGTTGGCTGACAATCCGCCCGATTATCTGCTGATTCTCGCCTGGAATTTTGCGAAAGATATTATCGCGAGTACCCATGAGTTCAGTGCCGCAGGTGGCCAATACATTCTACCGATTCCGAGTTTCAAACTTATCGGCAACGACGGCGAGGCATGAAATCACGATGACCCAGACCAAAAGCAAAGGAACGACCAAGGGCATAATTCTCGCAGGCGGTACGGGTTCCCGATTGCACCCGCTGACGCTGTCGGTCAGCAAGCAGCTGATGCCGATTTACGACAAACCCATGATCTACTATCCGTTGTCGACACTAATGTTGGCGGGGATCCACGATATTCTGGTAATAACAACGCCGGACGACCAGCACGCTTTCCGCAAGCTGCTGGGTGATGGCAGCCAGTGGGGCATTTCAGTTTCCTATGCGGTTCAGCCGGATCCCGGTGGCCTTGCACAGGCGTTCATCATCGGTGAGGAGTTCATCGCAGGCGATGACGTTGCATTGGTGCTTGGCGACAATATTTTTTACGGTCACGGACTGCCACAACAATTGCGATTTGTTGCAGAAAATCCTGGTGGCGCGACGGTCTTCGCTTATCACGTCAAAGACCCGCAACGATATGGTGTTGTGCATTTCGATGCCGCAGGCAAGGCAATCGGTATCGAAGAAAAGCCCGCCAAACCGAAATCGAACTACGCGGTGACAGGGCTGTATTTCTACGATTCGCGGGTGGTCGAACTGGCCAAAAATCTCAAGCCTTCTGCCCGAGGCGAACTTGAGATTACGGACATCAACCGCTTATACCTCGAGCTCGGCGAATTGCGAGTCGAACTCATGGGCCGAGGTGCCGCCTGGCTGGACACAGGTACCCACGATTCGCTGCTGGAGGCCGCCCAGTTCGTACAAATTATTGAGCAGCGTCAAGGACTTAAGATTTGTTGTCCCGAAGAAATTGCTTACAACAACGGCATGATCGATGCACAACAATTGCGGGCACTGGCGAAATCCCTGGGCAAGAATGGCTATGGAGAATACCTGCTTGCCGTTGTTAACGAAGTCTTGCCACAGTGAGCTCGGCGCGCGAGGTATTGGTGACCGGGGGTGCAGGATTCATCGGCGCGAACTTTGTACGCTACTGGAGCGACCGCTACCCCGCGGATCACATCGTTGTGCTCGATGCACTGACCTACGCGGGCAACCTTGCCAATCTTGCTGCTGTTGCTGACCGGGAAAACTACGCATTCGTACACGGCAATATTCTCGATAACGCCGTAATCGATGAGGTGATGCGAAGGCACGGCATCGACACGATTGTGCACTTCGCGGCAGAGTCTCACGTCGACCGTTCAATTCACGAGCCGGATGCTTTTATACAGACCAACGTAATTGGTACGAACAATTTATTGATGGCCGCTCGCAGGCATTGGCTGGGCAGCGACGATGCGCCGGCATCGCATCTGTTTCATCATGTGTCGACCGACGAGGTCTACGGCACGCTCGGCGCTGAGGATCCGGCGTTTACCGAACAGACACCGTATGCGCCGAATTCTCCTTATGCCGCGAGCAAAGCGGCATCCGATCACCTGGTGCGATCCTACCACCATACTTTCGGTTTGCAGGTAAAGACCAGCAATTGCTCAAACAACTACGGTCCGTTTCAGTTTCCGGAAAAACTCATCCCGTTGATGATAGTCAACGCGCTCACGGGCAAGTCATTGCCGGTCTACGGGGATGGATCGAACATTCGTGACTGGCTGTACGTCGAAGATCATTGCCGCGGTATCGATCTCGTCATGAACAAGGGTCGTATCGGCGCTACTTACAATATCGGCGGCAACAATGAGTGGCGAAACATCGATATCGTTCAGCAGCTTTGCGCGAGTATCGATGCCGCTTTTTCGCAGGACGATCGTCTGGCAAAACAATTTCCGGATGCGCCGGCGGCCAGCGGTAAAAAGACAGAATCCCTGGTCACGTTCGTCAAAGACCGCCTCGGCCACGATTGGCGTTATGCCATTGACGCCGGCCTGGCAGAGTCTGAGTTGGGCTACAAACCAGAGGAGGATTTTGAATCTGGTTTTCAGCTAACGCTGCGCTGGATGTTGCAGAATGAAGACTGGTGGCGTGCGGTGATGGATGGCAGCTACCGGGACTGGATCAGCAAGAACTACTCGGCGGGTACCTGATTCGCCAATGCGCGTGGGCTGATCCACGTGCCGGTGCGGAGGACACCCGCGTAGTAGCGCAGTAGTCCTGTCAGCATTCGGCTCCGAACCCGGAGGATAGGCACCTGACCCAGCGTCAACAGGTCCAGTAGCGCAGCCAATAGCAACAGCGGCAGGCGCAGCAGAATTATCAGCGCGTGCGTTACCCAGCGTGCAATGCCGCGGGTATGGTTCCTCGTGTAGACATGTTTGGAAATGATGACCTCCAGCTTGGTCATGGTTTTCACATCGACGTTGAGGCGGCTGGAGCCACCGTGGGCATGAATCACTTCGACCTCGGGGGCGTACGCGATACTCATGCCACAGTCGTGTGCTTTGCGACACAGATCGGCATCCTCCACGTACATCCAGTAGTCCTCGGACCAGCCGCCGATGGCGTCGAAGTCTGCGCGATCAATCAGTAGCACCGACCCCGTTACCCAATCGCACCAGGTGAGCTCGGTGTAATCAGCGCGCGGATCGAGAAACCGTGACGGCCAGACTAAGCGCAAGGCGGCCTTGAGTATCTTGCTTTGATTCGAAAGGCTCGGAAAATCGTCAAAGACTTTTTGTGCTTTGCCCGCTGCGGTAACCTGTTTCGGCGCGATGATGCCAGCGGAGTGCTTGGCCTTGATGTCGATAAGTTTTTGAATGTCATCCGGTTTTGCGATCACATCGGGATTCATGAACAGCAGTTGCTCGCCACTGGCTTTTGCAACACCAAGATTGCAGCCGTGACCGAAACCACTGTTGTTCGGGTTGGCCACGAAGGTGACCCATGGAAACCGGGCTGCAAAAGCTTCGAAGTCGCGGGGAATGGATTCGTTGTCGACAACAATCACTTCCCAGTCATCCGGAAAACCGTCGGCGAGGGCGGTTAGCGCCGCTTCGAGATGTCCCCATGAGCGGTAGTTGACGGTCACGATAGAAAGTTTCATGTTCGAATTTCCGGGCTGGGTTCCAGATCGAAATAGCCATCAATCTTGGCGGTGACGTCACTGACAGTAATCAGGTCCATTGCATCGGGGTGCCGAACTCGCTGCCCCCAGCGTAGCTGCTCGACAGACTTGCCAAGGTAGCGCCGAACCGCATCGGGATAACGATTGACGGTGAGTTCCCGCGAGGCAAACGGCCCCGTGCGATCAGGATTCGACGTCGCATACAGGCCGAGTACTGGCGTGCCGAAAGCGGTTGCCATATGCGCAGGCCCGGAATCCGGGCACAGAACCAGATCGGCCTCCGCGATCAGCGCGGCTAGTTGTTTCAGCGAGGTCTTGCCGATGAGATTGTCCGCGACGTCGTTCGCGGACAATGCCTCACCGTATTCGATTTCCAGGTCACTTCGACCGCCGGTCAGCACCACCCTTGCACCCTTCGTATGCAGGTGTGCGATCGTTGCCTGATAGCGCTCGATGCTCCAGTTGCGAAAATTTCGGCTACGGTTGCTGCTGCAGGGGCTGATGACCACCAGTGGTTGGTCAGGGGACCTGAAGTCCGCCGCGAACTTTTGCGCATCGTTACTTAAGGGAATGTCCCAACGGATGGGCTGCGGCTCCGCACCGATGGCAACTGCAAAAGACATCATTGCTTGCAGAGCATGTTGTCCGTGTGCGGCATCGATACGGCGATTGGTGATCAGCCATTGAAAGTCTTTTGCTCGCTTCCTGTCGTAACCGAGTCGTAGCGGCGCATTGATCATTCGACATAGAAAATTCGCGCGCATGGAAGCGTGCATGCACAGGGCGATATCGAATTGTCGATCGCCGAGCTGATTTCGTATTTCTTTGTAGGCCATACGACCTTTGGATTTGTCGAAGATGATAAACTCGATGTCGGGTATGTCGGCCATGAGCGATGCTTCGGTCTTGCCGATGATCCAGGTAATTTTCGCAACGGATTGTGAATCCTGTATGCGACGCACGACCGCCAACGCATGACAGGTGTCGCCGATCGCCGAGAGGCGAATCACGCAGATTTTTTGCGGCGGTCTATTTAGAATCAGATCAGGCAAGAGAGAAGGACGGACCCGTTGACCGAAACCGTCGAGAGAACCAGGAACGGCGCCATCCTATACGATAAGGCGATCATCAACCAGATTTCGCCGCAACGCTTTACGGCGGAAGGCTGGCCACATGCGGAGGTATTGACCGGGCCGTTACGATCGGCCGGACGTGGCAATACGAAGTTCGTTGGCAATGTGCCGCGACAATTTGTCCTGCGACACTATATGCGCGGCGGTCTCGTCGGCAAATTCCTGCGAGATTCCTACATCTTTTCGGGCGAGGATCTGACTCGCTGCTTCCTCGAGTGGCGCTTGCTCGACAAGCTCGCAGAAAATAACATGAATGTTCCACGGCCTGCCGCTGCGCGCTTCTGTCGCCGCGGCACTTTCTATACGGCCGATATCATTACTGTACGCATTCCCGATGTCGTATCGTTGGCGGAGTATATCGCTGCCAAGGATCGCGGTGAGGAGTTCTGGCAGTCATTGGGCGCCGCGATATGGAAGTTTCACGCGGCGGGCGTGTATCACGCCGACATGAATGCTTACAACGTGCAGGTCGACAAAGACGGCGATATCTGGATGCTCGATTTCGACAAAGGCGAATTGAGATCACCGGGTGTGTGGCAGCAGCAAACGCTCAGCCGCCTGCATCGATCCTTGCAAAAAATTCTGCGTCTTGATCCGAAATTGCATTTTCGCGCGGCCAACTGGGAGCAAATACTGCAGGGCTATTTCAGCGCGTCCAGGTCCGCATAGTAATCCGGGTACTCGTCCGGCAGGTCCTTGAACTTTCTGTGTACCCAGAAATACTGCTCCGGACAGCTGCGAATGTGGGCTTCGAGCACTTCGTTGTAACGCAGAGTGTCCGCGGCAGGATCCTCGCTGGGAAAGTCTTTGAAAGGTGGCAGCAGGGTCATTTCGTAACTGCCGTCTTTCAGTCGGCGTGGAAAAAAAGGTATCACCACAGCATCGCCGAGGCGCGCCAGCGTTGATGTTGCCGTCGTCTGCATCGATGGTACCCCGAAGAAGGGCACGATCTCGGCACCCTTGCGGTTATAGCTCTGGTCCGGTGCGTACCAGACGATACGACCGGCACGCAGGTTTCGCACCACGGTCCGAATATCGCGTTTTTCGATGGTCGTTGCGACCGAGCGTTCACGTCCGCTGCGCTGCAGTTCGGTAACGAACTCGCTGCGGTTTTTCCGATAGACGCCATCAAACGGCGGAATGTGCGTCGCGAGCACACGACCGCTGATTTCGAGCGTCGTAAAATGTGCGGCAAGCATCAGTACGCCGTGGCCGCTCTCTGTCGCCGCGTGGATATGCTCCAGCCCTTTGAGCGTCGTTATCGAGGCGAGGTGTTTGTCACTCGCCCAGCGCCCAAGCCCCATCTCGATCAGCATCATGCCCAATGCGTCGAAGTGCTCGGCGGCAAGCGTGTTGCGCTCGTCGGCGCTCAATTCCGGAAAGCACAGTTCGATGTTGCGGCGAATGACGCCGCGGCGCGAACCGCCGAGCCGGTGCGCCAATTTGCCGATACCGCGACCTGTAGCAAGGGCGGCGCGATGCGGCAGCAGGCACAACAGGCGCAATATTCCCATGCCGATCCAGGTCGGCCAGTATTTTGGAGCCCAATAGGTATAAAGAGGTCGGCGCGTGGCGGTCATAGCGACCGCAGTCTACTCGGAGATGCTATCGACGTAACCCTCCTCGGCGGGTTTTTGTGCAACTTCCTGTTGTTGCTGGCTGGCGCTGGCTTCGTCTGTTTCGATGCCGACATGAAAGGCCGCAAAGCCGGGCATCACGATCTGATTTCGCGCCATGCCGATGACGCGACCGGAATACGGTGAGCGCAGCTCGGAGCGGTCATTGCTCATAGGATCAGTGACTGAGCCCAGCAAATCGCCCTTGCGGACGGTGCTGCCGAGCGAAACATTGGACAACAGGATGCCGCCGTTATTAGCGCGCACCCAGGAAGAACGGTAGTACACGGGCTCCGGATCGCCCCAGAGGCGCATACGATGTGTCATGCCCAGAGTGGTAAGCAGTGTTTCGATGCCTTTGACGCCATGAATTACTTCGGCCAGTTCGAGCTCCGACGGTCCACCGGCTTCGACAGTAATTGCAGGTATGCCAGCCAGTTGCGCCGCGTGGCGCAAGGTGCCGACGCCGGGCTTGCTGTGCAGCACAACAACGGCACCAAACCCGTGCGTCAGTGTCAGGACATCCGGGTCGCGCAGATCAGCTCGAAGCTGAGTAAGGTTTGCGCGTTCAAATGAGCCGGTGTGCAAATCGACGAGCGCATCGCAATGCTTGATGACCTCGTTGAACAGTGAGTACGCGATACGCGCGGCCGAGCTGCCGGTCGGGTTGCCAGGAAAATATCGGTTCAAGTCGCGGCGGTCGGGCAGATATCGAGATCCGCGCCGGAAGCCTTGCACATTGACGATGGGCACACCGATAAGCGCGCCGGATAGATCTTTCGGTTCGATTTCGTGGAATACGCGCCGAACCATCTCGATACCGTTGAGTTCGTCACCGTGCACCGCGGCAGTAAGGCATAAGGTGGGTCCCGGAGCGACACCGTTAACAACCAGCACGGGTGTCGATACCGGCACGCCCTCAAACAGCTCGGTTGCGGACCACTCCAGTCGCTGCGACGTACCCGGCTTAACGTCGACACCCAGCAGCTGCAGGGACTTCGCCTGCCCATGAGCTGCTGTCACCGCGTCGGCCAGGGGGCCCATGTAGATATGGGCGAGACCCGGATCAAGGAGGTTCTCTGGCGCAATGAAGGATTCGCCCGAATCGGAGTTACCGCCCAGAATGGTATTCTCGGCGACGTCCGTGGTTTCATCCGACAGGTCGACCTCCGCCTCTTCAGCGTAGGAGAGGTTTACCAACAACAGCAAGACAAAACCGGCCAGGGTTTGGCAAACTCGGTGGTAGCAGGTGGATTGTCGTCGTGTGTGGCGCATAAGTCCTTCAAAATACGGCATGTTTCGGGCTGTTACCGTGATGCAGTCAATAATTTCGGATTGAAACTTGAATTAACATAAATGACAAGCTCTAAACTCCCTTTATTACTGATTATTTTGTTTTTTTCGTCCGCGACTGTCGCTGACGATACATTTCCACAACCGCCGGAGCTGCAGGCCGATGTCGATTTCTGGGTCGACGTGTTCACCCGCTACGGAAACGACGAGGGCGTTTTGCACGACAATCGCAACCTCGCCATCGTTTACGACCGGCTACCCATTCCGGAAAAGATCTCGAGTCGCGAGCGTCAGCGACGAGTAGAAAAGCGACGCAAAGAATTGCAGGCGGTGCTCGGTGCCCTGGCCCGGGGGAAGCGCGATCAATTGACGGCAGAGGAGGCCCGTGTTCTCGCGTTGTGGCCGGCCGGAGTCAGTAACGCGATACTTTCCGCAGCCGTCGGTCAGATACGCTACCAACAGGGTTTGAAGGATCGTTTCCGGCAGGGATTGCAACGCGCCGGACGATGGCGCGAGCATGTCAACAAAGAATTCTCGGTTTTGAATCTACCGATTGAAATTGCCGCGTTGCCACATGTCGAGTCTTCCTACAATCCTGACGCACTTTCAAACGTGGGCGCTTCCGGGATATGGCAATTCACGCGCGGCACAGGTCGACGTTTCATGCGCATCGATCACGTTGTTGACGAGCGCAACGATCCGTTTATCGCCACGCGCGCGGCGGCTCAGCTAATGGCCTACAACTATTCGATCACCGGCAACTGGCCAATGGCCATCACGGCTTACAATCACGGGCTGGGCGGAGTGCGGCGTGCCATGAGCCAATATGGCGATACTGCCTATGTCGATATATTGAGAAAATACAATGGCAGAACATTCGGCTTCGCGTCGCGGAATTTTTACGTTGCCTTTCTTGCCGCAAAAGAAGTCGACCAGAATGTTGAACGGTATTTCCCGGGTTTAAGCATCGAGTCGCCCACGCGCTATGCCGTTGCCAAGCTGCCGGACTATGTATCTGCTTCCGGTCTGTCGAAGGCGCTCGGCACGACGCCGGCGAGATTGAAGCAACACAATCCGGCCGTGCAGGCGACCGTGTGGCAGGAAAGTAAATACCTGCCCAAAGGCTACGAGTTACGCTATCCCGCCGATAGTTTGCAGCGGCCATTGTCTGAATTGTTGGCTAGCCTGCCAGTGGATGCGGTCTTTTCGAAGCAACTACCCGATATGTTTCATAAGGTTGCCCGCGGCGACACGCTGTCACAAATTGCGGAAACCTATGACACACGCGTATCGACCCTGGTGGCACTGAATAATCTGAACAGCAGTCACAGTATCCGCGCGGGCCAGCAATTGCGGCTGCCGGCGGCCGGTCCCGCGCCCGTGGTCGCGAGTGTGGCTCCCGAGCCAACAGCCGAGCCAGCACCCGTTGCGAAAACCCCGGACCTGCAGCCGGAGCCGGAGCCTGAGATCATCGAAGTTACACCGGGCACCATGGCTGGCGACGCGGTAGCGGCCTCCTCAGGGACGGCACAGACTTCGTTACTATCGGATCCCAGCGACTACAGCGTAGCCGCGGACAACACCATTGAGGTTCAGCCAATGGAGACGCTGGGACACTATGGCGACTGGCTGGAAATCAAGACGCAGCGATTGCGCGATCTGAACCGCCTCGCGTTTGGTGCCCCTGTCGCGGTCGGTCAGCGCATCAAACTGGATTTGAATACGGTCGATGCAAAACGGTTTGAGGAGCGGCGCATCGCCTACCATGGCGCTCTGCAGGACAGCTACTTTCGAGCGCATGTTATTACCGGCGTCGTCGAGCATACAATCAAGACGGGCGAATCCGTTTGGGTGTTGGCATTACGGAAGTACGATGTGCCGATATGGTTGTTCCGCCAGTACAATCCCGGCGTCGACCTGCACAAGGTTCGACCTGGCACGAAAGTGCAGATCCCACTGTTAAGCGACGTCGATAACAGCTAGTGAAAAATACCGTCAAATACACCCTGTGGCGATTGCTACCTGTCGCACTGATAGTCATTGCTGCGGCATTTTGGTTCAACGACGTGCAGCAGGGCGGACCCTACGTGTTGTGGAACTTTGCGCCGCTTGCCTTGTTGGTGCTGCTGACGGCTTTTGTGCTGTACCGCGGCGGCGGACAATGGTCCGGTTCCGGGAAGCGCCTGCCGCTGGGCGTTGTCGGCTTTGCAATTCCCGCACTCGGTCTCGCGCTCTACCTGCACTACGCCTACGCCGTGAATCTGAATGGCATGTTCACCGATGCCGCACACCCGGAGCGTCTTTTCCTGTACCTGCCAATCTATACGATTGTCGCCGGGGGTATAGGATTTGCGATTGGCTGGATTGTTGGCCGAAACGTGTGAAATGGACCATGTTCCGAATTGTGGAGTTTTGCTAGTCTAGATACATGATGATTCGATTCCTGATAGCAATACTATTCATGACTTTGCTGGCGCCGGGCGCCCTGGTCGCGAACGACTTTCCGATCGCCGATGAGGTGCTCATCGTCAAATCAGAACGCGAACTGCATTTGCTGAGCGGCGGCCAGATATTTAGAACCTTCAAGATCGCGTTGGGAATCATGCCCGAGGGCGATAAGCAGGAAGAGGGCGATTTCAAGACGCCTGAGGGCCGGTATTTGCTCGATGTGCGCAATCCGAACAGCGAATTTTTTCTGTCGATCCATGTTTCTTACCCCAGCATCGATGATCGGCGGGAAGCGAATCAGCGCGGCGTGGATCCGGGCGGAGCGATCATGATTCACGGTCAACCCAATGAGCCTAAGCGTTCCGAGACCTATTATCGAACCCAGGACTGGACCAACGGCTGTATAGCCGTGTCGAACTCCGACATGATCGATATCTGGCTAATGATTGGCGACAACACACCCATCGAAATTCGCCCTTAACCTCATGACGGCAATAGCCAATTTTGTTGACGCGGAAGTCTGGCCCGAGGGCAGCCTTGAGGTGCTCTCGCAGCATGAGGTTGACCTGCTGAAAAGCAACGGTGGCGGCGGCTTGTACACCTTGTTACGCCGTTGCCTGCTCGCAGTCCTGAACTCGGGCATCGAGTCGGATGACGCGCGACAAATGCTGGATACCTACAAGGATTTCGAGGTGCGATTTATCCAGCAGGATCGCGGCCTCAAAGTTTCGCTGCAGAACGCGCCCAGCGTTGCGTTTGTCGATGGCGTCATGATTCGCGGCACAAGAGAGCTGTTGTCCGCAGTGCTGCGCGACATCGTTTTCACGCGCGCTGAAATTTTTGACAGCGGTCGTTTTGATCTCGACTCTTCGGAAGGTGTCACCAACGCCGTTTTTCATATCGTACGTAATGCCAAATTGCTGGTGTTGCCGGCCGAGGTCAATATGGTCGTGTGCTGGGGCGGGCACGCGATCAACCGCGATGAATATGACTACTCGAAGCTCGTCGGCTATCAAATGGGTTTGCGTGCCCTCAATGTCTGTACCGGCTGCGGACCTGGTGCGATGAAGGGGCCGATGAAAGGTGCGACGATAGGTCATGCCAAGCAGCGCATTCGCAACGGGCGCTATGTCGGCATCACGGAACCCGGCATCATTGCGGCGGAGTCGCCCAATCCGATCGTCAATTCGCTGGTCATCATGCCGGACATGGAAAAGCGTCTCGAGGCATTCGTCAGAACCGGTCACGGCATCGTGGTTTTTCCGGGCGGCGTTGGCACCGCGGAAGAAATCCTGTACCTGCTGGGGATACTGATGCACCCTGATAATGCATCGCTGCCATTTCCGCTCGTGATGACCGGACCCGAGAGTTCGGCAGAGTATTTCGCACAAATCGACCAGTTCATTGCAGCGACTCTCGGACGAGAAGCGCAGCAACGCTACAAGATCATCATCAATGACCCGGAGGCAGTTGCTCAGGAGATAGCGCGTGGCCTGGCGGAGGTACTGGAATTTCGAACGCGGCACGGGGACGCCTACTATTTCAACTGGCGCCTGAAAATTGATAGTGAGTTTCAAACGCCATTCGTAGCAACGCACGAATCCATGAGCGATCTTGATATCAGTGAAGACCTGCCGACACATATTCTGGCCGCAAACCTGAGGCGCGTGTTCTCAGGAATAGTCTCTGGAAATGTTCGCGAGGATACGGCGGCAGAGATCGAGCGTCGCGGTCGATTTCAGATCAAGGGTTCGCAGCGAATCATGACCATGCTGGATCACTTGCTCGCTGCATTCGTGACTCAACAGCGTATGAAAATATCCGGTACCGATTACGTCCCGTGCTACGCCATTAAGTAAAATCGTCATATAACTATTTGATTTTTAAGAATAAAACGGGGCATCGCATTGTGATGCAGTTCCTGTGATTTATGGTGAATTGTCTTTAACATTTGCTCAAAGGATAGCCCGAGCAAGCAGATGCCAGATAGCAAACACATGAAGTGGCCGAATGGCTTCGGTAAGGATGCCGAAAAAGACGCGAAAGACGCGAAGCTGGATAGCAATGAGCCCGCTGCGAATGACGCGGACGGCTGGCAGCAGTATCGCCGCTGGATTTCAAAGGCACCCACGACGCGTACACGACGCTCAGGCATCGATCCGTCGTTGTATTCCTGGAAAGGATATCGCGAGTGGTCGGACCAGGTGAAACGGACCTGGTCTAAGGGTCAAACAAAAGACGAGTGATGAATACCGTTGCAGCTACTCCGCAAATAAAAACGCCGACCTTGAGTCGGCGTTTTACGTAATGGGCCAGATGCGCTGCAAAGGCGCCCGACGATTGTGATTGAAGTCGATAATTGCACCGGAACTGCGTCTGAATTCAACACAAAAATTGACCTCCCCGACAACTTCTAAAGCAAGCTGTGACTTGCCTCACGGAGAGAATAAACAAGGCTATTTATAGTCCATTCAACACCCCGGAATTCGTTGAATCTGTATGCCGAAGAAACAAGCAAAACATCTCTCCCAGAGCCTGCCTCTTACGAGCGACGCCGCTCGTCAGCGTTGGGAACTGTTCCATCGTGCAATCGCTCACGCGAAGCAGTCCAATCTGGCGCTGCTGGACGATGCAGAGGCGCACTGCGGTGATACAGAGTCCGCCAGCCCATTGCTTACCATCGTTCGCTGATTCCTGATGGAACGCTTCCTGTTGTATCTCGATGATCTGGACGACCTCTACGGTATGGTCGGACTGATCGGAGAACGGCTACGCCGCCTGCTATTCGCAGTGCTGGTTTACACGGTGCTTGTTGCAGGTGCGATGACAGGCATGTGGCTGGCACTCAAGCACACGCCCCTCGCCGTCGCGACCGGTACCTTATTATTCGTCACGCTCCTGTACCGTTCTGTAACGGCGCCTTCCGGCGGCCCAATACAGACCGGCTAAACTTTCCCGACATTAAGCTCTGCCAAACCTTGAAATAGGCTGAAGCGCCTATATCGTCTGTGTCCCTATTGATGTCGGGAGACTCCTGCGTGAGCGACAAGCGCGAAACCCTCGGATTTCAGACCGAGGTTCGTCAGTTACTGCAATTGATGATCCATTCTCTGTACAGCAACACGGAAATATTCCTGCGTGAGCTGATTTCCAATGCCTCCGATGCGGCGGACAAACTTCGATTCGAGGCGCTGGCGAACCCGGATTGGCTGGCGAGCGACACCGATCTCGGTATTCGCATCGAGGTCAACAAGAAAAAGAAGACTTTGACAGTAATCGACAACGGCATAGGCATGTCGCGCGATGAGCTCATTGAGAACCTGGGAACCATCGCAAAATCCGGAACTGCGGACTTCCTGAAGCAGATGACGGGCGACAAGAAGCACGATGCGCACCTGATCGGGCAGTTTGGTGTTGGTTTCTACTCGGCGTTTATCGTTGCTGACAAGGTCACGGTTGAGTCACGCCGCGCAGGGCTCGATGCCGCTGCGGCAGTGCGCTGGGAATCAGAGGGAGAGGGCGAGTTCACGATCGAAAATATCGAGCGTGAGGAGCGCGGTACGCAGGTCACCTTGCACCTGAAAAAAGACCAGTTGGAGTTTGCTGAGGCATTCCGTATCGAGTCGCTGATTCGGAAATATTCGGACCACATCGGTTTTCCGGTCTCGTTGACCGATACCGGCGACAAAGACGCCGAGACCAAAGTCGTCAATTCAGCGACGGCGTTGTGGACGCGTCCCCGGTCCGACGTAAAAGACGATGAATACCGCGAGTTTTACAAGCATTTGTCGCACGACTTTACGGACCCGCTATTGTGGAGTCACAACCGGGTCGAGGGAAAACGTGAATACACGAGTCTGCTGTATGTTCCTGCGGCTGCGCCGTTCGACTTGTGGAATCGGGAAGCGCCGCGCGGGCTGAAACTCTATGTGCAGCGCGTTTTCATCATGGACGACGCCGAGCAGTTCCTGCCGTTGTATCTGCGTTTCGTTAAGGGCGTGGTGGACTCGTCAGATTTACCGCTCAATGTTTCCCGGGAATTGCTACAGCAGAACTCAGACATAACGGCGATGCGCGGTGCGCTGACTCGTCGTGTACTGGATATGCTGAAGAAGATTGCCGGTAAAAAAGACGACTATCAGAAGTTCTGGGATGAGTTTGGTCCGGTGTTCAAAGAAGGTCTGGTCGAAGATCAGGCGAATAAGGACAAGCTCGCTAAACTGCTGCGATTCGCGACCACGCAAAACAACAACGCGACGCAGGACCAGTCGCTCGACGATTACCTCGGCCGTTGCAAGGAAGAGCAGGACAAAATCTACTACATCCTCGCGGAAAGCTATTCGACCGCCGTCGCCAGCCCACATCTTGAGCAATTGCAGAGTCGCGGCATCGAAGTGCTGCTGCTGACCGACCGTATCGACGCCTGGGTTGCTGAAGCGTTGGCGGAGTACGAAGGCAAAGCGCTGGTCGACGTTGCCCGTGAGGCGCTCGACATGCCGGAAAAAGGCGATGAGAAAGCCCAGGATAAACTGAATGACGAGCACAAGGCATTGCTGGAAAAAATGCAGGGCGTATTGGACGAGCGGGTCAGCGCGGTCAACGTCAGCCGGCGATTGGTCAATTCACCAGCCTGTGTCGTGGCCAGCGAGCAGGACCTCAATCCCCAGGTTAGACGTATGCTGGAGGCGAGCGGGCAGAGCTTGCCGGAGTCCAAGCCTATACTTGAGGTCAACGTCGGACATCCCTTGCTTACAGGGTTGTCGCAGGAGGCAGATGACGCTCGGTTTGCAGCATTGTCCAATATCGTTCTGGATCATGCGTTACTGGCAGAAGGCTCGCAGCTGGCGAATCCGGCAGAATACGTGCAACGCATGAACGACTACCTGCTCCACAAGGTCAGCGAGGCGAACAGTGAACAATCCTGAGGACAAGGACTTGCGCTCCAAGCTGGATGACGCGCAGTACGAGGTCACTCAGAACAAAGGTACAGAGCGCGCGTTTACGGGAAAATATGTCGATCACAAGGCCGACGGTACTTATCGTTGTGTCTGTTGCGATACGGCACTGTTCAGTTCCGAGCATAAGTACGATTCGGGTTCGGGCTGGCCGAGTTTCTGGTTGCCGATGGCGGGTGACGCGGTGCGCACCATAACTGACTCGAGCCACGGCATGATCCGCCGCGAAGTCGTCTGCAAACATTGCGACGCGCATTTGGGTCACGTGTTTGAGGATGGCCCACAACCGACAGGATTGCGTTACTGCATCAATTCGGCGTCGCTTGATTTTGAAGGGGTGGAAGAATGAAACAATCGACTGTGTTGCTCATCATCGGGGCCGCCATTGGAATAACGGCGTGCAGCCAATCCACGGATGATAGCGCTGCGAGTAATGGTGCGGAGAAAGAGAATATGACTACAACAATGAATTGCCCAGCGGCAGATGAATCAGGAAACATTGAAATTGCACCGGGCTTGTCCGCGAGAATCATCAAGACCGGCTACGGTCGAGCGGCCGTAAACGGCGATTATGCCGATACCAATGTATGGCTCTGGCACTACGATGAGACCGCAGAAGATCGGCGTGGCCGTTTCGTTTGGGAGTCCGGCGATAACGTATTCCAGTTTCAGATTGGCTCGGGCCAGGTCATCAAGGGCTGGGACCTCGGCGTGCCCTGCATGCTTGAGGGCGAAACGCGAGAGTTGGTTATAGCGTCGGATCTTGCCTATGGAGCTGCTGGCAGGGGCGAATCGCTGCCGCCGAATACACCGCTGATTTTTACTATCGAATTATTGAAGCTGACGTCACCGGAATAAGCTTCAGAGGTTCTCGAAAACGATTTCGATACGACGGTTGAGACTACGACCGTGTCGCGTGCTGTCATCTGCGACCGGAATTTCAGAACCGACTCCCCGAACCACGAGTCGAGAGCCGTCGATACCACCGTCGGCGATGTAAGCGGCAACTCTTGCGGCGCGCCTGAGGCTAAGGGCCTGGTTAAATGCGGGATTGCCGGAAGCGTCGGTATGGCCCGTAACCAGAATGCGAGAATGTTCGCAGGCTTTGGCGAGAGCGATTACGCGATCCAGCCTCGGGTATGCAGAGCTGCGTAGCGTCGTATTGGCTTCCTCGAATTCGATGCTTCCAACAGCAAACGCGCTGAAGGCGCGCGCGCACAGTGTCGCTGTGTTGATACTGCTATCGACGAACAGTATTTCGGCGTCAACCTCGAATTCGGCCGGCGCTGAATCTTTGACCGCAGCGAGCCGGTTTTGCCATCCGAGTTCGTCATCAATGACACCGCGAACTGAGAGGCTGGTCGTCGAAACGGTCGCCTCCGCGGAGCGGGTGCCGGCGAGCAGATAGAGTGCTTGCAGGGTTATATCCGCCCAATGGCCGGGGACTACGCCCAGTGGTTTGAAGTCGGTGGTGACCGGGGCGTTCGGGTAGGTCGATTTTGCGACCTCGACCAGATCTCGCTCATGTCGCTCCGACATTGTGTGACCGGCGAGAGTGAGCGCGTCCTGGCGCAACTGAATATTAAACTCAGGGTCTTCCGCGGCAAGCGGGTCAGTTCGAGGGGCTTCGCGGCTAACGCCGTCATAGAGTAGAGGCGATATGGCAAGGCCACCGGCGAGCAGAACGGTGGCAGCTATCCTAGCCGCTGACTTCTTGATCACTTAATTCGCGTGCCTGTCCTATCCAGTCTTCACGGTAAATGCGGCTGCGAAACCCTTTCAGGCGCTTGGCGATGCGATCGATTTCGTATTCACTCATGTTGGCGATTTGCTGGTAACTGAAAATGCCCATTTCATTGAGTGTCTTTTCGATCGCCGGACCAACGCCCTTGATGGCCTGCAATGAATCGCGGGCGCCGTTCAATGGAGCATCGGCCGCCGGGCTTTCGTCTTCATGCTCGTCTTCGTCGTCCTCTCCGTCCTCGTCATTGACAGAACACGCGGCGGTTTCGGCGTCACTTTCCACTTCGAGCATTTCATCGGCGTCGATAAGATCTTCTTCACCATCATCATTATCGTCGGGATCGTTGCTGGCATCACGGCCGTTGGTCAAGGCGTCGGGATCACGGACCGGTTCAATGCGCGTCCGGCTGAACTCGTCTGCCTCTGCTTCCAGTTCGGCGATACGGCGTTGTGCCGCGTCAAGTTCTGCGCGCAATTGCTCCGCATCCTCATTTTTTTGTCTGAACTTCTCAATCAGGGGAGGTAGCCGGTTCTGCCAGTTTTCAAGCTCGCGCTGCAGTTTTTTGATCTGCGCGTCTTTCTTCTCCGACTTCGCACTGTCCGAGTTTCGTGAGCTGATGTCGGACTTTAGTTGATTGCGCTCTGCGATCGAGGCTTCGAGGTTGCCGCGTATGTCCTTGATCTCGCGCTGCAGAGCGTCGCGACGTGCATAGGCTTCCTGAACCGCCAGCGACAATTCCCTGGCACGATTCTTAGCGTCCTGATTCGATGCCAGGTATTGGCTGATCTGCTCCATCAGGCCCTTGTTCTGGTCCACCAGTCGGTCATGCTCTGTGCGCTGGGCGTTGATCTGCTCCTGCCAACTGCGACTGACCGCCGCCTTTTCCTGTTTTGACTGTTTGCCGCGGAGATACCAGGCGACAACGGCACCAATGACGGTCATCGTGGCGATGATTCCGATGTGGACGATGTTTATTTCAGGCATCAATCACTTCCAGAATGAATGTTACAAACCTTGGCACGCAAGTAGTCCGCTTCCGAATTCCGCCGAAACGCCGGGGCGCGCAAGAAACAGGGGAACTCGGAGGATGCCGCGCGCCAGGGTCACAGGCAACGGGTTATAATTGTGCGCGCAATACAGCGCTTCAAATTTGGTACTGGTACTCATGAGGCCACAAATCCTGAGTGACGGCTCCAGCAGGCGGAGCCAGTATTACATAAGATCATAATTTTACAGCAGTAATCATAAATCTATCCACTCTGGAACAGTCAATGCCGAAAGTTTCCGCAGCCGAAAAGCTGTTTATTGACGGGCCCGCCGGCCGCCTTGAGGCCATTATTGAGTCCCCGGACACGGACGAGGCCATCGGGAGCGTCGTGGTATGCCATCCGCACCCGCAGCACGGCGGGACCATGCATAACAAAGTTGCCCATACTCTGGCGCGTTCCTTCGTACGTATGGGTTACATGGCTTTGCGGTTCAATTTCAGAGGGACCGAAGCGAGTGACGGTGTCTACGATGACGGCATTGGCGAAGTGGACGATGCCCTGGCCGCCATAGCCTGGATGCGTGAGCACTATCCGCAAGGTCCGATCTGGGTCGCCGGATTTTCGTTCGGAGCTGCGATGGCTGTAAAGGCCGCGATCGTGACCAAGCTCGACGGTCTTATCAGCGTAGCACCGGCGATAACACGATTCGCATCGGGTCTGGCCAGGCAACCTCGCTGCCCGTGGCTGATCGTTCAGGGTGATGAGGACGAATTGGTCGCCGTTGACGATACGGTTGCGTGGGTTGACGGATTGGAAGCAGGCCCGGAGCTATTGATCATTCCGGGCGGTGAACACTTCTTTCATGGCCGTTTGCTGGACCTGAGAGTTGCCGTTACTCAGTTTGTGGAAGCCGCCGGGTCGGAGAATCCTTGAGGCGTAAAAAAGCCGGGACTAACCCGGCTTTGTCGCTTGAATGTTGAGTTCAAACCTCAGGCCATGTCTTTCAGGCCCTTCAGAGCAGAAACTTTGACGACTCGCGACGCCGGTTTCGCTTTGAACATCATTTCTTCGCCGGTGAACGGGTTGGTACCCTTGCGCGCCTTGGTGGCGGGCTTCTTCACAACGCGCATTTTCAACAGTCCAGGAACAGTGAACATGCCCGGGCCGTTACGGCCGCCGAGATTCTTCTTGATCTGGCCGTTAAGTGATTCGAATACTGCTGCTACGTCTTTGCGCGACAGACCGGTGTCATCAACAATCTTTGCATAAATTTCAGACTTGGTCGGTGGCTTAATGGTATTTGCTGCCATGAAAAAATGACTCCTCATAAAAAACAAAAACGGGCGTGTGCCCGCAGTGAAAGCAGCGCGACGATAACACATATATCAAGGTGCGCGACAGCTAAAAAGGCCTTTTATTTAAGGCCTTTTTAGGGTATTGCCAAAAACAATTAGTTTAGTCGCTGAAGAACTGCCGCTTGAATCGAAGTTCAGAAACCGTGCTCTCTGCGTCAGGTTTGACGTTGAGGTCGAAGACCAGCACCTCGCGATTGGCAACCGTCGTGTCGCCGACGTAGTAGATCGCAACAACTTCGCCGGGTTCTTCGATTTTGCGCATTGTAATGTTCTTAAGCTGACCGGTCAGATTGACTGTCTTCACCTTGACATCAGCAGTGACAGGAACGTTGTCGGATTTGCGGATGATGGAGACATTCAGCATCGCGCGATTCTTGCTTCGCACAATGTTGTATTCCCGTGCGACAGCCGGTGGCAGATGATCGGTGGATTGAGCGCTGAAGTGGACGACGTAATCGCCGATGTCCGCGTGGCTCGCATCCTCAGGTTCTGCCGCAACCGGCACGCTGGCCGATTCGCCCGGGCCGCCGCAAGCGGACAGGCAAAGCAGCAACGACGTGGAGATCAATAACGTTCTTGGATTCATGATGACCATCCTCTTTTCGATTCACTATAAACCATTACACGCCCACTCGTTAGCTCATTCTCACAGCCCCAATTGGTTGAAACCCATTAGCAGCCGGGTTAGGGCACCCAGGCCGATAATGACGAATATCGGTGAGATATCGAAGCCACCCATCGCTGGTATGACTCTGCGAACCGGGGCTAACAGGGGCTCGGTCAGTGTAGTGATGATTGCGATTGCCGGGTTGTATTGGCCGGGCGCTACCCAGCTCAAAACGATGCGTATGAAAATCGCAAACATAAATAAATTAACGGACAGCAGGACCAGCTTCACCAGTGCCGTGGTGGCAATTGCCGAATAGCTTGCGCTCATGCCGAGGATAAGAAGTATCAATAGTAGCGACAGGTACTGCACGACAAACGCGACCAGCACTGTTGCTGTATCGAGTCGACCAACGGATGGCACCAGCCGACGGACCGGAATAATGAGTGGCGATGTGAGCTTCAGAATTCCCTGTGCAAGGGGATTTCTAAAATCCGCCCGCAACCAGGGTAGCCAGAACCTCAATATCAGGAGGAGCAAGTACAGGCTGCTGAGAGCATTGACGATGAAGACCAGGGCTGAGGCAATATTTGATGGCATGTTCAGTCCTGACCCGCTGTGTGTGCATTATCGGCAAGTACGATCGCCCGGTCGCGCGCGGCTATCAGGGCTGCCGCGAAGATATCACGGATGCCGCTGGCTTCAAGACTGTCGAGTGCCGCAGCCGTTGTGCCACCCGGCGAACGGACCCGCGCGATGAGTTCATCCATGGAGTCGTTCGAGGCCAGCGCCATTGCCGCGGCTCCGCGCGCGGATTCGGCGGCGAGTTGGCGCGCCGCATCGGTATCCAGGCCGAGCGAGGCGCCGGATTTCGCGAGCATGTCGATCAGCAAATAGAAATACGCCGGACCGCTGCCGGATATAGCCGTTACAGCGTCGATGTCCTGCTCTTTACTCACCGTAATGACCGGGCCGACGGCAGACATGATACTTCTGGCGGTTTCAAGTTGTTGCGGTGTTGTGGTCGGATTGGCGTAGATACCCGAGATTCCCTTCTGTAGCAGCGCCGGCTGATTGGGCATGACTCGCGCAATGGCATTGCCACCGCCCAGCCAGTCGTCGATATCTGCAATCCGGGGTCCGGCAGCAATCGAAATAATCAACGGACGTGTTTCTTGTACGGCAGCCTGAAGTTTCCTGCAGACCGCGGCGATGACCTGCGGCTTCACGGCCAGTATGACACTGCTGGCTCGCGCGACCGCATCGTCATTGCTGGCCGTAACAAAAACGCCGGGCAGGGTCCGTACAAGCAGTTCGCGCTGCGGCTCCGATGGCTCAGCAATGCTTATTCGGTCAGAGGCATGACCGCCGTCCAGCAGTCCACCGACGATCGCCCGCGTCATATTGCCACCGCCAATAAAGGCAATACTCTCCACTTGCATACTCGCGTCCTTATCTCAGATTCTTGGTCCGAACAGCGCAGTACCGATACGTACCATAGTTGCGCCTTCGAAAATGGCTGCCCGGTAGTCGCCGCTCATGCCCATCGACAGAGTGTCGTTGCCATAGCCCAGGCCGGACAGGGATTCTGCCATTTTTCGGAGGCGAGCGAAGGGCTCTCGCTGTGCTTCGAAATCGACCCGCGCGGCTGGCAGGCACATCAGGCCTCGCAAGGTAAGCATGGGCAGTTCGGTGACGGCCGCTGCGAGGTCCGTCAGCGTCTCGGGCGCGAGACCTGACTTGGAGTCTTCATCGTCAACATTGACTTGCAGGCAAATATTGAGGGGGCCCAGCGCCTCCGGTCGCTGATCACTTAGCCGGCGTGCGGTCTTGAGTTTGTCGATGGTGTGAACCCAGTCAAAGTTCTCGGCGACCAGCCGTGTTTTATTGGTCTGGAGGTGGCCGATAAAGTGCCAGACCAGGCCCTGATCACGGGTTCTGGCGATTTTCTCAAGCCCCTCTTGCACAAAGTTCTCGCCAAAATCGCGTTGCCCAGCAGCGGCGGCGGCAAGAACCTTGGAAATGGACTGTTTCTTGCTCACAGCGAGCAGCGTGACGTCGTCCGGCTCGCGGCCGGCTTCCAGCGCCGAAGATGCCAGCAAATCTTTGATTAACGCTAAGTTTTCCGTGACTCCAATCACGTTTTAGTCCGATTGCTTCGTTATACTAGGCTCACTAAGCGCCGGGTTATGGTAAGTCCGGTGACATCATATGAGGGAAAATTATGGCCGTCGACGTTGCCCAACTTTTGTCGTTCACGGTAAAGAACAACGCTTCGGACCTGCACTTGTCAGGTGGCGTGCCGCCTATGATTCGCGTTGATGGTGACATCAAGCGGATCAACATGCCGGCACTCACCCACAAGGACGTCAATAGCATGGTGTACGACATCATGAATGACAAGCAGCGCAAGGATTACGAAGAATTCCTCGAAACGGATTTCTCCTTCGAAATCCCGAAACTGGCCCGTTTTCGCGTGAATGCCTTCAACCAGAATCGCGGCTCAGCCGCGGTGTTCAGGACCATTCCCTCCGACATCCTGACCCTGGACGATCTCGGCGCGCCGGCCATATTCAAAGATCTTTCGATGCACCCTCGGGGTATTGTCCTCGTTACGGGCCCGACCGGTTCCGGTAAGTCAACGACGCTGGCCGCAATGGTTGACTACGTCAATGAAAACAAGCCGGACCATATACTCACAATCGAAGATCCGATCGAGTTTGTGCACGAATCGAAGAAATCACTGGTCAACCAGCGAGAAGTGCACCGCGATACGCTCGGCTTCAATGAGGCGCTGCGTTCGGCGCTGCGTGAGGATCCTGACGTCATCCTGGTCGGCGAGCTACGTGACCTGGAAACGATTCGGCTTGCGCTGACGGCGGCCGAGACCGGCCACCTCGTGTTCGGCACCCTGCACACCAGCTCGGCGGCCAAAACGATAGACCGAATCGTCGACGTGTTTCCTGCGGCCGAAAAAGAAATGGTGCGGGCGATGTTGTCTGAGTCTCTACGCGCCGTAATTTCGCAAACGCTGCTGAAAAAGGTTGGTGGAGGCCGCATCGCGGCGCATGAAATCATGATCGGTACGCCCGCCATCAGAAACCTGATACGCGAAGGCAAAATCGCGCAGATGTATTCGGCGATTCAGACCGGACAGGGTTCCGGCATGCAGACGCTGGACCAGAATCTTCAGGACCTGCTGAAGAAAGGGCTGATCAACAAAGAAGAGGCACGCTTCAGGGCGTCCAACAAAGAAAATTTCTAAGGTAGCAGCGAGTCGCTGCCTGACTGGAGTGAAATAATGGAACGCGAACAAGCGGTACGGCTAACACAAAACCTGCTGCGAAAAATGGTCGAGCGGGATGGCTCCGATTTGTTCATCACTGCGGCATTTCCGCCCGCAATCAAGGTTGATGGCACGATCCATAAGGCGACCGATACACCTTTGTCGCCGGAGCAGGCGGCGATCATGGTTCGTTCCATCATGAACGACAAGCAAATCAAGGAGTTCGATGCGACCAAGGAAGCGAACTTCGCTATTGCTCCACAGGGCATAGGTCGATTTCGCGTCAGTGCTTTCATCCAGCAGGGCCTGGTTGGCGCGGTGCTGCGAACGATTACCACTGAAATCCCGACGCTTGAAGATCTGGAGCTACCGCCGATCCTGAAGGACGTCGTCATGAACAAGCGTGGCCTTTGCATCATTGTCGGCGGTACGGGTTCCGGTAAATCGACAACGCTTGCGGCGATGATTGGGCATCGGAATCACAACTCTCGCGGACACATTGTTTCAATCGAAGATCCGATTGAGTACGTACATCCGCATCAGGGCTGCGTAATTACGCAGCGCGAAGTGGGTGTTGACACGGAGTCCTGGCACGCCGCACTTAAGAATACTTTGCGTCAGGCGCCAGACGTCATCCTTATTGGAGAAATACGCGATAAGGAAACCATGGAATACGGCATCCAGTTCGCCGAAACGGGACACCTGTGTCTTGCAACCCTGCACGCGAACAGCGCCAACCAGGCGCTCGACAGAATTATCAACTTCTTCCCGGACGAGCGGCGTCAACAGCTGTTGATGGATCTCTCGCTGAATACTAAAGCCTTCATTTCGCAGCGTCTCGTGCCGCGCGAGGGCGGCATTGGTCGAGTGGCAGCGATGGAGATTCTGCTAAATACACCATTGATTCAGGACCTGATATTCAAAGGCGAGGTCGGCCAGATCAAGGAAATCATGGCGAAGTCGACGCGCCTCGGCATGCAGACCTTTGACCAGGCCCTGTTCTCGCTCTACGAGGACAGCGCGATTACCTACGAAGAAGCAATGCGAAATGCTGACTCCAAGAATGAGCTGCGCTTGCGTATCAAACTGGAAAGCAAGCGCGATTCATCGCACGCCGATCAGCAATCTGAGAGCCTGCGCATCATGGAAGAGGATACGGCTCGGACCTTCTGAGCCTACAGGGACGATTAGACGATGAACGTTAAGCCACTATTCAAGCTGATGGTCGAAAAAAAGGCATCGGACCTTTTCTTTGCACCGTTCTCTCCGGCGAAGATCAAAATCGAAGGCAAGATCATGCCGGTCAATAAGCTGGAAATGACACCAAAAATGGTGAAGCAGGCCGCGTTCGAGTTAATGACTGAAGAGCAGATGGACATCTTCAATCGCGAACTGGAAATCGACTTTGCGCTTTCCGAAAAAGGCCTCGGCCGCTTCCGCGTGAACGTCTTTCATCAGCGTGGCAGTGTCTCGATGGTGTTGCGCTACATTACATCGGACTTGCCGACGCTCGACGAACTGGGCATGCCCGATCAGCTCAAAGATCTGGTCATGTTGCGTCGCGGATTGATTCTAATGGTTGGCGCCACCGGTGCCGGTAAGTCGACAACGCTGGCCGCGATGATCAACTACCGAAATGAAAAGACCTCTTCGCATATCATCACGATTGAAGATCCGATCGAGTTTCTGCATCCGAATAAGCAATCAATTATTAATCAACGCGAAGTGGGCCTTGACACCAAGTCCTATCAGCGCGCTCTGAAGAGCGCCGTACGTGCAGCGCCAGATGTCATACAAATCGGCGAAATTCGTGACACAGAATCGATGCGGGCTGCTTTGGACATGGCCGGTACGGGACACCTGGTACTCGCGACCGTCCACTCCAACAACGCCGCCGAGACCCTCGATCGAATTATCAACCTGTTTCCGCAGGAACAGCATGGACAGGTCTTCATGGATCTCGCGCATTACCTGCGCGCGATCTTGTCGCAACGCCTGGTGCGAGCGCGTAACGGCAAGCGTGTCGCGGCCGTCGAACTCATGTTGAATACGCCACATATCAAGGATTTGATTCTTAAGGGCGATATTTCAGCCGTTAAAGAAGCGCACAAGGATAGCGGTGAGCAGGGCATGGTTTGCTTCGACGAAGCGCTACTCGATCTTTACAAGAAGGGCACGATTACGCTGGATGAGGCCATGTCACACGCTGATTCCCGCGCCAATCTTGAAGCCAAGGTCAATTTCGGCGGCTAATCCTGCCGCGGGCGAGTGCAGTCTAAAGAAAAAGTTACGTTTCCTTATCTTTTTGTCAACTAAACTTGACATCAGCAGTGTGCTGAACTATCGTAAGTCAAGTTCACTTTACATTAAGACAAAGGAGCGCGACTTATGTCGACGAAAACCAAACCCTCAAACGATTGGGCAGCAACCTCTGCCCGGAATACTGTTCACCTGGCGTTCTGGACGATTGCCTGGGTGGCGACAATGGCCCTCGCCGCGTTCGGTCCGAAACTGCTTTGGGATTATCACGTCGTCTTGACAGCCCTCGGCGTGCTTCTCAATGTTTGTGTTGGAATTGCGATGGTCATGGCGAACGCCCGGCATCTTCGTGGTCTGGATGAGATGCAGCAAAAAATCTTTCTGGATGCCTGTGCACTGACACTCGGTGTCGGGCTGGTCTTCGGTTCCGGCTATGAACTCCTGGAAGACATTCGCCTGATCAGTTTCGAGCCGGAGATTTCGCATCTCATAATACTGATGGGTCTTACTTTTGTCGCAAGTACACTCGCAGGTTATCGGAAGTACCGATGAAGAATCGACTGAAAGTATTGCGCGCGGAACGTGACTGGACGCAGGCGCAGTTAGCCAATGAGCTGGACGTGTCACGCCAGACAATTAATGCAATTGAGAAAGGTAAGTTTGACCCGAGCTTGCCGCTGGCATTCAAGGCTGCCCGGCTTTTCGAGTTGTCTATCGAAGAGATTTTTCAGGATGAGGCGGCGAACTAAAGGCGATTCAGTTACCAGACCACCGTGGATGCGTCGAAAACCGGACCGTCCACGCAAACACGTTTCATCGCCTCGCCGTCGGGTGTGTTGATCTTCACCGCACAACCTGCACAGCCACCGACGGCACAGGCCATGAATTCTTCAAGTGACACCTGGCAGGGCAAATCGTATTTTGCGGCCATCGCGGCGACTGCCTTCAGCATCGGCGTCGGGCCGCAAGTGAAAACCGCGGTCTTGCGGAGCTCATCGTCACTCAATGTTGAAAGCCAAAGGTCTGCCAGATCGGTGACATAGCCGTTGTAACAGCCTTCGAAACCTGCGAGCGTCGCAAGACGACAAGGAATTCCCCACCCCTCCAGCAAGGGCATTGCAGCACTGACCTTCGAGTCCAGCCAGGGCGTTTGGATCGCCGACGATTGCAACTCGAAGGGAAAAGGAATTTCCGAGCCGAAGATCGCCAGAGGCGACCAGGCATCAGGCTTCAGTTGCTCAGCGAGAAATACCATCGGCGGAATACCCACGCCGCCGCCAATCAACAAAGCGTTCGGGCGCTCGGCCGATGGCTGAAAGGGTTGGCCGATGGGGCCGAGAATACTCATCTGGTCGCCGGGGCGTTTTGCTGACAGCCAGCGCAGACCATCGCCAACAATTTTATAGAGTACGTCGATGCAGTCGTCTTCAACTCGCATGATCGACAATGGCCGTCGCATCGGCAAAGTGTCATCGCAAGTGATATGTACAAAGCTACCCGGCTTTGCTGCGGCGGCACATTTGGGCGCGCGGATGCGCATGATGAACTGCTCTCCGGGAAACCTGTCGACATGGAGCAGCGCACCCTCTTCGACGAAGATCGTGTTGCGATTACGCTGTGCCAGTTTTTGTGCAGCCGTCGTCACCGAAAACTCATCATCTTGCCGATACGATTCAATACGGCCATGCGCACAGCAACACCATTGGTGACCTGCTTGGTGATGACCGACCTGGGACCGTCGGCCAGTGCACCCTCAATCTCAATTCCACGGTTCATCGGGCCCGGGTGCATGATGATTGCATTCGGTTTCGCGACCTTGATGTTCTCGCGGCTGACGCCGAAGTTCGCGAAATACTCGTCAATGCCTGGCACGCCGTCGAGGTTGCCAATACGTTCTCGTTGAATTCTGAGTGCCATGATGACGTCAGCATCCCTGAGCCCTTCGCCGAGGTTGTCGACGATGCGGGCGCCCGGGAAACGATCTGCACTCGGTGCAAGAGCCGCCGGTGAAATCAATCGCAGCTCACCCACGCCCATCGTTTGCAAAGCTTCGGATGCTGACATGGCGACGCGCGAATGCTGGATATCGCCGACGATAGCGACGACCAGATTTTTGAAATCCGGGTTGTGCTGCCGAATAGTGAGCAGATCCAGTAGACCTTGCGTCGGATGCGATACGTCAGACTCACCCGCATTCAGCACGCTGACGTGATCTTCGACATGGCGTGCAATGTAGGCAGGTACACCGTCACTCGCATCACGAATGACCATGATGTCGACTTGCATGGCCTCGAGCGTGTAGATGGTGTCGAGTATGCTTTCGCCTTTCTTGCGCGACGATGTATTGACGTCGAGATTCAGAACATCGGCGCCCAGGCGGCGACCGGCCAGGTCGAACGAGGCACGGGTGCGAGTGCTGGGCTCGAAGAAAAGATTGCCCACGGTGCGGCCGGCAAGTGACTGGCTGCGAATCGGCAGCGCACCGGGTTCAGTCAGGTAGGTCTCTGCTTCGTCCAGCAACTCGGTTAGCAGCTGTGCATCGAGCCCTTTTAACGACAATAGATGTCGTAAGTTTCCCGACTTATCGAACTGCAGTTTGGTGTCGTCTTGCTCCATCGCGGGGGCATTCTACTCACATGAGAGGTATCTTTCAGCGATAAATACCGCAGCCGCCGCATCGATCATTTCTTTGGAAATACGGCCACGGGTACCGGCAGCCCGGGATTTTTTTAACACTTCCGCCGCTTCTATCGACGTGTAGCGCTCATCGACCGTGTCGACGGACAGCTGGTAGCGACGCAATTCCTCAATAAAAGCCTCGACCGGCTCGCGCATGTCACTCGGTGTGCCATCGGCATGTGTGGGCATGCCGACGACCATGCCGGTAGGACACCATTCCTCGATGAGCGCGGCGATGGCTTTGTGATCGACGCCGCTACTGCGGTTGGCAACAACACCCAAGGGGCTGGCTGAGCCGGTTATGTCCTGACCGACAGCGACGCCGATTCGGCGCAGCCCGAAATCGAAAGCCAGGATTGTCCGTGGCTGAGCCAAGTCAGGCGTGACCGGCGTCCGGGGAGATGCTGGCGATGTCGATGCCCAGCAATCGAGCGGCTGAATCCCAGCGTTGTTCAAACGGGATGTCGAATACAAGCTCGGGAGTCGCCGTCACGTTCAACCAGGCGTTTGCCAGCATTTCTTCTTCAAGCTGACCCGCCTCCCAGCCCGCGTAACCTATCGCCACAAGCGCCTTCGTCGGACCGGCGCCCGTTGCCATCGCGTCGATGATGTCGCGCGACAGCGTCAGCTTAATGTCATTGGAGACGCTAAGCGTGTTTTCAAAGCTGCGATCCTTGTCATGCAATACGAAGCCGCGCTCGATGCCGACAGGGCCGCCCGCGACGACGGGTTTTTCGGCAGCGTCAGGGTCGGCACTACTCACGGCGAGTTGCTGGAACAATCCCGCGAGCTTCAGGTTCAGTGGGCGATTGATGATGATGCCCAGCGCACCGTTATCGTTGTGCTCGCAAATCAGTGTGACGGTCGTGCTGAAATTGGGATCCAGCATGCCCGGCATTGCGATAAGTAATTGATTTGTAAGATTGTTACTAGCGTCCATATCCTTAGTATCTGTGCTTGGGCGCTTCGGCACAAGGTGAGCTTCAGGGCTACTGGCCGGAAGTGAGCTGCTCGGCAAACAGCCATTTGTATTCGAAACGGACGATATCGTATTCAGCCACCACTTCCGGCGGGAAGGGGTCGAATGGCGATGCCCGGTGCAAAATATCCAGCGCGGCCAGATCGAGGACCGTCGAACCACTCGATTTGCGTATGACGGCCTCGAGCAGATCGCCGGACACGTCGATGGCCACCATCAGGGTCGGGCTGCCGGTAACATCGTTCAGCGGTCCGAGCTGTGGCAGGTAGGACTCGCCCACGCCTTCAATGCGGCGCTTCCAGTTATCGAGGTAGGCCGCGATGACCGACTCACGGGTATTGGCGCTGATGATCAACTGCCGCGGCTCCTCGTCGCGGATCAGCATCGTTGCCTGATCCTCCTGCGGCAACGGCAGTGTCGACTCGCTACCGGCTTCCATGGTGATCGCCGTACTCGTCTCGGGCTGGGGGTCCGAGCGGGGATCCAGTTCGATGCGTCTCTCGGTCTCGTCTCGGGTGGCGAGCAACTCATCGGCTGAGCGCTCGTGTGCCTGCGTTTCCCGCAAGGCGGTGCCGTCCTCCCGACCCTCGATGTCGACCGGCATGGTGCTCTGCCGTGGTGCCGCGGGCCGTACCTGCTCGGTCGTATTGCCACCGCCCTCCTGATTGGCTTGCGCAAGGTAAGCCGCTTCCTCAGGACGGTCGATACGCTGATCGGCGTCGGCGACTATGGTCACCTCCAGCGAAATCGTGCTCGCCAATGGGTTCGTTAGCTCCGGATTGAAGGTAATGCCCATGATCAGGATGCCGTGAATCAGCGCGGCGAGAAAAAGCATCGCCGGCAGGCGGTCGTGAGCGCCCGCGTGCATGAGTCGCATCTCGTCGAGCGGGTCAGTGTGCAGCGCAATATTGGCCATATCCGCGCGAATAGTCCGTTAAACCAGGAGCAGAAACAAGCAAACTGCCTGAATTCCGCTAGCGGAGTTTTCTCTCGATCGCATCGAACATCGTGCCCGCGATATTAAGGTCGAACTCGCGGTCGAGTTCACGGATGCCGGTCGGACTGGTGACATTGACCTCGGTCATAAAGTCGCCAATCACATCGATACCGGCAAACAACACACCCTGATCGCGGAGTACCGGGCCGACTGCCGCACATATTTTGAGATCAGCCGCAGACAGGGGCTGACCCCGGGTCGTGGCACCGGCGACCATATTGCCGCGATTGTCATCGCCTGTCGGAATTCGTGCCAGTGCGTAGGGCACAGGTTCACCGTCAATGAGCAATATGCGTTTGTCGCCTGCGGTAATTTCGGGAATGAAGACCTGCGCCATCGCAAAGCGTTGTCCGTAGTCCGTCAGCGTTTCGAAAATGACGTTAGCGTTGTTGTCGCCTTTTTGAATGACAAAAATCGAGCGCCCACCCATGCCATCCAGCGGCTTGACGACGATACGACCGTGCTCGGCAAGAAACGCTTTCATTTGTTGCATCGAACGCGTTACCAGCGTGAGCGGTGTGCAGTCGGGAAACCAGGCGGTGTACGCCTTTTCATTCATATCGCGAAGCGCCTGCGGTGCGTTGACCACGAGAGCGCCCGCCAGGCTGGCGCGATCCAGGATGTAGGTCGTATAGACATATTCCATGTTGAAGGGCGGATCTTTACGCATCAGGATGACATCAAGCTCGCCGAGATCTACCTCGCGTTGCTGGCCGAGGTCGAACCAGTCGTCGACGTTGTCGCGAACTGTGATCTCGGTCGATATTCCGATCGGCTTACCGGATAGCATGCGCAAATGCTGTTGTTCAAAATAGTGAAGCTCGGCACCTCGGCGGCTACCTTCAAGCAGCATAGCCAGGGACGAGTCTTTCTTGGGGGTGATTGACCGTATCGGGTCCATCACGATGCCAATTTTCAGTGATTTTGCAGCCATCTTTTGAGCTTACGGAGTGGTTTCGGCAGGAAGCGCCCAACTATACCGCGAAATATGTCGTAAGCATCGGAAATATCATGATTTTGCGTAAGGTGGCGCGCGTCGTAGCGGGAGTTATGTCAATATGGTAAAAGTCACAATCAACCTGGGGAAAACTGGTGTCAGCCAACGTATCGCGTAGCCTCAACGGCCTGAAAATACTTGTCGTGGACGACAGCAAGACCATTCGCAGAACCGCAGAAACCCTGTTGTCAAAAGAGGGTTGCCAGGTGTTTACGGCGATCGATGGTTTCGATGCCTTGTCCAAGATTGCGGATCACCAGCCCGATCTGATCTTTGTCGACATCATGATGCCGCGCCTCGATGGCTACGAAACCTGTTCCCTGATTAAACACAACAAAGTCTTCAAGGATACGCCCGTCATCATGCTTTCCAGCAAGGACGGACTATTCGATCGTGCGCGCGGACGCATCGTTGGCAGCGAACAATACCTGACCAAACCGTTCACGAAAGATGAACTGCTTGGTGCCATTTCTAACCAGATCAATTAAGGAATTCTAAATGGCAGTCGTACTCATCATTGATGATTCGCCTACTGAGCTGCATTTGTTTCAAAGCATGCTCGAAAAAGCCGGTTTCGATACCCTCGTCGCTGACAGCGGTGAAGAGGGACTCAAGGCAGCCAAAACATCGCGGCCAGATTGCATACTGATGGACGTCGTCATGCCCGGCATGAACGGCTTCCAGGCGACTCGGCAACTCACTAAAGACCCGATAACCGCGTCGATCCCCGTGATCATCATCACGACCAAAGACCAGGAGACGGACAAGATCTGGGGTATGCGCCAAGGCGCCGTTGAGTACCTGGTTAAGCCGATCGTTCCCAAAGAGCTGGTCGCCATGATCAACATGGTGATGGCAGCCTGAATGAGTAATTCCGCCGACCTGGCCGCTCTTGTCGAGCAACCGTTTGAGTTGCTCAAGGAAATGGAGCTGCGCAGCCGTGTCGCGCACGCCGGCCAGAGTGCCGGCTCTGTCCCGTCTGAGTGGGTCGGTGTCGGATTCCGGATTGGTGAGGAGCAGTTCGTCGCGAGCCGTAACCAGGTTCGGGAAGTCCTGATGTTGCCGGAATCGATGACCCGGGTGCCTGGCGCGAAGCGCTGGTTGCTGGGCATAGCCAATCTGCGTGGTCACTTGCTGCCGCTGGTCGATCTCAAGCTGATGTTGGGTAGCGGCCGAACGACTTTGCGTCGCACGACACGCGTCATATCTGTTAATCACCGTGAAATGCCGGCCGGGCTCGTCGTCGACGAAGTCCTGGGTTTTCGTCGTTTCTCGGATCACGAGTTTGCAAATGAAGCCCGGGAAACCATCGTACGCTGCGATCGTTTTCTGGCCGGGGTCTACCAACGTGGTGAAGACTCCTGGCCGGTATTCAATTTGTTCGATCTAGTTGAAAGCAATGTGTTCCTGCAGGCAGCTGCGGAATGAAGGTGAGTCATGGCCAGTAATATCGACAATTCGTCCTCTTTTAGAGCGCTAGCCGGCTTTGCCGCTTTCCTGCTGGTTGCGGCGGCGGCGCTGATTTATCTTCAATCGGGTGGCGGCAACGCTTCGGCATCCAGGCTTGCGGCATTGTCGCAGGCCATCCCGGCGCAGGCGGAGAGAGCGCTACGGGGTGACTCGGGCGCCTTCGATGAACTCAACAAAAGTCTTAGCGGTGTTGCGTCTTTGCGTCGCAGCGGTGCGCCAGGGAGGGCGGCAGACTGGCAAGAGCTCGAGTCCCGAGCTGCGGCCATCCTCGCGAAGCGCACAGAAGTTGAAGCGGTACTCGGTGCTGCGAGTCGTGCAACGACAGATGCGTCGTCATTGGTAGCGCTCGCCAATGAGCTGTTAGGCCGTTCCAGTGCGACAGCCGCTATCCAGGAATTTCAACAACGAGCCAATCGAATTCGTGAATTGTCTGCGAATATTCTTGCCGGTGGAGAAGGTGCTGCGAGTGAGATCGCCGAGGATATCGGTTATCTGAGAAATGTCAGCAATGCTCTGGACGGTGCCGCCAGCGATCTCGATATACGACCGCTCAATCGCGAGAGTCGCGAGGTAGCGCTGGTTCCGCTTATCAGCAGCCTGACCAGCCTTGAAGAGCAGTCCGCCGTGATCAGCAGCAATATCGGACAAGTCAGTGGCTTGGCGGAGACCCGGGCCGAGCTTGGCGCGAGCGCAAGTGCCTTGTTAACTTCAGCATTCGCATCCGGCGGGGCACCGTCAATCCTGCCCGACTTTCTGCAGAACTGGCTGATTCCGGTAGGCCTGGTCATTGTCGCTTTGCTCATGCTTGTCGGCCTCATCGTGCTGCACGCGAAATCGTCGGTGTTCGAAAGGGCGGCGCGGGAACAGGCCGAGCAGAACGAGCGAAATCAACAGGCAATTTTGCGATTGCTTGACGAAATGGGCAGCCTCGCCGACGGTGATCTGACGGTCGAAGCAACCGTAACGGAAGACATCACCGGCACCATTGCTGATTCTTTTAATTTTGCTATCGAAGAGTTGCGCAAGCTGGTTGCCACAGTCAATGACACGGCGCTGATGGTCGATACGGCCACCAAGCAGACAGAAAATACGGCGGCGCATCTTGCCAAGGCGGCGGAGAATCAGGCCAGGGAAATCAATGCGGCGACGGAATCCATCGTCTCCATGGCAGGATCGATCGAAGAGGTTTCCGGGAATGCCGAGCGCTCCTCGGACGTCGCACGCCACTCGGTAGAGGTTGCACACAAGGGCGGTGAGGCCGTACGCCGCACGATCGACGGCATGAACGCCATACGCGAAACGATTCAGGAAACGTCGAAGCGCATCAAGCGGCTGGGCGAGAGTTCGCAGGAAATCGGTAATATCGTTGAATTGATTAACGATATCGCCGAGCAAACCAACATCCTCGCACTGAATGCGTCAATTCAGGCGTCGATGGCCGGTGAAGCAGGGCGTGGATTTGCCGTCGTCGCCGATGAAGTTCAGCGACTGGCAGAGCGCTCGACGAATGCCACCAAACAGATTGAAGTCCTGGTACGGACGATTCAGGCGGATACCAACGAAGCGGTAGTCTCGATGGAACGCAGCACAACGGACGTAGTCGGCGGCGCACTGCTGGCAGAAAACGCCGGTGCCGCGCTTGATGAGATCGAGCAGGTATCCAACCAGATCGCGAGCCTGGTGCAAAACATTTCGAGTTCGGCCCGGCAACAGGCGGGAGCCGCTGCAGACGTGACACGTCGCACGACCCGATTGCGTGAAATTGGTGCGCAAACCGGCAAAGCGACATCGGCGACGGCGGCGTCAATTGCGAAACTTTCGGAACTCGCAACGCAGCTCAGAAAATCGGTCGAAGGATTCGCATTGCCGCCGGAAATGATGCAGGCCAGCACGCTAACCCGATCGTCGTCGAACGTGCAGCGCCCGCTACCGGCGCAGCCGGCGGCGCCAAATCGGATCAAGGCCGGTTAGGCGCCTGCGAGGCGCAGACAACGAAATGACGGGTGACACAGGCATTCACGAGCAAATGATCGGCGACGACAACCGGGGCGATGCTGGCAGCGCGCTATCGATCGTCGGTTCCGAGCTCATGGAGACGATTCGCAACGCGCATCTCGCTTTGGAGGATTGCGTCGATGGGCGGGGCGGCACGGCGGCACTGAAGCGCGCTTGTGAATTGTTGCACCAGGCTCGCGGTGCACTGCGAATTACCGAAACTTATGGCGCCGCTCTGCTGGTTGAAGAGATGGAGCTGGTTTGCGATTACCTGGTCGCCTTGCGTACTGGCAAAGGACGCGAGGATGGCCTCGATGCACTGACACGCGCGATGGTGCAGCTGCCGGCCTACGTTGAACGACTGATGGCCGGAGGGCGGGACATCGCGCTGGTCCTGTTACCGATGTTGAACGACCTGCGGGCGGCACGCGGTGAACCCTTGTTGTCAGAGGGCACCTTGCTGCTTCTGAACCTGTCGCCCAGCCGTTCGAAAAGAAAAGATGCGCCGCGCGAAGGCAGCGGTGAGGACCCAGTCCTCGTCGCCAAGCGGCTACGGCCGAAATTCCAGCTGGCGCTGCTCGGCTGGATTCAGGGCGGCGACACGCAACGCCACCTCGACACTTTGTCGAAGGTTTCAGCGGCGCTTGAAAATTCATCCACGCGCGACGATATGCATCAACTCTGGTGGGTTGTGTCAGGCGTACTGGAAGCGCTGCAAAATGGTGGGCTGGAAACATCGATCGCGGTAAAGCGCCTGCTCGGCCAGACCGACCGTCAGCTCAAGTACGTCATCGATGAAGGCCTGGGTGCGTACGAGCGTCACCCCGTCGATGACCTGCTCAACAACCTGCTGTATTACGTTGCGCGCGCCAGCAGCACAGGTCCACGAATCCGTGAGATACGTGCCGCTTTCAATCTCGCTGAATTACTGCCTGGCGACGAGCAGGTAGAGGAAGCTAGAGAAGCCTTATCGGCACCCAGCGCGAAACTCATGCAAACGGTCGCGTCGGCGATCAAGGATGATCTGAGTCGCGTCAAGGACGTGCTGGATATTTTTGTTCGCACCGGCATGAACAAGTCGTCGGAGCTGATACCGCAACTTGAACTGCTGAAAAAAATCAGCGATACGCTCGGCGTGTTGGGTCTCGGCGAGTTACGTGGCAATGTTGATGGCGAAATTGAACGGCTGAAGTCTGTGGTCGAGCGTGGCGGAGTCGCAAATGATCAGGTCATTCTCGACATCGCATCGACGCTATTGCGCGTGGAAGATCGCCTCGACCAACAGCTGCTGCGCCTGACAGCACCCCGGGAGCAGAAAGATGCGACACCGGTCGCGGAGGATGGCGGCGATTTCCAGAAGGTCACACAGTCCGTTATGCGGGAGTGCATCATCAATCTCGCACGCATCAAAGAAACCATTAGCCAGAGTTTCACAGCGGAGTCCGGGTCTTACGGTCTCGACAGCGTGCCGACACTGATACGTGGTATCAAGTCCGGTTTATTGCTGCTCGACAAGACACGCGCTATGGAAGTGGTGGACCGTGTAGGCCGACTCGTAACCGCGATGTTGAATGCCGGCGGCCCGAAGATCCTGAATCAAAAAGAAACAGACCGACTCGCCGACGTGATCGTGAGTATCGAATACTACATGGAGACGGTCAAAGCAGGTCGCAGTGAACCCTGGTACATGTTGGACAACGCCGAGGCCTGCCTCGCGGTATTGCGTGACGTTGAAGCTCGCCTGCGCGAGGTCAAAGAGCCCGCCAGTGACGGCATAGAGGCGACACAAAAACTGTCGATTGAGGGTATTGAAGAACGAGCCGCCGAGGCATTGCTGCCGGCGGCGACCGCAGAGCGTCCGCAGGCAACAGAGGTCATTCCGTTGCCGGTTGTATCGTCACACAGAGAGCATGTCGATCCCGAGTTGATCGAGATTTTCATCGAAGAGGCCAGGGAAGAAATTTCCTCGATCAAGCGTCATCTACCAGGCTGGGCAGCTACGCCGGACGTAATGGATTTGCTGATCACCGTCAGACGCTCATTCCATACACTAAAGGGCAGTGGCCGTATGGTTGGCGCTGAGCGTATCGGCGAATATTGCTGGTCCATTGAGAATTTGCTCAATCGACTGATCAATCGTACTTTGCCGCGTACGCCGCCGATGATCGATTTCATCCAGCTTGCGGCAGCTGCTGTGCCGGAGCTTGTGGAGCAGCTCGAAGTTGGTACGCGGCCGAAGTCGGACATCAATTTGTTCATCGCCCGCGCCAACGCCTTTGCCGATGGCGATCCGAATGCAGCAGTTCTGACGATCGAGCCCGCACCCAGCGCGGAGCCGGTAGAAGAAGAGCCCGCACTCGAAATGGACCCGGTGCTCTACGATATCTTCTCGAAGGAAACGGCCGGGCATCTCAAGGTTATTACGGACTACCTCGCGGCCTGCGAAGGTCACGAACCACCGTTTGATGTTACCGACAAACTGCATCGCGCCTGTCACACGCTGCACGGTAGCGCGAACATGGCCAATGTCGAGCGCGGTGTTGCCGTCGCCGCCGTACTGAATCGCTTTGTTCGGCATGTCTACGATCACAAGATTGGTTTTCAACGTTCCGGCCTTGATGTGCTTCGCGCTGCCGCACGGGCTATCGCTACGATCGTCAGGGACATAAACAGTCCCGAGAAGGATCGAGCGGATTACACGGCGTTGATCGCACATATCAGCAAAGTGTCGGATGCAGTTCGTTCTGCGGAGAGTCCGCCAGCCGCGCCGAAAGTTGTTGCGCCCGCGAAAGTCGCGCCGAAACCGGTTCTCGTCGAAGAGCAAAGCGACGAAGCGGAATACGATGCGGAAATCGCCGCGATTTTCACCGAAGAATCTGCTGAACTACTGGAAGAGGCGGATCAGGCGCTCATTGCGTGGTCGAAAGACAGGTCGCCGAAACCGATGGAAGAACTCAAACGTCACCTGCATACGCTCAAGGGTGGCGCGCGCATGGCCGGTATTACGGCCATGGGTAACCTGAGCCACGAACTCGAAACCCTGTTGATATCGGTGGACGACGGGCGTGTCAAAGCGACCCCTGCCGTCGAGGACCTGCTGCAGCGCAGCATTGATGAGCTGCACCGCATGCGCGATACGGTGATCGCGGGCAAACCGGTCAGGTCGTCTACAGAACTCGAACAACGCATACAGAATGCGAACGCAGGCTTCGAAGTTGCTGACGACATGGATGTCGAGGTGGCTACAAGCGATGCCAATGTCGAGGAAGCGCCGTCAGCTGCATTCACGATCGAACCCGACGACACGGTCAGCATGGTGATCGTTGATTCGCCGCTGGCCGACGAGCTCGCCGAGCTTGGCCGCACGAAAGAGAGCGCCGCCGCGCCGCCGCAGGATGCGGAATTCGAACTTGAGCTTGAATCGGAGCTCGTACCGGAGCCCGAGCCCGAGCCCGAGCCTGAGCCCGAGCCGGAACCCGAACCCGAGCCGGAACCCGAGCCCGAGCCCGAGCCGGAGCCTGAACCTGTACCTGAGCCGCCACCGCCACCGCGCAAGGCACCGGCTGAAGTTCGCGCCATCAAACAGCCCGAAGCGCGTCAGGAATTTGCGCGCATCGATGCGGAGTTACTCGAGGACCTGTTGAACGCAGCGGGCGAAATCAGCATTTACCATTCGCGTTTGAGTCAACAGGTAAACACGTTCGAGTTTCACGTCGAAGAGCTTGAACAAACAGTTTCGCGACTGCGCGAACAGCTGCGAAAACTCGAAAATGAAACCGAAGCGCAGATCATGCACAGCCACCAGGACACTTTGGTGGCACGCGATTTCGATCCACTCGAGCTTGATCGTTATTCGACGATCCAGCAGTTGTCACGTGCTTTGGCAGAATCCGCCAGCGACCTTGGCAGCCTGAAAGATCTGTTGCGATCTGTCACAAGTGAAGCCGAGGCCTTGCTGGTGCAACAGTCGCGCGTGACGGCCGAGTTGCAGGATGGTTTGATGCGCACACGCATGGTGCCTTTCGAACGTCATGTTGGCCGCCTGACGCGGCTCGTACGGCAGGCTTCCGAAGAAGCAAGCAAGCGCGCTGAGCTGTCGGTCGAAGGTGCCTCCGGCGAGTTGGATCGCCAGGTTCTCGACAAGATGTTGCCGCCCTTTGAACACATGCTGAGAAACGCGATTGTTCACGGCATCGAGAAACCCGCACAACGCCAGGCTGCTGGCAAGCCCGCGGTTGGCCGTATTGCCATACGCCTGCACCGTGAAGGTGCGGAGATGGTAATCGACGTTGCGGACGATGGCGCGGGACTCGATGTTGAAGCAATCCGTCGCAAAGCGTTCGAACTTGACCTGTTGAAGCCGGACAGCAAGGTAACCGACGACGAAATCATGCAGCTCATATTGACGCCGGGCTTCTCGACGGCCAGCGCGGTGACGCAATCTGCCGGGCGTGGCGTCGGCATGGACGTCGTCGCCAACGAAGTGAAGAAGCTGGGCGGCTCACTACGAATCAGCTCGGTAACCGGTCAGGGTACGAACTTCACGGTCCGCCTGCCGTTCACGCTGGCCATTACGCAGGCCCTGATCGTGCGCACGGGAGAAGAGGTCTACGCACTGCCGTTGCCGACCGTTGAGGGTGTGGCGCGACTGCCGCGCAGAGAACTGGAAAATTTGCTCAGCCATACCGAGCCAAGTTACCAGTATGGCGAGCAGGCCTATAAATTCCGGCACCTCGGCATGTACCTGGGCGGTCAGGCGGCCAAATTGCCCGAAGAAGACGCTTTTGTCCCTGTGATCCTGGTTCGCGCCGGAGACTACTCGGCTGCGTTGCTGGTTGACGAAATGCTCGCGAGCCGCGAGATCGTTGTGAAAGCCGTGGGTCCGCAGCTCGCGAGCATTCGCGGCGTCTCTGGCGCGACCATTCTCGGCGACGGCAGCATCGTCCTGATTCTGGATATACATGCGCTGGTACGCACCGGCGCCCCGGTTGTCGAGCTGAAGAAGGCCGCACCTACGCCCAGCGACGACCGGCCGCTTGCCCTGGTAGTCGATGACTCCATCACGGTGCGGCGCGTGACGGAGCGCATCCTGCAACGTAACGGTATGCGTTGTATTACGGCGAAAGACGGACTGGATGCGATTGCCGTCTTGCAGGACGCGAAACCCGACATCATTCTGCTCGATATCGAAATGCCACGCATGGACGGCTATGAATTCGCATCGCACGTGCGCAACGATGCCCGCGTATCGCAAGTGCCGATCATCATGATTACCTCCCGTGTAGGTGACAAGCATCGTGCGCGCGCTATCGAACTTGGTGTCAACGACTATCTTGGCAAGCCGTATCAGGATACGCAGTTGCTCGACGCGATCCGCCGGCAGCTGGAAGAACGAGGGATTCAATTGCAATGAGTGCTGAAACAGAAGAGCTGTACAGCCTGCTCGTGCCATTGGCGGAAGATCGCCTGATCGTGCCGCGTGCCTGTGTTGCGGAAGTTGTGCGCTTTTCCAAGACTGCCAGTAAGGAAGGCTCGGAAGCATGGATGATGGGGACCATCAACTGGAACGGTCGTTCGTTGCCGGTCATCTCGTTTGAAGGTGCCATCGGCAAGGAAGCGCCGTTGGTGACAGGCCGCACCCGGGTTGTAGTGTTTTACGCGAATACGGGGCAGTTGAAGACCGGATTTTTTGGCGTTTTGACGCAAGGCTTTCCACAGCTCGTACGTGTGAATCGTGAGGTGCTGAAACTGGAAGCGAAAGACGGCTGGCCGGAAACGGCACCGATACTTTGCCGGGTACGCATGATCAATGAATTTCCCATGATCCCGGACCTCGACAAGATCGAAGGCATGATTGCGCGCGAATATCTGCAGGCCTGATACGGCTAGCGCAAATCCCCCCACAAGGATTGCAGCACGGACAGTGTCGCGATAGCAGCCGTCTCGGTGCGCAATACACGCGGTCCCAACGACACCGCCCTGAATCCTGAAATCTCCGCGTCGCCGCACTCAGTGTCGCTGAATCCACCTTCGGGCCCTATCATCACGCAAACCTTGGTTTGTGGTGCAGAAAGGCTGGACAGGGGCATCGATGCGCCCGGAGTCAGGATTAATTCTGCATCGACGGCGGGTGGTTTGGCGCCCAGCCAGGATTTCAGGGGCAATGGCGTGTCGATCAGGGGCAGGCGTGTACGACCTGATTGTTCGCAGGCGCTGGCCGCAATTTTCTGCCAGTGCTCGCGGCGTTTTTCTGCGCGCTCCGGATTGAGTTTCACCACGCCGTATTCGGTCAGCACCGGCGTAATGCGCTTGACGCCCAGCTCGGTGGCTTTCTGCACCACGATGTCCATACGTTCGCCGCGGGAAATACCCTGAACCAGGTGAATTTTGAGCGACGATTCAGTGCCGCCCTCGACACTATCGCCCAGCGCGAGGCTGACGGAACTCCTGGATATGCGCAGCAGGGTTGCCGGCCATTCGGGACCTTCGCCATTGAATACCGTGACCGGGTCGCCAACGCGAGCGCGCAGCACCTTTCCGAGGTATCGCGAGCGATCCCCGTCAAGTTCGATCTCGGCACCGTTGCTCAACGTGCCGGAAACAAATAGCCTCGTACTCATGTCTTCGAAATCATGCCTGAACGTGCCCGACGAATATACGGTGAATACCGAGGCGGGGCTGATCGAGCCCGCCCGGCTAGCTTTAAGTCCGAACAGGGATGCGCGTCCCTGCGGCGCGCTGCCCGAGATGATCGTCCTGCATGGCATTAGCCTGCCGCCAGGCGTTTTCGGCGGCGGGGAGATTGAAGCTTTGTTTCAAAACCAGCTCGACTGGGACGCACACCCCTACTTTGGCGAGATTCGCGGACTAGAAGTATCGGCGCATTTGTTGATCCGGCGTAGCGGCGAACTGGTGCAATTCGTGCCGTTAAACGAGCGCGCCTGGCATGCCGGTGAGTCGCACTTCCGCGGACGTGCGCGTTGCAATGACTATTCGATCGGCATTGAGCTCGAGGGGGAAGATGAAACGCCTTACGATGATCGCCAGTATGTCGTGCTTGCTGCCGTGCTACAGGCCTTGTCGACAGCCTATCCGGGCATCACGCCGCGAGAGTTTGCCGGCCATTGTGATATTGCGCCCGGCCGCAAGAGCGATCCTGGCCCTGCATTCGACTGGCTGCGATTGTATGATGCACTAGGCACACCAGCAGAGAAGCAAGACTCATGCACCTGATCGCTCTACTTATTGGTCTCATCATTGAACGACTGGCGACGCAGCTGTTTCACTGGCGTCGTATGCGCGGGCTCGACCGAATCATTGATGCGGGATTTCGTCAGGCGGAGCGTCTTGGTAACTGGCCGGCGCTGATACCGGTATTGGCCCTCGTGGCGGTATTGGTGCTACCGGTATTTGCGGTCATGTATACCCTCGGCGATACGCTGCAGGGATTCACCTACCTGATTTTGGCCGTTGTCGTATTGCTGTTTTCCCTGGGACCCGAAGATATCGGCGAAGAAGTGGGCGCCTATTGCAAAGCGCTGCAATCCGGGGAGGACGAGCAGATCCAGTCAGCCGCCAAGGCGATCATCGAAGGCGAACTACCCAGCGGTGAGCGCGAATTAATTGCACGCGTCGAAGCGGCGGTCTGTGTACAGGCCAACAATCGATTGTTCGCCGTAGTGTTCTGGTTCGTGGTCCTCGGCGCTGTTATCAGCACGATAGGTCCATTAGCCGCCTGGACCTATCGCGTCACAGACCTGATTCGTCGCAGGGCGGTATTCAGTGCTACGCGTGACGAAGCAGTGGGAAGCGATGCAAGTCGAATTCGGGAAGCGGCCGAACGCGTGCACGCGCTAATGGCATGGATACCTGCACGTCTGACAGCGCTCGGATATGCAGCGGCCGGGAATGCTGATGACGCCATCGCCGCATTGCGTGCGCCAACCGAAGAGCGCGATGCATCAATGTCGGAACAAACTGAGCACCTGCTGGCTCGCGTGGGCGTTGCAGCATTGGCGCTGCAGGACGATGCGGATGAGACGGTGAGTGAGCGCGGCATTCGCGGTGCACTGGCCGCCAATAAACTCGTGTTTCGGCTGCTACTTATTTGGGCGGTGGTGATCGCCGCTATGACCTTGTACGGCTTCACGCGCTAATGCGGGGGCTGGCCTTGTTGGCGGCGTTGCTCGTCGTCGCTGCCTGCTCCGAAAAACCCAACCAGAATCCTGCGCCACGCAGTGCTGAGCGCATCGTCTCTTTAGCTCCCAATCTTACTGAGCTGTTATTCACTGTAGGTGCCGGACCGCAGGTCGTCGGCGTTAGTGCGTGGTCCGACTATCCCCGGGAGGTTCTTGAGTTGCCGGTTATTGGTGATGCGTTCACAGTTGACCAGGAGCAGCTGGCACTAGCCAAGCCTGACTTGTTGCTGGTCTGGGAAAGCGGCACACCGGCGCATGTGGTCGATGAACTGCGGGCGATCGGCTATGACGTTGTCGCGATTCGCACCAGGAGCCTCGATGATATCGGTAGCGCACTGCAGCAAATTGGCGAGCTGACCGGTCACGTCGATGAGGCTGAGGCCGCTGCCGCGAAATATCGCGCCGAATTGCAGCTAATGCGTGAGCAATATTCGAGTCTCGCTTCAATACGGGTGTTCTACCAGGTCTCCGCGCGCCCCCTGTATACGATCAACAACGAACACTACATCAGCGAGCTGATCGCGCTGTGCGGCGGGGACAACATTTTTCGGGACCTGACAGATTTGGCGCCGACGGTTGACGTCGAGGCGGTCGTGGACCGGGATCCCGAGGTGATGCTGGCAAGTACAGACGCCGGCGATGAAGCATTCGCCGAATGGGAGCGTTGGCCGCGGATGGCTGCCAATCGGATAGGCAATCATTTTCTGCTGCCGGCCGATGAAATCGGCCGGGCGACGACACGCGTCATCATCGCGGGCAATGCAATGTGCCTGGCATTGCAACAAGCGCGCGTCAATCGCGCCAGGTAGGGGTTCGGAGAAACGCAGTTCGATCCAGGTCTATTCGATAAACGAGCTATCCGAGCTTTGGCAGGATTCGACTTCGGTAGCGGCTCCGAAGGCCGAGTAGCTTGTCGTCCAGCACTCGTCAAAGATCGAGCAGAAACACGCCTCGAAATCGAGGCGCTCGAATTCGGCCAAAATTCCTTCTGTCAGCTCGCTGTCGTTGAGGTTCATCATCGTGACCGAACGCTCAGGTGGAATGGTCCTGCCATTGATCGTTGATTGACCGTACGAAATTGAAGATTCATGTCCGATCAACTGCCGCAATGCGGCATCCCACGTAGGTTGCGCAACGCCGTCGACGCTTACCCGGAAGTCCATTACGCGAGCCGGCCCGATACCCACGTTTTGTGCTTGTAACAAAAGTCGGGATTTGTCCTCGGCTGCGCTGTCTTTCTGCAAATTGTAAGAGCGACTCAACTCCAGCAGCGGCATGACGGCCGCTCGCTGTTGTTCTCTCATAAGGCTGGTCTCGTACAATGAAACGCCCAACGCACAAACACCAATAATTACAGCCGATACGCCAACAAGCATCTCCGCGCGAGTGTTAGGCTTTTGCACTATTTCGTCAGTCATAAGCATCCAGTTTGGGTTGGTAACAGGTGTGCCGCGCTATCAGAAGGGTGAGCCTACAGCCAAAAGTGGGCACCTGGGCCGAGGCAGTTCACAGGCACTTTCTTTCGAATAGCCGCACAGTCTTCTGCTCGTTGCTTGCCCGGGCAAAGAATTGTTCGAGATATCTGGTTTTTGCATCAACCTCTTTTTGAGGGAGTCCTGGTAACTGGTGAATGACATCCAGGATACTGGCGCGACGCGCTGTAATGTCTTTAAGCGCATTCTCGACTGCATCAGTGGAGATGCAATAGCCTCGATAGAGTCTCTTAGTAACTCTGGAAATTCGAAGAGCAGGATCCGGTCTGGCATAGCTGGCGTTTACCAGCCCGGATAGGTCGAAGTCGTACGGTACATAGTATCGGTCTGATCCGATATCGAAGAGGTCACCATTATGACAGCAGGTCTGCTCGGTTTCCGCGGCGACCAAAGACCAATCGGTATTGCCGATCAAATATTGGAAGACGAAAACGGCGGCAGCCTGCTGCGTATTTAGAGATCCCAGCGAAATGCCAGCGACGTCCACAATATCTCCGCCGACCCTGGCAGCCAGTTCTGATGCTGATTCTATGAGGAACCCACTACGAACGAAGGTCTTTTCCTTAGAGTGCTCGTCAGTATCATGATAGGTAACCTTAACCAAGCGAACCCTGTAACCGACGTCTGTGATGAGATTGAATATCTTGTAAGCGGCATACTCTTCCAGAAGGTTCGCATCGGCTGCGGCGTCGTCTTTACAATGTGTTACCAGCTTCAACTTGTCCTGACCGGCGAACACGGTTAGATCGGAATGTTCTTTTGAGAAGTTCAATCGCAACGGTGGAAAATCGCACACCCGCAAGCGGCTATTACCGCGTACCCGTACTTTGATCGGATGCTCGACGTCGTCTACACGAAGAGAAAAAACCAACTCGTCTCTCTTCGCTTTGGTTTCAATCAAGGTGTCGATCGGACCGCTCAGGTCGATGGCGAGGACTTCAGAACCTTCAAACAGTGGTGATGCGCCCGCCTGACAGGCGAGCGTCAACAAAATCAATGCGAGTATTTTTTCAGTCGAGTAGCTCAGTACTTGATCTCACATGAATAAAGGACCTCGGTTAGCGTTTTCTACACCGGACTAGTCATCCTCAATTCGATAGTCGTCATGACAGCCCTTGCAGTTGCCCATGACCTGCTTCATCACGGGCGCGGCCGCGTCCAGAGATTGCGGGGCAGCAGCAATAGCGGCAGCGATTGCGTCTTGCCACTTCTTAATAGCGGCAGCAAAGCCATCAGGATCGTCCCAAATTGCTGGCGATGCTTCTCCACCTGCGCTGCCTTCCGGCACGAGGCCGCCCAGTTTATTCGCTGCATTAGAAAAAACAGCGAGTGATTCCTGGAGCGTATCGGCATCAAAGTCAATTTCACGTTTGAGCATTGCGCCGACTGGTTTCGCCGCGTCACGAACGCCTTCCATTAACTCCTCACGATCGGAGGCAGCATTGTCTGATCCGCAGGCGACAGAAAACAGCAAAATCGTCAAACAGGAGAGTAGGCGTCGAACAGTAGTTTGGGGTGTCATTGGTCTCTTATCCTTAGTCGAGTGGTAAGTCATCTTGATTCGGTTTCGCCAATGGCAATCAGGCAAGAACAATGTCACAGCAAATAGCCTGCATGCTTGTCCGATCGGCGAATCCGAGGGGTGATGATATCAGCAGGTGATGAAGGTGTCTGCCGGCAGTGGCGGTTCTTCGGGGACGCAAGAAGACTCAAACAACAAGTGCCCGCCATTGACTCAGCGGTGCCGGTGCTGAGCGTATCCCACAGGGAATCGTTCAGCTGGCGTTTAGAAAGGATTCATTCTGCGTTAAGCCATGCCGTCATATTCTGCAGTCGAGTGACAAAGGAAGGCTCGAAGGGAGATTGACATGGACATCGTATACGCAGCAGAGAAACCCAGCATTGCGTTGCTTTTGAGTGAATACACGAGGCGCCGCGTGCAACCGGATGAAATTGATGTATCAGAGAATCCGGATCAGACTGGTAGCTTCTTTATCGGTTTTCGTCTGAATCACTACGTGCTGTCGCCGGATGGCAGGATTGAGTCGGACCGACAGTTGGCTGAGCGGACCTTGTTCGCTGCCGGGAATCAATGAAACGGCGTTTTTGAAGCTTCTTTCTTTGAGCGTTTCGCGGCCTTTTTCTCTTTGGCAGTCATTGCTGGTTTCTTCCGGGTTTCCTTAACGGAATTGCGTTCTTTAGACATGATAGCGCCACCTCCTGGGTGGCCTATTAGACACCCGAGCGACGGTCATTTTCAATATGATTTGTTGTTCATGGCATCGATAAAGGCGTCCTGGTCGACAGGTGATACCAATATCCGTTTGCCACGACCATACTGTATTTCGAGGCGGTTCAGGGAAAGCGCCGGGGATGAAAGCGGCGAGCGACTCGGCGATATTGATTTCACTTCACTCAGAGGGATCGTCCAGGAGAAAGGGCCGGAACGGATTCGCAGGGCACTTGAATCAACCCGGTAGCTCGTCGAGAACAGCAGCCAGACCGGCAGGGCCAGGGACAGCAGGATAGTGGTCCCACCGGCAAGCAAGGATAGCTCGCCGCTCTGCACCGAAGGAATGACTGCGACCAAAACGACGGCGGCAGCCGCGACGATAATCACGTAAAACCACCAGTCAACAGCAGATTTGAATTTCATGAGCATTACCTCAGTCAACGACGACCGTGCTGAATTTCGCCAGCGATATCTATTTTCTGCCAAATCTTCTGGCAAAGTCCCGTCACGAGCGTTTCGATATCGCTGACCGCCGCTAGCACGACGCGGTCATTCATTTCCTGTGCGTAAAGCGCGGCAACTTTGCTCACAATCGACAAAAGCTCACTGCAATACTCCAGGTAGCGAACCAGCTCCGGAAGATTCATCGTCCGCTCGGGTGATGATCTCGTTGCAACGAGGGAACCGCGAAAATAACCGGGGTCTTTGGTCAGCTGGTGCATGTCAATGACATGTGCCAACGACCGCAATTCATGGAGCATCAGCAGCGTGCGTGAGCGCTTGATGCGCGATTCGAGGCTGATGAGAAACAGGATCGCGAGTCCTATGAGTACAATCTCATTCGTGCCCGATTCAATCGCCGTCAATAGCTCGATAAGGTTCGCTTTCGAAAACTGTTGAAAATCGGCCAGGGATGCCAGGGTCAGCGTCACCACAATTGCCAGGATGATGGCGATCAGTAATCCGACCGCGATTCGGACCAGGTAGTTGGGTCGACCAATCAACTTTGCCTGGACCTTTGCGGTTTCGCTCATCGCCACAAGTTCGCGGGACAGTCGGGATAATCCGTGGCCCGGAAAACGCTCTTCAATTCGCATGGCGAGGCGCTCGGCCGTCGTCGCAATCTTGGCACTACTTAAGGTTGTTTCTGCCATATCCCGGCCATCTCAGGGGGCTCAAACTAGGCCTCGCGATTCTCCCGCAGAGCTTCGTTACTCGCATTTTGCTCAGCATCCACCGTTCGAGCTTTATATGACTCTAGTCGCTCTTCGACCAATGTCCGAAACTCGGGTCGCCAGTCGGGCGTATTCGATTCCAGCCACTCGCGCACGCCGCGGTTGACAAGAAAGTCATCGAGTAAGGTTTTGCCGCCTTCAAAATGACGTGAGTCGTGTTCCATGACCAGTTGGCGAAGATACGCGCCCTGTATAGAGTTGAAGAGATTTCGCATCAGCATCCCAAAGCGAAACCTTTCCACAGACTTCAGGTTGCTCTGACCCTTGAATCCCTTTAGCAACAATTCGGACACCTCGGGGTGCAAAAAGAGTAATTCGCGAGCGCGGTTGGCAGACTCAATGCTTCGTTCGATAGCGGCCAATTCGCTCGTTTCAACAGTGCGCTTATATTGCTGGGTATTCTGGCGTATCTGGACGGCGACATAGATGAGCGAAACGAATATCGCCAGTGCTCCCGCCGCTTCTGATATGGCGGCCAATGCTTCCCAATTCATATGCGTATCCTAGCGGTCCCGGTTCCAGAGCACTTCCTCGCCATTTTCGACACGCGCCAGAACACGGGCTATAACAAACAACAAATCGGATAATCGGTTCAGGTAGATACCCGTTTCCGTTCGGACAACTTCGGCACTCGCCAATGTCGCAACTCGTCTCTCGGCGCGGCGCACGACGGTCCGCGCCAGATGACAGGCCGCTGCAGCCGCGCCGCCACCCGGCAGAATGAATTCTTTGAGCATCGGCAGGTCTTCGTTGAAGCGATCGAGGTCGGATTCGAGGCGGTCGATGAACTCCTGTTTAATCGCAGTGTGACCAGGGATGCAAAGCTCGCCACCGAGCTCAAACAGATCGTGCTGCACCTGGGTCAGGCAGGACCGAATTTCTTTCGGCACGGAGTTGATTGCGAGCAGGACGCCGATCACGGAATTAGCTTCATCCACCGTTCCGTAGGCCTCAACTCGTACTGAGTATTTTGGAACCCGGCTGCCGTCGCCTAGCCCGGTCGTGCCGTCGTCGCCGGTACGTGTGTAGATCTTGCTGAGTCGATGTCCCATGCCCGGACGATAGGTAGGCGCCCTCAGACTGTCAAGAAACGACGCTTGTGTCTCGTCCCGGCAGCGGCCATAGTTGCGCCCTCAATCGCAAATTTCAGGATCGATACACCAGGTGGAAAGCTTCAACGCGGAAAACGCATCCGACTACCTCAAGGTCGCATTGGCCGCGGCCGACAAGGCAGCTGACATCAGTCGTCGCTACTACGCAGGAAACTTTACGGTCACGACCAAAGCGGACATGACCCCCGTAACTCAGGCGGATGTTGAGTGCGAGCAGGCTATCCGCGAGGTGATCCTTAGCGCGTTTCCCGAGCATGGGTTCTACGGCGAAGAGACCGGCCAGACACAGGCTGACGCGGAGTTTTTGTGGCTGGTTGATCCTATCGACGGGACTAAAGGTTTCGTCCGACAGTACCCGTTTTTTTCAACACAAATTGCGCTCATGCAGGCGGGCGAGCTGATACTCGGCGTATCGAGCGGCACGATGATGGATGAACTTGCCTGGGCAGAGAAAGGGCAAGGCGCGTGGTTGAACGGCAAGCGACTGCACGTTAGTGAGATCTACGATCCGGACAGGGCGGCTGTTTCGACGGGCAACCTGAAGTCACTGGCGGCGAGCGCCGGCTGGTCATCTCTCGGCAACATCGTGAAACACGCCGATCGAATTCGTGGTTATGGTGATTTCTACCACTATCACCTGTTGGCGTCGGGAAAGATCGAAGCCGTAATCGAGTCAGACGTAAATATTCTGGATGTTGCCGCACTGTCGGTGATCGTCACGGAAGCCGGTGGTATCTTCACCAACCTGAACGGCGAGCAACCCGATCTCAATATTCGCTCGGTGCTGGCCGCGAACGCGTCCCTGCATGAAAAATACCTGAGCCAGCTAAAGGGCTGCGTCGTCTGAGGCGACAAACAATTCTCGATTACGCCAGCTGACGGCCTCCATCGGTGTAGCGTAAAGCTGGCTCAGACGCGCCGAGTTGAGAATTTTTGCGGTTCGCCCGAGGTCCCAGCGACCATCGCCATACAACAACAGGCAACGATCCGCGAAGCGCACGGCGAGATTGACATCGTGCAAGCTGGCGATCACCGCCGCACCCGAGTTTGCCTGTTTCCTGAACAATCGCAGCGCGTCCAGCTGGTGTTGTGGATCGAGATGATTCGTTGGTTCATCGAGCAGGTAGAGGTCCGGGGCTTGCGTCAGCACCTGGGCGATCGCAAGGCGCCGTCGTTCGCCGCCGGATAGCGTCAAAACATCCCGATCCGCAAGTGCCTCCAGATCCGCCGACGCAAGCGCCGCTTTTGCAATATTGATATCGTCATCCGACTCCCAGCTCAACCGTCCGATATGCGGGTGACGTCCGATCAGAGCAGTGTCAATCACCGTTGCCGGAAAAATGTCATCAACGTGCTGTGGAAGCAGGGCGAGGTGTTTTGCAATGTGTTGTCGCTTGCTGCTTGCGACGTTAGCGCCCAGCAGGTGAACGCTACCCGCGCGCGCCGGCCGAAGCCCGGCCAGGGTGTGTATGGTGAGTGTTTTACCGGAGCCGTTCTGGCCGAGCACCGCAATCAACTCACCGCGCTTGATCGTCATGGTCAACGCGTCGACCAGGGTTCGCCCGGCGACATCGACGGTAAGGTCCTCACAGGAAAAAAGGCTAGGCGCGTCCTCATGCATGCGATGAGCGTAGCCTACTCTGAAAGATTTATCTCGCTGGCGGTCAGCGCGCCGATGACAGCGTACTTCAGGCTTTTAGGTATCACCGCGTCATCTTCGGCCAGCGCAATACGCCCACCCATGATTTCAGCGTAGCGCTGCGGATACAACGGTTGGCGGTCAGGTTCGCCGAGGCCATCCGGTCCTGTCGGTTGTCCACTGGAGGCACTGTACTTGTCTGTGGCGCCGAGGGTGTGCAGAAACTCATGGGCGATGATGACGTTGTTGGTACCGCGGTGCTGGCGACTGGCGTAGCCATTTACAATGCCAACCATGCCTTTTTGCAGGCCGACGGAGTTCTCGAGCGTCACAGCTGTATCAGGTTTGTGGTAACGAACGAAAATGCGTACATCGGGATCGATGCGATCCTGTGCATTGGTGATGCTGCCGGCCCACCAGCGCATCTTCATCGACCACAGCATGACCGACACGACATTCGGTTGCTTCTCGAGTACAGGCGGCTGCTCTTTGATTTCACTGCCGAGTTCGATACGTACCGGCCGGTCGATGATTTTTGAATAGCGCTCCGTTTCGCGCTGCAGGAAGGACTCGATTCCCTCAAAATCGGAGCTGGCAAGATCTGCGATGTACTTGCTTGCCGCGTCGCTACCGTCGGCGTTGATGGGGTAGATCTTGATCCACAGACTGTTGTTCCAGTCCGTACTCCTGGCTTGCGTCAGAAAAGTACTAAGACCGACAATCAACAGCGTGATCAGCAATATCGTTATGCGTATTGCTTTGAACATGGATCAAAGCTCAGGTGGCGTACGGATCTCCGTAGTCTGTTCGAACGCGTAAGCGATCTCTATGAGCTGTTTCTCATTCCACGCCATGCCCATGATGGAAAGGCCAACCGGCATGCCGGATACGAAGCCAGCCGGCACGGTGATGTTGGGGTAGCCGGATATCGCCGCCAGCGATGAGGTGCCCACGTGGAAGGAATCGCCATTGATGTGATCGATCATCCACGCGGGCCCGTTAGTTGGGCCGATAAGTGCATCCAGCGCATGCGCTTCGAAAATTTCGCTCATCGTTTGCCTGGCAACGTCTCTACCGGTTTCGAGGGCGGCCAGGTAAGTGTCGTCGGTCAGGGGCCCCTTCGCCTCGGCCTTCAGGAACAGTTCCTGGCCGAAGTAAGGCATCACGGTAGCGGTATTGGTATCGTTGTATTCGATTAGATCGGCGAGGCTTGCTACGGGCGCCGCGGAAGCTTCCAGGTAGGCATTCAGGTCGGCGCGAAATTCGTACAACAGCACTTCGCGTGCTGCGGCATAAACTGCAGGGACATCGATTTTGATGTCATCAATAACGATTGCGCCGGCTTCACGAATTGCTTCGATGCTGGCCGCATAAATTGCGTCAACTCCAGGATTCGAACCTTCGCCATACCAGGATCGCATGACGCCGATGCGCTTGCCGGCGAGTGCGTCGGCGGTCAGGTTCGCTGAGTAGTCGATGTGCGTTTCAGCGCCGGCCGTTGCCGGATCATCGGGATCCGTTCCTGTCATCGCGGTCAGGAGGATCGCTGCGTCACGGACCGTTCGGGCCATCGGGCCGGCGGTATCCTGACTGTGCGCAATGGGGATGATGCCACTACGGCTGATGAGTCCAACGGTTGGCTTGATACCGACGATACCGTTGCTGCCCGCGGGGCAAACGACTGAGCCGTTAGTCTCAGTGCCGATAGAAACAACGGTCAGGTTGGCGGCCGTGGCAACGGCCGATCCGGATGAGGATCCGCAAGGCGAGCGCGCGCGGTCGTAAGGATTCAAGGTTTGTCCGCCGACGCTGCTCCAGCCGCTCGACGAACGTGTCGAGCGAAAGTTGGCCCATTCACTGAGATTCGCTTTGCCGAGTATCACGGCGCCCGCATCACGCAGACGCTTGACGATAAACGCATCCTGCGGTGGCACGTGCTCGGCGAGTGCCAGCGATCCGGCGCTGGTGTACATCTGATCCGCCGTGTCGATGTTTGCTTTGAGTACCACAGGAATGCCGTGCATAGCACCGCGTGGGCCCGAGGTTCGCCATTCAGTATCGAGGGCCCGGGCAATTTTCAACGCATCGGGATTGATCTCGATCATCGAATTCAGCGTCGGCCCGGCACGATCGATCGTTTCGATACGATCGATGTACCAGAGAACCAGTTCTTCGGACCGGAGTTCGCCGCGTTGCATCTGATCGTGCAGCTCTGCGATATCCGTTTCCGAATAGTCCGGCTCGCTGCCCGAGCAGGCAGCGAGCGCGAACGTCAATATCGCAAAGCAAGTGTTGCGCACAGGCTAGGGTTTTCTGAAGCGCATCACGAACTGATCGGTCTTGCCCCGGATCTCCGGTGCAAAAACGATTTTGCTGTGGTCATCATCGGGGTTGCGCAGAATGTCACTTTGCGCTTCCAGCACGAAACCGGCGTCTTCCATATTCGAAATGACGAGCGCTGGATCTATGCGGTGTAATGTTTCACCCGTTTCCGGCGGTGCGCCGGCCTCAGCGTAGTGATCAAGAATGGCAACGATGCCGCCGGATTTCAGACCCTTATAGAGCTCTGTCAGAAATGCAGGGCCGTCGATTTTTTCCCAGCCGTTTTCGGCATCATCATGATAGATATCGTGAAACGACAGGGACATGACCACGGCGTCCAGGCTGTCGGCTTGCAGCATCAAATGGTTGTTTTCGGCCATCAGGATTTCGACCTGCGCCAGGCGGCCGGTGCCAAAGCGCTCTTCCAGCGCATTACCGACGAAGTTCTTGTAAGCCTCATTTGAGTGCGCAAAGACCTTGCCGCTTGCGCCAACGACGTGTGCGATGATTTCTGAGTACCAGCCGTCGGCGGTAAACATATCGAGGACGGTCATGCCGGAGGTAATTCCAGCGAACTCCAGGACCTCGCCCGCTTTTCTCGCGGCGTCACGCTCTCGGTCGGCTTCCGGACGTAGCGGATTGCTCAGGGCTGCCTCGTAAATGGACACGGCAGGAGCCAGGGATTGGGCGGCCGGTTCGGCCGCGACGGGTTCCGGAGCCTCCGAACCGCAAGCGGCAACGAGCACAAGTACCAGGACGGAATGCAGTCCTTTTAATCCAGTGGATCGGGTCATGATGTTTTCCCCATAGTCGATGTGTGATGCTAGTCCGACAGCTGACAAAGGGCAAAGTGCCGTGCAAGAAAAAGCCCCGAGGCGTTAGCGGCGGGGCTGGATTTCTCTTTTTTTCAAAAGAGGTAACTGCGAATACGGTAATCGGAATCAGAGTTTGTCTTATTGTTATTGGATTTCGATCTTCTTGTTTTTATAGTTATTTTTCTTCTGGCGTCTAAATCCCGTATCTGTCCGTTGTGTTACCGAGCGCAGTTACTTTCGCTTGGGCAGAGTATTAAAAGCAAGAGCTGTGCCAATCGGCTCGGGTACTTCGCGATATCAATGATTTAGCGATCGCTCAAAGCTTTGTGCCTGGCTCGTTCCGGCCAATTTGTAAAGAAATTCGACGATCTTACTGCACCGAATATCATGCATTTGCGCAACAGAATTTCATAACTTATTGTAATTATTAGCTAAACACGCATTGCGTGGCCGCGGTTCATTCGCACGGCATCGCTAAACCGGGGCCCATTATGTCCAATCCGGATCCAGGCAGGAATATCACGCGTCACAGGGCGTATTTTGTCAAATTATTCGACACTTTCAGCGCTCTTGGCTCGATCGATGAGGCCGGAAACGCTGTAGAACCGCCCGTTCCGGACCACAGCGACCACATGTAGCGCATCGCCTAGCGTTGTCAGTGGATCGCCGTCGACAAAGATCAGGTCGGCGGCCGCGCCCGTCGCGATGCGGCCAAGGTAGGGATCGGCGAGCAGTGCTCCTGCGGCATTGACACCTTTGCCGCGTAAGGTTTGCAAAGGTGTGAGGCCGACAATTTCCATGGCACGAAATTCGGTGGACAAAGCCTGACCGGTAGGCAAACCAGTCGCTCGGCTGGTTACAACTGCGGCGGTAACGTCCAGCTCCGGCACCGGTATCGGGCCCGTCCGCCATAGCGCTGCGTCCAGCAACCGCGGTCCCGGAATCTGCTTGCCTGACCAGAGTTCGTTCAGGCCTTGGCCATCGGCGTGACTCGCAACGATCGTCGTAACACCCATCGTCAGCAAATCCGGGCCGTGGCTCGGACCGAAGTCACCGGGCAGGCGCGCGTCGGCATCGATCAGTCCCGGCAGTATGGTCACGTCACCGAGATCCACAACGATGGCTCCGGGTCGCTCTCTGCGGTCCTCAATCGTCTTAATGCGGCCGCGCTCAATGAGGATGTCCTTGTTGTATTGGTAACTATCACCGATGCCGTCGAACAGACGATACGCGCGAACCACGAGATTGCCGTCCGGTTCACCGATCCATTCGAGCGTCGGACGTACACGATGGACGGCTGACCGTACGACCGGCTGAATCGTTGCCCGAAAATGCACAGGATTCGATCGCCATGAATCGAACAGACGTTGACGAATCTGCCCGTCGGCTGAGTAAAACATGTGGTACCGGTCCAGCCAACTGACCGGTGCGATGACAAACTGCTCGTTTTCCACCAGCGTTCGAAACAGCCTCGGGTGCGACAGGATGACCATGTTGATTCGCGTTCCGTCCTCGCCAAACTGAAAATAGCTGACCAGACTGCCGTCGGGCCTGAAGGACGGCGCCGCAATCTTTTCCGTTGTGCGCAGCAGTACTTCTTCCGGCTGCGATTGCCTGCGCAGTATCAGCGACCAGGTGTCGTCCAGGTGGTGAACATAGACGAGGTCGCGGCCATCCGCTGACCAGGCAGCCTCCGTTTCGTCACCCTCTTTGTAGCTGATGCGCCAACGAAGTCCGGTCGGGACGTCCATCTCCCACAAATCGATGCCGCTGCCATGAATCTCGGATGAGTACACGATGCGCTCGCCGTCCGGGTGCCATGCCGGGTAAAGGTCCAGCGCCGCATTGGCGCTCAGGTTGCGCGCAACACCGCTATTGAAGTCGTGCACCCAGATGCCTTGTTGATCGCCGGAGACAGCTGAATAGATGAGCTGTGTCGCATCTGAAGACCATCGCGGACGCCGAACTGACTTTAGATCTTGTGTGAGCTGCTGTGCTTCGCCGCCACCGCCGGGAACGATCCAGATATCACCGCGAAGATCGATCACAAGTCGACCGTCGCGGGAAACATCCACGGACATATTGGCGCCGCGAGTCAGAGAAGTTTGTGCGGCCGCCAGCGTAAGGAAGCAAACACTGATAGCCAGAGTAACTATTGTTCGTACAAGCAAGTGCCACCCTCTCGTCGTGGGTCCGCGGCCGACGCGAGGCCGACTGACGGGCTGAATACTGCTGCGCCGATGCCGCCGAAATACATTCCGATCAGCGGAAACTCGACGACGGGCAGATCGGTTTCGGGAAGATCGAGCCCGGGTTCCGCCATCAATCGCACCCTGCTTGCGCTGGTATCGACATGCACTCGTGGATGCGCAATGGCCTCATCAAGCGGCATTTCAAATAACAGGTAATTGATCAGGAATTGTTGCATCGCTGTCGTGATCCGATCAGCGCCGGGCGAGCCGACAGCCAGTACCGAGCCATCACGGCGCGCAACACTTGGCGCCATATTGGAAGGCAATCGCGAGCCTACCGGCCCCGCATCGAGGCCGCGACGATTCAGTTCGATCTCGCCGAGGCAATTGTTCAGCCACAGTCCGGTACCGGCCGGCATTTCACCGGAACCGTAACCCGACGAAGCGGTAATCGCACACCCTGTGCCGGCGCTGTCGACGACCGAGGTATGGACAGTCGACGCTGATGTCCAGCGACTCAGCAGTTGGCCGCTGCGCGCCATGGCTATAAGCCGGGCGACTTCCGCATCGAGGTCATCGGCGAGATCCAGTGTCTTTGTTCGAAAGTCCAGGCACGCGCGCTGCGACTCGATCAGCTGCCGCAGTGAATCCCGATTCCATTCCCTGTCCCGAATGCCGGAACAGGCGAGCAGCAGCGCGGAAAGTACGGCGCCGCCAATAGCGGGCGGTGGATTGGTTGCGATGGACCAGCCGCCGATTTCCGCGATCAGCGGGTTTCTTTCGATCGCGCGGTAGCTAGTGAGATCCTCGCGCGTCAGCATGCCGTCGCCGTCGCGACAATGATCCGATATCGCCGCGCCCAGCTCGCCCTCGTAGAAGAGTCGAGCGCCTTCGCGTGAGATCGCTTCCAAAGTGTCTGCGAGATGCGGGATAACAATCGAACGGCCGACCTCGCGCAGTGATCCGTCTTCGTGGTGCAGCGCCTTATAGCCGTCGTCACTTCGCCCGAATATGCAGTCACCCGAGTAGCCGAGGTAGTAACGACACGCCGTGGGCAGCGGAAAGCCGTCGCGCACCGCGCGTATTGTTGGCGCGAACAGATCCTTCCAGCTTGCGTTACCGTATTTCTTCCAGGCGAGTTCGATCGCGGCAAGGGAGCCGGGTACCGAAACTGAGCCGGGTCCGACCAGGGTCTCGATGCCACCTCCGTATTCCATCGAGACAGCGACTGCTCCCTGACCCCGTGCCTCTTCCGCAAGGCCGGCGCCAGGTACAGCGACATTGCCATCGATCGTGCTGGGCTCGCCGCCTTCGGTCCAAACGGTGATGAAGGCACTGCCCGCCAGCGCGCAAACACCGGGTTCCGTATTCATCGCAACGAGAGCTGCCGCGAGTGCGCAATCAACGGCATTGCCGCCGGCCTCGGCGAGCTCGCGCGCGGCATCAGCCGCCAGCCGAGAGCTCGTAGCTACAGCAACGTCAGACACTGGGTCAAGCGCTAGAAATGTATGACGGAACGAATGCTTTTGCCTTCGTGCATCAGGTCAAAGGCGCGGTTGATATCTTCCAGCGGCATTGTGTAAGTGATGAACTCGTCAATCTTGATTTCGCCATCCATGTACTGCTGCACCATTCCCGGTAGCTGCGAGCGGCCTTTGCAGCCACCAAAGGCGGTGCCGCGCCAGACACGACCGGTAACGAGCTGGAATGGGCGCGTGGATATCTCCTGTCCCGCGCCGGCAACGCCGACGATGACCGATTCGCCCCAACCTTTGTGGCAGCATTCCAGCGCGGACCGCATCAGCTGGGTATTGCCCACACACTCGAATGAAAAGTCGACGCCACCTCCCGTGAGTTCGACAATGACGTCCTGAATCGGCGCATCGTAATCTTTTGGGTTGATGCAATCGGTAGCGCCAAATTGCCGCGCGAGTTCAAATTTGTCTTCGTTGATGTCGATCGCAACGATGCGGCCGGCGTTCGCGATCGTTGCACCCTGGATAGCGCTCAGTCCGACACCGCCGAGGCCGAACACGGCAACCGTGTCGCCGGCTTTGACCTTGGCCGTATTCAGTACGGCGCCAATGCCGGTCGTAATACCGCAGCCGAGCAGGCAGACTTTTTCGAGTGGCGCATCCTTGCTGATCCTGGCGACTGAAATTTCTGGTAGCACCGTGTACTCACTAAAGGTTGAGGTGCCCATGTAGTGAAAAATCGGTTTGCCATTGAGTGAAAAGCGCGAGGTACCGTCCGGCATCAGGCCTTTACCCTGCGTGGCGCGAATCGCCTGACACAGATTGGTCTTGCCCGAGGTGCAAAAATTGCACTCTCCGCATTCGGGTGTGTACAGGGGGATAACGTGATCACCGACCTTGACTGAGGTTACACCGGCACCAACTTCTTCGACGATCGAACCGCCCTCATGGCCGAGGACTGCCGGGAAAATGCCTTCCGGGTCTTCACCGGACAGCGTGAAAGCATCCGTATGGCAAACACCGCTCGCCACGTTTCGAAGCAATACCTCGCCAGCCTTCGGGCCTTCGAGGTCGAGCATTTCTATTTGCAGCGGTTTGCCTGCTGCAAACGCTACGGCGGCGCGTGTTTTCATCTGTTGCTATCTCCGGGGATTATCGAAGTTGAGTGACCGGCAATATTCTCACGATTGTCAGGCTTGTTCATCTGGTGTTCATAAAATAAATAAAATCAATGAGTTGCATTCATATTGGGTTCATCCGGCGGGGCTTAATCTGCAAGCGTAACAGGATAAACCGGAGCCCAATCATGAACAAAGCCATTGTTTCGATCCTAATAGCCTGTGGTCTCTTGATTCTGGAAATCCCTGAGGCTGCAGCTCACAAAGAGTCCCACACCGTGTATCGCGCGCCAATGCACTACCAGGGCGGCGGCCACTATCGTGACTATCGTCATCAAAAGTACCTGCGAACCTCGAGCATGCCGCGTTGGCTGAAAGAGGACCGCTCTTTTCGTCACTGGTACAAGCACACCCGGTTGCAACGCAACCCCTACCTCTCGTGGTACGAGCTGTTCGACCTATATCGTTGGGAGCAAGCCCGCCACAGCCATAGACGTGGTCCTGGCTATCGGCACCATAAGCGCTAACAGCGGTAACTAATTGCTACCGCAATACGGCCGGCCCGAATTTGTTCGGGCCGGCTTTCACTGTGAGCGTCACTCCTGTAAAACGGTGGCGGATGAACCTCGACGAACTTCGCAAAAACCTTTCCTCTGTCGATCGGCGTCTCGTGGAGATGATCGCTGAAAGGCAACGCATTGTTGCCGAGATCGGCAAGTTCAAACTCAGCACCGGTACCGGTACCCGTGACTACGCGCGCGAAAAAGACGTGCTTGATATGGGGCGCCGGCAAGCGGTTGAAATGGGTGTCGATCCTGACCTTGTCGAGAAGCTGCTGGAAATGCTGATCCGGACCTCCCTGGAGAGCCAGGAACGCGATCGCGTCGTCGCAGAAGGCAAGGGCGATGGCCGCCGCGCATTGGTCATTGGCGGTGCGGGCAAAATGGGCCGCTGGTTCGCCGAGTTTTTTTCGTCGCAGGGTTATGCCACGACAATTGCCGATCCAACCGTTGCGAACGGGCCGGGTTGTTTCAGCGCCTGGACCGAGGCGGGCGTCGATTTCGACGTGATCGTAGTGGCGGCTCCTCTCGCTGTTTCGGGCCGCATACTGGCGCAACTTGCCGTTCTCAAACCGACGGGATTGATATTCGACATAGGCTCTTTGAAGTCGCCTCTTATGGATGGGCTCAAAGAGCTTCTGGCAGCAGGCTGTCGTGTTACGTCTTTGCACCCTATGTACGGACCGGACACGCGACTACTGTCCGGTCGCCACCTGATTTTTTGCGACGTCGGTGATGCTGAAGCGACGGCAGCGGCAAAAGAACTGTTCGCGGCGACCATGGTGGAACAACTGGACATGGGGCTTGAGGATCACGATCGATTGATCGCCTACGTGCTGGGTTTGTCGCACGCGCTCAATATCGCGTTCTTCACGGCACTCGCCGAAAGCGGTGAGGCGGCGCCGAGGCTGGCGCAAATGTCATCGACGACCTTTGATTCGCAATTACTCGTATCGGCCGCGGTTGCGAGAGACAATCCGCACCTGTATTTTGAAATTCAGAATTTGAACAAGTTCGGGCTGGGACCGCTCGATGCATTGTGCGAAGCCGCAGGGAGAATACGCGAGTCTGTCGCGGGCGGCGATGAAGAGGCATTCGTGCAGCTAATGAAGAAAGGCCGCGAATACCTCGCACTTCGGGGTTAATGAGACGCTAGGGAGAGGCTGCTCATGCTGACAAAAGAAGACCTGCAAGCGGAGCTGGCGGCCGCAAATCGCCGCCAGGATGAACTCATCGACGAAGCGGCCCGTAACGACGATAAGTTTCAGCGGTCGCAACAGCGTGAACTGACGCTGCTGCAGGCGGAAGATCTCAATGCTCTGTTACACGTTCTCGTCGATGGACTCAGGGTCAGCTACGGCCTTGAATATGTGAGTGTTGTGCTGTGCGACCCCGACCACGATATTCGCCACCTGTTGATTGCCAACGGCACACCAGCCGAAGACATAAATAACCTCCTGATGGTTGAGTCGTTAGCAGGGCTCGCACCGCAATACGTCGCATTGCATCAGCCCTGGCTCGGGTCTTTCGCGGCCTGCGACCATCAGCTGATCTGCCCGAATGGCAGGGGATTGCAGAGCATTGCGATGATTCCGCTCAAGCACCGCGGCAAACTGATTGGCAGTATTAATCTTTGCAGCGCGGACGCAGCACGGTTTACACAAAATCATGCCAGCGATTTTCTGGCTCACCTCGGCATCATTGCCTCGTTTTGCATCGAAAACACGGCCAATCGTGCGAGTCTGATGCGCAGCGGATTTACCGACGTGCTGACGGGCTGGAACAATCGTCGTTATTTGAGTATTCGGCTCGCAGAAGAACTTGCGAGAGCGCGGCGTGACCAGAGTGGCATCGTCGCCCTGATGCTCGATATCGATCATTTCAAGCGCGTCAATGACACCTGGGGGCATGCGGCCGGGGATGCTGTATTGAGAGAATTGGCGTCGCGCATCGAATCGCAGGTGCGAGCGAGCGACGTTGCTGCGCGCTTTGGCGGCGAAGAGTTTGTCGTCCTGTTGCCGAATACAGAAGCGGCGTCCGCAAAACTGCTGGCAGAGCGAATTCGCAAAGCCATTTCCAATACACCGTTTGATCTTCCGGGTGGGGAGTCCGTGACGATGACTGTGTCAATTGGAATATCCGAAGTCTGTCCAGGCCCCGATGATCGGGAGCTGAAAACGCTCGGTGACTCGCTGATCGCGCGTGCCGATGTGGCTTTGTACGCGGCGAAATCGGCCGGCCGTGACCAGGTCATCGTCGAGGCGGCGTAATGCGTTTGTTTCTTGCATCTGCTTTGTTGTTGCTGGCTGCCTGCAGCGATACCGCCGAGCCCGTTGGACCGTCGCTGATTGTTTATGCAGCAGACGATGAACCCGTGAACCTGTCGCCGTTGTTCGATGAGTTCACTGCAGAGACAGGAATACCCATAGCAGCGGTGTGGGGGAAGTCGAGCGCGAACACCGACACCGTCATCGCGAAACAGGGTGCCCCGGCCGATGTACTCATTACCTCAACGGTCGCGGATATCGTGCGCGCTGCAGACAAAGGAGCGTTGCGACCCCTGGACGCAAAGTTGTTCGCAAGTGTTCGCAGTGAACTCAAAGATCCGGATGCCCTTTGGGTAGCGTTAGCGCACCGACATGCTTTGATAGCAGCTGCACCCGGAGCAGACCGAGATACCGGCGCTGACTACGCCGCTTTGGCTGAAGACGCCTACGAGGGCACGCTGTGCTTGTCATCGATAGCCAACCCAGTGAATCAGAGTCTGATCGCCTGGCTCATCGAAGAGCTTGATCGGAAGCCCGCGGAACGGGTCGTTCGCGGTTGGGTAAGGAACTTGGCGATGCCCCCCTATTCAAGTGACGCGGAGCTGGTTGCGGCCCTGGAGTCGGGCGCGTGTGAAATCGGGATCGTCTCATCGCACGCAAACTTGCACGGTTTGACGAGCATTGAACCGGTGCCGCTGTACCTGGATGTCAGCGCGATGGGTGTCGGTCGTCATGCATCCAGCCCCGAGCGGGCACAGCAACTCATTGACTGGCTAATCCTTAATCGTCCGCTGGAGGGTCTCGGCGCGTGGCAGGGCAAGAACGTCGCCATAGCAGGCTGGAGGAATGAAGAAGCGCGATTGCTCGCCGAACGGGCAGGCTACAACTAGCGGTAGCGGTTTGCTCGGCCTCGGCTCATTAATATCAGGAACAGCGGCACACCAAGCGCCGCCGTCAAAGCGCCTACCGGCAACTGCCGCGGCGCCATCAGCGTTCGCGCCAATGTATCGGCGATTACGAGCAGGGTGCCACCCGCGAGAGCGGACGCCGGCAGAACGAAACGGTGATCGCTGCCCGCAACGATGCGAATGAGGTGTGGCACAACCAGACCGATAAAACCGATGACTCCGACGGTCGTAACGGAGAGCGCCGTGGCAAGCGCCGCGGCGCAAAAAATCAGGTAGCGAAACCCCTTAACCGGTAGCCCGAGAATCGCCGCCTGCAATTCGCCGCGAGCCAGGACATTGAGGTGGCGTGCCGACGCCATGCCCGCGATCAGCAACAGGGCGAGCAGGACGAGGCAACGGACCGGATCGAAGGCGAAACTGAGATCGCCCATCAGCCAGAACAACATGCCGCGGAGATTCTGGTCAGGGGACAAGGCCAGCAACAGTGTCGTGGCTGCGCTGAATCCGGCGGCGAGAACCACGCCGGTCAACAGCAATCGCGCCGGTGTCCAGCTACCGCTGCCATGGGCAATGGCAAACACCAGCAGCGTTGCTGCCATTGCTCCGCCGAAGGCCGATAGATCAATGACCAGGCTGCCCATGCCCAGCATCATGGCCAGCAATGCCGCAACGGCTGCGCCACCGGAACTGCCCAGTATGTAGGGTTCAGCCAGGGGGTTACGTAACAACACTTGCATCAGGACCCCAGCGACGGCCAGCAATCCGCCGACGGCGAAAGCGGTCATCGCTCGCGGCAATCGCAGGTCAAAGACGAGGGCCTGAACGGCTTCGGGGGCCGAGCCGCGCAAAGCGTTGATCGATGCTGCGAAGCCGACGTCGGCGCTACCGGACGCCAATGCCGCGATGAATGCGGCGGCGCCGAGAAGGATCAGGCCCGCAAACAAGGCTCCGTTTCGTGTGGCGCTCATTGACTCTGGTCCGGCAAAAAAATCTCCTGATGCGGCTTGCGATGGATAGTGTAAAGTAATCGGCAGTTAGAGTTTTAGTACGGTTGCGATGGGCAACGATTGGATAGACGCCGAAGGGTTTCGCGCCAACGTCGGTATCATCCTTGCGAATTCCGATGCCAAGCTCATGCTCGGTGGTCGAGTGGGAGCCAAAGGCTGGCAATTTCCGCAAGGTGGAATGATCGAGGGCGAAGAACCAGTCGATGCAATGTTTCGTGAGTTGCACGAAGAGGTCGGCCTGGTAAGGGACGACGTCGAAGTGCTGTCCGTCACGAGCGACTGGCTGCGTTACAAACTCCCGGACAAATACATCCGCAAGAACAGCAACCCTGTCTGTATTGGCCAGAAGCAACGCTGGTTCATGTTGCGGCTCATCAGCAGCGATGAGGCGGTGCGTTTTGATCAGTGTGACAAACCGGAGTTTGATCGGATTCGCTGGGTCGACTACTGGCGACCGGTCAACGAAGTGATCTATTTCAAGCGTCGCGTATACGCGCGGGCGCTGCACGAACTGGGGCCATCCGTGCATCCGGACGGGCTGCCGCCCCGCCCAAGATGGTGGCCGAAGCGCTGGGTCTCGGTGTTTGACAAGGACCTCGCGGTCGCTGACCTACATTCGGGATAGTGCATTTCCTTCCAATACGTGACCTGGCGCACTTCAGTTGGTCCGGGTACCCGCGTAACATAACGTCTCTTTTCGACGAACGGACCAAACCCCCAAAGTGGCAATAAAATCGCCCCTGCAACAACACAGCATCGGCAGAACATTGCTGTTTCGCGCCACCGTTGTGTCGCTGATCGTGGTCTGTGGCTACCTGATCTTCGAGTTCGGCCGGATTCGCGCGGGGTATGACGTCGTCGAGATGAGTAATGTACGGCAGGCTTACGAAGACCAGATCATTCAGTTAGATGACAATATTATTGAGTTAAAACAACAAATTGCGATATTGAAAACGAACCGAGACGTCGACCGGAAGTCGTACGCGGAAGTAGAAGCCAGCCTGAGCGGCTTGCAGGTCAAGATCCAGGAACAGCGGGACGCGATCGCCTTTTACCGCGGTATCGTTTCGCCAACCGACGGCAATTCCGGCCTGCGAGTGCAGAATCTGAAGTTGTCGCGGGGCAAGGCGGAACGCGAGTTTAAAGTTAGGCTGGTGCTGGTGCAGGCCATGCAGCACGATCGCAAGGTGTCGGGCGATGTCAGTTTAAGTGTCGAGGGCAGTCAGAATGGCGTGGAAAAGACCTACGCGCTGGCCGAACTGCTCCCGGCGGACGAAAAAGAGGCGTGGGAATTTTCTTTCCGCTACTTTCAGGACTTCGATCGCCTGCTTGTGCTGCCCGATGGCTTTACCCCTGAGCGAATTACGGTAGAAGTACGCTCCAGGACGAGATCAATATCCAGTATTGAAGAGAGCTTCGCCTGGCAAACCGGCCAGAGTTAATTAGCCATGCCGCCAGGCGGCAGTACGGAGAAACAGATGTTTAGCAAGAAGCAGCGCAGGCACACGGTAGTGGAGACACTCGTTGGCTCCAACAGCAAGTTACACGGTGACCTGCATTTTCGCGGCGGCTGCCATATTGACGGTACGGTCAAAGGCAATGTCACCGCGGATCCGGACACGGATTCTGCGCTGAGTATCAGCGATGTCGGCAACGTCGACGGTGGTGTTACAGTCCCTTATGTGGTCTTGAACGGTATAGTCAAAGGCGACGTGTTCGCCAGTCAGCGTGTCGAACTCGGTGCAACTGCGCGTGTCATAGGCAATGTGTATTACAATCTCATCCAGATGGCAGAAGGCGCTGAAATTAATGGCAAGCTTGTCCATCAGCCAGAGGGCCAGGTGCCATTGCTGGAACAGACTCATCTGATGGATGCAAAGGCCGCAGCGTCAGCCGATTAAAACGAGTAGCAGATCAGGAATCATGAATACAGCAATCGCTAGTGCACCACCTCCACCCAGCGTCGTTTTTACGGATGCTGCAGCCCATAAAGTGGGCGAGTTAATTGCGGAAGAAAACAATCCTAACCTGAAGTTGCGCGTGTTTATTTCGGGCGGTGGATGTTCCGGGTTTCAATATGGCTTCACATTTGATGAAAGCGTCGAGGACGGCGACAGCCAGGTTGAGAATCATGGCGTGATGCTGCTGATCGATCCGATGAGTATCCAGTATCTGATGGGTGCCGAAATCGACTACAAGGAAGATTTACAGGGCGCGCAGTTCATCATTCGAAACCCGAACGCTCAAACGACCTGTGGCTGCGGATCCTCCTTCACTGTCTGAACCGCAAAAAGCCGAGATTATTGCGGCCGTAGATCTCGGCTCAAACAGCTTTCACATGATCGTCGGTGAGCTGCGCCACGGCCAGCTCGCAATCATTGATCGTATTCGCGAAACCGTCCGGCTCGCAGAAGGTCTTTCCACTACCGGTGATATTTCGGGTGACGCCAGACAACGCGCGCTCGAGTGCTTGTCGCGTTTTGGCGAGCGATTGCGCGATATGCAGGCCGGCAGTGTGCGTGCGGCAGGTACGAATACGATACGACGGGCTCGCGAAGACACGAATTTTCTGTCGGAAGCTGAAACGCTGCTGGGCCACCCCATCGAAGTGATATCGGGCCTGGAAGAAGCACGCCTGATTTACAACGGGGTTATGCACAGCATGCCGCCGACGGAGGGTCTGCGACTGGTTACCGATATCGGTGGCGGCAGCACTGAAGTCATTCTTGGTGATGGAGCTACTCCGACGGCATTGGAAAGCCTGAACATGGGTTGTGTGTCGATGACCGAGCGCCACTTCCCGGACGGCAAGCTGACGCGCGAGCGTTTCGATAAAGCACGCATGGCTGCACGCCTCGAGTTGCGGCCGGTAAAAGCTTTTTTCAGGGGCAAGCAGGAAGTTCAGGCGATCGGTACGTCGGGCACAATATCGTCTACCGAGCAGGTCGCGCGCGAGCTCGGGCTTACGGAGTTGGGCGTCACTCCTGCAACCATTGAAGCCTTGATCGAACGGGTATTGGCTTTCGAGAATATCAGTCAGCTGTCCTTGTCAGGCTTGTCCGAACGGCGCGCCCAGGTCTGGCCCGGCGGGTTGTCGATACTGGCCGAAGTATTCAGTGCTTTGCGCATCGATGAAATGCGAATTTCAGATGGCGCGCTGCGTGAGGGCCTGCTTTACGATTTACTGGGTCGCTTGCAACACGAAGATGCGAGGGAGCGCACGGTTCGGTCGATGGTGGCTCGCTATCACGTGGATCAGGAGCAGGCGAGCAGGGTGGCTGCCACGGCGGATCAGATTCTTTCGCAGTGTTTCGACGCCTGGGGCTTCAAGAGCGACCTGTCGAAAAAGATGCTTGGCTGGGCGGCGAGTTTGCACGAAATCGGCCTCGATATTTCTCACGACGGATACCAGCGACATGGGGCGTACATCGCCGAGTACGCGGACATGCCGGGTTTCCCGAGGGCGGAGCAGCGATTCCTGGCGAATCTCATTCGGAGTCATCGCCATCGAATCGACAAATCGCACCTGGATGTTTTGCCACGAAGCTGGCGAGTGCCGGGTCTGCGGCTGATCCTGATCTTGCGGCTCGCCGTATTGTTGAATCGCAGTCGCAACGTTGCCGAAGTACCACCCTTGACGGTAAGTGCCTTTGAGGATGGTTTTTCCATCAGTTTTGATTCGGACTGGTTGGCCGAGAATCCGTTGACGATTGCCGACATTGAACGGGAACAGACGCAGTTGGCGGAAGTCGGTTATAAGTTGATTGTCGTCTAAAAAAAGGCCCCCGTAAGGGGGCCAGGCAGGCTAGATCGTGTTGCGCTTTTTTCGGCGTAACAGCAACAAGCCGGACATTATCAAAACCACAGGCAGCCCCATCGCGCCACCGCCGGACCCACCACCGCCGGTAGACGGTCGTTGTTTCTGGTACATCGGCTGTTGCTGGTCGACACGGCGATTTTGCGGTGCCATTTGCCCGCGCGTCTGTTGAGCTGTGTGCTCGGTGGCGACGCGATCGCGGTTTGAGCGTTTGATTCCCTGCGCGGCGAACACTTCATCGCGGACGATGATCATGGATGTGTAGTCCGTTACCAGCCCGAATTCCGTGGCAAGGTCCGTAATCGCATCCTCAGTGTCCTGATCTTCGCCGAAGTAATCCATCTTAGCCTGCAAGTTCTCAATGCTTGCGTAGGCCCAGATTCGTTCGATCTCGGGATTGAGCTCCGATTGCACAGGGAATGCGAAAGCCGTTTTGTATTCGACATCTTTGCCAGCGATCTTGCCGCTCAGGCGGACTTTGGCTTCGCCGCCACGCCAGTAGTGACCCAGCACCTGAAGTTGCTCGCCGTGATAGAGGCTGCCGATACGTTCCGGCGTCAGGTCAGCGACCTTCAGCCCGTCGATCGTCAGGTTCACGTCGTGCAATGCCGAGTGCCGGATCTTCGCCGTAGCCAGCATCAACTGCCCGGCGATGTCGTCGCTATTCGACGTTTCCAGGGCGAAACCGTTAGAGACTTCGGTCATGGCTTCAAGCAAGGGTCGGTTCGCGCTGTTACCCATGATGAAGGTAAACAATCGCACGTCGTGCTGCGCCAACATTTTGAGAAACTCCTTTTTCTCGGTGATGCCAACGTTCGCGACGCCGTCCGTAACCAGCGCGATGCCGGATGTGCGGTCGCTATCCAGGCCGTCGAGACCCGCGCGCAGGCCAGCGTATAAATTGGTGCCGCCATTGGCGCTCAACTGGCCGACCCGATTCGTGTACTGAGTGACGTTGGCCGAACTGGCCGTAACATAGCCGTTGCTCAGTTCTGTCGCGGAATCACTGAACGTAAAGATTCGAAAGCGATCGTTCGGATTCAGTTTTCCCAGCGCCTGTTGCACGCCGTCCGCCAGGGTTGCGAACTTGCCCTGCATGGAGCCGGACGTATCGAGGACAAACACCCAGTCACGGCCGTCTTCGATGACGGGTAAATCATCGCCAGGAGTGAAGGTCAACATGAAGGTGCCGCGACCCGAGACGTCCGGCTTGTGTGTAACAAGGTCAACGCTACCGGGCAGGTCCGGCGCGTGACGCCAGTACACGACTATGTCTTTGTCGAGGCGGGCTACGCCGGACTTTTTTGCGGCCGGCAGGGGAGCAACACCCGCTTCGATGGCGTCAACCTGGGCGCTGAAATCTTCGTCGGCCGAGGATGAGCCGAGGGCGTGCAGGCCGACCGTCCAATGGCCGCTATCGACCTGTGTCAGCGCGGCGTTCGGTTGTTGCGGCAATCGAACGGCGTCAACCGGATACGAAGACTTCAGTTCCAAGTCGAAGCTGAAGGCGCCGACGACGGTATTGCGGACTTCCCAAAAGGCATTGCGCACTTCATCCACACCGCCTTCTTCCAGTGGGTACACGTAGCGCCCGATCCCGGTATCCGTGTTTGCGCTTTGTACATACACGAGCCGCAAGCGAACATCGCTGTTTGCTCGCACCGGGTATACCGATATCTCGAAAGTTCGATACTCATCTTTTTCGGCAAGCGCGGTTTCCCGGCCAGCGGCCTTTTCCTGTTCGTACAGGTCGCGTGCTTCCTGCTTCTTCAGGACTTCGCCGGTCACCGGATTGCCATCAATCCAGTAGGTGAACTCGGAAACTGCCGCATGAGAGGGGACCGGAAAACTGTAGATGGCCTCAACATCCTGATTGGCAGCGTTGACAAATACCTGTTCGACGTTCGTTATCACATAGCCATCCTCTACGACGACTCTGACTTTGTGATCGCGAATATCGAGTGAGCCGGACTGGCCTTGTGGTGTCAGCAGGCCGGCAGCGTCGCTTGCGCTCACGTTGAAAAGGGCCAGCACGATAGCAATAAGACTTACGTAGCTCCTGGTGTTCATGGCAGTACTCCTAATTAAACAACGTTCAATTACAGTTCAAAGAAAAGCCGTTTTATTAAACGGCGTTCAATTTATACACATTTATTGAACGTTGTTCAAATAATGTTAAAGTTTGGCTCAATCAGGGGCTTTTGGATTGGACATAAATTATGGGGCGACGCAGCGACCACAGCCGCGACGAGATACGCGAGATGGCAATTTCCGCCGCGGCTAAACACGTGGAAATTGAAGGATTTCAGTCGCTTACGGCACGCAAGGTGGCCAGTAAGATCGGCTATACCGTCGGCACTTTGTACCATGTTTTTCGCAATTTCGATGACCTGGTCATACACCTCAATGCGTGGACGATCGACGATATGGCGGCGTTAATTCAGCGCGAGACGAAGAAAAAGCGCAACCCCGAAGCCCGTATCCGGACTATGGCCGAGTACTACGTAAAGTATGCGACTGATCACCCGGATCGCTGGAGACTGGTGTTCGAACATCAGGCGCCGCGTGGACTGCCGACACCGGTGCTGATGAAGGAACGCCGGGACGTCATGTTCGAAATGGTGGCCGAGAACCTGCGCGATATCGCACCAGGCCACAAATCACAGGAAATTGACCACACGGCGACAGCGCTTTGGAGTGGTATTCACGGTATCTGCATACTGGCGCTTACGGGGAAACTGTATCTGGGTGGCGCCTTCTCAATGGTCAAGTTGATCGACACCCTGATCGATTCTGTTCTAAACGAGTTTCGGTCCAGCTAATTCGCTTAGAAAGGTTTCCTGCGCGGAGACTCGCTTGTTCTTGCCGGGCGTGAGTCGCACATAACTGCCATCCCCTTTGAGCTCCCAGGACTGACAATTGTCTGCCAGGAACAATTCGAGGTCGTGGCGTATTTGCTTCTTCATAGGAACCTGCTTGATCGCGAAGCAGGATTCGTTGCGGCGAAACATATTGCGATCCATCAAGTCAGCGCTCGAACAATAGAACTCTTCTTTGCCGTCATTGAGAAAATAGTAGACGCGCGAGTGTTCGAGAAAACGCCCGACTATCGAACGAACACGGATGTTGTCGGACAACCCTTTCACTCCCGGGCGTAAGGAACAGATACCCCGAAGTATCAGTTCCACCTGGACGCCCGCCTGCGACGCTTCGTAGAGCGCGTCAATCAATTGCGGTTCATTGAGCGCATTGACCTTGAGGATAATCAGGGCCTTCTTACCCTCTTTGGCATGCGCCGTTTCGCGTCGAATTTTTTCCAGCAAGGCGTCAAACAGACTGAATGGAGACGCAAGCATGCGAGTCATGCTATCGGCACGCGTCAGGCTGGTTAACTGCAGAAATAAATTGTGCACGTCTGCGCCCAGCCGTTTGCTACTGCTCAGGTAACCGTAGTCGGTGTAGACCGAGGAAGTGGTGTGATGATAGTTGCCGGTACCGAGGTGCACGTAACGAACAAGCTTGCCGCTACGCCGCCGCACGACCAGCGTCATCTTCGCGTGCGTCTTGAATCCGACCAGCCCGTAAACAACATGTGCGCCAGCTTCTTGCAGGCGATTTGCAAGAGCGATGTTCGCTGCCTCATCGAATCGGGCCATCAGCTCGATTACGACCGTGATCTCTTTTCCGGAGCGCGCCGCGCTCACCAGATGATCAACGATGGGTGATGCGGCTCCCGTGCGATACAGCGTTTGCTTGATCGCCAACACGTCGGCATCGGCTGCGGCGGCGCCGATGAAATCTATAACGGGTGCGAATGAATGATACGGGTGGTGCAGGAGTACGTTTTTCTTATCGAGTATCGAAAATATGTTCTCATCACTGCGTAGCTCCGGAGGAAATCCCTGCACGAACGGTTCATAAAGAAGTTCCGATCGGTCATCCAGCTCACAGACAGTCGCGAGGCGATTGAGGTTAACCGGGCCGTCAACCATGTAACAGTCGTCTTCGCCCAGCTCAAAATGATTGAGCAGGAACTCGCGAAGATCGTCCGGGCACAACATACCTATCTCGATACGAACGGCAGCGCCGTAGCGGCTGGCCTCAAGCTGTCCTTCCAGAGCTCGAACGAGGTCGCTGACCTCCTCGTCGTCGACATAGAGGTTGCTGTTTCGCGTTACGCGAAACTCGTAGCAGCCATCCACTTCCAGACCCGGGAAAAGGCCGTCGACATTGACGCGGATAATCGATGATAGAAAGACGAAATTGTGCTCGCCTTTCTTGCTGATGCTGTCGGGCAATCGAATAACCCGCGGCAAAGATCGAGGGGCTTGTACCATGCCGCGATGGCGTCGCCTGCCGAAAGCATCTTTTCCATGCAGTCGAACGATGAAGTTCAGGCTCTTGTTGAGCACCCTCGGAAACGGCCGCGACGGGTCGAAAGTCAGCGGCGTCAGGACCGGTACGACCTGTTCATTGAAATAAGTGTCCAGCCACTTACGTTGTTTCTGAGTCCAATCGACACTGCGCACAAAACGTACGCCGGCTTTCGCCAACTGTGGAAACAGTTGCTCGTTTAACACCTTGTATTGCTGATCGACTGCGCCGGTTACCTTGGCGCGCAACTCGTTAAAAATGTCTACGGCTGGCAACTTTTCCGGGCCCTGGGCAGGGGCGCCGATTTCCATACGTTGCTTCAGACCCGCGACACGAATTTCAAAAAACTCATCGAGGTTTGTGCAACTGATACACAGGAAGCGCAAACGTTCGAGCAATGGCACATTGGGATCTTGTGCTTGTGCCAATACACGTTTGTTGAACTCAAGCAGACTCAGTTCGCGATTGATATAAAGGTTGTTCATGGTCAGGCCGAGTGTATATCGCCAAGCACCACCTTGTGACTTGCACCGGTCACACTCGGAAGGTTTCCGGTTTCACCCCGCATCGTTCGCATAGCCAGCCAGGCAAATGCAACGGCCTCAACCCAGTCGGGGTCCAATCCTGCCGCGGCGGTACTCAATACTTCAGCGTCCGGCAGGTTGCGGCGCAGTCGACGCATGAGCTCAGTATTGTGCGAGCCGCCACCGCAGACAAACACGTCATGCCTATCGCCTGAATACTTGGCGATTGCATTTGCAATCGTTACCGCGCTGAGTTCGCAGAGTGTCGCCTGTACGTCGGCAGGTGCAATTCCACTCACATCAATGCCTTGCAGCCAGGGCAAATTGAAGTATTCAAAACCAGTGCTCTTCGGCGGCGGCAGGTCGAAGTAGCTGTCATCGAGCAGCCGCTCAAGAAAACTTCGGTTCACGGACCCGCTGGCGGCCCAGAGACCGCCCTGATCGAAGGTCTGCTCGCGATGGTGCCGAATCCATGCATCCATCAAACCGTTGCCGGGACCTGTGTCGAAACCGAGAACGTCCGAGCCGTTGCCGCGCAGGATCGTGATGTTGGCGATCCCGCCAATATTGACAACCACGCGATTCGACGCCGTCGAGCCGAATAGCCACTGGTGGAAGGGCGGCACGAGTGGGGCGCCCTGACCGCCTGCAGCGATATCCGCCTGACGAAAATTCGCAACCGTGGTCGTGCGGGTCCCGCGGGCAATAATCTCGGCGTTTCCGATCTGCAGAGAGAATGGTTTCGCTGCATTCGGTTGGTGGCGCAGGGTCTGTCCATGACTACCGATCGCGACGATCTCGCGACGGTCAATCCCGGCGATATCGATCACCGCCAGGGCCGCATCTCGAAAACATTCTCCAACGCGCCGGTCAAGGTCACCTGATGTGTCCAAAGGCACATCAAGCGGCTTGCGAATTGCAGCAAGCAATGCCTGCTTGAGTGCTGGCGGATATTGCGCGGTATGGGTTGCATGTATCGTGACGTCCCGGTCACCGAAGCGAACCAGGACGGCATCGATGCCGTCCATGCTGGTGCCGGACATCAGGCCGACAAAATAAGCACACACCCTCCAGTCTACTGGCTGTTGTACGCGACAGAAGATGCCTGCGTACTTTTGAACTGTTCCAGTTCTCTCAGGATAGGCTCGGCCGTCGCCATGAATCGGTCACGGTATACAGCGTCGATCGGATCCGCGTTGGGCAATTCGACGGTGCGAGGGTTTCTGTGCACGCCATTCAGGCGATACTCGTAATGCAGGTGATTCGCTGTGGCGAGCCCGGTTCTGCCGACATAACCAATGGTCTGACCTTGCCTGACGCGCGTGCCGACGCCGACTTTCAAAACGTAATTCGACATGTGCGCGTACAACGTTGTTATGTTGCCGCCGTGCTGCAAAATAACTGTCTTGCCGTAACCGGACTTGGTACCACGAAAGATTACCTTGCCATCACCGGATGCCTTGATCGGTGTACCGCTGGGTGCGGCATAGTCCACGCCCTGGTGCGCGCGAATTTTGTTGAGGATGGGGTGTTTGCGATTTGGGTTGAAATTTGAACTGATACGGGTGAAATCAACGGGCGCGCGGATGAAGGCTTTTCGCATACTGTCACCCGCCGGCGTAAAGTACTCGCTGCGGGCATTATCGTCGATGAAGCGTATTGCCTGAATGGTTCGACCATTGTTGTTGAATTCCGCAGCAATTATCTCGCCATCAGAGATGTACTTACCGTCCTGCCATATTTCTTCGAACTGCACGTAGTAATTGTCACCTTGTCGAATATCGAGCACAAAATCGACATCCCAGGCAAAGATACCGGCAATGTTCATGATCACTTTGTCGGACAGGCCTGCTTCGGCCCCGCTTTCAAACAATGAACTCTGAATGACACCGTGCGCCATGCGTTTTCTGATTTCGATCGGACGATCGATGATTTCAGCCGCAAACCCGGACTCCTGCCGGCTGATCCTGAGCGCACTCGTCAGGTCAAGCTCGGAGTACAGGCTGAGCACATTGCCCTGGTCGTGCGTTACTTCAAATACGTCGCCCGGTTTGATGCGGCGAAAACGCGTCTTGGCCTCATCCAGTTGAGCAATGGACATCAGGTTACCGATGCTGAGCTTGTTCTTGCGAAACAGTTTTTCCATTGTATCGCCAGACGCGACGCGCAGCACGAGTGTGTCGAAACTGGGTATCGGCTCCGGCAACAGGGCCGCTGCTTCCTGCAACAGATCAACGGTATCTACCGGTGGCAGGACCGGCGGCTCATCGGTGCTCGCGCTCATCGTAGGCGCGATCGTTTTTGGTGCTTGCGGCGTTGTATCCTGAAGCGTACTGACGAGAGCAAGTACCATCAACGGGATGCCGAGGCCCACCGCAAACCATTGAAGTGCCTTGGATTTCCTGGGTCGGTCTGAAACAGACTGTTTGTAGTCGTGAAGTAGTGGACTGACCGGACGATTCAAGTCTGCGCCCCTCGATGGCTGGAAGACGCTACTCTACAGCGCGGCTTTTTTTACGTCAAAGAAAAAGTGTTATAACTCATGGTGTTAACCAGTCGGGGAATGCTACAGTTTCGCTCCCGCGACGCACGTAAGAAACCGAGCCAATGTCAGGTATCAAGCACCAAATCAAAGAGCTGACCCGAGGGTCCGACGAAGTACTTCCCGAAGGCGGCCTTGAGGCCAAGCTGAAGGAAGGCCGACCATTGATCGTGAAAGCGGGTTTCGACCCGACGGCTCCGGATCTGCACATCGGTCATACCGTACTGATCAATAAGATGCGCCAGTTTCAGCAATTCGGGCATGACGTGGTTTTCCTGATCGGCGATTTTACGGGCATGATCGGCGATCCTTCGGGCAAAAACTCGACTCGGCCGCCATTGACCACTGAGGAAATTCAGGCGAACGCGGCCACCTACGAAAAACAGATATTCAAGATTCTGGACGAAGACAAGACCCGGGTGGAATTCAATTCGAACTGGATGGGGAAGATGGATGCGGCCGGACTGATTAAACTGGCGGCACGCCATACTGTCGCGCGCATGCTTGAGCGCGACGATTTCAACAAACGTTATACCGGCGGTCAGGCCATATCGATCCACGAGTTCTTGTATCCCCTGGTGCAGGGCTACGACTCGGTTGCACTAAAGGCAGATGTCGAGCTCGGTGGAACGGATCAGAAATTCAATCTTCTGGTCGGGCGTCAGTTGCAACAGGACTACGGGCAGCCGCCGCAGATCGTCATCACTACGCCATTGCTTGAAGGCCTTGATGGCGTGCAGAAGATGTCCAAGTCTCTTGGCAACTACATTGGCATAACTGACTCGCCGGACGAAATGTTCGGCAAAATCATGTCGATATCGGACGAACTAATGTGGCGCTATTTTGAGGTTTTGAGCTTTCGCAGTCTCGACAGCATCAAGTCCCTGAGGCAGGCAGTCGCGGACGGCATGAATCCTCGTGACGCAAAATTTGAACTTAGCGAGGAAATCGTTGCCAGATTTCATAGCGACCGGGATGCCGAGGCTGCCAGGCAGGAGTTTGTATCGCGGTTTCAGCAAGGGGCTATGCCGGAAGAAATCCCCGAGGTGACGCTAAAAAGTGAAGACGGTGCTCTCGGAATTGCACACTTGCTGATGAATGCGGGTCTTGTGAGTAGCACGTCGGATGCTTTCAGAATGATTAAGCAAGGCGCAGTCAAGATTGACGGCGAGAAAGTTGAAGACCGGTCTTTGACCTTGAGGGCCGGAACCAGCAATGTTTATCAGGTTGGCAAGCGAAAATTTGCTCGTGTTAGCTTAACCTGAAGTCCTATGCGCCGAAGACGACGCGCGTAGCCCTGCAGCGTGATCGGATGCGAGGTGCTGACTTGAAGATAGTAAAAGTCGTAACCACAATCGCCTTACTCTCAGTTTTGGCCGCGCCCCTTTATGCCGCCGAAAATGACCAAAAGGCTTTTGGGCAATTCCTGGAAATCCTGTCGGCGGTTAATAGCCAGTCGTTCACGAAAATTCAGAGCGCTATCGACAAAACGGATCTGAGTAATCGAATAACCAGTTCGCGAGTCATAGAGCCCGACGCAAAAAAGATTCTGAACGATAATTTCTGGCAGATAGTTGAGGAAGGGTTTCGGCGCAACCTGCCTCCTGCCGGGTCAAAGGTTGACGCGCAACTTGTTGACTTCGTTTTTGAAAATGGCAAAGGGCGGGCGGGTGTACGGTTCAATCGGGCCAATTATGAGTACGCCTACCAGGTATTCGAACTGCGGCATGATTCACGCGCGCGTCTGATCATTGTCGATTGGTTTGACAGCGGCCTGGGACAAATGCTGTCGGCAGCGATTGGCGAGGATCTCGTCATGGCAATGCCAACGAAGGCCTCAATTCGAAAACAAATTTCGGTACCCAATCCAAGCGAACTCGAGCTGTTTCAGGTTACCGAAATTTTCAAGGCGTCCAGGGACCAGCAGGCGGCGCGATTCTTCGAGATATACGACGAATTCAATGAAGCGCTCAAGCGCGAGCCGTTCATCGCCAAATACGCTGTTTTCATGGCATACGCATCGAAGGACACGGATCGTTTCGTACATGCGCTGGAAATTTTCGTGGATGTCTATTCTCAGGATCCGAATTACGCGCTCATGATCTCGGACTTTTTTGTCAGAACACAGGCATACGAGGAATCGTATGTTGCGTTGGGTCGATTTCACGCGAATTTTGCCGTCAAGGAAGGCGCAGTTCCGGCACGGCTTTCGGCGCTGGCTCTGGCGCTCGGAAAAATAGATGACGCCGAGAGGTACGCTGTGGAAGCGACGCAAGACGAAGCCTCTCTTGAGCTAGGCTGGTGGTCGTTGTTGCGGGCGCGGGCGCGAGCACAGGATTTCGACGGTGCCATAGAGCCGTTGACCTATTTGGAAGACAACTTTGACCATCAACTGGACGAAGCCAAACTTCGGCGCGACAAGTTTCAGGGATTCTCAACACTCGTCAGCAGCGAAGAGTTCAAGGCGTGGCGTGCCGAACGCAACTGAGTTCCGAATAATTGATTATTCCCCCATTTATGGTGCGGCATTTCAGCGTCTGAACCTGGAGTGGCTGGAGAAATACTTTCGTGTTGAAGCTATCGATCGCGCGATACTTCAGGATCCGGAGGGCACTATTATCAATCACGGCGGTGCGATTCTATATGCAATCCACGGCGACGAGGTGGTCGGTACGGTCGCGCTCAAGCATCGGGGTGGCCAGGTCTTCGAATTGACAAAAATGGCGGTTACATCCGGCTATCAGGGTAAGGGCCTCGGACGCCTGTTATTGTGCGCAGCGCTTGGCCGATTTGGCGTTCTGGCTGGTAAATCCTTGTATTTGGAGTCCCACAGCAGCCTGGTCGCGGCCCTGACGCTGTATGAATCTGCGGGATTTCGCCATTCGAAGCCGCCCGCACCCTCAGATTATGAGCGCGCCGACGTCTACATGGTGTATCAGGGCGATTAGCCCTGGGGGCCTGTAAACGGCAAATTGCAGGGGAAAAGCGCGCCTTTTCCGATCTGACCGACATCCTCGGAAGCCACGCCGGACGGGCATTTCGGTGAATCTGAAAAAAAAACCGAAAAGGTGTTGACGGCATCGGATTGCACCGTATAATGCGCGGCTCGCTGAGGGAACGGTGTCTCTCAGTTGACCCCCGAGAAG